>CALOAJ010000006.1:0-9588 GCA_942491255.1 uncultured Flavobacteriaceae bacterium | reverse complement strand
TATAGCTGCCGGTTGTGTAGGTCTGGTGATGGGAGGTATACAGGCTCTTTCGCGCTCGCTTATTAAATTTATTCCTGAGACCACAGACACGGCTTCTTTTTTTAGTTTCTATGATGTAGCCGAAAAAATAGGTATTGTAATCGGAACTTTTCTCTATGCGGCCATTAATCAATACACTGGAAGTATGCGTGATTCTATTTTTTAGGTGTGTTTTTTCTTATTGGCTATTTTTACTAGCAAGGGTGCCAAAAAAACCTGACAAATTTGCGGGTTTTTTCTTCTTCGTTTTTGATGATGATCTAACCTTTAGTAATGTCTCCCGATCCGGAGGATTTAGCAACAATTTTTTTAGGATCTCCTTTATATCGTATATCACCAGAACCCGAAACTCTTGCTGTCAACATTTCATTTGCCGTGACGCTAATATCGGCTGATCCCGAAATACTTGCTTTTACATTATCCGCTATTAAATCATAAGCTTTTATATCTCCAGATCCTGAAATCTTTACTTCAAAATTAATTGTTTTCCCACTGAGATTTATATCTCCTGATCCAGACATAGCAGCGGAAACTTCCTCGGCGTTTAACGCTAAAGTAATATCACCGGAGCCGGAAAGATTGGTTGAAAAATTCCTGGTTTCGATGGTTTTCTCCCAAACTGTATCGCCAGAGCCTGATAAGGTAACTTCATTAATACTTTCTACTGGGACAGTGATAAATATCCCACCATCCTTATTCCAAGAAGAGGGTTGTAAGTTTACACCTTTAGCTACTTTAATAACTAATTTCCCATCTTTTACCTCTGTTTTAATATGTTCTAAAAGATTTGACTCTCCTTCCAGTATCAATTGCCCCTCTTCACCTTCAACAAGATTTACATCAAACCAACCAGAAACGGCGACAGCGTCATAATCTGAAGTTGATCTCTCCAGATGGTTCTATCCCCGTTTCCTTTTATTTTTTTACCCCATTGTACTTGCAGTCCTGTTGTTAAGATGATGGCACATAATAATAAAACTTTTTTCATCATGTAGTTTTTTTGATTTGACTGAACTCACTTTAGTTTTTTTAAAGAAAATAATTTCACCATAGTCGCTGCTTATGGATACCATATTATTGCTGGAGACATCTCCATAATAGCCCTTATAGTAACGTTCATTGGATTTTTCCTTACTTATATTTATTTCAAAATCTTCTTTACCACTGACACCCGCATATTCCGTTGCGATTTCAAAGTTGAAGTTATAAAGAGGGTCATAACCTATTTTAATGCCAGTATAATCTGTCCGGATGGATACATTTCCAGCATCCCAGGCTAAATGATCTATTTTTATAGAACCATAGTCCGCATTGATGTCAACATTGCCATGTATAGTGCCGAGGGACACATTAATATAATCTCCGTTTCCTTGTATATTTTTCGCTTCGCCCACCTCTAATTTTCCATAGTCGCTGGTATAATCCAAATTCTCCATTGCCACTATCGTTGAATTCGTATAGTCTGCATTGATCTGAAGATTACCGGCTTTTTGAATCGTAAATCCCGAGTAGTCTGCTGATATCTTACCACTATTGATATAGTCTATTGTTGACTTAGAGGTATAATCAAACTTTAATTCGTTATTTCTTCCATGCAATTCTCCAATTTCTAGTCTGCCGTAATCACAACTTATTTTAGCAAATCCATCTATTCTATCTAGCATGATGTTTCCATAGTCATTATTTAAATGAACACTATTTTTAATAGGTACTTTAATAGTATAATTAATCTGCATATTCACATTTTTGTTATTGCCCCAGTTCCAGCCCCAACTACTTTTATTTTTACTAAAAATGGTTCTGGCAGAAACCATACTGCTACTGGCTTCAAAGTCTACATTTAAGTCGTCTAATTTCTCTTGTACTTTTTCTTCATTATTGCCGCTTGTTTTAATATGTACTTCAATAATAATTCGGTTTTCATTCCATGAGGTAATGTTTAAATTACCATAACTATTGGATACCTTTAAGAGAGCATCAGCGTTGACATCGAACTCTTTTTTTACGGTCTTTTCCTTGGTATACTTTCCTTTAAGATCCTTGTCCATAGCATTACCCAACAGAGGCAAAGCTATAAGGCTTAGTAACACATATTTAAATAGAGAGATTTTCATTATCGTAAGGTTTATAATTTTTAATTGTTTCTATTCTATTCATAACCTCCTGCAGCAGGTCAATTCTGGTTTGAAAATTGGTAATCATGGCACTTAGAATAATGTTGCTATTACCACCTTCAATAAGATCGCGTTCTAGTTTTGTATAATCAATTTCAAGTTTCTTTAATTGTAACATAGTGTCATCAACTAATTTTTGAGTTTCAGGTGTGCTAACATTTTCAAGTTCTCTTACCCGGTCTTCTACAAGACTGGCAAAGTAGAATTGTGTTTGAGACACTTCTGGTGAAATCCTGGCAAGCTGCTGATCTAAGTTGGGTCTACTCATATAAATGGTCGCTCCTGCAGCTATTAAAACCAACAAAGAAGCTGCAATGCTAAGAGGTTTCCACCAACTTCTTTTATGAGTTCTAATTCTTACAACCTTATTCGAACGATCCAACTTCTCCAAAAATCTTTCCTTATGGCCAGCTTCGGGCTCATTTAGATCAAAAGAGCCTTTTAAGCTTTTAAACAGGTCTTCAATTTTATCTTCTTTCATCGCTATACTTGTTTCATTTTTTTACGCAAACTCTCTTTGGCTCTTGAAATAGTAGTTCTGCAGTTGGCGTAACTAATATTCATAATACTGCATACTTCTTCATAATCATATCCTTCAATTAGATGTAAGGTCAAAGAAACTCTGTAATTTTCTTTTAAATGACCCATGGTGTCCATCACTTTTTGAGCCAATTGTTCAGTACGTCCATGATCCACAGAAACCTCATCATTATCTTCGACCTTGTACAATATATCATCTAATCCTCTTTCGTTCTTTTTCTTTTGGGCTCGGTAATGATAAATGCTCTTGTTCACAACAATTCGTTTTAACCAGGCTCCGAAAGCAACTTCTCCTTTAAATGTGTTTAGCTTGGTAAAAGCATTCAAAAATGCTTCTTGCATTACGTCTTCTGCTTCAGCCGGATCTTTTACTATGCGGTAGGCCGTGTTATACATGGCTTTATAATACCTATTGTAAATCTCCATCTGTGCGGTTGATTTTCCTTCTAGACACAATTGAACTAAGTCTTCAGTATTTAATTTATTTTGGCTCAAAAAATAAATGGTTTACTTAATAGATTGCTGAAATTTACGATTGTTACACTTTCTTTAGAAAAAAAAATACTTTGTTGGCATAACTATTGTCTATAGGAAGTTAAAAAGGCACTGTAGGTTGCGCTTTGAAGCATTTTTTAGTTGAAAATACTTCGATTAAACCGACAAAGACTAAGTAAAAAGCTGTCTATAAATGACAGAATGACCGAAAATTGAACTATGAGCCATTCCAGATTTTTAAAATTTGACAATATGACGTTACATGGAATAGATGAAGATTCTGAATTAATCCCTCTTTTAACTCCAGAGGACGAAGAGGAAATGAATAAAGAAAATTTACCCGAAACACTCCCCATTTTGCCTTTGCGCAATACGGTGTTGTTTCCAGGAGTTGTTATACCAATTACTGCCGGGAGAGATACTTCTATTAATTTAATAAAAGATGCCAATAAAGGATCAAAAGTAATTGGTGTAGTTTCTCAAAAGGATGAAGAAACTGAAAACCCAGGTGTTAGCGATATTAACTTGTTGGGAACAGTTGCCAGAATCTTAAGAGTGCTTAAAATGCCCGATGGTAATACTACGGTTATTATTCAGGGAAAAAAGCGTTTTGAGATAGCCGAGGTGCTTACTGAAACACCTTACATGACTGCTACGATTAGGGAGGCTGAAGAAATAAGACCTGCCCCTGAGGAGAAAGAATTTTTAGCAATTATAGATTCTATAAAGGAGCTGGCCCTAAAAATTATCCGGAACAATCCAAATATCCCTAGTGAAGCTTCTTTTGCTATTAAAAATATTCAAAGCAATTCCTTTCTTATCAATTTTGTTTCTTCTAACTTAAATTTAGATGTAAAAGATAAACAAGAACTCCTAGAGATTGGAAACTTAAGCGATAGGGCTTTGGCAACTTTAAAATATATGAATGTTGAATTGCAAAAATTAGAGTTGCAAAAAGACATTCAGTCTAAGGTCCGTAATGATATGGACCAACAACAAAGAGAGTACTTTTTACATCAACAAATGAAGACTATCCAAGAAGAGCTTGGTGGGGTTTCTTACGATGAGGAAATTGAGGAGATGCATGCGAGGGCTAAAGAAAAAAAATGGGATGCTAAAATTGGAGAACATTTTGAAAAGGAGTTAGCGAAAATGCAAAGAATGAATCCTCAGGTGGCCGAGTATTCTATTCAGCGTAACTATTTGGATTTGTTTCTGGATCTTCCTTGGAATGAATTTTCTAAAGATAAGTTCGATTTAAAAAGGGCAGAAAGAATTTTGAATAGAGACCACTATGGTTTGGAGGATGTTAAACAAAGAATTATCGAGTATCTGGCGGTTCTTAAATTGAGAAATGATATGAAGTCCCCTATACTATGTCTTTATGGACCTCCTGGTGTGGGTAAAACTTCATTAGGCAAATCAGTCGCAGAGGCTTTGGGAAGGGAATATATTCGAATGTCTTTGGGAGGTTTGCGAGATGAGGCAGAAATTAGGGGGCATCGAAAAACTTACATTGGTGCCATGCCTGGAAGAATTTTACAAAGTATCAAGAAAGCTGCTACTTCTAATCCGGTATTTATCTTGGATGAAATTGATAAATTAGGTTCCAGCCATCAGGGAGATCCCTCTTCTGCTATGCTAGAGGTCTTGGATCCGGAACAAAATAGTGAGTTCCACGACAACTTCTTGGAAATGGGGTACGACCTCTCTAAGGTCATGTTTATAGCAACAGCCAACAATCTTTCTACCATACAACCCGCTTTGAGAGATCGAATGGAGGTCATTAATGTGAATGGGTATACTATTGAAGAGAAAGTTGAAATTGCTAAGAGGCATTTATTGCCAAAGCAATTAAAAGAACATGGACTTAGTGCCAAAGACTTAAAAATTGGTAAGAGACAACTCGAGAAAATCGTTGAGGGTTACACCAGAGAATCCGGAGTAAGAGGCTTGGAAAAACAATTAGCAAAAATGGTGCGTTATGCCGCAAAATCTATTGCTATGGAGGAAGCTTATGAAATCAAAGTTTCTGATGAGATTATAGAAAAAGTGCTTGGACCTGCTCGTCTGGAAAGGGATAAATATGAGAACAATGATGTGGCCGGTGTTGTTACGGGCTTGGCATGGACCAGTGTTGGGGGTGATATTCTTTTTATTGAATCCATTCTTTCCAAAGGAAAAGGAACGCTGAATATTACAGGTAATTTAGGTAAGGTGATGAAAGAGTCCGCCACTATTGCTATGGAATATATTAAGTCTAATGCAGAGAGTTTCGGAATAGATCCTCAAGTATTTGATAAATACAATGTTCATATTCATGTGCCTGAGGGGGCTACTCCTAAGGATGGACCAAGTGCGGGGATAACTATGCTTACCTCCCTGGTTTCATTGTTTGCTCAAAAGAAGGTTAAAAAGAGTTTAGCCATGACAGGGGAGATTACCTTAAGGGGGAAAGTTTTACCTGTTGGAGGGATAAAGGAAAAAATTCTGGCAGCAAAGAGAGCCCGAATCAAAGAGGTAATTCTTTCAGAAGAGAATAGAAAAGACATAATGGAGATTAAAGAGGCTTATTTAAAGGGACTTAATTTTCATTATGTAACGGAAATGAGTGAGGTAATTGATATTGCCATTACCAATGAAAAGGTAAAAAATGCCAAAGTACTATAATTAATCTCATGGATTTTTAAGTAGCTTGCAATAATAATGATAAGAAATTATATAGGCTTACGAACTATTTTTAGTTTAAATGCGTAGAATAACAATTGCCATAGATGGGTATTCCTCAACAGGAAAGAGTACAGTTGCAAAACAATTGGCTAAATCCTTGGGATATCTGTATGTAGATTCGGGCGCTATGTATCGTGCTATTACCCTATTTGCTTTGCGGAACAATTGTAAAAATCCCGAAGGGATCAATGAAGAAAGATTGATTTCATTGCTTCCTAAAGCTTCTTTGGAATTTAAATACAATGAAGATAAAGGATATGGAGAGATCTATTTAAATGATGAAAATGTAGAAAAGGAGATTAGAAAAATGGAAGTTTCCCAATTAGTGAGTAAGGTCTCAGTAATTTCAGAGGTTCGAAAAAAACTTGTTTCTATTCAAAAAGAAATGGGTGCTAACAAAGGAGTTGTAATGGATGGAAGGGATATTGGGACAGTAGTTTTTCCTGAAGCAGAATTAAAATTATTTATGACCGCTTCTCCTGCCAAAAGAGCTGCTCGAAGATATAAAGAATTGCTTGATAAAGGAGAAAATGTGACCTATGAGGAGATTTTGAAAAATGTTGAAGAACGAGATTATATCGATTCTCATAGAGAAATATCACCCTTACGAAAGGCCGAAGATGCGATTCCGTTTGATAATACGGATATGGGCTTAAAAGAGCAATTTGAAAGGATGCACAATTTTGCCTTAAAAGTGATAAATAAAAAAGAACGCTAAATCAACGTTCTTTTTTATTTACTATAGATTTCTTAAAGATTAGGTATTATCAGAACCTGATCTGGATGAATTACATCCGGATTACTAAGAATACCTGTATTTGCTTCAAATATTTTGGTATACTTCATAGGGTCTCCATAATAGTGCTTGGCAATCTTGCTCAAGGACTCACCACTTTTAACAGTATGTCTATGAAAAACGCTATTATCGCCTACCGTGATATTAGCTTTTATGTCAGCAGGATGTTCCCCTCCAATGGCCTTTATTTTATCCCATAAAAGGTTTTTTTCATACGGAGTATTTGCTTCTCCCTTAATCTTTAAAATGCCTCCTTCTTCGGAAACATCTCCATTTTTTATACCTAATTGTTCCCCAAGACTCAGGACAGGTTGATATTTAGATTTTACACTCATTTTTTTGTGATTATGTTTAGTATTTTATGTCGTACAAGTTACAAATTTTACGCTTAAAAAATGATACACTGTTTAGCTTTTATATTAATTCAATAGCTTGTAGAGGAGGGTTTTGTAAAAAGAAATTTTAGTTGTATTTTTGCACACCTTTTTTGCAGAGAATCAAGAGAAAAAAGGATTATAAAAAAATATAACAACTTTTGCGGGAATTGCTAGACTCTTGAAGGTACCGCGAAATACAAATTTAAATCAGCAAATGGCTGAAGAAAAACAAACAACTGAAGTAGCTGAAGCTACAGAAGTAACAGAAGTAAAAGTAGAAACTCCCAAACAAGATCCACAAGAGTTTTTGAAAAATTTCAATTGGGAAAAGTACGAAGAAGGAATCGAGAGGGTAGATGACTCGAAATTAGAGGAGTTTGAAAAGCTAGTAGGTGAGAACTTTGTAGATACCGCTGATGAAGAAGTGGTTACAGGAGTAGTTACGCATTTAACTGACAGAGAAGCGATAATAGATATTAACGCAAAATCTGAAGGAGTCATTTCTCTTAATGAATTCCGTTATAATCCGGGTTTAAAAGTTGGAGATAAAGTAGAAGTACTTATCGACATAAGAGAAGATAAAAGTGGGCAGTTAGTATTATCTCACAGAAAAGCCAGAACTATAATGGCTTGGGATAGAGTTAATGCAGCTCATGATAAAGAAGAAGTAGTAACAGGATTTGTGAAGTGCAGAACAAAAGGAGGGATGATTGTTGACGTCTTTGGTATCGAAGCGTTCTTGCCTGGTTCTCAAATTGATGTTAAGCCTATTAGAGATTACGATCAGTACGTAGGTAAAAACATGGAATTTAAAGTTGTAAAAATCAACCACGAATTCAAGAATGTTGTTGTTTCTCATAAAGCCCTTATTGAGGCCGATATTGAAGAACAGAAGAAAGAGATTATCAGTCAGTTAGAAAAAGGACAGGTACTTGAAGGAATTGTTAAAAACATAACTTCTTATGGAGTATTTATTGACTTAGGTGGTGTAGATGGCTTAGTGCATATTACAGACTTGTCATGGAGCCGAATTAACCATCCAAATGAAGTTGTTGAACTAGACCAGAAATTAAATGTTGTTATTCTTGATTTTGACGATAACAAATCAAGAATTCAACTTGGACTTAAGCAACTAGAGAAACACCCATGGGATGCCTTAGGAGATGAAATAAAGATTGGAGATAAGGTAAAAGGAAAAGTTGTAGTTATTGCTGATTACGGTGCATTTTTAGAAGTTGCAGAAGGAGTTGAAGGACTTATTCACGTTTCTGAAATGTCATGGTCTACTCACTTAAGATCTGCTCAGGATTTTGTTAAAGTTGGGGATGAATTAGAGGCTGTGGTACTTACCCTAGACAGGGAAGATCGCAAAATGTCATTAGGTATTAAGCAATTATCGCCAGACCCATGGACTGATATAACTACAAAATATCCTGTAGGTTCTAAACATAAAGGAATTGTTAGAAACTTTACCAATTTTGGTGTTTTTGTAGAATTAGAAGAAGGAATTGATGGACTTATCTATATTTCTGACCTTTCATGGACTAAGAAGATTAAACATCCTTCAGAATTTGTCGCAGTTGGAGATACCTTGGAAGTTGAGGTTCTTGAATTAGACGTAGAAGGACGAAAATTGAGTCTGGGCCATAAACAAACGACTGACAACCCTTGGGACAAATACGAGAAGGAGTTTGCGGTTGGTACAGTTCACAAAGCTTCTATATCTGATATCGTAGATAAAGGTGCCGTTATAGAATTTAATGAAGATATTACCGCTTTTGTTCCACAACGTCATATGGAAAAAGAAGATGGTAAAAAAATAACAAAAGGCGAAGAAGCTGAGTTTAAAATCATTGAATTTAACAAAGAGTTTAAGCGTGTTGTTGCAAGTCACACAGCGATCTTCAAGGAAGAAGAAGAACGCAATGTAAAAGCAGCTAAGAAGAAAGCGGCAGTATCAGCTGACGAATCTAAGCCTACTCTAGGAGATGCCAATGAGCAACTTCAAGCCTTAAAAGATAAGATGGAAGCTGATAAGAAAAAGAAATAATTCTTTTTGCTTTCTCTATCTAGGAGAATAACTATAAAGCCCTGGCCGCAAAGCCAGGGCTTTTTTATGAATAGTGTTGTCTCTTTGGCCTATTTCATCTAAAAACAGAATATGAGAATGCTGCACCTTGTTTAAAGAGAAATCCCTACTTTTGTATTAGAAATATGTAGGTCAAACAGCCCATGAGTCAAAAAGTATTGCTTTCTTCTAAGGAGATTAACATTATACTGCATCGTTTGGCTTGTCAACTTTTGGAACATCATTTAGACTTTTCAGAAACTGTCCTCTTGGGAATTCAACCCAGAGGAATTTTTTTAGCTCAAAGATTAACAAGAATTTTAAAGGAAGAATATAAAGTAGAGCATATAGATCTTGGTTTACTTGATA
>CALOAJ010000005.1:0-288555 GCA_942491255.1 uncultured Flavobacteriaceae bacterium | reverse complement strand
AATCGAAACTGTCCTGGCAAAGATATTTTGGGGGCAAGCTCACTAAATTCTTTTAGATCAAGGGCCGGCGCATTTATGAGCCCTATCTGAAGGGCAACAAAGCCGTCCGAAAAACCATTGAAGTTAAAAGTTGGAATTCCTTCAATAGGAATACCAGGAGAGTCCGGTTGAGGGTCTAATTGTGCAGATCCACTTCCGGGGTTAATCATGGCCAATACTCTGGCATAGCTATTGCCAAGGGCAAAAGTGTGAAAAAAGGTAGTAGGGAAGACATCAATTTTGAAATCAGCTCCTTCAACCAAAATATTCCCAGCCGGGGCCAGATTTTGATCCAGGTTTAAATATTTAGGGTTTACCCCCATACACCTTTTGGCGCCAGAGATTAGGCCTGGGACCATCACTGCCCAGAACTTTTGAGGATTCCTATAAATAGAATTCCAATTATTGCCAGAACAAAATGGCGAATTTTCATATAAATTTCACAAAAGAAGCATTCAGGTAATTACTTAACTAGCCTCTTCTACTTCCGCTATTTCGTACATGTCTTTTCCATCTACCTGGATAGGCTGGTAATAAGTCTCACCAAATTTCACATAGGTTTGTTCTCCCACTTTAATTTCTTCTCCCCCTTCCGGAAGGTTGGGAACTATGGTGCCTGCAGTAGCCGGAACAACAATATAACCATCAGCATTTTGCTCATAGAAGGCTCCTGCATAATAATAATTGTTCGTTTCATTCACCTTCACTTCCTCCGCTTCCTTGGGAATGTCAGGCAACCTGAGCCCCTACCGGAGCCTGCACAGCGACAAAGCCTTCAGGTGTTTTTAAATAATAGGTCCCATTGTCGTAGTGGTATTCGTCGTCTTGGGCACTATTATCATTACTATCACTGGTTATACTAACAATAATGGCTGTTGTTGCTAAGGTGGCTACAAAAAAGCCCCAAGGGTGGTAGTAAGAGCCATAATAAAAAGGGGTATATGGATGATAGAAATAAGGCCTGTGACAATAATACCTATAACCCCCATATCTATACGGAGGTCTTACATAGGCCCGGTTACCTGCCCTGACATAGGTATTCCTACTATTATCTATATTGATATTTCTATTACTTCTATCAACATTATTCGTTCTGTTTCCAGAATTATTGCCGATATTATCTCTGGAACGATTACCGCTATTGTTTTTAATTTCTGAGGTTCTTTTATTTGTATTTCCCGTAGATGGTCTGCTAACCTCCCGTGTATTTTTATTGGCACTGCTACTTCTGTCGGTAACTTTTTGCTTTTCCCCGGATGTACTTCTATCTTGGGTAGTAGCCCTGTTGGTACTTCTATTGGTTGTAGCTCTGTTAGTACTGCTTGAAGGCCTCGTGCTTCGGTTTGTGGTCTTGGTATGTCCTCCATTAATAGATCGAGAAGAAGAAGCTCTGCTATTTGTGGCCCTGCTAGTGGAGGCTCTGCTGGGAGAGGGTCTTGCCGCACGGCTGGCGCCACCTCCGCTGGGTCTGGACATACTTCTGCCACCACCTCTGGAAGCGCCATGGCCCATTCTTTGGGCCGTTAAAGATTCTACAGGCAGTAATAAAGCCAGAAGCATTACGATGAGCCCTGCACTGATTTGTGTTTTTAAATTATAGGTATTCATATTATAAATTTTTAAACTATTGAATTATGACTTTTCTAATATGTCGATGAGTTTGGCACTCTGAGGAGGTAAAAATTCAAAGACGGTACTCGGAATTGTAGGATTAATTTCCCATTTATTGAAAACCGTTTCAATACGCAAAATATTTTCATCATTTTGAAGAATAACAAACCGCTTGGGCAGATTCCAATTACTACTGGAAATCCATAGTTGAAAGTTCATTTTATCGCTTAAAGCTCTTATATAAAAACACTCTTCCCCGTCAATCACAGTTTTCCCTAAATACTCTAAGGTGTCAAAATCCGCAAGGATATCATCGGTATAGGAAGGATAGAAAAAATCGGCCGCAGGAAACTGAAAGTCAAAACGCAGATTCATGTCATCTATCATTTCAATTGTATTATCAGGGGCTTCCAGTGTTACGTAGTTATTTTCTTCAAAAGAGTAATAACTAGCATAAGTCCCATCATACCAGAATCCAATTCTTCCATTCTCCCCTGTCTTTTGAAATACTAAATTATCAGGTCCATTCATGGTAACATGGCTTGTGCTATAATGACTTATAATTTTATTGGAATCGTCTCGTCTATCTGTTGTTGTTTCTAAGTAGAAATTCACGGATTCTAATTCTCCTATTATATCTGCCATTCTATCTAAAATAAAGACTGCTGTGGAGTCTATTTTTCTAGTTTGCTGACTGAACCCTATTAAAGGGAGGGTGAATAAGAGGATAAGTAAAAATTGTTTCTTCATAATGATGCTCGTGTTAATATTATTGAATAGATCCAAACGTGAAATTGATATTGAACAAATAGTAAAGTTTCCTTTTCTAGACCCGCGCATAAAATATGCCGGGATTTTAAACTTGCAGCAAAAACCTTGTCTTATAAAATGATTGCGAAAGCTTATAGGGGAAGTGCCTTCAATACATTTTAAGTTATTAATAGAAAAAACTTAATTGTTTATGGTTTACTAAGTATTCTGTTACAATTTTTTTCGACACCAAGATATCAAAAATTGATCTATTGAGTGTTTTTTCAGGTCATTTTTTTACTGGCCTTTAGTCGAGATTTTGTTATTAATTGCATATGCCAACAATTGACTCCAATAGCAAACCCAATTTTCTAGTTTGATGAATAGTTAATATATTTGAGTTAAAGCTGCTATTGGCAGTAAATAAGAACCTTTGTAGTAGCATTTTTTATTATCTCTGATCCATTGAAACCTGTTATTACATTTAAAAAAAAAATCAATTCATGGCAATTAGTATTATTGGAGCCGGTGTTGGGCGTACTGGTACCTACTCACTTAGATTAGCGATTAATCAACTTGGATTTGGTCCATGTCACCATATGGAAGAGGTTTTGAAAAATATGGATATACAGGTCCCACTCTGGTCGGAGGCCTTAAAAGGAAATGCTAATTGGGGTGCCATTTACGATGGCTTTAACAGTGCAGTAGATTGGCCAACGGCAGGTTTTTTTCGTGAATTAATCAAGGAGTACCCAACAGCTAAATTTATATTGACGGAGCGAAATCCTGAAAATTGGGCTGATAGTTTTGGTTCAACAATTTATAAACTGCTTGGGGGAAGAGATAAGGCACCTGAAAAAATGCAAGATTGGCTGAAAATGGCTAATGAAGTCATCACTAAAACCGGATTTCCTGAAGGACTGGACAGGGAAGGATTAATGAATGGGTTTATTGCTCATAATAAGGCAGTAAGGGAGATCATTCCTGAAGAACAGTTGCTTATATTTCAGGTGAAGGAGGGATGGGAACCACTTTGTAAATTCCTTAAGGTACCAGTGCCTAATGAGCCATTTCCACGTACGAATAATCGCGAGGAGTTTTGGGAATTGGTAAATGCCGGAAACTAATACAATACGGTGCTCAAAGAATTAAATGTTTGAATCTATGGGCCTAGAAGAATAATGTCTCAAATTAAAGAAGAAATTGTTAGTTTTTCACCTCAGTTCTTTTTTTTCTCGAACATCAAGTCTTATCACATTTGAGCCGAATCTTGGCAAAACTGCATTAGGTCCTATTGGGTTTATATAGTGCTGCCTCTATTTTAGGTGTTTTTAATTTCATACCAAAGACATTTTTTAAAACCTGGAAATTCTGATAGTTTGGGGTGGTTAAATTCACCTTTTTTTGTCATTCCTAGTTTTTTCATCACCTTTTCTGATTTAGTGTTGTTAACGGTACATGTAGAAATCACTTCTTCTGAAGTTTTAAGTCGTTAAAGGCAAAATCCAAACACCTTTTGGCTCCTTCTGTTGCAAAACCTTTGCCCCAGGCGGTCTTTTTTAAACGCCATCCAATATCCGTGGCAGGATTAAATTCTGTTTTATAGTCTTGATCAGCCAAACCAATAAATCCAATTAATTCTCCTGTTTCCAATATTTCTGTCGCGAAATAGTTATATCCATTTTTCGCATAATGATTTTGAAGACGTTCTATAAATTCTGCCGTTTCTTGTATGGTCAGAGGATTTGGAAAATGTTCCATTACGGCTGCATCCCCGTTTATTTTTGCAAATTCGGATAAGTCTTCCTTCTTCCAATTTCGAAAGCCAAGCCTATCAGATGTAAATAGGTATTTATCTTTCATTTTTTCCTCTGAATAACCGGGTTACTGTATGTGATGGAATTTCTGATCATCCTGGGTTTAATGAGTTAATGCCAAGATTGATTTTAATAAACAAAAGAAGGAATAAAAGAATTGGAACTATTTTCATATTCATTTATTTCGAAATCTTATCATAAATAATAAACTCTGTTTCTATTATTACAATTAAATAAGCCAAAATAATTAGAATAAAGTATAAACTTCCTTTGGCAGCTTATGCTACTTATTGGGTTTCTTCCTATACCCCTGTGCAAGGAATGCCATGCAAAACGCCCCTAAAGTCAATATGGATATCATTACTCCAATACTAAATCCACTAATTTCTGTAATCTGAAGTAATAGTTCAGAAATCCATAGAACAATTCCCATTATTATACACCCTGCTCTAATCATGGAGGATAGTCCATCTATATCCGTCAGAGCTTTTTCTTTGTCAGACATAGTATTGTAACCCGCAATTAAGGCAGGATATTTTTTTACCAGTAATCCTAGAATTATTAGAAAAACTCCTGTTATTAAGTTTACAATTGTCATAATGATTGTTGGTAATTTATCAATAAAGGGCATTGTGCTAATTATTCTATAGTTGGGCCACATATCAAGTAACAAATATTACTAAAATTCGTCTAATAAATAAATAACCTAAAACTGAAAATATAAAATAATGAAATCTTATGCTGTTATGAAAAGTCTAACTATTTCAACTTTATTCTTCCTACTGTTTTCCTGCAACTACCAGCCATCCGGGAAAAAGCTTCAACAGCTTAATCAAGATTTAAGCACTGTAGTAGATAGTATATCTCAATTGATGAATGCATATCACTACAACCCGAAAGAGCTGGATACAGATGAATATGTTGAATTAGAAAAGAAAATTAAAATTCTGGCAAAAACAGTCAAAACCAGAAAAGAGTTTATTAATGGCTTTAATGAGCTTTGGAAAGATGGTCCTTTTTCACATGTTAGACTCACAAATACAGAGAAACTCTCAAAAGACATGGCTGAATTCATTGACACCATGCAAGTTGGTGAACACAGTGTTTCTCTAAACTGGGAAGGGCAAACGGCTATACTTACGGTTACAACTATGACAGGTTTGGATACAAAAGAACGAGTATTCGAGGCATATCGGGAGATTAAAAAAAATAAGGCCAATTCGCTGATTATAGATCTTCGAAACAATACTGGAGGCACATTTGCTGGCGTACCGCTGGTTGGTCATGTGCTTTCGGATTCTATAGATGCCGGAATATTTGTATCTCGAAAATGGTGGAAGAATAATACAGAAACACCTGTTATGGCCGATATTCAAAATCTAGAGCCCTGGCAAGGATGGTCAATAAAGTCGTTTTGGCGTGATGTTCAAGATGCACCGCTAACACGTGTAAAGTTTATTCCCATGAATCCGCACTTCAACGGTTCGGTTTATGTTTTAATAAGCCATAAAACGGCAAGTGCTGCTGAGTTTACCGTTGATGCAATAGCTCAAGAAGAAAGCGTAACAATTATAGGTGAAACTACTGCTGGTGAGATGTTGTCACAAAAGATGTATGATTTACCTCATGGATTTCAATTGTCTTTGCCTATAGCAGAATATTATTCTCATAGAATAGGAAAAATTGAGGGACAGGGTGTTGAACCAGACATAGAAATTAATCAAAGCGTAGCACTTGATATAGCCTTGTCGTTAATAGAAGGAGAGAAACTAGAGGATGTGATGTCAAGAGCTGAACATGTGCTTAATGAAATGAAAAAGCAACCATTGGGAGATAAGGCCATTTACTTACTTGGAAGCATGAATGAGTGGGGAAAAAAAATGGATGCAACACCACAATTTAAGTATAAGGGTAAAGGGATTTATGAAACTACAACAAGTTTAAAAAAAGGACGGTATGAATTTAAAATAGCCCCTCTGAATTGGGATTTTGACTTTGGTGCGAATTCAAAACAAGAACAAGTCGTTATCGGGAAAAAGGTTTCTCTGGCAAAAGTAGCGAGAAGTAGTAACCTAATAATTGCTATCAACGAGGAGACAACACTTACTTTTAGTCTGTATGTAAGTGATGAAAAAACTGGGACACTACAAATTTTAAAAAACTAAGAAACATGGCACAAAACAGTATAATGAAATCATGGCTCCCATGCGGTCGCCACGCTTCATATACTAACCACTAATCTAATAAATCGTGACTAATCTTGAAAGAATTTCTAATAAATGGAGTATTATCAAAGGTTTTTAGCCGAAGTCGTGGCTCCAGAGCTTAGCTCCTTTATCAGTCGCTGTGCTCCTAAGCTTCCGTCCTGTAAATGCAACTGGCTGTTCTTGCAGTCCAGGCATTACTATTAACTCGCCCTTTTCAACTTTTTATATGAAGGCGAATAAGTGACTTTGGTTTTGAGTATCTTTTTTCAGAGCTAAAGTCAAATATTTTAAACTATTTTATTATGTTTTGAATACGCTGTTCTATGATTTCCATTCGTTCATCGGCTTGTTCATAATATAAACTACCTCGGATAGCTGTGAGTATCGTTTTATTTTCGATAATTTCCTTTAGTTTTTCTCTAAGATAAATGTTTACTTCCTGGTTTGCCCTTATTAACTGGTAATCAATATTGGTAGTGTAATTGAAAAGGTAGACGATATCTTCCAGATCATGACTGGCGTAAACATCCTTGATGCCACGCTCAAAAAATGCTTCCATTTTAGTTGCTATAAAGAAGGGCAGGGGCAGTAATTTAATGGTTATATCATCCACGGTTTTAGTTAAAGCTTTATCAAAGCCTGCTGCGAACCATCGATTGGAGGGTGCCCATCCTACGCTTTTCGTTGACATTACATCCACTTTTAAATCTTCATATCTAAACCTACAGTTTACAGTATCCTCTGCGTTTTGGGTGAATCCTCTTTCAATTAGTTGCTCTCGTAATTTTTCTAATTTGGCAAAAGTGGTAGTTGAAAAGTAAAATATCTTTTGTAGGTCAATTCGGCAGCAGGATCATTAATATAGAGGCTAACCATGGCTCCCCCTACATAGACCACTTCTTTGTTCAAATTCCCTAAAGCCAAAGCCACTTTTTTTGTAGCTTCTCTATTTATTAAAGTATTCTTTAGCATATACGTTGCTCTAAGAATTCTAAAGCAATATTTTTTTCTCGTGCTCTACCTACCCGAACAGCATCCATTAAGGCCAATAATTCATGCAGATAAGGGTCTAAGGCAACGGCTTTGGGTACTGTTGTGTACAAAGGTGTAATGCTTTGGCCTCGTACTCTACCTTTTGCATAGGGCCAAACATATTTTTCCTCACTCACAATTTCTATATTTAATGGCGGAGCACTATGAGCAGTTACGGTGCCTCTGACAATGGCACCTGGATGCTGAGGAAATACCACAGCTAAACCGTACTTAATAAAGTTGAAAAATAGTTTACGGTTTACTTCTTTGCCCTTGTTTATAAGAAGCCCTGCATACGAAGACCTAGATATGGAACTACTGATTTCTGATTGGCTCATATAGAGCATTTCTGCCAATTCTATTTGAATATAGTCTGTGTTATCTATGGCAATTAGTTTTGCCAGTACTATAACATCTTGAGGTTTCATTTGATGTAAACTGCTTTTATTCATTATTATTGTATATCGCGATATGCAATAATAATACATAAAATATAGTTAAACAAGTAAATATACTATAAATATCGCGTATCGCGATACGCGATATTTAGAATACATTTGATTAATTTTATGGTATTAAATAAAAGAAGTGTTTTGTTGTCCAGTTTATTCCGATGTAGGATTTTATTTTAAAAATATAAAATTGAAATCGTCCGTAATGAAAGCAACTGGCTGTACATGCAGTCCAGGCATAATCTATGGAATCAAGTAGTTTATATTAATGAAAGCCGGGGAGGCTAGCTCCTTTATCAGTCGCTGTGCTCCTAAGCTTCCGTCCTGTAAATGCAACTGGCTGTACTTGCAGTCCAGACGCTTTAAAACAACAAAGTCCGATCAAGTAAACTTGTCGGACTTCTTATGTCTTAAATCGCAAGCCAGTTGCGCTTAATCGTGGAGCCGGGGAGAATCGAACTCCCGTCCAAACAAGCAATTGCAAAGCTTTCTACATGTTTAGTTCTTATTCGGTTTTCGATATGCAACTGACCAAGAACCGCCCATTACATACTTAGCTTCTTAAATTTTGAAATACTACCGAAGCCATAGTATTTCTATGTTGACTTTTATGGTGCCCCGAAAAAGATCGCCGTCAACAAGGGCTATCCAGGGACATCTCGCTTCCCCGCCTAGCGGGGACGAGGCTAAATCCTACTGTAATTCAGATTAAGCGGCAAGAGCGTAATTATTATCGCCAATTAAAAGTTTGAAATATGAGTTTTACGAGCTGTATCCCAGCGCTCGACATGCTTACATCACCATTGGTCTCGCTGTCAAAACCAGTCGGCCCCATAAATCAAAGAACATCATTTCCCAAAAGGGTTTGCGAAGTTATGAAAATTCCGTCGTCTTATATCAAATCTCATCTTAGGAATTTGTTGCCTTCACTAAATCCATGTACATTAGAACAATATTTATACCAATTTTTTTATATGATTTTCGGAATTATCAAAGAACGCAAAAACCCTCCGGACAGGAGAGTTGTCTTGTCTCCAGCCGCCTGCCAAAAAGTCGTCTCTCAGCATAAAGAGGCTTCTATTATTGTAGAAGCATCCGATATTAGGGTTTTCAGCGATGATGAATATTTAAAGGCTGGGATAGCGGTATCTACTCAAATAGATCAATGTGATGTTTTATTTGGGGTTAAAGAAGTTCCGATAGAAGCTTTAATCCCTAACAAAAAATATTTCTTTTTTTCGCATACGATTAAAAAACAACCCTATAACCGTCCTCTTTTACAGGCTATTCTAAAAAAGAATGTTTCACTCTATGACCATGAGGTTATTACAAATGCCAAAGGGATTAGATTGGTCGCTTTTGGGAGATATGCAGGGATTGTCGGGGCCTATAACGGGATTAGAGCCTACGGTTTAAAAAGCCAGCAATTCCAAATGCCCAAGGCCAAAGACTTAAAGGATAAAGAGGCTCTCATTAATACCCTAAAAAGCCTTAGTCTCCCAAGTATGAAAGTGCTAATCACGGGCAAGGGAAGAGTGGGGAATGGTGCCAGAGAAATGTTAGTAGGTATGAATATGAGGGAAGTATCCGTTGAAAGCTATTTAAACGAAACGTTTGAGGAAGCCGTATTTTGCCAAATAGATGTTCTGGATTACAATAAGAGAAAAGACGGAGCTATTCTTGATGAAAAAGATTTTTTTAAAAATCCTGAGGCCTATGAATCGGACTTTATGCGTTTTGCCAAGGTCACGGACCTCTATATGGCCGGTCATTTTTACGGACAAGGGGCGCCATACTTATTTACAAGAGAAGACGCTAAAGCAAAAGATTTTAATATAAGTGTAGTCGCCGATATTAGCTGCGATATTGATGGTCCTGTGGCTAGTACTTTGAGAGCATCGACAATTGCGGATCCTGTTTACGGTTATGACCCAATGACCGAAAAAGAAGTCGACTTCCTTTTACCGGAGGCCATAGCAGTTATGGCGGTAGATAATCTACCCGCCGAGTTGCCCAGAGATGCCAGTGAAGGTTTTGGGCAAGCTTTTGTGGATCATGTTATTCCTGCTTTTTTTAATGGAGATAAGGATGGTATTCTTGAAAGAGCACGAATGACCAAAGATGGGAAACTCACTCCTCGTTTTTCTTATTTACAGGATTATGTTGATGGCAAGGAATAATAGCTAGTTTACTACAATTTCCCAGCTAATTAGTGGATGTTCTTTTGGAGCGGTATAAGCTCCCATGGCTTTTAACTCCAAATTAATTTTGTTCTTCGTCTCCAGGGTTTTTATTTGCAAGTCGATGGTTTCTCCGGCAGTAATAGTAAACAGAGGCGGTTTGCTATAAAAAGTATAGGGCATGTTATTTTCGAAAATTAAATCACTGCTGCTCACATTTTCCAAAGTAACTTTTAACACCGAAGTTTCAGGAAGATAGGTAGCTTCTTTAATAGCTACACTGGCCTTTATTAGCGGGATTAAAAATTCGGGTTTCCCTACCAGAAGTTCATTGTAAACAGCCACCGTTTGTCCCTTAAAAAGGGCTTCTCGTAAACCTTCAATGCTTCTTTCTTTTACAAACACCAAGGTAATGGGACGATGCATTCCCTTTTCGGTATAATCCCAATCAATTAGGCCATGAATATCACTGGTTCCCATAATTGTCAGGTTATTATCTAATGCAATTTGTAATGATTCCTCGGCATAATCAAAGGTGTTAATTACCTCTATCCCATGGAGTTCGCCATTCTTTATCCGTTCTTTTTGAAAATCACTTAGCACGGGATTCCCTTCAGGTCGCTGAGCATACCAGGCCGGATGGTTCCAGAACACAAAGGCATTTTGCTTTTTTGCCTCTGCAAAAGGGGTGGCCGCATCTTCTGCTAAAAGGGGATTGGCATCGGTAATAAAGACAGCATTACTATGTCCTACGGGTTCCGATCTTGTTATTTCTGAACCATGAACAATTAATAATTCATGTTCTTTTGCTTCTTCTAAAGCAATTTCATAAGATCGGTTTCTGTCCGGATGTGGAATATCCTCTTTATGAGGTTGGTATTCTAAATGCTCGGTTAGGGAAATAGCATCCAAGTTTTCTCTTAAAGCCTCCTGAACTCTTATGTTTGGCCAAACATTACCGTCAGAAAATACCGTGTGTTGGTGCAGATCTGTTTTTAGTGTTAGATATCCTTCAATATTTGGATAGTTTATGGCTTGTGCCCCGGTATGACTATGTGTTTGTCCATAGGATATAACACTACTTAAGATCAAGAGAATTAGGATTTTTTTGCTGTTCATTATTTGGTGTTTTTTTAATAATTTGGTTCGTATAAAGGTCTTCTATTTTAAAATTTAAGATAGGTTTCTCATCCATAAAAACCGTTAACAAGCTATGATCCTTATATAATTTCTTTTTTAATCGAATCTTAGAAACATAGGCATTCTTTGCTAGTTTTTTAAACCCCAATCTTCTTAACTCTCCGGTCCCATGTACCATATAATACATACCATGTTGAGGTGGAAGTTTATCAAAATAGATATAATTTATGGTCTCATCAGATTTCTTTAATATACCATTGGTATTGGAAGATAGTGCAATTCCTTTTCCAAAAAATTCCGGATAATAATAGGGAGCACTATAAAACTCTTTTGCACTCACAGGTTCTCTCAATAGTTGCCATTCTTCGTTATTTGGGAGGTGGTGTTTTGCAAAATCCTCTGGGGCGGTAAAGAAGAAATGTTCTATATGCTTTCGTACAAATTTTTTACTTCTTGTATCAATAAAACCGGAAGCCCAGGTTGGATCCATAAGTTGCCATGTGCCACCAATTTGTACTGCGTTCCACGTATGATTTTTAATCAAATTTTCACTAATATTACTATTTATTTCGGTTTTAGAGACCCCAACAATCACCTTGGTGGGAAGTCCAAATTGCATACACAATTCATTGAGCATTAAAGAGTAGTCCGTACAAACTCCCTTCCTTAAAGCAAAAGATTTTTCAATTTTATTTAAGGCAATGTCCCTTAGTTGTTTGTGTTTCGCTCGTTCATCTTTAAAACTGATATAGACCTTTTGATTTAAATTTTCTTCAATCACACGCTCATAGGTCATATTAATAGTCAACCAAATAAAAGCAGCTCTTACTCTTTCCTTATCTGTTTTAAAATCATTTTGAATTCTATAGCCTAGGTCATGAATTTCCTTAAAATGAGGGTATCTTCTTACTCTAGAATCAACATGTATATAATCATTAGCAAATCCAATCGAATGGACAACGCATAAGAAAGAAATAAATATCTTAGTCATGAGTTTTTCTTTTAAAGATATGAATCCTGCAGAGAATTACATACTAAATCAATCAGAACCCTATAAAGGAATATTAATTTTCTTACAGACTTTTATTGAAAACACCATTCCCGAAGTAAATTTGAAGTTTAAATATAGAATTCCCTTTTATTATATAGATGGGAGGCCTTTTTGTTATTTAAATAAGTCCAAGGACTATGTAGATTTGGGTTTTTGGATGGCAGCTCATTTGAAGGATAATACCGAGTATATGACAAAAGCCGGGAGAAAAGTGATGCAATCGCTCAGATATAGATCTTTTGAGGAAATAGACACTGCAATATTGGAGGCAGTCTTGAAAGAAGCTTACAATCTAAAAGATAAAAAATTCTATAAGTAGTTCCAAAAATAAAGGTACTAGTCTACTATCCAGCCTTTATCTTTATAGATTTGGATATAGCGATTGCTTAATTCTTCTGAATCTTTATATTTTTTCCGAAGGGAAGTCAATTTTGATTTGAGCTCCTCTACAATATCCTTATAGCTAGGATCATTGTAAACATTTTTCATTTCCTGTCTATCTGCTTTTCTATCATACAATTCCCATTCGTCTACGTCATAATAGAAATGAATGAGCTTAAAGTCTTTTGTCGCTATCCCATAATGCCTTTTTACAGCATGTTCTGCGGGATACTCATAATAATGATAATAAACAGCCTCTCTATCCCATGTTTCTTTTTCATCCTTTAGAAGAGGGACCAGGCTTTTGCCTTGCATATCTTCAGGAGCCGATATTCCGGCCACCTCTAAAAAAGTCTGGGCAAAATCTAAATTTTGAACCATTTCATCTTCGGTGATGCCCGGACGAATAGTATTTGGCCATTTAATTAATAAGGGTGTTTTAAAAGACTCTTCATACATAAACCTTTTGTCGAACCAACCATGTTCTCCCAGATAGAAACCTTGATCTGAGGTATAGACAACCATTGTATTTTTATCCAATCCTTCTTTTTCTAAATAATCTAAAACCCGACCGACATTTTCATCCACGGCTGCTATAGTGCCAAGATAATCCTGCATATAGCGTTGGTATTTCCATGCCATAAGGGTAGAATCATTCATTTTTGGGTAAGAAACGGCAAATTCTTTATTTATGGGATCATAACTGGCATCCCAGTCACTTTTTTGTTCAGGATTCATTCTATCTAGCGGATCAAAAAGACGTCTTTCTTTTATTCCTAAAGAGTCAATAATTTCAGAATAAACCTTGTTATCATAATTCAAAATCATATGATCCAGAATATTCATTTCTGCCATTTTAGCGGCAGTGCCTCTATTTTGATAGGAGTCAAATAAGCTGGCTGGAACCGGGAAGTTTTTTTTAGTGAATGATTTATAATGCCTGGGTGCCGGAAGCCATGATCTATGCGGTGCTTTGTGAAGATACATTAAGAGGAAGGGCTTCTCTTTTACCCTCCTGTTTTTTAACCAGTCTAAAGTTAAATCAGTAATAATATCCGTTACATATCCTGTAATGGTAGTATCTCCTTTCTGGGTGATAAACTTAGGGTTGTAATAATCTCCCTGTCCGGGTAAAATTTTAAACTCATCAAATCCCTTGGGGGCATTACCAAAATGTAGTTTTCCAAACATAGCTGTTTGATATCCCCCCTTCTGCAGAAGCTGAGGAAAGGTAACATTGGTGGTGTCAAAAGGAGAAAGATTATCTATTTTTCCGTTAATATGACTGTGTTTTCCTGTTAATATAACAGCCCGTGAAGGAGCACAAATAGAATTTGTGACACTGGCATTTGTAAAGATCATACCTTCATTTGCTATACGATCTATATTAGGGGTTTCAATAAGCTCTTTGTTATACGCACTGATCGCCTGATAGGCATGATCATCGGACATAATAAAAACAATATTTGGTCTTTGAACTTGGGTTTCCTTTGCAGCCTCTTTTTTACACTGTATAAAAAACAAGACAAAAAGTAAGCAAGACCAGGGCTCTGAAACCAAGTGTTTTCATTTTTTCAATATTAGTATTTGATTACTTGAGATTTCGACTTCATTAACTGATTATATCATCGAATTTACCGTTTGTCTTAGCGCTGCCAAGTTTGTCAATAAGCGCTCCAACTGATCCAACGGAAGCATATTGGCTCCATCGCTTTTCGCATTTGCTGGATCGAAATGGGTTTCAATAAAAATACCATCTACGCCGGCAGCGATTCCCGCTTTTGCTATGGTATTTATTAATTCTGGCCTGCCACCTGTGACTCCGGAAGACTGATTTGGTTGTTGTAAGGAGTGCGTTACATCTAGCACCACGGGGGCATAGTTTTTCATGACGGGAATACCTCTAAAATCGACTATCATATCCTGATAGCCAAACATAGTGCCTCTGTCTGTAATCATTACCTGACTGTTATTAGTATCCAGAACCTTATTTACCGCATGTTTCATGCTCTCCGGACTCATGAACTGGCCTTTTTTAAGATTGACTGTTTTTCCTGTTTCAGCCGCTGCCACCACCAAATCGGTTTGCCTGACTAAAAAAGCCGGTATTTGAAGTATATCTACATATTCCGCCGCCAAAGCTGCATCCTCATTGGTGTGTATATCCGTAACTGTAGGGACCTCAAAGGTTTCCGATACTTTTCTTAAGATTTTTAAAGCTTTTTGATCACCAATCCCGGTAAAAGAATCTACTCTGCTTCGGTTTGCTTTCTTAAAACTCCCCTTAAATACGTAGGGTATCTTGAGTTTTGATGTGATCCTTACTATTTCTTCTGCAATGCGCAAAGCCATCTCTTCTCCCTCAATAGCGCAAGGTCCGGCTAGTAAGAAAAAGTTCTTACTTTCTAAGTTTTTTAAGTTCGGTATGTGATCTAATTTCATATCAAATAATTATAGAGTAAAGATAATTGTTTTTTGGAGGTAACACTTCTCTTCCTAAGCCCTCTAAATCAATACAATAAAAATAACACAACTTTATAAGTGGTTGCCAAAAATAGGAGTATCTTTGCACGCTCAAAACAAAAAGTATGTCCACAACAAAAAATATTGCGATCATCGCACACGTAGACCACGGTAAAACAACCTTGGTAGATAAGATCATGCACCATTGTCACCTATTTAGGGACAACCAGAATACGGGTGACCTTATTTTGGACAACAATGATCTTGAACGTGAAAGAGGGATTACCATTACCTCCAAAAACGTTTCTGTAAACTTATAAAGATACCAAGATCAATATTATTGATACTCCTGGTCACGCCGATTTTGGTGGTGAAGTAGAACGTGTATTGAATATGGCCGATGGCGTTTTGTTGTTGGTAGATGCCTTTGAAGGCCCTATGCCTCAAACGCGTTTTGTATTGCAAAAAGCTATCGATTTAGGGTTAAAACCTTGTGTTGTTATCAATAAAGTTGATAAGGAAAACTGTACACCAGAAGAAGTGCATGAGAAAGTATTTGATTTGATGTTTGAATTGGGTGCCGAAGAGTGGCAATTGGATTTTCCAACGGTTTATGGTTCTGCAAAGAACAATTGGATGAGTGATGATTGGAAAAACGAAACCGATAATATATGAACCATTATTGGATATGGTCATAGAGCATATTCCAACTTTTGAACCAAAAGAAGGAAATACACAAATGTTGATTACTTCTTTGGATTTCTCTTCTTTTACCGGAAGAATCGCAATTGGAAGGTTACAAAGAGGAAGTTTGAAAGAAGGACAACAGATTTCTTTGGTAAAACGGGATGGAAGCATTGTAAAATCGAAAATCAAAGAACTTTTTACTTTTGAAGGTTTGGGCGTATAAAAGTTCAAGAAGTGGCTACCGGCGATATTTGTGCTATGGTAGGTCTTGAAGGTTTTGAAATTGGCGACACAGTTGCCGATGCAGAAAATCCGGAAGGATTAAAAACAATTGCTATTGATGAGCCAACTATGAGTATGTTGTTTACCATTAATGACAGTCCGTTTTTTGGACAAGATGGTAAGTTCGTTACTTCGAGGCATATCAAAGAACGTTTGGAGAGAGAATTGGAAAAGAACCTTGGCACTTACGTGTGAATGAAACCGATAGTGCCGATAAGTTTTTGGTTTTTGGTCGTGGGGTATTGCACCTTTCTGTATTGATAGAGACCATGCGAAGAGAAGGTTATGAATTGCAAATTGGACAGCCACAGGTTATTATAAAAGAATTGATGGTGTCAAATGTGAGCCTATTGAAAGCTGACCATAGATTTACCGGAAGAAGTTTCTGGAAAGGCAGTTGAAATGGTCTCTATCCGTAAAGGGGAGATGACCAGTATGGAAGCCAAAGGTGATCGTATGGTCTGTGAATTTTTGATTCCATCAAGGGGAATCATCGGTTTACGAAATCAATTGTTGACCGCTACCGCAGGTGAGGCCATTATGGCACACCGCTTTTTAGAATACCAACCGATGAAAGGTGATATTCCCCAACGGCAAAATGGTTCTTTGGTTTCCATGGAAAAAGGAAAAGCAATTCCTTATTCTATTGATAAATTACAAGATAGAGGGAAGTTCTTCGTTGATCCGGGAGAAGATATCTATGAAGGACAAGTGATCGGTGAAAACTCTAGAGGAGACGATATGACCATCAATATTACCAAAACCAAAAAACTTAGTAATGTTCGTTCTTCCGGAGCGGATGATAAAGCTAAAATTGTACCTGCTATTAAATTTTCATTGGAAGAAGCCTTGGAATATATTCAAAAAGATGAATATGTTGAGGTAACTCCAAAGCATTTAAGGTTACGTAAAATCTATCTTACTGAGAACGATAGAAAACGTAATAAAATAGCTTAAAAAAAGGTTTAGAAAAAACTTAATCTCTAGGGGCTTGATGCAAAGCGGCGGCTGCTGCCCCTACAATACCTGCCTGATTTCTTAATTCTGCAGGAATAACCGGAGGTTTCAATGGTGATATAATTTTTATATTCATCAAACTGTTTTGAAGTGCCGCCTCCTAGAATGATAAGATCAGGAGAAACTAATAGTTCGACATACTCCAGAAATTTGTTGAATCGTTTTCCCCACTGTTTAAAAGTAAGTTCTTCTCTTTCTTTGGCTGAGGCTGCTGCCCAATCTTCAATTTTGTCATATTTCTTGTAAGGAATCTGGCCTAATTCAAAATTTGGTATGAGTTCGCCATTAAAAAAAGCTCCACTTCCCAAACCTGTACCTATGGTGATCATAATCACTAAGCCTTCCTTGCCTTTTCCAATACCATAATTCATGGTGGCATAACCAGCCGCATCCGCATCATTAATTACCGTGACGGGTAACCCTGTAGCTTCACTAAAAAGCTCTCTTACGTTTAGGTTTAGCCATTTTTTATGGAGATTCCCCTGAGATTTACAAACGCCGTGTCTTATAACTGTTGGAAAACCACAGCCTACAGGCCCTTTATGGTTAAAATGAGTTACAATTTCCTTGACTACTGCAGCCATTTCTTTTGGCTTCCTGGATTTAGGGGTGGGAATGCGGTGTCTTTCTGTTATCATTTCCCCCGTAATTGAATTTACTAGAGCACCTTTCATACCAGATCCTCCAATGTCTATTCCTAATACTACCATTTGTCTTTTAAGTGTATTCGTTCTCTGTATTCGGGCTCAAAAGTAAGCAAAATCTTTTTGGAGTATTAAAGGATTTTTTTAAAACCAGTTTTTCTTTTTAAGAAATTCGAAAATTAGCTGATCTGTTTCCGCCACCATTTTAATATCTCGATAGCTTAACCATACCATTTCCTTGATTTCAGAAGAAGGACAAAGCTCCCCTCCATAATTAGCAAAAAAGCAATGAAGTCGTACCATAACACCTGATGGATATCCCTCTGCCGGACCCTCAAAAGTGCCGACGGGGCTCAAAGAGTCTTTAATTAAGTCAATGTTTAATTCTTCTTTTATCTCCCTAATTAAGGCTTCTTCCTTGGTTTCTTCCCATTCTTTTTTACCTCCCGGAATATAATAGACCTTTTTATTCTCGCTTCTGGTACAGAGAATACGTTGCTCTTTTATGTGAATCCACGTCACAACGTCCAAGATATCCTTTGAGGGTTCTATATGTTGGTCGATAGAGTTTAAAGAGTGATTAGGATCAATAGCATCCAGGACTTTGTCAATAAGAATACCGAAAGGATTCAAAGTATTTAATTTCTTATTTCTGCCTAGGGCACTGGAAATAGTTTCATCTCTATTGCCAAAGGAATATGCCCCTTTTTTCAGCCACAAGGCATTTAGTAAGTGTTGCATTAAAACATTTCCGAGTTGATCTATAGATATAGCTATTTCCAGGAAGTAGGCACCAAGGCCTTGAAAACCTTTTTTCAGAATAGTATAACCAACTCCATAAATAAAACCCAACGGGCCGGTAATGAGAAGTAGAAAAACAGAGATTAAAAAGAGAAATAGATTGAGCAGTGGGCTGCTCTTTTTAACCTGATTATCTATGTCATTTTTCACCTCTTCTTTTTTGTAGTATTAAATTTACAAAAAAACAAAGTATTTACCCTCACAAGATCATCTTTCACTTAATTAGAACTAGGTCGCTTTAGGCTTACGGTAATAATGAAAAACAAAGAAAAATAGACTTAAAAATAGAAGAATGTAAGCCAGATATGTAAAAAGTTCTGACTCTGATAGAATTCCTAAAAAAGGTAATAAAACAAGGGGTGATAAGAATTGACCCATAAACCAAAAAGTGGTAAGCCTGCCAATTTCCTGGCCTCTAATTTGTTCCGGAGCTAACTGCATTACCCAAATATTAGCGTTGGGAATCATTAGGCCCATTCCTAAACCTGCAAGAAGCATCCCAAGCATTACCATTAAATAGGAGTTGCCATAGGCAATAGCGGTAAATGCAAGAGCCATAAGTAAATAACCAAGGGCAAATACTTGCTGAAAACTAAGTCGGTCTTTGATCTTAGAAAAGGAGATTGATGAAATGGCAGAAAATAAGGTGCTAGAGGCAATGGCAATCCCAATAAGGCTATTTTTTTCTATTCCAATAGATTTTAAGTAAAATGGAATCTGTACAGGAATTAAAAAGAAAAGAATCCACATCAACATAATATTTACAAATACAAGCCAGATTATTCTTGGGGACTTAATTTTTCCGATAATAGGGGTCCCTTTTTCATTAGCCTTAGGTTCTTTTAAAAACATACCTGTCATAGGCAGTATGACAATGGGGAATAAGTATAATAAAAATGGAATACGCCATGATATGTCAGCTAGAATCCCACCTAGGGTTATAAATAAAATACCTCCGAGTGACATTACGGCGATCTGCAAGCCAGCGAACTTTTGCCTTGCCTTACCTTGATAATAATCAGCAATCAGGGTGGTGACAATTGTCATTGAAATCCCCACGCTAACCCCCAATAATGCTCTACCGCCAAGAATAAAGTAAATATTTTCTAAATAATAGCCTGAGGTTCCTCCTATAATGTAAAAAAATAAGGCTGCATTTAACAATTGGAGACGACCAAATTTATCAATAAACTTTCCTGCAATCATGGCAGTAAGGGCGATAAAAAGTGCCGGAAAGGAGAGGGTAAGTTTTACTAAATTTTCTGCATTTTCTAAGTCAGCGAAGGTCTTGGTCATATCTGGCAAAGAAGCAGAAATAGTAATCATAGACATAATAGTAAGACTACTTACCAATAATAAGGTCGCTTTAACCTGCCAGCTTTCTGTATTCATATCCTATTGTTTAAAAGAAATACCCCTTGTGCTTTTTGCTCAGGGGTATTTGTGATTATTAGTTAGAACGAAATTCTCAAAATTAGACCATTTCCCCTTTCATTAATTTGGGAAGCATTGCTTTAAAATTCTCCTTTTTATTTAAATGAGGAAGGGGTTCGGCAGGTTCCTCTAAACCGAGAAATTTACAAAGCGGTGCCCAACCATCGCGCACATCATAAACTAGTAATTTGTCTTCAGGGACACTGGCTTTTACTTCAGCGATATGATCTTCCCAGAATTTTTTTGCAAAGGCTTTATCTTCAAAATTTCCTTGTAGTCTTTCAGCAAAAAAGACTTTTTTAAACCATTTGATACACTTAACTACAGTGCGTGCTCTGGCACTGCTAAGTAGTTTTCCAATCATCTTTATCTTTTCAGCCGGTGTTTGAGGTCCGGCCCTGAAAACAGTGCTGTCCACACTTTTATACCAGGCATCAAAATCGCGTACCGTAAGGATCACTTTGGCCTCAGGATATTTTTTCATATGTTCTTTATACCATGGGTAACCGGGAAAATCTACGGTGCCGTCATAACCTTTGTAAAGGGCATCCCAGTCTGTATCACCCGTTTCGTCCAACGTTTTCCAGTAGTGGAGTTTCTCGGGATTTACCAATAATTCTTTCATATGGTAAACATGTTTGTAACCTAGTTGTTCCAAGCTTTGTTTCAATGTATTTGTGCCGGTCCTTGGTAATCCGGCTCCTATAATTTTAATAGACATTTGATTGTAGTTTTAAGTTATAAATTAATTGAGCTTCTATTTATTGTATACTATCCTGGGCTACAGGTGGGGGTGGCATTTTAAAGATAAAAGGTTCTGGTTGTTCTTTTAAAGGTATTAAATCTTTCCCGGCAAAAGCGGGATAGTCTTCCATAAAATGGGTGGCTCTGAATTGCATATATTTAAACGGACCAATAGGGGATGCAAAAGTGCCGTCCGGCATTCTGAAATGGTCATTATATGGATTCCAATACTCCCAAACTATTTGACCTTCAGAAGTAACTTCCATTATTCGACCTTTTGCTCCTGAGGTGATTAGCGTATTGCCATTTTTCATACGATGAGCACCCGAAACAAAAGCTGAATAGAAGGAATACTTATCAGGTGCTGTATAGGACCAATGAGGGCCATCAGGGCCAAAGGATTTATTTTCTTCGATGATATAGGCGCCATCAGAATTAGTTGGAGGTACAAATTCAAACACGGCACTATGATTACCTAAAACCCCTACCGCAACTTCAACCTCCGGGGATTTACTGCTCATTAAAGTAGCCCACATGGATGGTACTTTATTGTCGGGATGTTCTATATCATTATTAAAGACCATTAAATGACCCTCTCCTGGATAACCTTTTGGGATCCATTTTATATCATGTTCAAAAAAGAGTTTTTGATCTTCTTTAGTGCCACGTCCATAATTTGAGGGATTACCCCAACGATAGAGAAGGTCTCCTCCGTGACCCCACTTGCCACCTGTATTTCCCTTGGCTTCCTCTGTGGTGGTGCTATGATCAATAATTATAATTTCACTATAGGCAGGTACACTGATAGCAATTTGATCTAATTCGGGATTATAGGCAATGGCATTGGTATGGGTGAAATCTGAATGCAAATTGTCTACGGTAGCATTTCCGGTCATCATGCCCATTTTTATCCCTTGTTGAACCTGTTCTTCCGTCATCGGCGGCCCTTCAGGACCAGAGACATTAAAATTTATTTTTCGGGGATGTTCTGCAATAACCCCATAATTGTTTTTGGTGCTGTCTATATCTTGGACTAAATGATCCCACATATGCCATTCCCATATAATTTCCCCTTCCTTAGGTCCTGATGGTTTTATTTCTATGATCTTGTCTGGCCATAGTCCAGCGTTTGTTACATGATGTGGGTCTCTTCCTGCTTCAATAGCCTCTTCCTTCGATTTGGCATCATAGGATATACCTAATATATTTCCGTTAGGGAGTAATTCGATGTCATGATGTAGTAATTCATCCTCATCTGCCCATTTAAAATCCCATAAGATATTACCATCCCAGTCGTATTCCCTAATCCGTCCTGCTTGTCCACCTGCAGCAAAGGTGGGAAGGTCCGGGTCAACTTCTAGCCTAATCAGGTTGCCATTTTCCTTAAGATATTGATTAACTACAGCTAATTCTCCTTCCCATGTATGAACTACATCACCATCAAGATTAACAAGGTGTGTTTTAGTGCTTTCTGGAGGCCCAATCATGACATAGCCAGGAGTAGCCAGGGCAGTTTTTTCTTTAAGTCCTCGTTCTACGGTTAATCCGGTAATACTTCGGGTGTCTTCGGGTTGCCATTCACGTACCTCAATTACTTCAGCTACTTCCTGAGGTTTTGGTTCCTGTTTACAGGATATTGCAAATAATAGGGCAATGAAAATTAATAAAGAATACTTAGTTCTCATTTTTGGTTGGTTTGATGGTTGTTTTTTGTTTAAGACTCTCTAAAGAGAAGCTTAAAAGCTTGCTCAGATATTGTTATATAATTCTCTAGCTCAGCTTGTTGAAAGATACTTAATTATTTGGTTATTTCTACCTTCTACTACTAATTCTGTATCATATAGCTTTTTGAATCACTTCAAAAACTTTGGCGTCATCGCATTTTAATGTCTTGGAGGGGTATTTTAATAAAAGGGCATAGTCGTGTGTGGCCATAAGAATAGTACGTCCGGCCTTATTAATCTCCTGTAAAACCTTCATAATTTCTACACTGGTCTGGGGATCCAGATTTCCTGTTGGTTCATCAGCCAAAATAATTTCTGGATCATTGAGTAAAGCTCTGGCGATGGCCACCCGTTGTTGTTCGCCTCCTGACAGTTCATGAGGAAATTTAAATCCTTTGGTTTTCATTCCCACTTTATGAAGTACTTTTTCTATTTGAATTTTCATCTTTTCCGGATCTTTCCACCCGGTAGCTTTTAAAATAAATTCAAGGTTTTTATTGATATTTCTATCGGGAAGGAGTTTGAAATCTTGAAATACAATCCCTAGTTTTCTTCTTAAAAATGGAATATCCTTTTCTTTTAGTGTCTTAAGGTTAAATCCTACAATTTCCCCGATTCCTTTTGTAAGTGGTAAATCGGCATAGAGCGTTTTCATGAAACTACTCTTTCCACTTCCTGTTTTTCCTATGAGGTAGACAAATTCTCCTTTTTTTACTTCAAGGAAATATCTTTTAGTACCATATTCTCCTTTTGAAAAATGGCGACGTCCTTCAAATGCAATATGTGTTCTCCCATAGTTTAAATGTTGATATAAAAGTAATAAGTTCCTCCTTAAAACAGACAAAGCTGTAACAAAAACTTCTTCTTTTACTCCTTGAGATACTTGGAATCCATTTTTTACGTTATTAAAAAAATTTACGGTACTTCTTCAAAGCTAGAGAACATTATGCAAAAGAAAAAAACCGCACTGTTATTATTGGTAATTGGCCTAACTGGATTAAGTTATGCACAAGAATCTAAGGTATATACTTATCCTCAAAAAGACTATGAGGAGGCACTGACTTTGTATAATGAAAAGCAATATCAGTCGGCCCAGACCATTTTTGAAAGGGTTCAGCATACTACGGATGATCTGGAAACAGAGGCAAACAGCGCATATTATGCAGCCAATGCAGCAGTTCGATTAAATCAATTGGGAGCCGACAGGCTCATGGAGAATTTTGTAAGTAATTATCCTACCTCCAATAAAAGAAACTCTGCTTTTATAGATGTGGCGGACTACTATTTTGAAAATGGTAAATACCCCTATGCCTTAAAATGGTATAACAAAGTTGAGCAGTCTTCTATGTCTTCAAAAGAAAAGGAGCGTTTTAATTTTAATATGGGATATTCCCTTTTTAGTGCTAACAAGTCAAAAGAGGCTGAGCGTTATTTTAGTAGGGTTAGTACTTCAGAGACATATGGATCACAAGCAAAATATTATTTAGGTTACATCGCCTATCAGCAAGACGATTATGAAGGGGCAAATGAACGCTTTGAACAAATTGCTGACGAGGAAGTACTGAATGACAAACTTTCCTATTATCAGGCCGACATGAATTTTAAGCTTGGCAGATTTGAAGAGGCTATTGCCTTGGCTAAAGCCCAACTAAATAAATCTGATCGTCAGGAAATTTCCGAATTAAATAAAATTATAGGGGAGAGTTATTTTAACCAGGAACAATATTCCAACGCCATTCCTTACTTAGAAGAATACAAAGGAAAGCGAGGAAAGTGGAGCAATACTGATTATTATTTACTAGGGTATTGTTATTATAAAATGGAGGATTACGCCAATGCCATCGGCCAGTTTAATAAAATTGTAGACGGTAATAACGGTGTGTCTCAGAATGCCTATTATCATTTAGCTGAATGTTATCTTAAACTAGATAAAAAACAGGAGGCCTTAAATGCTTTTAGAAATGCCTCACAAATGGAATTTGTTCCGGAAATTCAAGAGGATGCTTATTTGAATTACGCCCGCTTGAGCTATGAAATTGGAAATCCCTACGAATTAGTTCCAGTGGTCTTGACCTCGTATTTGAAAACGTATCCTAATAGTGCTTATAAGGATGAAATTCGAGAACTATTGGTAGATTCTTATATTACTTCTAAGAATTTCGAGGGCGCGCTTCAATTATTGGAGAAAAATAGCGGATACGCCAGTAAAGAGACCTATCAAAAAGTTGCTTTTTATCAGAGGAGTGGAAGTTTTTCGGAAGCGGATTATGCCCAGGCAAATGATCTATTTGATAAATCCTTAAAGAATGCTCCCGATGAATATTATAAGGCCAGGGCCCGTTTTTGGAAAGCAGAATCTCTTTATCAATTAAATAGTTTTAGTGAGGCCTTGGAAAATTATAATCAATATAAAGCATATACTGCTGCGCCAAGAACAGTTGAATATGAAGACATTGATTACAATTTGGGATACGCTTATTTTAAATTAAAGGATTACGAAAATGCCATATCCTATTTTAAGGAGTATGCCGAACAAGCCAAAGAGGGAGATAAAGGAAATGATGCCTATGTGCGTCTGGGAGACTGCTATTTCGTAACTAGTAAATATTGGCCGGCAATAGAGTCCTACAATAAAGTAATATCTTCTAATAGTCCCGAAAGGGATTATGCAGCTTTTCAAAAAGCCATTAGTTATGGTTTTATTGATCGTAACGAAACCAAGTTAGAGGAACTGACAAACTTTAGTGCCAAGTATCCCAATTCCGGATTAAGAGACGACGCGCTTTTTGAACTGGGAAATTCCTATATAAAACAGAATTTGGAAGCCTCAGGATTAGAGGCCTATGATAGATTGATTAGACAATTTCCTAAAAGTAGGCTAATCCCACAAGCATTGCTAAGAGAGGGCTTGGTTCATTACAATGCCAACAGAAATGAGGAGGCCCTTAGCAAATTTAAGACCGTTGTTAGAGACTTCCCTCAGACACAGGAGGCTATTCAAGCAGTGGCAACGGCCAAACTTATTTATGTTGACATGGGTAATGTAAATGAATATGCCCAATGGGTTGAAGGTCTAGATTTTGTTGAGATAACGGATGTCGAATTAGACAATGTTACTTTTGAATCTGCTCAAAAACAACAACAAGAGGGAAAAGAAGAATTAGCCCTTAAGGGTTATGAGAGTTATTTGAATGATTTTCCATCAGGTATCCATAGGTTAGAAGCCAATTTTAGTTTGGCTCAACTGTATTTTGCAAACGGAGATAAGCAAAAAGCACTTCCCAAATACAAAGAAGTTTCACAGTCGGGGGCAAGCGAGTATTCCGAACAGGCACTTACAAGAGTATGTGAAATCTATATAACAGATAAGAATTATACCGAGGCTTTACCATTCCTTCAAGAATTAGAAAGTACAGCAAATATCACTCAAAACAGAACTTTTGCACAATCTAACTTAATGAAAGGGTATTATGAAAAGAATGAGTACGACAAAACAATTGTTTACGCAGATAAGGTCTTGGCAAATGAAGGTATCGATGATCGAATAAAAAGTGATGCTCAGATAATGATAGCAAGATCGGCTATCGCTACGGATAATGAAAATACGGCTGAAACGGCCTATGCCGAAGTTCTTAAAATTGCCACCGGTAGCTTGGCGGCAGAAGCTTTGTATTACAAGGCCTATTTTGAAAGGAAGGCAGGAAATGTAGAAGCCTCTAATGAATCGGTACAAAGACTGGCTAAGGATTTTGCATCTTATAAGGAATGGGGTGGGAAAGGTTTGATTATTATGGCCAAAAACTATGATAATTTAGATGATGCTTATCAAGCCACATATATTTTAGAGAGTGTCATAAATAACTTTAGCGATTACCCTGAAATAGTTATAGAAGCTAAAGAAGAACTAGCTATTATCAAAAAGAAAGAAGCAGAGAGAAATTCATCAATTCTACAAGAGGGAAATTAAGCAGTCATGAACACTATGCAAAAAAAACTCATAATACTTATATTAGTCAACTTGGGGATATTTCACGGCTTGTTTTCTCAAGAAGAAAAGGATTTGGGCACTGAGACTGTAACGGTTGTTAGACCTTATTCTCCAACTGTCTCGGATGCCTTTAAAATAAAGACTGTACCCAATATAAATGATTCAATAGTCTTACAAAAAAAGAAGATTGACTATAGTATTTTTTCAATACCGGTTGCCTCCACTTTTACACCTTCAAAGGGAAAGGCTTCTGTTGTGGAAAGAGTCAAGCCAGAACAATTATACAACACTTATGCCATGGTAAGTCTAGGTAATTTTGGAACTGCTCTGGCAGATTTTTATACTAGTCGGGATTTGGATAGGGGAAAAAAAAGATTCGATTTTGGTTTAAATCACCACAGCGCCAGGGGCGATATAGAAGGAGTTCCCTTAGACACAGATTTCTATAACACAAAGATATACGGTGCCTATACACAAAAGAATAGGGATATGGATTGGACCGGAGATTTGGTATTTCAGCATCAAAAATATAATTGGTATGGAATAGAGGAAGGTTTTCTGGACGAGGCTACTATAAATTCAATCAATGAGGGGCAAAATTATTTCACGGTGGAAGCCGGAGCGCGTATTCAAATGGATGATTCCTTTTTTAACGCCGGGGATGTCCGTTATCGAAGGTTTTGGGATGGGGTCTCATCAGGAGAGAATAGATTTTTTATTCGCCCAAATTTTGAATTTCCACTCTCTACCGATTTCATTAAATTAAATGTCAACTTCGACTATGTTGGAGGGAGCTTTGAAAATGGTAGTTTAAATAATCTTTCTAATGTGCCTGGTATTTCTTATGGGCAGATGCAAATAGGACTAACCCCTAGCATTGAGCTATCGGGAGAGGATTATTCTGTAAGTTTGGGAGCAACTCTGGTTTATGGATTGGATCTAGAAAATAAAGACAATAACTTTTATATATATCCACAAGTAATAGGGTCCTATGATATTGCAGACAATGCCTTAGTACTCTATGCCGGGGTTGAAGGAAGGTTACTTCAGAATTCATATTATGATTTCGTAGCTCAAAATCCTTTTGTTTCTCCTACGCTCACAATTCTCCCAACTGATCAACAATACGATGGTTATGCCGGGATAAGAGGAGAAGTTTTGACCAATCTTAGCTATAATTTGAGAGCTTCCTATAAAGCTGAAAATAGGAAGGCACTTTATAAGCTCAACCCACTTAATCCGGGAAGAACAGACCAAAAAGGTTATTATTGGGGTAATTCGTTTGACGTATTTTATGATGATGTTAAGACCCTTGGTTTGTTTGCCGAGCTTAGTTTGGATATTAATAGAAGTTTAAGTTTGGGAATTAATGCTGAATTTTTTGATTACAATACAGAAACGGATAATCCTGCTTGGAACTTACCTGATATGCAAGGATCTTTATTTTTTGATTATCAAATAGGAGAAAAGTGGTATGTAGGCGCTAATCTTTTCTATGTGGGAGAAAGGAACGATCTTAGTTCTGAGGCCATACCTAATTCCCTGCCACAAGATTTTCCATCTACTATTCTTACCCTTGATAGTTTTTTCGATGCCAATGCGCATGCCGGTTATAGGGTGAGTAAGCAACTGACTGTTTTCGCTAAGGCAAATAATATTGCTAATAATTCGTATCAACGATGGTCAAATTTCAGAGTTCAAGGTTTTCAAATTCTGGGAGGTGCTTCCTATAAATTTGATTTTTAATAACATTAGGAAACCCCTTAGGTGATAACTTAAGTCTAGTCGCTCCACTTTTTGTATATTATTTCCATAAATAGAGGTAGATTGCAATGCCGAATGGTAAGCAAATGGACTATAATGGAGAAGGATTACTTTTATTTCCTTACAACTCTAATATCGCCAAAAACAATTCACAAATAATTATAGGACACCCAAGAATTGCTATCTTTTTATTCAGAGGTCGGCGTTTTTGTCGATACAGCCTAAAATGTAGTAAGAAGAATTTTAATTGCTTAATTTAAAGGCAGTTAAATTGTCCCATAATGGTTTTGCCGCAATCAGTAAAACATATCATAACTCTTATGTGCTTTATTTGCACAACTATTTTGTTGTCCCAAAATCTGGTATACAACCCTGGTTTTGAGGAATATGTAAAATGCCCTGTACGATTGGGTAATTTTGAGGCAGATTTGATAGAATGGAATACACCAACCATTGGTTCTACGGACTACTTTAATAGTTGCAGTATTAATATGGGGACTCCTGAAAATTTTAATGGAAAACAGGATGCATTTGCCGGAAATGGTTATGCCGGACTTTATCTATATGCGCCGCAAGATTACAGAGAATACATACAAGTTCCTCTTAAGGAAACCCTTCAAAAAGATAGTGTTTATGAAATACTTTTTTATATCAGTCTTGCTGATAAATCAGATTTTGCGGTAAGAAGTTTTGGCATCCTCTTTTCTCAGGAAGAGATTAAGATTGGGATTAAAAAAGAACTGTCTAAAATGCATCTCTATAAACTACCGGATAATGAATTTCATCTTTTGGAAATAAATCCTGGAGATTACCTAAAGGATATGAAGGACTGGATTCCCATTAGAGCCAATTATATTGCTAAGGGGATGGAGAATTTTTTGTTGTTGGGTAATTTTAAAAACAATGCCGGTACGGCAAAGGTGAAACTAAAAGAAGGCAGAAAAAAGGGAGCCTATTATTATATAGACGAAGTTTCTTTAGTGGCGAAAGGGATGAAGAATATTTTGATGGAAAATACAAAGGATAGTTTAGCGATAAGTGCTGCTTATGAATTAGATAAGACACATATTTTTAATACTATCTTGTTTGATTTTGACGAATCCACTTTGCTCAATAGTGCAAAGGAGGATATTCGTGAAATATATACCTATCTCCAATCAAATGATACGCTGCATATAAGTATTGAGGGGCATACAGATAACATTGGTTCAAAAACTTACAATCAAATCCTCTCTGATAAACGCTGCTATGCCGTTGCCTCTTATTTTATTTCTTTAGGTCTTGATAGAAGCAGGATTAGTTGGGAAGGGTTTGGTGGAGATAACCCTATTCATAATAATAGTACTAAAGAGGGAAGAAGTAAAAATAGAAGGGTAGCATTTGTAATTAGTAAACCCGATTAAGCTACTACTGTCGACTTCATCAATTTGAAAGTTTCATTCCGAAACTGTTTTTTGTGGCTTAATTAAAAGCCTACAGAATAAAACAGATATTTTGAAGAATAAAAAAGCCGAAGTAATTACTTCGGCTTTTTTTATATGAATTTATGCAGTATTACATGCTTAAGCTAAAAGGTACGGCAACTACTTCTGTACCCCAGCCCATTAACAAATGTACACCACCATCTACTTCTTTAAAGCCAATAACAAACGCTTCTAAGGATTCAGATCCTTTGCTTACACCTCCCATGGCTCTGGCTACATCGGCAGACTCATCATAGGAATATGCTCCCCATTGATTTAATTTACTATTCAAAATAACGGTCCATTCTTTTTCTCCAGGAATGGTAAATAATGAATAGGTACCAGCCTTCACTGCAGTACTTCCAAACATCATGTCTTTGTATAATGTAATTTCTGGTGCTTCATTAGCCCCAGTTCTCCAAACCTTTCCGGAAGGCGCCAATTCGGAAATTGACCTGCCTTTTAGTTGAGGTCTGCTGTAAACTACTTTAATCAGCTTGTCAGATACTTTATAGCTAGAAGGATAAGATGCAATGTCGGCCGGACTTTTATCTAGTCCGCTAAATTCCTGAGCAGTAATTTCAGTTGTAAAAACCAAAGCTATTGCGATAACGATAAGGGTAACTAATTTTTTCATAATTGTTAGTGTTTTTTTGAGTTTGTCAAATCTAATGTGATTTACAATTTAGATCTTATAAAAAGTCGTTAAAATTTATGCAGCTTACAGAATGTTGGTATTTCTTATATTTATTCTCAATTATTATTACATTATTTATCTAAATATACAATATATAGTTTCAAACAGTAGTTATAATGGATATTTTGCTTTTAGTTATGTCTAAAAAGATTCATCTTTGCTTTTAATAATTATAATTAAATTGAAATGTGTGGAATAGTTTGTGCCTTTGATGTAAAGGAAAGTACAGAAAGTTTAAGGCCGAAGCTTTTAGAGATGTCTAAGAAAGTGCGCCATAGAGGTCCGGATTGGAGTGGGATTTTTGCAGATGATAAAGCCGTCCTGGCTCATGAACGTTTGGCTATTGTAGATCCTGCCTCAGGTAGGCAACCTTTATTTAGTGAAGACAAGAAGTTGGTGTTAGCTGCCAACGGTGAAATATACAATCACAGAGAATTAAGAAAACAGTTTGAAGGTAGTTATAACTTTTCTACTGAATCTGATTGTGAAGTAATTCTTGCTTTATACAAGAAGAAAGGGGTCGATTTCCTTGATGAAATGAATGGCATTTTTAGTTTTGCACTTTATGATGTGGAGAGCGGAGCTTATTTTATTGCCAGGGACCATATGGGAATTATTCCTCTTTATATGGGATGGGATAAAAACGGAACTTTTTATGTCGCCTCAGAACTGAAGGCTTTAGAAGGTACTTGTACCAAGATTGAACTATTTCCTCCGGGACACTATTTGCATAGTGAAGATGGAGAGTTAAAGCGATGGTATACCAGGGACTGGATGGATTATGAGGCTGTTAAGGAGAATGAGACCAGTATTGCGGAGATTAAGGAAGCTCTTGAAGCAGCAGTACATAGGCAATTAATGTCTGATGTGCCTTATGGGGTATTACTCTCAGGAGGATTAGACTCCTCGGTTACCTCCGCCATTGCGAAAAAATATGCACAAAAGAGAATAGAATCCGATGATACTGTAGATGCTTGGTGGCCTCAGTTGCATTCATTTTCAGTAGGACTGGAAGGATCTCCCGACTTGGCTGCTGCACAAAAGGTGGCCAAACATATTGGTACGGTCCATCACGAAATTAAATTTACAATACAGGAAGGATTAGATGCCATTAAAGATGTTGTCTACAACCTGGAGACCTATGACATAACTACCATAAGAGCTTCAACTCCAATGTATCTTATGGCCAGAGTAATAAAGTCAATGGGAATAAAAATGGTACTCTCCGGGGAGGGTGCTGATGAGCTTTTTGGGGGATACTTGTATTTCCACAAGGCACCTAGTCCTATGGAATTTCATGAAGAAACAGTTCGGAAGCTTAGTAAGTTGCATATGTATGATTGTTTGAGAGCAAACAAATCACTGGCGGCATGGGGTATCGAAGGAAGGGTTCCTTTTTTGGATAAAGAGTTTATTGATGTGGCTATGAGGATTAATCCCAAGGATAAAATGATTAATGGAGAACGTATGGAGAAGTGGGTTGTTCGCAAAGCTTTTGAATCTATGCTCCCCGAAAGCGTTGCCTGGAGGCAGAAAGAACAATTTTCTGATGGAGTGGGCTATAGCTGGATTGATACCTTAAAAGAAGTAGTGAACGTAGAAGTAACTGATGAACAACTGGCGAATGCTAAGTTCAGATTTCCAATTCAGACTCCAACCACCAAAGAAGAGTTTTATTATCGAACGATTTTCGAAAGTCATTTTCCAAGTGATGCCGCGGCACTCTCTGTTCCTCAGGAACCATCCGTCGCTTGTAGCACAAAAATCGCACTGGAATGGGATGCTGCTTTTAAGAACATGAACGATCCTTCGGGAAGAGCTGTGGCACAAGTACATGAAGATGCTTATGAGAAGTAAATCAGATCAGTTTAAATCACCTTGAATTTTGTTTACCTCACTTTCTCTCCTTTTAGAGAGTAGGGGTTATTTTTTAATTAGTTCTTTAGAAGCACCTTTTAGGGTGCTTCTTTAGTTATATAAGATTCATAAATAAGATCAATGCCTGCGTAGATTATAAATCTTCTCAGGGTATCTGATACAAAACCATAAATATCAAAATCACGATGGCCGTTATAAGAAGTGGGCCAATAATTCCAAAGACCAATCCCCCTAATCGGAAATCTTTTTGCTCCAGAAATCCTGTACTATAAGCTATGGCGTTTGGTGGAGTCGAAATCGGCAAAAAGAGCGCTACTGAGGCACAAAGGCCAATTACCAAAGGCAGAACAACTGGGTTTTTGTAAGTAAGGATGATACTGATTGGGATTAGTATGGTTGCTGTCGCTGTATTACTCATAATATTGGACATTATTACGGTGAGGAAAGCAAAGCAAATTGCCATCACATAAAAATTTAATTTGTGCTCCTGAATTTTTTCGACATAGTAATCTGCCAGTCCCGTCTCCGTAATGGCCAAGCCTAAAGCTAAACCTCCCATAACGAGCATTAGTGTATCCCAAGGTAAATTTCTTACATCATCCCCATTTATTATTCCTGAAATGGTGAGCAATATAATAGGTAATAGAGATACTACAGAGGCAGGAATGCCGTGTAACTTCTCAGTAAGCCAGAGGATAAGTGTCAGGGCAAGTACTGCCAAAACAACTCTTTTTTTGACACGATCAAACCTGTAGTTAGGACTATTAATATCCACAGTTTCATCTTCAAGTTTGATGGAAAAAGTCTTCTTTTTAGCGATGAACTTTTTGGTTAAGAGGAACCAAAAGAGTACTGTTAAAATAAGAGCGAGAGGAAAACCTACCATCATCCACTCTAAAAAACCAATATCAATACCATTATTATTTAGGGCTTCAACGGCAATGGCGTTGGGAGGAGATCCTATAAGGGTTCCCATCCCGCCAATAGAGGCAGAACCTGCGATTCCAAGAAGGATGGCTTTGGTAAAAGGAGAGTCTTCATCTAAGGTTTTAATAAAAGGTAAAACGGAGGCGATCATCATAGCCGAAGTCGCTGTGTTAGACATTATCATAGAAAAAAGGGCAGTAGTTAACATAATACCCAGAAGTACTTGTTTTGGGGCAGTGCCAAATCTTGATATAGAAAAACGAAATACTTGTCGATCCAATTTTGTTTTACTCATGGCTTCAGCTATAAAAAAACCACCTAACATCAACCAAATGACACTACTGGACCAAGAGTTAATATACCCAACATAATAGGATTGCGCATTGCCCGGATCTATTTGCGAATAATAACTATTCATAGCAAAAATCAAAAAGCCAAAAACCAAAAGACCTACCGCAAAAGGAGGAATAGCCTCTGTCATCCATAAACCAATAGCCAAAAAGAGTAGAAAGAGAACATAGACTTGTGCCTGATTCATTGCCGGCTCATACAACCAGTAGGTAAGACCAAAAGACAGAATTATGCTAAGTAAGAAGTAAATGATTTTACTTTGTATATCTACAACTTTTTGAATTTGAGACATTAATTTTAAGGATACCCCTCTAGAATCGGCCATAGAAAATCATTTTAATTCGTGGCAAAAGTAAGGAGTAAATGTTTTAAAAAAGCAAACATATGTCATGAGATTTTTTAAATTTTGGCTAACGCAGGCGGCGCTGCTAAATTGTTGTTAAATTGTTGATAACTTAGGGACTTCACACTAGAGCAAACACTATATTCTATGGGGTATTACCTATATTTGTAAGATTGCGTATTAATAAATAAATCACTTAATTATTTGTATGAGCGAAGAAGCTAAAAAGAATGAATATTCCGCGGATAGTATTCAGGCGTTAGAGGGGATAGAACATGTAAGGATGAGGCCATCCATGTACATTGGTGACATTGGAGTAAGAGGGTTACATCATCTGGTATATGAAGTTGTTGATAATTCTATTGATGAGGCCATGGGAGGTCATTGTGACACTATTGATGTCATCATCAACGAAGATAATTCTATCACTACTAAGGATAATGGTAGAGGCATTCCGGTGGACCTACACAAGAAAGAGGGTATTTCTGCTTTGGAAGTAGTAATGACCAAAATTGGAGCCGGTGGTAAATTCGATAAGGATTCTTATAAGGTATCAGGAGGTTTGCATGGGGTAGGTGTTTCAGTGGTAAATGCCCTTTCAAATCACTTAAAAGCTTCTGTCCACCGTGATGGAAAAGTATGGGAGCAAGAATATGAACGAGGAAAATCATTATATCCGGTAAAAAGTGTTGGGGAATCTACTGAGACAGGTACCATAGTGACCTTTCATCCGGATGATAAAATTTTCACCCAGACGATAGAGTTTAGTTATGAAACACTCGCCAATCGTATGCGTGAACTCTCTTATCTTAATAAAGGAGTTACCATTAGCATCACCGATAGAAGGCAAAAAGATGAGGAAGGTAATTTCGTTTCTGAAGTATTTTATTCTGACGAAGGATTAAAAGAGTTTGTTCGTTTTTTAGACAGTAATAGAGAGCCTTTGATCAAAGAGGTAATATCTATGGAAGGCGAAAAAAATGGCATTCCTGTAGAAGTAGCAATGATCTACAACAGCAGTTATACCGAAAACTTACACTCATATGTGAATAATATTAATACACATGAGGGCGGAACACATTTATCCGGGTTTAGAAGGGGTTTAACCACAACGCTTAAGAAGTATGCAGATAGTTCTGGGATGTTGGATAAGGTAAAATTTGAAGTAGCTGGAGATGATTTTAGAGAAGGACTTACGGCCATTATTTCAGTAAAGGTTGGCGAACCTCAGTTTGAGGGTCAAACAAAAACCAAACTGGGAAACAGGGAGGTTTCTTCAGCGGTTAGTCAGGCGGTATCTGAAATGCTAACGAACTACTTAGAGGAGCACCCTGATGATGCCAAAATTATTGTTCAAAAAGTTATTCTTGCGGCTCAGGCAAGACATGCAGCTACCAAAGCTAGAGAAATGGTGCAGCGTAAGACGGTAATGAGTATTGGCGGCTTGCCAGGAAAACTATCTGATTGTTCTGAACAGGATCCAGCCCTATGTGAGGTGTTTCTGGTAGAGGGAGATTCTGCAGGAGGTACTGCTAAACAAGGACGAGATAGGAATTTTCAGGCTATTCTGCCTTTAAGGGGTAAGATTCTCAACGTTGAAAAAGCCATGCAACACAGGGTTTTTGAAAACGAAGAAATAAAAAATATCTATACCGCTCTTGGTGTTACTATTGGTACTGAGGATGATAGCAAGGCATTAAATCTTGATAAGTTGCGATATCACAAGGTGGTTATAATGTGTGATGCGGATGTGGATGGAAGTCATATAGAAACATTGATTTTAACCTTCTTTTTCCGCTATATGCGTGAATTAATTGAAGGAGGTCATGTTTATATTGCTACTCCTCCTTTATACCTTGTTAAAAAAGGTGCAAAGAAGCGCTATGCATGGGATGATAAGGAACGGGATGATATTGTGGATAGTTTTGGCGGTAGTGCAGGAATTCAACGATATAAAGGTTTGGGAGAAATGAACGCTGAACAACTATGGGATACAACAATGAATCCTAATTTCAGAACTCTTAGGCAGGTTACCATAGACAATGCAACAGAGACAGACAGAATTTTCTCTATGCTTATGGGAGATGAGGTTCCGCCAAGAAGAGAATTTATTGAGAAAAATGCGGTTTACGCCAATATAGATGTATAAGATAGTGTTAGCTCAAGTATAGGGAGTTAAATTAATAGTATTAAAAAAGGCAGCTTTGATTATCAAAGCTGCCTTTTTAACTATATGAAAAAAGCGGGGAATTATTCTTTAATGGCCAAAATATTGCCATCTTCATCATTCAACTGCATGCCTTCAGGACTGTCTTTTAGAATGGCCTTTTGAACAGCCATATCCGTTCCCGGATAACTAATAGTATAAAGTCCGTCGTTCTCCTTCCAACCAAAATCCGTTTTAAAGGCTAGTTGTGATCCACTATATCGATGATATCTTCCCAGATAAGCATCATTAAAAATCCATTCCTGACGGATAGTTTCTTTGCTTGTTTCGTTTATACTCTTTACGTCAATTGTATACCATATACCAATAACCGGGTCATTGTTTTCCGGCACTCTAGTACAATTACTTACCATTACAATAGCTACGATAGCTAATAAGGAGAGAACTTTTTTCACTATAAGTCAGGTTTAAGATTTGGGGTCTTATTATGACTTTAACGAAAGTATCAGCTTTTGTATTGTTTTTTTTCGATGTAATGCATTGAAAGTGTTTTTTCTTCGATAAACGGGTCTTATGATCTTTAAATAATAGATAGAATAAAGTGTAAATTAACTGAGATTTGAGTTCTAAAATCTGTTAAAATTCACTAATTTTGATGGTCTTAAAATCAATTAAATTCAATAAAATATGAAAGTTACAGTAGTTGGAGCAGGAGCAGTAGGAGCCAGTTGTGCCGAATATATAGCATTAAAGAATTTTGCTTCGGAAGTAGTCTTGTTAGATATAAAAGAAGGTTATGCCGAGGGTAAGGCTATGGATCTTATGCAAACGGCTTCTTTAAATGGTTTTGATACCAAAATTACAGGAACTACAGGGGCCTATGACAAGACAGCAGGAAGCGATATAGCTGTTATAACTTCTGGAATTCCCAGAAAACCTGGTATGACGAGAGAGGAATTAATAGGTATCAATGCTGGAATTGTAAAAACAGTTGCGGCCAATTTACTTGAGCATTCTCCCAATGTAACAATAATTGTGGTCAGTAATCCTATGGATACCATGACATATTTAGTACATAAATCAACAAATCTTCCAAAGCATAAAATAATTGGAATGGGAGGTGCTTTGGATAGCGCTCGTTTTAAATATCGTTTGGCCGAAGCCATGGATGCTCCTATTTCTGATATTGACGGAATGGTCATTGGTGGTCACAGTGATACCGGGATGGTTCCATTAGCTAGTCACGCTACACGGAATAGCTTAAAGGTATCAGACTTTTTAAGTGAAGACCGACTACAGCAGGTAGTTGAAGATACCAAGGTTGGAGGTGCAACGCTTACTAAGTTGTTGGGAACTAGTGCCTGGTATGCTCCTGGTGCTGCTGTTTCTTCGCTGGTTCAAGCAATAGCATGTGATCAAAAGAAAATGTTTCCTTGTTCTACAATGCTTTCCGGGGAATATGGTTTAGAAGATATATGTATTGGTGTTCCTGTTATATTAGGTAAGAATGGTATTGAAAAAATTGTAGAAATAGATCTTACAGAAGCTGAGAAAAGTAAAATGAAAGAGAGTGCAGCTGGGGTAAGAAATACGAATGCTCTTCTAGACGTTTAATTATAATCTAAGTTTATAAAAAGCATCCATTTAGGATGCTTTTTTTGTTTATATAAATTAAATAACTGGCAGATTCTTACGATTTTATGATAGATTATTTCCGCCCTCGCTTTGAGAGATAATAATCCCTTTAAAAGTTTGGGCTGCAGAACTCTATAGGTTTTCGTACTTTATCTGGCCTGTTTAAGTTTTTTTAGTTGCTAAGTTTACAAGGAGCTTTGAGCCACCTTACAAATACGATAAATAAATTGTCAGTTCTGAAGGGAAATGATATATTTGCACGCTGTTTACAAATTCCACTTAAAAATCAATTAAAGCATGCAGAATAAAGGACTTATAAAGCTATTTGCCTTCTTGTTTGGATTGGTAAGTATCTATCAACTTTCCTATACATTCATAACTGCGAAAGTAGAAAAGGATGCAGAATTATTTGCTACGTCTGCCATTTCTCCTTCTGAAGAAGATTATGTTGCCAAAAGAGAAATGGTTGAAGCCACTTATTTAGATTCAATAGGGGCCAATCCTATTCTAGGTTATACTAGTTATGATGACGCCAAAAAGAAGGAACTAAATAAAGGATTAGACCTTAAAGGAGGAATTAATGTTACCCTTCAAATATCTGTAAAGGATATTTTAAAAGGCCTTGCTGATAACACAAAAAACCCTGTATTTAATAAGGCTTTGGCAGATGCCGATGAAGCATCTAAAGATAGCGATGAAACCTATATTGAGTTGTTTTTTGAAGCATTCGATAATATCAAGGGAGATTTAAAGTTGGCTTCTCCGGATATTTTTGCGAACAAGGGACTCAGTGATGAAATTAATTTTCAGATGAACGATGATGAGGTAAAACCTATCATCCGCAGAAAAATTGACGAATCGGTGGTATCGGCCTTTGAGGTATTGCGTGAAAGAATTGATGGTTTTGGTGTTACACAGCCTAACATACAAAGAGAAGGTAATTCCGGTAGGATCTTAGTTGAATTACCAGGAGCAAGAGATATTGCCAGAGCACAGGATCTTTTATCGAGTACAGCTCAATTAGAGTTTTGGGAAACATATGAACCAGGAAATCAAAGCCTTGTAAATTTCTTTATCCAAGCAAATGACCGTCTTAAAACCTTAGTTGAAAGCACTACGGAAGATAGTATAGATAAAGAAGAATCTGAAATAGACTCTCTACTTTCGGATGTCACTCAGGATTCCTTAGACCTAGCGGCGGAGAGCAATCCTCTTTTTGAAAAGTTGCAATTAAGTGGACCAGGTTATGCAGTAGGTGTAGCTGCAATAAAGGATACGGCAGAAGTTGGAGCCTATTTAAGGATGCCTGAAATAAGAAGACTGTTACCGGCTGATGTTCAGTTTACAAAGTTTTTATGGGAAAGACCCACAAGTGATTCAGAAATAGCTTCATTGTATGCTCTAAAATCGAATAGAGATAATGAACCGAGAATTAGCGGGGATGTAGTAAGCGATGCCAGAGACCAATTTGATCAGTTTAACAGACCTGCCGTAGGGATGGATATGAACGTCAAAGGGGCGAAACTTTGGGAAAAACTGACTAGCGAAGCTAATTTAAATAATACGGGTATTGCCATTGTTCTTGATAATAAGGTTTATACAGCGCCGGGAGTTTCACAGGTTGGTGGAATATCTGGGGGTAGTTCTGAAATCACAGGTACTTTTACCGTAAACGAAACGAAAGATATCGCTAATGTTCTAAGAGCAGGTAAACTTCCGGCTTCGGCTGAGATTATTGATTCCTTTGTAGTGGGACCTTCCTTAGGGCAAGAAGCTATAGATAGTGGTTTTACTTCTTTCCTAATAGCCATGGTATTTGTTTTGATATGGATGATTTTTTACTATGGAAAGGCAGGGATATTTGCTGATATTGCTCTGGTATTTAATATTGTTTTAATCTTTGGAGTACTCTCAAGCCTGGGAGCTGTTCTAACCTTACCTGGTATTGCCGGTATTGTTTTAACCATAGGTATGTCGGTAGATGCTAATGTACTTATCTTCGAGAGGATAAAAGAGGAGTTAGCCAAAGGGAAAGGAAAAGGACAAGCAATTTCGGATGGTTTTGCCAATGCCTTATCCTCAATATTGGATGCAAACGTTACTACCGGTCTTACTGCAATAATCTTATTGATATTTGGTAGTGGCCCTATCAAAGGTTTTGCTACAACCTTAATTATAGGTATTCTTACCTCTCTCTTTACTGCTATTTTTGTAACTAGATTGTTAGTAGAATGGTATATTTCCGGTAAAGGGCGAACATTAGATTTTTCTACTTCTATCACGAAGAATCTATTTAAGAACTTAAATATCGATTTCTTAGGCAAACGCAAAATAGCCTATGTCTTATCTTCTATATTGGTAGTAATAGGAATATTTTCTTTAGTTACCCAAGGACTAGATCAGGGGGTGGATTTTGTAGGGGGAAGGAATTATCAAATTAGATTTGTTAACCCCGTTAACCCAAGTGAAATAACTTCTGAGTTAACTGAATCTCTTGGTAGTGCCAGCGCTAAAACATTTGGGGATGCCAATCAAATTATGGTTACCACTAAATATAAAGTTGATGTACAAGGAACTGAGGTCGACGAGGAGATTCTAACCATTCTTTACACGAACTTGCAAAAATATTTGCCAGATGGAACTACTTATGAAGAGTTTATACCGGGCGGATCCAATGGAGATGTTGGTGTTTTAAAATATCGAAAAGTAGGCCCAACAATAGCAGATGACATTAAAAAGAATGCTCTATGGGCCATTATAGGTTCCTTAGCAGTCGTATTCCTTTACATCTTATTGCGCTTCCGTAAGTGGCAATATTCTTTAGGTGCTGTAATGGCAGTTTTCCATGATGTACTTATTGTTCTTGGAATCTTTTCTTTAACAAGTAAGATTATGCCTTTTAGCATGGAAGTAGATCAGGCTTTTATTGCGGCTATTCTAACCGTAATTGGGTATTCGCTAAATGATACGGTGGTAGTATTTGACCGAATTAGAGAAATTGTAGCCGAACATGGCTGGAAAGGAGGAACTAATATAAACCTGGCCCTTAATAGTACCTTAAGTAGAACGCTAAATACTTCCTTGACTACTCTTGTGGTATTATTGGCAATCTTTGTCTTTGGAGGGGAATCTCTGAGAGGATTTATGTTTGCAATGATTATTGGGGTTATCGTAGGTACCTATTCCTCATTATTTATAGCAACTCCGGTTATGTTTGATACCTTAAAAAATAAGATAGCTCCTAAGAAGTAAAAACCTTAGTGAATTTTAATTTAAAAACTGCAAAGTGGTATTTCCATTTTGCAGTTTTTTGTTGATCTATATCCATAAAAAAAGGTCTGTCGATTTCGACAGACCTTTTGCTCTTGAAATAGTTATAATTTTATAAATTAAATAACTTCTACATTTACAGCGTTCAATCCTTTTGGACTTTCTTCAAGATCGTAGCTTACTTTGTCTCCTTCAGCTATATCCTGGGTTAACCCACTTACGTGTACAAACACATCTTTATCACCATCTTCTGGGGTAATAAATCCAAAACCTTTGGTATTGTTAAAAAATTTTACGGTACCGTTACTCATAATACATATTTAAATTAGCCGCAAAGGTAAACTAAATTGCTCAAAATAAAGGGGGTAAGGTGAATTTTTTTCATCAACGGGGTTTTTATTAAAGCTTCAGTTTTACAAAAGAATTTCTTTTTACAATGTTTGCCAAGATATTATTTAATGGTTTTGGGACATTTTTTTGTTTATAGAAATAGTGTAAGTACTTATTTAAGTTATTTTTTTGGTCTATTAATTTTAGTTAGTTTGGATGGAAGCTTCAAAGCGTTTTAAATCCTTTTTATAATGTTTGGCTGCCAAACCAAAAAGAATAGTTGCTAAACTGCCTGTCACAAATACAATGCTGAAAGCCCACCTCAAACTGGAGTCGCCATATTTGGGAATTAATAGATCACTTATATAGCCAATAGTTAAAGGTCCAAATCCAAGGCCAATGAAATTTAGTATAAAGAATAATACTGAAGAGGCAATGGCTCTCATTTTAGCGGTTACAAGACTATGTGTAACACCAATAACCGGTGCTAAATAAAACCCGGAAAATAATGTTGTAAAGAATATCATTCCTATTATCCAAGATATTTCGTTGGAAAAGATAACAACAGCAAATGAAATCAGACTTACAATACTAGCTAGCATAGGACCCCTAAGATACCAGCGTAGATCTTTAAGGCCAATTCGATCACTTATATATCCGCCAAGAAAGACACCCAGACCCCCGCCAACGCCAAAGACTAAACCCAAGATATATCCGGCTTGTGCAAGATCCATTCCATGTATTCTTTGTAAATAAGAAGGAAAAAAATTATTTATTCCATATTGACCAAAGGCCGTAAAACCTGTTCCCAGAGCGGCATACATGAAGGATTTATAACTAAATAGTGTTTTGAATACTTCTTTAATTGTGGGTGCTTTACTATTTGTTTTTATTAGATCTGATTGTCCTTTTATTGGTTCCTTAACCGTGTAATATAGTAAGATGGCCAGGAATACTCCCGGCAGTCCAAGGGAATAGAAGGCAATACGCCAGCCATAGGATTTGGCTATAAATCCACCAACCACAAATCCGAGTAAAACACCCAAATAAATACCCATAGAATAAATTGCGAAGGCTGTAGCTCTTTTTTTAGGAGGAAAATAATCTGATATGATAGAGTGGGATGGAGGGCTGCCTCCGGCCTCTCCAATTCCAACCCCAATTCTCGCTAAAAGCAATTGATGAAAACTACTTACGGCACCCGAAATAGCCGTCATAAATGACCATAAAGTTAAACTTATGGCTATAATATTCTTTCGGTTACCCTTATCTGCCAAACGAGCAATCGGCACCCCTAAAACAACATATAAGGCTGCAAATGCAAGGCCGGTTAGTAATCCTAATTGAGTATCTGATAATGCTAGCTCTTTTTTAATAGGTTCCGCCAGAATCACTAAAATTTGCCGATCAATAAAACTGAAAGTATAAACAAGAGTCAATATAGTAAGGACATACCATTTATTCTCTTTATAGTTTTTCATTGAATACCTAATATCTAAAAGGAGGGTATACTAAATATAGCAATAAAATCAATAGGATATTTGGGAAGCAATCTCAACGTTAAAAGGAGGAACTGTCTTTAAGATAATCCACTTTTACAATGTACCATGAGGTATACTTACCCCTAGAGATCCACTTTCAGCAGGACTTAATTGAAATTCGTATTGGGTTTTAAGAAGGGGTTCCTCTCTATGGGAAACAAATATTATTGCTGTTTCACTTTCTTGAGCCATCTTATTGGCTAAGGCTACAACCAAGGCAGCACTCTTGTCATCTAAACCAGCCGTAGGTTCATCCAAAATAAGTAAAGGCGGGTGTTTTATCATTGCCCTTATACACATGATAAGGTGTTTTTCTCCCAGGCTTAAAGTATGAAAGTATTTGTCTTTTTTATGATCCATGCCAATCAACTCTAACCACTCCTTAGCTAATCTTTGATGGACATTACCGGGTTTAACATAAAGACCAATGGAATCGAACAAGCCAGAAATTATCATATTCTCCAAACTATGATATCCTTTAAATCGGTCTATCATGGCAGGGGTAAAATATCCCATAGACTTTTTAAGATCCCAAACACTTTCACCCTTTCCTTTTTGATATCCAAAAATATTTATATCCTGTCCGTAAGCTTTTGGATTATCTCCATTAATCATTGAGAGGAGGGTGCTTTTCCCACTGCCATTAGGACCTGAAAGTTTCCAAAATTCTCCAGGTCTAATAACCCAATTAACCTTATCTAAAATCTGAGAGCTACCATAGCTCACGCAAACATTTTTAAGTTGAACAATTTGGGAGTGCTCATAAGGAATTCTCACTAAGGGTTTTGGAATTGGTTTAGTCAATTCATATGATGAAGGATTCTCTATTTCAGGGACTAAATGAAGGGGTATTAACTGTTTATCTTTTAAAAAGTAGAAATTAGAAATAAATGGAAGTAAATCCGCTTTTCGACTCAGAAATAATAGGATTTGTTTCTTTTTAGAAAGCTTAATAAGCCTTTCTTTTAAACCAATTTGGGATTCACTATCCAGATTATCAAAGGGATTAAGCAAGATTAAATAGTCGGGATCTGATTGCAATAAATAAGCAATCAGTGCCTTTTTTCGTTCCCCGCTACTCATGGATTTTAGGCTTTGTTCGGTATTAGAAGTCAACCATTTTTGATCGTGAATTTCCTCTTCTTCGATAAAATCGTCTAAGGCCCCCTTTGAGAATAAGGCCCCTTTTAGGTCCTTCAAATATTTGAATTCTGCCGGGATGTGTAAGCCATTGAGAATGTCTTCAATGAGCTGATCACATTGGGATTGGTTGTTGATGAATATAGCCCTGTGTTCAGTTGGCTTAAAGGACATTTATGACGAGTTTAAACAAATATAAGGGAACAAAATGAAGGTTTCTTTTCTTAAATAAAACAAAATTCAAGAAATGTCATCTTAAATATTAATTCATTAATTTTGAAAACTTTAGAAGTTTCCCCAGAAATTTTTTGAGCCATGGGTAAGAAAACCATCAAAATAATACAAGCTTGTACAATTTGTTTATGCTTGATAACTGGACTTGTTTTCTTTTTTGACTTTATTTTCAATTAGCCTTTTTATAACAGGTGTTTAGATAGACGGCTTATTTTTAATGTGCCTTCTATAAATCTGTACGGGTATTCCCTTGTAATTGGTATGTTTATCCAGAGACATTCCATTTGAAATGGCTACTTTTTGAGATCCTATATTGTCCACATGAATAATGGAAATTAAAGAAGCGGATAGTTGATGTTTCGTTGCATAAATACGACACTGTTTGGCAGCCTCAGATGCATATCCATTTCTCCAATACTCAGGTAAAATAGAATATCCGATTTCTAATTCTTCCTTGTCATCAACAGTCTGTATTAGCAAACCACACATTCCTATGAGCTTTCCGGTTTCTTTAGAAATAAGGGCATTGTGTCCTCCTAAGTCATTTTCGTATCGAAAAAACACCTTGTCGAACCAAGCTTTGCATGCCTCCTTTGGATTTGGAATATTCCCTACAAAATACTGCATGCTTAAGGGTTCTTCATGGAAAGGCAGCCAAGATGAAAAATCAGAAGACTCTACTTTTCTGTATAGAAGACGATGGCTCTCTTCATTCTCTAATAGCAAAGAAACAGACATTTTATAACCTTTTAAAAACGATGCGGTCACCAACTGAAATAGTATGTTCTTGAGATTGCCCAGCATTGACTTCTAACACATATTGTATAGGGAATTCTGAAGAAATACCACTTTCATCCAAAGGTTTGGCGTTTTCCCTGTAGCTGACAATTTGCAAATTTTCATCAATAAAAAGGATGTCTAAAGGGAGGGTTGTATTTTTCATGTAGAAAGAGTGGTATTCAACCGTTGGAAAAATAAATAACATAGCTTCATCAGTCCCCATTGATTCTCTATACATAAGTCCTGTTTGAGTCTCATAATCAGACTCAGCAATTTCAATATCGTATTTGGTTATCACAGAATCTGACATTCCTTTGTAAATCGTTAGTTCCCCTTCTTTTGTAAATTCAATCGATGCGGTTTTTATAACCCTTTTTTGGTCCTCCGCACAGCTGACAAAAAATAGAACCCCCAAGGAAATCCAAAAAAATTGAAACAAAAACTTCATACCAATAAAATGAGATGTTAAACTTAAACCTTAGCTTTTTTGCTTCTGAACATGAAAAATAAACCGGCTGCGATAAAGGGTAAACTTAACCATTGACCAGTTGATAGTAGTCCAAGAGATTCCTCAAAACCTCCTTGACTTTTCTTTACATATTCCACAAAAAACCTTATAGTCCATAGCAAGACTAAAAATAAGCCAAATAAAAATCCGGGTTGGTCTTTTTTGTCGGTTTTCCAATACAAATAATACAATATTAAAAACACAAATACATAAGCTACTCCTTCATATAGTTGTGCTGGATGTCTATAGGGTATGGCCTCCAGGTAGTTGGCGAATTTTGGATTATTCTCTAAAGCAGCATATGCGGCATTAACATTATTTTCCTTGGTTAGTTGCATTACCGCCGAGGCCGGCATATCATCTGAATCTCTTATAAACTTTGTGGCAAAGACAAATTCCTTATCCACTACTTTCCCGTTAATTTCCGAATTAAAAAAGTTTCCCAGACGAACACAGAATGCCCCACTAGAAACAGGAATAACAATTCTATCTAACACCCACAGCATAGTCATGTCGCTGTATTTTTTAGAATACAAATAGACTCCAATTATTATCCCAATAGCCGCACCATGACTTGCCAGACCCGTAAAGCCAGTAAATTCATAACCATTTATAATGCCGAACAAGGTGCTTCCACTACGCTCCCTAATGGGCAGTAAAATTTCTAAAATATGATTTTGGTAATAGGCCCAATCGTAAAATATGACATGGCCCAATCTAGCTCCGAGCATTGTAGCTATAACAGTATATATGAAAATAGAATCTAGTTGTTCAATAGACTTCTTCTCATTTAGGAAAATCTTTTTCATGAGGTACCAACCTATCGCAAAGGCCGCTATCCATAAAAGATTGTAATATTTAATTTGGAGAATCCCAAGATTGAAAAGGGTATCGTCCGGATTCCAGCTAAAACCTAAAAAATACATAGTATGGATTTTAAGCGGCTAAGATAAGAAAATAGCGCGGAGGCCAAAGTTAAAAGGAGATCTAACTTTTAAGTTAGGGATACAACTTTTACATTAAAAGGAGGATAATAACTAAATATCAATTATGAACAATGGATGATTAATTAGGGTACCGGGTCGTAACCCTTGCCACCCCATGGATTGCAACTAAAAATTCTTTTTATTGCGAGCCATCCCCCTTTAAACAATCCATGTTTCTTTAGGGCTTCTATAGTGTATTGGGAACAAGTAGGACTATATCTGCAACTGGAAGGAGTATACGGCGAAATTAGGGTTTGGTAGATCCGAACCAATAGTATAAATGGGGTAATTAATATTTTCTTTAAGGAAATCGTCATTAATACTTGAAATAGTTAAGATATATCAAACCATTTTAAAAATAACCGCGAACCATTACGCATCAAGAAATTGGGAGTATTTAAATACTAAAAGTAGTGCCCTCTTTACCGTCTTTTAATTGTATTCCCATAGCCGACAGTTGATCTCTTATTTTATCCGAGGTGCTGAAATCCTTGTTTGCCCTGGCGTCATTCCTTAATTCTATTAATAATTTCACAACCCCATCCAATTTATTCGAATCTTCTGTTGAACTATTCTTTGGCTCTATTCCCAAGACATCAAAAACAAAATCTTCTATGGTAGTTTTAAGAACTAAAAGGTCGCCTTCTGTTATTTTTTCTTTCCCGTCATTGATAAGATTGATATGCTTTACGCCTTCAAACAATTGTGCAATTAATATAGGTGTATTAAAGTCGTCATTCATAGCGTCATAACACTTCTGTTTCCATAGTGTTACATCAAAATCTGTTGAGCTGGCGGTTGATAGTAGTTTTATTTTTTCAATGGCTTCCATTAATCGATGATAGCCTTTTTCGGAAGCCAAAAGGGCTTCATTACTTAAGTCCAGAATACTGGTATAATGTGCTTGCATCATAAAAAACCTCACGACAGATGGCGAAAAAGCCTTACTTAAAATGGCGTTGTCACCACTAAAAATTTCATTAGGAAGTATGTTATTGCCTGTGGATTTAGCCATCTTCTTGCCGTTTAAGGTAAGCATATTAGCATGTAGCCAATATTTTACAGGAGAATGACCATTACTTGCTTCTGCTTGAGCTATTTCACACTCGTGATGAGGAAATTTTAAGTCCATTCCTCCCCCATGAATATCAAATTCTTCTCCCAGATATTTGGTGCTCATGGCAGTACATTCTAAATGCCATCCTGGAAAACCATCACCCCATGGTGAGGGCCACCGCATAATATGTTGTGGCTCAGCTTTTTTCCAAAGAGCAAAATCCTGAGGATTCTTTTTTTCGTCTTGAGCGGTCAGTTCTCGAGTATTGGAAATCATATCTTCGAGCTTTCGACCACTTAACTTTCCATAATCAAAGTCTTTATTAAATTTTTGTACGTCAAAGTAAACCGAACCATTTATTTCATAGGCATAACCCTTGGCAAGAATCTCCTTAATGATCTCCATTTGTTCGATAATATGCCCGGTAGCCGTAGGTTCTATACTTGGAGATAAAAAATTAAATTTTTGTAATATAGTATGAAAGTCCACTGTATACCTTTGAACCACTTCCATTGGTTCAATTTTTTCCATGCGTGCTTTCTTAGCAATCTTATCCTCTCCCTGATCTGCATCGTCTTCAAGGTGTCCGGCATCAGTAATATTTCTAACATATCGAACTTTGTAGCCTAAATGCCTCAGATATCTAAATATCATATCAAAAGACATAAATGTTCTACAATTTCCTAGATGCACATTACTATAAACGGTAGGGCCACAGACATACATCCCAACATACCCTTCATTAATAGGTTTAAAAATTTCTTTAGTACCGCTAAGGGAGTTATATACTTGTAATTGCTGATTTTTATACAATTGCATTAGATGAAATACAAATTAGAAGTTGGTCTCAAGGTTAATATAATCTAGGAATTCTCTTCTGGTAAATTCCTTTTTAAATTTACCTCCATATTCTGCTGTTACTGTACTGCTATCTACATCTCTAATCCCTCTGGAGTTTACACATAAATGCTTTGCATCAATAACACATGCCACATCTTCTGTCCCCAGTACTTTTTGTAACTCTTTTACAATTTGGATGTTAAGTCGCTCCTGTACTTGCGGGCGTTTTGCAAAATAGTCAACAATTCTATTCATTTTGGAGAGTCCAACTACAGTTCCCTTTGAGATATAGGCAATATGAGCCTTTCCTACTATCGGCAATAGGTGGTGTTCGCAGGTAGAATATACCGTAATATTCTTTTCCACCAACATCTCACCATATTTATATTTGTTGTCAAAAGTGGAAGACTTTGGTTTTCTGTCCGGATGTAATCCTCCAAAAACTTCTTTGACATACATTTTTGCAACTCGCAGGGGCGTTCCTTTTAAACTATCATCTGATAAGTCTAGCCCAAGAGTATGCATAATCTCTTCCACGTTTCGACTTATCTGTTCAATTTTGTGATCGTCACTTAAAACAAACGCATCTTTTCTCATGGGGGTCTCTTGGTTTGAGGAAACGTGATCGTTTTCTATAGCATCAAACTTTTCTTCCAATGCACCGTCTAATTTCATCTAAATACCTTTTTTAGGAAAGGCAAAGATATACATAATATGCCACTTTATACCCTATTTCTTACTTACACAACATAAATTAGTGTTAAGGCAGAAAGGGCCATTAATTTTGTTTTCCAGTGGATATAAGACTGTTTATGAGGTTCGTAAGCCTGATTACTTTATTCTCCTTTTTATTTTGGGGTGGACAAGTCTATGGCCAAGTTTCAACAGATTGTGCCAATGCCATCCCTATTTGTAATAATACCCCGGTAAATGGGGGTACCTCAGGGTTTGGTGTGGATGATTTTTTGGGCTTACAAAGGAGTGGCTGTCTGGAGCCAACTTCTACGGGTAGCATAGAATCCAATTCGGCCTGGTATAAATTTAGGACTAGTGCCTCAGGACAGCTTGGCTTTAATATCGGATTTGATACTTCTGAGGATTGGGATTTTGCTCTTTACAGGGCCACTAATTGTAATGATCTTGGAGATCCCATTCGATGTAACTTTTTTGATAATAGTGATGAAGAGTCATTTATGGGGGTTGGAGAAGACCCTTCCGGAAATTCAGATACGCTACTTTATGAAGCTTGGTTAGAAGTGCAGCCTGGAGAGGATTATTATTTAATGATCAATAATTACAGTAATGATAATACTGGATTTTCTATACAGTTTTCAGGAGACATCTTTACAACTAATCCATACGATGCCCTCGATTGTTCTATTATTAATAATCTTTTAGGTCCCCCTATCGCAGCTTGTGATACAGAAGATGTGATATTGGATGCTACCATACCAGGAGCCTTGAGTTATAGCTGGTATTTAGATGTGGGAAATGGATTTAATGAAATAACATCGGAGACCAGTGCTACTTTCCAAGTGGCTGTTTCCGGAATGTATAGAGTAGAAGTGATGACAGGTCCTACTTCTAATATTATTAGTGATGTTCAGGTTGCTTTCTATGAGACGCCTTATTTAGGTCTTTTGTCTGATGAAACCCTTTGTTTTGATACGACCCCATTTAATTTTTATACTAAGGAAGAAGAAGCTTTGGACGGACAAGATCCTTCTGAGGTACTAATAAGTTTTCATCTTACACTAGATGATGCGATTTTAGGTTTAAATGCTCTTGGCACCAACTATACTCCTGTTCCAGGACCCACTGATATATTTGTTAGAGCAAGTTCTATAGTCAATCCTTTTTGTTTTGATGCTTCCGAGCAATTTCAAATAAATGTCTTGGAGGCACCGGTATTGGATTTCCCTTCAGAGGTTTTTATTTGTGAAAATAGCTCACAAATCACCATTGGACCCACCAATACTTCATTATTGTATAATTATTTGTGGAATACAGGAGAGCTTACCCCACAATTAGTCGTAAGTGAGGCTGGAACCTATACGCTCAGTGTAAGCACAAATTCCTCCGGAACTATCTGTACAATTGAAAAATCTGTGGAGGTTATTGTCTCGGAAACTCCAAGAATTTTGGAAATAATTGTAGATGATCTGCAAACAAATAATCGGGTAGAGCTTATAACAAATGATATTGGAAATTACCAATTTCAAATAGACGACGGGCCTTTACAGGGAGAATCAATATTTACTAATATCCCACCCGGTTTACACCAGGTGTCTATTATGGATCTAAATGGATGTGGGAGTATTACGGAAATGGTCACAGTAATTGGGTTTCTTAGCTTTTTTACACCCAATGGCGATGGAATAAATGATTCTTGGTATCTCTATGGAATCGATAGCCTTGAACAGGCGGTTATTGAAGTATATGATAGGTATGGAAAACTCTTAAAAATCTTATCTGAAAATGAATTGGGCTGGAATGGCACCTATAATGGTAAAGAATTGCCTTCAAGTGACTACTGGTTTAAATTAAGCTATTTGGATATAGATGGAGAACGGGTTGAGGCCAAGTATATTCAAAATCATTTTGCTTTAAAGAGATAACTTTCTGCCCCTTTTGAATTTTTTAAGTTTGTCGATTAAGTGATTAAAAACTTCGACAAGACATACTAAAAAACAGTACATAGAGTTATAGTTATGATTATTTGTATAATGATAGCCCCATAATTTATGCGAACACTCTTTTGTTTACTTTGTGTTTTTCTCTTTTTTACCAAAAAGGGAATGGCACAGAATTCAGCAGATTGTAGAACTGCAATACCTGTTTGTGCTGATGAACCCATCTCTAATTTAGCAGATGGTCTTGGTGATATTGAAGATTTTAATCCGGACGATATAAGGGAAACCGGATGTTTGGAAAAAGGAAGTGTTAGTTCTGCCAACATAGAAAATAATACTTCTTGGTATGTCTTCAGGGCAGGAACAGACGGACAAATTGGTTTTGATCTTGAAGCTTTACCCTCCGTGGGATCTGCAATAACGGCAGAATGGGATTTTGCTTTGTATGGGCCGGATACGGATTGTGCAAGTATTAGTAATGGGACTGCCCAACCCATAAGATGCAACTACGAGGTAAATAGTACCAGGTTCACCGGGATGGGAATTAATCCTGAAAGTGGGCAAGAAGGAGCACCACCACTTACTGCCAATCAGAATACCTATGATGAATATCTGGACGTACTAGAAGGGGAGATTTATTATTTACTGATCAATAATTTCAACACCAACTTTGATGGCAATGCGGAACCCTATACGCTGACTTTTACCGGAAGATCTGTGGAAGAAGATCAGGACTCCGCACTGGACTGTACTTTAAGAGATGAGTTCTTGGGCATAGATATAATTGCCTGTGAAGGCGATCCTGATATTGCCTTATCCGCTTCAAATTCACCTGCCGGGCCCGACGTTTCAAATATTGTATGGACAGTTGATTATGAAGATGATGGCATTATAGATGATACTTTACTGGTTACAGGACCTGGAGGGGCCGATTTGATAGTAAGTAGTCCTAATTCCGGAAGATATTTTGTAGAAATAACTACGACTTTTGCGACCACTATCACTGACGATATTTTAATTACTTTTTATGGCGTACCCACCTTATTGCCTGATCCTAATGGCATCGTTATTTTAGATGATTTATCCGATAGCAATAATGTTGAATTTTTTGTTGATGGCGATGGTTCTTACGAATACGCCATTAATGGAGGAGAATTCCAGGATGAATCTGTCTTTTATAATATCCCTCCGGGATTAAATACCGTTATTATAAACGATAAAAATGGCTGTGGTACAACCGAACCAATACCCTTTTTAGTTGTAGGATATCCTAAATTTTTCACTCCTAACGGTGATGGTATACACGATGCATGGAATATTCTAGGCATAGAAACTCTTTCAGACCCGGTTGTCTTTATTTTTGACCGCTATGGGAAATTGCTAAAACAGCTTGATGCTTCTACAATAGGCTGGGATGGCACCTTTAATGGCAGACCTTTACCTTCTTCTGATTATTGGTTTCGATTAGAATATTCCCGAGACGAAAATGGGGTGCTGGTCGCTAATACTTTACGCAACCATTTTTCGTTAGTTCGCTAATTCAGTAAAAAATCTTAAGAGTTTTTGGCTAGAAGTTTAACGTATAACCAAAACCTACGTTGTTCATAACAGCATTAATCCTTGCTGGCGTGGTAACCCCTACATCAAATAACTGCTTTTCGGCGGAACGTTCAGACCAGTTATAAGTGATATCAAACCTACTCCCCCCAAAATTAAAGCCAAGTCCAGCAGAAAAACCATTTAAATCGCCTACTGTAAATCCGTCTACATATGGACTTTGCTCATATCTATAGCCTCCTCTAAGGCTAATCCTTTTAATTCTGTACTCTCCTCCAACACGGAAGGTAGACACCGCTCTTAAGGTACTTGCAATCTCTGAATTTACCGTAGCGAAACTAGGATCTGATGTTGGTCTTAATTCAGCATTGGACATATCCTGGTAGCTATAATCAAAACTCAATAGGCCATTTGCCCCAAAGACTAAGGCGAGGCCTCCATTAAATTTTCCAGGGGTTTTGATGGAGTAACCAGGAAATAGATTTACAATATTAAAGTCAATAAAAGTAATATCCGTGTTTTTGTCTGGGAAATCTGTATTTATTCTTTGCGAAAAGTCATCCGTTAAGTCGTACCAGGTAGGAGATTGGTAACTGGCCCCAAGTCTAATAGCCTCATTAACCCTTGCGATCATTCCCAAATTAAATGAAAAGCCATTCCCTCTGGTAACCAAGAGGTTGTCGAAATTTGTAAACCCGATAGGGGAGTCAGCATCATAGCCTCTTTCACTGAATTGTGTATAATTTTCATAATAGATACTATGAAAATTCATAGATCCTCCAATGTAAAGGACGTCTAAATATTGGGTGGCAAAGTTCATGGTGAACTTACTGTTGTAGCCTGAAGTTTCCTGGTAATAATCTTGATTCACTCTATTGTAAATGGCATTGCCAAAATAGGCGGTATTATTAGGATCATCAAAATCTTCAGGATCTATAACTCCTGATTGAAAGCCTAAAAAAGCCTGTTGAGGACCAAAACCTTGATTGGCACCAATGTCCAAATATGCATCTTCGATAAATTCTTCATCACCCACTTGAAGTTGATTCAGAGGTATTCCTTGGGCGAAAGCCAGAAAATAATTATCGATTCCCTGATCACTGGGACCGGAGACATAGGCTCTGTTTCTAAAATTAGAAGCAAGATCGTAGTTTAAGCCCAAGGTGAATTTTTTCCATTCGGAGGATCCGCTCTGGTCTTTAAAAACAAAGACACCACCAATCTGGTTAATTTTAAAAGAGTTTAACCCACCATTTCTAAATTCCCCGAAGTAGGTCGCATCGTTATTTCGATTGTAATTGGTGCCTGTAAAAGTAAACTGACTATTATTAAATATAGCAGAACTAGCTGCATTTGAATTTATGGCAGAGAGATCTCCTCCTAAGGCAGTAAATGCCCCACTTAATCCTTGATATCTGGCGGTTCCTTGGGTGTTGTCAAAACTATATCTAAGAACATCTTCTATGTTTTGAGCCTGTAAGCCAAAACATACGAATACAAGGATGAAAAAAATTGACTTTTTCATTTTATACGATTTAAATTAAGTTGTTATTTAGAGGATTAATTACGGGCTCCGCCTCTTCCGGATGATCTTGACCCCCCTCCCGAACGCATACCACCTGAACTTCTAGAACCACCTCCGGAGCTTCTCATACTTCCGGAGCTTCTGAAACCACCTCCAGAGCTTCTGTAACCACTCGAGCTTCTTGACGATCCTCCAGAGCCTCTATAGCCAGAATTACTTGGCATAGATGATCTTCCTGAACTTCGGTATCCGGAATTTCCACTAGAGCTAGACCGCGAAGTTCTAGGCATGGTACTTCTTGTAGAACTCCTATATCCCGAATTATTCGAATTACTTCTGTAAGCACCATTGCTTGAATAAGTACGCTGCGAAGAGCTTCTGCTGCTATTAGGATTATAAGACCTATAATTCTGACCATTTCTACTACTAGAGTACCCCGGAACAGATCGCGTACTTCGACTAGACCTGTAGGTTTGATTGCGATTTATTGCATCTGCACTTACCGTTCTTCTAGCGCTAGTGCCATTGTTATATCTTGAAGTTCTTGTTGCAGAACTTGTTCTGGCCGTAGTTGTTCTTGCAGTACTACTTCTGCCCGTGACATTCCTATCTACGGTTCTGCTGCTTCTAGCCACTGTATTCGCAGAACTTCTTCCTCTTCCCGAGGTTATATTAGATCTTCCCCTCAAAGCATTTGAACTAAGAGCATTGTTATAATTGTTGTAATATCCTCTTCTACTTCTATTGTAACCGTATCTACCATAGCCATAATAGCCGCCTCCATAACCGGGATAATAGCCACCCCAGCCCCAACCGGGATAATAGCCACCCCAGCCCCAACCTGGATAATAGCCAATGCCCCAATAACCTCCGCCCCATAGTAAGGATATCCGCCCCAACCCCAGCCCCAGCCCCAGCCCAGCCCCAGCCCCAGGCAGGATAACAATAACCACCCCAGCCCCAACCGGCACCGCTGTAGTTATTGATGGTGACATTGGATGGATTATCACCCCATCCGGCGTATCCGAGATATTCATTGTTATAATCAAAATAGGTTTCATCCTGGACCGGTGCTAAGCTATCTTTACTAACATCTTCTCCATAATAATCATCAACATCAGTAAAAACCTCACTATCCATATATTCATCAAGATCCTCTGCTCTTTGATCAAAATAGGTTCCGTAAACCCCATTATCTTCAACTGTTTTCTGGTTAGATTTCTTGGGAGGATTATTGTAAACCTGCTCAGATCCGTCAGCGTAGATACCGTCGTTATCGTAGTAGGAAGACTGTTGGTAAGAACCACACGAGGCCATAAGGCCTAGGGAGGTAATGACCATTAAAGTCCTGGTAACTTTGAATGGAAGTAAAGATTGTATCATCGCTTAAAATTTATATTGTTGAACATATTAAAAATAGTTAGTTTTACCAACTATTACGTTAATCAAGTCACAAGAGTTGTGCCAAAGTATTATTGATGGGAAAAAATTTAACGAAGAGGAGCGAGGATTATTCTAAATGGTATAATGAACTCGTAATAAAAGCAGATTTGGCTGAAATGTCCGGAGTAAGGGGTTGTATGGTTATAAAACCATACGGTTTTGCTATTTGGGAAAAGATTCAGGGCGGTTTGGATAAAATGTTCAAGGAAACGGGACATGAGAATGCTTATTTTCCACTTTTTATCCCAAAATCTTACCTTAGTAAAGAGGCTAGTCATGTAGAAGGTTTTGCTAAGGAATGTGCAGTTGTTACACATTATCGCCTTAAAAATGCTGAAGATGGAAGTGGCATTATTGTAGATGAGGATGCTAAGTTAGAAGAAGAACTTATCGTAAGACCTACGTCAGAGACTATAATTTGGGACACTTATAGAAGATGGATTCAGTCTTATCGGGATTTACCTCTTTTAATAAACCAGTGGGCTAATGTAGTTAGGTGGGAGATGAGAACGCGCTTATTCCTGAGAACGACTGAATTTTTATGGCAGGAAGGTCATACGGCTCATGCTACCGAGAAAGAAGCGGTTGAGGAAGCAAAATTAATATTGGATATTTATGCCGATTTTGCTGAAAATCATATGGGGGTTCCTGTTATAAAAGGGACAAAGACAGAAAGTGAACGCTTCGCCGGGGCTTTAGATACTTACTGCATAGAAGCCTTAATGCAGGATGGCAAGGCCTTACAGGCCGGAACGTCACATTTTTTAGGCCAAAATTTTGCCAAGGCTTTTGATGTAAAATTTGCCACAAAGGAAGGAAAACAAGAATATGTCTGGGCAACTTCATGGGGAGTGTCAACCAGATTAATGGGGGCCTTGATTATGACTCATAGTGACGATAATGGCTTGGTGCTTCCTCCGAAATTAGCCCCAATACAGGTAGTAATCATTCCCATTTACAAGGGCTTAGAACAGCTTGATGCTATCTCTGAAAAGGTAGACCCCCTTGTAAAGGAGTTGAGAAAAAGAGATATTTCTGTTAAATTCGATAAGAGGGATACGCACAAACCTGGATTTAAATTTAATGAGTACGAGTTAAAAGGTGTTCCTATAAGAATAGCTATTGGTCAGAGAGATTTGGAAAATGGCACCTATGAAGTAGCAAGAAGGGATACTCTGGAGAAAAGAATTATTCCTGCTACAGAGATAATTGAGGAAATAAGCTCACTTTTAGTTGAAATTCAGGATAATATATTTGAAAAAGCTAAGGCTTATAGAGAATCTCACATAACTGAAGTAAACAGTTATGAAGAATTTAAAACCCTATTGGAGGGGAAAGGTGGTTTTCTTTCTGCCCATTGGGATGGAACTTCCGAGACGGAAGAGCGCGTAAAAGAAGAAACCAAGGCAACTATTAGATGTATTCCACTTTCCTCGGAGCTAGAGGAGGGGAGATGTATGGTAACCGGAAAACCTTCTTCAAGAAGAGTGCTGTTTGCTAAAGCTTATTAAAGGTTCTTAAAAAAATATATCTAGGTGTTGGTATAGTTAAAAATAATTGTATTTTTGCATCCGCATTTATGCAATCTATTGGCCCGTTCGTCTAGGGGTTAGGACGCCAGGTTTTCATCCTGGTAACAGGGGTTCGATTCCCCTACGGGCTACGAAAGGAATGTAATAGGTGAAAGAGAATAGGAGAAATCCTTATTTCTTAAGCCTTTGAAAATATTGGCCCGTTCGTCTAGGGGTTAGGACGCCAGGTTTTCATCCTGGTAACAGGGGTTCGATTCCCCTACGGGCTACAAAAAAAACAGGCAGCCCGTTTAAATAAAATAAAAAGAGAAATGGCAAATCATAAGTCGGCATTAAAAAGGATTAGAAGAAACGAAGTGGTTAGATTACGTAATAGGTATCAGCACAAAACCACTAGAAATGCAATTAAAAAATTGCGTGGAGAAACAGATAAAAAGAAAGCGGAGTCTCTTTTACCATCTGTGGTTAGTATGATTGATAAACTTGCTAAAAGAAATATCATACACTCTAACAAGGCTTCGAATTTAAAAAGTAAACTTTCTAAGCAAGTAGCGGCTTTATAAGCTCTTCTCAATAATAATAATGAGCCCGATTCTTTCGAATTTGGGCTTTTTTTGTTTTTTATTTACAGATCTTCATTAACTCTTTTTCTTGTTGCCTTTTTGAGGTCCTATTTCCCCAATCGTTTTCAGGTTTAGTATTTACCAAGAGCTTCTTTATTCATTTTTTTATCATCCTTTTTATTAATGAGAATGACAGATTAGAGTTGATATATGAGGATAAATTTCAAATAGTCTAAAATCTCAATAAAAAATAATCTTATCCTTGATTAGGTATTTTTCGTCTTCTCATTACAATAAATCCAATACCAAAAAATAGATACATGCTTACGATTAAATAGATTTGTAAGTTTCCAACCCAAGAAATGTTAAAATCATATAGGGCCATATAGTACCTTATGATTTTTATCGGTAAATATCCAATGTAAAAAATCAGCATTCCCAAACTTAACCAGGAGAGGAGGTCTTTTTTTAGAAATTGAACCCCATAAGATTCCTTTAAATCCATTCTATAGAAATAGATACACATTAGAAGTACTAAGGAACCAATAATATAAGCCGAAAGCTGCGTCGTAGTGCTAAATGACTGGAAAAGTGGATTTATGATACTATTAATTAAAAAGAGGATAACGCCCGCTTGTATGATTCTTTTATTTTTTTTATTGGAGATAAAGGCCCAAAAAACAAAGTAGAAGTATAAAAAGAAAAGCAGGTTATAAATATTGTAAATAAGCCAATTATTGTTGTAGTAAAGTTCTTTATATAATATACTTATCTCATTATTTTCTCTAATTAAGATCCCAAAGAGTTCAGTCAGAAAGGTATACATTAAGACAATGGGAAGGTAACGCAAGGGCGTATCATAATAACGAGGATATCGCCATATAGCGAGTAATACTACGATTCCATATATAGGTATGAAATAGTTCTCTTTAAGTATTATAAGGATCTCCAGTGCTTCTTTAATTTATAGGAAGATAAGGTTTATTAATTGTTTTTGGGTGGAGATGATCCTCCCTCATTTAAAAACAGACTAAAATTACCTACAAAGGGTAAAGGTTTGTTTGATACCTTATTATTTGAATTTAAGCCTGTAGCCATACCCGCAAAGTTCTTAGATCTCTCCGATAGGGTACCCACTTCATTTGAAGGGATAATTTTTAAATCATCTGTTAAATAAACAGGAACTTTTTGTCCGTTTTCTAATTCATTGAGATATAAACCATATTCTGTTTTATTTGTTTTAACAGCTGGAAGAATAAGAATTGAATTTTGTTTAGGGTGGATTATAGGTTTTCCATTATCAAACTCCTGTTTGTCGGGATAATTTGATAAGTAAAAACGCAAAGATGAGATTTCTACCTTGGCGTCTGCGGCTTGTTTCTCGATATAGGCTAAATAGTCCTTAATTGTCTGGTAGTCGTAATAAATATATCGCGCCACAATGAAAGAATCTTGTTTCGATTCTTTTTGTTCAGCCATCGCCTTTTCTGAATTAAGACCATCCTCATACTTTTGAATAAGAGGAACTCTGCGTTCAGTATAATTTCCATACATAATTTGGGCTTGTTCTAAACTTACAATTTGCTCAGGAGCTTTTACTATTTCTTTTGTTGTTTCTGCCGAGGGTTGTTTGCTTTCTTCTTGTTTACATCCCGTAAGGATAAGCAAGGCTGAAAAGAAAAGAAAAGGGCGCAAATAGGATTTTTTTACGAATTTACTCATGGCTTTTTATTTTAGAATATATGGTTAATTAAACTTGGGGAAGCTTTATGCTTTCTTTAAATGTAGTATTTTCTTCTTAAATATGAAGATTTACCCAATAATTCGATATATAACCATTTTAAATCAAAAAATCCCAATGAATCATTATCATTGGGATTTTTTTACTAATTCTAAAAGTTTCTACTGACTCATCGTCAATAAGAATTCTTCATTATTCTTTGTTTGCTTAATTCGCTGTTCCATAAACTCCATGGCTTCAACAGGATTCATATCTGCTAAATACTTTCTCATAATCCACATACGTTGGATTGTATTCTCATCTAACAGTAAGTCATCTCTCCTGGTAGAAGAAGAAATAAGATCAATTGCAGGGAATATTCTTCTATTGCTAATACGCCTATCTAATTGAAGTTCCATGTTACCAGTTCCTTTGAATTCTTCGAAGATAACCTCATCCATCTTAGAACCTGTTTCGGTAAGTGCGGTTGCTATAATAGATAAAGAACCTCCGTTTTCAATATTTCTGGCAGCCCCAAAAAATCTTTTTGGTTTGTGCAATGCATTGGCATCCACCCCACCACTTAGTACTTTTCCGGAAGGCGGTTGAACCGTATTATAAGCTCTGGCAAGTCTAGTAATAGAATCTAAAAGGATAACCACATCATGACCACATTCTACCAGTCTCTTGGCTTTTTCTAAAACAATATTAGCAACTCTAACATGTTCTGTTGCTTCTTTGTCAAAAGTGGAGGCAACTACTTCTCCGCTTACATTTCGTTGCATGTCGGTTACCTCTTCAGGACGTTCATCAATCAACAAAATTATCTGGTATACTTCCGGATGATTGGCAGCAATGGCATTGGCAATGTCCTTTAAAAGCATTGTCTTACCAGTTTTTGGCTGAGAAACAATCATACCCCTTTGTCCTTTCCCAAGAGGAGAGAATAAATCAATTATTCTTGTAGACAAAGTACTCTGACGTTGGGCCAGTTTAAATTTCTCTTGCGGAAATAAAGGTGTTAAATGTTCAAAGGAAACCCTATCGCGAACTACCTGTGGGTCCATTCCATTAATCTTATTAACCTTGATAAGTGGGAAATATTTTTCACCTTCTTTAGGAGGTCTAACATTCCCTAAAACCGTATCCCCGGTTTTAAGACCAAAAAGTCTAATCTGGGATTGAGATACATAAATATCATCAGGAGAAGATAAATAATTGTAATCGGAAGAACGTAAAAAACCATAGCCATCAGCCATGATATCTAAAACTCCTTCGCTTTCAATAATACTATCAAACTCGTATTCAGGTTGCTTGTACTTATTTCTTAGGTCTTTATCAAAATTACTGGTCTTCTTATCATGCCCATTTTTATTATGTGGGGCTTTTTTATTTGTCTGACCCTTATTTTGGTTAGGGTTATTATTCTGGTTGCTACTCCTGCTATGCTGACTTGGCGTATGCGAAGAATCCTTTTTTTGGTGCTGAGGATGATTTCCTTGGCGCGGATTTTCTTTTTTAACCTCTGGTTTTGACTTTGTCTCTGAAGTAGAGGCAGTTTTGGGTTGCCCTGTTTTTTGATCTTGCTTTGAAGGCTGATTCTGAACAGGTCTTGAGGGTTTTGCAGGTCTTGCAGGTTTTTTAGTTTCTGTAACAGCAGCCGTTTTTTCTTGTACGGCTTTCGGGTTACTAGCTTGAACATCAAGAATTTGGTAGACAAGATCTAGTTTCTTTAAGGTTTTGAATTTGGGAACATTTAAGTCTTTGGCAATTTCCTGAAGTTCAGGAAGCTTTTTTGATTTTAAATCTGAAATCTCAAACATTAAGTGTATTATAAATTATATTTGTACGTATAAAAATGAAGTGTATTGTTATTTTTTGGGTATTACTTGGGAATGATATCCCATACGGTAAGTGCTATAACATATAACGAGACAATATTACAAATTATTTTAAACAAATACTGTCTTATTAGGTTTTTATTTGATTTGTATTTTTCTTCGTTTATGCCTTAACGTCCTCAACAATAGGAATTTCGAGTTAAATATACCTTCTCCTATTCAATTAAATCGCAAATTTTAATCTCAAATATTATGGATTTTACCTAAAAGCCATGTATTTTTGCCGAGCTTAAGGATAAAAGCAATGATTCAAAGAATACAAACCTTATTTTTAATTGTAGTGGTCCTAATTGCTGGGCTATTGCCATTTTTTTTAAGTCTTTGGACCAATCCCAATGGGATTGTTTTTTTTTGCTGTAGATGAGCCCCTTTGGATTGCGGCCTTTTTGTTATCGGCTGCTTTGGCGCTCATTAGTGTATTTTTATACGGAAATAGGAAAAATCAATTTGTGTTAAACAGATTGAATATGATATTGAATCTTTTTTTACTGGGATTTTTCGTTTACCGATCACTAAACTTATCCGGAGAAACTATCGTTTCTGAGAAGGGTATTGGGATGTTGATTCCTGTATTTTCTATCGTTTTTTTAGTCCTGGCCAACAGGGCTATAAAGAAGGATGAAGATCTTGTAAAATCTGTTGATCGCTTACGTTAAACCTAACATCTTAGTAGTATTAGTGCGTTGAACCCGGGAGTTGTTTCCCGGGTTTTTTGCGTTAAAAACATAGCATTACTTGTGATTTAAAATGGTTATTTCCTTATTTCAATGGAGGGTCTATCTTTTACCTATTTCAATGACCTCTAAAGCTTTTATCTCTTTCCCATCTATTTGAAATCGAAGCATAGTGCGCATTTGATGAAATCCCTTCTTACCACATGCCCCCGGATTCATATGCAATAGGTTTAGTTTTTTATCCCACATTACCTTCAGAATATGAGAATGCCCGGAAATAAATAATTTAGGCGGATTTTGATTTATTTGATTTCTAACTCGTGGGCTATATCGATTAGGGTAACCCCCAATATGTGTCATCCAAACATCAACTTCTTCACAATTAAATCTTTGATCCAAAGGATATTCTTTTCGAATTATATGATCGTCTATATTTCCATAAACAGCTTTAAATGGTTTTATATTTGCGAGTTCATCCGTTACCTCTAAGGTGCCCATATCTCCTGCATGCCATATTTCATCTGCTTCTTTGGCATATTTTAGGATAGTCTCATCCAAATGCCCATGTGTATCAGATAATAGTAGAATTTTTGTCATTTAGGTTGAAAAAATTTCTTTTTGGTTAAAAACACCCTCATTCTAATAATAGCTATAAATATAGGTTGCTAATTTTCTAAGAGCTTCAAATAGATTTTTGATGCCGTCTAACTTGCCTATATTTGGAGTTGACAAAAATAGCGTAATAGTGTGAGATATTTTATGGCTTTTTCTTACTTCGGAAAGGAGTATCATGGATGGCAACGTCAACCAAATGCCATTACTATTCAGCAGGTAATGGAGGATTCACTTAGCACTTTGCTAAATCAAAAGATTGAGCTTGTAGGTGCCGGGAGAACAGATGCCGGGGTCCATGCCAGAGAAATGTTTGCCCATTTTGATGTTACCGAAATTCCTTCTTCTGGAAGATTTGAAAATTCATAGATTAAACGCTTTTTTACCGGAAGATATCGCTCTCCGGTTCTATATTCGGGAAGTACCTGCAGAAGCCCATGCTCGTTTCGATGCTACTGAGCGTACATATGAATATTGGATAGTGAAATCATAAAGAATCCCTTTTTAAAAGATGGCGCCCATTATGTAAGTATCCGTTGAATATTGATGCAATGAACAAAGCAGCTGCTTATTTTATGGAGTACAAAGATTTTGAATGTTTTTCAAAATCCAATACTGATGTAAAAACCTTTAATTGCTGCGATGTTAGATGAAGCCCAATGGACACAAAATGGAGAACAGTTTATCTTTACCATTACAAGCAGATAGATTTTTGCGAAATATGGTGCGGGCCATAGTAGGGACGCTTTTGGACATAGGAAGAGGTAGAATAGCGGTAGAAGATGTTAAGACTATTATAAAAAGCAAGGATCGGCGGACTGCCGGTGCTTCCGTCCCGGCAAAAGGGTTATATTTGACTAAAGTTTTATACCCTTCAACCATTCTGGAATTTAATGGATAAAGACACCGGAAAAGCATTTGATTTTAGATTGTTCAAGCGAGTTGCTGGCACATACCAAGCCATATAAGTTAACTTTTTACGGTGTTGCCTTAACGGCTATTTTACTATCTGGTTTTGCTGTACTGACCCCTTATATCCTTAGGGGATATTATCGATAAAGCCATAACCAATAAAGATGGGAAAAGTTATTGAACTTTCACTTGCCATGGTGGGAGTTTTTCTCGGCCAGGTAATTTAAGTCAGCTTTTGTTTAATTATTATGCCAATTGGTTAGGGGAATCTGTCATAAAGGATATCGGATTAATCTTTTCAAACAGAATGCTGGGTTTTAAAATGAAGTATTTTGACAATTCTTCAATCGGTGTTTTGGTGACGCGGGCCGTAGCCGATATGCAAAGAATTGGGGAAATTTTTAGTCAAGGTTTTTTCGTCATCGTGGCCGACCTACTTAAAAATGTTGGTGGCGGCAGCTTCCATGATGATTTATATGAATTGGAAGCTCTCTCTAATTGTTTTTGCCGTTTTACCGGTTATTTTATATGCTACGCGTTTGTTTCAACAGGCCATGAAAGTTGCTTTTATAGAAGTTCGTGCACAGGTTTCCAATCTTAATTCTTTTGTACAGGAACGTATTACCGGAATGAAGATAGTACAATTGTTTACCAGGGAAGAAATAGATAAGGTAAAATTCAGGGAAATCAATGAGAAACACCAAAATGCCTGGTTAAAAACAGTATGGTACAACTCTATTTTCTTTCCTGTTGCTGAAATAGTATCCTCTATTGCCGTTGGATTGATAGTTTGGTACGGCGGATTGCAAAACGTCACCAATATTGTAAGGAGATGTAGCCGGTACCATTTTTGCATTTATATTGCTGTCATAGAAATGTTGTTTAGGCCCTTGCGCCAAATAGCGGATAAGTTCAATACCTTGCAAATGGGGATGGTAGCCGCCAATAGGGTGTTTAAAATTTTGGATACTGATAGTAATATTGAAGATAAGTAGGTACAATAGATAAAAGATAGTGTAAAAGGTGATATTGAGTTTAATAAAGTGCGTTTCGGGTATTTGGAGGATGAAGAAGTACTTGCATGGAATTTCTTTTGAGGTAAAAGCTGGAGAGACCATTGCTATAGTCGGTGCAACCGGAGCCGGAAAATCTACTATCATTAACCTTTGCTCAAATCGTTTTTATGAAATTAATTCTGGGGAGATTTATATTGATGGTATTAATATCAAGCCGATTATAAATTGATCTTCCCTAAGATCGACAAATTGCCGTAGTTTTGCAAGATGTTTTTCTTTTTGCCGATACTATTGCTAATAATATTTCCCTAAGAGATCCTAACATTACTTTAAACGATATAGAAGAAGCCGCTAAACAAATTGGGGTTGATGAATTTATAAGCAGTTTGCCAGGGGGTTATCAATATAATGTAAAAGAAAGAGGTACCATGCTTTCTAGTGGTCAACGCCAGTTAATCGCATTTTTAAGAGCCTATGTAAGTAACCCCAGTATTTTGGTTTTGGATGAGGCTACATCTTCCGTAGATACCTATTCCGAACAATTGATACAACGAGCTACCGATAAAGATTACCGAAGGGAGAACATCCATTATAATTGCACACCGATTGGCAACGATTAAAAAAGCCGATAAAATTTTGGTGATGGAGGCAGGAAAAATAGTGGAAACTGGTACCCATAAAGAATTATTAAAACAAGACGGCTACTATAACAAACTTATATGAAGCCCAATTCTTGGTGGAAGAAGTTTTATAAGCTATTTAGAGTAAACTACTCTAGATAAGATCATCTTTGATAAGCTGAGATAATTCAGAATAATCTTTAAATAAAACAAATTCTCCATTTTTAATATAAGATATAGATCCGGTTTCCTCACTGACGACCAAGGCAAGCGCATCTGTTTTTTCCGTAATACCTACGGCAGCCCTATGTCTTAAGCCAAACCGAAGTGGGATGGTACGTTCATTGGAAACGGGCAGTATTACTCTGGTAGCAGTATATAATTATTTTCAATGACGGCCGCTCCATCATGCAACGGACTATTTTTATAAAAAATACTTTCAATAATAGGCTGGTTAATCTCAACATTCATCTTATCCCCTGAGGATTTAACAAAATCCAGCGAATTACTTCTTTTAAAAACCAAGATCGCTCCGGTCTTAGATTTACCCATTTTTTCACAGGCAATAAAATAGCATCAACATTAAGTTGACAAGTGGTAAGTCCTCTTGTTTAAGAAATTTAAAATGCGTTTAAAGAAATTTCGTTTGTTGGCAAAATTGGTAGAACCAATCATTAGTAAGAACTTTCTAATTTCCTGCTGGAATACGATAATCAAAGCAATTAATCCTACCGACATAAATCCGCCTACCACGCTGCTAATCATTTTCATTCCCAGCAATTCGGTAAGTTTCCAAAATCCCCAGACAATGACAATTCCAATAAAAATGTTGATAGCTACTGTTCCACGAACTAATTTGTAGACATAATAAAGTAGAATGGCCACCAAGAGGATGTCTATGATGTCGGTAACTTTAAAATCTAGAAAATTAAAAAAGTCCAATCCTGTGGTGTTTTTTGTAAAATTAGAAAAAAATTGATAAACAAAAAATTATCAATATACTACTGAAGTGCATTATATAATTTAACACATTCCACTGCTTCTTTAACGTCGTGTACTCTTAAAATATTGGCTCCCCCATTAAGCGCAACCATATGTAAGGCAGTTGAACCATTTAAAGCATCCTTAGCCCTTACCTCCAGAGTTTTATATATCATAGATTTTCTGCTTATTCCGGCTAGGATGGGTAGCCTAAAAGTTTTTAATAGATTTAAGTTCTTTAGTAATTCAAAGTTTTGTGAGGTGTTCTTTGCAAAACCAAAACCGGGATCTATTACTATATCACGTATCCCTAAAGAAACCGCCTTTGCAATTTTCTCCGAAAAATAGAACAATATTTCTTCTAAAAACTTCTTGTAATTAGTATTGTTGGACATATTTTGTGGATTTCCTTTCATATGCATCATGATATAAGGGGCTTGGTACTGTGCCATGGTAGGAAGCATTTTAGCATCCAGATCTCCCCCGGAAATATCATTGATCATCGCGGCACCCATATCAAGACCTCTTTTCGCAACATTACTTCTAAAAGTGTCAATGGATAGTAGGATGCTCCGGAAAATGATTTAGTAACAGTTTCACCACCGGCTCAATTCTTTTAAGTTCTTCTTCCTCACTTATATCTTTAGCTCCCGGTCTTGAGCTATAAGCCCCGAGATCTATAAAAGTGGCTCCTTCAGACAACATCTTTTCCGTTTGCTCTAAGATAAGATCATCCGTATTGTATTTTCCCCCGTCATAGAAAGAATCAGGGGTTATATTTAATATTCCCATTACTTTTGGGGAGGTCAAATCTATTAAGTTGCCTTTGCAATTTAGGGTCATATGGATTTTGCTCTTATTGGTATAAATAATTTTGAAGACCAATTTTAATAAACGAACTTTGACGCTTTCAAATCTTTGAGCGAAATTTACGCAATTAAGAACAATATTCATGCAGCAAACCTCGGAACAATATGATGCCATAATAAATAGATGTAAAGATCTTTTTGTAAAAAAAATGGCAGATTATGGAAGTGCCTGGCGAATCTTAAGACTTCCTTCCCTTACCGATCAAATTTATATTAAGGCACAACGCATTAGGAGCTTGCAAGAAAATGAAGTGCAAAAAATTGCGGAAGACGAACAATCAGAGTTTATAGGGATCATTAATTATTCTATTATGGCCCTAATACAGATGGAAAAAGGAGTGGCGAAGGAACCCGACCTTCAGCTTGAGGAAGCCATAGCATTATATTCAAAACATTCGTTGGAGACGAAAACGCTCATGGAAAATAAAAACCATGATTACGGGGAGGCCTGGAGAGAAATGCGTGTTAGTTCCCTTACAGATCTGATTATTCAAAAACTGCTGCGGGTAAAACAAATTGAAGATAATAGTGGAAAGACCTTAGTAAGTGAGGGGATAGAAGCTAACTATCAGGACATGATCAATTATGCGGTATTTGCTATGATCTTGCTAAATGAAACTACTTAAAATCAAATAATAAGAATGAAGCTAATTGTCGGTTTTTCCAGAGTTTTTGTTGGAGTCTTATTTATCATTAGTGGTTTTATCAAATTAAATGACCCTCTTGGATTTTCCTTTAAACTGGAGGAGTATTTTAGTCAAGGTGTATTGGATATTCCTTTTTTAATTCCTTTCGCTCTTAGCATATCACTTTTTGTAGTAATCTTTGAAGTACTATTAGGCGTTTTTCTTCTGATAGGATATCAAAGAAAGTTTACACTTTGGTCGCTTCTTTTAATGATCGTCTTTTTCACTTTTCTAACTTTTTACTCTGCTTACTTTAACAAGGTGACCGATTGCGGCTGTTTCGGAGATGCCGTTAAACTAACTCCTTGGGAGTCTTTTACGAAGGATATTATCCTCTTAGTATTTATAGTTATTCTAGTGTTGGGTAAGGAATTTATACGACCCCTATTTTATCCCAGGACCATGAAAGGTATCGCTATAACATCACTCATAGTTTGTATAATTTATGGATACTATGTGCTCAATCACTTACCACAAATAGATTTTAGACCCTATAAAATTGGGGCAAATATTACAGAAGGGATGTCCTACCCTGAAGATGCTCCTAAAGCTGTTTTTGAGTACGCCTGGAAGTTCAATATTAATGGGAAAGAAGAAGTTATCATCACCCAGGGAGACTACCCGCAGGTAGAAGGGGAATTTGTGGGAGTGGAAACAACCGAGATTCAAAAGGGCTATGAACCTCCTATCCATGATTTTACCATAGAACAAGAAGGGGTAGATTATACAGAGGTCCTAATGCAGGAAGATAAATTAATGTTGGTCATTGCCTATGATATGGCTAAAAGTGAATATGAAGCCTTTTCTGAGGTTCAAAAAGTATCAGAGATTGCCATGAGTAAGGGGTACAAAGTCATTGGAATGTCGGCCTCCAATGAAGAATGGACGGGAAAAATAAAGAGTGAGTATCAATTAAATTTTCATTTTTACTTTACAGATGAAACTAACATTAAGACTATTGTGCGATCTAATCCCGGGGTGTTACTATTGGAAAAAGGGACCATTAAACAGAAAGTACATTATAATGATTTAGCCGATCTTAAAATCGACTAATAATATAGAATTAGAAAAATCAATACCAACTAATAAAACATAAGAAGATGAGAAGTAAAATTGTTGCAGGTAACTGGAAAATGAATAACAACCAAGATGAGACTGAAAGTCTATTAACGGATTTAAAAAACAACTTACCTTCAACTACAGCAGAAGTAATAGTGGCCCCAACTTTTGTAAACTTAGCACAAGCTACTTCCGCTGTTAAAGACTCTGCCATACAAGTAGCTGCTCAGAATATGCATTTTGCGGCTAATGGAGCTTTCACTGGAGAAATATCGGCAGATATGTTATTAAACATTGGAATAGATACCGTAATTATTGGACATTCTGAAAGAAGAGCTTATTTTGGTGAAACCGATGAATTATTAGCTAAAAAAGTCGCGACAGCGCTCGATAATAATATGCGCGTTATCTTCTGTTTTGGAGAGGAGTTAGAAGATAGAAAATCGGGTAATCATTTTAAAGTAGTAGCCTCTCAGTTGAAAAACGGCTTGTTTTCACTTCCTGCAGACGCCTTTAAAAGTATAGTTTTGGCTTACGAGCCTGTTTGGGCCATTGGCACCGGGGAAACGGCCTCTCCCGAGCAAGCACAGGAAATGCACGCCTTTATTCGTGAAACCTTATCCGAGGCTTATTCTAGCGATATTGCTCAGGAAGTTAGTATTCTTTATGGGGGTAGTGTTAAACCCGGGAATGCTACAGAAATTTTCTCCAAACCAGATGTAGATGGAGGTCTTATTGGAGGAGCTTCCTTAGTTGCAGATGACTTTTTGGCCATAGTGAAAGCCATATAGTATATGGACCAGAGCTATGTGGAATATGATTTTAAAACATCCCCTCTGCAGCCGGCAACGGACATTCTTATTGCTGAATTAGCCGATTTAGGCTTTGATAGTTTCGTGGAAACTCCTGAGGGAGTTAAAGCTTATGTGATCAAAGAACTGGAAAATGAGAAAAGTGTAAAGTCACTTTCAATTCTGCACCAAGAAGGATTCAATATCAGCTATAAAACCTCAGAGATTAAGCAGCAGAACTGGAATGCCGAATGGGAACATAATTTTGATCCTATAGTGCTGGGAGATAGATGCACTGTTAGGGCTCCTTTTCACGAGGTGCCCACTACTACCTACGATATTGTTATAATGCCCAAAATGAGTTTTGGTACGGGACATCATGAGACAACTTATATGATGCTCGACTTACTGCTAAATGCAGATTTGAAGGGGAAAACTCTTTTAGATATGGGAAGTGGCACTGGGGTTTTAGCCATCTTAGCTGCTAAAAAAGGTGCTCTTTCCATAGACGCCATTGATATTGATAACTGGAGCTACCAGAATGCCCTGGAAAATACCCTTGAAAATAATTGTACGAATATCAAGGTTATGGAAGGTGATGTAAGTCTTCTAAAGGATCAGCACTATGATATCATCCTGGCTAATATCAATAGAAATATTTTACTAGAAGATATTAAGGTTTATGCTACTCATTTAAACGAGGGCGGGTCTTTGTTCTTGAGTGGTTTTTATTTGGAAGATTTGCCTTTAATTACGGCCGAGTGTTCAGAAAATTCCTTAAAATATGAACAAAATCTTCAAAAAAATAATTGGGTTGCCGCAAAATATGTATTTTAGAGATAATTAAATTCATCTGTATGAGTACTAAAGAAAAAGTCTCAGAAGAAATATTACTCGAAGAAGAGACGGCTAAGCAAAATGAAATTGTCTTATTTAATGACGAAGTGAATACGTTTGACCACGTTATTCATACCTTAATTGACGTTTGTAGTCACACCCCTGAACAAGCCGAGCAGTGTTCGTTGATTGTACACTATAATGGAAAATGTACCGTAAAATCCGGAGACTATAAAGACTTAAAACCACAATGCAGCGGTTTACTGAAAGCTGGTTTAAGTGCAGAAATTGTCTGAAACACCCAACTAATAGATAGTTAAGAGAGTGATTCCTTTTATCTTAAAAAGGAATGTTGCTCTTAAATTATGTGGTTGAGAATTAATCACATAACAGATTTTGTTATCCTGCAACAGCTTATTTAAATATAACTTATACTTTAATTTGAGGTAGGCCTATTGTCCAAAATTTAAGAGGACTTTTAGAGATGTCTCCGCAATATCAATTCTTAAACTAGTATTTAAAATCGTTTTACCTGATCTTATTTTTAGATAAAAAGGGATAGTCTGTTCTTCCTGCCCTTTTTTTTATTACTTTGAAAGCTGAAAATTTTAATAGAGTTCTTGCTGACCTTTAATAATCTAAAAGAACTTTCTGGATTTTAAACTAAACATCAGATATAATGAGTAAATGCAGTATTAAAATTTCTTTAAAAGGAATTATTGGATTTTTTATCAGCTTCTTGTTTTTAATAGGCTGCACTATCGAAAGGAAGAAGGATGCTGAAGACATTATACCCGTTCCAGAACCTAATGGGACCATGGTTAAAACTTCAAAAGTTGAAGTTTATACCACGGCTCATAAAACCGATTTAAAACTTACCATGGCTTCCGGGTTAGACTTTGGTGATTTCAAGCAACCTTTGGAAACAGAAATTGATATCTTGGTGGATCCTACAAAAGAATTTCAAACCTTTATGGGAATTGGCGCAGCCTTAACCGATGCTGCTGCCGAAACTTTCTATAAGCTCTCCGAAGAGAATCAGGAGAAGTTTCTGGAAGCGTATTACAGTAAGGAAAACGGGATTGGGTATTCCCTGGGTAGAACCACTATTCACAGCTGTGATTTTTCTAGTGGCAGCTATACCTATATCGAAGAAGGAGATGCAGAACTAAAAACATTCAATATAGATCATGATCGAGAATACCGACTTCCCTTTACCAAAAAAGCAATAGCAGCCGCAGGAGGTGAATTGCTCATGTATGCCAGTCCGTGGAGTCCCCCGGCTTTTATGAAAACGAATAATAATATGCTGCAGGGCGGTAAGCTTAAGCCTGAATTTTATCAAGCCTGGGCTAATTATTACGCAAAATTTATTGAGGCTTATGAAGCAGAGGGAATCCCATTATGGGGACTAACCATTCAAAATGAACCCATGGCTGTTCAACGTTGGGAATCTTGTATTTATACCGCAGAGGAAGAACGCGATTTTCTGAAGAACTATCTCGGACCTACCTTGGAAAAAGCAGGTATGGGAGATAAAAAGATAATTGTTTGGGATCACAACCGCGATCTGTTATTTCAAAGAGCCAGTGTTATTTTAAATGACCCCGAAGCGGCCAAGTATGTTTGGGGTACTGGATTTCACTGGTATGAAGACTGGAAGGATGGTATTCCTATGTTTGACAATGTTAAAAATGTAAATGAGACTTTCCCTGATAAGAATTTAATTTTTACAGAAGGCTGTAACGAAGGTTATGATATCGCCAAAATAGAGGAAGTAAGACTTGCCGAACGATATGGAAGGTCTATGATAAATGATTTTAACAATGGAACGGTGGCATGGACAGACTGGAATATTCTACTGGATGAAACCGGGGGTCCTAACCATGTGGGTAATTTATGTTTTGCTCCGGCACATGGAGACACCAAAACAGGAGAACTTACATTAACGTATTCCTATTACTATATTGGCCATTTTTCTAAATTTATTCGCCCTGGTGCTAAGAGGATTAGCAGTGTTTCCAGTGCAAATTCCTTAATGTCAACTGGCATTTGTAAATGTAGATGGTAGTCTAGTGATCGTTGCTATGAATCAAAGTGATGCACCCTTAGAATACGGTATTACTATGAATTCAAAAACGGCAAAAGTTGAAATTCCCAGCCATGGAATACAAACTATTGTTATGTCAGAATAGTAATTTTCTTTCAATTGAACTAAACAAACTAAAACCAAACAAACAATATGGAAAAAAAGGAGCAAGTTATAAAAATGAATAAATCCTATACGATTCTCATAAGTCTCATTGTAGCCTTGGGTGGATTTTTATTGGGTTTTGATAGTGCTGTAATTTCCGGAGCAGTTAAAGGAATTACCATCTATTTTGAAATGACAGAATGGATGTTAGGCTTTTCAGTTGGTTGTGTGGTCTTTGGTGCCATGGCCGGAAATTTGTTAGCCGGACCACTAAGTGATAAGTACGGTCGAAAGAATGTCCTAATCTTTGTTGCAGCTCTATTTACTATTTCTGCTACCTGGTCTGCACTGGCAACCGGTTATACTGAATTTATTATTGCCCGGATTATAGGAGGTATTGGAATTGGTGGTGCCATTCTTATTGCACCTATTTATATTGCAGAAATAGCACCTCCAAAACTTAGGGGTAGTCTCGTATCCTTTAATCAATTGAATATAGTTATTGGTATTTCTGTTGCCTATTTCTCTAATTACTTTCTAGTAGATATGGGGTGAAAATAGTTGGAGATGGATGTTGGGTGTTGAAGCCATTCCGGCAGCCATTTATTTTTTGGCACTTTTTACAGTACCAAGAAGTCCACGATGGTTAATTACGAAATTAAATCAGGTTAAACTGGCCAGAAAGATTCTTGTAAAGATAGGCGGAGAAGAATATGCCGAGGTTACTATTGCGGAGATTCAGCGAGGCGTTGACCTTAAAGAAGAAAAAGGCAAATTATCAGATCTATTTTCTAACAGAAACCGTACCATCATGATTATTGCCCTGGGAATTGCATTTTTCCAACAGATTACTGGGATTAATGCGGTTTTCTATTATGCTCCTACCATTTTTGAACAAGCCGGTGGAAGTACGGATTCTTCCTTTTCTGCAGGCGATTGTCGTTGGGCTTACCAACCTGGTATTTACACTGGTAGCCATATGGTTAATTGATAAGCTGGGACGAAAACCTCTTTTGTTGATTGGGACAACGTTTATGACTATCGCTCTTTTAATGGCAGCCTTTGCATTTAATAATGCCACTTATGATTTTAATGACGACACCTTGAGTAAAATAAGTAATGAAGAAATTCAAATTGCATTGAGCAGATTTCAATGGAAAGTCCTTTGATAGTCAGGCTGCGCTTTTGAGGAGGTTAGAGCCGCAATGAATCAGGACCTGTTCCTCAAGTTTAAACGAAATGAAATAACGAATTTTATTCAGATCAATGCCACCTTAGTATTAATAGCCATCCTTTTGTATGTGGCTGCTTTTGCCATTTCGCTGGGACCGGTTATGTGGACCCTGATTTCAGAAATATTTCCGACCAAGGTCAAAGGAATTGCTATTTCCGTGGTAGGCTTCTTTAACTCTTTGGTTAGCTTTTCTGTAACCCAGGTTTTCCCTTGGGAATTATCGAACTTAGGTCCCACAGTCACCTTTGCCATTTATGCTTTGTTATCCTTCCTTGCTATAATCTTTGTCTATAAATTCGTCATCGAAACAAAAGGGAAAACATTAGAAGAAGTTCAGGAAGTATTAATTAGAAAATAGAATTTAAAATGAGAATTATCATTAGTATCGTTTGTTTGTCTGTATTATTATCGTGCAAGGACAGCTCAGAAAAAAAAGAAGTTGAGATAGTTGAGGTTAGCACTGAAATGCCAGCCAAAGTGGAGGTGAATATGGAGGATGGCAAATATATATTAAGGGTCAATAAGGAACCTTTTTATATTAAAGGTGCAGGATTAGAATTTGGCAATATTCCGGCCTTGGCCAGTCATAATGCCAATTCATTCAGAACCTGGCGGACTGAAAACGGAGAACGTTCCGGAAAGGAAGTCTTGGATGAGGCCTATGAAAATGGCCTTATGGTGACCATGGGGATTGAAGTGGGTAGGGAAAGACATGGTTTTGACTATGATGATCCTGAAGCAGTGAACCAACAACTAATGGAAATAAAAGAGCAGGTAGTAGCCTTAAAAGATCATCCGGCTCTCTTAATTTGGGGCATAGGAAATGAGCTAAACCTACATTATGAAAACCCGAAGGTTTGGGATGCCGTGAATGAAATTTCGGAGATGATCCATGAAGTAGATCCCAATCACTTAACTACTACCAGTTTGGCGGGTATTGGGGAACAGGAAGTAAAGTATATTAAGGAGCGTTGTCCCGATTTGGATATCTTATCCGTGCAGATGTACGGGGATTTACCCCAAGTACCTCGCCTTATAAGAGAATATGGTTGGGAAGGTCCTTATATGGTTACAGAATGGGGAGCTACCGGGCATTGGGAGGTGCCAACAACTAGCTGGGGAGCGCCTATAGAACAGAATAGCACCATTAAAGCGAACAATTATTTACAACGTCATGAAAAAGGCATAGCTTCTGATACCACTCAGTGTATAGGCTCTTATGTGTTTTTGTGGGGTAATAAACAGGAAAGAACGCCTACCTGGTATGGAATCTTTTTGGAAGATGGTAAAGAAACGGAGTCCGTAGATGTTATGCATTATATCTGGAATGGCTCCTGGCCTGAAAATAGAACTCCTGTTATCGAAAACTATACACTGGACGGAAAAGTGGCCTTGGATAATGTTACTTTAAAGGAAGGTCAGGAATATAGCGCGCTTATAGAGATGATGGATCATGAAGACGATCCTCTTACCTATAGCTGGGAAATTTTACCGGAAAGCACCGACCTTAAAGACGGGGGAGATGAGGAATCAAGACCGGAAGCTATAGATGGACTCATAATCTCTCAAGAAGGAGGATCAGTAGTAGTGAAAGCACCCGGAGAAGGAGCATATCGCTTATTTGTCTATGTAAATGATGGTCATAATCACTCAGCAGCAGCTAATATCCCTTTTATGGTTAAATAAGTGAGGGTGTGAGCAAAAATATTTCAGAAAGCTATGCTTCCATTGAACTTCCTGTACAATGGGGGAATATGGATGCTGCACAGCATGTGAACAATACCGTGTATTTGCGGTGGATGGAATCTGCGCGTGTTGAAATGTTTAGGAAAATGCAAGGGGGCGATTTCAAATCCAGTAAAATAGTTCCTATCCTGGCCTGGCAGGATTGCAAATATATTTTCCCCGTGACCTTTCCAGATACCGTGATCATTAATTTGGATATTATTGAATTGATGGAAGACAGTGTTCTCTGTGAAGGGAAGATATATAGTACAACCCATGATCGCATTGTAGCTATTTCTAAGTCGAGCTTAAAAGCTTATGATAGCGAGGCCCTAAAAAAACAGGTTTTTCCCGACACCTGGAGAAAATCATTCCTAGATTTTTACGTAGATTCTATTTTAAAATAGGAAGTTATTAACACTTATTTTAATAGGTAAAATAGAAAGCAAAGAATGATGAAAAACCTGTTTTTTTTTCTTATCCCTTTTTTTATTAGTAGTTGTGGACACACTAAATACGCCTATTCGTATAGCATAGAGGAAAGTATAGATTTTTCCAACGGCAAATGGATTTTAAACGAAGCCATCACAAACTACAAAAGTGATAGAATTCAAAATATTGCTCTTCATTATTTTAGGGAGATTTTAAAGGATTCTCTTTTTGAAATAAACGAATTAAGGCATGATAAATTAATTTCCACAAAAACACCCTTTGAACCTAATACGAAAGAATTAGAAGATTTGAAAATTGGTACGGAATGTGACTATTTGATAAATATTAAGTCTATTTTAGTAAAGGAAGAAATGTCTTCCTTTGCAACGGCTCCACCTATAGGTAACACAAAAAAACGAATCAGGCAGAAAGTACCATCAGGATCTACGATTTAAATAATGGAATTTTGGTGTCCGAATCCACCATCATTGGAAAAGCAGTCATAACCAAAAACCAGGATGATAATGGCTGGGATTACGTAAATACCGCCGGAAATATTTCTATGAAAAGCTTATCTAAATTGATTAGGAAGTACGATAAAAATAAGGTTATCAAAAAGTAAATACCTACTTACATCAAAACCAATAAATCAACTTTAAGGATTTCCTAGAGTAATGAAGTTATCTGTTAAGCCAGTGGTATTTAATGACACTAAGTTGAGGAATAATTTATTCAACACGATCATAATAAAGACCTGGACCATCGCATGGAGCAGATCCGCCTGTTAGCGATTCCGTGTCGGACATAAATAGTCTTTCGTTAAGTTTTTCTCCTGTACAACTTTCTATTAAGAGGGTCTCCGAATCATAGGCCAGATTTAAATAGGTCTCTCCATCTTGTTCATCAAAAGAAAAACTCCCGGCACCTTCAATTCTCACCTCCTCAAATTGCCGTACTTTTAAAAATCGCCCATCTTCTTCTAGCGTAATATTCTCCTGCCAAGTCATATCACTCCCTATAAGAATGTTATTGGTTAAGCCTCCGGACATGCCTGTCAATTTCCATTCCTGTGGAAAGCTATTCATATCAAAACCGCCCTCTGAATCGTCACTGTTTGAGCAGGCAATCAGTAAGAAAGATAGAAGAAACGCATACTTTTTTATCATGGCAGTAGCTTTAAACATTAGATGCACCAGCAATCAGAGGGTTGCTTTAATCTGACTTAAGTTATAAAAATTTAATGGGGTATTCTGGCTTAGAGCCTTCGAAATGACTATAAATTGTTTTATCTTGTTTCGGAAACTAAAGTAAAAAAAAAGCATAATTGCTACGATAATACCCTCTTTAAGTCTTTTACTTTCAAAGGGTTTTTTATTTTTAAAAAAACTAAGCTACAATGAATCTAGCAGAGCAATATATAGGGGAAGCCATAACTCATTTTAAACCTCATGAAGTAAAAGGGGAGTATGTAAATTTTGAAAAGGAGGATTATTATAAGATCTCCCATAGTAACGAGTTAAGGCCCTTTTTTATGAGCCTTGTAAGTGATTCCAATCACTGGATGTTTATATCTAGTAATGGTGGCCTTACAGCTGGAAGAAAGGATAGCGAATCTTCTCTTTTTCCGTATTATACCGATGATAAAATAACCGAATCGGTTGAGGTAACGGGTAGCAAGACCTTAATTCGGGTTCATTTGAAAGACAAGTCCCTCTTGTGGGAACCTTTTTCTGATCGCTATGAAGGACTTTATACCATCAGTAGAAATCTTTACAAAAACAACTATGGCAACAAGCTCATCTTCGAAGAAATTAACGAAGATCTGGGACTCACTTTTAGATACCAATGGAACTTTAGCAATCAGTTTGGCTTTGTTAGAAAGGCCAGCCTTATAAACAATACTAAAAAGGAGATCAAGCTTACCCTACTAGATGGTTTGCAGAACATTCTGCCTTATGGGGTAAATACCGATTTGCAAAATGGACGAAGTAATTTGGTAGATGCCTATAAGAAAAGCGAATTAGAGGCTGATACCGGTCTGGGTATTTTTGCTCTGAGTGCCATCATTGTGGACAAGGCGGAGCCAAGCGAAGCACTTAAAGCTACTATAGCTTGGTCTCTTGGTTTTGAGAAGCCAAAGTACTTAGTATCTTCTCTGCAACTCAACAATTTTAGACGGGGCAAGACCCTTCAAAACGAAACCGATATCAAGGCCGAAAAAGGGGCCTATTTTATAAGTGCGGACTTGACATTGGCGGCGGCAACCCAAAAGGAATGGATGATTGTTGCTAATGTAAATCAAGGGCCGGCTCAGGTGATCGATATCAAGGAAAAATTAAAGAACTCTCAAAGTCTTTCCAAGCAAGTAGAACAGGATATTGCCTTGGGAACTCAAAACCTGATCGATTTGGCTGCCGCTGCCGATGGTTTACAACAAACCTCTGATGAGTTGCGCACCGCCCGTCATTATTCCAACGTACTTTACAACATTATGAGAGGTGGGATTTTTGATAAGAATTATGAAATTCAAAAAAAGGATTTCACCACCTATTTACAAAAGGCCAATAAAAACGTTTCAAAAAACCACGATGCAGAGATTGGCGGTTTACCCGATACTTTCTCCTTAAAAACGCTCAATAAGATTGCTTTAGAAAGCTCAGAACCGGATTTTAAAAGACTCTGTTTTGAGTATATGCCCTTAAAATTTAGTCGACGCCATGGAGATCCTAGTCGACCCTGGAATAAGTTTTCTATCAATACCCAAAGTGAGGTTGATGGGTCGAACATTTTGGATTATCAGGGGAATTGGCGGGATATCTTCCAAAACTGGGAGGCCCTTGCACATTCCTATCCGGAATTTATAGACAGTATGATCCATAAATTCTTAAACGCCACCACTTTTGAAGGCTACAACCCTTACCGAGTGACTAAAGATGGGTTTGATTGGGAGATTATAGAACCGGACGATCCCTGGTCGTACATTGGCTACTGGGGAGATCATCAGATTATTTACCTCCTCAAGTTTTTAGAGTTCATACAAGATTACTATCCGGCGAAGTTAGAGGGTTATTTTGATCAGGATTTGTTTGTCTATGCCAATGTTCCCTACAAGATCAAGAGTTATGAAGACACTCTTAAAAACCCTAAGGATACGATCGATTTTGACCATGAGCTAAGTGAAGAAATCTTTAAAAGGAAAGCTAAAATGGGTGCCGATGGGGCCCTTTTGACCGATCAGAGCGGAGAGATCTACAGAGTAAATCTGCTGGAAAAATTACTGGCCACTCTGATGGCAAAAGTCTCTAACTTTATTCCGGAAGGGGGAATCTGGCTAAATACACAAAGACCGGAATGGAATGATGCCAATAATGCATTGGTAGGGAATGGAGTGTCTATGGTAACCCTCTACTATATCAGAAGGTATTTAAGCTTTTTGCAAAGCACCCTGGCGAGAGCATCTTTTACGGAAATTCTTATCTCTGAGGAACTGATTCGCTTTTTTGATGGCCTTAGTACCACTTTGGAAAACTATAAGGACCTTTTAAAGGGAAGTATCTCGGATACAAATAGAAAGCTGGTCTTAGATGGCCTGGGGCAGGCTGGGAGCGCTTACAGAGCGGCTATTTATGCAGATGGTTTTAGTGGAGCCCGTAAAATGGTTTCTAAAACAGCACTTTTGAATTTTATAGAAGTGACCCTAGATTATATGGATCACAGCATAGACGCCAATAAGAGAGCAGATAGAATGTATCATGCTTATAATCTGATGTCACTAAAGAATGAGAAGGAGATTGGGATCTCTTATTTAAGTGAAATGCTGGAGGGACAAGTGGCGGTCTTGAGTGCCGGCTACCTCTCTGCAAAAGCCAGTCTGGAAGTGCTAGATGCTTTAAAAGACAGTAGCTTATTTCGGGAAGATCAATACAGCTATATCTTATATCCGGACAAGGATTTGCCACGTTTTGTGGATAAGAACAAAATTCCTTTAGAAAAAGTAAAGCAGTCGAAGCTGTTGCAACAATTACTTAAGGATGGAAATACCACGGTCATAGAAGAGGATGAAGTAGGCGACTACCATTTTAACGGGACTTTTAACAATGCCAATAGTCTCAAAAAAGCGCTTGCGGAACTCTCTGAAGAGTCCTATAAAAAACTCATTGAGGAGGAACAGCAATTGCTCTTAGACACCTTTGAAGAAGTGTTTGATCATAAGTCGTTTACCGGCAGATCAGGGACTTTCTTTGGTTATGAGGGACTGGGATCTATTTACTGGCATATGGTATCTAAATTATTGTTGGCAGTGCAGGAGGTCTGTTTAAAGGCCATAGAAAATGGAGAGGACGAAGCTATCATAGGACGATTAATAGATCATTATTACGAAATTAATGCAGGGATAGGAGTACATAAATCTCCTGAACTCTATGGGGCCTTTCCAACGGATCCCTATTCCCATACCCCGGCTGGGAAGGGAGCCCAACAACCCGGGATGACCGGACAGGTAAAAGAAGATATTCTCAGCAGGATGGGAGAACTGGGCGTAGTGGTTAAAGAGGGTAGACTTACTTTTAGCCCAGGTATTTTTAACAAGGACGAGTTTTTAAAGGAACCTACCACTTTCTCTTATGTGGATGTTGCAGGGAACTCTCAAGAAATACCTCTCAAGAAAGATAGTCTTTGCTTTACGTATTGTCAGGTACCCGTGGTTTATAAGCTAGCAGATAAGGAAGGTCTTGAAGTATTTTATACAAACCTATCCTCAAAGAAGTTCGAAAGCCTGGAGCTTGATGCAGATCCGAGCCAACAGCTTTTTGAAAGGACAGGGCAGGTGAAGCAGCTTGTGGTTTCAATGAGGAAATAAAGGGGAAGTGTAAAGTATGAGTTACGAAGTACATGAACTAAGAAATTGACAGTATTTGTGGTCAAATGCGGTCAAAATAGATGAAACAAGAAAAATTTATATCAGGGTCTAAAAAGAAGCAATTAATAGAAACATAGACCCTTTATTAAAAAATGCTATTAACTGAAAAATATTTAAATAAAGTAATTGAAATCTGACTATTTAATCATCCTTTTATTTTTTTTATCGCTTTGTTCTTTTAGTCAAGTCAAAACAAAGTTCTCCAAAGAAGAAGTTATAACGGACTTAAAAACCCTTCAGGAGTCCTTAAAAGATGCACACTACAATTTGTATGTCTACACTTCAGAACAAGAATTCGATGCGGTCTATCTAGAAGTAAAAGCCTCCGTCATCAAAGATTCTTTGAATTTATTGGAAGCTACTAGTATTTTTCAGCGTTTAATATCGGTTGTAAATAACGGGCATACAGAAATTGACTTTCCAGGACAGTCTTATGGCAAATATGCCTACGCCGGGGGTACTGTTTTTCCTTTAGAGCTTGCCTTTGAGGACGATAAATCTTTGGTTCGAAAAAACTTTTCAAACAACGAACTTATAAAGATAGGTTCAGAAATTCTAAGTATAAATGGAGTAGCTATCAGTGAAGTTCTCTCCAAAATATACCCGCAGATATCTGCTGAACGTCTGTATTTCAAAAATGCCAAATTAGAAATGTATTCCTTTCCCAGGTTGTACTGGCAGGTCTTTGGCAAGCAAGATGACTTTGAAGTGGAAATTCGATCCAACAAAATGGTTAGAAAATATTCACTAAAAGCGGTAAGTCTAATTGAGGGCTACGAGATGAAACGAACCGAAGTGTTGAATGCAAAAAAGACCTTAAGATTCTTTGAGGAATCGGCCTATCTAAATCCTGGAGATTTTGGCGGAGAGGAAACAAAGTATCGAGAATTCATCGATTCTGCTTTTGTAAAAATAAAAGAAAGGAAAAGTAAAAATTTGATAGTTGATCTTAGAAATAACCGGGGCGGTGATAATTCATTCAGTGATTATTTGGTGTCTTACTTTGCCGATAAACCTTTCAAATGGAATTCTAGCTTTACCCTTAAAAGTAGTAAATTTCTCAAGGAACATGTTAGAGTGAACAACGACACGACGGATGTTTATTTTCAACAAATACTTACCCATAAAAATGGTGAGATCTATGAATATGAATTTGCTGCACATCCCCCCAAATCTATACAAAAACGATTTGTGGGAGAAGTGTATGTTTTGGTCAACAGACAATCGCACTCTCAGGCGGCTGTGACCGCTGCCCAGATACAAGATTATCGGTTTGGAACTATAGTGGGAGAAGAAACAGGCGATTATCCTTCTTTATACGCCTCCCAATTTCAATATGTGCTTTCAAATACCGGGATTGCTGTAAAAGTATCTAAAGGATATATTGTCCGAGTTAATGGTAGTACTAAAGAAGAAGGGGTAATACCGGATATTTTTATCAAGGACCATTTACTGGATGAAGATGACGAAATATTAGATGGCTTGTTAAAGAGAATAGACCAAAAAGACTAATTAAAAATAGAGCATACCCAATACTTAGAAATAGCACTTCATGGAGTTATGCCTTGTTGATCACCAAGTGTATTCAGGAGGTTGTATATTATTCATTCGAAGATATAAATTTGCCTTAGCCCGGTGATTGGTCATATGATCCTGTACATAAAAAAAGGCGAACGCCCTACTCACAGTATTGCCACTATGATACATCACGCAAGACTCATCCAATTGTTCCTGCTCTATAGTGTAGATTACATTCGTAGTGTAAGTAAACCCATTTTCCAATATTTCAAGAATCTCAGCCTTACTCATCTTAGAAGCGTCAGGGGTATTTGGTTTTACGTCCATACCTTGTACATAGCGTTTTGTAAGGAGTTCTACGGTATAACCAATATGGACCATTTGCTCTCCAAAAGACTTGCTTAAAGCTGTTGGCTTGTATGAATATAATTCTTCGGGCATGGCTCTGGCTACCTCTAAACAGTGTTCACTGGCGACGAGCCAAACGCCTAAATATGTTTTGGTGAAAGGAGTCTTCGGAACAATTTCAGTTTGCCCGCAAGCAAAGGATGTAAAAAAGATGATTACTAAGGATAGAATTATATTTTTCATAATGGAAAGTGATAAAAAGAATACTACAAGATATATTTTAGTTATTAAATAACTTCCAAATAATAACAATAGTAGAATCTATTTTATTTAAATCGGTAAGAGAACCAAGTATAGATGATCTCCACCTTTTGTAAGCAATTCTGAGGGCTGCAGTACATTAAGCTATCCTACCAAGACTTAGCCATTACTAATGGTTTCTTTGTTATATTAGTCTCAAAAGGTTTTTTTGTGCACTACATTTCAATTAATCTATATCGGAAAGTGATTAATCACGCGCTGAGCGAAGGACTAGAGAGAGGTTTTTTGGAAAACCTACCAACGAGTATTGATGAAATTTCTCACCTTAATGCGGTACCGGCGGATCATTTTTTTGAACTCCATGAATTGCTTGATAATGCCTTGGGGCCGGGGTTCTCGGCAAGGGTTGGCCAACAAATGAAAATAGATGACTATGGTGTATTAGGCCTCGCCTGGAAAACATGTTCGTGGGTGGGTGAAATATTTGATAGAAGTGAACGCTATTTTAAGCTGTTGTCTGACAGCTATGTTTTTAAAGTTGAAAAACATTCTGATATTTCAAAAATATACCTCCTTAGAGATGCACATAGAAGAGGTTTAGAGCTGTCTAATGAAGCAACATTTGCAGCAACTGTAGTGGTTCTGCAAGCAATAAGTGATAAAGAAATATTTCCAACACTTGTTTCTTTTAAACACGATGAGCCAAAACAACTTGACAGCTATAAGAGAGCATTTCAATGCCCCATCCTATTCAATCAGCCTCATAACTTTATGTCTTACAGGGCGGAAGATTTGAATGCTAGAACAGCAAAAGCAGATATAAGTATTAATAAGTTCCTGCTAGAGCGTGTCAAAGAGGAAACTAAAGGTATTGAGATAGGAGCCAATAGGATTGTAACTGATACGGAAAGACTTATTAAAGATGCCTTACCGAGCGGTATACCTAGTATAACGAGTATTTCAGAAATTCTAGGGATGAGCAACCGAACACTTACCAGAAGACTCTCTGAAAATGGTTTGACTTTTCGTGATCTAATTCAAAAAAAGCAAGAAGAGGTCTCCAAATATCTACTCAAAAAATCGAATCCAAATCTTGTTGAGATTACCTTTGAAACTGGTTTTTCTGAACAAAGCGCCTTTAACCGCGCCTTTAAAAGATGGACAGGAAAAACACCTGTAGAATATATGAATTCTTAAAATTCTACAAGATTGGCCTAAACAGTCAACGCATTGTCCTATTAGGTCAATTGTAAACTATCAAATTATTGGAATTTTGCTTCAGAAATGAAACAATACCCAAGTTATGATAGTACTCTGTAAATATTTGATTCCACTAATTATTCTCATTTTATCTGAATTTCTTGTCGATTTAGTGCAAGCTCAAAATTCTAAGCAAATAATTGCGACAGCCTATAGCATAAACGGGACTTCGTCCAATCAGAATAAACCCTTAATTCTTGAAAATAAGTACAACATCGGGCATAAAACCAGAAATAAAAGAATACGCTTCCCTGACTCAAATATAGAAGGTTGTACTGATAATCTTTGCCTGCAAGTCTTTGTGAAAAAGGAAATGACCAAGAGCAGGAAATTAATATCACCAACGAAGAATTTCGGACATTACTCAAGCGATTTACCTTCATAAAAAACAAGAACTATGGAACTATCAATTAAATCTTTCATTCTCTTCGGAGCAATAATTTTAACAGGCCTGTCAGCAGGGCTATTTTATGCCTGGTCGGTATCCGTGATTCCGGGTACAGAAAAATTGACGTCCCGCATCTATCTGGATACCATGCAAAACATTAATAACGCTATTCTGAATCCTGCCTTCTTTCTAATATTTTTTGGAAGTGTCGTGTTTCTAAGTATTGCGAGTATCTATCAATTGCACACAAAGAGTATTACATTTTGGTTAATGCTTACAGCAACTATTTTTTATTTACTCGGAACGGTCGGTGTCACAGCTTTAGGAAATGTTCCACTGAATGACCAATTGAAAATCCTAAAGCTTACCGATTTAAGTACGGATAAAATTGAAGCATTCAGAACGTTTTATGAAACAAAATGGAATCGCCTTCACCTGATTAGGACAATATTTGCGGTCTTCTCATTTGTATTAGTTGTTCTAGCGCTCTTTTTTCAAACAAAAAAACTTTAAACATTATATAATGCCATTCTTTACACGATTAGATAAATTATTTGATGTCACAGATATCATATCCTGCCTTCATGGAAAGTTTTATCAAAAAACAATAAAAAGACTTCAATTTATTGGAGTTCAATAATCAATATTAATCTTAAAATGAATAGAAAAATGGAATCAGAAAACATTTTAGTAATTGGAGGTACCGGGAAAACTGGACGCCGAGTAGTAGAATCCTTAAATAGTCAAAACCACCACGTAAGGGTAGGGTCGCGAAGTAGTTATCCACCTTTTGATTGGGACGATCCTTCCACCTATGCTGCGGCCCTTCATGGAATGGACCGTGCATATATTGTCTACTATCCGGATTTGGCTGTTCCTGGCGCAAAAGAGGCCATTACCACATTAACGGAAGTGGCATTAAAGGAGGGACTTGAAAAGGTGGTACTTCTTTCAGGTAAAGGTGAAACGGAAGCGGAAGCTTGTGAGGAAATTGTCGCCAATTCCGGATTAAATTATACGCTGGTAAGAGCATCTTGGTTCAATCAAAATTTTAGTGAAAGCTTTTTTCTAGAACCTATTCTAGCGGGACACGTAGCCTTGCCTATGTCTGAAATACAGATCCCTTTTGTAGATGTAAATGACATTGCTGATGTGGTGGTTAAAGTTCTTTTGGATGACTCCTATAATAATCAGACCATTACAGTTACAGGCCCTCGTAAGTTAACCTTGAAAGACGCTGTGGAAAACATCGCAAAGAAAACTCGAAGGGAGATTCAGTTTCAGGCTATTTCAATAGAAGAATATGAAGAAGGAATGAAAGCTGCCGGCTTGCCCGAAGATTATGTCTGGCTTTTCAGCTACTTGTTCAGAGAAGTTCTTGGAAAACCTGAAAATCAAGTAGTGTCAAATGACATTGAAAAAATTTTGAGTAGAAAGGCAAAAGACTTTACGGAATTTGTACAGCTAACTTCAAAAACCGGGGTTTGGAACCTCAAAGTAAATACACTTTAGCACTCTATTCCTTAAAATAGGTGTTCTATGCTTTTTGATAGATATACAAAAACAAATTTTATCTTGTTTAGGAAATATAGTGATATTCGGTTTAGCTAGACGTTGAACTAATTTTAATCCTCCTATTAATATTATTTTGCAACAAGTCTACAGATAGTAAGTAATGCATAGGAAGCATAAATAACTATGAAAAAATAAGTACTTAGGTAAAACAAGGAATCGTTTGCATGCCCCAGGGATTCTGGCCTTCATTATTAAAAGGAGAATCTTCTGCTAATGCCCTGACAAATGATCTCTTAACTGATATGGGAAGAGGAGGGGCTATACAAGAGGCGAAAGTTGAAGTAGTAAAGGTTTAAATCAGAAAACGATTCATCAAACCAGTAAAATACCAGCTTTCTTAGATAGTCTGTCATTCATTACTATTTAAAAGTATTTTGCAGAATTGAAATTTAAGTTGTCGGGAGATTACAGCAGTTACTAAACTTGGAGAATAGAATGTAGCAATAAAACTTCACCCAATAATGCCTGCAGGAAATGGGCGATAAAATGTTTAACCTGCAACAAACCTTATACAAATATTCAAGGTTATTTATTTTAATGACAAATTTTTATCGACCTTAAGAAAGAATCCTGATATTATACCCTCAAAACCATAATTATGAAGAAAACTGCTTCCTTTAGTGTTATTCTATTGCTTTTCATCTCAAGTTGTACTTTTAGTAAAAAACAATCTAACCCGTACCTCCTTCAAGGAGAGGGATATGTTGAGGTAGAGGGTGGAAAAATTTGGTATGGAATAATGGGAGAGGGTAATAATACTCCTTTGTTGTGCTTACATGGTGGACCCGGAGGTACAGGTGCGAGATATTATAACTTATCTGAAATAGCGAAAGAACGACCGGTAATAATATTCGACCAATTAGGATCAGGACGATCTGACCATCATCAGGATACTTCTTTATTAAAAGTGGAAAAGTTCGTTGAACAAGTGAGGGCGATTAGAGGGGAGTTAAAATTGAATGAATTCTATTTAGTTGGAGGTTCCTGGGGAGCAGGATTGGCCCTTGAATATTATGCTAATTATCCGGAAGGGATAAAAGGGCTCATATTTAACAGCCCGTATTTTAGCACGCCAATTTGGACTGATGATGCAGACAGGCTCGTAGCAGCGCTACCTGATTCTATCCAATCTGCAATTCATATAGCAGTAAGAGATAGTGTCTTTGATACTGAATCATATACCGCTGCCAACAACCTCTTTGCCAGTAAACATGGTAGAAGAAAAGAATCTATCAAGCATCCCTATGATACTGTACCATCCAACAGAAATTCATTTATCTATAATTATATGTGGGGCCCCAGTGAGTTCACTGCACTAGGAACCCTTCGGGATTTCGATAATCATCAATACCTTAAAAAGATAGAAGTTCCTACATTATTTACCACAGGTGAATTTGATGAAGCCATTCCGGAAACGGTCCAGAAATTTTCTGAAATGGTACCCAATTCAAAATTCATTATCATCCCGGAAGCAGGACATTCTACCCTAAATGATAATGGACCCGCTATGCGCACTGCGATTCAAGAATTTCTAGATATCCAAGAGAAATAAATCGGAATTATTGAACAAAAAAATAGGTCAGTAAGCGCAAGTAAATAATTCTTGCGCTTTTTTAATATATTTAATGTATGCGAATAATTTGCAACAATCAGAATACTCCTGTTTATATACAAAACCATTAAGTTTCCTTATGAAAACCTTTTGTATTTCATTTTTATTACTGCTCTCTATCCAACTTTTTGGACAAGACAAAAAAGCCATTTCACAACCCCTGGTGAAACATATTTACACTGCAGACCCATCGGCACATTTTTTTAATGGAAAAATTTATATCTATCCGTCGCATGATATTGAAGCCGGAATTCCTTTTGATGATTTGGGAAGTCATTTCGCCATGAAAGACTATCACGTAATTTCCATGGATAGCATAGGAAGTGAAGCAGTCGACAATGGAGTGGCTTTACAGCTAAGTGATGTTCCATGGGCAGAAAAACAAATGTGGGCCCCGGATGCTGCCTATAAAGATGGAAAGTATTACCTCTATTTTCCGGCAAAGGCTTATGATGGTATTTTTAAAATAGGGGTTGCCGTTGGTGATACCCCCACCGGACCTTTTACTGCCCAGCCAGAAGCTATAAAGGGTAGCTACTCAATTGATCCGGCAGTTTTTGAGGATGAGGACGGTAGTTATTATATGTATTTTGGCGGTATTTGGGGAGGGCAGTTACAAAACTATCGCAATAATGAATTTGACCAGGCGAATGAACTTCCTAAACCGGAAGAACCGGCTCTTTTACCCTTAGTAGCCAAATTAACGGATGATATGTTGGAGTTTGCTGAAACCCCTAGGGAGATACAGATTTTGGACGAGCAGGGGGAGTTGTTTTCAGAGCAACAGAATGATAAACGTTTTTTTGAAGCTGCCTGGTTACATAAATACAAAGGGAAGTATTATTTTTCTTATTCTACCGGTGACACCCATTTTATCTGCTATGCCATCGGAGATAATCCCTATGGCCCCTTTACTTATAGGGGGCGAATATTGAATCCTGTGGTTGGTTGGACTACACACCATTCAATCTGTGAGCTAGGAGGGAAGTGGTATCTGTTTTATCACGATTCTAGCCTATCAAATGGGGTAACGCATCTTAGGTCGGTTAAAGTGGCTGAAATCAAATATAGGGACGATGGAAGTATTGAAACATTAGATCCCTATAAGCCGTAAATTAGATTGTTGTTTACGTTTAATTGTCAATATGTAGTTGTATTTTGAGTGGTACATTATTACTATGAAGAAAATTATAAAGCATCTTAAGAAAAACTGGTATCGTTACACTCTAGAAATATTTGTAGTCATAATTGGAATTTTGATTGCTTTTAGTCTTAATAATTGGAATGAGGGACGTAAGATCAAAAAAACGGCTGATACCTATAAAGAGAAACTTATAAACGATCTGGCTTCTGATACAATTCAGATAAATAAATTTATAACTAATGGGCTTAAGATGCAAAAGGCAATTGAGGCGTATTTTGAATACTTTGATTCTGAAGATGTCCCTTTGAATGATCTTCTGCTAAAGGCCTGTAATGTTCCTGCAAACTTTGTCAACTACTTTCCAATTAACCATACTTTTCGAGATATGCAGCAATCGGGGAATATTACCTTACTTACAGAAGAGCAAAGAAAAGAACTTATGGAATTATCCAACTCACAGGAGTTTATGGCCATTATTCTGGAGAATACAATGGAAGATATTAAAATGCACATACATGAAAGAAATATGTTATTGGACTTCGATTTATCTGATAGTGATTTTCATGCTAGAACATCTTGGGTTCGAGATACAGATTCAAAGCGCAGGGGACTCCTTTATCAACATAATGTATTGACCGGTTTTTACCATCAGCTAAAATCAACTAATTATAGAGCGAACATAATAAAAGAGCTTACCAAGAATTGCCTGACACTTTTAAATAAGAATGAATAGGAAGCAATTAAAATTGTGGTTCTTTTAGCATACTGCATAGGCTACCTGCAGTTTATTCCAAAACTAATTCTTGGATGAAATGATTATTATAAAATAAACTGGATAATGGCTAATCGAATTTTTTATTAGAGCTTACGTTTTGTAGACTGACTAATTTTGTTTTTGCGTCTATAAAGTCTAAAAAGTTTAAATAGTTTGTATTTTTATAAGCAACTAAGCTTAGTCTCCATGAACCCTTCTCTTACTGGTATTTCTCAAGAAAGCAAACAAAGTTTTGATCTAACTTCAGCCGCAGATCAGGCCTATCTCTATGATTTGGTAAGCCGTATTCGCAGTTTTCCCATAGAAGAAATCCTTAAGTTGGGCAATGATGCCACTACACCACTATCTTTTCGCATTGCTGCTAAAATTGCAGACTCGAAAGCCTATTTAGATTCTTACAAGCAGAATTTGAAAATAGGAGTGGTTTTTGCCATGTGGGGAGAGCAAAATCGACTGCAAAAGAAAAGCGGTAGTAATCCTAATGGGGAAGACTTATTAAATGTAAAAGTAGATCAACTCGACTGGCTTTTTAAAGATTCAAACATAGAGTGGAAACTGTATGCGGTAGATGATGGTTGTCCACATGGTAGTGGGGATATGGCAGAAGCTATTAGAAAGGAATCTGAATATGCCGATCAAATAGAAGTGTTATTTCTGGAGAAGGCTTTGCCGGCTGATAAACCTCCGTTAAAGAATCTGGCTTCGGCAGATGACTCCAGAAAGGGAGGGGCCATTCTTTTGGGTTGTGAGAAGGCCTTGGAAGATGGGGTCGATTTAATAATTTATACCGATGCAGATAACTCGGTTCATTTATCTCAAATTGGTTTACTCCTCAGACCTCATTTAGAGGAAGCTTATAAGGTAGTACTTGGAAATAGAAAAGATCCCCAGGCCGTTTTGGTGAAGCAGGAAAACCGTTGGGGGATAGGTATCAAGGCACTAAGGCATATGCAGCGGATGATAGGCGTTAGTATTTTCTCCAGAGATATAAATGATTCCCAGGCTGCTTTTAAATTGTATCACAAGGATATATTAGCTGAAATTCTTAAAAACCCATCTGTATATGACTTCTCATTTGATTCTGATTGGATTGCCTGTGTCATTGCTATGGAAGAAGAATTTGCCAAGGTTCCCTTTGCCTTTATTGATTCTTTTGCAGAATCGGCTTCAATTGTTCAGGGTCCTATGACCACTTGGGAAACATTGTTAAAAGGTTTGGTAAGAGCAGTAAGGGCAAGAGATATTCCTCATAATGAAGAAATGGCCAAAATCGTAATGGAGCAAATAAACAGTTCCCATGATTTAGACCTATTAATTAATGATCTGCCTGAGGAACTAGTGGATGTTGAGGATAAAGAGCTGGGGAACCCTGAGATCATGTCGCCAAAAGCCATGGAAGCGTGGATTAAAAGTCAGAAATTGAAAAATTTGCCATAATATTGATCACTTGGGACCATACATTATACTTGGAAGAATTCAGATATAATGACTATCTATTTTTTGTAACTAATTAAAACCGACCGAAATGAAAAAAATAATTATAGTTTTTTTAATAATGCTTCCTTGCTTAGTTTCATTCGGGCAAAAACCAAGGGCAAGGGACTTAGGCGTACCTTTTTTTGGTGAAACGGGTAAATTAAACGCTATAACAGATGTCAAAGGAGTTGAGGTCGGCTATAGCACTATAATCCACGGGAAGGGTGAGAATATTGTAGGTAAAGGTCCCGTCAGAACTGGAGTTACAGCGATTTTTCCAAGAGGTAAGAACAAAAAGTTTAGTCCTGTTTATGCAAATTGGTACAGCCTAAATGGCAATGGGGAAATGACCGGTACCACTTGGGTTACTGAATCGGGATTTTTGGAAACTCCTATTATGATTACTAACACAAATAGCGTGGGAGTGGTAAGAGATGCTGTTTTGAAGTGGTATGTTGATACAGATTGGTACCAAGGAGAGGAATGGTGGTATACTTATCCGGTAGTCGCCGAAACTTACGATGGCTTTCTAAATGATATTTATGGATTTCACGTAAAAGAAAAAAATGTCCTCGAAGCCATTAATAAGGCTTCGGAAGGAAAAATAGAAGAAGGAAATGTAGGCGGGGGAACCGGAATGATGTGTTTGGGATTTAAAGGAGGAACCGGGACAGCATCCAGAATTGTAAAAATTAAAGACACAACCTATACAGTTGGTGTTTTGGTACAGGCAAACTTTGGGAGAAAAAAGTCCCTAACCATTGCAGGAGTTCCGGTTGGAAGGGAGCTATTAGACACTTTAAACAATGAATTGAAATTGCCGCCACAATCTTATCGAAAAGAAGGAGACGGTTCTATTATTGTCATAGTAGCTACAGATGCACCCTTACTTCCTCATCAATTAAAAAGAATTTCTCAAAGAGTTCCCTTAGGGATCGGTTTGGTGGGAGGTTATGGCACCAATGGTTCCGGAGATATTTTCTTAGCTTTTTCTACGGCTAACGAAACTGCCTTCAATAGGTCAGGTACTTCAACCGTTGAAACATTTTCAAATGATTTAATTAGTCCATTTTTTGAAGCAACTGTTCAGTCTGTAGAGGAAGCTATTGTAAATGCTTTAGTAGCAGCGGAAACAATGGAAGGAATAAATGGCAACAAATCATATGCCTTACCTCACGACCTCCTAATTGAAGTCTTAAAGAAATATAATCGAATAAAAGAATAGCATATTAAAACCATTGTTCCTCTTAAAAGCCATGGCCGCAGTACTATTATAAATTTCACTCTGGCGTGCTGAAATCATATAAATCGTTGAAACAGTTTAACAAGGATTAACCACTTTAATAATGGATAAGGAAAATCTTTACCAAAAAGAACAACCGAATAACCCGTTGCACGGGATAAAATTGGCCGCTATACTTGATGCGCTAGTGGAAGAGTATGGATGGGAAAAACTAGCAATGAAAATTAACATCAATTGTTTTAAAAATAATCCTTCCATTAAGTCAAGTCTAAAGTTTTTAAGAAAAACACCCTGGGCAAGAGATAAGGTTGAACGACTTTATCTGGATTTGGTTAAGAAAAAAAGCAGGCATATAAAAAACTAAAAAAGCGAGACATCTTAGGCTTCTTTCAAAGCTCAAATCTAAAAAATTTCAGTTGTTTTGTCATGATGATTAATAAGGTTTCATTGGAAAGAAGTTATTCCGGATCTTTTCGGTATAGTAAAAGCTAAAATTTGCTCAAAAATTTTAGGAAGATTTGCTTAATTTTAATCGAGAATTGGCCTTGTAAAAAACGCATTTTCGGGCTAAGAGATTAAAGCAAACTAATATGAATTACGGCCATTTTGATGATAAAAACAGGGAATATGTCATTACCAATCCCAAGACACCATATCCCTGGATTAACTACTTAGGCAACGACGATTTCTTCTCCCTGACCTCCAACACCGCTGGAGGCTATACTTTTTATAAGGATGCAAAGTTTCGAAGGTTAACCCGTTACAGATATAATAATATTCCCATAGATAATGGGGGTAAATATTTCTACATCAAAGATGGAGATACCACCTGGTCTCCCGGCTGGAAACCGGTTAAAACCGAGTTGGATCATTATGAATGTCGACATGGGATGAGCTATACCAAGTTCAAAAGTTCTAAGAATGAACTAGAGGCAGAAGTAGTTCAATTTATCCCACTAGGTTTTTGGGGAGAGATTCAAAAATTAAGCCTAAAAAATACGTCTTCAGTCAAAAAGGATATAAAGCTATTTTCCTTCATAGAATGGTGCCTTTGGAATGCGGAGGACGATATGACCAATTTTCAAAGGAATTTTTCCACTGGAGAAGTGGAGGTGAAGGACAGTGTTATTTATCATAAGACCGAGTTTAAAGAACGCCGGAATCATTATGCTTTTTATTCGGTGAATGAAACTATACAAGGATTTGATACCGACCGAGAAACCTTTTTGGGTCTTTATAATGATCTGGACAAGCCGGATGTAGTCGGGGAAGGGCATTCAAAAAATTCTCTAGCTCATGGCTGGTCTCCAATAGCCTCTCATTATTTGGAAATAGAGCTGCCTCCCGGAGCAGAAAAAGAACTAATCTTTATGTTGGGTTATGTAGAAGTAGAAAAAGACCAAAAATGGGAAAGTAAGTTGGTCATAAATAAGCAACCTGCACAGAAGATGATTTCGGCCTTTGACACCACAGAAAAAGTAGACAGGGCTCTGGAAGAACTAAGGATTTACTGGGACAATCTTTTAGGAAAGGTAAGTATCAAATCTAAAGACCCCCGTTTAGACCGGATGGTCAATATCTGGAATCAGTACCAGTGTATGGTCACCTTTAATATGTCGCGCTCTGCCTCCTTTTTTGAGTCGGGCATAGGAAGAGGGATGGGGTTCCGGGATTCTAATCAGGATCTTATTGGCTTTGTCCATCAGATACCGGAGCGAGCCAGAGAACGTATTGTTGATATAGCCTCTACTCAATTTGAAGATGGGTCTTGCTACCATCAGTATCAGCCCTTAACTAAAAAAGGAAATGCAGCAGTAGGAGGCAATTTTAATGACGATCCCCTATGGTTAATCCTCTCTACCACCGCCTATATTAAGGAGACCGGAGATTACTCCTTATTGGAGGAAATGGTTCCTTTTGATAATGATGCCAGTAGGGCTAAACCTCATTTTGAACATCTAAAAGCTTCTTTTTACCATGTTGTCGAGAATTTGGGACCTCACAAACTTCCTCTTATCGGCAGGGCCGATTGGAATGACTGCCTTAATTTAAACTGTTTCTCAGAAGATCCTAACGAGTCTTTTCAAACCACGGAAAATGAAAAAGGGGGGGTGGCAGAATCATTAATGATTGCCGGACTTTTCGTGGTATACGGTAAAGAGTATGTAAAGCTATGCAGGCAGATTGGGAAAGACAAAGAGGCAGATGAGGCTCAGTTACATGTAGAGGCTATGATTGATGCTGTTGAAGAACATGGTTGGGATGGAGAGTGGTATTTGAGGGCTTACGATCATTTTGGCAAAAAAATAGGGACTTCAGAAAATGAAGAAGGCAAGATATTTATTGAGTCGCAGGGATGGTGTTCCATGGCTGAAATTGGCAAGGACAAGGGTATGGTTGAAAAATCATTAAACGCCGTAAAGGAGCATTTGGATTGTGATTATGGGATAGTCTTAAACTACCCTGCTTTTACCAAATATTATATAGAATATGGTGAGATCTCAACTTACCCTGCCGGATATAAAGAAAATGGTGGTATTTTTTGTCATAACAATCCTTGGATCATGATCGCAGAAACGCAATTAGGTAGAGGAGATAGGGCTTTTGAATATTACAGTAAAATTGCCCCGAGTTATTTGGAAGACCTATCTGAATTACATAAAGTAGAACCCTATGTTTATTGTCAGATGATTGCGGGGAAAGAGGCAAATAAGCCTGGAGAAGCCAAGAATTCATGGTTATCTGGAACGGCGTCCTGGAATTTTTATGCTATTACGCAATATATCTTAGGGATTAGGCCGGACTATCAAGGATTAATTATAGATCCTTGTATCCCAAAAGCCTGGGATGGTTTTAGGATGATCAGAACTTTTAGAGAAGCCACTTATGACATTGATATCTCCAACCCTGATCATGTTTCAAAGGGAATAAAACAAATTTTCGTTAACGGAACTCCATTAGAGGGAAATCTAATTCCACTTTTGGCCAAAGGAAAAGTGCATCAGATTAAAGTGGTAATGGGATAAAAGAGATGCTCCTTAGTGAGGAAGTTTGTCTTTTAAAACTCCATAGACAAAAGTGCCCAAGGTAGCTGCAGCAATAACGATAAGCATGCTAAAGACCCCTGTTCCCAGAAGGATATACATAGGCCCGGGACAAGCACCTGCGAGAGCCCAGCCAAGCCCAAAAATAGTACCACCGACCATATATCTGGTAAAGCCTTTGTCTTTTGGTGGTAAGGAAACCTTAGTGCCCTCTGTATTTTTAACGCCAAACTTTTTAAATAGCCAAATAGTGGTTGCTCCTAAAAAAACAGCGGATCCAATTATTCCATACATATGGAACGATTGAAATTTAAACATCTCAAAAATTCGATACCAGGAAACCGCTTCAGACTTTACCAAAACAATCCCAAAAAAGATACCTACCCCAATAAATTTTAAAATTTTCATAGCTAAAAAATTAAAGGAAGTATTAAATGAGTCATTACCAGTCCACCAACAAAAAAGCCTATGACAGCTATAAGAGAAGGCAATTGGAGATTGCTTAAGCCAGTGATAGCATGCCCCGAAGTACATCCGCCTGCATAGCGAGTTCCAAAACCTACCAGAAAGCCGGCAATAATTAAAATAGACAGGCCTTTTAAGCTAAATACAGCATCCCAGGAATATAATTCTCCGGGTAATAAACTTTCTCCTACTTCAGAAAATCCCATGGCATTGAGATCTGAAATGGTATTTGGATTTAAGTCAATCGTAGATCCATCAGAAAGGAAATTAACGGCTATAAATCCTCCGATAATAGCCCCTAACACTACAAATAAATTCCAGCGATATGCTTTCCAATCGAATCTAAAAAAATCGGCGTATTTTCCTCCTCCGCCCATGGCACAAAGTGTTCGAAGGTTGGAAGACATACCAAAGGTCTTTCCAAAGAGTACAAGTATAGCCATTACAGAGGCTATCAGGGGTCCTGAAACATACCAGGGCCAGGGTTTAAATAGTATTTCCATCATTTTTTATAAAATTGTGTATTGTAATATGGTACTAAGTAGCACTATTTCTCTATGGAGGACTTTTTTTTATTTCTGCTAGATCCAAAGAAAATATTTAAAGGGTACATTCGGAGCTCCTTTAGAAAGCATTCCTATTGTTTCTCATATACAATTGATTGTACCTCAGGCAGGTCTAAACCGCTAGTAAAGGTCATTCTATTCCCGGAAACTTCAAAAACAATGTCCTGGCTACCTTCTAAGACAATGGTATCGTCCACATATGCCCATAAACCTAGATCAGCAGTCGGACTGGAGCAACTAACTATATAAAGGTCTCCCGTGATAGCCGTAATAATCGGTTCTACCGAAGTTAAGGTAAACCTAAAATTATCATTTAAAACTATAGTACCGGTTAGACACTCTACTTCATCCAATAAATTCCTAGAGGTAGTACCGTCATTATTTGCATCTATAGGCGGATTTACATTAGACTCTACTAATACCCAGGTACCAAAGTAAGCTTCTGCATTATCGTCTGCATCTTGCCCATTATCGTCAGAGGAACAACCAAATAAAAGTATTAATAGAATTAAAGGGAAGAACTTTTTCATATAAATTTATATTTTTTTCTTGGGCAAAGGTAATTCTTTTCTTCAAACCATACCACTTTGAGGGTACTCCCGATATACTGGATTAATAGCCTAATATTTTTAAATCAAAGGATTTAATTTTTGAATATTAATTCATTTGTCTTTTTAATAATGTGCTTTTCTTTAGATCGCAGTATTAAAATAATAAGATATATTACAAAACGGGTAAATTAAAATGGAGCCTTTTTAAAAGCTCCATTTTAATTTACATTCCGTTAAGTATCTCTTGGTTTAAAGAGAGCTTATTTTTTTGACCTGGGAAGAACCGGATAACTCTTGTTCCTCTATAATGGCATCTCCCTTGTAATAAAGTAAACTGGCACCGCTGGCGTGTACCTTAATTACCTCAGAAACACTAAGAGAAGCAGTACTGGCTCCAGATAAGTCAATTTCTAAGGAAGCTAGGTTTAGATCAAAATCCTTTAAATGACTGCTTCCTGCAAGAGAAGATTTTAAGGAGCCCAGACTCCCATAAAGATCAACATTGGAGGCGCCACTTGCATTTAATTCTAATTCTTCCATCTCTATCTCTCCCATTAAATTTGATGCTCCTGACAGTTCTATTTTGGATATAGGATTTACCCATTGGTTGTTTAAAACTACCTGTGTAGCCCCTGCGGCATAAATTTCATTAAGGGAAGCAGTACTGATATAAACATTCATTACTGCATCTCCTTTAATATTGGTATTATTCTTCACTTTAATTCTTAAATAATCATCTTCTTTTTCAACGATTATTGAACTCTGTAGATTGGCATTTGCTTCTACTACAATACTCTCTTCATTATCGTCAAATGTTAGGTAAACAGTAAAGGCGTCTGAAACCTTTACCCCGGAATAATCACCACCGTTTATTTGAACTTCTGTGATACTATCACTTACTTTAACTGTTTCTCTATCACAAGAAATTAAAAGGAATATAAAAACGAAGGGGCTAATTTTTTTTACTATATTTTTCATCTTTTTGTTTTTTAAAGTGCTGTCCATCTAAAAGGGATCGGCATTAATTGTTGTTTTCTATTTTGTGATTCTTCCTGTTCTGTCAAAAACACGTCTTTATTTAAACTAAAGACATATTTTGTAGCTATGCCATCATGACCAATACGGTTTTTTACATTGTTCATATCCTGTTCTTTAAATATTCTTTTTATATCTGTTTCGACCCATATTGAAGACGCCAATTTTAATTCCTAGTCCAACTGAATATCCGTTTATATTCTTCGGTTTTTCTGGAATAAAATTGGTACTACTGGAAAACCTATATTTCAATCCCGCTTCTAGCTGAACATATCTTGAGATGTTATAGAGGACATTAATTCCTGGTTCAAAGACAAAGACGGCCTCCCAATCATTTACGTCTGTAAAGGGGTCATCAATATCTCCATCAAGAAATCCCACGGCACCTCCTCCTAAAAGTACGGGAAAGGACATATTTACTTTAGACTTTCCAAAAAGGATGGGTTCTAAATGTAATCCTCCATAACCTCCTACCAAATCTCCAACTGAAAAGGAGCTACTGCTATAATTCTGTTCAGAGTATAATCCTACTCCTATAATACCCACCTCAAATTGTTGGTTGGCCACATAGGCAATTTTAACGCTACCTAAATAGGTGTCTTTACCTGCAATTTTTCCATAGTAACCTCCAAGGCCAAGGTAAACGCCATGGACCACATTTTTTCGATCGTTAAACTCCACATAGTCCGCAGAATCTTGTGCCCAGCAAACTATTCCGGAGAGGAATAGAAAATAAGCTGGAATAAATTTTAAATGTTTCATTATAATTGATTTTTGATTGATACTACTAAAGACAAGTCAATTTTAGAAAGGTTGCATTTATGGAAAAATAATTTGTCTCTTATGATAATTTGATGGCTATTGGAGCGAAGATTTCCTCAGGTTTACAAAATATCATTTAGAATAACAGCTCCTTTGCTACCATGAATTGAAACTCTTCCTTCTTTTTTATTTCCATAAGTAGCTTCAATTTCTCTTATTTTCTTCACCTTATCTAAGACTCTGCTTTGGATATTAGTAAAGGACTTTGGAAGTCTAAGCAGACCTTCTTCGAGAAGGGCATCAAAATTAAAGGAGATCCCCGTAATATTTAATTTGACCTCTGAATCTTCTTGTTTGATTATAATGGTTGCATTGGGTTGTCCTATTTGATTTACTTCAAAATCTGATATTTTCATACTCAGATCAATTAAAGAATCTGCCTTGCTTATTTTTAAGGTGGTGAATTTAAGATCTCCTCTAATAACATCAAGGCTATCTATAGTTATCTCATCTTTATTCGAGTATAGCTCTAAATCAATCACCTGATTTAGCTTGATTGTACTACCTCGACTATTTAATCGTAGTTTTTTTGTGTTTTCTATATCCAATGAGCCGTTTTTGAGCTCAATAGAAGCATAGTCGACCATTCGGCCTTTTATTTTACCATAGGCCATCGACAAATTTATTTGCTCCATTTGTTGACTTAGAAAGATATCACCATGTTCTATAGAAGCTTTGAGATTCCCTTGCCAATCTTCCAATACCACGTCCCCGAATTTATTATCTATCTCCAAAGAAGCCCTTGTGGGAAGTTTAATAGTATAATTAATCTCGAGATTTCCTCTGCTAAAATCCAAGGGCGTCTCCTTGATAACATATTTTGAGAAAAAGGATTGACTCTTTTCCTTAATTTCTGTTGTTATACTTATATAATCCTTGGCTTCCTCAAACTTCGGTGCAACCCTGTCCATAAGGCTCTGGGCGTTTTCCTTCTTTTTATGTGTTACGCGTATGTCTACGATTATCTGAACACTATCTTTATCCCAACTACTAATGGCTAAATGACCATATGCGTTTTGGATTTTTAACTTTCCGGCCTGACTAAGACTATAGTTTTTTTCAATACTCTTTATAATCTTTTCCTGGCTCTGCATAGGAAGACAGAGGAAAAGAAAACCACACAAGGGGAGTAGTATTTTATAAGGTGTATGCATCGTCGTCTTCTTTTAATTTTGAATCATCCAAAAGAGTTAGGAGTTTTTGAATGAGTTCTATTCGTTTTTTATAATTCGAAATGATAGCCTCAAGGACTATTTCGTTATCTAAGTCTTTGGATAATTCCGTCCTTAATACTGCGTATTCTTCGTCTAGCTCATCCAAAAAGGATAAGTATTCTTTTTTAGAGCTTTCTGATAGTTTGGGATGATTTATTAACAGCGCTACTTGAGAGGAAACTAATCCTTGGTAGTGCACATCAATATCTCTTAATTCAATAGTTATGCTATCAGCGGGAATTTCTTGTTCATTGGAAGAGAAAAATGCTACTCCCAAAAGCGAGCTTAGGCCTACAAGAATCAATAGTGTTGCTGCCCAGCGGTAAGACTTTTTCCACAGGGGAATCACTTTTACCTTAGGTTCATCCAATTCCCGTGAGATCTTATCCCAAAGACCGTTTTTGTCCGGAAAAGTTGAATTTAATTCTGAACGATTTTTTTTGATGAATTTTTCTAAGTCTTCCATTACAAAGTTTTGATTAATTCAATTAATTTCTTTTTGGCCCTATGGTACTGAGATTTTGAGGTTGCCTCCGAAATCTCCAGAATTTCAGCGATCTCTTTATGAGTATATCCTTCTAATAAATAAAGGCTGAAAATCTGTTTGAAACCATGAGGTAGCTTCGAGATACCTATTTTTATTTTCCTCATATCATATTCTATAGGCTCTTCCTTCTCTTCGGCCAGATAATACTCATGATCTTCTATGGGCGTTATCTTGATTTTATTTGTTTTTAAATGATTCAAACTCTTATTAATAGCGATTCTTTTTATCCAGGCACCAAAAGTGCTTTCATATCTAAATTTTTTTAAGTTTTTAAAGGCATCCACAAAGGTTTCTTGTAAAATATCTTCTGCCTCTTCTCTATTTCCCAAAATTCTTAGTACCACATTATACATAGCGTCTACATAAAGTTCATATAGTTTAAACTGAGCAGACCTATCCCCAGTTTTGCTTTTTCCAACAACTCCTTATGTATATTCACTGAATGGGTTCCCATTTAAGGCTGGTCTGATTTTATTTACTAATTTTTTAACGGCCTCTATTATCAAAGACAAACGAAAAATAAAAAGGTTGCATTTAAGAAAATAAAATGCGGAAGAATTGATAATGAAGTTACTCCATAATACTATTTGATCTCCCAAACAGCCCAAATTTTATGATTTTAATTAAACAAGCTTATGGATTAGAAGGGAAGAAATAGTATTTCTATAATGTATGACTTAATTAACTCACATATGTTACAATCAAAACACTAGAGAAGAAGTTAATTCAACGATAAAATTATTTATACATAAATATTATTTATGTATATGATATGAAATATAAATAAAACTATATGAGATAAATTTTCAACCTTTGTAAAAACAATCTGAAATAAATCCAATATGCAAAACAAGGTTTTAGAAAGTAAAAAAAGGAAAGTAGAAGAAAATAAGCTAGTAAAGGTAGCCGTGGCACAAGGTGACGGTATTGGTCCTGAAATCATGCAGGCCACCTTAAACATAATGCAAGCGGCCGATGCAGGTATTGAACCAGAGTTTATAGAACTTGGAGAGCAGGTCTATTTAGCCGGTAATTCTGCCGGGATTCAAGAAAGGGCTTGGGAGGTAATCAACCGCAACAAGGTTATTTTTAAGGCCCCAATAACTACTCCACAAGGGAAGGGTTTTAAGAGTCTTAATGTTACCTTAAGAAAATCTCTTGGATTGTTTTCAAATGTACGACCTGTTAATTCTTTACACCCTTATGTTCATACACATTTTCCAAAGATGAATGTGGTGATTATTCGTGAAAATGAAGAAGACCTTTATGCGGGAATAGAACATCAGCAGACAGAAGATGTTGTGCAATGCCTTAAGTTGATCACTAGACCCGGTTGCGAGCGTATCGTTCGCTACGCTTTTGAATATGCAAAGGCTTATGGAAGGAAGAAAGTTACCTGTATGGTGAAGGATAATATCATGAAATTAACCGACGGTCTCTTTCACAAAGTATTTCTTGAAATCGCTCAGGAATATCCTACAATTCAAAATAATTCACAGATTATTGATATAGGTTCAGCCAAATTAGCAGCGCATCCGGAAGACTATGATGTTATAGTAACTTCTAACCTTTATGGAGATATCATTTCTGATATTGCTGCAGAAATTGCCGGTTCTGTGGGTATGGCCGGTTCCGCCAATATCGGGACTAATGTAGCTATGTTTGAAGCAATTCACGGATCAGCTCCTGATATAGCGGGTAAGAATATTGCCAATCCATCAGGGTTAATTAATGCAGCAGTGATGATGTTGTCTCATTTGGGAAAACTTGAGACGGCTGATAAAATTAAAAATGCTTGGTTAACAACCATTGAAGAGGGTTATCATACAGCAGATATTTATCAAAAGGACATTAGTACCCAAAAAGTAAGTACCTCTCAATTTGCAGAAGAAGTTATCAAAAGACTTGGAAAAACTCCTTCGTTTTTTCCAAAAAGTACTTTATATAAAGGATCGGGTTCCATAACAATTCCTGAATACAAACGAAAGCAGTCTAAAAAAGAACTGGTAGGCGTGGATGTCTTTATTGATTGGGCCGGCACTGATCCTCAAATAATTGGAAACGATTTGTTGGAGGTTAGTGTTTATAATTTGAAATTAAAAATGATTACTAATAGAGGCGTTAAAGTATTCCCGGCTGGCCGAAAAGAAACCTACTGCACAGATCACTGGAGATGCAGGTTTGTTTCAGAGAAAGCTGTAATTAATCAGCCTCAACCGACGTATAAGCCAATTAATTATGAACAAGTTGTTGCTTTATTGTCTCAATTAAATAATGACGGTTTTGATGTTATTAAGACTGAAAACCTTTATGAGTTTGATGGTAAACGAGGATTCTCCTTAGGTCAGGGGGAGTAACTTCGGGATTAGCTTGCTTCTGTTTGAGCCACAGGAGTATTTAATGTTCCCTATCTAAAGGCCCACTACTCAGTGGGCCTTTATTTTTAGAGGTTTATCCTTAATGTCTAATAAGACATTTTAAATTAAAGGACTTGATATTTTTCCTTTATTCTATCAAAGATGATCAAACTTTGCTATTAAAATAACCCTACAATCTCGCCTTCCTCATTAATATCCATGCCCTCAGAGGCAGGGTGGGCAGGTAGTCCCGGCATCCGCATGATTGTGCCTGTAATGGGAATCAAAAATCCGGCTCCTGCAGCAATTTCAATTTCTCTTACCGTGATGATAAAATCCTTGGGTCGACCAAGTAATTTTGGGTTATCAGATAAGGATTTCTGCGTTTTGGCAATACAAACCGGCAAATGATCTAAGCCTAGATTGGAAATTTTACTTAGATCTGCTTTGGCCTTTGTGTTATAATCAACATGTTTTGCCCCATAGATTTCTCTCGCAATCGTTTCAATTTTATCCCTTACACTAGAATTCCATGAATAAAGCGGCTGAAAATCTGTAATGTTTGACTCTACTGCCGCAATTACTTCTCGGGCTAGGTCAAGTGCACCTTGACCACCTTTAGCCCATACTTCCGCAAGGGCCACTTTAATTCCCTTTGAAGCAGCAAAATCTTTTATAAGTTCAATTTCTTCCGCCGTATCAGTACTGAATTTATTAATAGCAATTACAGCAGGCACCTTAAATTTGATTATATTTTCGAGATGTTTTTCCAAGTTGGGCAAACCTTTTTGCAAAGCCTCCAAATCCGGAACTGTCAACGATTTGAGATCAACCCCTCCGTGGTATTTTAGGGCTCTTATGGTGGTAGTCAGGACTACTGCTTTGGGTTTTAAACCGGCACTTTGACATTTGATATCAAAGAATTTTTCGGCACCCAAGTCAAACCCAAATCCAGCTTCGGTTACTGTATATTCGGAATAAGTCATACCTGTTAAAGTGGCGAGAACAGAGTTTGTTCCCTGGGCAATATTGGCAAAAGGTCCCCCGTGAATTATGGCCGGATTTCCTTCTAAAGTTTGCACCAAATTGGGTTTAATAGCATCTTTAAGAAGAACGGTCATGGCCCCTGCTGCTTTTAGATCTCTGGCGTATATAGGGTTTTTATCATAAGTAAATCCAATAAAAATATTACCCAACCGTCTTTTTAAATCATCAATGTTATCGGCTAAACAGAGAATGGCCATGATTTCAGAAGCTGCAGTAATATCAAAACCGGTTTCTCTGGGCACACCCGACGTAGTTCCGCCGAGACCAACAATAACCCTTCTTAGGGCCCGGTCGTTTAAGTCCATCACCCGCTTCCAAGTGATAGTTCTCGGGTCTATTTGTAGGGTGTTCGTTTTACTTTGAATATTATTATCGATAAGGGCGGCCAGTAGATTATGAGATTTTTCAATAGCTGAAAAATCACCTGTAAAATGAAGATTAATATCCTCCATGGGTAGCACCTGAGAATAACCCCCACCAGTGGCCCCACCTTTAATGCCAAATACCGGACCCAGAGAAGGCTCTCTTAAAACCACGGTGGTCTTCTTGCCTAGACGATTTAAACCTTCGGAAAGACCAATAGACATGGTCGTTTTACCTTCACCGGCCGGAGTAGGGGAGATAGCGGAAACAAGAATCAGATTACTTGCATCGGCCCTTTCTCTGTCGATTGCTTTTAGGGGGATTTTGGCTTTGTATTTCCCATACATTTCAATCTCATCAGGGTTGATTCCTAAACTTTCCGCGATTTCTGAGATAGGTTTTAGTATAATTTTTTTGGCAATCTGTAAGTCGGTCATTATTGAAAATATGTTTTTTCTCGGAAAATAGTTTATGCTAGCTAGCTAGAAAAACCGGGACTTTTGTATTTACAAAGTAAGAATTTTTATCAAGTAATTAATGACCTAAAAATCTTTTTTCTTGGATTTGTATACTAGGAGCCATATGGGAAGTACGGTCCAAATAATCAACATTAAAAGGGAGATAAAAAGCCCTCTATTTGTACCAAAAAACTGCTTAAAAACGGCTCCTGTATAGCCAAGAAGGGCCGATATATCTAGTTTCAAGAGAATAAGAGTTCGCGACAAGTCAATGGGGTTTAACATGGTGGCCCCTAAGGAAAAGCTGTCCAGAGGATATTCCTTGAAAATTATTAAAGACATCAGGAAGATTCCGTCATAAATGACCGCTAAAAACAGCCATAGTAAAACGGCATATCCAAACCCTTTGATTTTGTTTTCATTAGCAAGGGCAATGTTAAAAGACAAAGCGGTAAAGATTAGTGTTAAAAATGCCCCGGTTACCAGAAGTAAGGAGAAATCGAAAATGGCATCACTTCGCAAAAGACCATATAGTAAAAAAGGGATGCCAAGACCCAGCACCAGGCTAAGCGTTAAAGAACCTGCTACTCCTAAATATTGTCCGAAAAAGATGGAGGAACGTTTTATAGGTTGTGCAAGCAAAAGTTCCGTAAACTCTTTAGAGTTGTAATAATACATGACTCCAAAAATGGTCCCGATAAGGGGCACGAGTACAATAATAACATTCATTAAAGTAATGACCGCTTTGGAGACATCATTATTTAAAAAGAGCAGAACAAACCCCAAAATAAGATAAAATAAAAAGTATATATAACTCCAACGGCTACGTATAAGGTCGTAAAAACTGTATTTTAATATTTTAAACATTGGCGGGGGTACTTGCTATGGCTGCAATGCCATGTTCTAAATTGTTTTGTTTCGTCTTGGTTTTTAATTCTTCTATAGTACCTTTAAAATAGATTTTACCTTCTAATAGATAGACAATTTCATTGGCCACTTCGGCCACAAATTGCATGATATGAGAAGTGATTAGAATGGTTTTTCCGTTTGCCTTTTCCCTTTGTATCAATTCTTTTAAACTAATCAAAGAAGCAGGATCTAGTCCTGTGGTAGGTTCATCCAGAATTAATAAGGGCGAATCGAACATAAAAGCCAAAACGATATTAACCTTTTGTTTGGTGCCACCGGAAAGAGTAGATAGTTTTTTGTCTAGAAATGCCTCCAATTTAAAGAGGGTAATTAGTTTTTCTTCTTCACTGGGCATTTGACGCAGGTCCTTTATCATTCTGATAAGTTCCTTTACTTTCAGGTTACCCGGAAAGTTGGCAATCTGCGGGAGATAATTAATTTCTTGTCGGTATTTCCAATTTTTTTTGATGGGAGTTTCCCCCACTAAAATTTGTCCTTTATTCGGTATTACCATACCCAAGATACTTTTTATCAAGGTGGTTTTACCTGATCCGTTCGGACCCAAAATGGCAAATATACCTCCCTTCTCAATCTTAAGATTAAGACCTGAGAGGACTTCGTTACGGCCAAATGTTTTATAAAGATTTTCTATTTCAATCATGGGGCTTTTTTCATTAATGGGCGGGTGTCCAAAAGTTTGTCGGGTGTAAAAACAGGGGAGACCTTTTCAGAAAAATCGATAATATCCATAAACAGGCTTCGTAAAAGCACTATAGTTTCCGGTGTTTTATTTACGATATAAGAAAAGAGTTTTACTGGTCGATAAGGAACATCTCCTAAACCGTTTTTATCCAGGTCATAACCCGTATAATCACTCCAGTAGTTCTGGTCAAATAAATTGTCATTTAGTTTACTGTTATAGGAAATATCAAAGGAGTTATATAAAAAATTATTTTTGGTAAAGGTATTAGCGTAACAGGCTCCCAATACTTTTATAGCCCAACCATTCCTTATAAAATTATTGTTTTTATAAATGATTCGGTTAGATCCTTCAATATTGATACCGATGGTATTTTCCTCAAAGGTATTTCCTATAATTTCCGCATCGTTGATTTCCTTTAAAAGCATTCCAAAAGCCGCTGTACCCCAGTTTTTTCTAAAGGTATTTCCCACCATTTTAATTCGTTTCGAAAACATGACCGCAACCCCGGCTCCATTATTCTCAAAGGTATTATTGGTATAAACGTCATCGTTTGAAAACATGAAATGAAGTCCATAACGAAGGTTGTCGGTACTGAGGTTGTCTTTTATGGTGATATTATCCGAAAACTCGAGATAAATACCATCCCTTACGTGCTGAACAATATTCTTTTCAACTTCTACATTTTTACAATACCATAGTTGGATGCCGTTTCCGGAATTGTACTCGTCCACTGCATCCCCGATAATTTTATTGTGGTAAACTTTTCCGTTGTTTGATTTTTCTAAATAGATCCCAAAGAATAGTTTTTCAAGAACAACATTCTGTATGACAAATTTTTCACTCCTTACGACTCTAATAGCTGCATAATCGGAAGTATAACTTGTGCCTACATTGATAATAAAAAGGCCATCTAAAGTGACATTATCGGAAGCAATACGGAAAATTTCTCCTTGTTCCTCCCCATCCACGATGGGATAGTTCTCCCCTAAAATGGTCAAAGGTTTGTCAACAAGAATATTGAACTCCTTATAAGTACCTTTTTTAATTATAAGCGTATCAAAATCTGAGGCTAGTCTTATTCCCTCCTTTACCGATTTAATAGAGCAGCTGGAACATACGGTAAGGGTTTTTGCCAAAAGGGTTTTACATCCAAATAGCGTTAGACAGCTGAATAATATAAAGATTTGATGTTTTAGTCTCATGCTAGTCTGTAGCTTCTTTCAAGTATCTCTTGAGAAATCATTAAAATCCAAAATCTGATAAGATTAATATTATATAATTTCATTTTTGGCGGTTAGATTAAGCGAAAGCTGTGGTGGGTTCTTATATAAATTACGAGCACTCTTCCAAACCCGAAAACTAAAGTTTTTATTTGGATATCATCGAACTATCAAAAATTTGGAATTTTCATTTGCGCTAACCCAATGTTTTGTTTCCTTGGGAAAAGCAAGACTTTGTTTTGACCTTAGATGGTGTGATTCTTCCTGTATATTAAAAATAATTTCACCCTCCAATACTATTAAATGAGCGTCAGTAGGGGAGGTATGCTCTGGAAAAATAGCTCCTTTTTCCAAACTGATGCTGAGAATTTGGAAAGCTTCGTTCTTTGCCAATTCCTTTACTTGAAGTTTATCAATGGTTTGCAAATTGATCATATCATTTATTTGGCACATAGGATTTTGTAATATTTATTTTGTAGATTATTTTTTGAATTTGTTTTGTATTTCTTCCCAGCTAAAAACTTCTCCTTCATTTGCTGCCTGAGCTTTTTCTGCAGCCCCTTGGTCATTAAATGCGGTAAGGTATTCCCCCATTGGACTGGGGATGTTTTGACTAATCAAATAACTTGCTGTGGTCGCATCTATAAATTCTCCTGGGGAATTATAATCATTGATCAGGAATAAAGCCACTGTATTTCGATCAATTTCATTTAAATGATTCAGCATACATTCTGCGGCATCAAAAGCATAAGACCTTCCTTTTTTCGTCATAAACTGTGCGGCATGTTGTTTGTCTACAATGGTCATTTTACAAAAATGACAACTATCGGCACCGTAAGACACTGGCTTTGGGCTATTATTGCATCCTGATAGTAGAGTACAAAATATGATTAAGAGAATTGAATATGTCTTCATGGTGTTACCAAGGTACTTGTTTTTTTAGAATGGGGTGTTGATCTATTTTTCCATCCTATAAAAAAGGCCACCAAAGTAAGACTCATTCCCACAAACATCATCCAAGCCCCGGTGGAAGGTAAAGAGGTTACGTCAAAATTCAACATTTTGGCATGACCAAAAAGCGGCGGTTTATAGCTCATCGGGGAGCCGTCAGGATTGGCTAATTTCATAATGGCATGGGGATCCAGATTGGTGCCATAATCCACCATCCAGGCATTAAAATCATACATGCCCAACATCCCAAGAATACTCATTAAGACAAACCAGCCTGCGAACCATTTATAGTTAACTTTTCCAAGAAATCCCAAAAACCCAATGAACACGCCCAAGGCTACCATGCCACCAATTACAATAGGAAAGGTGCTAAACTCCCACATTTCTTCTGGTTTTGGTAGTTTGCGCATACCAATGTAGTGGTTGAGACCATCAATATTCTGCAAGTCAAATTCGTTCATATCACGAATTCCATCTATATGGATATTCATCCCCAAAGGTTCAGGATACTGTGGTGCTCCTAATTTAATATTCCAAAGCGGGAAATGGAATAATCCCAAAAGGAATAGAGGACCAATAATCATTATCAAACCTGCTTTTTTCATAATTTCTTATTTAGTCAATACTATTAAAATTTTAAAATTTTGATTTGCTTCGAGCTTAAGCATAGGGTGAAGGATTTCAATTAAAAAGCGGGAAGGTCATAGACACAACCCGCTTTTCGTTTGAAAAAATGATTTTTTACAAAATCCTACTCTCCCAGGGTATAGGTGAGTGGTACATTGGATCCTGCCGGGGAAACCCTAACATATCCTTGCATTTCTTGGTGTAAGGCCGAACAGAAATCGGTACAGTAGAATGGCCATACTCCTGGTTTTTTAGGCTCCCAGAGCGAAGATTTGGTCTGTCCTGGCATTACTAATAATTCTGAGGTGTTCTGACCTATCATAGCGAAACCGTGAGGTACATCAAAATCTTGTTCATGGTTGGTAATATGGAAGTATACTTTGTCTCCCACTTTTATTCCTTCTATGTTGTCAGGAGTAAAATGACTTCTAATAGTTGACATATACACGTGTACTTCATTACCATCACGTTCTACTCTTGCCTGGTCTGGAGTCAATACGGCATATGGATGCTTATTATCAGCCAAGCGATAGATTTTTTTCGACTTAGGTGCTAGTAATTCGGCCGGGCAACCTGCTGCATAATGCGGCTCACCATGGGTTGGGAAATCAGAGAGTAGCTCCATCTTGTCGCCCGAGATATCATATAGCTGGGCAGAGTGTTCCATTTCCGGACCTGTAGGTAGATAACGGTCTTTGGTTATCTTATTCATAGCCACCACATATTTTCCAAAGGGTTTTCTTGAGTTCCCACCAGGGATCATTAAGTGACCTACAGAATAAAAGGTGGGTTGTCTGTCTAAGACTTCCCAAGTTCCTATTTTCCATTTCACTACTTCTGAGGAAATAAAGAAGGTTGTATAGGCATTTCCTTTGCCGTCAAACTCTGTATGTAATGGACCTAAACCCCCACTTTTTACGGTTCCGGCCAAAACATCTTCGAACTTCAAAATAGGAATTCCATAAGCCTCTCCGTCAAATTTTTCCCCTTCAATAGCCTCGATCATTTTGTCAAAAGAGTGAACGGTTAAGTCAGCTGAGAGTTTTCCGTTACCAATAATATACTGTCCGGATGGATCTACATCACATCCATGAGGAGATTTTGGTGTTGGTAAGAAGTACACTGCACCAGGGACCTCAGTTGGGTCAACTGCAATCACCTCTTTTTTCATAGTAGAAGTGGCCATATGGGTATGCTCATCATATACATTATGGGCATATTCCGCAGGCATTTTTGTGCCTCCACCGTTTTTTACATATTCTTCAACTTTTTTCCAGTTCACAGCAGCAATAAAGTCTTTGTCATTTTGGGATGAGTTAACTTCCATCAAAGAATTTGCTTCTTCTGTATTGTAGGTAGTAAAGAAGAACCATCCATGGGATTTTCCACGACCGGGATGTGAAAGGTCGTAATTAAAGCCGGGCATCATCATTTGGAACTCTAAGTTTAAACGTCCACTTTCTGGTTCTATACTAATAAATGATAGGGCACCTTTGAAGTTACCCTTGTACTCATTAATAGGCATGTCGCGTTGAGGAACAGGTACTGAAAAACGGGTTCCCGCTACTACGTACTCGGTGTTTTCTGTAATAAAGGAAGAACTATGATTCCCTGCACTATTGGGTAATTCAATGATTTCTTCAGTCTCAAAGGTCTCTAAACTAACTCTGGCAATTCTTGGGGTGTTGTTCCCATTAATAAAAATCCATCGTCCATCTAGCTCGCCATTGGTCTGAGAAATATCAGGGTGATGGGAATCATCCCAGGGCACAAACCCAAAAGACGTATTTAACATGGGTTTTGTTTCTTCGGAATATCCATATCCTGAAGTTGGAAACTGAGAAAATACCGGGATTTCTTTAAAAAGTCTACCGGAGGGAAGACCGTAAACGGTAATGTTCCCACTATACCCCCCGGACATGAAAGCATAAAACTCATCATGTTCTCCGGGTGCTACATAAACTTTTTCCGCCGTATTGGAAGACAAAGCTCCGTTAGAACTCTTTCCATCCCCCTGATTACCGCAGCTGCTCAGAAACGCGGTAAGACCAAAGAGCATTAAAATGTAACTATACTTTTTCATTTGTTGTTGTTTATGATTAATTCTTTGTTATTTGTTCACTCCGATGGAGGTAAGATTACTTTGTCGACTACGTGCACAATTCCATTCCCGGCGGGAATACTTGCAATTATTTTTGCTCCGCCTACGTAGACATCATCTCCTTTTACTTCAACTATGGCGCTAGTGTCATCAGCCTGGCCTAGTTTTTTAAACTTTTTCAAAAATTCTTTAGAATAATTGCCGGCAGTAACATGGTGTTTCAGAATAGTAGCCAAAGTCTCCTTGTTTTCTGGTTTCAACAGATTTTCGACGGTGCCTTCTGGTAAGGCTGCGAAAGCCTCATTCGTAGGAGCAAAGACCATTAAGGGGCCTGCATTTACCAAGGCATTCTCCAAGCTTGCAGCCTGTACCGCAGCCACCAGAGTGGTATGGTCCGGGGAGCCAATAGCTATTTGAAGGACATTAGGCGTTGAGCCATCATCTTCGATAAAGGCCTGCCCCGTCTTGTCAGAATCCGCTACTGTTGAAGTTGCTTCTGAAGCATTCGTGTTTTCGGTCTTGGCATCATTCTTACAGCTGAAGACTAAAAACAGCATTAAAAACATACCTAATATCAGTTTTAAATTGGTTTTTTTCATAATATGATGTTTATAAGGTTCTGAAATATTCTAAAATCGAACGGGTTTCTTCGACGGTTAGATTTTGATTGGCCATAGCGGCACCATTAAATTCAATTAAAAGATCTTTGGCACATCGGTCCTGTTCCGTCATCAGTTTGGGATCTAGGATCATGTTCATGATCCATTCCGGACTTCTTCTTTCCATAATTCCTTTGGGTGAAGGCCCAATAAACCGTTTATCAAGTTTATGACAAGCAGTACAATTTGCTTTATAAATAGTCTCACCGGCTGCTGCCATTTCGGTATCGATTTCAGGGTCAAGGGTTATTTCTTTAATTTCACCAACGCCCTTATCGTCAAGAGTGATCCTTTCTGAGGCAGGTACCTCATCTACAGCAGGAACGGCTTCAGTAGCTTTTTCAGTCGACTTTGCTCGGTCAACACTAAATCCGTCTTTCTTTTCTTCCTTACCACCACAGCCGATGATTAAAAAAGCAAAGAGGATAAATGATAATAGAAACTTTATTTTCATGTGATTTAATTTTAATTTTCCTTAAAAATACTTGAATTTTAATATGCATCAAAAATACTTGCTCACTTTAGCTATTAATATGATATTTATCATATTTAAGGTAAAAATATCTTTTTTACTTTATTTAATTAATAAAACATAAATTATGCTCTCCAACTCCTCGAAATATGCTATTAAGGCCGTACTTTTCTTAGCCATAAATTCTAGCAAGGAGCAAAAGATTATGGTGAAGGATATCTATAGTTCTATCAATGTCTCGGAAGCGTATATTGCCAAGCTGTTACAAGAGCTTGCCCGTCATAATATAATATCCTCGATAAGAGGGCCTAAGGGAGGATTTTATTTAACGGAAGAAGAAAAAAACCAAACACTTTTGGATATCGTTAAAGTGATTGATGGTGAGAATCGTGTAAATGCTTGTGTTTTGGGAATAAGTGAGTGTAATGATGAAAATCCTTGCATACTTCACGCGTTGGTTGGACCCAGCAAAAATATTTTTTTAAAAGTATTGGAGACTACCACGATTTCAGATCTTACGAAGGACTTACCGAAAGCAGCAACATTTTTTCCCTATTAAGAATATTTCGTTTTTTGGGTTGACCGAAGCCATAATTGGCTTTATATTTTAATTAAGGAAGGGGGTGCGTTGGCTATCCTGTCGAAAAGGATTAACTCGCTTGGCTGAGTGATCCTGACAAAGCTCCGCTTTGAAAACCCAAAATCCGCAAAAACAAAAAAGCAAGCTTTATGTTTTAGCCTGCTTTTGGGTTTATTCGTGACCTCGACAGGATTCAAACCTGTAACCTTCTGAGCCGTAATCAGATGCGCTATTCAGTTGCGCCACGAGGCCTATTTTTAATGTAAATTCTTCCTTGCCCAGATTTTAAAAATTTTTCTCTGGTCAAAGCTTCTTCCTTGGATTGGTATTTTTCAAAAAACAGTATCCTCCAAGGGCGATACGGTTTTGTAGAAACATTATATCCTGCATTGTGTTGTTTTAACCTCCGATAGAGGTTTTTTGTAAAACCTACATAATGCCTTTCAACTTCTATACTTTTAAGAACGTAAACATAGTATTCCATATGTTTTGATGCGCCCCGACGGAGTCGGGCACGTATTCAGCCTGTCCGCCTTTGGCGGATTGCGCCACGAGGCCTATTTTTAATGTAAATTCTTCCTTGCCCAGATTTTAAAAATTTTTCTCTGGTCAAAGCTTCTTCCTTGGATTGGTATTTTTCAAAAAACAGTATCCTCCAAGGGCGATACGGTTTTGTGGAAACATTATATCCTGCATTGTGTTGTTTTAACCTCCGATAGAGGTTTTTTGTAAAACCTACATAATGCCTTTCAACTTCGATACTTTTAAGAACGTAAACATAGTATTCCATATGTTTTGATGCGCCCCGTCGGAGTCGGGCACGTATTCAGCCTGTCCGCCTTTGGCGGATTGCGCCACGAGGCCTATTTATTGTGCTAAACTAAATCTATTTAAATAGAAATCTTTAACGGGCTGCAAATATATTTCTTTTTACTTTTAAGGCAAAATAAGTAGTAGGCAAATATGGATTTTTATAATTACATAAGGGATATTCAAGATTTTCCTTCGGATGGAATAACTTTTAAAGATATTACCCCTCTGTTAAAAGATAAAGATGCTCTTAAAGCGGCAACCGAAGAAATGCTTCGTTTAATTGGTGAGGTGGAGGTAGACAAAGTAGTGGGAATGGAGAGTAGGGGCTTTTTCTTTGCTCCCCTTTTAGCCTCTAAATTAAACGCCGGTTTTGTGCCTGTTCGTAAACCTGGTAAATTACCCTTTCAAAGGGTAAGTAAAACCTATGCCTTGGAATATGGACATGATACTTTGGAAATACATGCTGATAGCATATCCAAAGGTGAACATGTTCTTATTCACGATGACGTTCTGGCCACAGGCGGCACGGCTAAGGCTACCTGCGATTTGGTTGAGGCCTTGGGAGGTGTCGTAGTACAATGTAATTTTTTACTTGAATTAAAATTTCTGGAGGGATCTAAAAAACTTAACGGATATTCTATTAAGTCTTTACTGCTGTATTAATTCAAAGCCCGTGTAGTAACGAAATATCTCCAACCTATAATAGCCAGTTGTAACTTTGAAGCTTTAGAAAGATCAATTCTTTTTTTGGTAAAGGAGGGCAGAAGCAACTTGTTTGCTCTAGCAAGGAGAATGTATACACTTTTTTTCATCTGGTCTTTCTGAATAATCTTAAAATGACCGTATTGTACGGTCATTTTAAGAAATAGCTAATTCATTTATACCTTTAGCATAATCAAAAATACTAATACAATTAAGTGTATTAAAATTTTAGCAATTGAAATCATAGTTTTGTCAATTAATTGATGTTATGGGGTTGTATTTATTAAATCTTTTGGAAATATATAGGAAGGAGATTATCACTGCAAATTATATCGAGATTATTAATGTAATTGCATACACTACTGTAACCAAATAAATCTTTTATGCTACATATATTAACATGGCGCCTTGCCAGTAGTTATATATTGTAATTATATATTATATATTTGTATTAAATAGTAATAATTGTAGGGGCCTTTTTGGTGCTTTTTTAAAAAGCAAGGGACAATTTGTTGAATTTTTGCCTTATTTCGACTATTCCATTATTTAAAATTGAAATGCCGATCATTTATGACCGGCATCAATATGCTTTTATAAAATCACAGAATTCTTATTAGTTCTGTTTTTTGAGCTTTATTTCCATTACCCCATCCTTGGCTTTTTTACCATATTTTTCAATAGCTTTTTCTCCTTTATAAACATTAATAGTAGCTATGTCATCCGGAGAAATAGCTTCAAACTCTTTTCGACTAATTGTTTTTCCGTCTAAGAGATAAAGCATGTTCGAATTACTATTGGTTTCTAAAACGAATACATTGCTTTCTTGGCTAGAAGTGATATGGATTTCCTCCTCGTTTTCAGATTCTTTAATGATAATACGTTTACTAACTTTTTCGTCCTCATCCTTTGTGATAATTTCAATATTTTCCTCATCGACTTCTTGTCCGTCGATAATAATTATTTGCTTATCCCCATCTTTCTTGATTTCTATCACTTTTGAGGAGTCCTTATTTTCATATGTCCAGGTATTTTCATAAGTCGTTTTATGGAGCGCTTTTTTGCCAGAATTTTTATTACCCGAAAAAAATGTATTTGTTTTTCCGTCATAGACAATGACAATAGGATCAATCGGCTTGCCTTCGTTGTTAAAGGAAGAAGATCCTTTAAAGCTTTTTCCTTCTTTCTCCATTGAAACAAAGTCAATTTCTATTTCAATTATTTCCATGTTCTCATTGTGCACTACGGTATATGAAAAGTCTATGCCCTTATCTTTTAGGTCTTTTTTAATACTCTCTAATTCTTTATCAGTAGTATTCTTGTCGATCAACAACTCTATGGTTTGTTCTTTATTGATTTTAGAACTGAGTGGCATAGGATCTTTTTGAGTAGGTATATAGATAGTGCGCGAATTAAAACTTATTAAAAAGGCACCTAACAATGGAAGAATAAATAGGGCTTTTAGTGCTCTTGTTCTATTCGATTTTGATTTTTGTAACATAACTATTCGTTTTTTGATTAATGAATTATAAAAATTATTGATGATTGATGGTTTAAAATTATTCCCCGAAACTTTTAGGAGGGTATATTTATAAGTCTTTCTTGAACTCACATTTTCGATAGCCGTTTTGTCTGCCAAAAACTCTAGATTTTGTTCTATAATTTTTTTATAAAGCCAGCTGCAGGGATTTATCCACATAAAAATATGAGCCATATGTGCCAATATAAGATCTATGGAGTGAAGTTGTGAGCTATGTGCTTTTTCATGCTTTAGAATGACTTCTAGCTCTGGCTTATTAAATTCTGAGGGATTATAGAAAATATAGTTGAAAAAAGAAAAAGGGGCTATCTGCTTATCAGTTTCCACATACGTATAGCCATCTTCTTTAAATTTTGGATTCGATTGTATTATTTTTCTAATAGAGAAAAGTTGAAGTAACATTTTTGTCAGTAAAAAAACTACACCCATCCCATAAATGAAAAAGAAGATTTCTGTCCATTTAATCATTGAGACACTGTTTGCGGCAGCATCATTTACTGCTTTTGGCAGCATGGGTTCTAAAGCCAGAGAACCGACTTCGACGTAGGAATTAATGGTAAAAAAAGGTAAGCTAAAAGCCAACAATACACCAAATAGTAAAAAGTGTCTATTAAGCCAGTAAAAAGTTTCTTTTTTTAAAAGACTTTGATAGACAATATAAAAGAGTGTAAGAATACCTGTCGCCTTTAGGATATAAATTAAAATAGCTTCCATCTACTTTTCTTTTTCAATTAAGGCAATAATTTCTTTTAATTCTTCAACAGAAATTTTCTGTTCTTTGGCAAAGTAAGAGACCATGCCTTTATAAGAATTATCATAATAATCGATTAAAGTGTTATTGATAAAGCGCTTTCTATAAGCTTCTTTGGTTATCCTAGGGAAATATCGATGAGTATTCCCAAAAGCCTCATGATCTACAAAGCCCTTTTCTTCTAAATTCCTTACAATGGTAGACAAAGTATTATAATGTGGAGCATCCGCCTTCATTTCAGCCTTTATTTCTTTAACAAAGACTTTCTTTAATCGCCATATTATTTTCATTATCTCCTCCTCCTTATTCGTTAGACGCTGCATAGAATCTTATTTTTTTCAAACTTATTACTAAAAAATTAGTTATACAACTACTTATGTAGTTATTTAACTAAAATTTTGGTTTTAATGCGGAGGTAAACTAATTACCTCAACCTTTATAATGACAAGTAATATGTTCATGCTTTTGTAATTAAGAGTATAAAAGTAAAAGGAGGATTCGCCTATATTTGCTAAAAACAAGACTTATGCTCGATGTTCTGTTTATTTTCTTTGGTCTCATTCTTCTTATTTTAGGTGGAAACTGGCTCCTAAAGGCTGCTGTTGCTTTTTCCCTTCGACTTAAAATACCCAGAATTATTATCGGGATGACAATAGTTTCCTTTGCTACTTCCGCTCCCGAACTTATCGTAAGTATAAACGCAGCCTTAGATGGATTTCCGGATTTGGCTCTTGGAAATGTGGTTGGTTCCAATATTGCTAATTTAGGCTTGGTACTTGCCATAGTGATTCTTCTTGGATCCATTGATGTCAGAAAAAATTTCTATGTTCTAGACTGGCCTGTGATGATGGCTGCAAGTTTGCTCTTTTTTGGATTTTTGTACTTTGATGGGATTCTGGAGGCTTATGAAGGAGGTATAATGGTTCTTTTTCTCTTTATATTTCTTATTTTCTTACTCAGGTTTCAGAAATCAGCAGTGGTTGAGGAAGAGCGTTTGGATGAGAAACCTTTGCAGCTATACAAGGCAGTCTTATTTCTGGGACTGGGAGGTGCCGGGCTTTGGGTTGGTTCAGAATTATTAGTAACCGGAGCCGTTGGGATGGCTACTTTTTATGAAGTAAGTGAGCGAGTAATTGGGATAACGGTGGTGTCTGTAGGTACCAGTATTCCAGAGTTGGCAGCTTCTATTATTGCTATTATTAAAAAAGAGAAGGCTATTTCCCTGGGAAATTTAATTGGCTCCAATATATTTAATCTTTTAGCGGTCCTAGGTATTACTTCTTTAATAACCCCAATACATGTAATTGATCAGCAATTACTTAGTAACGACATCTGGTGGATGCTTGGAATTTCGTTTCTAATATTGCCTTTGGTATTTATTCCAAAAGGCCTTCGCCTGGGCTGGAGAGATGGGATAGTTTTGTTGGGAGTTTACTTTGCTTTCATTTATTTTACAATTAACTAGAGATATAAAACAAAAAAACCACCATTAATTCCTTAATGGTGGTTTTATAAAAATAATTCTTAAAATTAATTAGCTACAGCTTCAATATTAGCTGATTTTACAGTTTTAATAATTCTTCCGGCAATTTTGTAAGGATCACCATTAGAAGCAGGTCTTCTGTCTTCTAGCCATCCTTTCCAGCCTTTTTCAACGGTTATAATCGGAATTCTGATTGAAGCACCTCTGTCTGATACGCCATAACTGAAATCCTTAATAGATGCTGTTTCGTGCAAGCCCGTAAGTCTTTCGTCGTTATAAGCACCATAAACGTCAATATGCTCATTGGCTACGGGTCTAAAGGCCTCACATATTTTTTCATATATTTCTTTAGAACCACATGTTCTTAGAGTAGAATTGGAAAAGTTTGCATGCATTCCACTACCATTCCAATCTCCTTTAACAGGTTTTGGATGTAATTCTATGTAATAACCATATTTTTCGGTCAGACGATTCAATAGGTATCGCGCTACCCAGATCTCATCGCCGGCTTTTTTGGCACCTTTGGCAAAACACTGAAATTCCCATTGTCCTGGCGCTACTTCTTGATTTATACCTTCAAAATTAATACCAGCAGCGATACATAAATCCATATGCTCTTCTACAAATTCTCTTCCCCAGGTATGTTCTTGCCACCTACGGAGCAGTAATATTTACCTTGAGGAGCAGGAAATCCACCACGTGGAAACCCAAGAGGTAAATCCGTTTCAATATCCATTAAAAAGTATTCTTGTTCAAATCCGAACCAGAAATCGTTATCATCATCATCAATTTGAGCACGATGATTAGATGGATGTGGCGTTCCATCTGCATTTAAAACCTCTGCCATTACTAAAAATCCACTAGCTCTTTCAGGATCCGGATAAATAGCTACTGGTTTTAAAAGGCAATCCGATGAACCTCCTACAGCCTGTTCAGTAGAACTTCCGTCAAAAGACCATATAGGACAGTCTTCTAATTTACCACTGAAGTCTTCTTCAATCTTTGTTTTACTTCTTAGTTCCTGTGTTGGTTCGTGGCCATCCAACCAAATGTATTCTAATTTTGTTTTGCTCATAATAACAAGAATTTTTTATAATAATAAGACCTTCAAAAATATAATTTTTATTGCGATTGCCACAACATTGTGAGGGGTAAATATCAAAAAATATACTATAATTATGAATACCCCCTTTTTTTAGAGGGTATTTTAAAAATTTAGTATAATTTTCTCATATTTCTATGAATTGTTTAATTTATATTTGATCTATTAATTAATTTCTGGTTTATGGCTATTAAAAGATTTGAAGCAGTTGCCGAAAGCACAAGAAGAAAAGAGTTTACTGTCCAAGAAAGTGGAAGGAGATCGGAAATATTCGGGACCCAAGTTTTTAATGAAAAAAGGATGCTTCAGTACCTGACAAAAGAGGCTTATTTGCGCGTAAAAGATGCTGTTTTATCGGGTTCCAAAATAGATCGTAAAATAGCCGATCAGGTGGCAGAAGCTATGAAAGCATGGGCCATCTCCATGGATGCCACACATTATACACATTGGTTTCAGCCTCTTACGGGTGCAACTGCAGAAAAACACGATGCCTTTTTTGATTTAATCAAAGATGGTAGGGCAGTTGAAAAATTTGGAGGCGCACAGTTGGTGCAACAAGAACCGGATGCTTCCAGTTTTCCGAGCGGAGGTATTCGTAATACCTTTGAAGCTCGCGGATATACGGCTTGGGATCCTACCTCGCCGGCCTTTATTTATGGTTCAACCCTTTGCATACCAACCATTTTTGTTTCCTATACCGGGGAAGCCTTGGACAATAAAGCTCCCTTGCTTAGGGCACTCCATGCTGTAGATGTGGCTGCCACCGGAGTTGCGAAATACTTTGACAAAAATGTGTCTAAAGTAAATGCCACCTTGGGATGGGAACAGGAGTATTTTCTTATCGACAAGGCGCTGGCCAATTCAAGGCCCGATTTAATATTAACAGGACGAACCTTAGTTGGACATCTGCCTGCCAAAGGACAACAATTGGACGATCATTATTTTGGGGTTATTCCTACCAGAGCCATTAACTTTATGAGAGATCTGGAGAAACAGTGTTTGGTTTTGGGAATCCCTATTAAAACACGTCACAACGAAGTAGCCCCTAATCAGTTTGAATTAGCTCCGGTTTTTGAAGAAGCTAATCTTGCCGTAGACCATAATTTACTTTTAATGGATGTTATGGAAAAGATTGCAGATCGGCACCACCTAAAAGTTTTATTTCATGAAAAACCCTTTGCCGGAATAAATGGCTCCGGGAAACACAACAATTGGTCTCTAGCTACCGATACGGGGGTTAACCTTTTAAGTCCCGGTTCTACTCCGATGAAGAATCTTCAATTTCTTACTTTTTTTGTGAATACGATCAAAGCTGTAGATACTTATGAAGAGCTCTTAAGGGCTTCCATTGCTTCAGCTAGTAATGACTATCGACTGGGAGCAAATGAAGCTCCCCCTGCTATATTCTCGGTCTTTGTGGGTACTCAATTAAGTAACGTCCTGGATGAATTAGAAGGGGTTTCTAAAGGGAAACTTTCACCGGAAGAAAAGACAGAATTAAAGTTAAATGTCGTTGGTAAAATCCCTGAAATACTCTTAGATAATACAGATAGGAACAGAACCTCTCCCTTTGCTTTTACAGGGAATAAATTTGAAATGCGAGGAGTTGGTTCAAAGACCAATTGTGCCAAGCCTATGACGGTGCTAAATACCATTGTGGCCAAACAACTAAGTGACTTTAAAAAAGAAGTAGATCTTCTCATCCAGAAAAAAAACCTTAAAAAAGATGAAGCTGTTTTTAATGTATTAAGGGAATATATAAAATCTTCTAAAAGAATAAGGTTTGATGGTGATGGTTATAGTGAAGAGTGGGAAAAAGAAGCGGCTAAGCGTAAATTAAGCAATAATAAAAATACACCTGCGGCCATTCAGGTACTTACCTCTAAAGAAAGTCTAAAGTTGTTTGCAGACCTCCAGGTAATGAGTACAATAGAGGTGGAGGCTAGAAAGGAAGTTGAGCTAGAAACTTATATTCTGCAAACCCAAATTGAAGGGAGAGTCTTTAATGAATTAGTTTATAATTATATTTTGCCTGCTGCTGTTGAATATCAGAATAAACTTATTAAAAATGTCCTTGGTCTGAAAGAAATATATGGCGCCGCACATAAAAAACTTTCTGAAGGTTTACTTACTTTAATTGAAGAGATCTCTGAACATTTAGTGGCTCTAAAATCCTTAACTGATGACATGACCAATGCTAGGAAAAGCGCCAATAGTATTGAAGATGTTACAAAAAAAGCCTTCGCATATGGGGATAATGTACGACCCTATTTTGATAAAATAAGATATCATAGCGATAAATTGGAGCAATTGGTGGAAGATAGCTCCTGGCCTTTAACTAAATATCAGGAACTCCTTTTTATTAAATAATTTATTGAATTAATTATCAAGATCAATCCTTTAATATTTAATGGTTTGTCTATTTTTGCCAAAACCTGAGACCTATGGATGCTTCCGACAGTAAACGTTATGATAAGAGAGGAGTTTCTGCCTCTAAAGAGGACGTTCACAAGGCTATCAAAAACATTGATAAAGGATTATTTCCAAAAGCATTTTGTAAAATAGTTAAGGACAATTTAACCAATGATGAGGATTATTGTCTGGTCATGCATGCCGATGGAGCTGGCACTAAATCTGCTTTGGCCTATATGTATTGGAAGGAGACGGGAGACTTATCTGTTTGGAAGGGAATTGCTCAGGATGCTTTGGTTATGAATCTAGATGATCTCTTATGTGTTGGTGTTACGGATAATATTATGCTGTCTTCTACCATTGGAAGGAATAAAAATTTAATTCCCGGAGAAGTTATTTCTGCTATTATAAATGGCACAGAGGAACTAATTGCTGATTTAGCTAAATATGGCATTTTTATTTATTCTACCGGCGGTGAAACTGCCGATGTGGGGGATTTAGTCAGAACCATTATAGTCGATTCTACCGTTACTGCACGAATAAAGAGGAGTGAGGTAATTGATAATGGTAATATCAAGGCGGGAGATGTTATTGTAGGGCTCGCCTCTTACGGACAGTCTATCTACGAGGATAATTACAATGGTGGTATGGGGAGTAACGGCCTTACCTCGGCGCGTCATGACGTTTTTTCCAAGTATTTAGGGGAAAGATATCCCGAAAGTTATGATGCTCAAATACCGGAAGATTTGGTTTACTCAGGGGCTATTAAATTAACGGATACCGTAAAAGGCTCTCCCATAGATGCCGGGAAACTTGTACTATCTCCAACACGGACCTATGCCCCGGTTATTAAAAAAATGCTTCAAAAATATTCTTCTAAAGATATTCATGGGATGATTCATTGCAGTGGGGGGGCTCAAACCAAAATATTACATTTTATAGATAACCTTCACATTATCAAAGACAATATGTTTGATGTGCCTCCTTTGTTTTCTTTAATTCAGGAGCAATCTAATACGCCTTGGAGAGAGATGTATCAGGTTTTTAATTGTGGACATAGAATGGAGCTCTATGTAAATGAAAGTATTGCTGATGATCTTATGGCTATCTCAGAATCTTTTGGCATTGAAGCTAGAATTATTGGGCGAGTGGAGGCTAACCCCAGTAAAAAACTTACCATAAAAAGCACTTACGGCACCTTTGTTTATTAGACATACGAATCCCCGCTAAAAAACGTTCTTTTATTAATAGAAAAAGGTGGGAGCGGACTATGTTGAGCAACCTATCGTGAAAAGTATTTAAAAAAAAAGTATGGAAAGAAAACAATTTTTAAGAAGCCTAGGAGCGGGTGCGGCCTTCGCTATAACCTTTCCCTGTATACATGGCTGTTCAAGCGATGACAGTGGTTTGCCGGCAATACCAATTCCTGAAGGCATTGATTTTACCGTAGATCTAGACTCTACGGAGGCATTGCCCTTGCAGGAAAATGGAGGTTATATTTTAAAAAACGATATTGTGGTCGTAAGGAATCTAGAAGGTGAATTCGTAGCTGCCAGCCAGATATGCAGTCACCAACAAACTGATCAGGTACGTTTTGTTGAAACCAATGGAGGGATCTTCAGATGCTCTACGCATGGCTCCGAATTCAATCAGACTGGTACTCCTTTAAATGGCATTACCAATAATCCTTTAAAAATTTTTAATACTGATTTGAATGAAACTATTTTGAGGGTTTTCGAATAAGCTAAGAGCAACAAATATAAGTTTTATGAAATGTTCCCCCTCATTTTCGTTGCAAGCTATTGGCAGTTTTTTATTGCTTTTCAATTTAAGGGTGATCTGGGCAAAAATTCATCAGAATCAGTCAAAAGCGTGAAGGGTCTAAACATTCTAATACTAGCCATTTTTTTTGGACTTTCTTGTACGGCCCAGCAAAAGAAATTTGTCACCGTAAAGCGAGCTTTAAGTTTGATGGGATCTTCTTTTGAGATTACCGTTGTGGCGTCTGATGAAGAGATTGGTTTTATAAACATTGAGGAAGGCATTGCTGAAGTAAGGCGCATTGAAAGCTTAATTTCTTCTTGGGATCTGGAATCTCAGACATCAGAAATTAATAAAAATGCCGGTGTTAGGCCCGTAAAGGTAGACTACGAACTTTTTAAACTTATTGAAAGGGCTATTCAGATTTCAGAGTTAACTTCCGGTATGTTTGATATAAGTGTCGCCGCTATGGATGAAGTTTGGGATTTTGACGGGTCTATGACTTCTTTTCCCATCCCTGAGAAAATTGAAGAGGGAGTATCTAAAGTAGGTTATAAAAAAATTGTTCTTAATAGCACAGATCACAGCGTTTTCTTAAGTGAAAAAGGCATGAAAATTGGTTTTGGTGCCATTGGCAAGGGTTTTGCCGCTGATAAGGTAAAAGAACTTTTAGTTTCTAAGCAGGTTCCGGGCGGGATGATAAATGCTGCCGGGGATATTACTACTTGGGGAACAAAAGCAACGGGCGAAAAATGGCTTATAGGGGTAGATAACCCAAATAGAGATAGCCGCTACTTTACCTGGTTGCCATTAGTAGAATCATCTGTATCCATTAGCGGAATATATGAGAAGTATATCACATTTAGAGGTAAAAAATACTCACATTATATTAATCCCATAACCGGATATCCGGCGAGTGGCATAAAAAAAGTTACCGTTTTTTCAAAAAGCGCGGAATTGTGTGATGCCTTGGCCACTGCTATTTACATAATGGGAAAAGAGGATGGTCTTCAATTAATTAATCAATTAGGTGGGATAGAAGTAATTATAGTCGATAATTTTAATAGAATTGTAAACAGCGACGGACTTATTCTTAAAACTGCAGAATGACTACTCTTTTTTTTGATTTGATGAAAGCTTCATTATTTCTGATTTTATAGCCTTTAAAAAAGTTGTAAATTCGTACTCCTAAGCAAGGTATATGTTAGATAAACTAAATATTGTAAAACAGCGCTTTGATGAGGTTTCCGATCTCATCATTCAACCTGATATCATTTCAGATCAAAAACGCTATGTCAAATTAAACAAGGAATATAAGGACTTGAGGCTTTTGGTAGATAAGCGTGATCGTTATTTGGAACTAACTAACAATATCACAGAAGCTGAGGAGATTATTGCCGATGGAAGTGATAATGAAATGGTGGAAATGGCTAAGATGCAGTTAGATGAGGCTAAAGGTGCATTGCCTCTTTTGGATGAAGAAATTAAGCTTTTACTTATACCGAAAGATCCGGAAGATGAAAAGAATGTTGTAATGGAAATTAGAGCAGGAACTGGTGGAGATGAGGCTAGTATTTTTGCAGGAGATCTTTACCGAATGTATGCCAAATACTGCGAATCTAGAGGTTGGAAAACCAATATAATTGATCTTAGTGAAGGTACCAGTGGAGGCTATAAAGAGATCCAGTTTGAAGTTAATGGAGAAGACGTTTACGGGACCTTGAAGTTTGAAGCCGGAGTTCACAGGGTACAAAGAGTGCCTCAGACAGAAACCCAAGGGCGTGTACATACGAGTGCTGCCACGGTAATGGTATTGCCGGAGGCAGAAGACTTTGATGTGCAAATTGATCCTAAAGATGTTCGTATCGACTTCTTTTGTTCCTCCGGGCCCGGAGGACAGTCGGTAAATACAACCTATTCTGCCGTTAGATTAACTCATATTCCTACCGGCCTGGTTGCACAATGTCAGGACCAAAAGTCGCAACATAAAAATAAGGATAAAGCTTTCAGAGTTTTGCGGTCCCGTCTCTATGATATGGAACTTGCCAAGAAACAAGAAGAAGATGCGGCCAAACGAAATTCTCAGGTTAGTAGTGGAGATAGGTCTGCAAAAATTAGAACCTATAATTATTCACAAGGACGAGTAACAGATCACCGTATTGGACTCACATTATACGATTTGCAGAACATTATCAATGGTGATATTCAAAAAATCTTAGATGAGCTCATGCTGGTAGAGAATACTGAAAAACTTAAAGAGGCCTCCGAGATCTTTTAAACTTTAGCATGAATATAAAAACCTTAGTAAGTGAAATCCGTCGGAAAAAATCCTTTCTCTGTATCGGATTAGATACAGATCTTGAAAAAATCCCCAAACATCTGCTCGCGAATGAAGATCCAATTTTCGCTTTCAATAAGGCTATAATCGATGCTACCCATGAGCTATGCGTAGCTTATAAACCCAATATGGCTTTTTATGAGGCGTATGGCGTTAAGGGCTGGAAGGCCTTAGAAAAAACAATGACCTATTTAAACCAAAATTACCCTCAGTTATTCACAATAGCTGATGCTAAAAGAGGGGATATAGGAAATACTGCTACGAGATATGCTAAGGCATTTTTTGATAATATGGGTTTTGATTCTATTACGGTAGCGCCCTATATGGGAAAGGATTCTGTAGAGCCTTTTTTGGCGTTTAAAGATAAGCATACCATTCTTTTGGCACTTACTTCAAATATGGGAGCCTTCGATTTCCAAACAAAAAAGCTGGGAGATCATTTTCTATATGAAGAAGTTTTGGAAATTTCTAAAACCTATACAAATTCAGAAAATTTAATGTACGTTGTGGGCGCCACCAAGACAGAATATATAGGCGAAATCAGGAGGCGGGTGCCACATAACTTTTTATTAGTTCCCGGGGTAGGGGCGCAAGGAGGCAATTTACATGATGTATGCAAATATGGCCTTAATTCTGATATAGGTTTGTTGATTAACTCTTCAAGAGGAATAATATATGCCTCTGAAGGCTTAGATTTTGCCCAAACGGCAGCTCAAAAAGCCCAAGAACTTCGGGACGAAATGGCCAAGCATATTTAAATAAGGCCTACTTTTATTGAACAAAATTTTCTAGCAACTTCTTTAACTTACGAGCCTTTAATTCAAAAAAAGCTGCAAGTTTATCATCGGTATATTTTAAGTCCGATGCCTTACTTAGAAAATTTTGATACTGATACTCCATAAGGGAGAATGCTTGCTGAGTCTGGGTGATTGGGGTAATTGAACCCACTTTGCAATATTGATTGTTCATGTTCAAATACTTTGTTCTACCAAATATACGGCCCAAACAAAGGTTTGGATGTTTTATTTCTATGTATTCCATTAAAAATCAGTTGATTTGACCTTATTTTAACTTTTTAGTTACATTAAAGTCATCAAAATAGCTGCTTTTTAAAGAAGAAGATAATTGGACCCAGGGAGATGGAATAGGTGAAATGACTTAAAATTTTGATTGTTTTTTATGGCTTTCCTTTTTCTTTAAGACTATAAAAAAATAAAAATTTAGTTTAAGCCAATGAGGGGGGTAAAAAATAAAAAACCGGTGTCTCCACCGGTTAAAACTAAATAACTCAAAAAATACTAACTCAAAATAGTTCCTTCAATGTCTCTTATATAATTTATCAAAGGTGCCATAAGAAGGGTAGAACCCTATGCATTGCTAACGTTTCATTTATGATATTATTGTAAAATGGGGAAATATTAACCAGAAGATATAGGAGATAAAACTCGAAAACGGCTGCTAAGAAATATTGTTAATTATTATAATAATGCTTAATAATTTCCTCGGTTTCCTTTTTGTTCTTAAAAACATCAAAGGTTTTACCTTGAGTTCTTAAGGCACCAAGAGTATTAGCATATTGACCAGCCTTTATTGGTTCCTGAAATTTAGAAAAGCCGTAAGCGAGTCCGCCTGCAAATGAATCGCCACAGCCCGTAGTGTCAATGACATCTTTCATAAAGACAGATTTAATAAAAGTTTTAATGATTTTATCATTTTCTAAATAATAGAGAACACATCCACGAGAATCAAGGGTTACATAGAAATAGGAAACCCCTTTTTTCAAAACATGTGCTGCCATATCGTCTAGATGATCGGTTTTTTCTTCATCATAGCTGCTCATTTCCTCAACTTCGTATTCGTCTTCAAACCAACAGACCTGGGACTCTTCAAGATTCATTTTAAGGATATCTATATAGGGTAACCATTCATCCATATCTACCCAAAATTTCCTGTAACGATCTCCTATCATGCTCATGGTAGTTGTTGGGCCATGTGCATCAAAAATAATAGCGCCCTTTTTATGCTCTTTAATATATTTTAAAGTACTTAATGAAATTTCAAAATCTGTAATAGGCACAAATACATAAGCATCAATATCATCTAAGTCTGCTATATCTTCTGGCAAGATAGGTTTCATGCAGGCTGTCTGCTTTTCTAAGCGATTATTCTGGTCTATAAATTTTAACTCTATAACCGTACCACGATTCTCCTTACTATCAATATAATCAGTATTTATATTCGTATAAGGACTGAATACATCCAGGATACCCTGATGGTCTTTTTGATGTACTTTTGATACAGGTATTACTTCCCCTTCTTCTCCAAGTAATTTTGCTAGGGCTATGACCGGATGTGTTACGCATCCATATTTTCGTATTACTTCATTTTGATAGGTATATATAGTATCCCTCGGAATAGGACCCAATACAGCAATCTTAACCATAAGTCGTTTTAATTTGTTTATTTGGTTAAGATAGTAAATATTCGCGGGCCTTTAAAAACCTACTTCAATGTCTTTATGAGAAGATTACAGTTTTATTGTTGTAGACCATCGTTTTGCGCTTAACATGTAATTCTACGGCTCTTGAAAGTACAATCTTTTCGAGGTCCCTTCCCTTTGCAATAAAATCCTTTACCTGGTGTGAATGTGAAACAGTTGTAACATCTTGTTCAATTATTGGGCCGGCGTCAAGGTCTTCTGTGACATAATGACTAGTGGCACCAATAATTTTAACACCCCTTTCAAAGGCTGCATGATAAGGTTTGGCTCCCGCAAATGCAGGAAGAAATGAATGATGAATATTGATAATTTTATTCGGAAAGTAATCTATGATGGTACTGCTTACTATCTGCATATACCTTGCCAAAACGATAAAATCTATTCGGTGCGATTTAAGCAATTTTAATTGTTCAGCTTCCGCTTCTACCTTTGTCTCTTTTGAAATGGGTATGTGATAAAAAGGGATTTCAAATTGAGAAGCTATGTTTTTCGCTTGTTCGTGATTACTGATGATAAAAGGAATCTCTACTTCCAGTTCGCCCGACTTATATCTACTCAGAAGGTCATAGAGGCAATGGTTGTATTTGGAAACATAAATGGCCATCCTTGGTTTAACATCTCCTTGATGTAAACTCCATATCATTTGATAGGGTTTAGCCAGGGTCACTTCAAATTCCTCTTTAAAATCATTACTGGAATCACTTTCTTCTGTAAATTCGCTCTCTAATCGCATAAAAAACACCCCCAGTTCTTTGTCCACATGTTGATCCAAATAGACGATATTTCCTTCTTTTTGTTGAATAAAGGAAGTGACGCTGCTAATAATTCCTTTTTGATCCGGGCAATTTATTAGTAAAGTGCTTTTCAAAGTGTTCAGTTTTAGTATGTAAATTTATATAATTGAATCTCACCTCAACTTATTGAATTCAATTTTTTCGAAATTATAATAAGAATCGAATGTTTTTTGCAATTTCCGTAAATTGCTAACTATAAGAAATCCATAATTTGTCAATGCAGCAGCAGAAACCCTATGTCCCCAAGAATAAAGTAAGAATTGTAACAGCGGCCTCTCTTTTTGATGGGCACGATGCGGCAATAAATATAATGCGTCGCATCATTCAATCAACAGGAGTGGAAGTAATTCATTTGGGGCATGATAGAAGTGTTGATGAAGTTGTTAATTGTGCTATTCAGGAAGATGTAAATGCAATTGCAATGACCTCCTATCAGGGGGGACATAATGAGTATTTCAAATATATGTTTGATCTTTTGCACGAACGTGGAGCCGGACATATAAAAATCTTTGGAGGTGGCGGAGGAGTTATCTTGCCTGAAGAAATCAAGGCCTTAATGGCTTATGGGATCACAAGAATTTATTCTCCAGATGACGGACGCAGCATGGGATTACAAGGAATGATAAATGACCTGGTAGCCCAGGCCGACTTTCCGGTACCTTCTTTGGATATAAAAGGGAAAGATCAACTTACAAAACATTTAAAAGAAAGGCAGCCTAATGTTATAGCCCGACTTATTAGCCTGGCTGAAAACAGACCTTTAGAATTTGAAGAGAATTTTAAAGGTATTGACCCACCTAAAAAGCAGGTGCCGGTTTTAGGCATTACGGGAACTGGAGGCTCCGGAAAATCGAGTTTAGTCGATGAATTGGTCAGACGATTTTTGATAGACTTTCCAAATAAATCCATAGGTTTAATTTCAGTAGACCCTTCCAAACGAAAAACAGGAGGGGCTCTTTTAGGGGATAGGATACGAATGAACGCCATTGATACTCCAAGAGTTTATATGAGATCCTTGGCTACCAGACAGTCGAATCTGGCTCTATCCAAGCATGTAAGCGAAGCGATCGGAGTATTAAAAACCGCGGCTTTTGATCTAATTATATTGGAAACATCGGGAATAGGACAATCTGATACAGAAATTATTGAACACAGTGATGTTTCATTATACGTAATGACTCCGGAGTTTGGTGCCGCTACTCAGTTGGAAAAAATTGATATGCTAGATTATGCAGATTTGGTTGCCATTAATAAATTCGACAAAAGAGGAGCCTTGGATGCATTAAGAGATGTTAAAAAACAATATGTTACGAAATCACGGTCTTTGGGAAGCTGACGAAAAATCCATCCCTGATATTTGGGACCACTGCCTCACAGTTTAATGATCCTGGAATGAATAGGCTTTATAAGGCGGTAATGCAAAAGTTGACAGAAAAGACCAAAGCAGAACTTATTTCAAATTTAGAGATTGGTCAGGAAATGGAACAAAAGGTATATGTTGTTCCTCCTTCCAGGATTCGGTATTTATCCGAAATAACTGAAACTATCAGGGCCTATGATCAAGGTAGTCGGTATCAAGCAGAGATCGCACAACAACTGTATGGTATTTATATGGCCATGAAGACTGTAGCCCCAGAAGAGATTAAATTGAATCATGAAGGATTAGAAGTAAGTCTTGATTTGGACGGGGACAAATATGAAACTAAAGATCTTCTTAAAGGTTTGATAGCTCAATTTAATAAGATAAAACTAGAACTAGATCCGTATAATTGGCAAAGGATTTTAAGTTGGAGTAAAAAGGTGGACTTATATAAAAACCCACAGTATAGTTTCAAAGTTAGAGGGAAAGAAATCTTTATAGATACCCATGTAGAAACCCTCTCAGGGCAGTCTATCCCTAAAATAGCATTACCTAAATATAGGGCATGGGGTGATTTGCTTTTATGGCAACTACAGGAGAATGTACCAGGGGAATTTCCTTATACTGCCGGTTTATATCCTTTTAAAAGAACCGAGGAGGACCCAACTAGAATGTTCGCAGGAGAGGGAGGTCCGGAACGTACCAATCGAAGGTTTCATTATGTGAGTTTGGATATGCCCGCAAAACGACTTTCTACGGCCTTTGATTCCGTTACGCTTTATGGTAACGATCCAGATTATCGGCCAGATATTTATGGTAAAATTGGCAATGCCGGCGTTTCGGTTTGCTGTCTGGATGATGCCAAGAAATTGTATTCAGGTTTTGATTTGAGTAATCCGATGACTTCGGTAAGTATGACAATAAATGGGCCGGCTCCTATGCTACTGGGATTTTTTATCAATGCCGCCATTGATCAAGCTTGTGAAAAATATATACATGAAAATGGCCTAGAAAAGGAAGTTGAATCTAAAATTAAGAACATATATAAATCTGAAAAATCGATTAGACCCATTTATAATGGGGATTTACCTCAGGGAAATAACGGTTTGGGGTTATTTCTTTTAGGTATTACCGGAGATCAGGTATTGCCAAAGGGCGTTTACGAGGAACTTAAGAAGGATACGCTTTCAAAAATTAGAGGTACGGTACAGGCAGATATTTTAAAGGAAGATCAAGCGCAAAATACCTGTATTTTTTCTACAGAATTTGCACTTCGCTTGATGGGTGATGTACAGGAATATTTTATTGACAATAATGTAAGGAATTTTTATTCTGTTTCTATTTCTGGTTACCATATTGCAGAAGCAGGAGCCAATCCAATTACTCAATTAGCATTTACCTTATCAAATGGTTTTACTTATGTAGAATATTATTTAAGCAGGGGAATGGATATCGATAGATTTGGACCAAATCTTTCCTTTTTCTTTTCCAATGGGATTGATCCTGAATATGCCGTGATTGGAAGGGTCGCGCGACGAATTTGGGCCAAGGCCATGAAAGAGAAATATGGAGCTGGACCTAGAGCTCAGATGCTAAAATATCATATACAGACTTCCGGAAGAAGCCTGCACGCACAGGAAATAGATTTTAATGATATACGAACTACTTTACAGGCCTTGTATGCTATTTACGATAATTGTAATTCCTTGCACACAAATGCTTATGACGAGGCTATAACTACCCCGACAGAAGAATCGGTAAGGAGAGCGATGGCTATACAATTGATCATAAACAAAGAATTAGGACTGGCTAAAAACGAGAACCCGCTTCAAGGATCTTTTATTATTGAAGAATTAACCGATTTAGTAGAAGAAGCTGTCTTGCTTGAATTTGATAGGATTACGGAAAGGGGAGGTGTCTTGGGGGCAATGGAGACCATGTATCAAAGATCAAAAATCCAAGAAGAAAGTATGCACTATGAGACTTTAAAGCACAATGGCGATTATCCTATAATAGGCGTAAACACTTTCTTGAGCTCCAAAGGCTCTCCCACAATTCTTCCTTCAGAAGTAATCCGAGCTACTGATAAGGAAAAAGAAGAGCAGATTAAAACGTTAAAAGGTCTGCATCAAAGAAACACGTTTAAAGTCAGAGCAACTGCTCCTAAAACTTCAAGAAGCAGCAATGCGGAATGAAAATATTTTTGAGAAGCTAATGGAAGTAACTAAATTCTGTTCTTTAGGGCAAATAACCAAGGCCTTATTCGAAGTTGGGGGTCAGTATAGAAGAAATATGTAAAAGATGGGAATAGATCAATAAATAAAAAGCTCTAATATCCCTTATAATCATTAAATCCCCAGGTCTTGTTCCCGTAGTTACCACCATAAGATTTACGCCATTTTTTAAAGGATTTTCTAAAGCTTAATATCTCTTTTCGCATTAAATCGAGATATTCTCTTTCCTTAAGGCCATCGTGTTCCAAACCATTACAATAAGAAATAATATTCCTAATCATGATATTGATAAATGAAATACTCTTCATTCTTACGGTATAAGATTCTGAAGATTCTGCCCTGGCTATTTGTTGGGGGATTAAAATAGAATCTGCCAATAAGGAGTCTGCTATATGGTCCCTTAAACTATTTGATTTATAAAGAGTTATCAAATCTTTATTATGAGATATAAAAGAAGCAATCTCTCTGCTCATTAAACAGAGTTCCATCGATTTACGATATACCGGGATTGATCTAAGGTTTTTATGGGGCATATTCTAATATAGCTAATTTTAATATAAATTTACGCCCAAAGACCATAAAAATGCTTTGCTATTTAAAGTAAAATGCGTATTTTACTTTAAAATACATATTAATTTTAGAATTTTATTTTGATAGATAAGATAGATGATTTAAACTGGCACATACTAACTTTATTGCAGCAAAACTCCCGACAATCTTTAGTTGAAATTGGAAAGAAAGTTGGCCTTACATCTCCCGCTGTCGCAGAGCGAATTAAAAAAATGGAAGATACCGGAATCTTGGAGGGTTTCAAGGCTAAAGTAAGCTATTCCAAAGCGGGATATCAGCTAAAAGCCATTATTACTCTAAGGGCTTTTATGGGGAAGTTGAAGCCATTTTTAGAAATGGTTCCCAAGCTTTCAGAGGTAGTAAATTGCTATCGTATTACGGGTGATGAAAATATTGTTATGGAAGTTGTTCTAAAAGACCAAAAGCATTTGGAACAATTTATAGATCAACTTATCCGATATGGTGAGACACGTACGCATATTATTCTGTCGGATGTAATTTCCCAAGCTCCTATAAAGCGGAGAAGGGATTAGAAATGTTTTACCCAAATTGGTATCAGGAGGTTTTTAGAGTAAGGATGCTTAATTTTAATAATTAAAACTAATAATTGTTAGACTAACCTATTATTACTTAATTTAGCTATAGACCTTTCAAGATTTTTAAAAAAAGTGGTTTTATTCTTGTGGGTGTTAAAAGAAATCGAAGGTGTTTTACGTTACATTACAAACCTTGATTCTGGTTTGGCTAGGTTTTTGATGTTTTTTTAATATGAAGTATGTTTTTGTACTACTATTTTTGATTTACCCAATTTTCGGTGCTATTTCCCAAGAAAAGCAGATGAGCTTTACGAAGGGAAGGATTATTGATTCTATTCAAGTTAATGATAGTATCCCCGAGAGTTTTAACCTTTATATTCCCAAAAAATTTAATGGAGTAGGGCAATGGCCTGTTTTAGTGATCTTCAGTATGGAGGCACAAGGCAGACAGGTTTTATCTATATTTAGACAAGCCGCCGAGGAACATGGTTTTATTCTAGTTTCGTCTAATAATGTAAGTGATAGTCTTTCAATTTCAAAGAATGTCCTAATAACCAGTAGAATGTTGAGGAGTATATCAAATATGCTTCCATTAGATAAAAACAGGGTTTACACGGGAGGTTTCGGGAGTGGGGCAAAATTTGCTAGCCTTGTCCCTTCTTTTATTAAACAAATTAGGGGAGTAATCTCTATAGGATCTCCCGTTGCAAATGTTGAGCTTTTAAATACAAAGAATCCATTTTATTTTGTCGGAATAGTGGGTAATGAAGACTATAATTATCCGGATATGCTGAGTACAAAGCTGGTCTTAGGGAAATTAAAATTCCCAAATAATTTAATTGTCTATGACGGAGGCGCCAAAGACTATGATTCTGAGGCAATAAATCAGGCTATTGAAATACTTGTTTTTTCTTCAATGGCTAAGGGAATTATTCCTAGAAAAGAGGATTTTATTGTTGATTCTTACCATAGAGGTTTAGCTGGATATAGCACGTTAATGAACACTGGCAATCAATATAAGGCCCAATACGAATTAAGTCAGCTTATCTCCATTTACCAACCGCTAATTGAAATTGATTCTTTACAAGATGAAGTAAAAAATGTAAAGAAGCAAAAGACTTATAAAACTCAAAAAAGAAGTTTCAACAATATTCTTTTTCAAGAATCTCTAATCAGGGAAGAATTTGAGTTTAATTTAAATGAGGATATTAATTCTCTAAACTATAATAATCTAGGGTGGTGGAATTATCAAATGGGAGAATTAAAGAAATACGATGCTAAGCCCGATCCATTGGAAGTTCAAATGGGCAAACGCTTATTGAGTTATCTAAATGCTTTAATAGAGGATTATATTGATATGGAAAAATCCCAACAAATGGTAAACGATGAAGTTTTAAGTTATTTGTGGATGTTAAAAACAATAACCGAACCCTCTAACTATAAGTATTATTTAAACATTATTTCCGATAGTGCTAAGTATGAGGATTATGGTACTGCTTTATTTTATCTGGAGGAACTTTTGAAACAGGGTTATACCGATAAAGAAGAGTTATACTCTCTAGATAATACGGCACTATTGCGAATTATGCCGGAATTTAATTTGTTAGTAAATGAATATCTGAAGAGCTCAAGATATGACAGAATTATTGAGAAATAAATTTAGGGACATTCTCTAATTGCCAGTTAATAACCAAGCCACCGGCAATTGATTCAGCTATTTCTTTTCCATAAAGATATTCGCATACATAAAGCGCTGCCTCAAAACTTTTGGCACCTCCAGCGGAAGTAATGTACTTACCATCATGCACAAATAACACACTATCCTTGACTTTAAGTTGGGAAAACATATCTCTATAAGTGTCAATATCGCTAGGAAATGTAGTAGACCAGTAAGAATCCAGCAAGCCGGCCTTAGCCAAAACAAAGGCTCCGTCGCAATGTGAGGTCATGAATAAGGCGTGTTTATCTACTTTTTTCACGAAATCCAACATATCAATATCTTCAAGATCAGAATCTAAATGATGTTCCGCACTGGGGATCACCAGAATATCTATTTTTGGGAGACTGTCCAGAAGATAGTTATAATCGGGCAAGATTCTAAGTCCTTCAAAGGTAGTAATGGGATCATACGTGTTTGCTACGGTAAAAGTATTCATAGCTTTTATTCCTTTTCTGAATTTGGTATGTTGAAAGATGTCATAAGGAGCAGTAAACTCTGTATTATAAGTACCCTCCATAATTAGGAAGGCTACATTGTACCTGCCCTCGGTTAAAACCCTGGTATAATCTGACTTTTTGGAGTCAACTTCTTTTTCTTTATTGCATGATATACAACAAGTAATTAATAGTAATATTACGGTAGATATAAATCCAAAATGATTCTTCATAATAATGATCAATTTTTAGCTAGAATTTTCTTTAAGAACAAAAGTAACAAAATACCAACCAGCCCTATGATTGAAGCTGCATACCAGGTAAAAGTATAACCAAAATTGGCTATGGATAAAAAGCCAGAGTTGTGTGCAAAAATGTGAGATGCAGAAAAAGCGATGCTATAGAGTGCCATATATTCTCCTTGGTTTCCTCTTCTAGCTCTATCCATAGCAAAGGCATTTGAAAACGGAAATGCTATCATTTCACCTAAGGTCATTAACAACATGCCAATAACTAAGATACCTGTCCAAGAAGTCATATTTAAAATAATGAGACTTATACTCACCAGGGCTAATCCAGAGATCATATAAGATATTTTAGAAAGAGGTCTGTTTTCCAAGTATTTTATGAGGGGCATTTCAAAAATAAAGATTATAAAACCATTCATGGCTAACAATAATCCAATCTGTGATTCGGTCAAACCTCTGGCCTCACTATAAAAAAGTGGGATGGTAGAGAAATACTGAACAAAAACAAATCCAAATATAACCATGGTTAAAATAAATATTAGGTATGGTCCATCTTTGTAAGCAGATCGCGGACTGGTGTTTTGTACAGCATCTAAAATAGTAGCCTTTTTTGGATTAAGGACAGCCAAAAGAAACCATGCCGCTACAATACAACTTAACCCATCTACCCAAAAAAGCCCATCATAGCCAATATATGCTATGATTAGGCCACCCAAGGCCGGTCCTGCAGAAAAACCAAGATTAATGGCTAACCTAATAAGTGTTACAGACCTAGTTTTATTTTCGGGTTTGCTATAGGTGCTAAGCGCCACAAAGGTAGCTGGCCTAAAGGCGTCAGCGATAATCATGAGTAGAAAGATGGCAAGACAAACGGTTTCAAAAGATGTAATAAATTGTAAAAATATAAACATAAGGCCAGATAGGTGCAGGCTAAAAAACATAACCTTATAGGGGCCAAACAAGTCTGTGAGCTTACCTCCTAACCACGAACCGACTAGGGACCCCAAACCGAAGCAGGTCATAATGATCCCAACCTTTTCTAAACTGAAACTTAGATCTTGTGTTAAGTACAATGAAAGAAAAGGAATAACCATGGTGCCGGCTCTATTTATCAAAGTAATAAGAGCTAACCACCAAACTTCTTTTGATAAGCCTTTAAAGGAATTTAAATATTTATTAAATAATTGGTTCATACCGTTTTCACAAAAAAAAGCCTGGCAAATAGGCCAGGCTTTAAATTACTATATATTGATTACAGGTCAGCACTGGTCGTAAATGTTAAAATTCAGAATAAAGGTGACTTGTTTTAGTGACATTAATTTGTTTGTTTAAGAGGTGATAAATGTAATTAAAAAAAAGAGATGTTGTAATTTTATGGAAAAATATCCACAATGAAGAAATGTATTTGGTTTTTAGGTGTTGTCTTTTTAATAGTGGGGGAAGGATGTGCTGATAAACGTAAATATCATGATATAGCTCCGGAGAGCAACACATCATCTATCCCTGATAAGGTTAAAGAGATTGTACAATTTCAAAGTAATCTAGATAAAACCTTTAAAAACCCTGATTCTTCCCCTTTGCCAGATCGCTATAGAAAAGACTTTGAAGGCTTAGATTTTTTTAGTCCTGATACCCAGTATATTGTTCAAGGTATCTTAAAAAAAACTCCCAATCCGATGCCTTTTATGATGCCTACCAATACCGAGAGGCTGTCAGAAGAAATGGTTTATGGAGTTATTGAGTTCTCTTTAAAAGGAGAGCCCTATAAAGTTGAAGTATATCAAAACGTACAATTAAAAGATTCTTTAGGATTTAAGGATTATCTTTTTTTGCCATTTCTTGATAAAACGAATGGGGAAGAAACATATGATGGGGGTCGTTATTTGGATTTGACTATACCGGAAGGAGATCTGATAGTTTTGGATTTTAATAAGGCTTATAATCCATATTGTGCTTACAATAAGAAATATTCCTGTCCGCTTGTGCCCAAAGTTAATTATATAAATACAATGATAAGAGCAGGGGTGAAACGTTTTAAGTTGACAGATAAAAAATAACCCCAACAAAAAGTTGTTGGGGTTAGGTAATTTAACTAAACAAAACTAAACTATAGTCGGTATTTTAAAAAGCGAAGACGGCTGCCACCAAAAGGAAGCAAGACTGTCAGAAGGTTCTAGATCGTTATTTATGAAGGCATCATCAGAAGCACTATCCAGTCTTAATTCTGGGATAAAAGTTAGATATTCACCAACTGTGAAATTTCCTGAAAGGGTGATGGCAAAAACATCCGAATCTTCAACTCCGGTTCCAATAGCTCCATAATCTCCTTGTTCCTTAAAATATTCTGCACGTAAACCAATTGTAAAAGTATCAGAGGTGGTATATTGTGGATAGATTGCCGCACCGTAGAAGCCTACACCATCGGTATCTTGATAAGTGGCATTAAGTCCTAAGTAGAAGGCATCTGTAATATCGAATCCACCAGTATAGTCAATCTGGAATAAGCCTTTGATATCGGTATCTACAACTGTTCCTCCAACAATGGTTTCATTAAAACCTTGCTTGCCATAAATGAAATTTAAGAATTGACCAGAAAATCCAACTTGAGCACCAAGAGAGTACTCTCCGAAAGGATTGACATCAGTGAAATCTGTTGGATTCATAACTGCAAGCATTAGGGACCATTCTTCGCTAAGGGCAAAATCTACTTTTAAACCAGCGTGAGAAAAGGACCATATGAGAACATATGAGGTACTATAATTAAAATTCCCGGTAGGTGATATTACTTCATATCCTAAAAAAGTATTGAAATTACCAAAGGTTAGTGTAGTCTTTTCGCTTACATTCCAGTAAACATACAATTGGTTTACAATGTTTGCAGATCCGAAAGTCAGTTAAACACTGCTTCCTCTCCTCTAGGCCCAAATACCAAGTCTGCCACAAAACCAACTTTTTCACCTTCATAAGATGCAATAAGATTTGCCATTCCTAGAGCAAAACCTGGTCTGTTTGCAAATGATGTACCTGGGGCTGTTGGTCCAAAAGATTCGCCTAGTGGATCCTCCACTTTCGGGAATGGGACTTTATTTAATCCATTAAAGTTTGTTCTGAAATAAGCGTCTACAGATCCACTAAAGTTAAACTTCTTTTTTCCTCCTCTTCCTCTTGTGCAAATACTGCAGAGGTTAAAATAAGTACTGCTAAAAAAAACAGATTTTTTACGTAACTTGTATTAGTAAATAATTTCATAATTCAATGTTTATGCTTTCCCTAAGGGGTAAGCTGTTAAAATGATTATATTGATTTGATTGAATAATTTACATAACGGAGCGTTCTGCCAAACGCTCCGTTTGCTTTGTTTTAATGTTGATTCATTCTAAAATCTGAATAGGCGTCCATCCCATGTTCAATTAGATCCAGACCATCTACTTCTTCTTCTTTATCTACTCTTATTCCGATAGTTTTCTTCAGAGCGAATATGATTATAAAGGCTGTCACACAGCAGAAGGCTCCTACAGCCGCTACTCCGGTAAGTTGGTATACCAATTGCGTTACGCCGGCCTTAGCCCCGAACAGACCAACAGCAAGAGTGCCCCAGATACCACAAATAAGGTGAACTGTTACGGCTCCTACAGGATCATCAAGTTTTATTTTATCGATAAATGCTACTCCCAGGACAATAATTACTCCAGCTATTAAGCCAATAATAATTGCTTCGGTAGGTGACATTAGATCTGCTCCTGCAGTTATCCCTACAAGACCACCAAGGATTCCATTCAAAAACATGGTAAGGTCCAAATTCTTATACATTACGGTAGAAGTTATCATAGCAGCAATTCCACCAGCTGCAGCTGCCAAGCAAGTAGTCACTAATACTAATGAAGTTGCCGCTGGGTCTGCAGAAAGAACTGAGCCTCCGTTAAAACCAAACCAGCCTAGCCAGAGGATAAGCACCCCTGCGGTGGCCATTGGTATGTTATGGCCTGGAATAGCATTAGGCTTGCCATCTGGATCAAATTTGCCAAGTCTCGCTCCAAGAAGATAAATGGCAATTAAAGCGCCCCAACCACCTACAGAATGTACAAGAGTTGAACCGGCAAAGTCATAAAAACCTTCTTCTCCACCAAGGGAAGATAGGAAGCCCCCACCCCATTGCCATGATCCGACAATAGGATAAATAAGACCTACATAAATGATGGTAAAAATCATAAAGGGCCCAATTTTAATTCGTTCTGCTACGGCACCAGAGACTATGGTGGCAGCAGTTGCGGCAAACATCCCTTGAAAAAGGAAATCCGTCCACCAGGTATAACCACCATCTGCATATTCTGGTGTCATCCCATTTTCAGGAGGATCAATACCAAAACCGGCAAATTCAAATATCCCAAGAGAGCCATCTTCAAAGCCGGGGTACATGAGATTAAAGCCTCCTATATAATATAGTAAGAGACCGGCGGTGATAATAAAAATATTTTTAAATAATATGTTGATTGTGTTTTTTTGTCTGGTAAGGCCAATTTCTAAAAAGGCAAAGCCTGTGTGCATGAAAAATACCAAGGCGGTACACACCATCATCCAAACATTGTTAGCTGTAAATAATCCTGCATCCATTTCTTTAAGGTTTAGTGAGTTACTTTTTAATTGATTCCGGCCTGGCCGTTTTCTTTGGTTCTTATCCTGTAGGCTTGTAATACATCAGAAACAAAAATTTTACCATCTCCCACATTACCTGTATATGCGGCTTCTAAAACAGTATTAATCGTGCGTTCCAGAAATTCGTCAGAAATGACTATTTCCAGATAACGGCGTTGAATATCTGTTGTACTATAGGAAATGCCTCGGTAGACATGACCTTGTTTTTCGTTTCCTACTCCGGTTACGTCCCAGTAACTAAAGAAGTTTACCTCAATTTGATGCAATGCTTTTTTTACATCGTCAAATTTGGATTTTCTAATAATTGCTTCAACTTTTTTCATTTGTAAGTTTTATTGTTGATTGAGGCAAATATATATTATTAAAAGTTTGACCCCCAAAATATTTGGGGTATAGATCTAATTTTTATAATAATAATAAATTATACCCCTATAAATTAAGGGTATGATATAATAATTTGTAATATTTGAATAATTGATTATTCTGTATGTAGGTCTTACCATAGGTTGTAAGAAAAACACACACATATTTTTAAAATATTAAAAAACAGATAGTTGCATGTCTTTCGCTGGATAGCGTGCATGTGATAAAAAGGACTTTAAAGGGCTAGATAAGTTTTGAAAGCCATAGTCCTAGGGCTATAGCCATGATTCCAACAAAAATGCTGCTGAGAGTATAAATAGCAAAGTGAAGTATTTCTCCGGATTGTAATAATCCATGTTTTTCAAAAGCAAAAGCGGAGAAAGTGGTAAAGCCACCACAAAAGCCAGTTGCAAGAAATAGTATTTGGTCTTTTGAAAAGTAATTCCCTTTTAAGGAACTGCCTAATACAAAGCCAATGATTAGACTGCCAATAATGTTAACAATAAAAGTGCCGAGAAAAAAGTTTTCAAAATAGTCATTGAAATTTCTACTTAATAGGAAACGAAGTGCACTTCCTATTCCCCCTCCTATAAAAACTAGTAATAGTTGTTTCATACCTTAAAGGTAAGAACTAAATAGCTTTTTTATAGATGCTGGTATTTAAATCTAAAGGATAGACTTTAGTAATAGTTGCGTCAGAAATTTCCTTTTTAATAGAAAAAATCTGTTTTCCGATAAAGGAAATACTTGAAATTAATATCAAAGTGTTTAACACAACTAATATAAGAACGATTGTTAAAAAAATGGTCATTTGTCGGATATATGTAGTTCTCTAACGCAAAAATACGTTATTTCTTATATTATACGAAGTGAAATTAATATTAGATGTTTTTTTTGCAATATTTATTAATTAAACAAAAGAGATACTAGTTTTTTAGCAGGTATTTAATTATGAATAAGAATATTATGAATAAGGTAAAAAATAAACCTACCCATTTTACACCTTTGTAATTTTTTAAATGAAGGGCCTTATCTTTTCGATATGTAAGAATAAGAATGACGGTAAAGGCTATTACAAAAAAACCTGCAAAAAGGATTTGACCCGTGCTAAACATAATTGTTATTTTTGTGTAAACTTAAACAAATTCTTTATGAAGAATAAAATTGCCGCAGTTGAATTGTTTCACAATTCTTTTGGTCTAGGTTTTTCTAAAACCATGAAATCCGATCTGGGTGAGGCCAAAAATAAATTACGCTTTAATTTAATGGATGAAGAGAATAAGGAATATTTTGAAGCAGCTCAGAATGATGACTTAGTGGAAGTCGCTGATGCCCTGGGCGATATGCTTTATATTTTATGTGGTACCATTTTGGAGCACGGAATGCAATATAAAATTGAAGAGGTATTTGAAGAAATTCAACGTAGTAATATGAGTAAACTCGATGAAAATGGCGAAGCCATATATCGTGAAGATGGCAAAGTGTTAAAAGGGCCTAAATATTTTAGACCTAATATCAAGGAGATTTTAGAAGATAAAAAAAGCACTATATAATAGTGCTTTTTAGGTGTTTATTTATAAAACAGGATATCTCCATCCGAAGGGATCTTCTGCCTTGTTATACTGAATATCTAATAATTGTTGTTTCAGGCTTGCCGAGTAAGGCTTGTCAACTTTAGGCAACTCATATCGTTTTCCTTTATATCCAAAACCTAGTATTGGGTTAATAACGGCCGCAGTACCACTTCCAAATAGCTCTTTTAAAGTTCCATTCGCTATTCCATCTATTAATTCTGATACTTTTATTGGTCTTACTTCTACCTCAATTCCTTTTCTCTTTGCTAACTCAATAATACTTTTTCTTGTAATTCCATCCAATATCCTATCCCCCGTTGGACAGGTTATAAGTTTATCCTCTAAGCGAACAAAAATATTCATGGTGCCGGCCTCCTCAATATATTCATGAGTATTAGCATCTGTCCAGACTACTTGTTGAAAGCCTTCTTCTTTCGCTAAATTAGTTGGATAAAACTGTCCCGCATAATTACCGGCAGCCTTGGTAAATCCAAATCCCCCATCTGCTGCTCTACTGTATTTCTCTGCAATCTTTACTCGAACTTCTCCTCCATAATAAGACTGGGCTGGAGAACAAATTATTATAAATTTATATTCTTCCGATGGAGACGCAATAATACCTTCCTGAGATGCAATTGAAAAGGGTCTTATATATAGAGAGTTCCCTATTCCGGGTTTTATCCAAGCCTCATCTAATTCCAATAATTTTTTAAGACCTTCAAAGAAATAGGCCTCAGGAAATTCGGGCATAGCCAATCTTGCACTCGATTTATTAATGCGTTTAAAATTTTCTTCAGGTCTAAATAGCCATACACCACCCTTATCATCCCTATAGGCTTTCATGCCTTCGAATACTGCCTGTCCGTAATGAAAAACTCGAGAAGACGGTTCCATCATCAATGGTTGATATGGAATTACCTTTGGCGTTTCCCATTTTCCATCTCGATAATCACAGACCAACATATGATCCGTGAAATAGGCACCAAAGGGCAGATGGTTAAAATCTACTTGACTAATTTTTGATGTCTGGGCTTTTTCTACGATCAGATTTTTAGTAGCTGTTTCCATCTTTTAAGATTTTGTAAGATTAAAAGTAAGCAATAATAATATTCTCTGCCTTCTTTTTTTAACATAAAATCCTCAGTTTTGCATGGCATAATAGAAATTTAGGAATAATGAAACATTTTAACATTTTGCTTGTATTTTTGATAGTGCTAAGTGCTTGCAAAAACAAGCAAGAAATAAATGGGAATTCTAATAGCCAGGAGAATTTAAAGGATTATATAAGTTTTGGTTCCCAAATTACCACTGAGAACGCTTCTAGTACTAGGGAGGTTTTTGAAGCATATAAACAACTCCAAATAACGGACACCTTAAGTACTAAGTTCAAGGGAAAAGTCATTTCGGTTTGCAAGGCTAAAGGATGTTGGATGGAAATTGAACTCGCAGAAGGGCAGAATGTTACGGTAAGATTTAAGGATTATGGTTTCTTTGTTCCAAAAGATATTGAAGGTAAAACAGCTGTAGTTGATGGAATAGGCTATCTCAAACAAATGAGTGTAGAAGAACAAAAACACTATGCAGACGATGCAATGGCTAATACTGACGAAATTGCGTCCATTTTAAATTCCAAAAAGGTCTACGAGTTTGTGGCTGACGGGGTTTTATTAACAGAATAATTGAAACGAAAAGTAATTACCACTAAGGATGGTTCTAAAACCATCCACCTCGAGGACTGGAATGAATCCTATCATTCTACTCATGGCGCTATTCAGGAAGCTCAACATGTTTATATTCGGCAAGGCTTTAAGAAATCAGGATTACAAAATATAGCCATTCTAGAATTTGGTTTTGGTACCGGATTAAATGCAATTATCACATTTCTCGAGGCAAAAACACTTCCTAAAAGTATAAACTATACCGCTTTGGAGGCTTATCCAGTAAGCAAGAAAGAATTGGAGGAATTAAATTATCTAGAGAGCCTCAACGACGATTCCCTAAATAAGGTGTATAAGTTAATGCACGATAGTCCCTGGGAAGAATTTATTTCATTGTCTAATAAGTTCACTCTTAAAAAACTAAGAATGGATTTTAGAGAATTGGCAGAGGTAAATCAATATGACATTGTCTACTATGATGCCTTTGGTCCAAGAGTACAACCCGAACTATGGACACGGGAGATTTTCGCCAAAGTATTTTTGGCCATGAAGGAAAATGGAATTTTAGTAACCTATTCATGCAAAGGGAGTGTTAGAAGGGCATTACTGGAATGTGGATTCAAAGTTGAGAAACTCCCCGGACCCCCTGGAAAAAGAGAGATGTTACGGGCTTATAAGCCAATTACAGGTCTTAAGTGTTAAATCAAAATTAAAGCTAGTGTGGCAATCTTTTAAAACTAATATCTTTGAAAAAAAAGCTAATGAAAGTTTTAATAACAGGCGCCACAGGATTAGTAGGAAGTGCCTTGACAGAACTATTTATAAAGGAAGGGTATTCGGTTAACTATCTTACAACATCTTCAGATAAGATAAAGAACACTGAGAAATATAAAGGATTTTATTGGGATCCCGGAGCTAATAAAATCGATAAAAATTGCTTTACGGGGGTCACAGCCATAATCAATCTCGCTGGTGCCAGTATTTCACAGAGATGGACCAAGTCCAATAAGTCAAAAATATTAAATAGTCGAATAGATAGTCTGAGAACCCTTTATAAGGCTATTGAAGAATTGAATTTAAATAAAAACATACAGTTTATATCTTCCTCTGCCATCGGTATTTATCCAAATTCACTTACCAATTTTTACACAGAAGAAAGTAAGGGAGTCGATGCTAGTTTTTTAGGGGAAGTTGTTGAAGCTTGGGAGAAGGAAATTATAAAGTTTCGTGAATTACCTTGTGAAGTTTCAATAATTAGAACCGGTTTGGTTTGTTCTGACAAAGGAGGAGCCTTACCCAAACTTACTGCAGCAATAAATGGCTTTGTGGGAGCGCCCTTTGGCTCCGGAAATCAATGGCAGTCTTGGATCCATATTAGTGATTTGACAAGAATTTTTTTGTTTCTAATGGAAAAAGGTCTTACCGGGATTTACAATGGTGTGGCCCCTAATCCCGTAACAAATAAAAAAATGGTCAAAGAGCTTGCCAGCGTATTAAAAAGACCATTGCTCTTACCAAACGTACCTAAATTTTCATTAAAGCTAATTCTCGGAGAAATGTCATACCTACTTTTGGCAAGTCAAAGAGTTAGTAGTAATAAAATTGAAAAAAAAGGATTTCATTTTAAATTTAATAATATTTCTAAAACATTTGAAGATATCTATTCTATTGACACCAAAGAAGACCTCAAGGAGAATATTTCCTTAAAAGAGTTCGTTTAGCTAAATATCTTTCTCAAAGAATTTTAAAACACCTTTACTTAGAAAGGTGTTTTTTTTTGTGACATTTTGACATTATTAAAGAATTGGCAGTACTTTTGCCAACTATTATTCCAAAGATTAAAGAGTAGCAATTATGAGTAATAAAGATAATATTGAAGATATTGAGCAAACCATGGATAATGGACAAGATACTAAGGATATAGAAGAACAAACGGATGCTGAGGATTCCTCTGAGAGTATGGATGAAAGATCTAAGGAAGAGCAATTAGAGGAGGATTTGGCCAAAGAAAAGGATAAATTTTTAAGACTTTTCGCTGAATTTGAAAACTACAAAAGACGTACTTCTAAGGAACGTATGGATCTTTTTAAAACAGCCGGACAGGAGATAATGGTAGCCATGTTGCCTATAAAGGATGATTTTGAAAGAGCCTTGAATGAGATTTCAAAATCGTCTGATCAGGAATTATATAAAGGTGTCGCTTTAATCAGTAATAAGTTAAATGAAGCATTGAAGACTAAAGGACTTCAGGAAATTCAGGTAAAAGAAGGAGATTCTTTTGATGCTGAGGTGCATGATGCTATTACCCAAATTCCGGCCCCTAAAGAGAGCTTGAAAGGAAAGATTATTGATGTAGTTGAAAAGGGTTTTAAAATGGGAGATAAAATAATAAGACATCCGAAAGTAGTTGTCGGAAATTAAATTTGTAAGATAAATGAAGCAGGATTATTATGAGATTCTTGGAATTTCTAAAAGTGCCTCGGCATCGGAAATAAAAAAAGCTTATCGAAAGAAAGCGATAGAACATCATCCGGATAAAAACCCCGGGGACTCCAAGGCTGAGGAATTGTTTAAAGCTGCGGCTGAAGCTTATGAGGTTTTAAGTGATCCGGATAAAAAGGCGCGATATGATCAATATGGTCATGCTGCCTTTGAAGGTGGTGGCTTTGGTGGTGGAGGTATGAATATGGATGATATCTTTAGTCAGTTTGGAGATATTTTTGGCAGTGCTTTTGGTGGTGGCTTTGGTGGCTTCGGTGGATTTAATGGAGGTGGACAGCGACGTATGAAGGGGAGTAATCTTAGAATAAGAGTGGTCTTATCCCTTGAGGATATTGCGAATGGTGTTGAGAAAAAAGTAAAGGTAAAAAGGAAGAAACAAGCTGATGGAGTTACCTATAAGACATGTGCTACATGTAATGGGGCCGGGCAAGTGACTAAGATTACAAATACTATTTTAGGAAGAATGCAAACCGCAGCAGCATGCAGTGCATGTGGTGGAACAGGGCAAACAATTGACAAAAAGCCTGATGGCGCAGATGCACAAGGACTTAAAGTGGTTGAAGAAACGGTCTCTATTAAAATTCCAGCCGGTGTTGAAAACGGGATGCAACTAAAAGTATCCGGAAAAGGTAATGAGGCACCTGGTGATGGAATTCCTGGAGATTTATTGGTCGCTATTGAAACAAAGGAACATCCAACCCTAAAACGCGAAGGTGATAATTTACACTATGATCTATATATAAGTATATCTGATGCCGTATTAGGAACCTCAAAAGAAATTGATACAGTTACGGGTCAGGTAAGAATAAAATTAGAATCAGGTATTCAATCGGGTAAAATTCTTCGTCTAAGAGGCAAGGGAATTACGAGTTTAAATGGATATGGAGCAGGAGACTTATTAGTTCATGTAAACGTTTGGACGCCTAAAGAACTCAATAAAGAACAACGGGAGTTTTTTGAAAAGATGCAGAATTCAGAAAATTTTGAACCAAAACCTGAAAAATCGGATAAATCTTTCTTTGAAAAGGTGAAGGATATGTTCTCTTAACGAATTAAACTTTTATTTTTAAATAAAAAACGTATATTTGAGGCAATATTGGGAAACCGATATTAATTTTCTTTTTCATAGCAATTTTTTTCCCATCCTTAATCTTTTAAGGGTGGGTTTTGTTTTTAAGCCCATTCCTCTTTTTTTTAAGGAAGTAAAGTTGATCGGACTTAAATAGTTTCCCAGGGCCATCCTATTATTTGCAAAACTTTCTATTTCCTTACAAAACTTATATAATATCTATAGATATTAAGGCAATTCTATATCTTTGAAACAACCACCGATAGTGTTCTGTTTAACTTATTTTTATATTGGCTGGATTCGAAAACCAGCAGGAGTCTATATATTAGTTCAGAACTCAGTTTTAAACATTAAAGTAAGAATTAAAGAAAAATTGTTTTAATGAATAACATTCTGGTAGCCCATGAGGTCACCAAAAAATTTGGAAATCAATATGCACTTAACAAAGTGTCTCTGTCCATCCCTGAGAATAGTATTTATGGTCTTTTAGGTCCAAATGGCGCAGGTAAAACAACCCTGCTAAGAATTATTAATCAAATTACCTATCCAGACTACGGTGAAATTCAGTTTGATGGGAAGCCCTTGGAATCAAATCATATCGCTTTAATAGGATATTTGCCTGAAGAACGCGGCCTTTATAAGGGAATGAAGGTGGGGGAACAAGCATTATATTTAGCACAGTTAAAGGGTTTGAGCAAGACCGAGGCAAAAAGTCGCTTGAAATACTGGTTTGAAAAGTTCGAAATTGGAGATTGGTGGAATAGGAAAGTGCAGGAACTCTCTAAAGGAATGGCTCAGAAAATACAGTTTATTGTAACGGTATTACATGAACCTCGACTACTTATTTTTGATGAACCTTTTAGCGGTTTTGATCCCATAAATGCTAATATTATTAAAGATGAAATATTAAACCTAAGAGATAAAGGAACTTCCATAATCTTCTCTACTCACAGAATGGAATCGGTTGAAGAGTTGTGCGAATATATTGCCTTGCTTCATAATTCTGAAAAAATTCTAGATGGTAAGTTAGAGGATATTAAAATGAAGTTTAAGAATAATACTTTTAAAGTTATTGCTGGTTTTGACGATCATGTATCTTCGATCATAAAGCTCGAGCAAAAGTTTGAAATTTATACAAAAGAGTATAATGAAAAAAATAATTTATGGCATTTTAATGTCAAGCTGCCTTCAGATGACACAAGAGATTTTTTATCCTTTTTAAGTGCTGAGGCAGTCGTAAACAGTTTTATTGAAACAATTCCTTCGGCTAACGATATTTTTATAAAAACCGTTCAAGAAAAAAATGGGCAAAAGTAAACTACCTTTAATTATAAGGCGAGAGTATATGGCTAAGGTTCGCAATAAGTCATTTGTAATTATGACTTTTTTGAGTCCCATCTTAATGGTGGGTATGATAGCACTAATCGCCTATCTTACCAAAGTGAATGATAGCGACAAAAAAGTAGTTGCCGTCTTAAATGAAAGTGATTATTTTTCTACTGATTTTAATATTACGGATAGGACTTCCTATATTTTCTTTAAGGATATATCTCTGGAAACTGCAAAGGATTCTACCTTGAATATGGGTTTAAGTGGATTGCTGCATATTCCCAACAGACCTGAGCTTGAGGCTGTGGTTCAGGATACTTATTTTTATTCAAAAGACCCACCCAGTACAGCCGTTTTAGATCCACTGGAAGATGTTTTTCAGGAACGATTGCGCCAAAGAAAACTCCTTGAATTTGGGGTTTCTCCTGAGGAGTTTGACACACTAAATGATCCTTTTGAGATTAATATTGCCACTTTTTCAGGGAAACAAAACCTTAAAGGCATTAATGAATTAAAAGCTATTATCGGAGGTGGTTTTGGTTATCTAATTATGATGTTCATTATTATTTACGGTGGCTTTGTAATGCGTAGTGTGATAGAAGAGAAGACTAGTAGGATCATAGAAGTAATTATATCATCGGTAAAACCATTTCAATTAATGCTGGGCAAGATAATTGGCACTTCCTTGGCGGGTATTACACAATTTGTTATCTGGATCATTTCCGCTTCGCTCTTGCTTTTTGCCGTATTTATGATTTTTGGAATAGATTTAACGGGTCTTAATGCTGCCCAAAACTTACCTAGCCCTATGGGAGAAGCCACGCCTTTGATGGTTCCCACGGATGCCATGCAATTATATGCTATGGAATTTCTTGAGATACCCTGGTTTTTACTGATCTCTCTTTTTCTGGTTTATTTTGTTTTGGGATATTTAATTTATAGTTCTATTTATGCGGCAATTGGGGCGGCGGTAGATAACGAGACCGATACACAACAGTTTATATTTCCAATTATTCTACCGCTGATGTTAGCTATTTATGTTGGTTTTTTCTCGGTTTTTAGTAATCCCCACGGTCCTATAGCTGTTGGGTTTTCACTATTTCCTTTGACTTCACCTATTGTAATGCTTATGCGATTGCCCGGGGGAATTGGAGAGGGAGGCGTTCCACTATGGCAGGTGCTTGTCTCCATTCTTTTTTTAATAATAACATTTATAGCCATTGTATGGCTAGCGGCGAAAATTTATCGCGTAGGGATTCTTATGTATGGTAAGAAACCTACCTATAAAGAACTTTATAAATGGCTTAAATATTGAGATTTGATATGACTAAATTTATTTCTACAACACTAGTTTTAAAATCTGAAATCTTAGAATCTATCAGTGAGATTTTAGATTATGGTCTTCATATTGGCGAAGGTGAAAAGTCTATTAATATTACTGTTGGCTTACTCCTTATTCTCACGCTTGCCTTTCTCTTAACCAGTTTTATTTTAAAATCTATTAGAAATTTTATTACTCGTAAGATGGATGGGGAGGATAGACTAAAGTTTGTAAGCATCTTTAAGTTTATCAAGTATATAGTCTATATAGCGGTAATTCTTTTTACGATGAGTGCTGCTGGAATTAATATTACCGTCTTAATTACTGCCTCTGCTGTACTTTTTGTTGGTCTTGGATTAGCGCTGCAGGAATTATTTCAAGACATCATTGGAGGAGTATTTATTATTGTAGATAAGTCTCTACAGGTAGGAGATATTGTAGAGGTTGAAGGAAAGGTTGGGAAAGTTGTTGAAATTAAACTCAGAACTACCTTGGCAATTACCAGGGATGATAAAGTAATTATCATGCCAAATCATAAGTTTATGAGTGATATTATTTACAATTACACTCAGAATTATAAGAGAACAAGAGAAGAGATTAAGGTTGGGGTCGCCTACGGAAGCGATATTGAGAAAGTCACAAAGGTTCTTATTAGTTGCCTCGAGGAGGAAGATCAGGTGTTGAAGAAACCTTCTCCTTTTGTTTTATTTGATGATTTTGGCGATTCCGGACTACTTTTTTCCCTTCATTTCTATTTAAATGATAGTTTTCAGGCCCTCCGTATTAAAAGCCATATTCGCTATACTATTGATCGTAAATTCAGAGAAGCCTCTATCACAATTCCTTTTCCACAACGCGATGTACATTTGTATTCAAAGGATTAAAATCGATATAGAATTAAGTAGAAAATAACATTTTTGGCTTTTTAATAAAGGTATTTTTAAGGCTTAAAAATAAATACACCAAAAGAAAGTTAATAAGCTAGTTAAGCTATGCTTGGCACTGTAATTGTAAACCATATTATAAATTTTTAAGATGTCCAGAATTTTAGTAATAGAAGATGAAGCAGCCATTAGACGGGTATTGGTGAAAATACTTTCGGAAGAAAGTGAATCTTATGAAGTAGAAGAGGCAGAGAATGGAGTGGTTGGACTAGAGATGATAAAAAAAAGCGATTATGACCTTGCTCTATGCGACATTAAAATGCCCAAAATGGATGGGGTAGAGGTATTACAAAACGCAAAAGCTATCAAGCCTGAAGTCCCTTTTATTATGATTTCCGGTCATGGAGATCTAGATACAGCAGTAAATACAATGCGTTTGGGGGCTTTTGATTATATTTCTAAACCTCCGGATTTAAACAGGCTTTTGACCACAGTAAGAAATGCTCTTCAGAAAAAAGAACTTGTGGTAGAGAACAAGATTCTTAAGAAGAAGGTTAGCAAGAGCTTTGAAATGGTAGGAGATAGTCCGGAGATTTCCATTATCAAAGAAATGATTGATAAAGTAGCTCCTACGGATGCGCGAGTTTTAATCACAGGATCTAATGGAACCGGGAAAGAATTGGTAGCTCATTGGCTTCATGAAAAAAGCGATAGAAGTTCGTCAGCTTTTATTGAAGTTAACTGTGCAGCTATTCCTTCCGAACTAATAGAAAGTGAATTGTTTGGGCATGTGAAAGGCGCTTTTACATCAGCAGTGAAAGATAGAGCCGGAAAATTTGAGGCAGCAAATAAGGGGACTATTTTTCTAGATGAGATTGGTGATATGAGCCTTTCTGCACAAGCAAAAGTGCTAAGAGCTTTGCAGGAAAATAGAATTTCAAGAGTAGGTACGGATAAGGATATTAAAGTTGATGTTAGAGTAATTGCCGCTACTAATAAAGATCTGTTAAATGAAATTCAAGAAGGTAGGTTTAGAGAAGATTTATACCATCGCCTTGCGGTAATACTTATTCATGTACCTTCTCTTAATGACAGACGAGATGATATTCCGATTTTAATAGAACATTTTTCTAAACAAATAGCACAAGAACAAGGGGTTAGCGTCAAGAATTTTACAAAGAAAGCCATCAGCCTTTTAAAGGGATATAACTGGACAGGAAATATCCGCGAATTGCGTAACGTTGTTGAGCGTTTAATAATTCTGGGAGGAACAGAGATTTCTGAAGAGGATGTAAAATTATTTGCCAGTAAATAATAACATAATCGCACTTAAGACCATTGATCTATATTACGGTTTTCATGCATAAAGACAATTCCTTCAAGGCGTCTGAGGTGATTTCTTTCGTTCTAAGATGATAATATTTCCTCGCCTCCGACTGACCTGGTTTTAAAAGCTCTTTTTCAGAATAAAGGTATATGTTTTTAGCAAATTCATAAGCTTCCTTGCATTCTACCTCCCTCACAACTTTTTCCAAAGACTTTTGGTATTGTGCCAAAGAAAGATCAATTTTCTTTTCAAGTGATTCGCTTGTAAGTTGACTTTTCACAGGTTTCTCAACTAGGGCTGATTTGGTATTTATGGCTAACATCTCATTTCCATATATACTATGCGAATGTTCTGTGTGCTCCTCAAGCGCAGTAAGTCCTCCCAGGATATTTTCTAAAGCTCTTTCTAAGAGAATTCTTGTGCCATTTAGGGAAACTACCCGAGTTGCTTTTTTCAAATTTTCCAAACTCTCATTCATTTGAATACTTACATCTCCACAACCACATTCTGTTAACTGTATTTTAGATTTTTCAATGGCATTTAATGCTTTATAAGCGTAATACCTTGAAGTTTTAACCTCCTTGGCCTTGATCGCTAAGACAGTTTGTGTGTGAATAAATTCAATATTCGAAGCCGCATAATCGCATGCTTTATCATTTATTGCAAAGGCTGAATACAGGAAAAACAAGGAAGATAAAAAGCTAAGAGTAACTTTCATAGCACTACTAGTAGGTTAAAAAATTAATTAGGGACCCTTAATTTAAGTAAAAATTATCAATTGAACATTTTTTTTCGATGATCTACACAGCTGATTTCCAATTATTAATGAATGTGTAGGCTGAAATGAAGTTCTTTTTTAGATCCTTCTTTTTTTCGAGGCGCAAAATATTTTATCTTATGCCAATGGAAACAGTAAATATAAAATCCTTTAGGATTGATGGTAAGTTAGAACTTGTAAAAAGAAATACCCTCGAGAATTTGGGACTAACAGATACCCAATTAAAGAAAGTATTATCAAAACTTCGGGAGGATTTAGGAGATTTTCAAGATACCATGTATGCCCATGGTAAATATGCAGTACTTATTTGTCTTCAGGGAATGGATACTGCGGGAAAAGATAGTCTTATTAGGGAAGTATTTAAGGAGTTTAATGTAAGAGGAGTTGTGGTTCATAGTTTTAAAGTGCCTACCCCTTTGGAAAAGAGTCATGATTATTTATGGCGTCATTATATTGCCCTTCCATCCAAAGGAAAATTCGGTATTTTTAATAGAACACATTATGAAAACGTGCTCGTTACAAAGGTTCACCCTCAATATATTTTAGGGGAGAATATTCCAGGTATAGAGTCTTTAGATGACATTGATAAGGAATTTTGGGAGAAGAGGTATGAGCAAATTAATAATTTTGAAAAGCACCTTTCCGAAAATGGCACCCTTATTTTTAAATTTTTTCTTCATCTCTCCAAGGAAGAGCAAAGACGTCGTCTCTTAAGAAGACTTGAGTTACAACAAAAAAATTGGAAATTTTCACCATCAGATATGGCTGAGCGAGAATTATGGAAGGATTATCAAAAATGTTATGAAGAGGCGATTAATAAAACCAGTAAGCCTTGGGCTCCTTGGTTTGTAATACCTGCTGATAGTAAAAAGGGTGCTAGAGTAATTGTTGCGGATATTTTACTTCAAACGTTAAATAAACTTAAAGATATAGCTGAACCCGAGCTCGATGATAAAATAAAAGCTAATATTGAATTATATAAATCTCAATTAGAGAAAGAGGAATGAAATATTATTGGATACTGTATTTTTTTATTTTTACGACCTGTTGGTCACAACAAGAAGATGCCGCGCAAATTAAAGCGCTATACGATATGTCATTATCTGAGGCCAAAGGCTATGATTGGCTTAACCATTTGTCCAATCAGATAGGAGGAAGGCTTTCAGGATCTGTCCAGGCAGAACAGGCAATAACTTATACAAAAGAACAGCTAGATTTATTAGGGTTGGATAAAGTATGGCTACAAGAGGTTCAGGTACCTAAGTGGGTTAGAGGTGCGCCAGAGTTTGCTTATATAGAAACTAGTCCTGGTTTTACTAATAATTTACCTATTACCGCACTTGGAGGTTCAATAGCCACTCCTTCCGCTGGAATTAAGGCCAACATAGTTGAGGTTCAGGGTATAGAGGAATTGCAAAAATTAGGACGAAGTAAAATTGAAGGAAAATTAGTATTCTTTAATAAACCAATGGATCCTACCCTTATCGACACTCATAACGCCTATGATGGCAGTGTAGATCAGCGTTATTCCGGAGCAAAAGAAGCTTCCGCCTATGGAGCAGTTGGTGTTATTGTGAGATCAATGAACTTACGTTTAGATGACTTTCCGCATACGGGTTCCATGAGCTATGATGGCCAGCCTTTAAACGAGAGAATTCCTGCCGCCGCTATAAGCACAAATGGGGCCGAATTGCTCAGTACTACCTTGACACTTAATCCGAATATTTTGTTTTATTTTAAGCAGAACTGCCGGCAGTTGTTGGATGTGACTTCATACAACGTAATCGGGGAAATTAAAGGGAGTAAGTATCCAGAGGAAGTGATTCTTGTTGGAGGTCATTTAGATTCATGGGATTTAGGGGATGGTTCTCATGATGACGGTGCGGGATGTGTTCAGAGTATGGAAGTTCTTCGTCTCTTAAAAGAGACTGGTTATAAGCCTAAAAGGACCATTAGAGTGGTTCTTTTTATGAACGAGGAAAATGGATTAAGAGGAGCAAATGCTTATGCTGAAAGGGTGGCAGCATCAAATGAAAGACACTTATTTGCCTTAGAAAGCGATTCAGGAGGATTTACACCAAGAGGTTTTTCTTTTGACTGCTCCGATAAAAATTTTGAACAAATACTATCATGGAAATCACTTTTTGAACCTTACTTAGTTCATTTATTTATAAAAGGCTCAGGAGGCGCTGATATTGATCCTCTTAAAAATGATCAAATAGTTCTTGCAGGGCTTCGGCCAGACCCACAACGCTATTTTGACCATCACCATGCTGAAAATGATACTTTTGAACACGTAAATAAAAGAGAATTACAACTAGGTGCCGCCACCATGGCATCTCTTGTTTTTCTATTTGATAAATACGGTACTAAAACAAACACGGCTACCTCTGGGAAATAGTAGTTTTATTCACCTTTATTTCCCTCTTTCATAAGCCTTATCTTCTTAAAAGTAGCATAAAATATGTACCTTTGCTGCTCATTTAAAAAATGTGATATGCAAGACGGAATTTATGCAAAATTCAACACATCGAAAGGTGAAATTTTAGTAGACCTTACGTATGATAAAACCCCGGGGACCGTTGGAAATTTTGTTGCTTTGGCAGAAGGAAAACGCCAAAACAGCGCAAAATCTTTAGGAACCCCCTATTATGATGGACTTAGCTTTCATAGGGTGATCCCCGATTTTATGATTCAGGGAGGTTGTCCCTTAGGCACGGGTACAGGTGATCCAGGGTATAAATTTGATGATGAATTTCATCAAGATTTAAGCCATACCGGACCTGGAGTACTCTCTATGGCTAATGCCGGACCCGGCACCAACGGGAGTCAGTTTTTTATAACCCATGTGGCAACACCTTGGTTAGATAATAAACATACGGTTTTTGGAAATGTTGTTTCAGGGCAAGAGGTTGTAGATAAAATTGCTCAGGGAGATACTATTGATAGTTTGGAGATTCTTAGAGTGGGTGAGAAGGCCGAGGCCTGGAAAGCTTTAGAAGCTTTTGAGAATTTTGAAAATGCAAAAGAAGTAAGGCTTAACGAAGAAAAAAAACGAGCGGAAGCTGAAATGGAAAAAGTGGCAGCCGGTTTTGATGTTACGCCTAGTGGCTTACGTTTTAAGATTTTACAAGCAGGTGATGGCCAAAAAGCAGAAAAAGGACAAACAGTATCCGTTCATTATGAAGGTGCTTTATTGAATGGGCAAGTTTTTGACTCTTCGTTTAAACGCAATGAACCAATAGATTTTCAATTGGGAATAGGACAAGTGATTCCCGGTTGGGATGAAGGAATTAGCCTGCTTAAAGTTGGAGACAAAGCACGTTTTGTAATCCCTTCTGAACTGGCCTACGGAAGTGCTGGAGCCGGTGGGGTTATTCCACCAAATGCTACCTTGATGTTCGATGTGGAGTTGATGAATGTGAAATAATTACTACGGTAATATCAAGATAAAAAGCCCCCTCTTTTCGAAAAGAGGGGGCTTTTTCTTTAGCTACTCAAATGAATTAAAAACTTATCATAGAAATTGCCTTTATGCACTTGGGTCCGGTGTCATTCTCAAATATGGCTTGATTTCCTCCACCCCTTTTGAAAAAATAGAACGTGCTTCTTCTGTAGGTATAGCAGGACTAACCACTACATCCTCCCCGTGTTGCCAATTAGCAGGAGTTGCGACTTTGTGATAAGCTGTTAGTTGAAGAGAATCAATAACCCTAAGTAATTCATGAAAATTTCTGCCGGTAGATGCAGGATAAGTAATAATTAACTTTACACTTTTATCAGGAGCAATTATATAAACTGATCTTACCGTTAGATTATTATCCGCTTTCGGATGTATCATGTCATACAAATTTGAAACTTTTTTATCTTCATCTGCAATGATTGGGAAGTTGACAGTAGTATGTTGCGTTTCATTTATATCTTTGATCCATTCGTTATGAGAAGCCCTGCCATCTACACTCAAGGCAATCATCTTTACATTGCGTTTATCAAATTCATCCTTGAACTTTGCAGCCGTTCCCAATTCTGTAGTACAAACAGGAGTAAAGTCAGCCGGGTGAGAGAACAAAATCCCCCAACCATCACCTAAATAATCATAGAAATTTATTTCTCCTATTGAACTATCTGCCGAAAAATTCGGAGCTGTATCACCTAATCTAATTGTTGCCATTTTCTTTGCTTTTAAATTAATTTCAAACCTACTTAAAGTTAAAATTTAATAAAATGATTTAGATCAATCTAAGGTTAAAAAACTATTAAAGTTTAGCTGTCATATAGCTCACCAAAAACTTATATGAAAACTATAAGGTAGAATTTCTTTACTTTTATTAAATGGATAAATCAGAACTTGAAGCCCTTAAATATCCTATTGGAACATTTATTGTGCCGGAGCAAATAAGTAAAGAACAACGAGATCTTTGGATTAATGAATTAGAGCAGTTACCAGAGAATCTATCTGAATTGGTTCTGGGATTGGATCAAAATCAATTAGACCAACCCTATAGGCCGGAAGGATGGACTATTCGTCAGCTTGTACATCATATTGCCGATAGTCATCATAATAGTTATATTCGTTTTAAGTGGGCCTTAACGGAAGAGACTCCCCTAATAAAAGTATATAAACAAGAAAACTGGGCACAACTGCATGATACACTTACCGGTCCTATAGCTCTGTCTTTGGCTCATCTCCGGGCAGTACACGCCAAATTGGTATACTTGTTAAGAGGGTTGTCTGAGGACGAGTTTAAAAAGGGCTTTATACATCCAGAAACAAATAATTTTACCTCCTTAGAGGAAAATATAGGCCGATATGCCTGGCATGGAAATCATCATCTGGCCCATATAAAAAATATACGCTTACGGAAGGGTTGGTAGGATTATTGCTTCCATTTAATATTGCAGCCAATACTTGGTTTCTGATTTTTGGATATCTCTCTTTTTTCTATGAGAGCGGCCATTGCTTCATCTAAATCAGCTCCGGTAACGGGGATTCCATTTCCAGGTCTAGAATCATCTAGTTGTCCTCGATAAACGAGCTTTAAATCATTATCAAACAAAAAGAAGTCAGGGGTACATGTCGCCTCATAAGCTTGGGCGACTTCCTGGCTTTCATCATATAAATAAGGAAAAGAGTATTTCTCTTTAAGTGCTGTTTGCTTCATAAGTATTGGCGAATCCTGCGGATAATTTTCAACATCGTTACTGGATATAGCAATAAACTGAATACCCAGAGGTTGAAATTTTCTTCCCATATCTGAAAGGGCCTGATTAACATGTTTCACAAAGGGACAATGATTGCAAATAAACATAATAAGTGTTCCTTTAACTCCTTTAAGTTCATCAAGACTTAAATACTTGTCCGTGGTAGTATCAAGCAAAGTAAAAATGGGTGCCTTAGTCCCTAAGGGGAGCATAGCACTTGGAGTTCTAGACATAATTCAATATTTATGTAAAAATAATAAAACTATGATTTACAGATAATTATAAAATTTGTTAAGGCCATAATACCCAACAAATAGATGAGTTATGGCAACTTGTGTCACATCATTTTTCCAAAAAAGATGGCATTCATCAGCAACTTATTGGTGCCGTACCAAAATGCTCTGAAATTTGTATTGTCTGTAAAAATAATTACGCGTCCCTTGCCGTTACTATGAACTTTAAAAGGCACACTACCCTTAATTAGCTCTAAATTCTCTTCAGAAATATAACCGCTTAAAAGAGGTTCATTTGAATATTGCAAAGGGTTATTATAGCTTTCTTTATCTTTTTCTATATACACGTTGGTGTTTCTAAAAAGAGAAATCTTATCATTTTTATACCCGTAATTTATAGGATGTGATCGGTCCTGGTGAGATTCAAATATGGCACCTCCAGTTACTTGAGCTCCTAAAAAATCTTCCTTTTGTCCAAAAGATATATTCTTGGCAACTAAGGTATCAAGCTTAAATTCTAAAGGCATGAGCTTATTCTTTTGCATCCAATTGGCCGCATTTCCATAACCAATTAAGGTCCCGCCTGACTTTCACCCAATTTTCTATTTTTTTTGTTGAAGCAGAATCCAAGCTCCCCTTTCCGGAATGCCGAGGAAGAATAATGTCGGTATAGCTGCTAAGATCTAAAGTTGAAAGATAGGATTTATCAATTTTGGTGATATGCATGTCGTAACGCGTATCAAATAAATGCCAAATTTCTCCCGCATCATAGGGTCGTATCCCTTTTCCAACTATCAGGGCAACTTTTTGAGGTTTTAAAGGATCAAAATCATTACTTCCCAAATCAATTCCTTTCGTAAGACCTGTAGACACCCCGTTTATCTGAATACCACAGGTATTCGCTATTTCTTCCAAAAACGTATATAAATCTTCATTATTCAAGTTTTGATTTTGAACTGGAATCATAATGGTTCCATAATCATAGGACACAGATTCTAAGCTAAAAGGGCTCTTTGCTACTTTCGCTCTAAGTCCTTTAGAAAGAATTTTATTCAATGCCTTGGGCGTGTAATACTCATGCCATTCAAACAAATAGGCGTAGTTACTCTTTTTGGAAACCTTAGCTGTGGGTCGTTTTAGATTAGAGGAAACAGGAGTTGTAGAAGTGATTTCGTTGGTAAAGGTATAATCCACATTAAAGGCTAGAGGAAAGGTCCAAGCAGAGATATCGTAGAACAAACTATCCGTGAAAGTGGTTCTTTTCTCAAACATAGCCTTAATTAGCCTTGGATTTTTTTGATTTAAAGGGACTACATAGCTATGGCCTTTTTTATAAGTCTTGCCTTTAATTGTCTTGTCTTCGTCTAAAAGCTGAAAATCTATTTGCTGTCTTTGAAGAATTTCTGCCAGATGATAGGCTTTTGCGGCATCCTTACTATCACCGAATAGGATTACCTCTGATTTTAAATTACTAGCCTCTTTTCTTAAATCTTGATAAAAATTTTGTTGATAGCTCAATATTCTCGTCCGCATTGCCTGAGCTGCTTCTACCGTGGATAAAGCAGTGGTTAGTTGGTTTCTTATCGAAAATGGAAAAGTCAAAATCCCATTTTCTGTTTCTTGCAGATGGCCACGAGAACTAGCCTGTTCAAATAGAATTCCAATGCCTCCGTTTACATCCGGAAAGGTAGAGCCTTTCCCATAATAATAGTCGTCATACCGTTCCTCTGTAAAATAAAGAGAACCTAATTTATCTAGTGCTTTGGCGTGGTAACTACCAATTTCTGCCGTTAACTCCTGATTGAGTTTTGGGGTTAAAGGGTGTACACGAGACTGCACCCCTGGCTGAAAAAAGAAGGTAGAATTAGTGGTCATCTCGTGATGATCTGTCAGGATATTAGGCAACCATTTATGAAATGTTTTAATCCGCGCTCTGCTTTCAGGAAGTTGAACGGGTAACCAATCCCTATTCATATCAAACCAATAGTGGTTAGTTCGTCCTCCCGGCCATACCTCATGATATTCTCTCTCATTGGGATCGGGGTTAAGGTTGATACTTTTATTAGTATTTGCCCAATAAGCAAACCGTTGTAAACCATCAGGATTAAAAGACGGATCTAAAAGAATCACCGCAGAATCTAATAGAGCTTCTATTTCTGGTCCTTCCGCAGCGGCTAAGTAGTATGCGTACAAAAGTCCGGCATTTGCTCCACTAGCCTCATTTCCATGAATCGAAAAACCTTGATATACTACAATGGGCATTTCTTCTAAAGAAGCACCCTCCTGACCAGCTTCTGTCAATGCCACATGATTTTGGCGAATACTTTCCAGATTTTGATGATTTTTAGTTGAGGTAATCGTTAAGAGTAAAATAGGTCTGCCTTCAAAAGTTTCACCTCTAGACTCTATGCTGATCCGTTCACTTTTAGCTGCCAGCTGGTGCATGTAGAACATTAGTTTATCATGAGTTACATGCCATTCGCCAACTTCATGACCAATTATTTCCTTTGGTGTAGGGATACTTTCATTATAAGTGATGTTTTGGGGTAAATAATAGTCTAGGTTTAAAGCTTCCTGGCTAAAGCCCAAACAAGAAACTAAAAGAAACAGGGATAAGAAATTTTTCATATTAAGGGAACTATTTAAATTGTTTAAAAACAAAAAACGATCCTTGAGAACAAAGATCGTTTAGAAAATTTTGTGTGGCTCTTAGATGTCATCAAAACTTACATCTGTAAAACTATCTGTGGAAGACGCTTCTCCATTATCACTGGGTTCTTCCTTTTTAAAATCTCTTTGATGTCTTTCAGAGATTACTTCCTGTCCTTTTTCAGAAATAATATAGTCCATCATTTCTTCCATGTTCTCTTTAAAGGGTTGAAAGTCTTCTTTATAAAGATAAATCTTGTGTTTTTTATAATGGAATGATCCATCATCGTGTGTAAACTTCTTACTTTCTGTTATTGTTAGATAGTAATCTCCTGCCTTGGTGCTCCTCACATCAAAAAAGTAGGTTCTTCTGCCAGCTCTTAAAACTTTTGAAAAAATTTCTTCCTGATCCATTAAATCTTTATCGCTCATATATTCAAAGTATAGTTAGTGTTCATGCCTTAATTCATATCAAAAATGTAAAAAAAAAGCGTATTCAGCAACATTTTTCTAGTTTTCTTTAGTGGATAGTTGATTGAAATATAGCTCTTTGTAATAACCGTTTTGAGAGATTAAATCATTATGTGTGCCTTGCTGAAGTATCTTTCCGTCTTCGAGCACTAGGATTTTGTCAGCATTCTTAGCGGAAGAAACTCTATGACTAACAATTAAAGTAGTTTTTTTATGTACTGCCTTTTTAAGGTTATTCAATATTTCTTCTTCCGTCTCCGTATCAACTGCAGAAAGGCAGTCATCAAATAAAAAGATTTCTGGATCTTTTATAAGAGCTCTGGCAATTGATACTCTTTGTTTTTGTCCTCCACTTAAAGTAATGCCCCTTTCTCCTAAGATGGTATTATACTTTTTTGAAAAGCCCATTATATTTTCATGTACCACGGCCTGTTTGGCTACGCTAATTATTTCTTGATCAGAGGCATCTTCTTTCCCAAATTTTATATTATTTTTAATGGTATCCGAAAAGAGGAAAGCATCTTGGGGTACTGCTCCTATGGAACTTCTCAAACTATCAAGATTTAATTCTTTTATAGGCGTATCATCTATTTGGATTTCCCCGGAGGATACATCATAAAGCCTTGCAATGAGGTCTAAAATAGTAGACTTACCAGATCCCGTTTTACCTAAAATAGCCACTGTTTCTCCTTCTTCAATTCTAAAAGAAATATGTTTAAGCGCTGTAATATTGGTGTCTTCATAAGTAAAACTAACATCTTTGAATTCAATACTTCCCTTAATTGGAGTGGGCTCTATACATGTATTTTTTATTTCGGGTTCTTCCTGAAGAAATTCATTAATTCTTTTCTGTGAGGCTTCCGCTCTTTGCACAATTGAGGTTAGCCAACCTACTATAGCTACAGGCCATGTAAGCATATTGACATAAAGAATAAACTCAGCAATGGTGCCAACGGAAGCAATTTCACCATTTATATACTGTTTACCGCCAATATAAATCACGAAGATGTTGCTAATGCCAATTAAGAGTATCATCAAAGGGAAGAACCAGGCATTCACCTTCGCCAGATCCATACTTTTTGTTTTGCCTTCATTGGCCAGAAGTTCTACCTCTGTATTTAGCTGCGATTCCAAACCGTAGGCTTTAATTACGGAGACACCTGAGAATGATTCTTGAGCAAAAGTGGAAAGTGTAGATAGATATTCCTGAACTTTGGTGCTTCTTTTATGAATAATTTTACTTATTTGATAAATTAGGACCGATAGAATTGGAAGGGGCAATAAGGAATAGAAAGCTATAGTAGGTGCCTTTATAAACATTAAGGGAATTAGACATACGAACAGTGTTAAGGTTTGCATGCCATACATAATTGCGGGGCCGGCATATAAACGAACTTGCCCAACATCCTCAGATATCCTATTCATTAGGTCACCGGTTCTATTTCTCTTGTAAAAACTGAGGTTTAAAAGTTGATAGTGATCAAATATTTCGTTCTTAAGATCAAATTCTATATATCGTGAAACATTGATAATGGTTTGTCGCATCAAGAAGGTGAAAAAACCCGAAAGTAAGGCCGCACCTATAATTATTAGAATGTATTCTAAGAGCAAATCTTTGGCCAAGGGTTCAGTAATGTCATTCCTTGTATAGTTCTCCACTACTTCTATGGATTTTTTGACAAAGGAGGGCATTACTAACTGAAAAATTCTCGCAACTATCGTTATCAGAATTCCAATCAATAGTTTAAACCAATATTTTTTAAAATATTTATTTAAGTGGCGTAGTTCTTTCATTAATAGTATTGGCTTTTAACTAACTGTTAGAGCTCGGACAAATATAGAGGATAACATACAAACGAAATGTTATAAAACTGATAAGATAAATCTATAATTAGGTTTGTTTTTGAAATAGATTAGTATTTTTGCCAAGGTTAAAAACAATATTAATTAGCAAGGTTCTTTAAAATGCTTACAAGAAGGCAAATCCGGGTAAAAGTCATGCAGTGTATTTATGCCTTGACCCTTTCTCAGGACGAATCCCTGGATAAACAAAAAATATTTCTTAAAGAAAGCATTTCTAATACCTATAGCCTCTACCTTCTGGTTTTAAGCCTTCTTATTGAGCTCTACAAGATGGAGCGTAATTTTCTTAAACTTTCTTCTAAAAAGTATATAACTACCAAAGCAGACAGTACATCTGTTGATCCACAAAGATTTGTCAAGAACCAAGTACTTGCTCAGTTAGCAAATAACGAAGTCTTACTCGACACCCTGGAGAATAAAAAATTAACAAATTGGGATTTACATCAGGATTACATCAAGATTGTTTTTAAAGCTATAAAGAAAAGTGATATTTATACCGAATATATGGGCTTAGAAGAAGTGAACTATGAAAAGGACAAGGAGTTCATAGCCCATCTCTTTAAAGAGATAATAGCGCCAAATGAAAAAATTTATGAATATTTTGAGGATGATAAACTAACCTGGGTAGATGATATTCCATTGGTAAATACTTTTATATTGAAAAGTATAAGGAAAGTTAAACCTGATTCTCCGGCTTCTTATTTTTTGCCCGATTTATTAAAAGATAGTGATGATATAATATTTGCTGAGCAATTATTGGTAAAAACACTATTAAACAATAAGGCCTTTGAAGAAGAAATACAACTTAAAACTCCTAACTGGGATAAAGATAGGATTGCCGATATAGACGCAATCCTTTTAAAAATGGCTATTTGTGAATTGCTTCATTTTCCTTCAATCCCAGAAAGAGTAACCATTAATGAATATCTTGAAATCGCAAAAGAGTACTCTACACCAAAAAGCAGTATTTTTATTAATGGTATTTTAGACAAGATGGTAAGGGAGTATCGCCAGTCAGGAAAATTGAAAAAGATCGGTCGAGGTCTATTATAAATAAATATTCCTTAATTTTGCATCCAAATCTTAAAAATAAATTATAATGAAAAAAGTATTTATTGCCCTTGGACTAATAGGTGTGTTTGTTTTTACTTCTTGTAAAGAGAATGCTTCCAGTAAGGTCAGTGCAGAAAAAGTAGAGGTGGCAGCCGAAAGAGATTTAGAAGCTAAAAACCTTCCGCAGATGAGTTTTGAAAAAATAGAACACGATTTTGGAACTATTATTCAAGGCACTCCTCAAGAAACGATTTTTACATTCACCAATACGGGAAGTGCTCCATTAATAATTACTAGCGCTACCAGTAGCTGTGGTTGCACGGTTCCTAATCCTCCTAAAGATCCAATTGCTCCAGGAGAAGATGGCGAATTGTTGGTGAGATTCAATGGAACAGGCCAAAATCAGGTAACAAAAACCATTACGGTTAATGCTAATACTGAAAAGGGAAAAGAAATTCTTAGAATTAAAGCTTTCGTAAATCCCAAAGATGCTGGTCCAACTGCAGTTGGCCCTGTTAAATAAATAAACGTTTAGTTACATACAATTATGGGTGATATAGGACAATTCCTTCCGATGATATTGATTTTTGCCGTGGCATATTTATTTATGATACGCCCGCAAATGAAACGCCAAAAGGATGAAAAAAAGTTTTCTCAAGAACTTAAAAAAGGAGACAAAATTGTTACCAAAAGTGGCATGCATGGGAAAGTGGTTGACTTAAATGATAAAGATTTTTCTTGTATTATTGAAACCATGGCTGGGAGATTAAAGTTCGATAGATCTGCTATTTCTATGGAAATGAGTAAGAAATTGACCGCTCCTGTAAAAGAATAAGATAATTATCAACATACCTAGAAAACATCCCGCGATAACGGGATGTTTTTTTTTGTCATATTTTTAATTTAATTATCTTGATAATCTAATCTGTTGTTTATGAGTTTTACAAGAAGAAATTTTCTAAAAAATAGTTCATTGGCCTTTATGGGATCGGCTGCCTCATTTTTTGTTCCAATGGAGTTGTTAGCTTCTTATCGCAGAAAAGTGAGTCCTAATGATCAAATTAATGTAGGATTAATTGGGTGTAATGGTATGGGATTTAGTAATCTTACTTCATTTCTAAAGCTTAGTGAAGTTAATGTAGTGGCCTTATGCGATGTAGACCAGTCTGTGCTGTCTAGACGCACCGCAGATTTGGAGAAGGCCGGTATTAAAAAACCAAAATGGTATACCGATTATAGAGAACTATTGGACAACAAGGATATTGATTTTGTCATAATTGGAACACCGGATCATTGGCACTGTCTTCAATTGTCAGATGCCCTGGGCGCAGGAAAGGATGTTTATTGTGAGAAGCCGCTTGCAAATTCTATGCAAGAGTGTCAGATAATGCTAAATGTTGTTGGGAGTAGTGATAGAATAGTTCAGATTGGTCAATGGCAAAGGAGTCAGCCGCATTTTGTAGACGCCATAAATTTTGTTCACTCCGGCCAGCTGGGAGAAATAAGACTTGCGAAAGCGTGGGCCTATCAGGGATGGATGAAACCGGTACCTATTCTAGAAGATCAAAACCCTCCAGATGGGGTAGATTATGCTATGTGGTTAGGACCTGCGTCTGAAAGAGCTTTTAATGCCAATAGGTTTCATTTCAACTTTAGATGGTTTTGGGATTATGCCGGTGGACTCATGACCGATTGGGGTGTCCATCTAATGGATTACGCATTATATGGCATGAAGGCAGGGACACCAAAATCTGTTATGGCTTTAGGAGGTAAATTTGCCTATCCTAATGATGCCTCGGAAACTCCGGATACCCTGCAAGCTGTATTTGAATATGATGATTTTTCTATTTTATGGGAGCACGCCACCGGGATAGATGGAGGTAATTACGGGCGTAATCACGGAATTGCTTTTATTGGGAATAATGGGACTTTGGTTCTTGACAGACAAGGTTGGGAGGTTATTCCAGAAAAAGAGTTTCAAGGATGGGGTAAAGAAGGAATCCCAAAAATGGAGGCAGTTCCTTTACAGCCAAGAGAGGGTAGTGGACTAGACTTGCATACTCAAAACTTTTTAGAGGTAGTAAAAAGCAGAAATATGTCCAATTTGAATGCACCAATCCAAGTGGGCTATGATGCAGCTATGGTATCACATATGGGAAATGTAGCCTTTAAAACAGGGGATAGAATTTACTGGGATGAAAATAAAGGAGTATTTACTAGTAATGAGGCTAATAAAATTATGTTGGCTTCCTATCAAAATGGTTGGAATTTACCTTCTTAGATAATTTCTATAGTATAATTTTTGTAAGATCATCTAAGATCTGTACTTGTCATTTAAACCTTTTCCTGAAGAAATTAGTGGTAATATCTTCTGTATTCTTGATTTCTTTGTTTTTGCTTGCTTTGCTTCGGAAATAAATCTGTAATACTCTTTTTGTTTTGCTAAACTTAGGCTATTGAAGATATTTAATAAATCCGTATTAGACTTAAGTGCATTTATCAGTTCTTTGGGCCTTTCGATGTCTTTTTTTTTAGAAGGTTTTATAACTAATCCTTTTAGCTGATTTTCGATGGCTTCTTTAATATATATCTGTATGTTTTGAGTATCTAATTCTTCGCCTGATTTAAACTTCCAATGCCTCATGGCCTTTGTCTTTCCCTCTGATGCGTTTTCTAAGACCTTTAAAGGATCTGATAAAAAGACTCCTTGGAAAAACCATAATCCAAAATGATGCTTAAAAGACATGATCCCCAAAACATTTTTACCCTCCACCGTATAAATAGGAGAACCCCATTTTAAGGTTTCTGATAATTCGGTTTTTAAGACAATAGCACGAAGTGCATTTATACCATCTCTAAAAGGCCCTTCTTTATTATAATAAGCTTCTATTTTATCTGTATCAGACATGCTATGCTCCTTTGGCTCCCACTAATTCACAAATTTTTACAATTACCCGGGTGGCCTTTTCCATACTTTGTACGGGGAGATATTCGTATTTTCCATGAAAATTATGTCCTCCGGCAAAAATATTGGGACAGGGAAGGCCCATAAAACTAAGTTGAGATCCATCTGTTCCCCCTCGGATAGGTTTTATGATTGGGCTTATTCCTAAGGATTCCATAGCCTCTTTCGCTATTTCTACAATATGGAATACTGGTTTTACCATCTCACTCATATTAAAATACTGATCCTTTATTTCAATACTGAGATAATCTCCATGTTTAGTATTGAGTTTTTCAATAAGCTCTCCCAAAAATGCTTTTCGTTTTTCAAATAGATTTTTGTCATGATCTCTAATGATTAATTCTAATTCAGCCTTTTCGATTTCACCTTTTATATGATGAATATGGTAAAATCCCTCTCTTCCTGCTGTATTTTGAGGAACTTCCTCAGTAGGCAGTAAATTCATAAATTCTGAGACCAGCAAAATAGCATTTACCATTTTTCCTTTGGCGTAACCTGGATGAACACTTTTTCCTACAGCTGTTATTTTAGCTCCTGCGGCATTGAAATTTTCATACTCTAATTCTCCAACCTGACTGCCATCCATAGTATAGGCCCAATCACAATTAAATTTTTCTACGTCGAATTTGTGCGCACCCCGCCCAATTTCTTCATCAGGGGTAAATCCAACTCTAATGGTTCCATGCTTAATTTCCGGATGCTCCAAAAGGTATTCTAAGGCCGACATAATTTCTGTTATTCCTGCTTTGTCATCCGCTCCTAAAAGAGTAGTGCCATCTGTAACAATGATGTCCTGTCCTTTGTAATGTAAAAGGTCTTCAAAATATGCCGAAGATAGAATGATGTCTTTATCTTTATTTAAGACGATATCTTTCCCATCATAATTTTTAATAAGTCTTGGCTTTACGTTAGTTCCGGAAAAATCTGGCGTTGTATCATAATGTGAAATAAAACCAATAGTGGGTACCTTTATAGCAAGGTTTGATGGAAGAGTAGCCATGACGTAACCATGGTCATCTATTGAAACTTCTTCTAATCCCATCGCAGATAACTCTTCAAATAACATCCTTGCTAGAACCCATTGTTTTTCTGTACTTGGTGTTGTGTCCGAATTTGGATCACTCTGGGTGTCTATTGAGGCGTATCTGATGAATCTATCTATTTGTGATTCCATAGGTTATATTTTCTAAAAAGTTAAAGTAAATTCTAATCTTCAAATTGAATAAAGGATTTAGTCGGTTTTTGAAATAAGTTTTTTATATCCAAGAGATTTTAAACCTTTTTCGGAGGCTATCAAGTATTTATAATACTAAGAAATAGTACTTTTGAATTAATCTCAAAGGGCCATCCTTTTTCAACTAGAAATATGGTTAAATTTAAATTATTAAAGACTAACATGCTACCAATCTATTTAAAAATTCCAACTCTTTTATTGATGATTTTGATCTCTAGAACGAGTTTAGCACAAACTGAGGATTGTACTTTGGGTATAGGGGGTAAGGATAGTGCTACCTTGGTTGAGGTCTTTCAATTAAGTGAGGAACAAATTGCCAAAATGGATATAATGGTTCAAGAATTATCTATCGCCAATAGAGTACTTCAGGATGAGATTGATATTCTTATGAAAACGCACCCACAGCAAACAGAAGAAGAGCTGACCGCACTTGCTGAAAAGTATAAAGTATTACGAGATAAAATGGTGATAAATGCCAAGTCGTACGATATTCAGTTACTTCAACTATTTAATCCAAAACAGTATAAGCTTTATACCGAACTATGTGCTGAAGTGATGCGAACTCCCCTGCTTGGTTTTTTACCGGAATAATACAGGGCTTGAAATTTCTTTTCGCTCAAAACACTATGAATTGTTTGTATTTTTGATAAAAACATTGCTCATGTACAAGACCCTTTTAAGACCTTTTTTATTCCAATTAGATCCGGAAAAAGTACATTACCTGTCATTTAAAGCCATTAAGATAATCTCGAACATTGGTCTTTCCCCTTTGATAAGGTCCTATTTTAGTGTAGACGACCCTAGATTGGTAAAAGAGGTATTTGGAATAAAATTCAAGAATCCCGTGGGATTGGCAGCTGGTTTTGATAAGAATGCTCAATTGTATAATGAGCTTTCTGATTTTGGATTTGGTTTTGTAGAAATCGGAACCATTACGCCAAAGGCCCAAAAGGGGAATCCCAAAAAACGGCTTTTTAGGTTAAAAAAGGATAAGGCCATTATCAATAGGATGGGATTTAATAACCTGGGTGTGGAGCAGGCGGTAAAAAATCTTAGAAAAGAACACCGAATTATTATTGGAGGGAATATTGGAAAAAATAAGATCACTCCAAATGCGGAAGCTCTTAATGACTACATTGAATGTTTTCAGGCTCTCTATGATTTTGTAGATTATTTTGTTGTTAATGTGAGTTCTCCCAATACTCCAGGATTAAGAGAATTACAAGATAAGAAACCACTAACAGCACTTTTAACGGCTCTAAAAGAAGAAAATGGTCGTCTTAGCCTAGTGAAAAGTGAGAAACAAAAACCAATATTATTGAAAATTGCTCCCGATTTAACCGATGATCAGTTATTGGATATTATAGAAATTATTGGATCTACCCAAATTGATGGTGTAATTGCCACGAATACGACACTTTCAAGAGAAGGATTGTACGCAGAAAAGAAGCTTAAAGAAGAGAACGGGGGCTTAAGTGGCAAACCACTTGAAAAGAGGAGTACGGAGGTAATTAGATTTTTAGCTGAGAAAAGTAATAAGGCATTTCCGATTATTGGGGTAGGTGGGATTCACTCCGGGTGAAGACGCACTTTCTAAACTTGAGGCGGGTGCCGATTTAATTCAATTGTGGACAGGCTTTGTTTATGAAGGCCCTCATTTGATTAAAGAAATAAATAAAGCAATTCTTCAAAAAATAGAAACTTAAATAAACTTCCTTCTAATATTACTTTAAGGTTTCTTATTTTATCCAATAGTCTACGACCAAGACATCATCCACAAAGGGCCCCACCAATTCTACAAATTCTTTATGAGCCGGATGAGGTAAATAGGTAGCTCTACCTTCCTCTGATTCAAAACTTACGAAAAAGCAGTGGGTAAAATCTTTGTTTAATCCTTCCGGACTATTATTCAATCCCCATTCATAATCTACTATTTCCGGAATTTTAGAAGGCAAGCTGCCGAAGGACTCTTCAATGGAATTGAGCTGCGAATCTGTGGTTCCTTCCTTAAATTTAAATAGTACAACATGCCTTAAAATACTATCTTTTTCAGAAACAAGAGCTTTATTTTGTGAAAGGGATTGGGTGTTCATCTTTGTCGAATTAAAACCAAATACAGAAAAAGTACAAAGAGCTAAAAATACCAGTAAGCTAGTTTTCATATTTATCTTTTTTGAAAGATAATAAAAAGCATCAAACTTTTGTAAATTCATCCGAAATTAAAAAGGAAGCGTCATTTGGATATAAATTTACTTGCCGGTTTTGTTCTTGCTACGGCGGCCTTGGCTATTTCGCCTGGACCGGATAATATTTTTGTCTTAACGCAAAGTCTCTCTAATGGTGTCAAATATGGTTTGGTAACCACTGCAGGTTTGGTGTCAGGTTGTATTATCCATACAAGCTTGCTCGCCTTTGGACTATCTGCAATCATTAAAGAAAATGACAATATATTTCTCATTCTTAAGTCACTAGGAGCCATCTATCTTGTTTTCCTTGCTTTTAAGGTTTATAAATCGCCGGGTACTTTATTGGTTTCCAAGGAGAAACAACCTAAGAAAAAGTTGAAGTCAATGTATTGGCAAGGGTTTACAATGAACGTATTAAACCCGAAAGTGACTATTTTTTTTCTTGCCTTTTTTCCAGGATTCCTTTTTAGCAAAAGTCTTAGTCCCTTTGTTCAGTTTTACATACTAGGCTTTATTTTTATGATAATATCCTTTATTTTTTTTGCTTTAATATCCATTCTTTCAGGAGTTATATTTAAGCAGTTTAAAGAGCATAAGAACTTGGGAGAAGTACTAAAGTGGTTTCAAATATTTGTCTTTTTAGGGATTGCTGTTTATCTATTTTTTTCTCAATAATTAATCCTAATTTTGAAGGTTTTCAAAAGCTAAAATGGACAATAAAATAAAAATAGTAGAGTGCCCAAGAGATGCGATGCAGGGGATAAAGCAATTTATTCCTACTAGTAGTAAGATCACGTATATTCAGTCCTTACTTTCTTGTGGCTTTCACACTATTGATTTTGGTAGTTTTGTTTCTCCAAGAGCAATTCCCCAAATGGCAGATACGACGAAGGTCCTTGAGGGACTCGATTTGTCCAAGACCCAAAGCAAGCTTTTGGCTATAGTGGCTAATTTAAGAGGGGCCCAAGAAGCTAGTTTACATTCAGAAATAAATTATCTGGGCTACCCTTTTTCTATTTCGGAAAATTTTCAAATGCGAAATACGCATAAAACTATTAAAGAGTCCATTGAGGTTCTTAGTCAAATATTGGAATTAGCTGACAAGACCAATAAAGAGGTTGTCACTTATATTTCTATGGGTTTTGGAAACCCATATGGGGACCCATGGAATGTGGAAATCGTGGGAGAATGGACTGAAAAATTGGCTCAAATGGGGGTGAGAATTTTGTCTCTTTCAGATACGGTTGGTACTTCCTCTCCAGAAGACATACATTATTTATATTCTCATCTAATACCCAAATTTCCTAAAATAGAATTTGGGGCGCATTTACATACGTCCCCTTTTAAATGGCATGAAAAACTAGAAGCGGCCTATAATGGAGGATGTAGAAGGTTTGATGGAGCCATACAGGGGTTTGGGGGTTGTCCTATGGCTAAGGACGACTTAACCGGTAACATGCCAACGGAAAAAATGCTTTCTTTTTTCACAGCTCTAAAAACTTCTACGGGAGTACAATGGATGCCTTTTGAAGCCGCTTATAATAAAGCCAAAGAACTCTTCGCAGCATATCATTAATCAACCTAGTATTAAATATTACTTTTTAGAAAGATTTCTTTAATAGACAAGCCTGACCCCAATAAAGGCACCAAAAGGATGTCCGGGACGAAGACCGGCAGGTACCCTAGAAACAGCATAGGCTTCATCAAGTAGATTAATGATTCTGCCATTAATGCTAAAATGTTTATTGATATAATATTCTCCTGATAGATCCACAATAAAGCTTGAAGGTACTAATTCGTCAGTTGGGATAGGTCCTGATCCCGCCTTTGTTCTAAAGGCACCATTATACCTCCCGCTCAGGTTTATTTGATAGGAGGGATGTTCAAGAGAAATCATGGCGTTAAACTGATTTTTAGGAATATACGGCAATTCATCTCCGACTTGTACCACTCCCCATATACCATTGGGACTATCAAAACTATTTTGAAATTCAGTATAAGTATAGGTATACGCCAAAGTTATGGGAAGATTTAGTTTCTCAAAATTGGCAAGGGGGTTATAATTTAAAAGTATCTCGGCTCCGGCCACATTTACTGCCCCCGCATTAAACTGATCCAAACTTCCTGTTCCCCCTGTTGCAGCCAAATCACTACCGAGCAGGTTGCTGAAGTCATTGAAGAAACCAACTACTTCTCCCGAAAAATTTCCATAAGTAAATCTAGTTCCCAGCTCATAATTAATACTTTCCTCTGGCTTCTCTCCAACAGCGCTTGTGGGAGGCGAAAATCCTTTGTGGATTCCGCCGAAAAGTGAGATTTGATTGAAGTTATAATTAAAACCTAAACCAGGAATCCAAACATCCACAAAATTTTCTCGAGTACTTAAATCCCCTCCATTTCTGCTAACATCATTTTTTCCATAGTCTCTTCTTCCCAGAATCATGTTTTCATAGCGCAGTCCGGGTGTCAGGGTCAAATTTTTGTATTTTAATTTATACAGCGCATAGCTAGAAAAAGCGTTGGCATCACTAATCCGATTGGCGTCGGTACCGGGAGTGCCTGAAGTAGTTAAAAACATGTTACCATTATCAATACCATAACCATCTACCCATTGAAACCTGTCTTCTTCATCAAAATGAAACCGAGCTCCTATCTCTAAATCATGAAAGGTATTTTCTCCACTCCAATGGTAATCCAATTTCGTTTGTATGCCTTTGGATACATATTGTCTGTTATTAGCCTTTACTAACAAAGCGTCCGAAGCTTCATTTTGGTTGCCGGCAACTACGTTATAATAATCTGCATTTTCTATTGGATCTTGTAAGATGTTGGCAATAGCTCGTCGGTCTCCATTTAAGGTTACTGCATCCAGTTTATACCAATTTCGACTAAAACCATTATAATATGCCGTTGTAGTGATATGAAAATGATCGCTAAAGTCTAAGATGTAAGTAGCTGCCACCTGAATATGGTCATTGACCATATTATCGATTTGGGAACCAGCGTATCTTCTAAAGGGAGTACTTGCGAAATCTTGATCGGTTAGTCCTACGTAAGTTTCATTTGAATCTTCATCAGAATATTGAAATTTTAAATCTAAGATTTGATTGAGCTTTTTTTCAGGAGCCGAATTGATTCTAAATTTTGCTACCAGGTCATTTTTGTCAAAACCTGTGTTTCCGCCATTATCCAGATCTTTGAAGCCATCTGAATTAAAATTTAGGTATTCTATATTATAGCCAAATCTTTCTTTAGAATCCCCGAGTTTGGCGTGCAACTGCCCACTATTATAACTTCCATAAGAGGCTAGCAGAGAGGCGCTAAAAGTATCAGGTATTTCTGAAGAAATCATATTAATAGCACCCCCTGTAGTAAATGGACCGTATTGGACCTGACTACTACCTTTTAAGATTTCTACTGCTTGCATTCTGGCAACCGAAGGGAAATAATATGCAGCCGGGGCACTGTAAGGAGCGGGTGCAATTAGCACTCCATCTTCCATTAAGGTGATTTTGGCACTTCTCTCTGGGGAGGTGCCCCGAAGGCTTATATTGGGTCGTAAACCAAAGCCATCTTCTTCTACAAGAGTTACTCCCGGTACAGAACGAAGTACTCTATTTACATCGGTATAATTAAATTTAAGTAGTTCGGGTTCTGATACATAATAAGCAGAACCTGTTCTATTTTTTGCCTGAAACTTACTACCCAAAATGGCGTTGGCCGAAAGCACTACTTCATCTAATTTAACCAGATTGGAGTCTATTGGCTGGGTGTTGGGTGAAGTCGATTGACTATAACCAATTGGCAATACTAAACATATAAAAAGGAAGGTAAATATCGACTTCATTAATTTAGACTTAATATAAATAAGTGATTTATCGAAGTGCAAAGCTAAAAAGGTTTTTTAGAAAGACAAAGCTTATTTAGAATAAATAAAAATAAAAAATCACAGATTATTGGTATTCAGTTACTTGATTTTGATTAATTTTTGTAGACCTCGATAAAATGCTAATAGCAAAAGAATCGACCCATAAAAAAAAGTGTATATTTGCACGCAATTAATCCTTAATTGCCATGGAAGCTCACCTTAAAAAAATTGTTGGAGAAGGACTTACATATGACGATGTACTTTTAGTCCCTGCCTTTTCTGAAATACTTCCTCGAGAAGTTAATATTCAAACAAAATTTACTAGAAATATTACGATTAATATTCCCATTGTATCCGCCGCTATGGATACGGTAACGGAATCAAAAATGGCTATTGCTATAGCACAAGAAGGAGGTATTGGGGTCCTTCACAAAAATATGACTATTGAAGCACAAGCTGTCAAAGTTAGAAGGGTAAAAAGGGCTGAAAGTGGTATGATCATGGACCCCGTTACATTACCGCTCTCAGCGCTTGTGCGTGATGCTAAGGCCAATATGCGGGAGCATAGTATTGGTGGAATTCCCATTGTAAGTGAAGAGGGTGTATTATTAGGAATAGTGACGAATCGCGATTTGCGATTTGAAAAGAATAACATGCGCCCTATTTCAGAAGTTATGACTTCTAAGAATTTAGTGACCGTAGCAGAAGGAACATCTCTTGAGGAGGCTGAGGATATTTTACAGGAGAATAAGATTGAAAAACTTCCGGTAATTAATAAGGACAACAAACTTGTGGGTCTCATCACCTTTAGGGACATTACCAAACTAACTCAAAAACCTATAGCCAATAAGGATCAATACGGAAGATTACGTGTGGCCGCAGCCTTGGGTGTTACTGCAGATGTCTTAGAAAGAACTGAGGCCTTGGTAGGCGCTGGCGTTGATGCTGTTGTTATTGACACTGCCCATGGGCATACTAAAGGAGTTGTAGAAGTCTTAAAAAAGGTCAAAGAAAAATTTCCAGAATTGGATGTAATAGTAGGAAATATTGCAACGGCTGCCGCAGCTAAGTATTTAGTTGAAGCAGGTGCAGATGCCGTAAAAGTCGGAATAGGACCTGGTTCCATTTGTACTACCCGAGTAGTTGCCGGGGTTGGATTTCCTCAGTTTTCTGCTGTTCTTGAGGTCTCAGCGGCGATTAAGGGTTCAGGGGTTCCGGTTATTGCGGATGGAGGAATCAGATATACAGGTGATATTCCAAAGGCTATTGCGGCCGGTGCAGATACGGTAATGCTTGGCTCTCTATTAGCAGGAACCAAAGAATCACCCGGTGAAACTATCATTTATGAGGGTAGAAAATTTAAGTCATACCGCGGAATGGGATCTGTTGAAGCGATGAAGGAAGGAAGTAAAGATCGCTATTTTCAGGATGTAGAGGACGATATTAAAAAATTAGTTCCTGAAGGAATTGTTGGCAGGGTACCTTATAAAGGAGATTTGTATGAAAGTATTCATCAATTTGTTGGAGGCTTAAGAGCTGGAATGGGATATTGTGGTGCTAAGGATATAAGTACTTTAAAGGAAAAGGGGCAATTTGTAAAAATCACCTCTAGTGGTATAAATGAAGGCCATCCTCACGACGTGACAATTACTAAAGAATCTCCAAATTACAGTAGATAAGGTTTAATAATTTATTAGAATATTATCGGTTCATTGGCTCAGGCTATTTGGAGTAATATTTATTTACTACTACCGCTATACGATTTCCAATCTTTTTCCTTGTAAATATTGTCTCCAAAATATTTGGCAATATTAAGAAAGGGTACAGGTTTTTGATAACCAGGCACCGGAGAAAGCATCTTTAAGTTTTCATCCATGAAAATTACCGTAGGATAACTCATTTTACCTTGCATAAGGGCTGCTGCTAATTCATGATAACCTCTTCTGCCTGAAGGAATATAGGAGTAAGTTTTGCCCTTAAACACTATGGGATCTTTGCCTTCTCCGTCTAGTTTTACCATGTAAAAATTTGCCGTCATATAGGCTGCAACCTCCGCATTTTGAAAAGTATCTTTATCCATTTTTTTACACCAACCACACCAATCAGTGTAGACATCAATAAACATTTTCTTGGGGTTGGTATCTGTAATGGCAAGTTGAGTTGCTTCCTCCCAACTTAACCATTGCACGTCCTGAGCGTTAAGAAAAGAAGAGATAAAAACAGTAAAAAGTACAAATATGCTTTTAGTCAAATTGAGTTTGTTTTGTATCATTAGCAAGTGATTTCTATTATTAGTCCACCTTATTTACAAAAATAACGAATTTTAATAAGCTTTATTTTGCCTCGGAATGTTCCCTTTTTACTTCAAAAAGATTTTTAACATCAATTTGGTTTCGAATAAGATCATCAAAAGATTCTCTTTCTCTTATAAGAGTTGCTTTACCCTGATACCAAAGAACTTCTGCGGGTCTGAATCTCGAATTATAATTACTTGCCATGGTGAAACAATAGGCACCGGCATTTTTAAAGCATAGGATGTCCCCTTCAGAAATTTCGTTGATCCTTCTATTATTGCCAAATGTATCTGTTTCACAAATATAGCCTACAACGGAGTAATAGCGCTCTTTACCCTTTGGGTTTGAAATGTTCACTATTTCATGAGAGGCACCGTATAGCATAGGTCGTATTAAATGATTAAAACCTGAATCCACGCTTGCAAAAACAGTTGAAGTAGTCTGTTTAACTACATTGACTTTGGCTAAAAAATATCCTGCTTCACTTACCAAAAATTTTCCCGGCTCAAAGGCAAGGGTCAATTCTTTGCCATACTCTTTACAAAAGGCGTTAAACCGTCCACTGAGTTTTTCTCCTAGCTCTTCAATATTGGTCTCTATGTCACCTTCTTTATAAGGTACTTTAAAACCGCTGCCAAAATCAATAAAATCTAACGCTTTGAAGTTTTTAGCTGTTTCAAAAAGTATTTCGGAGGCATAAAGAAATACCTCAATATCCAAAATATCACTTCCGGTATGCATATGGATACCGTTAATTTTCATTTGGGTAAGCTCCACAATTCGCAAAAGATGCGGAATCTGATGTATACTAATTCCAAATTTAGAATCTATATGACCTACTGAAATATTTGAATTACCCCCTGCCATAACATGTGGGTTGATTCGAATACACACCGGTATGTCGGGATGCTTGTTTCCAAATTGTTCCAAAATGGATAGGTTGTCAATATTAATACGCACCCCCAGGGCCGAGGCCTCTTCAATTTCTTCTAAAGACACTCCATTAGGAGTAAAAATTATATTTTCTGGTTTAAACCCGGCTAGAAGACCCAATTGAACTTCTTGTATAGAAACAGTGTCCAAACCACTGCCCAGACTATTCATAAGCCTTAATATACTAATATTAGAAAGTGCTTTGGCTGCATAGTTTAATTTCACTTGCTTCACCGTTTTAAACGCCTTCGTTAGACGTTGAAATTGGCTGGCAATTTTTTCCGCATCATATACATAAAGTGGATTTCCATATTTCTCAGAAATATTTAGAAGATCTTTATTTTTCATAGGTTTACTATTTAAGACAAATCTATAATTCTAGTCGTAGTTTCACAAAATTATTTGAGTATTATTTATATTTAAAACATTTTGTTTTATATATAACAACCCAATAATTGATTTGTATCACGTGCTTTCGCTTTGTATTTTTAAGAAAAAATATTTATGAGAATTCCATTTTTCCCCTTAAAATCGGTCTTTTTTCCAGGCGAAAAAGTTCCTTTACACATTTTTGAAGAACGTTACAAACAATTGATAAATGATTGTAGGAGCGAGGCTGTTACGTTTGGGATCCCTGTGTATATAAATGATACCATCACTTTTGGCACGGAGGTGCAATTAGTTGAAGTAGTAAATACTTATGAGAATGGATCTATGGATGTTCTTTGTGTTGCCAGACAAATTTTTAAGGTAATAACGTTTGATAATAGTTTGGATGGGAAGCTGTATGCCGGGGGAAATGTTCAGTATCTTGAAAATGTAAAGGACGGTAACTTAGCCGACAAGGAAAAAGTTTTAGAGAAATTAGAAACCCTTTATTCTATGATGGAAGTTTCTTTTGTACCTATTGATCCTAATAAGTTTGAGATATATCACCTGGTACATAAGATGGGGCTATCCATAGAGCAAGAATATCAATTACTCCAATTATCCCATGAAAATGATCGACTCCAATTTATCTTGAAACACCTAACCACAACTATTCAGGTATTAAGCGAAATAAACAGGACCAAGATGCTAATTGAATTAAATGGACATTTTAAAAATTTTGATCCTTTAGAATTTAAGGACTTTAAAATATAGAGACTATGGCTCGTCGCTTCCAAGAGCTGTGGTGACAATTCTCTTTAATCGAAAGATTTCCTAATTGAAAAAATTTATATCTCTGTGTTCGATTTATTAGGGTAAATGCAGTCGGTTTCCTATTTTTGCGACCAAACTAAGACAATTAACCATATGAATCTTCACGAATATCAGGGTAAAGAAATATTAGCAAGTTTTGGAGTTAATATACAAAGAGGTTTGGTGGCCCATAATCCTAAAGAAGCAGTGGATGTTGCTAAGCAACTATCTAGTGAAACAGGAACCGAATGGTTTGTAATTAAAGCACAGGTTCATGCCGGTGGACGTGGAAAAGGAGGCGGAGTAAAACTCGCTAAAAACCTTAAAGAAGTTGAAGAGATCTCGGGCAATATTATTGGAATGAATTTAATTACCCCTCAAACATCAGCAGAGGGTAAAAAAGTTCACCAAGTTTTAATAGCTGAAGATGTATACTACCCTGGAGAAAGTGAAACCTCTGAATTTTATATGTCTGTTTTATTAAATAGGGCAAATGGAAGAAATATGATCATGTACTCAACGGAAGGAGGCATGGACATTGAGGAAGTAGCTGATAAAACCCCTCATTTGATTTTTACCGAAGAGATTGATCCCGCAGTTGGCTTATTAGCTTTTCAAACTAGAAAAATAGCTTTTAACTTAGGTCTTTCCGGAACTGCCTTCAAGGAAATGACAAAATTCGTTGCAGCTCTTTATAAGGCTTATGATCAAAGTGATTCTAATATGTTTGAGATTAATCCTGTGCTAAAAACTTCGGATAATAAAATCCTGGCAGTTGATGCTAAAGTTTCAATTGATGACAATGCCTTGTACAGAAGGAAGCAGTATGCAGAAATGAGAGATTTAAGGGAAGAAAGTCCTATTGAGGTTGAGGCCCGTGCAGTTGGTTTAAACTATGTTGATCTGGATGGAAATGTAGGATGTATGGTGAATGGCGCTGGTTTGGCCATGGCAACAATGGATCTTATAAAAATGGCTGGTGGTGAGCCGGCCAACTTCTTAGATGTGGGAGGTACCGCCGATGCCAAAAGAGTTGAAGAAGCCTTTAGAATTATTCTGAAAGATAGTGCCGTGAAGGCAATATTGGTTAATATTTTTGGTGGAATCGTACGATGTGATCGAGTGGCTCATGGTATTGTGGATGCTTATCGAAATATGGGGGATGCAATTAAAGTTCCAATAATAGTAAGATTACAGGGAACTAATGCAGAATTAGCCAAAGAGATAATTGATAATTCCGGTTTGGCTGTTCACTCTGCTGTACAGTTTCAGGAAGCTGCGGATAAAGTAAAAGAAGTGTTGAGTTAAGTATTAAAAACTCGAAATAATACAGTAAGAGCTTGTTTTTAACAAGCTCTTTTTTTTTGTCGAATAATCAGAAAAATTGTTAAAATAGCTGTCTTATTATACGAATTTGCTATTTTTTTGTAACACTTTTTAAAGTTTAGCGTCTTTTAGTTGTATTTCAATTCATCATCAATCATTAAACAATCAAATCATGAAGAAATTAAGTTTATTAGTTTTAGTAGCTGTTTTATTGAGTTCAGGCAGTCTTTTTGCAAAGGATTATGATAAAAATAATCCAACCAAAAGTTTGAAAGATCAAATTTGGAAAATTTTGAGTGATAATAACCTTGAGGTAGATCATTACGATGTTACTGCAAAAATATTATTTACTTTAAATGATTCCGGAGAGATTGAAGTTATATCCGTGGATACTAAAAATGCGGATTTAGAGATTTTTGTAAAAGGCAAACTGAATCACAGAAAAGTCGAGGTGCAGGAAATAGTACAAGGTAAAATGTATAAATTACCTTTAAGAGTAACTGCCTAATTAAAACCACCTAACCAATTAAAATCCTGAATGCGTTCAGGATTTTTTTTTGTTTTTATATTTAACTGGCCCAAGATCACTTTTCTTAAAGTCGGGTTTTGGCCTTTGGACAGGTTTATTACTTTTCTTAGGCTTTATGCCCAAAACCTCTCTGGGTATTTTAGGGCTTTCCTTTGTTCCTCTTAAGTGAATAACCAAACCATTGAGAAAATTTCGAAGAACCTGATCCCCGCATTCTCTGTATTTGGGATGACCTTCTTTTCTGCAAAAAGCGCCAATTTCACTTTTTGAAATTCTAAAATCAACCAACTCAAGGATTTCGACAATTTCATCATCCCTCAGCATAAGGGCTACTCTAAGCTTTTTTAGAATGTCGTTATTAGTCATATGTTGCTTTTTTTGCAAGGTATTATATTTTCTTGGCTTCCTAACTTATTTAAAGGATTTCAATATAGTTTTTATACGAAATTCGAGAAATTATTGTTCTATACAGTAGAGAGATCTTAGTGTTTAGAACCAAAGACAAATGAATACATTAGAAGAAAAGCTTAGTATTTTATCCGAAATGATTGCCTTTGCTAAGGCGGATCAGGATCTTAAGGACAGTGAATATGATTTTCTTTTCAGTGTTGCTTCAAATTTAGGGGTAAGCAAAAAGACTTTCGATTCTCTATTCTCAAAAAAAGTTGCTAAGCTAATACCTAGAACCCAGGCAGAGCGAATCTTGCAGTTTCATCGGCTAGTATTATTGATGAATGTAGATAATGATCAAAGGCTCATAGAAATAAGTAAACTTAACAACATCGGATTGGGAATGGGGCTTCCACCTTCCGCAATTGAACAAGTTCTTATAGTAATGCATAATTATCCTGATAAGATTGTACCGCCAGATGTATTAATCAACATCTTCAAAGCTCATTATAATTAGAAGAGGCTTTTCTAAAACTCTTTAATATTTATTTACCAAAACATGTCATAATGACGCATGTTAAGGGTGAATTGTAGACAAAAAGGCATGTTAATATGGATGGTATGGCTTTTGACTTAGGTTAAACATAGAAATTAAGTTTAATCAAAAAATATTGAGTTATGAGTATTGTAAGAAAAAATAATCTTGTATTTCCGGCCTTAATGAGCGATATTTTTAAGCCAGACTGGTTTGGTGGCCTAGAAAATAATGAGTCATTCATACCTGCTGTAAATATTTTAGAGAATGAAACAAGCTTCGAATTAGAGTTATTTGCACCCGGCAGAAAAAAAGAGGATTTCAATGTGGAAGTGGATGAACAAGTATTAACAATTTCCAGTGAAATTAAGGAGGAAGAAGAAATAAAAGAAAAATCTTATTCGAGAAAGGAATATACATATTCTTCTTTCAAAAGAGCTTTTACCCTTCCCGATACAGTAAATGAGGATGCTATTGAGGCTTCTTATAAGGATGGGGTATTAAAATTTGTGTTACCAAAAAAGGAAGAGGCTTTACCTAAGCCAAAAAGGTTAATTGAAATAGGGCTTTAATAGGGCTAGAAATGATGGAGCCTTTATAGGGTCATCAAGATGATTGGTTTGTTTAGTTGTTTAGTTAGTTTGGAGAGCGCCGCAAGTGATTGCGGCGCTCTCTTCATGTTTTTACTCCTGTAAATTTTTTATTTCATCTCTTAATTTAGCGGCATGCATAAAATCAAGTTCTTTAGCAGCTTTTTCCATCGCTTTTCTTTTAGTTCGAATAAGTTTTTCTTTTTGATCTTTAGTTAAATATTCAAGATCCGGTTCGGCGGCCCTTAGTTCTTCTTTTTCAAAATGGAAAGTAGAAACAGAATTTTTAGCCAAAACGCTATCCAAACCTTTATTTAAAGATTTTGGGGTAATGTTGTTATCCAGGTTGTATTTGATTTGCTTTTTACGTCTGTATTCCGTTTCATCGATAGTGGTTTTCATGCTATTGGTTATTTTATCGGCGTACATAATAGCCCTTCCATTAAGATGTCTTGCAGCTCTTCCCACTGTTTGAGTTAACGATCGATTGCTCCTCAAGAAGCCTTCTTTATCTGCATCCAAAATGGCTACCAGAGAAACTTCCGGAAGGTCTAATCCCTCTCTGAGTAGGTTGACTCCTATAAGTACATCAAAGATACCTTTTCGCAAATCTTGCATAATTTCTACTCTTTCCAAAGTATCCACATCTGAATGTATATACCTACACCTTACATTAATTCGGGTTAGATACTTGGCAAGTTCCTCTGCCATTCTTTTGGTTAAAGTTGTTACTAAAGTTCGCTCGTCTAGTTCAACTCTTTTTTGTATTTCTTCAACCAAGTCATCTATTTGATTTAAACTGGGTCTTACTTCTATCTTCGGGTCTATTAGTCCGGTCGGCCGAATCAGTTGTTCAACAAAAACTCCCTGGCTATTTTTGAGTTCATAGTCAGCCGGAGTAGCACTAACATAAATAACTTGATTCTGTAAAGCCTCAAATTCTTCAAATTTAAGCGGCCTATTATCCATCGCTGCCGGAAGTCTAAATCCATATTCCACAAGGTTTTCTTTTCGCGATCTATCACCACCATACATGGCATGAACTTGTGGAATGGTAACATGACTTTCATCTACCACCATCAAGTAGTCATTTGGAAAATAATCAAGAAGGCAAAACGGTCTGGTTCCGGGTTCACGTCCGTCTAAATATCTTGAATAATTTTCAATTCCAGAACAATAACCAAGTTCTCTAATCATTTCTAAATCAAAGTTCGTTCGTTCTTCAAGGCGTTTGGCTTCCAAGTGTTTCCCTATTTCTTTGAAATATCCAATTTGATGGACTAAATCTTCCTGAATACTATGAATGGCATTCTGAAGTATATCTGGTGAAGTAACAAACATGTTAGCAGGATAAATATTAAGATTTTCATACCGCTCCAGTGATTTGTTCTTAAAGGGATCAAATGCTTCAATTTCTTCGATTTCATCACCAAAAAAATGTATTCTATAAGCATGGTCCGCATAGCTGGGGAAAACATCAATTACATCCCCTTTTACTCTGAAATTCCCATTTCGAAAATCAGCTGTAGTACGTGAATAGAGGCTTTGAACAAGTTGATGAAGGAATTTCGTTCTTGAAATTACTTGGTCTTTTTGTATTGAAATTACATTCTTTTGAAATTCGACAGGATTCCCAATCCCATATAAACATGATACAGAAGCCACTACGATAACATCTCTTCTTCCGGAAAGGAGGGAAGAAGTTGCACTTAGCCTTAGTTTTTCTATGTCTTCATTAATTGAAAGATCTTTTTCAATATATAGACCTGAGGTAGGAATATACGCTTCTGGTTGATAATAATCGTAATAAGAAACAAAATACTCTACTGCATTTTCAGGAAAGAATTGTTTGAATTCAGAGTATAATTGCGCAGCTAATGTTTTGTTATGTGCTAAAACTAATGTAGGTCGCTGTACCTCCTGGATAAGGTTAGCAACAGTAAAGGTTTTACCTGACCCGGTTACTCCTAATAGGGTTTGATACCTTTCCCCTGTCTCTATGCCTTCTTTTAATTGCTGGATCGCTTCGGGTTGATCTCCAGTGGGCTTAAATTCAGAAACTACCTTAAATTTCATTTTTCAAATTTACAAAAGGCTTGTGAAAACCTTTAAGGTGAGCACTTTTATTTAACGCTTCAAGGCAAAATAACCCTTAATCTCATTATCTAAATTGTCCTTAGCTTTAAACCAATAGCTTGAGGCAGGCAAGGGACTTCCGTTAAAAGTACCATCCCAACCTCTTGTATCGGGAAGTATCTGTGTGAGCAGCATTCCGTAACGATCAAAAATTTGAACAAAAACGACCTGAACTTCGTTAGTATCTTCTGGAGGAATAAATTGCCAATAGTCGTTGATTCCATCTCCATTTGGAGTAAAGAATCGTGGAAAATCATCAGCCGTTAACTCGCGCTCAACAATGCGTTCTGCTATTCCACAACCATTCTTGTCCCGCACATAAATTGTATGCAATCCTTCAGTTACTTGATTAAATACATTTATATCCTGATAAGGTCCTTCTCTTAGGTCTAAGGCATATTCGTAATTACCAAGACCGCTTACGAATACTTCTATTCGTTTCCCATCTGCGAGTCTTTCTACATTTACGCTTGTAATTGTCGCAATTTCTGACTGTATTGCCTCAAATGTTACGATGGTTGGACATTCATAAGAAAAACTTCCTTCGGTAATAATATTATAAGCCTCATACCTATGAGATCCAAGTTCCGTGAGTTCTACTGTTGAGGATGACGAAATTAAAGTTTCTGTTCCGTCATCATTCACCTTAAACCATCTATATCCATCAGCAACATCGGAAGTAGTATAAATGGTAGTGGCTTGCCCACTGCAAAGACCGAGCGTAGATGGTAAATCAGAAGGGGGCCTTCTGGGAACTATTTCACCACTATCCGGATCAAAAAAGGCATTGCAATCTATAATAGCATTTCCGGTAGTAAAGTTTTCTTCGATACATCCGGTGGCATCACCATTTTCATTAAATGGGGTAATTGAAACATATATGGTACTATCTTGGGGCAGGTCTCCGGGCGGGTTATAGGATAGTACATTTCCCGTTGTAAAATTATTTAAAATATCAGTACCCCCTGGGCTAGTACCCGCAGATATTCTATAGTTGGTTGCTAAGGATGCATAGGACCATTGAAGTGGCGATTTAACATCTACATTTGATTCTAAATTACTGGGTGAACTGAGATTAGTACATACTGGAGGAGTGGTTACATCTGCAGTGGTAAAACTTTCTGTAGGACATATTTTTAAGGGTTCACCAAACAAAAAGAGACTAATGGTTACATAGATTAAGGTATTCTCAGGAAGACCAACTTCCGGAGTATAACTATTTGTTAGTCCTGCCGACCTTTGATTCAATATCTCACCTCCACCTGGAGTTGTTCCCAAGGAAACCAAGTATCCTATTATTCCCGGTACAGGGGGCCATGTAATAGTAACATCTACCGGGACCCCCAAAGAGCCGTTAGCAGGATTTGTGAGCCTAGGGCATTCTTGGGACATTCCGAGGAATCCCAGCCCAAGTATTAGAATACAAATAATTTTCTTTTTCATCATCCTAAAAATTCTTGTAAACAAGAATATCACTTATCTCTTCAAGGCGAAATGACCATTAATTTCTCTCCCACTTTGTAACTTTATGGTAAACCAATAATCTGATGCAGGTAATTCTTGATTGTTTATTTGACCATTCCAACCTGCAGCTGAAGGATCTAGCTGGGTTATTAATTTTCCATAGCGATCAAAAATAGCGATCATTGCGCTAGATTCAAAACGTTCATTGATACCTGCAATTTTCCAAAAATCATTCACCCCATCCCCATTGGGAGTAAAAAACTTGGGATATCCCATTACGGCTACTTCTTTCTCCAGAAACCCACAGCCATTGATGTCTCTTATAGAGACTTTGAAAAAACCTGGTTCTAATCCGTTAAAAATATTATCAGTTTGATAATTTATTCCATCTACAGAATACTCATATTCCCCAATTCCTGAAACATTGATTTCTACCTTGTTATTAGTCTTAAAATCAGTTACAATGATTTCGTCTAATTTGGGTTTTTCAGAAGCGAATACAGAAAATTTAGCGCTATTTTCACATACTATTTCTTCATTATTGATTGTATAGATAAAAATTGTATCCAGGATATAATTTCCTTCTTCCTTTATTAAGGCATTAGCACTTTCTGAGACCAGTATCTCCTGACCTTCTTTTAGTAAATACCATTTGTATCCCATAAATCCCTGAGGCCCAATAATGTTTAGATCAATATTTTCACATAGAATAAAACTATTCTCAATTTCTAATTTAGGGGATTCAGTAACTCCAAGTTGAATAACATCAATTCCTAGACATTGCCCCTGGATACTTCTCAAGCCATAAATTGAGGCAGGCTCGGTTACAAACAGACTCTCCAGTTCGTTTTCTCCCTGAGCTAAATCTTGGAGAGAGCCATAGAATAAGATGTTTTCATTTTCATAATAATTGGCAATGCTTTCCAAATCAAATGTGCTTAGAAGCATTTCATCATCTGGTATTTCATCACAGCTATAAAAGGGACCATAGGGGCTATTTCTTTTTGTAACGGTGGTAACACTCAGGGCAATTTCACCAAAATATTGACATCCTTTGAAATTGATTCCCTTATAAAACAATTGCTGCTCAAAGGGCGAAGTATTGAGGTATCCAGAGGGATCTGAAATAGGATTTTCGTTAGTTCGATCATTTAAACTCTCATAAAAGGTGTACTCGGTATCAGGATCATTGATTAAAAACTCTAAATTTATATTTGTAAATCCGTCTATACTATTGTCTATATCCAAATCACAAACTGAAAGATTAAGTAGAGGATCTGGCCTGCTTAGAATTTTCACCAAAGCTTCCCCCTGAATTGGACAAGCATTTGAGTTTTCAATAAGTATTTCCAAACTATATCTTCCAGAGTTATCTTCAGTTGCATTTAAGATTTCTAAAAAGTAATTCGTACTTATGTCAATGATATTACCGTCTTTAAACCAGGTATAAGATGCGCCCGGAATATTCTCTGCTTCTAAACGAATACTTTCTCCATAACACTCCGTAAGGGTGCTACTTCTGGTGCCATCGGTATTAAGGACTAATGGAATTTTATTAAAAAAAGATTGAATAAAAGGGGGTAAGCCTTGGGTGGCAGTTCCTTCTAATAGGACGGCATTATGAATATAATTACTATTTTCTCCTCTTTCATCAGGGCTGTTAATAACTCCTAAATAGGGGGTTCCGTTAAAATAACTATTAGCAATAGTTCGGTAGATTTTGCCATTATTTGCTAGTTGTAGGGCCCCTCTATAAATTGGATTAGTATCTAAAATCACCTCTGAAGATGATATATCATCAGCAAGCAAATCGTATTGCAGGAGATTTGATTTATTACTAGAACGCTGCAGAATGTTATTTGAGGTATGAATATAAAGAAATTCACCACTTGGTGAAAACTCTACCCCATAAGGAAATTTGTGAGGGGCATTTATAGTCAATATTTCTTGATTTGAAACTATGCCCGTACTAGCATCAAAATCATAAATAAAAGCCCCGTCCGTAACATTAGCAATCGCCATTTTTTTGCCGTCTGAAGAAAGTTTTAAATAACCCCTTGCGTCTTCAATCGTTAATCGCGGAAACGTTGTTTTTACCGGATTAGGATTTACACCGGTGGCGTTTACTTCATATGCGTAATAGGTGTTTAGAAAGCCTTTCACTCCATTTTCAGGACCTAATGTTACCACCCAAATTGAATTATCAGAACAGTCTTTTAAAACCGCGGATATTTTTTCGGAACAGTCTTTCAGAAGATTTATATTTTTTTCTATTACCTCTCCTAGACCATTATTAAGAGTCATATCTACTATGGAGTAGTTTAATCCATAATCTCTATCGCTTGGTTCTATAGAAGTATCTACGGTGAAAATATAAAAGAGATTGTCATTTTGTGGCGCTGGAACAATTAAGGCCGACTGAGTACTTGATGGATCTCCATAAAGCTCCGTGCCATTGGGCATTATTTCATTTCTTTGATCGTAAACTGAAATTCCATCAGTATAAAAAAGAAGATTTCCAAAAGTGTCAGAAATGGATGCGCAGCCTTCAAAAGTACTTAACTTCCCATCGCTTAAAGGAGTAAGGGAGCCATCATTATTAAATCTAAGTCCGGCATTATTTCCAAAATACCAATGGGATGCCTCTCCTTGCCCAAATAGAAATAAGGGGCAAAGGGACAAAAAGAGTATAAATGTCCCAAGCTTTTTCATAGTGCTCTACCAAACAGCACAATATACTACAAATCCCTCTTTTTGAGTAATGCGTACGACAAATAGATGAAAATTCCAGTCCAAGCTATCACTATAAGTACTTCATACCAAATTACATGGTAATTAACCGTTATTTCTTCACCGATTTGATTCGCGACAGATTGTACAGCGCTGAGACGGGAAAAGGGTTCTTTGATAAGGTTCCACATAGCATTTAAAGGAAAGAAACTCATCACTATTTCTGTTGTTTCTTTATCAAATACTTGCCATCTAAGCATTCCTCTGACAAAGCCCTCAAACACTTGCCAAAGGATTAAAAATCCGAGGGCAAAGGCAGATCTTTTTACAAAAATGCCAAGGAAAAGACAAAATGAGAAGAAGCCAACCAGTTTGACAAAAAATGCAAATAGGAACTCGAGATCGGAGAAAATTATTGAAAACTCTGTATAATCCGAATAGATCAGTCCTAAAATAAGAGAGACAACAAAAACAAAAACGGTGGAAATAGCGGCAAAAGCAATTACCGTCAGAAACTTAGATAGTATGAACTCTTTTTTTGAGAGACCATCAATTAGGTTTTGCTTTATGGTCTTATTGCTATATTCATTTGCCATCATTGAGACTATGACAATAGCTAAAAATAGTTTAAAAAAGGCCGTGATAAAGGTGTTAAAATGCCAGATGTAGGGAAAATTAAAAATTCCTTGTTCTGCTAAATGAAACTTAACGGGTCCAATATCAAATTTTATAGCCGCAATAAGGGCAATAGACGTAAGTAAAACAAAATATGCAATTATTAATATTCTGCTCGCCCGGTTGTTCCAGAGTTTAATATATTCTATTTGTAATAACCTTTTCATAGAAGTTTTATTTTGCCTTAAATAGGTTGGTTTTTGGTAAGTGTTAGGAACTGTTCTTCTAAGCTTTCACGTCTTTTGACTAAATGGGTGAGAATGATATTTTCCTTAAACAATTGTGAATTCAAATCTTCAGCCTTCATTTCTTCTTCCAAAAACACGGTTATTAGACCATTTTCGGACTTAATTTCTCCAAGCCCTTTGTGAGACTTTAGAAACTTCATTAGTCCCGACTCATTTTCAGACTTTAATTCGAAAAAGCCATAAGTAGCCAGCATTCCGTCAACACGCCCGGAATAAAGCTTTTTACCTTTTCTTAAAATCACAACATGGCTGCATACTTTCTCTACCTCGTCTAATAGATGAGAGGCCAATAAAATGGTAGTTCCCTCAGAGGCTATTTTTTTGATAATCTCCCTGATTTGATGTATGCCTTGTGGATCTAGACCGTTTGTTGGTTCGTCTAAAATAAGTATTTCCGGGTCATTGAGCAGGGCAGAGGCTATAGCTAAACGTTGTTTCATCCCCAGGGAATAGGTTCTAAACTTGCTGTCTTTTCTATCCAAAAGGCCAACTAATTCCAATTTGTCGTTTATTTTTGAGAAGGGGACCTCCTTAATTTTACAGACCAGTTTTAGGTTTTGAATAGCTGTCATGTAGGGATAGAAATTTGGTCTTTCAATAATGGCACCTACTTTTTTTAAGGCTTCATGGGTAGAGGTATTGCCATCAAACCAGGAAAAAGAACCAGAGGTAGCATTGACCACATTAAGGACAATGCCTAAAGTAGTAGATTTACCACTGCCATTGGGCCCAAGTATTCCATATACATTTCCTTTTTCTATTGAAAAAGACAAATTATCTACGGCCGTTAGGTATCCAAATTTTTTAGTAAGCTGATTTACGGTGAGTATCGTTTTCAAATTGGATTAGTTTTTTGGTTGTCTCTAGTATACTTGACGAAGAAATCGTTATTTTGTTACAATCACATCAAAACAATAACAATTATATGTCTGAAAAGCGCCTAATGTCTCGAAAGAAACCTGCCTATCCAGTAAGTGCAAAGTTAGATGCTTATTTGGACCAATATAGCCGAAAAATTGAGATTCCAATTTATTATGAAGATCTAATGCGATTTTCCGGGTCAGTTGTGGTATATGATGATCATGGGGAAGATACACTCTGGATTCGTGTTTATTATTCCGATTCGGACAGGGATGAAATAGATGAAGGCTTAAAGCAGGTTTATTCTATTCTTCATTCGGATGGAAGTGATAGAATATTTCAATACTTAAATATCGATGCGGTTGATTTTTGCACTTTTGGTAATTCAAAACCCTTTCGAATAAAGGTCAGGAATATCCTAAATGACAATTATATCTACTTTTATATTAAAAAGACGGATGCCTCCAGAATATATGGCTTGGAATTAGAACATCTTTTATCCCCTTATCATTTAAATTTTTTGGTTCATAAAGACACCTTAATTGAAGAGCATATAGCAGGTATCCCGGGCGATGTTTTCATAAAAGAAATGTTGCCGAATTGTTCAGAAAGGGAAAAATCACAATTAGCCAAGGAGTTTGTTAAATTTAATGAACGCTGCATGATAAGACTTTTGGGTGACATGAGGTCCTATAATTATGTTATTGTCCCCATGCATGATTTTGACCATGTTGTTTACAAGATTAGGGCAATTGATTTTGATCAGCAAAGTTTTGAAGGGAACCTGAAGGTGTATCGACCTCAATTTTTTAAAGAAAATTTCACTATGGTCCAAAATGTTCAGAATAAACTTCAACAAAACTCTGTAGATCAATATAAAATTGAAGAGAGATCCATTGTTGCAAAACGAATAATCAGTTCAGGGGAAAGAATCAACAGATTGATAAACATCTGCAAGGAAGACGAGATTTCCATTCCCGAGAATGTTGCGTTTTTAAAAAAACAGATCTATGACTTAACCTCCGATATAAAATTTAAAAAATGCAACACAATGGGTCAGATTCTGGATTTAGCACTGGACTTTGTTAAACGCAATTATCAGGATGTAAGTATGAAACAAATAATCGAAAAGAATATAAATATCCCTTAGATTCTATGATTTTTGTTCCTTATTAAAGTATACCAGATAATAATACATTTGTTTCTCTTCATCCCAACCTTTTTCAACATATTTTTCCGCTGACTCAGGATTAATGAAGTCCATTTTTATTTGAATATTGGTGTCTAACTGAATTACATTTTTCATCTTTTTTCGAGTATCAGATACGGCCTTATTGGCTATGTCAAAACTTGAAATGTCTTCGATACTATATTTAGGGCCTTTTTCTGTCTTATAATGCTTAAATTCTGGTATAAGATCTGGATTATCCATGACTTCATTTAAGAAAGAAGATTCTTCAAATGCATCATTTTTTGCAAAGTGATTTACGGCTCGATTCATAAACATCACTTCTTGCTTTTTATCCTCAGCGGGAAGAACAACATCTTTTGCGAAATTTTGACAAAACTTCAGATAGTTCTTAGTATAAAAATTTTCATCAGCTAAAATATCCACTCCAAGAAAATCTTCTAGCCAATATTTAGTGTCATAGCGATTGCTATCAATAGAAAGTACCTTATAGCCTTCTTCCTTAGCAACATTAAAAATAAGGCATCCTTTGTCCAACTTATTGGCATTAATACCTTGTTCAATGATGAGTTCAAGATTGGTGTCATTTTCTTTAAATTGGAGAAAATCATGTTTTAATTCACTTTTAAAAACTCCTAAAGCATCTACCTTTACATTATCCAAAAGTAGATTTGAAAAGTAGACGATAAATATTTCGCCACTTTTAATATGTGGATGATTAGATTGCTCGTATAGATGTTTTGTTATTTTTAAAGATGCTTCATGCAATTTTTCAGGATTTTCAAATGTCATGGCTGCCATTTGGTATATCTCGTTAAACTCTAAATCTACTTCGTTAGAAAGTCGGTAGTAACTCTCTTCTTTTTCTCGAAAAGGTTTTAAAAAGAATTCCTTTAAAATGCTGTTAGATTCATCGTCTAGTTTTAAAGTCTCTTTAGATAGGAAAACAGGTTCTGCTTTGCTCTTATTTCCAATTTTGTGTAAGACCAAATTTTCAATTTGAGCAGAAAAAAGGTTAATCATATGTTTTTGGGGTTTAAAATTATTGGGTGAATGGGTTTATTAAAAGTAATTTGATACTAACCTAAAAGGTATCTTATATTACAAAGCAGATTTTTAATTCCAATTTTCGTCAAAATCTAAATCTTCATAATTGTCGAAGGTATCAAATTCAGGACCTGAGTCTGCTTCGAAATGTTTTTCAGGGGGTGATTCAGGGAGTTCGCCAAAACTGAAAAGTACATTGGGATAGGCTTTCCCGTCTTCTTTCTTTTCAACATCCGCCAATTCTACAAAGAACGTCCACATACTTAAAAAGTCATAGACATAGATTAATTTTGGAGAATCCTCAGTAACAATACTAGACAATGGAGTGTCTTGCATTAGTCGAACTTGTGCATTGCTTTCGCTGGTATCGAAAAGAGGAATTTCTTCATCTTGATTCCAATTATCATCACAAGTATAAAAAGAGGCCATTTCATTTCCCAGGAAGCCAAATGCTTGAGTAATGGCGTTATGAAAATCTTCTAAGCTCACGTTATACTCAATTTCAATATCACGAAATATGTCTTCTTCAGTGTCTAAAATGATTCTGATTTTATATATCATCTCCTCCAAATATTAGGTAAGGGCAAAGTTACAAAGAATTGAGACTACTTTGGGGCTTGTGGGCCTCCAAAAGAAAATGAAATTGTATTCCAAAAAGTAAGGCAGCAAAAATAAGGTGTAAGGGCTGACTTCCAAATGGAAAGTCTACATAATACATAAGAATTCCACTTCCTATTTCAAGAAATAACAGAAGAAGAATCCATTTCATTTGAGGGTAACGTATTTGTTTACTAAAGATGGCACGGGCCAATAGCATGTTTACAATAAATACTACAATAGAAAAAGATCTGTGAAAATAGAACGACCAACTTGGGTCTTGTAGAAAAAGCCCTTTTTGAGCCAGGCCAAGAACTTCTGACTGGTGATCTACAAATTGTCTAACCTGTGTTCCAAGAACTATTTGAATAAGGGTTAATCCCCAAGCAAACCATAGTAATTTTACTTCCGTAGGACTTAAAGGTGATCTGTTTATTTTGGCTGAGGAATAATAAATTAGATAAATCAATAAGGCCACAATAAGCAGAGCCATAATCATATGGATTGTAATTTTTAATGGTTCTAATACAGAATAAACCACTGTGGCACCTAACCAAGCTTGAAAGCCCATGCCTATTACAATTAGCCAAGAAATTAGTGTTATTTTTTTATTTTGTTTCCAGAACGAAATCGAGATAATGGCTGTCAGGAGGGTGGCTAATCCTGCCAATGCCCCTAATAAACGGTTAATAAACTCTATCCAAGTATGTGAAGCATTAAAGACGGCATAGTCGTGTTTTGTATAGGCCTTCCAATTCTCAGGATCTAGAGTTGTCTTGGATGAAAAATTCTCCTTAGCAACATACAAAGATTCATTTAGAATAATAACTTGACCGCTCTTATAATCATGAGCCGACTTCCAATGTAACTCTTCAACATCTGTCGGAGGAATATAATATCCGAAGCATTTAGGCCAATCAGGACAACCCATACCACTTCCTGTCATTCTAACTACTGCTCCTGCAATAATTACTAAATAGACTAGTACCAAAGAGATTTTTGCAATTTTAATAAAGTGTCGTTGCATGTAGCGCTTTAAGGGACTACAAAAATACTACACTTAATTATTTTTATTAGTGAAATAAGAGCACTTTTACGTTATAATAAAGGAGTTTGCGAAGAATTTGCTTGCAGGCAAATGATATAACTGCTAATATTAGAAGAATTTATTGGTAACCTCCCGTCTGTATCTAGATATAAAATCGAATCGCAAGAATACTTCAAAGGATCCATCGTTAAAAGTTGTGCTTCCTAATTGTGTTGTTGCCACATCATAAGCTAATCCTAACATCAGTTTTTCGGTGATCTGAAAGCCAAAAAGTGCACTTAAGGATGATCCAAAACGATAGGCTGCACCTGCAGTAAAACGTTCGTTAAACAAAAAACTAGCCGATAAATCTACTTGCAAGGGAGCGCCGCCTACGGCCTTAACTAGAATGCTTGGTCGAAGTTTAGTTTTCCTATCTAACTCAAAAATATATCCGGAAGTAAGATAAAAATTCATTCTGTTTGTTGTTAAAAATGCACTACTACTATCATCAGAATTTTCAAAATGTTCCGTTTCTAATAGTCCTGGTACGGAGATGCCAGCATAGAATTTTTCAGTGTAATAATATGCCCCAATTCCAAAATTTGGGGAAAATTTATTATCAATATTTGTTAGATTAGGTTCTACTCCATAATTAATGAGGTTGGTAAAATCAATATTTAATAGATCTCCTCCGGCATTAATTCCAAACGCCAAACTACTATAGTCATCTATTTTGATAGTATAGGAAAATGCCACATCAAAATAAGTTTCTTGAACGGTACCATCACCAATATTATCATTTACAATTGAAAAGCCAAGACCCATCTTTTCCGCCAAAGGGGTTTCAATGTTCAAGGTCTGGGTTTTTGGCGCTCCTTCTAGTCCCATCCATTGTGATCTATAAAGTCCTCCGATACTAACCACCCCTCTGGACCCAACATAAGCCGGATTTATGACCATGGTATTCAACATATATTGTGTGTAATTAGGATCTTGTTGCGCCTTTACTTCTTGAAAAGATGTCATTAGAAGCAGCAGCATTAGAAGCCCGAAATTTATAATGGAAATACTCTTTTTTTTTCATTTTATCTGTTAATGTATATAACTCGATAAGTTTTGTGGCTTGTTGTTATTCATGTATTTGATTAGGTAGCAGCAAACTCCAGTGGGTAAGCCATGACCTATATTTATTGCAGCACTTTTTTCTTAGATTCCTTTAAAGTCCATTTTTGATAAAGTTTTCCAATTAAATTTTGCATTTCAAGTTCTTTTAAGAGAAAATAAAAGGAAACCCTCTTTATAACGGCTGCTGGATATACAAAGTATAGCAGACCACTAAAAGAATTTGTGAAATTTATTTGAATCGGAAAAAAGTTTATTAGTTCGCTTACAACAAAGGGGCATCTGGTCTTAAAAGCTGGGTGCAAAAGCTTGTGTTATCTAAATATTGGAAAAGTAATTTTTTAAAAGAGGTATCAATTGTCGTTACACGACTTTTTTATTAATGCATAGCAATAAGATTATGTCACTCAATTTTTATTACATCTATAATATTGAGCAAGGATAGCTCGTAACATATAATTATAATCTAAGCTATTCTATTACTTTTCTTTAATATCTAAACCTAATTCCTTTCCTTTATTTAGCATAAACTGGTAGGCTTTATCATGCTCATTGGGAATTTCTCCTTCTAAAATGGCCTCTTTAATAGCTTCTTTAATAATTCCAATCTCTCTGGAAGGTTTAAGATCAAAGGTCCTCATTATTTCTTCACCACTAACTGGGGGTTGAAAATTACGTAAACTATCACGAGCTTCCACCTCAGTAATTTTATTGCGTACACGCTTAAAATTATTCTTATACTTAAGCTGTTTTTTTGGGTTTTTGGTAGTAATATCAGCCTCGCAAAGTGTCATTAGATCATCAACATGATTTCCTGCATCGAAAACCAGTCTTCTAACGGCTGAATCGGTAATATTATCTTGAGCCAAAATAATGGGTCTCGAACTCATACGTACCATTTTTTGCACGTATTTCATTTTATCATTTAAAGGTAGGTGCAGCCTTTTAAACAATTTATATACCATTTTTGAACCGATAAATTCATGTGCATGAAAAGTCCACCCTAATTTCTTATCAAACTTTTTCGTTGGTGCTTTTCCTATATCATGAAGCAGTGCAGCCCATCTTAACCAAAGGTTATCAGTAGTTTTTGATATATTATCGACAACTTCTAAGGTGTGCCAGAAATTGTCCTTGTGCCTTTGTCCTTCTACTTCTTCAATTCCTTGTAAAGCCACTAATTCTGGAAAAAGATAAGTTAATAAACCAGTATCATGCAATAGTTTAAAACCCACAGAGGGTGTTTGACTCAGTAAAATTTTGTTTAGTTCATCCATGATCCTTTCCATAGAAACGATTTTAATACGCTCCTTATTCGCTGTAATAGCCTGCAAGGATCCTAATTCGATTTGAAATCCTAATTGAGCTGCGAAGCGAATGGCTCTCATCATCCTCAAGGGATCATCCGAATAGGTAACATTCGGTTCAAGGGGAGTTTTAAGCAGTTTTTTCTCCAAATCCTGTACTCCATTAAAAGGATCTACCAAGTTCCCAAAAGTTTCCATATTAAGCGAAATCGCCATAGTGTTTATGGTGAAGTCTCTTCTTTCTTGATCTTCGAACAAGGAGGCATCTTCCACGGAGGGTTTGCGACTATTAGCTTGGTAACTTTCTGTTCTGGCTCCTACAAATTCTAATTCCAATGATTTATGACGGATCATGGCAGTGCCAAAATTTTTGAAAACTGATATTTTAGGTTTATCTGGCAGGTGACTTGCCACTTTTTCGGAAAGAGCTATACCACTACCTACGGCAACAATATCAATATCTTTAGGTGTTTTTTTATGGAGCATTAAATCTCTTACAAAACCTCCAATAACATAAGCCTCAACACCTATTTCTGCAGCAGATTTAGTGATTATTGGGAATATTTCGTTTACAAGTTCTTGCTTGAAATTTTTCTTTGTCATAAATCAATCTCTTTCCTAACTGAAAACCTATTAGTTAGGGGTTGTAAATTTAAAAGAACAAAACATCTTCTAAGATTATTTTCGAATAATTTTTACAGTACCATCATTTCCTAATTTTATGATAGTAGAGGCTGATTTATTTTGGACATCTCTACCAACGCTCACTGTGTAGTCTACAGCTTTCAAGATTGTTTCTTCTATTTCAGAAAAATTAGTAGGGGTAGGGTGCCCCGTAATATTAGCAGAAGTGGCGACTATTGGTTTTTTAAAGGAGTTGATTAATCTTTGGCAAAAAGGATCGGATGCTACTCTAATAGCTATTGTATTATCACTTGCTATAAGGTTTTTAGCAATGTTTTTAGGCTGATCATAAATTATAGTTACTGGTTTTTCAGAAAAATCCATAATATCGTAGGCGGTCTCAGGGACTTTATTTACATGCTGTTCAAGCATAAACTGATTGGCAACTAGACAAATCATCATTTTGGATTCTTGGCGTTTTTTTATCGCGTAGATTCTTGCCACAGCTTCCTCTGAAGTTGCATCACAGCCAATGCCCCATACAGAGTCCGTTGGGTACAGAATTATACCCCCTTTTTTTAAGATATCAATAGCTTTATCAATGTCATTTTTCATTATTGCCTATTAAGGTGGTTTTATCCTATTGCTAAAAGATTTTAGGTTGTAACTTTTGTTCTTGTTTTAGTGATTTACTTATAGGCATTCCAATAAGGATACGATACCACAATTTAAAATATTTGGGTTTAACTATTGAGACAAAACCGTATCGAATCAGAAAAAATACCCGGAGAAGCTGGTAATGCAAGTAGCCATAATTCTTTCTAATGACATAGAACATTGATGTTTTGAGCTCAATCTTTATATCAATAGGTATTTTGGTCTGTTTTACACTTACACCTTGATAGTGCATATATTCAGCATTAGGCAAAAAATACGTGTCCCTGCCAATTTTCTTTAAGCGATAACAAATGTCACACTCTTCGAAATATAGAAATATGTTAGTATCGAATCCACCAACCTTATCAAAATCTTCAGCTCTAAAGAACATAAAACTTCCGTTAACATAATCCACTGAAATAGGTTGTAAATATTTTTTTTTCCTATTGGGTTTAGAAAATAAAATTTCTGGCGCTTTTCTTCCAAACACCTCGCGTGCAAAGGAAGTAAAGTGATCAAAACTTACGGTTTTGCGATGAACTTCATCGTAAATTTGAGGTCCACATACCGCTGCCCCGGAATTCTTTTCCATAAATTTATAACATGCCTGAATAGGGTCGCCTAGCATTAAAGTGTCGTTATTAACAAAAACATAATACTTCACTTTAGCCAATTGAACCCCATACATATTACCACCGCCAAAACCAGTGTTGATTCGACTGCGATATAATTTTATTTTAGCGCTATTCAAACTGCCAACAAAGGAGTTTAAATTTTCAAAATCATCTTTTTCTGATGCGTTATCTACAATTATTATTTGATAAGAAAGTGAATTGGATGTTTGTTCCAGAATACTTGAAATACACTTTTTAGTATATTCGGAGGAATTAAAATTTATTAGAATTACGGCAATTTCTGATATTGTTTTTGTCATTTTCACATACTACCTTAACTACAATTTTTATTTAAAAAATTGATCAATTCTTCTTTAAAAAAATCAGACTCGAAAGCTTCGTATAAATCCGCTATGTTCTTTTTAATTTCATTTTTATCCATATTTCCAAAAAGTTCGGGAAGATAATCTCTAAGATGTACTCCATAATGATTTTTATATACTTTACCGTGCCAAGCACCTTTTAGGATAAAGGGACTAAAAAAGCAAAAGGATGGTATATTCAGCGCTTTTGCCATATTGATTGCCCCCCCTTCGTTTCCAATAATCATATTACATTGTGATAAAACTCCCATAAAATCACGAAGCGAATGGGCGTAAAAATCAATCTCAATAGAATTCTGCGTTTTTAAAGAACAAAGATTATATATTTCAAGAGCTTGTTTTTTCTGTTGTGGAATGTAATTGAATAATAGTTTGGCGTCACAATTTGTAGAGATAATATCCAATACTTGGGCCATATACTTCGGAGGATAGGTTTTTTCCGGACCGCTCCCTAAAATGCTAATCATTATAATCTTTTGATTTTCTGAATCCTTTAAATCTTGGATTGTAGATTTGCCTTTTTCTAGTTCCTGGAGGTTGAGATATAGCTTTGGATAGGTTATGTGTTCATTATTGGGAATTAACCTATCTAGTAACATCAACCGATTCGATATCGCAAGTGGTATTTTGTTATGGGGTATTACGGGTTGATAAATAGGGTCTGAATATATCCAACTAGTATACCATTTGTGCATTCCTATTTTTTTGTCGGATTTTGCAAAAAGTGTAATAAGGTTGCTTTCTAATTTACCATAGGCATCTATTACAGCAGAATATTCTGTTTTCTTTAGGGATTTTAAAAATCGATAAAATGCTATTTTACTATCACGGTATTCTTTTTTAAAAATAACAATCTTATCAATAAAGGGATTTTCTTTCAATACAGGGAGAGTGTTTTCATTTGCAACCATGTGAATTTCTGCAGATGGAAAATGATATTTTAAACATTCACAAATTATAGTGCTCGCCAAAACATCACCGATCATTTTTTGTTGAACAACCAAAAATTTGATTTCAGATTTGTTTATAACAGTATCTGCCTTTGAAATAATTGGATTAAAAGGGTCCTTAAGTCTTTTTAACTCTTGATACCGCGCATGAACACTAAGAGCGTTTAGGTAGCTTATTATGACACCTTTTTTCCCATCTAAGAAGCCAAAACGAAAGATATAGTGATTTAAAAATTTATAAGCAGGCTTAAATCTAAAATGGTAAAGATTTGGTATATAATTTTTTTCTAGTTCTTCCAGAGCCTTCATTTTTCCATACTTTATCATTTTACCTTTATAATCGTGGTAATCTTTGTATGAAAAGTGAATAAGTTTGTTTTTCATTATACCAGTGGTGCCTTCCACCACCAAGGTCTCATGAACTATGCGTTTTAGAGTGAACCGGACTTTACTCTTTCTAAAAAGCCTAAAATTTTTATCACTTTGCCATCCACTATAGCGTAATACTTTTTGTTGGAACATGAAGGTGCGGTAAAAGTAATAGGCATTGTGAGGAGGGTCAGATTTTAAGGTATCTATGACTTCATCTCTTAGTTCATCTGTCAATCTTTCATCGGCATCCATAAATAAGATCCAATCATGTGAAGCCTGGGTTAAGGCAAATGACTTTTGATCTGTGTAATCTTTGAAATGTCGCTGAATAAGCTTCACTTCAGGGTAACTTTTAATCCGCTCGGCCGTACCATCGGTACTAAATGAGTCTATGATAATTATTTCATCTGCAAAAGACACGTTTTGAATGACTTCATCAATGTTGAGAATTTCATTGTATGTGATGAATAAGGCAGATATTTTATTCTTAGGAATATCCAATATTTATGTTGGTAAACTATTAAGGTCTGGTGGCAAATTTAGATATAAAAGGAGTTTTAATAGCATAGATTCTAAAGTTTTACTTATCCTTCAGAATCGTTTTCAAGAAAAACCTTTCCTATTGATTGATGTATTAGTAGGGTAAAAGGGGTTTTTTGAAAGATTTTTTTGGGTTGCCAGGAGAAATATCCTTCGCGAATGAGGAACAATCTTAATTGCTACTTTGTGAGATAGGTTTTAAGCTCGGTTCTCTTTGCTCTTCCTCTAAACGCCTTAGTTCAAGATACCTTTCCCAATTTCCTAGAGCATTAAGATAGCAAACCTTAACACCTCTTAGACCGTCTAAAACTCCTAATCGGAAGATATAATTGTAGAGGAAAGTAAAAATTGGTTTACAAAGAAGCATTACGGGGCTAAATCCCTTGCCTTTTAGTATGGCTTCTTTTGCTTTTAGTCTACCATACATTAACATTTTACGTTTGTAATCTTCATAGTCTCTATAGCAATAGTGAATTAATTGTTCTTTAAGAACACCCGTAGTTCCGTTCACTTCAAGGGTTTCATGTACAATTCGTTTTTCGGAGAATTTTACCTTTCTTTTATTGAAAAGTCGATAATTTTTATCAGTTTGCCACCCACTAAATCGAAGTATTTTTTTTTGAAACATAAATCTCCTTCGAAACCAATAGGCGACGTGTTTCTTTGGCCCATTAACAGTATCAATTATTTCGTTTTTCAAGGAAGAGGTAATCACTTCATCCGCATCAACAAAAATTACCCAATCATTTGATGCCAATTCTAGCGTATAGGTTTTTTGAGAAGTAAAATTCTTAAAAGGGTGTTGTATTACTTTTACCTTCTCATGAGCTAAGAGAAACTCATATGTTCCATCGGTACTATACGAATCAACTACGATAATTTCATCCGCAAACTCAATGGATTTTATACAGTTTTCAATATATCCAATCTCATTATAGGTTATAACTAGGGCAGTTATTTTGTTTGTAGGTTCGGTCATTTATGAATCTAATAAATCGAAAAACTTTCAATCTGTTAACTAAGTTATAACTATAAAACATAGTAAAAAGTATATTCAACCCATAATTCTTACAAAATTATACTGCCACGTTGTAGTCCCTTAAAGCTTCATTTAGTGATGTTTTTTTATTGGTACTTTCCTTTCTTTGACCAATTATTAAGGCACACGGAACCTGGTAATTCCCAGCAGGAAAGGCTTTGGTATAGGAACCCGGAATTACTACTGATCTTGGAGGAATAAATCCTTTTCTTTCTTTAGGGGTTGTGCCAGAAACATCTATAATTTTTGTAGATCCCGTTAATACCACATTCGCACCAAGTACTGCTTCCTTGCCGACTCTAACCCCTTCTACAACAATACATCTACTTCCAATAAATGCATTGTCTTCTATAATGACTGGCGCCGCCTGAACCGGTTCAAGAACACCACCGATACCCACTCCGCCACTTAAATGAACATTCTTTCCGATTTGTGCACAACTACCAACGGTAGCCCATGTATCTACCATGGTACCTTCATCAACATACGCACCTATATTTACATAACTAGGCATTAAGATAGTTCCCGGTGAAATATAAGCGCCATGTCTTGCAACAGCATTCGGTACAATACGTATTTCCTTTTCCTTGTAGCCCGTTTTTAAAGGAATTTTGTCGTGATATTCGAAAATTCCAACTTCCATTGTTTTCATTTTTTGAATAGGAAAGTACAGAATGATTGCTTTTTTAACCCAATCGTTTATTTGCCAAGTCTCACCTTTGGGTTCGGCACAACGTAATTCACCCGCATCAACCAGGTTAACTACTTCTCTAATAGCAGTTTGTGTTGTTTCTTCCTTTAGAAGTTCTCTATTATTCCAGGCTTGTTCAATAGTGTTTCTTAATGCGATCATCTTCTTTTGAAATTTGGGCAAATATAGTTGCTGTTCCTTAATAAATCTTTAAAATTTATACGCATAACAAATTAAGGCTTATTTTTGCCAAAAATCTAGAATGGGAAGAATTATGGCGATTGATTATGGGGCTAAAAGAACAGGAATTGCTGTTACCGACCCCATGCAAATCATTGCTAGCGGACTTAGTACGATATCTACCTCGGAATTAATACCATTTTTGGTTGACTACCTTAAGGAAGAATCCGTTGAAACTCTAGTAGTAGGGGAGCCTAAGCAAATGGATAATTCTGTTTCACAGTCCGAGACTTTAATTCAGAATTTTCTAAAAGAATTAAACCGTTATCTGCCATCCATGAATGTTGTGAGGCAAGACGAACGTTTTACTTCCAAGTTGGCAGTAAGGTCAATGATTGAGGGTGGGGTTAAAAAAAATAAGAGAAGAAACAAGGCGTTAGTGGATGAGATAAGTGCTACTCTCATATTACAAGCCTATTTAAATAGAATACAGTAAGATGATTTTACCAATTGTGGCCTATGGTGATCAGGCACTACGAAAAGTTGGAACTCCTATTTCGAAGGATTATCCTAACCTAAAGGAACTTATTGATAATATGTGGGATACCATGTACAATGCTAATGGCGTAGGCTTGGCAGCTCCACAAATTGGATTGCCTATAAGATTATTCCTTGTAGATACGGAGCCTTTTTCGGAGGATGAGGATTTGAATGAGGATGAACAGTTAAAACTTAAAAAGTTTAAAAAGGTATTTATAAATGCCGAAATAATAGAAGAAAAGGGAGATAAATGGTCTTTTAATGAGGGATGTCTTAGTATTCCGGATATTAGAGAGGATGTTAATAGGCAGGGTATAATACGTATACGATATGTTGATACGGATTTCAAAGTATATACAGAAGAGTATGATGGTCTTTTAGCTAGGGTTATTCAGCATGAATATGACCATATAGAAGGTATTCTTTTTACGGACAAACTTTCAACCTTGAAAAAAAGACTGTTAAAAGGGAAATTGAGTAATATCTCAAAAGGAAAAATTAAAGTCGATTATAAAATGCGTTTTCCGGCAATTAAAAAAGGAAGATAATACCACTACATCATTATATTTGCAGCTATTAATTAAGATTTATGACATTAGATAAAATTCTTGCTATCGGCGGAAGACCAGGACTGTATAAAATGCTTACTCAAACCAGAACTGGTTTAGTGGCCGAGTCCTTACTTGACAAAAAAAAGGTTACCGTCGGAATCAGTAGTAACGTTAGTGTGCTATCGGAGATTGCTATTTTTACACTGGAAGAGGAATTACCTCTTAGGACAGTTTTTGAAAAGATTCAATTAAAAGAGGAAGGGGCTAAAACTTCTGTAAAACACAAGGATGATAAGTTAAAACTGGAAGAATATTTTTTTGAAATACTTCCGAACTATGACGAAGACAGGGTTTATGTCAGTGACATAAAAAAAGTGATACAATGGTATAATATTCTACATGACCACGGTATCACCGATTTTTCAGAACCAGAAGAGGGAGTAGAGGAGCAAGAGGGCAAACAGGAATAAAGTCCTAATCTTTACCAATTTTCTTGTAGGAGTATTTACTCTTTTTCCAATCAATACGAGGCGAAGGATAATATTTTACGTCCATTCGGTCTAAATACGGGGCTTGATTTCCTAGCCTGACCTTGTAATTTTCCCAATCCCTATTCTCTTCGGTTGTCCAACTTAATTCAGAATAGCCAATAACTCTTGGAAACGCTAAATATTCTAGTTCCTCTATATTACTAATTGTTTCTGACCAAAGAGGTGCTTCTACCCCCAATATATTCTCTCTAGGAATTCCGGCGTATTTTTCCGGAGACCAGACATATGCCGTATCAACAGGAATATAAGCAGCCCAATGAAGTCCATGTTTTGAAAGAGTATCATATTCCATATCCAGATAAGCTTTTTTAGCTGGGGAGATCAATACTTTCATTCCTTTCTTAACAGCTTCTTGAGCATTTTTTGTGTTATCCCAGAATTGTGCTATTGAAGAACTAGAAATATCGGCCTGAGCCACTTCATCCCAACCAATCATCTGTTTTCCATATTTTTGAACGATTTTTTCTACTTTGTTTACAAAGTATATATAATCATCTTTTTTGGTAACATGACTTTCATCACCTCCTATATGAAAATACGGACTAGGTGAAATAGCACTAATTTCTCTTACTACATCATCTATAAAACTATAAACAGTGTCCTTCCTAGCATCGAAAGTACTAAAACCAACTTGGGTTCCTTCATATAACTTAGGGGTTTTACCATTTCCATTTAAGATGGGGTAAGAGACGGATGCCGCATTGGTATGACCCGGCATATCTACTTCAGGGATAATCATCATATACCTTTCAGCTGCATAGGCTACGAGCTCTTTATAGTCTTCTTGGGTAAAAAAACCGCCAGCTTCACCGCCAACTTCTGTACTACCACCAATTTCTGTCAGCTTTGGCCAGGATTTAATTTCGATACGCCAACCCTGATCATCTGTGAGATGCAAATGCAGAGCATTGATTTTATAATAGGCCAGAAGATCAATATATTTTTTTACATCCTGAACACTAAAAAAGTGCCGTGCAACATCTAACATTGAACCTCGATATTCGAAATTTGGACTATCCATTATTTTTCCGGTCGGGATTGGCCAAATAGGTAAGTCTGTTAAGGTATCATTACTAACTTCCGGAATTAACTGTCTTATAGTTTGAATACCACGAAAAGCACCTTCTGCGGTTTTTGCATTTAAAATCACAGAATCTTTAGTGATAAATAATTGATACGCCTCTTTTGAAGTAAGTTCTTCACTATCAGATTGATTTATATAAATAATCCCATTTACTTCGGCAGATGCTGAATTATTTACAGAAACTCTAAGATTTGTTTTTGACTTGATCTTTTCAGATAAAAATAAACCGACCTTTTCAAACTCTTTATTCGTAGAAGAAGTAAAAATAGAAGTGGTATGGTCTAATCCGAAAGCGCTATTCGTTGCGATAATTTTTAGCGGTTTTGGGATCAAATTTTCCGAGGCCATATCCGTGGTCGGGAAATTAATTTGCCTAGTTTTTTTTTCTTGACAGCCTATTACCATTATTAATAAAAATAGGATCAGTAAGGATTTTGAAAGATTAGATTTAGTCATCTTAATTTAGTTGATGTAGTTTTTTATTACGTTAAACCAAAGATCATACCCTAAAGAATTCATATGCAGGTCATCTTCGAGAAAGAGTTCTTTTTTTAATTTCTTATTTTCCACCATGGGATCCCATACATTCGCATAAAACACCCCATTGCTTTTGTTACTTAGTTTAGCTAATTTATTATTTAGTCTTCGGTATTTTCCTTTTAATTTCCAGCGAGCAATACTTGGTTTAGCCGAAATAAGAACAATTTCTGTTGTTGCATTTTCAGCCAATATTTTTGAAATAATATCTTTTGTTACAGAGATTATTTCTTTAGGGCTTTTACCCAAGTTAATGTCATTATCTCCCTCGTAAATAAAAACCTTAAATGGTTTATAAGCAAGAACTAATTCTTTTAAATAATATGACAAATCTGTGGCTTCAGAACCCCCAAATCCTGAATTTACAATTTGGTAATTTGGAAAGCTCTCTTGGAGATTAGGCCACATGCGAATACTTGAACTACCCGTAAAAACTATAGTCTTCTTTTTAGAATCCCAAAGAGAATCGTACTTTTTTTGAATTTGGAGTACTTCATCATCAAAAAGTCCAACCGACTGGGCGCTCGTCTGATAACTTAAACTTATAAAAAGTAAAATAAGTAATGTTGTCCTGGGCATATTGAGCAGCAAGATACTTTAATTGATTAATTCATCAAAAGAATAATTCATAGTTTAAATAAAAAACTAACCGAAGTCGAAGTATTATTCTGAAGCTATTTCTTTAGTTAAACCTTCGGTAAGGGCCCATTCATAAAATCTGCTAATCCAATTATCTGAGGGAAGTCCTTGCTGTTTCATTCCAAAACCGTGACCGCCTTTGGAATACATATGCAAGCCAACTGTTTTCTCTGCTCTCAGCCATGAGTCATATAATTCAATACTGCCTGAAGCTAAGCCCAAAGGGTCATCGGTAGCACAAATTATAAGCATTGGAGGGGCATCCTGTGGACATTTTTGAACAGGCATGGCAGAAGTCCATGGATAAACGGGAATAAGGAAATTGGGTCGATTACTTGGTTCATAATTATAAGCAACTCCCATAGTTACTGCTCCTCCTGCCGAAAAGCCCATAAAACCTATTTTTTCTGGATCTAAACTCCACTTATTGGCATTTTCCCGCACGTAGCTAATGGCCATAAGGCCGTCTGAATAGGATAAGGGAAGTACCTTAGCTACTTTCTTTAAAATTGTCTCACCGGCCTGGGTTACTTCAGCGACGCCATCATCCCCGGTTGGCACCAATCTGTATTTTAGTACAAATGCAGTAATTCCTTTTTTGTTAAGCCATTTTGCGACCTCATTGCCTTCGCTATTGATACTCAGAGCATATAATCCTCCACCGGGCGCAATAATAACCGAAGTGCCATTTGCTAAAGATGGATCTGCTTGAAAGACTTCCATGCTAGGCTTGGAAACATTAGTTACCACTTGTGTTTCCCAAATTTTAGAAAAGTAATTCTTTTCACCTCCTTGCCATTTAATTTCTGTACTGGTGCTATGAGGAAGTTCTATTATCTCTTGTGCATTGGTCATAAGGTGGAGGCTTAAAATAACATAAAGCAGTATCAGGTTTTTACCAGAATTCATATGGAATAAATTTAGATCAAACGCATATCTAATAAATATGGTCAGATGTATATTTAGCTAAAATACTTATTGCCATCTTAAATATAAATACGTCTTACAATAAATATCCCTTTTTAAATATTATTCTTTGAAGAAGTATCAGCATCTTTTGATAATTTCAATATCAAATTATAAAATAATGATACCTTTAGTTAATTGAAGTCAACCAAGCCTAATGAATTCTCTTAAAGTCCTTTTAGGGTGCTTTTTTGTTTTGTTTTGTTTCTATAAAGTGTTTGCTCAGCAAGGGGCGATTAATTACGATGGAGATGGCAGACCCGTGGCACAGGCTATAGCTATTTCTACAGAGCCAATTATAGATGGTGAAGTATTAAATGATCCCGTTTGGGCTGCTTTAGAGTCTTTTGGAGATTTTACACAATTACAACCAAATTTTGGTTATCCAGCGTCTGAAAAAACTGAAATTAGAATAGCCTATACTCCGGAAACATTTTATCTTTCTGTTATTTGTTATGATTCGCAACCCAATAATCTAGTCGTTTCTGATCCAAGACGTGATGCCAATTTGGACAATACCGATGCCTTTATTTTTGTTTTGGATACCTATAAAGATGGGCAGAATGGCTTTGTTTTTGGTACTAATTCTCTTGGAATAGAATACGATGCACAGGTTGATAATGAAGGACAGGGTAATTTTAATGCTAACAGACAACAAGGTGGCACCATTGGGGGTTTTAATCTAAATTGGGATGCCTCTTTTACAGTTAAATCAAAAGTTACAGACTATGGCTGGAGTGCAGAATTTGCTATTCCTTTAAGAACTATTCGCTTCCAGGCTGGAAAGGACTGGGGGATAAATTTTAGAAGAAATATCAGAAAGACGAATGAGATTGTTTATTGGGCACCAATGCCTATTGGTTTTACAATAAATCGACTTTCTTTAGCCGGCACCTTAATTGGCTTAGATCTAAAAAGCCCGGGCAACCTCAAAATCATCCCTTATGTTCTTGGGCGCATGGATAAGGATTATACTGATACAGATCCAAAAACGGAGTTTACACCAGAAATTGGCGGAGATATAAAATACAGTATAACACCAAGTCTAACTTTAGACCTTACCTATAATACAGATTTTGCACAGGTAGAAGTTGATGATCAACAAGTGAATCTAGATAGGTTTAACTTGTTTTTTCCGGAGAAACGTCCGTTTTTTTTAGAGAACGCTGGCTTGTTTACGGTAGGTAGTCCCGGTGAGGTGGACTTGTTCTTTAGTCGGAGGATAGGAATTGGGGATAATGGGAACATAGTCCCCATAATTGGAGGAGCTCGCATGTCAGGTAAACTAAACAGAACCAATGTGGGTGTGCTATCTATGTTTACAGACGATGTTGACGAGGTAGGAATACAGCAGAATAACTTTTCAGTAGCAAGGGTAAACCATGAGTTTAAAGGCCGAAGTGCCTTAGGTGCAATTTTTATAAATCGCGTGGGTTTGGAAGCAAAGGATGACTATAACAGAACCTATGCGATAGATGGTAAATTGGGCCTTGGTAAAAAGGCAAGATTATCAGGTTTTTATGCTAAAACTGCAGGGCCTTATGACACAATTAATGAGCATTCGCTTAAATTTCAAGCCGATTATATTTGGGATAAGTGGGAATTGCAGGGAGCATACACAGAAGTAGGAGAGGGATTTAATCCAGAAGTAGGCTTTTTGTTGCGTTCTTCCTTTAGAAAGCCAGAGGGAAGGGTGCTATATCATTTAAGGCCAAAGGATGAAAACTCAAAAATATTAGAGTACAGACCGCATGTATCTTATAGAGGATATTGGGATTTTGATGGCTTTCAGGAAACAGGATTTTTACATGTCGACAATCATTTTGAGTTTAAAACCGGAATGGAAATTCATACGGGAATAAATTTTACCACAGAGGGATTAACTACGCCTTTTGAGATTGATGAAGGAGTATTTGTAAACCCCGGGACTTATAAACATGCTGAAGGACAAGTAGTTTTTTTTACCAATGCTTCTAAACCTGTTTCTATAAATCTTAGGTCTGTCTTTGGGGGTTCCTTTGGTGGTCATCGCTATTTAAATAGTGCTACTTTGAGTCTTAGACAGGGGGAAAAATTCAATGCAGATATTGGATATCAATACAATAAATTTAACCTCCCGGGAGGAGATTTTACCAAGAATATTTTTAGCACACGTCTAAGTTATTCTTTTTCACCTAATATTTTTATTCAGGGGCTTGTCCAGAATAATACGGTAAATGATTTATGGGCTGTAAATCTTAGGTTTAGTTGGCTACAAAGAGCTAATACAGGTCTTTTTGTTGTTTATAATTATAATTTACAAGAGGGGGATCCTCTAAATAACAGTTTTATCATAAAATACACGCGAATGTTCGATTTAGTGAAATAATAATTTATTCTTTCACTTTATACTTCTTTTTGAGTGGAAGAACATTTATAGTACTTTTAAAAAATAAAATCAATTAACATGTTAAAAAAATACACCATCTATTCTACGATATTGTTGTTTTTTCTATTATTAAATGCTTGTAATACCGGAGGTGGTAGCCCCATATTTGTCGAAGGGTCGGATGATTGGTTTGTTGTTGGAGAGCCATCATGGAAGCATGAAGATGGAAAGCTAATTGGGACTTCTTTAGGTTCAACAGGATTTATTATGACTAATAAAACATATGATAATTTTGAAATTACGCTTGAATTTTATCCCGATGAATTGGTGAACTCCGGTGTATTTGTGCGATGTAAGGACTCAACGATATCAAATACAGATTGTTATGAGATGAATATTTGGGATATACACCCAGAACAAAAATATCGTACTGGTTCTATTGTGACCAGAGCGGAACCATTATCTTTCGTAAATACTGTAGGTAAATGGAATACTTATAAAATTCTATGTAAGGGCAACCAAATAAAAACTTGGATAAACAACCAATTAACGGCCGATATAACTGATGAAGACCTTTCTAAAGGTTATATTGCTCTGCAAGTTGCCGAACCGGGAAGAATCCGATTTCGAAATATACGTTTAAAAGAATTTAAATAATCCTATCTTAATTAATATTAAAAACCTTTACCCTAGGATGCATTTTCTTCCGGAGTGTCTGGCGTTACTTCCTCGTTTTTTTCCTCAAGCTCTTTGTTGAGGTTATGTTGCATAATATTTAAATTCTTTAGCTTCGCTTTCCAGGTTGATAAAGCCTCTTTTTGTCTATCAATCTTTTTAATTACCTCTTTCACAATTGGGTTTTCCTCAGAGGCATTTGAGAAAAATTGAAGGTTATTTTCAAGTTGTCTTATTTCGGATAGACTTTCTTCAATTTTTCTACGAACAAAGGTTCGCTCATTGCCCAAAGCTCTTTCATTATCTGAATGAGCGAGTTTTTTTAGCTTATCTCCATATTTCAACAATTCTGCCTCCTGCACACTGACATCAAGTTTTTTGAAGATAGCATCCAGAATAATATTGAATTTATTATTAATATTCTTTTTATGGTAAGGAACCCTCCCACTAGCCTTCCATTCTTCAATTAGAACTTTAAGCTGAGCAATATCTTTTTCTTTATTTTCTGATAGTTTGAAAGATTTTAGTTTCTCAAGGCAGGCTAGTTTGTTTTGTAAATTAACCGATTCTTCTTTATGAGCTTTATTCTTAACTGCATGGAAGCGATCGAAGTAGTGGTTGCAAGCTGCTTTAAATTCCTTCCAAATACTATCCGAGTACTTTCTGGGCACATGGCCAATGGCTTTCCATTCCCTTTGAATTTTTTTAAATTCTTCTGTGGTGGTGTCCCAGTCTTCATTATCTTTTATCTCAAGGGCCCTGGCTAATAAGACCCTTTTCTTATCGAGGTTCAGCTGTTGCTCTTTTTTGAGGTTTTTGTAATAGGCATTTTTATTCTTATTAAAGCCTCTTACAGCTTCCTTAAACGAGGCCCATGTTTGTTCATTTAAGTGCTGAGGTACTTTTCCGGCTTTAAAGAATTGATCTCTTTGTTTTTCAATTTCTGAAATTTGTTGTTGTAAAGCCTTATGGCTAGAGACAGCTTGTGAGCTTATTCGACGAATATTGTCGATAATCTCATTTTTTTTGATAAGGTTTCCTTCATAAGTCTGTTCTAAGGCAGCATAATGATCTTGCCTGCGTTGGTGCATTATCTTAGTTGCCTTACTAAATCGATCCCAAATTTCTTCCCGATGTTCTTTTCCTACCGGACCAATATCTTCTTTCCAAACTTTATGGAGGATTTGCAATTCACGGAAAGCTTTATTTAAATCTTCTTCAGTGGCGAGTGCCTCTGCCTTTGTTACGAGTTTTAATTTTTCTTCATAATTATGCTTAAAATCTAAATCTCGTAGTTCTCTGTTAAGATGTAAAAAATCATAGAATATTTCAATATGATGATGGTATGTTCTCCAAACATCATTATAATAATTTCTAGGAATAGACCCAGTATTACGCCACCTTTCTTGAATGTCTTTAAAGTTTTTGTAGGTAGTATTTATATCTTCCTCAATATTTACGAGGCCTTTTAATTCCTCTATAAGCTGGTGTCGTATTTTTAGATTTTCATTAAGATTTTGCTCTAGACTTTTATAATAGGCGTTTTTCTTTTCTCGATATTCATTGTAGACCTCATTGAATTGTCTTTTTGTAACCGAATTATACCTAAAGTCGATTTCATTTCCGCCCTTATCTACAAACTCGTCTTTTTTATGCTCAATAAACTCATTGAATTTTTGATCAAATTCATATTTAATACTATCAACATGTTTTTTGATTGCTTGAACTTTTTCATTTTTTACCAACCTCTGAAGTTCACCAACCAAGTTTTCCATGGACATGGAATGATAATCCAAAATAGTAATATGATGTCTTTGCTCATTGTCAATATCTTCAGCATCTTCTGCATTCGTTTGATCAATTTCGTCTTGTACAACTTCTTCGGGAACCTCCTCTTTTTTGTTAGCTACTTTTGAATCATTTTCTTCTTTCTCTGATAAAGGGACTTCGGGGGGAGGGGTGACTTGTGTGTTTTCTTCTATTTTTTCAGTTGATTTTTCAGGCTCAGCTTCCTTTTCTGGTTTTATGAGCTGCTCTGATTCAGGAACTTTTTCCTTCTTGACCTCTATCTGCTCAACTTTGTCGGCAACTTCTTCAGGTTTATTTATGCCTGTAGTTTCTGAATTTCCAACTATTTCGGTGCTTTTCTCTTTAACTTTTTTAGTTATAGTAGTTTCCGACTTTTTTTCTCCTTCTGCAGATATCTGCAGTTTATGATCCTGATTTTCCAATATTTCTTATTGTTTCTCCTTATAAATGCTAATAGCGTAGCATTTTCACCTTTTGCAAAGGTAAGGAAACTAGATCGAAGCATCAATTAAATCGACCCTATTCCATAGATCTAAAAGACAGAAATATCGTTGAAGGAAGGGCTAAGAATTCCATATATCCCAAGCTTTTTCTGCTTGAAGTTCTAGCATTTGAGAGCCGTTAATAATAGTAGCACCTCTAATTTCTCCTTCTTTTAAAAAGGCTGTTTTGGCTGGGTTATAAATAAGATCATACAAGAGATGATCTGGTCCTAAATATATATATGGGATAGAGGGTTTAGCTAACACATCCGGATGCGTTCCCAGCGGTGTGCAGTTGATACAGATTTTATTTGTTTCAATAAGCTCTTTATCTAAATCTGAATAAGCTAGTTGATCGATTTTAGGATTTCGTGAAACATAGGTTATATTTATGCCTAATTGATCTAAAACATAGGCTACAGCCTTTGAAGCTCCTCCGGTACCCAATATCAAAGCATTTGTATAATTGGATTTTAAGTGGGGAAACAAAGATCGTTTAAAGCCATAGGCATCAGTGTTAAAACCCTTTAAACCTGTTTCCGTAAGATGTATGGTATTTACCGCACCAATTTTTGCCGCTTCTTCATCAATCTCATCTAGAAAGGGGATTATTTTTTCTTTGTACGGAATAGTAATGTTCAGCCCTTTTAGGCCAGAGTTTAAACGAAGCAACTCAGGAAACTCCGAAATAGTATCCAGATGAAAATTTTCATAACTATAACCATCCAGGCCTAAAATATTAAACTTTTTGGTGAAATACGATTTGGAAAAAGAGTAGTCAATGTTTCTACCAATTAATCCAAATTTAATTTTTTCTCCTTCTTTTTTTTCCATACCATTCCAATCCTACTAATAGAGTTATTCCCATTATAATAAAAATAACAGCCCACCAATTTGTTTCTAAGGCAAAATCTGGGAAATAACGTTCATAATTAACCAATATTTTAGCGCCATTCGAATCCAGAACATCCTTACCATTTCCATCCAGCATATAGATAGGGTGTTTCCATGGCCAAACAACTCCTAATGATCCCGTAATAAAACCAATAATGACCGCCGAAGTTATATATTTAAAGTGTTTTAAGACATAGCCTAGAAGATGGGATAAAGTGACCAAGCCAAAAGAAGAACCCAATGTAAATATCGTAAGAATTTATGAGTTTTAATCCTCTCGGATTGTTTATAAAACTAAAATCTCCTATAATCAGCTCAGCCATAGTATCATATAGAACATTTACTGAATCAACTAATAAAAAAACGTAATTCCCAAAAGAATAAGAATAAATGAACCACTCAGCCCCGGAAGTGTCATTCCTGAGACGCTTATAATCCCACATAGAAAAATAAACAACAAATTGTCATTCTCTTTGGCCGGGCTCAAGAAGCTTATGGAAATACCTATAACTAAGCCAATAGTTCCTGCTATTATAGTAGCTCGATTCCAGTGTTTAAAATCTTTGCCTATATAATATATAGATCCTATGATCATACCAAAAAAAGTTGACCAAACAAGTAGTTCTTCGCGTTCCAGGAAATAGTCTAAAATCTTTGAGACACTAAAGTAGCTTACTAGCATTCCAAATATTAGCAAGGAAAGGAAGGATCCATTTACATATCGATAAAAACTTTTAAACCGACCACCAAGAAGGAGTTTAAAGGCTTTTAGATTGATTTTTTGTAAAGAGTAAATAAATTCTTCGTAGAAACCTGCTACAAAAGCGACAATCCCTCCAGATACTCCCGGCACCTTATTAGCAGCACCCATACCAAGACCTTTGATAACAATAAAGATTTTATCTACTAATGTTCTCTCCTTTTGCATCGATATTATTTTTCACTTTTTTTCGCTGAATTTTCAAGTATAAAAATAAGCGAAAATCCAAGTAACGCTAAAAGTACGGCATAAAGTATTTGAGGATCTCCTTCATAAGTTGAAGGTAGAATATTGACTTCTTCAACCGGGATAGTTTTATCTCCGAAGTCTTTGTATTCCAATACTTTTTTCCATGGCCATATTTTATTTAAGGATCCCAAAATAAACCCAGACAGAAGGGCCAGGGTTGTGTTTTTATATTTTAAAAACATCCATTTTAAGAGTCGGGCAAAACTGAGAAGTCCTATTATGGCACCACTTGCCACCGTAGCGATAATAAGAAAATCCCTTTCATGTACAGCATCTAAAATTGTCTTGTAAGACCCTAAAAGAACCAATATAAAAGCCCCGGAAATCCCCGGAAGTATCATGGCGCATACGGCTAATGCTCCGGAAAGAAAAAGGTATGGTAAACCTGAGGAATTTTCCGAAACCGGCAAGGTTGTTATGTAGACGGCAATCAATGTCCCTATAATAAAAGATAAAATGGTGCTAAGTCTCCACTTCTCAATGGCCTTGGCAACAAATATAATACTGGCCAAAACCAGGCCAAAAAAGAATGACCATAAAAGAATTGGTTGATTTATTAATAACCAACTTATTATTTTCGCCAAGGAGAAAATGCTTATCGCAATCCCTACAAACAAGGCTGCTAAAAAGTTTCCATTAATAGCTCTCCATACCGCCTTAAAACCTTCTTTTTTCCAAATCTTTACAATTGAAAAATTGATAGAATTAATGGAGCTTATTAACTCCTCATAAATACCAGAGATAAAGGCTATAGTTCCCCCAGAGACACCAGGCACAACATCTGCCGCTCCCATGGCTATTCCCTTAAGTGTAATGATTAGGTAATTTAATAGATTGCGTTGACCCATTTGAAAAAACAAAAAAACAAAAGTAGTTCTTTTATTTTGAAGCCTTTTTAATATCGGCTATTATGTTTTTAGTCCAAATAGATTGGTAAAATTCAGGAAAGGCTTTTTCAAAGTAACTAAGTTTGTCTAGGTCCGTTTTTAACGCATTAGTAAGACTAGTTCTGGCTTGTTCAGAATTACTCATAGTTAAATACAGACCTGTAAGAAGGTATTCAATTTCCGCTTCTTCAGGATAAAATTCGAGCCCTTGAGTTAAGATTTGTATAGCTGATGGAATGTCTTCATTATGTGCAACGACTTCTGCCCATTGCATCCAAGTGTCTAATTCATAGTTACCTAAATCTACAGCTTGCTTAAAAGAAAAATCTGCCTCGTCATAATTTTCCAAAGCCAAATGGATTTTGGCACATTTTTTCCAATAAAGTGCGTTTTCTCCATCAATATTAATTGCTTTATTTACATAGAAAAGGGCCTTGTCATATTTTTTTTTGCGGTAATAAAAATCTGTAATTGCCAACCATCCTTTGTCCAACAGAGGGTCTTCATGAACAGTTTGATAAAAATAGAATTTGGCGAGATCGTCATTGTTTAGTTTTTCATGGCATTTACCTATTCTGAGGTAGGCATGAGAAGTGGGGTCTTCTATTTTGATAGTGGTCTCATAATTCTCTATGGCCTCATTGTGTTTCCCCATTTTTTCTAAAACCTTACCTTTTTCAAAATAAGCCCCAATAAATGAATCATCTGCAATGATAGCAAAATCGAAGGCTGCTAAGGCTTCTGGTAACATTTCTAAACAAACATATTGCTTGCCCAATTGATGCCAGGCCACTTGAGAATAAGGGTTTCTTTCCAGAAAGTCATTCAAAAAGGATATGGCCCCTTCATAGTCTTCCAGGAATTCAAAACAATAAACCACATTATAAAGGGAAGAATAATCCTCTTCATCAAAAGAAACGCAACGGATAAAATTTTCTTTAGCTTTTTCAAAATTATCCATAAAAAGATACTCCATTCCAAGTAAAGAATAAATATCTAAACTATCTTCTGTAAGTTCCAAGGCCTTTTGAAGCATATCTACTGCTGCTTCGTGATTGTCTTTTTTTGAATAGATATTGGCTCTTTGTATAAAGATTTCCTCATTGGTACTATCCATAATTTGAAGATCATCTAAAAGTTTTTCCGCTACCTCTAATTGATTTTCAAAGACCAGTACTTCTATGTTTAGTAATTTGAGGTCCATTACATCTGGATGCTGTCTCAACCCAATGGAAATGGCCTTTTTAGCCAATGAAATTTTTCCATTATTTAAATAGTAATGGATAATATCTTCAAAATCCTCTGCATCAAAAAAGTAGACATCATCTGTCTTTAGCATGGATTCAAATTTAACTACGGGCTGACTTGGTCTTTCGTTAGGATCTAACGCCATAAGAATGATCTTGATTATTCTATGGAATTAAAAATAGTTTTTTGAAACAGTCTTTAATTCGTGATGGGGTCTTTATTATTAACAAAATAGTTAACAAATTATTGCTATGTGGCTTCTAAAGCCTCTAAAATAAGGTCACAACCTTCATTTATTTCCTCTTTGGAAATGGTAAGCGGAGGTGTAATTCTAACCGCCTTTTTTTCAAAGAGAAGCCAAAAGAGGATTAACTTTTTTCTGGCACAATAGTGAATAAGGTCGTTAACTTGTGTTTCATTTTTTAAGATTATTGCAAGCATAAGGCCTTTGCCTCTAACTTCTATAATTTTGGGATGTTTTAGTTTTGCTCTTATAAGTTTTTCTTTTTCTAAACTATCTTTTATCAGTGTTCCCTTTAATAATTCATTTAAAGTGGCCAATGCTGCTGCCGCAATTACGGCATTACCTCCAAAGGTAGTAATGTGGCCAAGACTTGGGGATTCTTTTAAGCTATGCATGAGTTTAGCTGATGCGGTAAAGGCTCCCACCGGAAGCCCAGAGGCCATTCCTTTGCCAATAACGAGAATATCGGGGATTACATCAAAGTGCTCAAAGGCAAATAGCTTTCCTGTTCTTCCAAAACCAGGTTGAATTTCATCTAAGATTAATAAGGCTCCCACTTCATCACAGCGCTTCTTTATCTTTTTTAGGTAATTTTTTTCAGGTAAAATAAATCCGGCACCCCCTTGTATTGTTTCCAAAATAACGGCTGCGGTTTTAGTAGTAATCAGAGGAATGTCTTCTAACATATTAAAACGAATATGAGTGATATCCGGAATCAATGGTCTGAAGGGTGCTTTACGTTCTTCATAGTCCATAAGACTTAGACTACCCATAGTGTTCCCATGGTAAGCATTTTTAGCAGCAATCAATTGGGAACGACCTGTAAACCTCCTGGCTAGTTTTAAGGCACCTTCCATTGCTTCGGTCCCTGAATTTACCAAATAAGTATTTTCTAATGGCGCCGGAAGAACAGAGGCTAAGAGTTTGGAATAAGCTAATGCAGGTTGATATATAAATTCTCCATAAACCATGACATGCATAAAACGATTCGCCTGTTTCGTAATTGCATCAACAATTGCAGGATGACAATGACCTAAAGTACAAGCCGAAACTCCTGCAACAAAATCTAAATGTGCGTTGCCTTCCACATCAAAGATATAGCTCCCTTCTGCATGAGAAATTTGCATGGCTAATGGATGAGGGCTAGTTTGCGCTTGATATTTGAAGAAATCTTCTATCATTAAAACTATTGTGTCTTTCTGGGAACCTCTGGCTTTTTAACTTCGATTGCTTCACTTTTTTTTGAAACTTCTCCTGGAGCCTCCGGATCCTGTGAGTCGTCCTCTGGAATCTCCAGGCGTCCATGGGATTCTCTATTCCATTAATTTTAACGAGCCTTATATTATTGTCATCCTCATCAAAAATATCCTCTTTATTTCGAATTCTCTCATCACCTCTCCAGATAAAGCCTTTTAGTTTACGACTATTTTCCGGTAGATCTTTTTCCGGGAAAATATCCCCATCCGGTTCTGTATAAAAAGTAATATCCTCTATATCGCTTTCTGCCATGAGTAATCTAATAGTACTACAAATGGTTTTATTAATACCTATTAGTTCATTATCATCATTATACATATAGTAAATTACCTCAGTATTTTTGACTAGGTCGATTATTTTTAATTCATTTTCAATAAATTTTCCAAAAAGGTCTTTTCCTTTGGCTTGGTTGAAGCCCGTTTTTCCTATCGTATCTTGGGATATTATAAAAGCATTATTAATCACCTTTAGAGAATCTAATTTTTCCGTTTCTAGATCCGAAATTAAATGAATGCTATCCCCGGTCATTTGATTCTCCAGGTTCCATAAAATAGGATCAGTAATTAATTGAGTTACCCCTGTAGTTTCATCAAAATGTATAGAATCACATTTTCCACTAAGATCTGTTTTATAAAACTTTGCATTCCGAAAGGCTCTCAAAACCCTTTGTTCAGGTTTACCAGTAAGCATAAGGGTGTCTCCGTGCATATACAAAGAATCTTGCTCTACCAAACTAATTGATACTGCTCGTTTGGTGGCAAAGAGGGAATCCTTTGCCTTAAAAACCTCTGCGTAGTGAGCCCTGATGATACCATTATTTATAGTATCTGTTACGGTTATATTATTGGTAGCCGAAGCAAATTCAGTAGCTTTATCAAAATAAACACTATCGCCCTCAATAATTCTATTATTATAATCAATCCTAGTGTTTTTTATGCCATAACCACTTTCAATATTGGTATCATAAAATCCTCTCTCACAGTAAATTTTATAGGCCTCTCCTGTAATGGTCGAGGGCCCATACATATAAGCATTCCTTGAAGTGGTATAATAATCCAATTGCTCCGATTCTATAGTGTATTCAGGATTCTTTATAAAAACATTGTCTATAAACTGATATTTTTTTGGGACCATAAAATAGCGCCCAATCTGGCTGGTAAGGGTATTTGCGGTGTCGACGATAGTACCAGAACAGGTATAATACGATTCTTGTTTTTCTCGATTAAAGTAAAGAGTGTCTGTACGAAGTGTCATATCCGAATTGTTTAACACTACATTTTCCCAAGCTTTTGCTAATTGTGTATTGCCATCATAATTAATTTTTCCACTGGTCATTTGGATAGAATCACCTTGTTTTAAGCGAATGTTGCCTATGGCCCTAAGTCTATTCTCTTTTTGATAAAAAATAGCGATATCGCACCAAAGGTCAGCTCCTTGGTGCTCAAATTGCACTTGTTTATTATCTTTACTGAATATTGAAGCCCCTGGAAACTGAACTTCATCTTTTGTAAAGTTAGCGCCGTAAACAATGTTAATCTGTCTTCCTTGTTCATTTGCTTCCTGAGCAGATATTTGCCATAGAAAAAGAAAAAGAACCCCCAGTTGTAGCCGTTTCATGCTTGCCTAGAATTTTGTTCAAAAATAGGATAATTTGAGAGAGCTACCCATTTATTGGCTTGCTTTTAGGAATTGCGGCCAAAGAATGTTAGAGTAACTTTTTAAAAATAGTAAAGACTCCTCTGAGCATATAAAGCCCTTCGAGAAATATAGGTTTAAAACAAAAGATACTAATTATACACGTGTTAGCTTTACTGGAAAGGTTTTGCCCGAGTTCCATTGAGGTACATATAGATTTTCATCTTTGTCTACTAAAACATCATGCGGATTTAAGAAGGTATTTCCCTCTGGTATAGGTTTAGAAAGGATTCCATCAAGGTAAGCAGGCGGACTTCCACCTGGGAAGGAGACTACTTTATTATTGGCATCTAATACGGCAAGCATTCCATCATAGGTCTCCCAGCTTTTAGTTATTATTACGGCGAAATATAGATTTTCTCCATGTAATACGGGTCTGCATACTGAGCATCCCGGAAGGTTTATGGTTTCCAGAAAATCTCCATCAAGGGTAAATCTTTTAAACTCTTGTTTTGCTCTGGAGGTTATTAAAAGAGTCGGATTTGCCGGATTTCGAGTATCTAAGGTAACGCCATGGCAACAATCAAATTGGTCATCTCCATCACCTGTTCCCCCAAAATGACGGATATATTCACCTTTTGAAGTGTATTGAATTATGAAATTTTGCCCATATCCATCTGCTATATAAATATCACCATTAGGGGCAACAGCTGTTTCCGTAGGCTTGTATAGGTCTTTCGGGCTATACTTTGAGATTTCCTTTGGGGTTTCTAGAGATAAAAGAACCTCTCCTTTTAAGTTGGTCTTATAGACCTTCCCTGCGTCCGGATCAGTAATAAATAAAAATTCATCTGTACCTTCTTTAGTAAGAGTAAGGCCGTGAGCTCCATTAAAATTTTTACCCCAGGAATCTAACACTTTTCCACTTCTATCGTATACAATGATATTATTATTAGAACTACCGGTAGTGGTCATATAAATACGACCCATTTTATCTAAAACCATCTCATGACAATCATTGACGGGGGTTTTAGAGGGATCTTGCAAAGCCCAAGATTTATTGACCTTGTAGGTGAAGTCTCCGTGTCCCACAATATCTTGTTGATTGTGCGTGGAAGTTTTTTTATTTGATAACATCATTTGAGGCATCAAAAGGGCTGCCGTGCCAAATCCAATAGTATTTTTTAAAAATTTTCTTCTTTTTGAATGCTGGTGGTTCATAAGATTATTTTTTATCGTTCTAGAAACTGACCAGAGATAATTAAAAATTTCTTTAAAATAATCTTTTTAATCGTAAAGAGTATTACTAATTAAAATAATTCGAATAGAATGGGGTATTGAAAGTAAGAGATAAATATTCCAAGGGATTAAACGACTCAAATTCATAAACTTTTTAAATATTATCATTTAAAAGTTTCAAATTGAGTGCTTTATAAATCAATTAAATCTTTTTTAGTGATTAGTTAATAGAAATATAAGGAAGTGAGCATGCATTTATATCTTAAAAGTCGTATCCATAGACCTTATAAAGTAAGATGATCAAGGAAGAATTTTAAGAGGTTTTAACGCAGAATAGTTTGTGTTCTATCTGGACCCACAGAAACTATTTTGATTGGCACTTCCAGTTCCTTTTCAAGAAAATCAATATATTCATTTAGGGTCTCCGGGAGTTGATCTTTTTGAGTAAATGTTGTCAAATCTTCCGACCATCCTTTCATTTCCCTATATATCGGAGTTACATTCTCAGCTTCTATATTATATGGTAAATGTGTTACTTCTGTTCCTTTGTAATTGTAGGCGGTGCATACTTTAATCTTATCAAAACCACTCAGAACATCAGCTTTCATCATCATTAGTTTTGTAACACCGTTTATTCTTACCGCATACTTTAAGGCCACTAAATCTAACCATCCACATCGTCTAGGTCTCCCTGTAGTTGCTCCAAATTCGTTGCCAACTTTTCCCATTGTTGCTCCAACTTCATCGAAAAGCTCAGTTGGAAAAGGTCCACTTCCAACTCTGGTAGTATAGGCTTTAAAAATACCAAAGACATCTCCAATTTTATTTGGTGGAATTCCCAATCCAGTGCAGGCTCCTGCAGCAGTTGTGGTTGAAGAGGTTACATAAGGATAGGTGCCAAAATCAATGTCTAAAAGTGAGCCTTGAGCTCCTTCAGCCAGAATTTTTTGATTAGCCTTTTGTGCTTGGTAAAGGTGCTCTTCACTATCAATAAATGTTAGTTCTTTTAATTCTTTTATTGCTTTAAAAAAGTCGGTTTCAAGCTCTCTAAGATCATATTCTATGGCAACGTCATAATAGTCAATCATGGCTTCGTGCTTATTTGCAAGTGCACGATACTTTTCTTGCCAATTGTTTAGTTCTAAATCTCCTACACGCATACCATTTCTTCCCGTTTTATCCATATAGGTGGGACCAATTCCCTTAAGTGTAGAGCCAATTTTCGCCTTTCCTTTAGAAGCTTCGGAAGCTGCATCCAGAAGGCGATGGGTTGGAAGAATTAAATGGGCTTTTCTAGAAATAAGCAATTTTGACTTAATATCCAGATTAAACTTCTTGAGATTATCCAGTTCTTTTTTAAAGATAACGGGATCAATAACAACTCCATTTCCTACTATATTTATAGCATTTTCATGAAAAATTCCAGACGGAATAGTATGTAAAACGTGTTTTATTCCATCAAATTCTAAGGTATGTCCAGCATTTGGTCCACCTTGAAATCGTGCAATTATATCGTAGTCTTTGGTAAGTACATCAACAATTTTTCCTTTTCCTTCGTCTCCCCATTGAAGACCCAGTAGTAAATCTACGGCCATGAAGTATCTTATTGGTTAGTTAGTATTATTTTCTTTTGTATTTCTTGTACCATAGAAATACAAGGAATGATTACTGATCTTAATATCAAAAATCTCCTCAATGGTTTGTTTTATAGATTGTATACGCGGATCACAGAACTCTACAACCTCTCCGGTATCTGTAAGAATAACATGATCGTGTTGTCTGTCAAAATAAGACTTTTCATATTGAGCCTGATTTTTGCCAAACTGATGTTTTCGAACTAATTTACAATCCATTAAAAGCTCAATAGTATTGTATAAGGTAGCTCTGCTTACCCTATAATTTTTATTTTTCATGTTGATATAGAGTGATTCTATATCAAAATGATCATCACTTTCATATATTTCTTGCAGAATGGCATAGCGCTCAGGCGTTCGCCTATGGCCATTTTCTTCTAAAAAAGAGGTGAATACGTTTTTAACTATTTCCTGGTCCTTATTGGTCCCCATAATGTCTACATCATCTTTAGGGCAAATGTACATTTAAAATGCGAATTTTTATCTCTAATAAATGAAGATTAGGAGATCTTAAAAAAAGACTCGCCTTATACCCTGGTTACTTTTTCAATACCTCCAATTTGCTTGAGGTTGTTTATTAGTCTTTTCAAGATAGCATTATTTTTTACCACCACAGTAATCCTACCAGCAAAGGTGCCTCCCTCTGTGCTAAAACTTAGATTTCGAATATTCACATGCATATTATCAGAAATAACTTTGGTAATTGCATTTACTAATCCAATATTATCTATTCCCGTAAGTTTAATCTCCGATAAAAATTCTTCCTGACTAGAATCTATCCATTTAGCACTAATAATTCTATATGCATAATTCGACTGAAGCGCTATGGCATTAGGGCAATTTTTTTTATGAACTTTAATACCTTCATTAACGCTGACAAATCCAAATACTTCATCACCAGGTATCGGGCTACAACATTTAGAAAGCGTATAACTCAATTTTTCTTCCTCTTTCCCAAATACCAGTAAGTCATATTTGGAGGTAATTTCATCCTTATTTATGTCTTCAGGAACAGGTTTTCTTCGAATTTTATTTTTGAAAAAACTGATAAATGCGTTGTTGTAGGAGGAGGCAAAATCCTTAATCATTTGGTTGTCAATTGCTCCAATCCCTACGCGGTAAAATAAGTCTAAACTTGTATTAAGTTTAAAGTAAACAACCATTTTGTTGATCGCATCTTCGTTTAGGTTTACTTTTTGTGATTTAAGTTTTCTTCTCAAGATATCTTTCCCTTCAGCAGCTACTTCTTTCTGTTCATCTCGCAGGGAGGATCTAATCTTGGATCTGGCACGAGCGGTGGTTGCATAATCTAACCAATTTTGGTTTGGCTTGGCTTTTTCAGAGGTAATAATCTCAACCTGATCACCACTTTTTAAGATTGTATTTAGAGGCACTAATTTTCCATTCACTTTGGCGCCTCTTGTTTTCATTCCTACCTGAGTATGAATATTAAAGGCAAAGTCCAAAGGAGTAGCATCTTTCGGTAAAGATTTTAGTTCGCCCTGAGGGGTAAAGACAAAAATTTCTTTTGAATAAAGATTAAGCTTAAATTCTTCAACAAAGTCAACAGCACTGCCGTCGGTACTTTCAAGAGCCTCCTGTAATTTGTTTAACCAAATCTCTATACCCTGCTCTTTTTGATCCCCATGTTTATACTTAAAATGCGCAGCGTAGCCTTTTTCTGCTATTTCATGCATACGCTCACTTCTAATTTGTACTTCAACCCATCTCCCTTCTGGTCCCATTACCGTAATATGTAAGGCTTCATATCCGGTAGATTTTGGAGAAGATATCCAATCCCTTAACCTAATAGGGTTGGGAGTAAAATGATCCGTTACTATAGAATAAATCTTCCAGGCAATGAACTTTTCATTTTGTTTGTCAGATTTATAGATAATCCTGATAGCAAATTTGTCATAAATTTCATCGAAGTTGACATTCTGTGAAATCATTTTCTTTCGGATAGAATAGATAGATTTCGTTCGTCCTTTAATAAAATATTCTAGTCCTTCCTGATCTAAAGAATCACGAATAATATTCGAGAATTCATCAATATATTGTTGCTGCTCCTCTTTTGTCTTTTCTATTTTCTCCTGAATGTCTTTGAATACCTCCGGCTCCGTATATTTCAGACTCAAATCTTCAAGTTCTGTTTTTATGTTGTAAAGGCCAATTCTATGGGCCAGAGGGGCATAGATATACAATGTTTCAGAAGCCATTTTTACTTGTTTATGCTCTGGCATGGCATCCATAGTAAGCATATTGTGATAGCGATCGGCTATTTTAATTATAATAACCCTGACATCATCGTGCAGGGTCAAGAGCATTTTTCTGAAATTCTCGGCCTGTTGAGAGATATTCATCTCCTTCTTGAGGTGGGCGATTTTAGTAAGACCATCTACAATTCTAGCAATGGTCTCTCCAAACATTCTTTCAATATCATCTAGGGTATACTCAGTATCTTCTACTACGTCGTGCAGAAGAGCTGCAGCAATAGACACCGCATCTAAACCAATCTCAGAGGCGACAATCTTAGCCACAGCAATGGGATGGAAAATATAGGCTTCGCCCGATTTTCGTCTTTGGTTTTTATGAGCATCAACGGCAACATCAAATGCAGATCGTACAAGTTTTTTATCTTCCTTGCTTAGCGTCTGATAGCTAATGCGTAGAAGTTCCTTGTATTGCTTAGCAATCTCTTTGTTTTCCTGCTCTAAAGCTGTCTCTACCCCCATAAATTAAAAATACCACAATCTTTTTTAGTTACCAACAAAAATCATGCCCTAAGATTCTGTATTCTACTTATCAAAGGTGGATGAGAATAATGTAAAAAGACATAAGCTGGATGCGGGTTTAAGTTACTTAAACTGTTTTTTGATAGTTTTTTAAGAGAACTTATCAAGGGATCCCCGTTATATGTAGTTTTTGCGTAATTGTCAGCCTGGAACTCAAATTTCCGGGATAAAATATTCATAATTAGACCAGTAACTTCAGAAATTGGACTATATAATATTCCAAAACTAATTAAGGCAGCATGAAAGCTTGGGGTAGTGACGCCTATAGCATATGAGAAGGCCGGATTAGCTATGAAAAGTGATAAGAGATATAAAGTTAAGGCCGTAAGAAGAAGCGAAAGTCCCAAATTGATGAGTATATGATGTTTTTTATAGTGCCCTACTTCATGTGCCAAAACGGCTACTATTTCTTCCTCTTCCAGATCATTTATTAAAGTGTCATATAAAGTAACTCGTTTCTCTTTGCCAAATCCTGAAAAATAGGCGTTTGCCTTAGTACTTCTTTTAGAGCCATCAATCACAAATATTTGACGAAGATTAAACCCCGTTTTGGAGGCGTAATTACTTATTTTCTCTTTAAGAGAACCATCTTCTAATGGTGTCTGTTTGTTGAAAATAGGTACAATTAGCCTGCTATATAACAAGTTCATTCCTATGGTAAAGATGGCAATTATTCCCAGGGCATAGAGCCAAAATGAGGAACCACTCCATTCATAAAACCAAACAATCAAGGACATTATGATGCCTCCAAGGATAATGATCATTAACCAACCTTTTATTTTATCAAGAAAAAATAGTTTCGGGGTACTTTTATTAAAGCCAAATTTTTCCTCAATCACGAATGTTTGATAGTAAGAAAAAGGGGTAGATAACAAATCGGAACCTATCATTATAATTCCAAAAAAGAGTAAAGTCATTAAAATGGAGTTACTGGTAATAGATCTGACTATTTGATCTACCCATTCAAAACCACCAAAAATCAAAAAGCCCAGTGTTAGCAGAAAAGAAAAGGATGATGAAAATAATCCAAAGCGGTAGTTATCCATTTTATATTCCTGGGATTTTTTATACTCTTTTTCATTATAAATATCTTCTAATTCCTTTGGAATAGGGTCCTTATACTTTTTATAATTAAGATAATCTAAGAATGTTTCAATGAAGAATTGTATAACAATAATCCCAATGATTAGGTAAAATAATAGATTGCTATTCATAAATGTTCTACTGAGTTATATATTTTGGAGAGAGTTTCTTTGAAGGTCATAAATTTTATTAAAAGGAAACCTCCGTTAGCGACTAAAAAAACCTCTTTGTCTTCTAGCTTCAAATATAATAATTGCAGCCGAGACCGAAACGTTCATTGAATCTATCTCGCCTCCCATGGGAATGATAATGTTTTGTTCTGAAGCTTTTAAAAATTCTTTTGTAAGTCCCGTAGCCTCTGTTCCGACGGCAATTGCGGAAGCATTCCTGTAGTTTATTGTGTCATAATTTTCGGAGGCAGTCAAGGCAGCGGCATAAATAGGGATATTTTTATCCTTAAGAAAGCTCAATATTTCTTCAGTGGTGCCCATTCCCAGCGATACGTTAAAAACACAGCCGACACTAGATCGGATTATATTGGGATTGTACAGGTCGCCCTTGTAATTGGCTAATAAAACAGCGTCTAAATTTGCTGCGTCAGCTGTTCTTAATAAAGCTCCAATATTCCCGGGTTTTTCAGGAGATTCTGCTACTAGAATTAGAGGATTCTTATGCTCGATTATTAATTTATCAAGTTCATGACTTTTTGCTTTTAGAATAGCGACGATTCCCTCAGTGGTTTTACGAACTACAATCTTTTGATAAATTGCTTTTGAAATTTCCAAGATGTCTGGCTTTGAAGCACTTTCATCAAGAAGTTGAATGATTTCTTCAAATGAGATTATTTCTGAGCAATACAGTAAGGTTTCTATGACATATTTTCCTTTAAGAGCAAGTTCCAACTCTCGTTTCCCTTCTAAAATAAATAATTTTGACTTTTTCCGTTCTCTAGCCTTTTCTCTTAAGGTAAGGTACTTTTTAATAGTCGGATTATGTATACTTGTAAGCCTTGTTATTTCCTTCATAAAACAATAATATTACAAAATGTAATTACTTTTTGTAATAGTCGACTAAGAACATGCCCTTATAAATTTAAATATATGAAACGCCTTTTATATTTTTTACTGCTTTCCAGTCTTCTAGCTTGTAAAGATAAACCTAATGATTCTGATATCACAGTTGAGGTAACAGAAGTCTTGGTAGAATCTAAAATCCCTGATTATCCCTTGGCATTAGACAGTATTTTTTCGGCCCACGGAGGAATGACGAAATGGAGAAGTAAAAAGACCTTAGAGTTTGTGTTTAAAAATGGTGAGGTCACCGAAAAACATAGTACAGACCTTAAAACAAGAAGGGATAAAATAGAATCTACAGATTATACTTTGGGTTTTGATGGACAGGAAGTATGGTTATTAGATCCGGAGGACGACTATAAAGGAGACGCGGTATTTTATCATAATCTCATGTTTTATTTCTATGCGATGCCTTTTGTTTTAGGTGATCCAGGAATAGAGTACGGGGAAGCAGAAATATTAACATTTCAAGATAAAAAATATCCCGGGATTCGCATTAGTTATAAACCTGATATTGGCACTTCACCCAAGGATGAATATTATTTACATTATGATCCAACTACCTACCAAATGAAATGGTTAGGATATACCGTAACTTACAAAAGTGGTGAAAAATCAGATAATGTAAAATGGATACGTTATGAAAATTGGATGAGCCATGGTGGACTGTTACTTCCCGAAGTAATAAGTTGGTATAATTATGAGGGTAATATGATAAAAGAAAAGAAAAGAGAGATTTCTTTTGAAGACGTCCGTTTATCTGAATCTGCCAGACCAAATTCTTTTTATGCTAAACCCAAAGGAGCTAATAATACCAATTCTCAAAACCAATAGCGTTTCTTCTTCAGCAGCAAAAGGGGAAGGATATTTTACTTACTTACAGGATGTTTTGAATGATAGGTAACGAGATAGGTTACTATCTTGTAGTAACTTTTTATACCATCTTTTTGATTATTTGCTTTTAAAAAGGTATTAAAAATGCTTTTAAAAATGGGTTCCATTGGATTTTCATATGCCTTCCAAAAGGTATAATAAGCGTCAAAATTTTTCTTTACACCCTCATTAAAAGTATCATAAAGGGCCTTTGACTTTTCCTTATCTCTTCGTTTGATTTCGCCTAAACAATAGCTGGCAGCATAGGCATAGGCTGCATATTGTAAGTAAATATTATCGTTATTCATGGTAACCAAATACCCAATAAAATTGACTTCATTTTCCGCTGAATAACCAATTTGATGTCCAATTTCATGTCCGGCAACTATAGGAAATCTAAAATTGGGAACTTTGGCGTTTACCTGAGCTTCATTTGTAAACGGATTTAAATAACCCCCATAGCCCATATAACTCAGTAAAGTACTAAATAGGGACTTTTTGACACTAACATTTTCATATTTGAATTGAGGATAGAGGGTCCCCAAGCTTATATAGCTATCATAGGTCATATTAAAGAATTCTTCCTGTTTAAAGGGGAAGTCGACCACCTTTGTAGAATCTTTAATTATTTGGTATTGAAGTTCGTTTGTCTTATGAATTAACGATTTTGTTATAGACTCCAATTCACTGGGAGTATAAGTCTCTTTTAGTTCTAAAGACTTGGCCAAAGGGATACGGTAATAATTAAAACCCCACATTATATGAAAAGTGAAATAGGTTACTGAAAGCACTAAGACAACATCTCGTAAAAATGCCTTTGGCTCTGTCTTAATAATTTTCCAATGTAAAACTACATAGCGAATTGTAATAAGAATGAGCAGACCATAAAGTAAATCACCGAAAGAAATTGTGGACCATCCAAAAAGAGCTCTAAAGAATTGTGAAATCACGGGATAAATTCCTTTACTATAATAAGCTTCTATAAGCTCAGGATAACTACCCAGCCATTTTACTAGCAGTATTTGTGGCAAGAGTGATATTGCAATCCAATTTTTTAAGCTGTTATTCATTGACTCAAAAATACTATTTATCTAGCTAGGTTGCTTTTCAATACGTATTTTTGACGGTTTAAAAGGCGATATGAATCAAGAAATACTAAAATTAGAACCACAACTTGTTTGGAAAAACTTTTCAAAGCTCAATGCAGTTCCCAGACCTTCAAAAAAGAAGAAAGAGTAATACAGTTTATGCTAGACTTCGGTGATTCCTTAGAATTGGAGACATTTAAGGACGATGTTGGGAATGTAATTATTCGAAAACCGGCATCTCCGGGGATGGAAAATAGAAAGATGATCACCTTGCAATCCCATCTGGATATGGTGCATCAGAAGAATTCGGCGACTGATTTTGATTTTGACACCCAAGGGATACAGATGTTAATTGATGAAGATTGGGTTAGAGCTAAGGGAACAACCCTTGGTGCAGATAATGGAATGGGGGTTGCTGCGATAATGAGTTTGTTAGAGAGTAGTGACATTTCTCACCCACCTCTGGAAGCTCTTTTTACCATTGATGAAGAAACAGGTATGACAGGGGCTCAGGGCCTTCAAGCTAATATACTTAAGGGGAAGATTCTATTGAATCTTGATACAGAGGAAGACGATGAAATTGATATAGGCTGTGCAGGAGGAGTAGATATAACGGCATCTCGTTCTTATGAGCAGAAGGAGGTTTTACAGAATAGTTCGGCTTATCAAATAATCATTAAAGGATTACAAGGAGGTCATAGTGGTATGGACATTCACAAAGGTTTTGGCAATGCTAATAAGATTATGAATCGTCTGTTATACACTATTTCCAATAATTACGAAATTGGTATCGCCAATATTAATGGCGGGAGCCTGCGAAATGCTATCCCTAGAGAGAGTGTTTCTACTATTGTAGTGCCTGCAGCCGACAAGGTTTCCTTTGAAGAAAAATTTAGAATGTGGGCAGGAAGTATAAAGGAAGAGTATTCCTTTTTGGAAAAGAATATGACAATTGAACTAAGAGACATCATTCTTCCCAAGTATGTGATGGAAATTTCTGCGCAACAGCAGCTATTAAAAGCGATATATGCGGCCCATAATGGGGTTTACTCTATGAGTGCTGCCATTCCAGATTTAGTAGAGACCTCTAATAATATTGCCCGAGTAGAAGTAGGAGAGGGTAAAGTTCATGTTGGATGTTTAACGAGATCCTCAGTGGAGACATCAAAAATTGATTTGGCAAATTCTTTAAAAAGCGCCTTTGAATTGGCAGGTTGCGAAGTGAATTTTTCAGGAGAATATCCCGGATGGGAACCAAATCCGAATTCTGATATATTAAAAGTATTAAAAGAACAGTACACCACTTTATTTAAGGAGACCCCGAAGGTAGTGGCCTGTCATGCCGGTTTGGAGTGCGGTATTCTCGGACAGCATTATCCAGATATAGATATGATTAGTTTTGGTCCAACTATTAAAGGAGCACATTCTCCTGATGAAAGAGTTTCAATTAGTTCTGTGGAGAAATTTTGGAAATATCTCTTGGAGATTTTAAAAAATACACCTTAAAAAAATCCCGATGTTTAATCGGGATTTTTTTTATTCTGCTATTCCTGTAATTTCAAGGTCAAAAACCAGTTCTGCATTTGGTGGGATAGGACCACCACCTTGTGGGCCATATCCTAAATGAGGAGGAATAAAGACTCGTATTTTATCTCCTACCTTCATTTTTAAAAGGCCTTCTTTGAACCCAGCAATTAATTGTGACTCTGGACTGTAATCCATGGGAATAGGCTCATAGCCTTTTCCTGCCTTTCGGCGAGCATCGAATTTGCCATATTTAAGGGCTACCTCTTCATAATTACTATCGAAAAGAGTGCCATCAGTAAGCCATCCGGCATAATTAACCAATACTTTTTGTCCGACCTTAGGTTTTTCGCCAGTTCCCTCAACGAGGGTAAAAACTTTTAAGCCTGAGGGTAGTTCCATGGCATTCTCTTTTTGTTCTGATATTTCGGCAATAAAATCCAATCTTATTTGCTTTTCTGCGGCAACCAAAGCTTCTTCTTCGGCAAAATAATCTGTCATTACTTTTACAGCATCAAAATTTTTGGCTTCTTTCCCATTTCTGATAATTACCACAGAATTCATAACTACATCTTCTACAGGCTTATCTTTTTTATTGGGTTCTAAAAAGGTTTTGACATTGGCTATAGAGTCAACAACATCTAGGCCTTGTACAACCTCTCCGAAAACGCTATGTCTACCATTTAAAAAGGGTGTTTCTTTATGGGTGATAAAAAATTGACTCCCGTTGGTTTTTGGACCAGAATTAGCCATCGACAGAATCCCTGCCTTATCATGTACAAGAGAATCACTAAATTCATCTTTAAATCTATAGCCTGGATTTCCTTGTCCAGTGCCTGTAGGATCACCACCCTGAATCATAAAATCTTTAATAACTCTGTGAAATATAATCCCGTCATAATACTTGCGATCTTTGAATTGCTCACTAACAAATGGATTGGTACCTTCCGCTAAGGAGACAAAGTTTGCTACCGTTACAGGCGTTTTTTCCATTTCTAATTTTACAATAATATCACCTTTGTTGGTATTGATATCGGCGAACAGCCCATCTCCAAGATCTTTAAATTTGCTGGAAGTACAGCTCGCAAAAAAAAGTAGTGTCAGTACTACAACTATATTCAATTTTCTCATTGTTTCAATTTTGAATTTCTATTAAATCTTCTTTTTTAGTAATCTTAAATATTTCTATGGTAGCCATAATCGGGGTATTCGGCCCAATTTTATTATTGTCTCCGTGATAGCCGAAAGCCATTGAAGAAGGAAATATAAATAGGGCTGTTTCTTTTTCTTTCAGTAATTTAATACCAGATCTTAACCCAGGAAATAATTCTTGCTTATCTACTTTGTAATTTAAAACACCGACCTCTTCCATGGAATAGATCGTATCATTGTTAAGACTTCTAAGGTTATAAGTCAGCGTAACCAAGTCGTCCTCTTTTGGAGTATAACTTGCTTCATCATTTTTTATTTCATAAGAATACCAACTTCCTGCAGCAGAATTTTGATAATCATGAATGCTATCTATAGCAATATATTGCTGAATAAGGACCTCTTCTTCCTCTAAAAGTCGTTTATTTCTTTCAACAGATTCCTTGATAAAACTACCGGATTTTGTTTCGATTGGCTTTCGAGGTTCTGGCCCTCCACAAGCGAATACTAGACTAAGTAGTGATAGGTAAATTATTTTTTTCATGAATTTAGGTCAGCTTTATAAGATTTTAGAAGTTCTGTAAACCTAGATGTGGCTGTTGGCAAGTCAGAATCGCTTTTGCCCCCGGCGGCATTGGTATGACCGCCACCATGGAAATGCGCTCTGGCAAATTCATTTACAGAAAAATTTCCTTCCGATCTAAAAGAAATCTTTATGATGCCTTCTTCTTTATTTTCGATAAAAATAACAGCAAACTTAATATTTTCAATGGTAAGACCATAATTTACAAAGCCTTCTGTATCTCCTTTCTTATAATGATAGGTGTCTAACTCATCCTGGCTTAAAGTGGTATAAGCGGTTTGATATTCTTTTAATATGACCATATTCTTCAAGGCACATCCTAGTAATTGCAATCGCTCGGGAGAATTGGTGTCAAAAATTCTGTTCTGTATTAAAGCATTTTCTGCTCCCTTTTCGATTAGTGAGGCAGCTGTAAGATGTGTCGCACTTGTTGTTGAGGCAAATTTGAAAGAACCTGTGTCCGTCACTATACCGGCATATAGACAATTTGCTATATCTTCCGTAATCTCATTTAAACCCCCTAACGCGACGATAAAGTTATATACCATTTCACAGGTGGAACTCATAGTTACATCCGAATAGGTGATTTTTGCATAGTCGGATGGTGCCCTATGATGATCTATCATTACAAAGTCTGCAGATAAACCTTCTAAAACTGAAGTCATTTGTCCGACCCTACTCAGATCATTAAAATCAAGAGTAAAGCATAAGCTCGCAGCTGATAAACAAGCCAATGCCTGTGTATTCTCTTTTTCAAAATTAAGGATACTTTCAGTGCCAGGCATCCATTTTAGAAATTTAGGATAATCGTTGGGTACAACCACTTTTACGTTATAACCTTTATTATTGAAAAAGTGCCATAATCCCAAACTAGAACCTATGGCGTCTCCGTCTGGATTTTTATGGGGAATAATTACTATTTTTTGCGGCTTGGAGAGCAATGCCTCAATGGCTTTAACGTCCTCAGAATTCATGCGCGCAAAGATACAACTAATTCGTTATTTAGATAAGAAAGCTTTATAAATAATGGCGAATTAAGTCTTTCCTGCTTCATTTTCTGTTCTTGGGATTTATTTTAATTGTTGTTCTGCATATTAGAAAGCCTTATTTTTACTTGGTAAATTTTCTTATTGTGATTAAGTCATCTCTGGGATTCCTGGTTATACTTTTAACCATTTCCTGTTCTTCAAAAAAAAATACTACTGAAAAACCTGTTCCCGGATCAGAAATTTCCATTGCTTTTGGATCATGTAATAAAGTAGAACTAGAAAATTTACTTTGGGATGATATTAAAGACACAGATCCGGTTTTATGGATTTGGGGAGGTGATAATATTTATGCGGATACAGAAAATGTCGAGGAAATTCGTAAGATGTATGCCTCACAGAATAAGGTAAAAGGCTATCGAAAGTTAAAAAATAATACCCAAGTAATTGGCACCTGGGATGATCACGACTATGGATTAAACGATGGAGGCGAAGAATATGTTTCAAAGCAGGAAAGTCAGCAAGCATTTTTGGATTTTATGGATGTACCAGTCGATCATCCTCGACGAACTCAGGAAGGAGTATACCATGCCTATTCTTATAACGGAGAAATGGGGAGTGTAAAGATTATTGTTTTGGATACGCGTTATTTTCGAAGTCCTTTAATCCCAGACACCTTAACTGAAAAAAGAATTATGCCCAATGAATATGGAAAAGGGCACTTGCTCGGAGAAAGTCAGTGGTCTTGGTTGACCAAAGAGCTTACTTCTTCAAAAGCCGATTTTAATATTATTGTTAGTAGTATTCAGTTCTTATCAAACGAGCATGGTTTTGAGTGTTGGGGTAATTTTCCTCATGAAGTAGATCGTTTCAAGGAATTGTTGATCGAATCAAGAGCGAAAGGGGTATTTATAATATCAGGAGATCGACATATTTCTGAATTTTCAAAATTAGACTTACCAGGATTGACTTATCCCTTAATAGATTTTACCAGTAGTGGACTAACCCATGCCTATAGCGATTTTAAGGGAGAATCTAATCCATATCGAATTGGACATGTGGTCTCAACCGAAAGTTTTGGTCTTATTAAGCTCAATTTTATATCAAAAGAAGTGCAATTTCAAATTATTGAGGACCAGGGTAAGGTCCCTTTGGAAATAAGACAACAGTATTAATTTTGTAGGTTGCTATAAGAAAACGTATTTTTGCGCAAAATTTTACAAAAATGACAGAGAACAGAACATTCACCATGATTAAGCCGGATGCCGTTGAAAATGGACATATTGGAGCAATTTTAGAGAAAATTACTTCCGCTGGTTTTAAGATCGTGGCCATGAAATATACACAACTGAGCAAGAGAGATGCTCAAGAGTTCTATGCCATTCATCGTGAAAGACCATTTTTTGATGAATTGGTTTCTTTTATGACAAGAGGCCCTATAGTTTCAGCGATTTTGGAGAAAGATAATGCGGTTGAGGATTTTAGAGCTTTAATTGGCGCTACCAACCCAGAGGAAGCTGCGGAAGGTACCATCAGAAAATTATTTGCCAAGGATATTGGAGAGAATGCAGTTCATGGATCAGATAGTAACGAAAATGCCCTAATTGAAGGTAGTTTTCATTTTTCCGGTCGAGAGATCTATTAATTAAATTACTAGCTGTTTAATTCTTTTTTAAGACAAGAAATTAGTGCCGGGGAACATTATTGGAATTGGGGTTGATTATTTATCTTGGTAAAGATTTTGACATCTTTATTTTGGCTTTTATCTTAAAACGAGCTTCTTTATAAGCTCTTTACCCAATTCTTCATTAAGCATTTCAATTATTTTTGAATTACCTAGACTTAGTTCCTCTCTAAGTACGGAGGAAGAAAGTGAGACATAAAGTGTATCCCTTCTCAATTCCACAGCGGTGGTGTAGTTCATTACGCCTTTTCCCATTTTATTTTTCCATACCTCAAAAACAGTTACTTTATCAATCCCTGTCTGAAGGTTATTGGATTTGATAAAACTCTGAAGTATTTCACTTAGGGGTTGTTGACCTTTTTTTTCCGCCATTTCTAATGTGGTTTATTAGAATTATATCTTTTGTAGAAATATATCAAGCCCTCTTCATTGCTTAAAATCAATTCATTCTTGGATAATTCTATGATTTGCTCTTCCCAGGAAGATAGATCATTTTCATAGTGAATCCAAAAAATCTCATTGGCTTTTCGAACACTAAAAGTTTCTGAATCATCAGTTACCGTATATGTGCCATCCATCCTTGGTTTTACTTTTTTTCGATACCCTTGCATGCCTTCATAATGAATATAATCGACTATTGGATTAATCTTATAGTCTTTGTCTTGTCCATCAGGAAAGGATACTTGTTTGATTTCCCAATATCCATTTAAATGAATTAGAGATTGCTCTGTTACTTTTTCAGAACAGGAAGTTAAGAATAGAAAGATAATTCCAATCAACAGTTTCATATTAAAGTTTAAATATTTTATAAGATTGATGAATTGATTTTACAACTTCTTCTGTCCGCTCCGGATGTGTATCACTAATAAAAATTTGACCAAAGTTTTCCCCATCTACCAAGCTAATAATATGTCTAACTCTTTGTTCATCTAATTTATCGAAGATGTCATCTAATAACATCAGTGGAGAAGAATTTGCATGAGACTTTAAAAACTGAAACTGAGCAAATTTTAAGGCTATAAGAAAAGACTTTTGTTGCCCTTGACTTCCGAACTTTTTTACAGGATAATCTCTTATTTCAAAACGAAGATCGTCTTTATGAATACCGGTAGTAGTATATTGGACTGCCTTATCTTTTTCTAGACTTCTTTCAAATAAGTCTAAGAGGCGATTTGTATACAACTTACTATCATATTGCAACTTAACCTCTTCTTTTCCTCCGGAAATAGCTAGATATTGTTCTTTAAATATAGGGATAAACTCTTCAATAAAGGCCGTTCTTTTTTCGAAGATTTCAGTACCATAGTCATCTAATTGCTCGTTGTAAATAGATAAGGTAGTAGGATCAAAAGTGTTATTGGCTGCAAAGTATTTAAGAAGGGTGTTTCTTTGCTGTAATGTCTTATTGTATTTAAGCAGAACTTCTAAATATTGACGATCTGATTGAGAAATTACGCCATCCATAAATTTTCTTCGGACTTCACTGCCTTCAAGGATCAAATCTCTATCTACCGGGGATATAATTACAAGGGGTATTAAACCTATATGATCAGATAGTCTTTCGTAGACCTTGTTATTTCTTTTTATGATTTTTTTTATACCCTTTTTAAAGCTGCATACTATTTTCTCTTGTCTATCACTCACCACAAAAGTTCCATCAATCATAAAGAATTCTTCTCCATGCCTTATATTTTGACTTGCGAGAGGGTTAAAGTAGCTTTTGCCAAAGGCTAGATGGTAGATAGCATCCAAGATATTTGTTTTTCCCATCCCATTGGCACCAACAAAACAGTTGATTTTAGAATCAAAATCGAAGGTCTCAGATTCAAAGTTCTTATAATTAACAAGGGATAAATTTTTGAGAAACATGAGGAATTATAATTGGCAGTAAAAATGAAACATGCAAATTATCCAAAAATAACGAATAAATTGGCTTTTGGTTTTGGATAAAAACTTTATTTTTGCGCGACCAATAAAGAATAAGATGGCAACATATAAGAAAAGGGGTTACAAACCAAAGAACAAAGCCGAAGAGCATGAGTTGGATATGCAGAATAGCGCAACGGCTGAAGTATTTAGTAGCTTAGATGAAAGTGCCTCGAAATCAGAGCAGTGGGTAGCGAGAAATCAGAATTATATTCTGGGAGTGATAGGGGTAATAGCAGTGGCCGTTTTGGGATATCTGGCATACAATCAATTTATCCAGAAACCAAAAGAAACTATGGCTGCCAACGAAATGTATTATCCTCAACAATATTTTGAACAAGCGCTAAATAGTACAACTGAGAAAGACTCACTTTTTTATCTCTCTTTAAATGGGGCTGAAGGAAAATATGGTTTTCTGGATATTATAGATGAATATAAGGGAACAAAAGCTGCCAATCTTTCTAATTATTCCGCAGGAATGGCCTATTTGAATATGAAACAATACCAAGAAGCAATCGGATATCTCGAGAAGTTCTCTTCCGATGATGCTATATTAGGAGCCTTGGCCAAAGGAGGTATTGGAGATGCTTTTATGCAGTTAGATCAGCCCTCCGAGGCATTAGCATACTATGAATCTGCCTTTAAACACAATCTAAATGGTTTTACCACACCTAGATTCTTGTATAAATCTGGTGTTACTTCCTTAGAACTTGGACAGAATAAAAAGGCTTTAGATTATTTTACTCGAATCAAAGATGAATTTCCTGATTCAGAAGAGGCAAATACAATAGATGCCTTTATAGGAATGGCAAAAAACTAAAAAATGGCTACTGCAGGTAAGAATCTTTCGTTTTATGATAAAGAGAACTTGCCTGATGCAAGGAACTTGCGCATAGGCTTAGTAGTTTCGGAATGGAATTATGAAATCACGGAAGCTCTTTATGAAGGAGCCTTAAGTGCTTTGTTAGATTGCGAGATAAATCAAGATAATATATTTAGGTACAATGTTCCAGGAAGTTTTGAGTTGCCTTTTGGATGTAAAAAAATGATTTCAGAGAATGAGCTAGATGCTATTGTGGCCATCGGCAGCGTAATTCAAGGGGAAACCAAACATTTCGATTTCGTATGTAATGCTACGGCTCAGGGCATAATGGATGTAAATCTTCAATCCGATACGCCTGTAATTTTTTGTGTGCTTACTGATAATACATGGCAACAAGCTAAAGACCGCAGTGGAGGAAAGCATGGAAATAAAGGAGCTGAAGCAGCTATAGCAGCCATTAAAATGGCTACTCTTTAGTGCTTTTTTCTAAATATTTTTTAGAATTGACCTTAGTTTAGGCTTATTATTTATTTCAAAAACCTTAAAACTCGATCTTTTACTTAAAAGTGTTAACAATTTTTGGGAAGGATAATCCTTGGCTTTTTTTCATTTTAAGTAACTTTGAAACCATAAGTTTATGGGAAAGTTTTCAAAGCTAAGAAAAAACAGAAAGTATAATTATTCCCCCCGTTATTATGACGATAAAGGGGAGGGTAGCCCTTATAAAATACAGCCCAAACTTGATAAGTTTCGAAGCACTATAGATACACCAAGAGGTTTAAAAGGGAAGTTTAGTAATGCGATGTCAGATATTCGGAAAACAGGAGACCGAAATCTGACCATTAGAATGATTGTTATAACCGCTGTTCTTATATTGATTTTCCTATATATCATCGATTTTGACCTTAGCATATTTTTCATAAAATAATGGCAGATATAATTCAGCTCTTGCCAGATCATGTGGCCAATCAAATAGCGGCAGGTGAAGTAGTTCAGCGTCCGGCTTCAGTAGTAAAAGAACTTCTGGAGAATGCTATTGATGCTCAAGCATCCATAATTAAGCTTATTGTTAAAGAGGGTGGCAAAACGCTTATCCAAGTAGTAGACAATGGCAACGGAATGAGTGTAACGGATGCTCGGATGAGTTTTGAACGTCATGCCACTTCCAAAATTAATTGTGCGGATGATCTATTCCATCTTCATACCAAGGGTTTTAGAGGGGAGGCATTAGCCTCTATAGCTGCCATAGCGCATTTAGAAATGCAGACAAGGCAAGAACAGGATGAAGTAGGTACTTTAATAAAGATTGAGGGAAGTAAAGTTATCTCCCAAGAAGTAAAAGTTTCTCCTAAAGGAACTTCAATTGCGGTTAAAAACCTTTTTTTTAATATTCCTGCCCGACGTAAATTTTTAAAGTCTACTCAGGTAGAACATCGACATATCGTAGATGAGTTTCATAGGGTTGCCATTGCTCATCCATCAATTCAATTTTACTTTTACTCCAATGGAAGCGAATTATTTAACCTTCCTGCAGTTAATTTAAAAAAACGTATCGTTCGTATTTTTGGACAAAAGACTAATGAAAAGCTTGTTCCTGTTTCTGAGGAAACACAGCTTGTCAAAATAAGCGGATTTGTATGCAAACCTGAATATGCTAAAAAGAGCAGAGGAGAGCAGTTTTTCTTTGTAAATGATCGTTTTATAAAAAGCCCTTATTTACATCATGCAGTTACTTCTGCTTTTGAAGGTTTGTTAAAGCCTGATTTTTATCCGGGTTATTTTATATTCTTGGAAGTTGATCCGGGCTCCATTGATATTAACATTCATCCAACAAAAACTGAAATAAAGTTTGATGATGAACACAGCTTGTACGCCATTTTAAAATCATGTGTTAAACATAGTTTGGGACAGTTTAATGTTCGTCCCGCTTTGGATTTTGAAAAAGATCCTAATTTGGACACGCCCTATACTAGTACACATCGAATGGGAATACAGCCGGCGGTAACGGTAGATCGCACATTTAACCCATTCAGTTCAAGGCCAGAGAAGAGCTTTTCAAAAGGTTTTTCAAAACCAACCGGAGAATGGGAAAGTTTATACTTGGGACTAGATTCCGATGAATTCAAGGATAATGCTTTTAATTCTTTTACGGTTGAATCCGATGTAAATTCTGATTCAATATTTCAGGATTATGAAAGTTTAGAAAGGTCTGGAATACCAACTTTTCAACTTAGAAGAAAATATGTTGTATCTACTATTAAGTCAGGTATGTTAATAATTGATCAGGGCCGTGCACATCAGCGCGTATTGTATGAAAAATTGCTTGGTAATATTACTGTTAGAAAAACGATTAGCCAGCAATTATTATTTCCAATTCCCTTAAATTTCAGCAAGCCAGAAATAACCGTCTTAGAAGAAATTAAAGATAGTTTGTTGGCTTTAGGATTTGTTTTGAGTTTTATCTCGGACACGATTTTGGAGGTAAGTGGCATTCCACAGTTAGTACGAGAAAGTGAGCTAAGATCTATTTTGGATCAGCTAATTTCTGATTATCAGCACAATCTTACTTCTGAGGGTTTTTCTGAATCTGAAATACTTGCAAAGACTCTCTCTAAATCCCTTGCAGTTAAAACAGGGGAGGTATTAGATATTGACTCCCAACAAGCGTTAGTAAATTCTTTATTCGCTTGTAAAGAATCAAAAATTAGCCCTTTCAACAAGTTAATTTATGTGACTATAACAGATATGGAAATTGATAATAAATTTATATAAATGGGAAGACTTACCGATGCCATAAAGCATCTATTGATAATAAATGTGTTGTTTTTCATAGCAACTAATCTCTATGGAGAGCAGATGTACCAGTGGTTTTCACTTTGGTTTCCCGAAAACGAAAATTTTGGTCTATGGCAATTACTATCGCATATGTTTATGCATGGTGGATTTATGCATATCCTTTTTAATATGTACGCTTTGTGGGCTTTTGGTACCCCCTTGGAGAGAATGTGGGGACGGAATAAGTTTCTTTTCTTCTACTTTTCTGCAGGTTTAGGTGCTGCCTTAATTCATACCGGAGTTAATTACTATTACTTTAACCAGGGTATGGAAGTGCTAACTGGTGCCGGAATGGCAAAATCTCAGATTATCGATATCATCTCTCAAGGTCAGTATAGTCCCAATTGGTATAACTTAGCCTCTAAAAGCGTTATCGATAATTTCCTGAGTGCTTATAACACTCCTGCCGTTGGTGCTTCGGGTGCTATTTATGGAATACTAGTCGCCTTTGGAATGTCTTATCCCAATAGTGAGTTATTCCTTATTTTCTTACCTGTACCCATAAAGGCTAAATACTTTATACCAGTCTTAATAGGTTTGGATTTGTTTTCAGGAGTGACCGGTTATTCTATTTTTGGCAGCGGAATTGCGCATTTTGCACATGTTGGAGGCGCACTGTTTGGCTTCTTAATGATGTGGTACTGGAAAAAAAATCAGTTCAATAAAAATAGATGGAATTAAAATGAGCACTGGAAATTTGAAATATCAATATGCACGTCTAAGTTCTGCTGAGAAGCTTATTGCAATTAATGTAGCAGTCTTTATTGTAACTGCCCTTGTTACTTTTTTGATGGGATTTTCGACCAATACTATTGTAAGGTGGTTCGAATTACCTAAAGAGTTTAATGACTTTATTTTACAACCATGGTCCATTGTTACCTATTCATTTTTTCATGGAGGTATTTGGCATCTTTTCTGGAATATGATAATGCTATATTTTTCAGGAAGGATCTTTTTAAACCTTTTCGGCACCAAGAAATTTAATAATGTATATTTCTTAGGGGTTATAGCCGGAGGTTTAGTCTTTTTATTGAGTTATAATGTTTTTCCTGCATTTGTGGCAACCAATACCGCTCTAATTGGAGCTTCTGCAGGGGTAACCGCCGTATTGATTTTTGTCTGTACTTATATCCCAAATCAGGAGGTTCGCCTATTTATATTTAATATTAAACTATGGTATATTGGTGCTTTTATTGTCTTAGTTGATTTAATTCAAATCCCCAACAGTGGTAATGCCGGGGGGCACCTTGCACATTTGGGAGGAGCTCTTTTGGGTTATGTTTATGCAAGGCAGCTCTTAAAAGGTAGTGATATTGGTGAAGGATTCGGACAGCTTACGGAAAGCTTTAATGGGTTCTTTAAACGAAAAGAAAAAAAGGCTCCTTTAAAGACTGTGTATAGAAATGCTAATAGGAATCCTAAGTCTAAAGTGGATTATGATAAAGAAAGCAAGCAGCGCAAAATTGATTCTATATTAGATAAAATCAGCAAGTCGGGTTATGAGAGTTTATCTCAGTTAGAAAAGGATTTTCTTTTTAAAGCAGGTAAAGACCAGTAAGTTGTGAGATATATTTTCTCAAAAAAGACTTTGTTGTTCTTTACTAACTTTCTTTTAGCATTGCTACTTCTTGTTTCCTGTATTGCCTCCTTTTTTCCTGTTAGGATATTTCCGCTTTTAGCTTTTTTAAGTTTAGTAGTACCCTTTTTGGTAGTTGGGAACATTATCTTTTTAGTGTACTGGCTTCTTAAATGGAATAAGAGAGTATTTGTCCCATTACTAAGTCTGGTGATTTCTTATATAGCTTTTGGACCACTTTTAAGACTTGAAAACCATACACAGCCAATATCCGATAAGGAGGATGAACTAACCGTAATGACTTTTAATACAGGCATGTTTTGGGACGATATTGAGGCTTATAAGAATGGGGAGAGCAATCCTCTACTATCCTTTTTAAGTAAAAGATCTCCGGATATTTTATGTTTACAGGAATCTTCTAGATACCGACATAATATTTTAAAACAATATCCATATAAGTATGTCACACCAAAAAGTTCTACAAAATCGTTACAGGGGATCTTCTCTAAATATCCCATAGTAACCGGGGGGTCTTTGGAGTTTTCGGAAACAGCTAATAATGCTATTTATGCGGATATTGTTTATAAGAATGATACAATTAGAATATATAATCTTCACTTGCAGTCTTTCCAGATAAGACCAGGTCGAATTAAAAGATCTAAAAACCCCTTTAGATTTTATAATAGGATGGAAACTACTTTTTTAAAACAAGAAAAACAGTCTATTACCTTTAATAAGCATTTTAAAAGTTGTCCCTATCAAAAAATTGTCTGTGCCGACTTAAATAACACTCCTTTTTCATATGCCTACAGATTGGTTAAAGATGATTTGATCGACACTTTTGACGAAAAGGGATCTGGATTTGGGATGACCTATGATATCAACATTTTGCCATTTAGAATTGACTTTATTTTTGTCGATAAGGAAATGAGTGTAAAGTCACATGAAAATTTCAAAATCAAACTCTCAGATCATGAACCTGTTATGAGTTCAGTTCAATTCTAGTGATAAAAAATAGCAGTCGAGGCTATCGGCTATGATATGCAGAAGAAGTGCCAAGCCAATAATTCTTGTCTTTTTAATAATGAAAAGAAGGAAATAGATGGCGATGGCCCAATAAGTATGCAAGGGATGAAAATTAATACTACACCTGTTTGGATCAAATATTGGATTTGCCCATAGATGGTCAACGTCAATTAATATGGCAGAGAGAAGAATTAAAATGGCTGCAAGAGTATTCTTTTTATAAAAAAGCAAACCAACAATAACAGGAACTAGAAAGTGAAAACCATAGTGCATGAAAAATCTAAGCATGGAGAAAGTTCAATTTAATATTCTTTAAATAATCAGCCGCAGCCGTACCTTCATTAAACAACAAGTCAATTACACTACAATTCGGAATAAACCCGTGTTTTTCATGAAATACCTGCATATAGGATTCCTGTTCCATAGCCTGCTGTTTTTTCGCATTTACCAAAAAACGAGCATCTATTAACTCTTGTGCGCTTACATGAAAATATTTCGTTTTACTTCCGTCTATTTCAATTTGCAAACAAGAGGCGAGTACGTCTATAGCAGCAAAATTAAAATCCAATAAAAATTTAAACTTCTTACTAAAAAGCGGTTCAATTTCATCTTCATAATATTCAAAAAAAGGGGAGCTCCTATAGGCCGTTTGTAAGGTCCGCCAATGTTGCCTTTGCCATCGTGAAGTATTTTCCAATTCGACATCTTTGTACAATTGTCGCCCTTGCTCTTTTCCCTTATGAATGATAGGGATGCTAAGCATAAATCTGCCCTGATCTGTACAAATGTAACTGCGGTTTCTATAGGTCTGTTTTTGATAATTATCATGAACTTCCCACAATATTTTCTTTTGTGAAATTGCAGCGAAGCTAGCAATATTTGGCAAATAAGCAGGATGGATCAAAACGTCCATGTAAGTTATATTTAAAAGATTTCCTAAGGCTTATTCTTCTTTAGAACGCTTTCGCCTTTTCCAGAAATAATCGAAAGCAAACCAAGCCGCGAGAGCTATTAGAAAATACTTAAAATAGGACCGGGGTTCCCCATCTCCTCCAACAGTTGTGAATATTCTGTCCCATCTTGGTCGCCATTTTGTTATCCCTTGTTTGAAGTTATCAAAGCTCAACCAAATAAAAATTGGTTTTCCTACCACATGGTTAGCCGGAACATAACCCCAACTTCTGCTATCTTCAGAATGATCTCTATTGTCTCCCATCATCCAATAATAATCTTGTTTAAAGGTATATGTATCCGCAGATTTACCATTAATGCTTACCTGGTTGCCTATTATCGCCACAGAGTTATCTTCATAGTCACGAATAATTTTCTTGTATAGTGGCAACACCTCTGGACTTAAAGCAATAGTTGTTCCAGCTTTAGGAATATAAATGGGGCCAAAGTTGTCATTGTTCCAAGGATATCTTGGGTCATGTGGGAAAATATTATATCCCGCTTCCCCCTTGGGCTCTATATGTTTCACTACAGAGTCAATACTACTATTAGCTCTTAGAGCCTCCACCATTCCATCTGTCATGGTAGCAGTTCTTTCTCTGCCAGTTTCTTCTTTTAAGGAGAGTCCTGCCTGCCTTATTACATTTGTTGGGATACCACTTGCTCTGGTGATAAGTTCAATTTCACCTTTAGCATTTTGACCACCCCCAACTAAATAACTGTTTATTGTTTCAAATTGGGCCTGGTTCAAAGGCCCTGAAATATACTTTCTGGTAAATTCTTCTATTCCCAAACTTAACAGTAATCTCGAAGAAACTCCTTTCTGAGCGTAAACAGTGTAGTCGTATTGAGGTTTGGCTCGATCCGATAGCTGTAAGACTTTTCCATCTATATAGACTATACCATCAATTACTGATAAAGAGTCTCCAGGAGCACCCACACATCGTTTAACATAATTTGATTTCTTGTCGATAGGCTTCTTTACACCTTCTTCTTTTTTAAAGAATACCCGAACAGTATCTGCCGGCCAGCTAAAAACAACGATGTCATTTTTTTTGACCTTCTCAAATCCAGGAAGCCTAAAATAAGGAAGTTGTGGTTTGTTTAAATACGATCTAATCCCCAATACCGGAAGGGTGTCGTGTACCATTGGTGCAGCGACCGTAGTCATTGGAGCTCGGGCACCGTAATGAAATTTACTAACAAATAGCAAATCACCTACTCTAAGAGTTCTTTCTAAGGAACCGGTGGGTATAACATAAGGTTGTATAAAATAGGTGTGTACTAAGGTGGCGGCTACTACGGCAAAAACAATTGAACTTACCCATTCCCCTATAGCGCTCTTGGGATGCAAACTTCTATCCGGTACATAATTTACATCCAAGGCATAATTAACATAATAGATATAAAAACCTAGTGTTAGTATCACCAACCAAGTTTCCATTAAACTATTTCTACCAAAACTTCTAATGGTTTCTACCCAGATTACGGGGAACATCAATAGGTTAATAATGGGGATAAATAGCAGAATGACCCACCATTTTGGTCTTTTTATGATTTGCATCAAGACAATAGCATTGTAAATAGGTATTGCAGCCTCCCAGGGTTTTCTTCCTGCCTTTATATAAAGCTTCCATGTCCCAAGAAAATGGATAAGTTGAATTATTAAAATAAAAAGAATCCAATTTGTACTATTCATAAGTTACTATTTCTTTGTTAAGACGTTTTCTAATTCGCGATGTTACTAAAATTAACCCAGATTTAACACATCTTTCATCGAGAATACTCCTTTTTTACCCAATAGCCACTCTGCTGCCACGACGGCTCCTAAGGCAAATCCTTCGCGATTATGGGCCTTGTGTATAATGGTCATTTCATCCACTTCTGACTGATATTTCACTTCGTGAGTACCAAAGTCGTTTCCTATCCTATGTGATTCAATACTAATATCATTACTATCTAAGGAGCCAAGTTTCCAGTCATTATAGGATGAATTCGAGATTATGTCATTGGCCAAAGTAATAGCTGTGCCACTAGGAGCATCTAACTTATGAATGTGATGTGTTTCTTGCATAGATACTTTATATTCACTGTAACCTTTCATCATCTTGGCCAGATATCGATTCAATTCAAAAAATATATTGACCCCAAGGCTAAAGTTAGAAGCATAAATAAAAGCCCCATTATTTTTTTTGCATAAACTCACTACTTCCGGATAATTCTCTAACCAACCTGTGGTTCCCGAAATGACTGGGATATTATGCTCTAAACAAGCCTTAATGTTCTCAAAAGCAGCATCAGGATTACTAAAATCAATAGCTAAATCGATGGTAGTAAAATCAATGCTTTTTGTGTCAATATCTATTCTTGCTGAAATGATATGATCTCTTTCTATGGCGATCTTTTCAATCATTTTGCCCATTTTACCATATCCAAACAATGCTATTCTCATTTTTTAAAATTTAATGGTGAGTGCCACTCCATAGGAAGGATTTGAATAAATAGGATCGTAGTCTAAATAGGGTTGAATGTCCATACTGAGATCATCATCTACATTAAATTGCTTTAGATGGGCGTCTACATTAGCGTCTATTATGTTTAAGGCGTATAGACCGAGGGTTATAAAAAGAGCAAGATCTCTGTCTCTTTGATATCGTTCCTGCGCATCTTGCAGGGCTTCATCAGAAAGATCAGGACTCCCCGGGACAATACCTGAACCGTTGATGTCATAGAACTCATCGTCTACAAATCCGGCTTTTCTGCGTTTGAAAGCAGTTCGGAAACGATCATATAAATCATCATTATACATATAGGCATAGACTCCTAATCCTATGGCTGCATAAACTATGGGCACTTTCCAGTACCGTTTGTTGTAAATTTGTCCTAGTCCGGGTAAGATTGCCGAGTAAAAAGCCGCCTTACTGGGCGCTAAAGGATTAATATTATTTGATTTCTTTTTTTTCCCTTTAACTTTTATTCCTTCTTCTGCGACTATATCAGGCAAACTGTCTGACACTGTTATGTTCTTGTTTTCCTGTGCCGTTACATTTATGAAACAAGCAAGAAAAAAAATAAGAAGGATTTGGGAGTTATTCACCTGTAATTAATTTTTTCAAACGTTTAAAATCCTCTTCTGAAGAAAATGGAATACTGATACTTCCTTTATTCTTCGTCGAATTCTTAACGGTAATCTTGGCAGTTAAATAGTCGCTTAATTCGTCTTTTCCTTTAATAATAAAACTGGGTAAAGGTTGTTTGTGCGAAATGCCGGCTGTCTTAGGCTCTTTTCTGAAATTGGTAACAAGGGCTTCCGTTTCTCGAACCGATAGTCCGTTTTTTACAATTTCTTCGTATAAGGTGATTTGATCTTCCTTACGCTCAATATTTACCAGTGTCCGCCCGTGTCCCATACTTATAAAACCGTCTCGCATTCCTGTTTGTATAATAGGATCTAGTTTTAGTAAGCGCAAATAATTAGCAACGGTAGACCTTTTTTTTCCTACCCGATCGCTTAACTTTTCTTGGGTTAAGCCTATTTCCTCAAGTAAGCGTTGATAGGAAAGTGCTATCTCTATTGGATCCAGATCTTGTCTTTGAATATTTTCTACCAAAGCCATTTCCAATGATTCCTGATCATTGGCTATTCTAATATATGCCGGAATGGTCTTAAGTCCAACTAGTTTTGAAGCTCTGAACCTGCGTTCACCGGAAACTAATTGAAAACGGTTAAAATCAGATTTTCGAACAGTTATAGGCTGAATAACTCCCAATTCTGCGATAGAAGAAGCCAATTCTTTTAATGTCTCGTCATTAAAATGTGTACGGGGCTGGAAAGGATTAACTTCTATACTTTCTAATTCAAGTTCTACAATATTACCTACTACCTTATCCGCATTACGATCCGAAATAGAATTAATATCGTTATTGGGATCTTTTAATAAAGCGGATAATCCTCTTCCTAGTGCCTGCTTTCTTGTTGCTTTCGCCATATTATACTCTTTCCCTATTTTTTTTCAACAACTCGCTGGCCATATTTAGGTAGTTGGTAGCTCCTTTACTACTAGCGTCATACTTTATTATACTTTCACCATAACTCGGTGCTTCTCCTAATCGCACATTCCTTTGAATAATAGTGTCGAATACCATATCAGAAAAATGCTTTTTAACTTCCTCAACCACCTGATTAGATAATCGCAGTCTTGAATCGTACATGGTCAGAAGCATGCCTTCAATATCTAAATCAGGGTTATGAATACGTTGTACGCTTTTAATTGTATTAAGTAGTTTTCCCAATCCTTCCAGCGCAAAATATTCACACTGTATAGGAATAATAACAGAGTCTGCCGCGGTAAGAGCGTTTAGTGTTAGTAAACCTAAAGATGGCGCACAATCTATTAGAATATAATCATACTTATCGCGGAGTCCTTCTATAGCAAATTTTAACATAGACTCCCGCTGGTCTTTATCCACCAACTCAATTTCTATGGCTACTAAATCTATATGAGCCGGAATTAAATCAACATTTGGAGAGCTCGTTTTTAAGATAGTTTTTTCTGCAGGTTGCGTATGTTCCAATAATTGATAGGTTCCTATTTCTATTTCATCTACATTAATACCCAAGCCCGATGTTGCGTTTGCCTGCGGATCGCCATCAATTAATAGTACCTTTTTTTCAAGGACCCCAAGGGAGGCAGCCAGATTAACTGTGGTGGTGGTTTTACCCACCCCTCCTTTTTGGTTTGCTATAGCAATTACTTTGCCCATAATCATAGTAAGTTAGGGGTTAAAAATACGATTATTTACCGTGCCAAAAAATGAATTTTGTTAACATCAAGTGAATAACTTCCGGGTCTTTTAATATAATATAATTGCCGGTCTGGAGTTATGTGCTTATCGACGGGAAGCTAAACTTATTCAATTAAAATTTCTAGGATTTGAATAGCCGCATCGCTTATTTTGGTGCCAGGTCCAAATACTGCGGCCGCACCTGCTTCAAATAAAAATGGATAGTCTTGTTTTGGTATTACCCCTCCAACAATTACCATGATATCTTCGCGGTCGTACTTTTTTAATTCTTCCAGGACTTTTGGAACCAAGGTTTTATGTCCGGCTGCCAAGGATGATACACCCAGGATGTGGACATCGTTTTCTACAGCCTGCTTTGCTGCCTCCTCCGGCGTTTGAAATAAGGGACCAATATCAACATCAAATCCTAAATCTGCATATCCCGTAGCCACTACTTTAGCACCCCGATCATGACCATCTTGTCCCATTTTGGCTATCATTATCCTTGGTCTTCTGCCTTCCGTTTCTGCAAATTGGTCGGCCATGGCTCTGGCCTTTTTAAAACTTGCATCATCTTTTATTTCTTTTGCGTACACTCCGGTAAAAGATTGAATTTTTGCTTTGTATCTTCCAAAAGCCACTTCTAAAGCATCACTAATCTCTCCTAATGTTGCCCTAGCTTTGGCAGCTTCTACCGCTAAAGCTAATAAATTATCCTCAGCTTTGGCAATCCCTAATTTTGTTTTTTCGGCTGCCTCAGTAATCCTGTTTAAAGTATTCGTAACTCTTTTTGAATCTCGGTCTTTTTTAAGTTTATTTAGCCGTTCTATTTGTTCCTTTCGGACTTTGGCGTTATCTACCTCTAAAATTTGTAAATCATCTTCTACGTCCAATTGATATCGGTTTACGCCAACTATAGTATCTGTGCCGCTATCTATTCGGGCTTGTTTTTTAGCTGCCGCTTGTTCAATTCTCATTTTTGGGATTCCTGCTTCAATGGCTTTAGTCATGCCACCATGTTCTTCCACCTCCTGAATTAATTCCCATGCTTTTTCTGCTATTTCATGGGTAAGATATTCTACATAATAGCTACCACCCCAAGGATCTACTGTTTTGGTTATTTTAGTTTCTTCTTGTAGAAAAATCTGAGTGTTTCTCGCAATTCTAGCCGAAAAATCCGTGGGAAGTGCAATAGCTTCATCCAAGGCATTGGTATGTAAACTTTGCGTACCTCCAAAAGCTGCTGCCGAAGCTTCTATGGCTGTTCTCGCTACATTATTAAAAGGATCTTGCTCAGTAAGACTCCAACCACTGGTCTGACAATGTGTTCGCAGGGCCAAAGATTTTTGGTCCTTGGGTTCAAACTGTTTTACTAATTTGGCCCATAGCATTCTTCCTGCCCTCATTTTGGCAATTTCCATAAAGTGATTCATCCCGATAGCCCAAAAAAAGGAAAGTCTTGGGGCAAATTCATCTATACCCAAGCCCGCTTTTAACCCTGTACGTATATACTCTAAACCGTCTGCTAAGGTATAGGCTAATTCGATATCTGCTGTAGCGCCAGCCTCTTGCATATGGTACCCTGAAATGCTTATACTGTTAAATCGGGGCATATTTTTACTCGTATATTCAAAGATATCGGCAATGATTTGCATAGATGGGGTAGGAGGATATATATAGGTATTTCGCACCATGAATTCTTTTAATATATCATTTTGAATAGTACCTGCCAGCTGTGCAGCTGAGATTCCTTGTTCTTCTGCAGCTACAATATAAAAAGCCATAATCGGAAGTACGGCTCCATTCATAGTCATAGAAACGGACATTTTATCGAGGGGGATGCCATCAAATAAAATTTTCATATCCTCCACTGAATCTATAGCTACTCCTGCTTTACCAACATCACCTATTACGCGTTCATGGTCACTATCGTATCCTCTATGAGTAGGTAAATCGAAGGCTACGGAAAGACCTTTTTGTCCGGCCTCCAAATTACGTCTGTAAAAAGCATTGCTTTCTTCTGCTGTTGAAAAACCGGCATACTGTCTAATGGTCCATGGTCTTCTGACATACATTGTAGAATAAGGACCCCTTAAATTTGGAGCCAATCCGGCTGCGAAATCTAAATGATCTAGATTTTCAACATCCATTTTAGAAAATTCCGATTTTAAAGATATCTCTTCTGCAGTGGTATAATTTTTCGAATCTTTTTCGCTTTTGGTCGAGGGAATCTTACCGACTAACTTTAATTGGCTTAGATCTTTTCTACTCATGATTCAATCTATTTTGTTCCAAAGTTGCCGCCAACCTGGATGGAATTATAGGTTCTATCTTAGTTTGTCTTACTTTTTTCTTGGAAAATGGATTTAGCTCCAAATTTGTCTTCATTTTGTCTGAAGCATTCGGGTATTTATTTGACCCTACCAAGACTTCCTTTGCGACCGTGAACAATTCCTTCTCCTTGGCATCACTTTCTTTTATCTTCTTTTGAATGCTATGAGCTTTTAGATTTTTTAAAAAACCACCTCCTTTTTCAAGCTGTTTAAATAATTGCAACGCTTTCTCGGCTAATTGTACGGTTAGCGACTCAATATAATAAGCCCCATCTGCAGGATTATCTACTAAGTCAAAATAACTTTCCTCCTTTAGAATAAGAAGCTGGTTACGCCCAATGCGCTCTGCAAAATCATTTGACTTATGATATAAAGCGTCATAAGGCTGGTTGTAAATAATATCTGCACCTCCTAGTATGGCCGACATACATTCTGTAGTGGTTCTAAGAAGGTTCACATTGTAATCGTACAAGGTTTTATTCCTCTTACTTGGATGGGCGATTATTTGGCAATTTTCTTCAATGTTATAGACTTTAGATAAGGTACGCCAAAGTATCCTCAACGCTCTGATCTTAGCAATTTCAAAAAAATAATTCCCACCCTGAGCGACCATAAAAGTTATTTGAGAATCCGAGTTTAATACGTTTTGTTGATCCAAATAATGAAGGTATTCATTGGCATGAGCCATCGAATAAGCTAGTTGTTGAACCATATTAGCTCCGGCATTTTGGTATAGGGCACTATTGATGGTAATTGGAAAATTAAGATTAGATTTTTTTTGTAAATCAGCAATAGCAACTAAGTCGTCTTGTTGGGAAATAAACCAATTACCCGTAGAGGCAAAATTTCCGATAACATCTAAATGAAAAAAGAAATTTTTATCTGTTTTTTCTAATAGTTCAGGTGTCTTATTGAGTATTTCATTAGGATTTTTCTGAAGTACAAAATGAGCAGATACTTTGAGGGGCTCTATTTTTTTTAATAAAAGCGGCATATCAATATCTCCATTATTTATAGAGAATATTAGGTTTCTGTTCCTCCTTTTACGGCGTCTAATGATCTTGAATACGCTTCTTCGATGGTGTCAGTGACAATGAGTTCTCCTACTTGCCAATTTTTCTTTCTGTCATAACTGTTTAATGGAACATTTAAAAGATCCTCTCTGTTGTAAAAGGGCTTTACCATTATTCCTTCTGGGGATTCCCAGAGAAGTGCTTCATTATAATCTGCCCCTTTAAGATCGACTTGAATTTTTTGCTTCCAGGCCTGCTTTGAGACAGCCTCAAATTCAGTAAATAATTTCGATTTATTCTTCATCTTTCTGTGATATGCTATCCTCGTATTCAATTAAATAAATTTCTTCATTCTTTTTTTTCAGGTAGTAATTTTCCCTGGCAAATTTTTCCAGTTCTTTAGGGTCGGAAAGCTTTTGAATGATTGCCTTATCCTTGGCTATTTCTTCTTTTAAAAAATCTTGTGTTTTCTCTAACTTTTTAATCTCTTTTCGCAATTCCCAATGAATTAATAAAGAATTAGTGTCAAAGAATACCATCCAAATTACAAAGATGGTAAGCACTAAAACGTAAATGTTTGTAATTATTCCGAACCATTTTTGTTTCCGTAGCTTTTTAATTCCCATTAGTTTAATTTTTCGTTGATAATAGTTCTTACGATATCTATGGCTACGGTATTGAATTTATTATTGGGAATAATAATATCTGCATATTCCTTAGTAGGTTCAATAAACTGATTGTGCATGGGTTTTAAGGTCGTTTGATAGCGATTAAGTACTTCATTTAGATCTCTTCCACGTTCATTTATATCCCTGCGTAATCTTCTTATTAATCTTTCATCGGAATCAGCATGGACATAAATTTTAATATCAAACATATCCCTTATTTTGGGATTGGTCATAATAAGGATTCCCTCAATAATCATAACCTTTCTTGGGTGAGTCCTTAAAATATCTTTTGTTCTGTTATGTTCAGAAAAGGAGTATACGGGCTGATCAATAACCTCTCCATTTCTAAGAGAATCTAAATGACTTGCCAGGAGATCAAAGTCTATAGCTCTGGGATGATCAAAATTTATTTTCGACCGTTCTTCATAACTCAGATGTGATAAATCATTATAATATGAATCTTGGGAAATAACCCCAACTTCTTCATCGGGAAGCTGGTTAATTATTTGGTTTACTACAGTGGTCTTACCACATCCTGTTCCTCCTGCAATTCCAATTATTAACATCTTGTATGTATTTCTTCCAAAAATACAGTTTTGGGTTGATATTTATCGGACAAACACCCTTCTTTTCCAAGGACATAATTACTTTAAAATAATTGTCTAAAACATGATAATTTTCATATTCCACCAATAATTTAAGAAATAAATTTGTTGTAAGATTTCCATCTTTTAATTTTTCTTAGGTCGAACGAAATGACAAAAATTATTTATCTTATCCACAATTTCGTTTCATACTTTTTTCATTTTACTAAGCTATAACTCTATGAGTGATTTATTTAAGATTGTCGTAAATGACAGTTTAAATTTTGAGATAAGCAACAAAGAGGCAGAGCAACTTGACGCTTTGGCCACCTCTAATGAAAGCTATCATATTTTAAAGGATAACAAACCTTATTTTGCAAAAATTCTGGCTCAGGATTTTTATAACAAAACATACAAAGTTAGTATCAATAACAGTTCTTATGAGGTAAAAATTTCGGATGATTTAGATGCGCAAATGGCCGAAATGGGATTTGAACTTAGTTCTACCAAGGATGTAGGATATATAGAGGCCCCTATGCCAGGACTTATTTTGGAAATAATTGTTAGGGAAGGGCAGGCGGTAACTACAGACGATCCTCTGTTAATTTTGGAAGCTATGAAGATGGAGAATCTAATTACCTCTCCTAGGGATGGTGTTATTAAAAGTGTTGCTGTAAAAAAGGGCGATGCGGTAGATAAGAATCACCTATTAATTGAATTTGAATAAACTTATTATGAAGAAAATATTAGTAGCTAATAGAGGTGAGATTGCTATTCGGGTTATGAAGACAGCTCAAAAAATGGGAATAAAGACCGTAGCCGTATATTCCACTGTAGATCGTAATGCCCCACATGTGAAATTTGCAGATGAGGCTGTCTGCATAGGAGAGGCGCCATCTAATCAGTCTTATTTGCTTGGCTCTAGGATTATTGAAGAAGCAAAAAAGCTCAATGTGGATGGTATACACCCGGGTTATGGCTTTTTGAGTGAAAATGCCGATTTTGCTGAAGAAGTAGAGAAAAATGACATAATTTTTATTGGGCCAAAATCCGCCGCTATCAGGGTTATGGGTAGTAAGTTAGCCGCCAAGGAGGCGGTAAAGAATTACGAAATCCCGATGGTGCCTGGAATAGATGAGGCCATAACTGATGTAACCAAAGCCAAGGTGATAGCTAAAGAAATAGGATTCCCTATTCTAATAAAAGCCTCTGCCGGTGGGGGTGGCAAGGGAATGAGGATTGTTGAAGAGGAAAAAGATTTAGAATCTCAGATGAAAAGAGCTATCAGCGAGGCTACCTCGGCTTTTGGTGATGGATCTGTTTTTATTGAAAAATATGTTACCTCTCCCCGACATATTGAAATCCAGATCATGGCAGATACTTTTGGAAACATTTTATATTTTTTCGAAAGAGAATGTAGTATTCAGAGAAGACATCAGAAAGTGGTCGAAGAAGCACCATCCTCTATATTAAGCCCCGAACTAAGAGAAGAAATGGGTATTGCTGCTACAAAGGTTGCTGAATCCTGTGCATATGTTGGAGCAGGAACTGTCGAATTCTTAATGGATGCCGACCACAAATTCTACTTTCTGGAGATGAATACTAGATTACAAGTAGAACATCCGGTTAGTGAGCTAATTACAGGGGTAGATCTAGTAGAATTACAGATTAAGATAGCAAGGGGTGAAGCCCTTGAAATAAAACAGGAAGATCTTAAGATTAATGGACACGCTCTGGAGCTTCGAGTATATGCGGAAGATCCCTTAAACGATTTTCTTCCGAGTGTGGGAAGGTTAGACACCTATAAACTTCCAACCGGCAAGGGGGTAAGGGTAGATAATGGTTTTGAAGAAGGCATGGAAGTACCTATTTATTACGATCCAATGCTTTCAAAGCTCATAACCTATGGTAAGGATAGAGAGGAGGCAATACAAATAATGATCAAAGCCATTGAAGAATACCATGTAGAAGGTGTGGAAACAACATTACCTTTTGGAAAGTTTGTTTTTGAACATGAGGCTTTCCGGTCTGGTAATTTTGACACTCATTTTGTTAAAGACTATTATTCACCTGAAGTCCTGAAAAAGAAAGCAGAAGTAGAAGCCCATTTAGCGGCTCTTATTGCTTTGCGTAAGTATAAAGAAGATCAAAAAAAATTAAGGATACCAACCTCTTAAACTATGGATGAAAATATAAAGAAGCTTAACGAAAGAATTGCCCTGGCACATCTTGGGGGAGGTCAAAAAAGAATAGATAAACAACATCAAAAAAATAAACTAACAGCAAGAGAAAGAATTAATTATCTTCTTGATGAGGGTTCATTCGAAGAGATGGGAATATTGGTTACCCATAGAACGACGGACTTTGGTATGGATAAGGAAATTTATTTTGGGGATGGTGTGGTCACCGGTTACGGGACCATAAATGACCGATTAGTTTATGTCTATGCACAGGATTTTACCGTTTTTGGAGGTGCATTATCCGAAACCCATGCCGAGAAAATTTGTAAGGTAATGGATTTGGCTATGAAAGTAGGAGCCCCGATAATTGGACTTAATGATTCGGGTGGTGCTAGGATTCAGGAAGGTGTAAAATCTTTAGGGGGTTATGCAGATATTTTTTTCCGAAATGTTCAGGCCTCAGGAGTGGTGCCACAGATTTCTGCAATTATGGGCCCGTGTGCCGGGGGCGCCGTTTATTCGCCTGCCATGACTGATTTCACCTTGATGGTGGAGCAAACCAGCTATATGTTTGTGACAGGTCCTAATGTGGTAAAAACCGTAACTAATGAAGAGGTGACTTCAGAAGAGCTTGGAGGTGCAAATACGCATGCAACCAAGTCAGGGGTTGCCCATAAGACATCGGCCAACGATGTTGTTTGTTTGGAAGATATCAAGAAACTTTTGAGCTATTTACCGCAAAGTAATCGAGAAAATCCTCCGGTGATATCCTACGAGTTAGAAGATGAGGTTCGAGATGTTTTGACGACAATAATGCCTGATAATACCAATAAACCTTATGATATGCATGGCGTAATAGAAGGCATTATTGATACAGACTCCTTTTATGAAATCCATAAGGACTATGCGGAAAATATTATCGTCGGATTTGCAAGACTCGGTGGCAAGAGTATAGGAATAATAGCCAATCAGCCAATGTTTTTGGCAGGTGTCTTAGGGGTGAAGAGCTCTGTAAAGGCAGCTCGTTTTGTAAGGTTTTGTGATAGTTTCAATATTCCTTTGTTAGTTCTTGAAGATGTCCCGGGCTTTTTACCGGGAACCGATCAGGAGTGGAATGGAATTATAGTACATGGAGCCAAGCTTTTGTATGCTTTTAGTGAAGCGACTGTGCCTAGGGTTACTGTTATTACCCGGAAGGCCTATGGTGGAGCGTATGATGTTATGAATTCTAAGCATATTGGGGCTGATTTTAACTTTGCCTGGCCCTCGGCGGAAATAGCCGTAATGGGTGCAAAAGGAGCCAGTGAGATAATTTTTAGAAAAGAAATTTTGAATTCAGAGGATCCTGTCAAGAAACTTAAAGAGAAAGAAGCCGAATACGCAGAAAAATTTGCAAACCCTTTTAGGGCTGCAAGGAGAGGTTTTATTGATGAAGTAATTCTACCAAAAAATACCAGAAGGAAATTGATTAAAGCATTTAGTATGCTGGAAAATAAGGAAGTAACTCCCCCTAAGAAAAAGCACGGAAATATTCCTCTTTAAAAGCGGATTAATTAAATAATTAACTAAGCGGGTAAATAAACCACCCCACTCGAAGAATTTTTACGAGCCCCGGTCACGCTTTTTAGGACATTAATTTCCTGTTCATGCCTTAGTACCCCCATGAGCGCAAAAATAAGGGCCTCTTTATAAGAAATCAGTTGTTCCGAAGGGATGATTAGTTCTGTATTTTCGCCTAGTTCATTTTGCAATACATTCATCATATAATGGTTAAGAGCCCCTCCGCCGGTGACTAAAAGCGTTGCTTTTTCATTAGAATTATTGGCTTTTACCTGTATGGCGATTTGTTCGCAAATGTGTTTTATTAGGGTGTGAAGTTGATTTTCTAAGGTGTCCTTATGGCTTTCTAAGATGGGACAAACCTTTTCTGTAAACCATTCATAACCAGTAGATTTAGGAAAATTTTCTTTATAAAAACTTAAACTATTAAGTTCTTTTAATAATCCAGTATTCAATTTCCCTTTCTTAGCTTTTTCTCCTCCTTTATCATAGGATAACCCAATTTTTTGGGTCAGGTAGTTTAAAGGCATATTTGCTAAACCGATATCGTAGGCTACTCTTTTGCCATTTTGTAGGAAAGACATATTGGCAATCCCTCCGAGATTTAAGCAAAAGTTATAACTGCTAAAGAATAATTGATCGCCTATAGGTACTAAAGGAGCTCCTTCTCCTCCTAAGGCTACATCATTAGTTCTAAAGTCACAAATTACTTTTTCTTGGCTTTCGTTGGCTAGATGCTGGCCTGAACCTATCTGATAGGTAAGCCCTCTTTCTGGTCTGTGATGTGTAGTGTGTCCATGACTGGCAATAAAATCAATATCCAGCTTATTTTCAAGAATGAATTCTTTTGCTCTTAAGCCAAGCCAGCTTCCATAAAAATTATTTAAGCTTAATAAATCTACCGCATTTAAGAGTATGGAATTCATTAGCTGTGTCCTTAAACCATTGTCATAATAGATGGTGTCGGCCTTTAAGATTTCAAAATGCCATCTATCTAACTTTTTCCAGATTTTACAATAAGCAATATCCAGTCCATCTAAGGACGTACCGCTCATCAAACCTAAAACTTTATATGTTTTCATTTGTTAATCATCTAGCGTTATGGGGATGCTACCATTAGCTTCCAATTTACCCAAAAAATGTTTTAATGCCATTTCTTGAAACTCCTCAAAATCCTGGTAGGCTAGAATTGCAGCGTTTAATGAAGAGGGGTTTAAATGATTCATGAAATAAGGATTGCCAAAAAGATAGATAACCACCTCTTTAGTAGCAAGAATTTCATTAATCATTTCTATTTCAGTCGTGCTAAAACCAAAATGATTATTTGGTTTAACGCTGGGAGGATATATGGCCAATAGAATCTTAGTTGCTTTTTGAAGCTTATCTTTTCCTTGGTTCTTTTGAATTTCATTAATATTCACTACCGGGAACTCCTTAGTATTCAGACAGCTTTCAAAAAACTTGCTAATACCATTGTTTCCTGCTGTAATTCCCAATATTCTTGAATTGTAAAAAGAGGTTATGACTTCCTTATTTCCATACGCTAGGGTAATTGCATTTTTGGCAATTTGAAGATTTAGATCTTCTTTCTTTATAGTCTTATCCATATCTATATCTTGGTTTAAGGAATAGGCCTTTTCCTTTAATTTCCAAACTCTTTTAAAACTAGTTTCAATTTGATCGGGAGTACCTTTTTCCAGAATGGTGTTAATGCCTTCTGTGACATTTTCAGCAAAGCAAAGCACATCATTGCCTGCATCAAAAGCCAGCCATTCTAAATTTCCTTTTACAGGATATAATTTAGATACCGCATGCATATTTAGGGCATCTGAGACAACCACTCCTGTAAAGCCCATTTCTTCTCTAAGTAGGCCTTTTATAATTTTTTTTGAAAGGGAAGAGGGTTCGGTAGATCCATCTGCAAGAGCTGGAACTGACAAATGTCCAACCATGATGGAATCTATTCCATTGTTTACAAGTTCCCTAAAAGGGTATAATTCATTCTCCCATAATTCTTCCTTTGTTTTGTCAATCAAAGGCAGTCCTAAATGTGAGTCCGTGGCGGTGTCCCCATGACCAGGAAAGTGCTTAGCACTGTTTAAAACTCCCCCTGCTTCCAAGCCTTTCATCATGGCTGTGGATTTGTTAGCAACCCTAATTTTATTGCTGCCAAAAGATCGATAACTAATTACTGGATTATTTGGATTACTATTGATATCTGCTACAGGTGCAAAATTCCAATGTATACCCGCATCTCTGCAATCAATACCAATATTTTTACCAACTTCAAAAATAAGGTTGTCTTCTGCTTCAAGGGCACCTAAAGTAATGGCGTAGGGATATTGTGGCGTATTTTCGACCCTCATGGCAAGACCCCATTCAGCATCAATACTAATCAATAAGGGTGTTTTTGAGACCTTTTGATATCTATTAATTAATTGTTTTAATAGGGATAGACTTTCTTTGTTATATAGGACTTCCTTTTTTCCTTCATAATTCGTTGCTGCACTAGCACGGGAATGGAAGAAGCAAAGACCCCCTATTTTAGATAGTTTTATTAGTCTTTCAAGTTTTCTGACTTCTTCTTCACTGTCATTGATAAAAGCCGCGGGCATAAATAACTGACCCACCTTTTCTTTTAAAGTCAATTCAGTAGTCATTTTTGAGTACTCTATCATATTAATTATCCAGGTTAGCCCCTTTTTTTCCGTAGTCTGCGGGATAATCTAAATACTTCAACATAAATAAGGCAGGTAAGGCCCCTATGACTACCCATATAAAAAATCCATCATATCCTAGCCATTCTTGTACATATCCACTAATAAAACCAGGCAACATCATACCAAGGGCCATAAAACCTGTAGCTAAGGCATAATGAGAAGTTTTAGAGGCTCCTTCAGCAATATAAATCAGATATACCATAAAGCCGGCTATACCGAAACCATAGCCAAATTGCTCTAATACCACTGTAGATACAACGGCCACAATATTGGTCGTCTTAGTAATGGCTAATAATGCATAAAAAGCATTGGGGATATTTATGGATAATACCATAGGCAACATCCATTTTTTTAAGCCGTCCCTAGAGATTAAAATACCCCCTAAAATACCCCCAATAGTTAACATAATCACCCCAACAGTACCATAGATAGTTCCTACTTCTGCAGTACTATATCCAAGGCCTCCATCTTCAGGTTTATCAAGAAAAAAGGGTGCGGCCATTTTCACCAATTGAGATTCTCCTAATCTAAAGAATAGGATAAAGGCCAAAGCAATGCCCATTCCTTTTTTATTAAAGAAACTAGAGAATACTTCTAAAAAGCCTTTAGGTTTTTCTATAACTATTGCCTCTGAGGATTCATATTTTGGAGCCACAAAAAAATTGGTTATCGTAAGAGTCAGCATTAAAATGGCCGCACATATCATGGTTACTGACCAGGCCTTAGTATTGTCTCCATAATAATTCTCTAAAAAACCGGCTAATACTACCAATAGCCCTTGACCCGTCACATTGGCCAACTTGTAAAAAACGCTACGGATTCCAACAAAAAAGGACTGTTTGTCCTGTGTTAGCCCTATCATATAATATCCATCTGAAGCCACATCATTTGTTGCAGAAGCAAAAGCTGCCATCCAAAAACAGGCTAAAGTGGTGACGAAAAAAATATTTGTCGGTAATGTTAGACCAATTCCCAAGAGGGCAAGGGAAACCAAAAGTTGCATTAGTAAAAACCAATTGCGTTTTGTGCTAATTAGATCCACATAAGGACTCCACAAGGGTTTTATAACCCAGGGTAAATAAAGCCAGCTGGTATAAAGTCCAATATCTGCATTACTTATCCCTAACTTTTTATACATGATCACTGAAACCGTAACAACCATGACAAAAGGTAAACCTTGAGTAAAATAGAGAAAAGGAATCCATACCCATGCCCGTTTATTTTTTTGTATCATATTGTTGTATTTGGTTTAAATGTATAATAATTGGTTGACTTTCCCTACGGTAGCTATCTGTAAAAGTAAGAGCCAAAAATTCCTTTTTACCGAAGAGTCCTTTTCCAAGGGTGAAATTATTCTTTTGAATAACTGCCACTCTGGTGAGTAATTTAGTAGGGGAGAGATTCGGTTTATTTTTTAAACTTTTAATACGATAGACGTTCGCAAATAGCAGAGGATTACTGTTTTGGGAAAGGTAGTGGATTTTTAAAAAATTCTCTTGGTCCTCAATATATTCTATTTGTGGAATCTTTTCAAAAGGTCCATCCGTCTTTGGAGATTCCGGAGGAAAACTAGGGAAGGGATAGGTTTTGCTCTTTAAATAATCTACCACCTCTTCTCTGTCTTTTATTAATGATTTGGCACTAAAGAAAACATTGCCCTGGATGGTTTCCAATTTACGTCCCAGGGAAATCTGCCTAGGGAGTTCTTTTAATTTATCCCAATTTGGATCGCTGTTATTCTGAACTTTATACGCTCCATTGCCAATATATAAATTTGTATTAACAGCGTTTTGTACCCACCAATTAGCCAATACTTTATGAGAGGCTACCGGGAGTTTAAGGCTCCAGTATAACTGAGGGACCAGATAGTCTAACCAACCTTCATTCATCCATAATAAGGGATCGGCATAAAGATCGTGATAGGTAGTTTGTCCGGCTTGAGTAGCAGAACCTTTTGGGTCATTAGTATTATTTTTCCAAACCCCAAAAGGACTTATCCCAAACTGTACCCAAGGCTTATTTTTTTTAATGATTTTAAAGGTATTCTTAACAAGGGAATCAATATTGGCCCTTCGCCAATCCTCCAAATTTTGCTCTTTTAAAGCATATTTGTTAAAGCTAATAGCATCCTCAAAAACAGCGTCCTTTATTCTGTAGGGGTAGAAATAATCATCAAAGTGTACCCCATCTATGTCATATTTAGATACTACTTCATCTATAATATTGATAAAGTGTTGTTGTACTTCAGGAATTCCGGGGTTGTAATAGTATTTCTTGCCGTAAGGCACCATCCAATCTGGATGTTTATGGAAATCGTGGGTTTCAGATAGAATAGAAGTGTTGAGATCTACTGTAGCTCTATATGGGTTAAACCATGCATGAAACTCAAAACCCCAACTATGAGTTTCTTGAATCATCCAAGCTAATGGATCTTCTCCGGAAAGAGGAGGGGAGCCTTCTTTTCCTGTTAAAAAACGAGACCAAGGAGCCAATTCTGTTGGATATAAAGCATCTCCGGCCGTCCGAATTTGGACTATGACCGCATTGAAATTTAGCTTTTTATAAAACCTTAGAAATTCACGATAATCCTCCTTTTGCTTTTCCCAGGAGGAGCCTCCTTCCTTTGGCCAGTCAATATTTCCTACTGTGGCAATCCATACACCTCTAAATTCCGTTTTAGGTGCATCCTTCTTAAATCTGTGAACTTGACAAGAAGTTAAAAATAATAGTAAGAGAAAACATGTCTTTTTTAGCTTTCGTATAAAATATTACCTCAGGGAGGCATATACATCCCTGAGGTAATTGTGGTTCGGAATTAGACGTTGAATTTATATCTTACAAAGCCCTCCATTGCTTCATATTCTGCCATTCCTAAGGCATTGAATTTTTTGGCGGTTTCCGTATTTCTTTGTTCTGCTCTTTGCCAAAATTCGCGCTCGTCATTTCCAGGAAACATGGCAGCATCTTTTTGGGATTGGTGCTTAAAAATAGCATTCTTTTTTCTTTCCATATCCATGGGACCAATAGGGACAGTCATTTCCATATCAGCAATATCCCATTCTTGCCAAGCACCCCTGTACAACCATACATAACAATCATCAATCCATTTAGCATCTTCCGCTACACACTTATCTAAGGCGGCGTAAATGATATCTAGACAAACTCTATGCGTTCCATGAGGATCTGACAAGTCTCCCGCTGCAAAAATTTGATTTGGTTTTACTTTATTTAAAAGCTCGTAGGTTAGCTGAACATCTTCTTCAGAAAAAGGTTTCTTTTTTACTGTGCCGGTTTCATAGAAAGGTAAGTTTTGAAAGTGTGCATGCTCCTCATTTACACCGCAATATCGACAGGCCGCAAGGGCTTCTCCTTTTCTAATAAGACCTTTAAACTTTTGAATTTCAGGGCTGTCTACCTGTCCTGGTCTCTTGTCATTTAAGAAGGCTCGAACCTCAATTACTTGTTTCGATAAGGTAGAATCATCCTTAGAAACGTCCGATGCAAAGTCTAAAAATCTAATAACTTCATCATCAAAGACAGCAATGTTTCCTGATGTTTGATAAGCCACGTGTACTTCATGGCCTTGGTCTACTAAACGTAAAAGAGTTCCTCCCATAGAAATCACATCGTCATCCGGGTGTGGACTAAATATTAAGGAAGTCTTTGGATACGGATCCTTTCGCTCTGGTCTTTGACTGTCGTCTGCATTTGGCTTTCCTCCGGGCCATCCGGTAATGGTACGTTGAAGTTGATTGAAAACTCTTAGGTTAATATGTTCTGCGGATCCTATTTCAGCAATAAGATTCCCCATTCCATATTCGTTATAGTCTTCATTAGTGAGTTTTAAGACCGCTTTATTAAGTTTTTCTGATAACCAGATAGTGGCTCTTTTAATTAAATTATCATTCCATTGACACTCGGTAACTAACCAAGGCGTTTTAATCCTAGAAAGTGATGAGGCAGCCGCCAAGTCGATAATAAAGTCACAGTTGGGATGATTTTGTAGAAATGTAGCCGGTACAGATTCGCGAATAGCACCTTCAACGGCTTGGTCAATAATTCCTGACTTTCCTTCACCCCAGGCCATTAAAATAATTCGTTTTGCGGCCATAATGGTACCAACGCCCATAGTTATGGCTTTTATAGGTACGTTTTCCAAACCAAAGAAATCACTTGCTGCATCAAGACGTGTTACACGGTCTAAACGAACAATTCTAGTCTTACTGTTTATTGAAGAACCAGGTTCGTTAAATCCAATATGTCCAGTTCTACCAATTCCTAAAACTTGTATGTCTATTCCTCCGGCAGCCTCAATTTTGCGCTCATAGTCCATACAAAATTCCCTAACGTCTTCTCTATCCAGGGTGCCATCGGGAATATTAATGTTACTCTTTTTAACATCAATATGATCAAACAAATGTTCATTCATAAAGCGCACATAGGAATGAATTGAATCCGGTTCTATGGGGAAGTACTCATCTAAATTAAAAGTGATTACATTTTTAAAACTCAAGCCATCTTCCTTATGAAATTTTACTAAATATTCATACATCTTGGTGGGAGTAGAGCCGGTAGCAAGTCCTAGAACAACATGTTTACCTTGTTTTTGTCTTTGTCTAATTAGTTCTGCAATTTCATTTGCAACAAATAAGGAAGCTTCATCTGAACTTTCATGAATAAGGGTGTTAATTTTTTCAAATTTCCTAGATTCTTCGTCTGTTGCAAAAGTCATTAGACTTGGTTTTGTAAGTGTTTCTGCCATTTTAGTTGTGTATTAAAGACTAATTGAGCTGCAAAAATACTAATAAATTTTAAAACAGCACAAAAAAGCACTATAAATTGCATAAAAATGCAATAAAATAAAAAATAATCTTATAAAGCAGCATAAAACGGCATATGTAAAAAAATACTATCTTTGATTTTTAAAATCATGAGTATATGTTAAAGGAGGAGCGACAACTTGCTATTCTTAAAGAAGTGGAAAGACATAATAGAATACTTCTTGCGCACATTGCAGAGAAATTGGACGTCTCCATAGACACCGCAAGACGCGATGTGAAGGAGCTTGATGCTGTTAATAAATTAAAAAAGGTACATGGAGGAGCAGTATCCTTGGGTTTTACAAGTCTGCCTAGTATTAATACGAATATCTATGCTCAAGAGGAAAAGGCCATTATTGCCAGAAAAGCTATAGGTTTAATCAAAAATGATAGTGTTATTTTCATTGATGGAGGCACAACCTGTCTAGAATTGGTTAAGCTTATTCCTTCTTCACTCAGCTTTAGTTGTTTTACTTTTAGTTTACCCGTTGCTTGGCACTTATTAGAACACCCGAATATTAAAGTCTTTTTTATTGGTGGTGAAATCTCCCGTGAATCTCAAATATCGGTGGGTTCTTATACCGTTCATCAATTAGCGCAGGTTAGGTTTGATTATAGCTTTATTGGTACCGGATATGTTGATTCTCTTCATGGCCTTACCGATTTCGACTGGGAAATCGTTCAGACCAAAAAGGCGGTGATAAATGCCTCAAAAAAAACCATTCTTTTATGTATCTCTGAAAAACTGAATTCACAACATCAATATAAGACCTGTGATATCAATGCTATAAATACTATGATAACAGAACTAGATCCTAATAGTAATTTACTTAACCCATACCGAAATCAAGAAATACACTTACTTTAATATGTCTGACTATATCAAAATCACCGAAACCCCTTCTGATCATAATCATCTGGAAAAAATGGATACTCAAGAGATCCTGTTAAAAATAAATCTTGAGGATCAAAAAGTGGCGCTGGCCGTAAAAGAGGTTATTCCGCAAATAGGCCTTCTTGTGGATGGACTCGAGGAACGTTTTTATAAAGGGGGTCGATTATTTTATATAGGTGCCGGTACCAGTGGTCGTCTGGGTATTTTAGACGCGTCCGAAATACCCCCAACTTTTGGCTTGCCTCACGAGAGGGTTATTGGCCTCATCGCAGGAGGTGATACTGCCATAAGAAAGGCGGTAGAGTTTGCCGAAGATAATAGAGAACAAGCGTGGAAAGATCTTCTAAAGCATAAGATTTCAGAATTGGATGTGTTGGTCGGAATAGCCGCTTCGGGTACAACGCCTTATGTCCTTGGAGGACTAGAAGAGGCTAAGAAGCATGGAATACTTACTGCAGGTATTACAAATAATCCTGGATCTCCCTTGGCAGAATTAGCGGATATTCCAATTGCTATCAACGTCGGACCAGAGTTTCTAACGGGGAGTACCCGTATGAAAAGTGGAACTTCTCAAAAACTTGCCTTAAATATGATTACAACAGCGCTAATGATAAGAATAGGCAGGGTAAAAGGAAACAAGATGGTAAATATGCAACTTAGTAATACCAAATTGGTAGATCGTGGTACTCGTTATCTTATGGAAGGTCTTAATTTGAATTACAAAGAAGCCGAAAAGCTTTTATTGGAATATGGCTCTGTTAAAAAGGCGATGGAAGCCTTAAAGAAGTAATTTATTCTTTGATATTAGCCACTTCTTGTGGGGTTACCATTTTTGGGTCTTTATTGCCCCAGGTATTTAGCATATAGTTCATCACATCAGCAATTTCCTCGTCTTTTAAACCCATGGGCATCATACTACTATTAAAAGTTACTCCGTTTACTTTCATTGGACCTTGAACCCCAAACTTTATGGTTTTGATACTCTCAACTCTTTTATCTAATAGAAAATCCGCCTGTGCCACTGGTGGAAAGGTCCTGCCCACGCCTTTACCATCTGCCATATGGCAAACAGCACAAAAGTTGGTGTAAATAGTTTTACCGTTTTTTTGACTTTCTTCCATTGTTTTTTCCTGAGCCACAAGATTGTAAGAAAAAATCAAAAATATTAGAAGATTGAATAAACTAGATTTCATATTAATAAAGTGTCTGATTCTTTATTAGGATATAAATTAGTTAGGAATAAGTTTATAAATGCCTTTACCTTCTACAGCTACATATATATAGCCATCCGGTCCCTGACGAACATTTCGAACTCTACCAATATCCTCCATCAACTTTTCTCGGTACACCACTTTATCTCCTTCAATTCCTAATCGCTCTAAATATTGGAAAGACAAGGAACCTACCAATAAATTACCTTTCCATGTTGGGTACTTATCTGAAGTAACAAAGGTCATCCCGCTGGGAGCTATAGATGGATCCCAATAGTGTATGGGTTGTTCCATCCCCTCCATTTCCGTTTTATCAGTGATGGGTGTTCCGCTATAGTTGATGCCATAGGTAATTAACGGCCAGCCATAATTAGCTCCTTTCTTAATGATATTGATTTCATCTCCCCCTTGTGGGCCATGTTCATGAATCCAAATATCTCCTGTTTCCGGATTTTTTGTCATCCCTTGTGGATTTCTATTTCCATAGGTATAAATCGCACTTTTAGCAGTTGCATCAGCAACAAAGGGATTATCTGCCGGGATACTACCATCATCATTAAGTCTGTAGATCTTTCCCCCGTCTAGTTGAATATTTTGAGGGTTAATATCTCGTTCCCCTCTTTCTCCTATGGAGAAAAATAAAAATCCCTGATCGTCAAATTCTATTCTGGAACCAAAATGTTGACCTTTTGTAGTGTTAGGTGAGGCTTTGTATAGCAACTCTTTGTTAATCAACGAATTATTTTCAATTTTCGCTCTCATAAGAGCGGTGTGACCTCCTTTTTCCTCTCCTTCTTCAGAAGCATAAGTAAAATAGATCCAGCCATTGTCCTCGTAATTAGGATGTAGCTCAATATCTAAAAGGCCACCTTGTCCCCTGTTGTAAATATTAGGAAGACCCGATATTTGAGTTTTCAAACCATCTTTAAAATGAAGTAATTCTCCAGCTTTTTCTGTAATTAGAATTGCGCCATCTGGGAGGAAAGCCATCCCCCATGGAATTTCTAAATCGTCTACCAATAAATCCGCTGTAAAGGTGTTTTCTTTCGGTAATTGAACGTCATTATCTGTTTTTTGTCCACAAGAAATGTTGTTCATTACAACGAATATATACAATAAGAAAATACTTTTTTTCATTATCCAGCGTTAAAAATTAATAATAAGCAAGGCTTTGATAGCCTAAAGATAAAGAGAAAATATAAGTATAAACAATTACGCTGTAGAATATTCTGATCCCAAATCAAGCATATTCTTGCCATAACACGAATTAACCTATGCTCCCTAAAAAAACAAGGCATCTTGTGTATGCCGTGCTCTTGCTGGCACTATTTATTGTGGGTTCCTCGGCTATTGCAAAGTCAAACGTTTATCGGCTTATATCTGATATGTCATCTATTGAAGTTGGCAATAAGTTGAACGAATCACCGCATATAGCTTTAAGTAGTACAGCAGAAAACAAAACCTCCAATACATCCACCACATCTGCTCCCATGTTTATGACCATCATCCAGGGGGCCAATGAACAGGTGGTATGTCCTAATGACGGTAGTACCTTGGCAAAGTTTTTCCTTTGTGGTACAAGTGATATTAGAACAATATCTTTAAGTCAAAGCGGAAGTACTTATCAATGGCAAAAATTAGATCCTAATCGATGCGCCCTTTCTGTAATTGATGATTGTGCAAACCCTTCCAATACTTGTTATGATAACGTAGGTAGTGGTGCCACTTATAATCTTGATTCATCTGGTGAGTTCCGTGTTAGAGTAGATGGCGGACAATATTTCTATTTTAAATCATCTTTAAACCCTTTAGATCCTCAACTAATTAAAGAGGATATCATTTGTGGTAATCCGGGTAGGGTAGAGGTAACCAATGTTCCTGCTGGCTATGAGTATAGTTTAAACAATTCAGCAGGTCCATATCAGGACGATCCTTTTTTTGATATTACTTCTTCCGGGAATTACAATGTTTGGGTACGACTAAAAAATGTATCTACCAGTGCCTGTTTATTTCCTTCTAATACAGTAAATGTACAAGACTTAGATATTACGGTAGCCGTAACAGCTAACGATATTCTTTGTCCGGGAGAATTAGGAAGTATTGATGTGGTAGTAAGTGGAGTGCCAGGTTTTTATACTTACAGACTTTTAAAGGCCGGAGTTACAGTAGATACTTTTGGACCAAATTCTGCTAGTAACTATACTTTTGACAATGTAAGCCCCGGGATTTATACCATCCGCGTGGAAACCAATAAATGTAACGAATTAATCACCCTTGATACTAACGGAGATACCATTGATATTGGTAGTGGAATTAGTCCAATAGCCGTTTCGGCAACAGCTTCCGATAGTTTTGGTTGTGGCGCTGCTTCTGTAGATGTTACGATTAATACTTCGGGCGGAACTTCTCCATATCGATATAGCTTAGATGGTGGTACTAATTTCAGTGGCACCTTTGCCGCTACTGCTGTTTTTACAGTAACCGCTGCGGGTACTTATAACATCCTTATTGAAGATGCCAATGGCTGTACAAGAACTGCAAATATTGATGTAGAAGATTTACCTCCTCCTGTATTTAACGTAACTACAGCGGATGCAAATTGTGGAGGAATAAATGATGGTCAGATAACGATAAACGTAACCAACGGATTCGGGTATAATCTGGAATATAGTGTTGATAATGGTACAAATTATCAAAATAGTAATGTTTTTAATGGTCTTACCCCCGGAAGTTATGATGTGATAATTCGCTATCAACAAGGTGCCTTTGTTTGTACTACCCCGGCTTCTGCAGAAACGGTGGGTACGCCATCTAGTATTACCGCAACTGCTACGCCCGATATTATTCCGAGTTGTTTAAATGAGACGGGTGGACAAATTAGTATTACCGGAGTGGCTGGAGGAACCGGACCTTACGATTACAGTATTGGAGCAGGTTTCAGTCCAACAACCGTATTTACAAACCTTGGAGTAGGAACTTATACCCCCCAGATCAGAGATGCCAACGGTTGTGTGGAAACATTGGCCCCAATTGTCTTCAATGCTTTGGATAAGCCAACCGATATGGATTTTGTTATTTCCAGTATCAATTGTTTATCCAGTACGGCTTCTGTTACCGTGGGAGTCACGGATGGTATTGCTCCTTATAACTATGAAATAATAGCTCCTGCTGGGAGTGCAATCAATAACCTTAGTAACCCCATATTTACGACTTTAGGTCTTGGAACTTACACTTTTAGAGTAACCGACAGCGCAGGCTGTAGTTATGATGAATCTTTTGCCATTACTGATATTAGCTCCATTGGTGTTCAGGCCCAGGCAACTTCTGTGGTTACCTGTGTGGGTGATAGTGACGGAGAAGGACGTTATTTGGTAGATGGTTTTGCCGGCACCTATAGTTATCAAATTGATGCAGGACCGGTTAATGGTGGACAAGTATCACCCATCATTCCACTTACTGGACTCGCCGCCGGTACTTATACGATTACCGTAACTGATGAAGATACCAATTGTACGGATACAGCAAATTTGGTTATTCAAGAACCAGCTGTAGCTTTTGCCATAAGTAGTTTAGATGTAACAGCAATGAGCTGTCAGAATAACAATGTTGGTAGTGTAAGGATAAATACCGTAGGTGGTTGGGGAGGTAATCGATATACCTTAACACAACCCAATGGTGTGGACCGGGGCCCAAAAAATGGGAGAACTTTTAGTAACCTTACCCAAGCTGGTCCTTATCAGATAAGCGTTACTGATGCAAACGGATGTACCGTAACAGATAGTTTTACGCTAACTCCCTTGACTTCTCCAACCTTGACTTTGGATAATGCGGCTTCTGATTTTTGTTATGATAATACGGATGCAGCTACTTTGACCGTAAATGCTGCGGGAGGTTTGCCGCCTTACCAATATAGAATTAATGGAGGACCCCTAGTAGGAGGTAATGTATTTAATAACCTAACACCAGGGAATTATGATATTGAAGTTGTTGATGCTAATAATTGTAGAGATGATCTTAGTTACACTATAGAACCAGAAATAACGGCTAACGGTATTATTATACGAGAGTTAAGTTGTGGTGGTCCTTCCGCTCAAATAAGAGTGAATATTGCCAATGGTTATCCTTCAGGTGGTAATTATGACATCTATGAAGTAAGTATAGATGGAGCACCTTTCACTTCTGATGCCAATCCTATCACCGGAACTAATTTTATATATGATATTCCTAATGATGGTAGTATCATTGTCCCTACCACTTTCCAGTTTATGGTGAGTGATAGTGAAGGATGTAGTACGCAGACTAACGTTATTACCATCATCCCGCCAGAAAGTATAGTTGGTGCCGCCTTGCCTACTGACACTACTTGTGGAGATAACAATGGTATTATAACGCTGATTCCGGATACAAATTTTGGCGTTCCTCCTTATGAATATAGTGACGATAGTGGAGCAACCTTTAGTTCACAAAATATTTTTTCTGGATTTGCTCCGGGACCTCACAGTGGATTTGTCATTAGAGATAGTAGAGGTTGTACAACTCCGGTTCTTTCAGCTACTATAAATGGTAGTGTTCCTGTTGATGCTACCGTGGTGGCGAATAATGCCATCTGTGCTGCCGGTACAGTAGAAGGTTCCATAGATATTACGGGTATCACTAATGGTACGGCTAATTATACCTATACTATTCTGGATATCACCGGAACTGCGGTTACTACAGTAGGTCCAACACCAAGTACAGCCGTTAACATTCCAAATTTAATTCCAGGAACCTATACGGTTGTAACAGTTGATGCCAGTGGTTGTGAAGACCGCGATACGGTTACGATTACCCAAAATCAGATTGATCTTGTCCCCGTATCAGTCACAACACCCCCGGATTGTACTACTGCATTTACCTATATTGTTGATATAGTTGGGGGAACGGCCCCTTATCAAATTGGACTTGTAGGAACACTTTTAGGTGCGCCAAATGTAGATGCAGATACACACGATTTTACCGGACAAATAGCCTATGGAGTTACGTACTTTGTAGAAGTAGTAGATTTTCTAGGATGTCGCTATATAGAACAGATAGATCCTATTGCAGGGCCTTCGCCTATTGCTATAGCGGCTACGGCTACAACGGCCTCATGTACCCCGGGTGGTAATGGACAAATAGACTTTGAAGTGACGGGGATCGGTTCTCCTGCAGATATCACAATTCAGTTGCAAGACACAAATACAGGTGCTTTTGTTGGTGTTCCTATTGTATTGACTAATGAGCCAATTCCTTATAACGGGTCTTTTCCAGGCCTCCCACCGGGAAATTATCAAATCCTCGTACAAGATGACAATACCAGTTGTGATGCCAGTGCCTTAGTAGATATCATTACGGATATTCCTACCCTAGTGGTGGATAATAACGAGCCGGCCAATTGTAATGTTGGCGCTTTGGTTACTGTAAGAGGTACGGGAGGCACTCCGGGTTATTCTTTTGCCTATGTACCTACAGGAAGTGCACCTCCCGTTGTTTTTAGTACACAAACAACCTTTGAGATTGCAGGACCTTATTCGGCAGATTATGATTTTTATGTCCAGGATGCCAGTGGTTGTATCAGCTTTACAACAGTTACTGTTACAGAAGATCCAGGTGTACCACCACCAACAGTAGATGTCGTAAACCAATGTACTGCAGTTGCCAATTATACGGTTAATATGACTGCTCCACTAAGCACGGGGTCTGGTCTTCCCGACGAAACCTTTGAGTATGATATAGGAGGTGGATTTCAGAGTAGTCCTAATTTTATTGTTGCCAACCCCGGCGATTATACCATTACGGTTAGAGATGGGAATGGATGTACTAATACTGTCTTAGCACGAGTGTTCGACTTTTTTGCCATTCAGGCGAATGCTAGTACCGAACCAACTTGTAATGCAGGAGACGGGGTAATCACAGTAAATACTACAGGAGGTAGTGGTAACTTTAGATTTGACCTGGATGACGGTGTAAATCCAGTTATTACTCAATTCAATAATCCTGTTTTTACAAATCTTTTCCCAGCCAACTATACCATATTGGTTACTGATTTAGATTCTAATACAATACCCCTCTGTACAGATAATGTAAATGTCAATGTAACCACGGTAAACAGTCCGGTTATTTCGGCGACTCCTAAAAACGATATTACCTGTAATGGTGCCAATGATGGTAATATCACGGTTGAATTAACACCAGGTTCTGATACAGATAGTCCGTTTGAATATACCTTATATGATGGCGCTTCGGCCACGATTATCGCCGGGCCACAGCCAACAGCCATTTTTGATAACCTAGGACCGGGGACCTATCAAGTAGGGGTCGTATCTGATAGAGGATGTCCGGATAGATCAGGAAACGTTTCTATTATTGAGCCTAGTCCTTTATTGATTAATACTACTAATACAGAATTTACCTGTGACCCTAGTAGTAATCGTTTTAATACGGCTACCATAACGGTATTTACAGATACCAATGGTGATGGAACTGGCACGAATACTGGTACACCAACCTATACCTATAGCATGAATGATGGTACGCCGGCTTTTGACGGAACCAATTTTCAAACCAGCAATATTTTCGAAGTAATTGACAATGGAACGGATCAAAGCATTATAATAATTGCGAAAGATCAAAATGGTTGTGAAGTATTTGAGACCGTAAATATAAATGCCCCTGTAGGCCTTACGTTTACCTTTAATGTAAATTCTATCAGCTGTGATGCTTCCGGGACAGGCGTTAGTCCGGGTTCTATTGATATCATTATAGATCAAGGTCCTGGAAATTATGAGGTGGAGATTTTGCCTTTAGGTTCTGAGCCTGTTCGTACTTCAGGAGGTAGCGATACCGTAAATTGGCCTATCAGCACGCCCGGAGATTATATCTTCGCCGTAACCGATGTAGGCAACGCCGGATGTACTTATCTGACGCCTATCATAAATGTACCGGATTACAATACCATTGAAGCCTTAATTGCAGAGACAGAACCTGTAACTTGTTTTAATGGTAATGATGGGGAGATGAGTATTCAGATTAATAATTATTCAGGAGCTTATAACTATGAGGTTTTCTCACGTGATAATACAGGGGTAGAGACTACTACAGGAGTAACGGGAAGTTTTGATACCAATATTATTGGTGAAAACCCGGGGACTATTACCGGTTTACCAGCTGGAAATCTAGTCGTCTATGTAGAAGCCTTAAACATTCCTTTTTGTGATGTGGTTAGTAATGCGGCTACAGTGAGACAGCCGGATAGGGCCCTAACAGTAGCTATTGCTCAAACAGCTGAGGTTACTTGTGCTGTTCCAGGACTAGGTGAAATATTTATCACCGGAGATGGGGGATGGGGTGTCTACGAATATCAAGTAGTAGCACCTGATGGAATTACAATCGTTCAGGATTATCCTGATAACAATAATAGTTTAATCGGACTCTCCAATGGTATTTACACCGTAAATGTCAGAGATGCTGAAGGCTGTATAGCTACTAATACAATTGATTTGGCCTTGCCAGCACCTATTTATGCTGACATTCAAATTACACAACCGCTTCAATGTAATAATGACAATGACGGGATTATTGAAGCATTTAATTTAAGCGGAGGACAAGGGCCCGGAAACTATTTATATCAATTAAATAGGATCACCGAAGGAACTAATAGTGGTCTACAGACTACTACTAGTTTTGCCAACCTATCTGCAGGTGATTATACGATTACTGTTTTTGATGGATGGGACTGTAGTTATACAACGGTGCCCATTACCATTGAAGACCCAGAAGTTGTTGTAACTGAACTTGTAGAATTATCACCTCCAGGATGTGGAGATATTGGGGTTATGGAACTTACGGTTACTAATCCAGAACCAGGTGTAAGCTATTTTTATAGGCGATCAAATACAGCGGATCCATTTTTACCTTTAGACGCTTTAAACCCTACAGCAATATCTACACAAATAACAGAGGATATTACTTTGGATCCTGGACCTTTCCAATATGACGTCCAAAATTCAAATGGTTGTCCCTTTGAAAAATCAAACCAGATATCCCTAGACCCAGCTGCTCCATTGGTTATTGCTTTAGATTTAGCCAATGCCACTATTAACTGTGCAGGCGAAGCAACAGGTATTATTAGATCTGAGGCCTTTGGAGGAATAGGAAACTACGTATATACCTTGTTAAATTCTGATGTACCCGCTTTCCCATCCGGTGGAAATGTACAAAGAGGAGCGCAAGCTTCAGGAATTTTTAGAGATTTGGGACCTGGCACTTATTGGGTTTATGCCGAAAGTGGTGGGTGTACAGCTATTTCAACGCCTATTACCATTGTAGATCCACCGCCATTGGTTTTGGATTATATAGAGGCGGTGCCTGTAAGCTGTTTTGGTGATACAGATGGCCAGTTAATAATTGAAGCTAGTGGAGGAACTGGTATAATAAGATATTCTATTGCGGATCAGTTAAGTGAATTCTTTGAAGGAGATGATCCTTTAAATCCAAATAGAAAAACATTTACGGATCTAAGTCCAAGGGCTTATGAGGTAATTATTCAGGATGAATTGGGATGTACGATAACCCAGACAATCACTATTACGCAGCCTCAGGAATTGGTGGCAGGGATTGCAAACTCCACTCCTGAAACCTGTTTAGGTGATAGTGATGGTACAGTGACCCTAGATGTTGTTGGCGGTACACCACCCTATGAATTTGCACTGAACTCTTCGGATGATGCAGATTTCGCACCTAATCCTTCACAGTATTGGGATACCTTAACAGGAGGAGAAACTTATGTAATTTTTGTAAGAGATGCCAGGGGTTGTGAAACGAATGTGATTGTACCGGTAGGGATAGGAGTAGAGCTTATTCCAACTCCGATTATCCAATACGGTTGTGATGGGATATTCCCAAATAGTACGGTAACCATAGAAATGGAAGACCCAAGTCAATATTCCGATTTACTCTTTGCTCTGGATCCTGTTGATCCGACAGATGCAGTAACAGCATTGGCGACCACAGAAAGAAGCTGGGGCGATTTACCGGCAGGTGATTATACTGTCTATATTTATCATTCTAATGGATGTACGACTTTCGTGGAGTTTACTACGGAGTTTTATGAACCTTTGACATTGAATGCTGTGAAATCTGGTCCTAATGAAATTACCGCTACAGCTACTGGAGGGTATGGAGGTTATGAGTTCTTTTTTCAGGATGAGTCCTATGGAGACGAAAATGTTTATGAAACAAATGAAGATGCCATGGTCACTGTTCGCGTTAGAGATGAAGGAGGATGTGAGGCTATTATAACGATTCCTTTTGATTTTACTGGAATGTTAGAGATACCTAATTTCTTTACACCTGATGGCGATAATATGAATGAAGTCTGGTTTCCAAGGAATAGGGAATTCTTTCCAAATTTGGAAGTAAAGATTTATGATCGATATGGAAGGGTCGTAGCTGTATTAGATCAGGTATCTGCATGGGATGGAAAATATGATGGAATGGAATTACCTACTGGTGACTATTGGTACGTAGTAAATGCCAACGACTTGGAAAAACAACAATATGTAGGACATTTCACCTTATATAGATAAAGCATATTTTATTCAATATGTTATGGCAGGGGGGTTATAGGTAAGACTATAACCCCTTATTTATTTAATGAATTTGAAGGCTAATATTTCTGAACTATTGTTTTATATTTGCATCCTCTTTCGGGATGTGGCGCAGTCTGGTAGCGTATCCCGCCTGAGGCGGGATGGTCACTTAAGTTGAATGAGAATTCTTAAAATGAAGCAATAAGATATAGAAAAGATAATTAGAATCGGGATGTGGCGCAGTCTGGTAGCGTACACGGCTGGGGGCCGTGTGGTCGCAGGTTCAAATCCTGTCATCCCGACGAACCGCCATGGCAATATCAATACCCTGCTAATCGTTTGGGCAATCAGGGTATTCATCCTGTTAATGGTATGATTAATATGGGTTTTTCATTTTTTCTGCAATCATATGATATAGTTAAACCACCCTTCAGTGTGTCAATTCGGTGTGCAAAGCGGTGTGGTTTACATTTGTTTTGTGCTAATTTTAAATAACATTTAGTTCATTTTAGATGTAGTCTTTCCACAAACAATAATGTTTAAATCCAAAAGACTTAACACATGCGTACGGACATTACGATAGGAGTGATTTTCTTCACTAGGAAAAAACGGAACGATCCCGATAAATTGGATATCTATGTACGAATTACAGTTAAAAAAGAACGCGCTGAATTCAGTATAAAACATTGCAGTGACACATTGGGCGGTGCCTGCAATTGAAAGGACATTTTTCAGTAGTGTCGGAACGAAGGAAACCGACCAAAACCGAATTTTATTGAACACCTATTTTGACGATGCACATGCAGAGTTCTCAATGCCCTACAAGCAATTATGCACTCGGAAAGTTGATTACGGCCAAAGCAAGCAATCAAGCTAAGGTACTTCGGGGAGGACGAAGAACGAATGCTCTTGATGAAGGCCGTGGAATATCATAATAAGAATATCAACCAATGAGCTAAAGCCTGGGATCCTCAAAAACTACTTTTCCACTGAGAAGTATTTACAGGAATATCTTCAAGGGAGAAATTTAAGACGGATGATAATCTACTTAATCCAATTGAAATATAGGTTCATTGTCAACTTTCGAAAACTATATCAGAACTTATAAACCCAAAACATCAAGAAGGACCTGTACCAATAATGGAGTTATGAAACACATGGAACGGTTGATGAAAATGACCAATCTAAGCCCTTAGAATGGAATGGTTGGAGAAAGACCCTTTCAGAAACTATAAACTCCGCATATTAAAATGAGCGTAGCTATCTAACGGATAGAGAGCTAAAATTAATCGAAGAGACCTCTTTCATGACTAGTGTTTACAAAGGGTCAAAGATATATTCCTTTTCAGTTGCTACACAGGACCTTTCCTATATCTAGATATCAAAGAACTAAAACCCAATCAGATTCTATTAGGAATAGATGGCAATCATATGGATATATACGAAAAGGGCCAAAACCGATGAACCCGTCAAGATACCATTTCTACCAAGGGCAAAGATATTCTAGAAAAGTATAGGGAAGGAAATGATGCTCACAGGTGAACTACTTACAGTCTATAGCAATCAAAAGACCAATCAAATCTTAAAGGAGATAGCCAAAGCTTGTGACATCATAAAAAAATAACCTTCCATACCGCCAGACATACTTTTGCCACAACAGTCACACTTTCCAATGGAGTTCCCATTGAAACAGTTTCCAAATTATTGGGTCATACCAAACTATCAACTACCCAAATTTATGCAAGGGTACTTCAGAAGAAGGTAGGGGAGGACATGCAATGAGTTTAATTGAGAAGTTACGAAGCAAAAAGAAGTTAAAAACAAGAGAAGCTCCCAAATCGAACCTTAACTAACTTTTGCGCATGGTTCCTGATTCGATTTTTTTAGTGTTCGGAAAGATAAATGCGGAAGAAAAATCGAAATAGGGCGCAACTACTTTTTTGAATAAAACGGTACCGAACTAAAGTTTACAAATTTTAGCAGCGAAGCGCTAAGGTTTGTAAAGCAAGAGGGTAACACGCTAAAGCGATGTTACGCATTACAAACCATTGATTTTCAATAGATTGAAAATTTAACCAAAATATTTTTTAACGCAAAAATCAATAAATGTTCTGTTAGACCCTATAAACTCCTAAAAAAATTACTGTAATGGAAATGGGAAAGAAGAAAAAAGTGATTTCTCGGCCATAAGCATCAATCGTATAGTAGCGGGAAGATATCGGGAGTTTTCAAAGAAGATTTCCAAGTCGCACACACTTACTTTGGAACTGATGATGGACTTCTTTGAAGGGGCAAAGATCTCACCAAAGAACAAGTACCTGATGAACTATATAGGTTTTGAGCAACGTTTAAACAAACGATTCGATTTTATAGAGGAACTACTTTGAAACTGGGAAAAGAACAGCTCCATTCCTAAAATTCATGATATGCTCAAAAAGATATTCGATTATGGTGAAAATGAAGAAAGAAGAAAAGAAAAGCGTTTGGAGCTACAGGAAAGAATGTTCGAGCAATCCATGAAGAGAGATAGAATAACACAATATGACAACTATATCCTTAAAGAGAAATGGAAAAAGGAACGATTCCGAACTTTGAAATTGTTGGATGAAATCCAGTTGGAAATACCAAGATTTGGAAAACCATATTTAAAACTAGAAATAGAAGAATCTGAATTGGAAAGTCTAAAGCAAGCATTAAAAGAAGAACTTTAAGATTGCCTCACAAATAGATAGGATGAAGTTTGGTAAGATATGGGGCTTGCAGCACGAAACAAAGTTTCGCTCGCTTAATTAGATACTGCCATTTTTATATCCAAATCTAAAATTGCTCACGGGTCTAACCGTTTTTCTATTTAAAAAAACTGTCTCGTAAAAGGTCAATTAATGAAACCACTAAATGAGACAAGAATGGGACGCTCAAATAAAAAGATCAGCTTTTTCCAGAATAGTAACGTAAAATGGCTGTTTAATGGGACCGTAATATTTTAGATTCAAATAAGGCTCCGAAAGTTTAAATAACTATGATTGTAGATATAATGGAAATATAGTTACAAGTAACTATATTTCTTAAATTTGATGTATATGGTAACTTGTTACTATATACCATTGTTATGTACAAGGCCAACCATTACAAAGCCATGAACTAGCTAAAGGATTTTTTATTTTTCCTTGTAATCAGGTAAAAACTCAGTTACATCTTTTTATAACTGATATGGAATCATTTTTTAACTAAATTTAGCAATGCTATTCACAAAGCTACACCGGCCACTTGTTTCCAGGGAACATGTTTACAGAACGCATCTGGTTGAACTTCTGGAAAAGAACATGTACAAACCCCTTACACTGGTTTCTGCCGGTGCCGGTTATGGTAAGAGCATGTTGGTTAGTTCCTGGTTAGAAAAATCCAAAATTCCTTATGCATGGGTTTCTTTAAGTGATGAGGACAATGATCTCAGACTTTTTATTGATATTCTTTTCACTTCTTTAAGAAAAAAGTTTCCAAAAGCTTTGAGGAATATAAATAACCATTTGGAAACTGGTTCTTTGCCGCCATTAAATGTTTTATCCGAAAGCCTCATTAATGGTTTAGATGAAATTGATAAGGAGTTTGTTTTGGTTTTAGATGACTATCATTTAATCCGAAACAACCAAATTAATGAACTGATAAACAAGTTACTCCAATTTCCTGCACAGCAAATGCAATTGGTAATTATTACCAGGAACGATCCATTTTTAAATATAAATTCTTTAAGGGCACACAGCCGCATCAATGAGATTCGTATGGCAGACCTGCGCTTCAATGAAAGTGAAATTTTGGAATTGTTGAAGAATATTTTTCAAACAACAACAAGTAGAGCAATTTCGCATAAATTGATGAAACAAACGGAAGGATGGATTACTGGTTTGCGTTTGTTAATGTTAATGGTAAAGATAGGTGAAGACTTAAATGAGTCCCTTGATAAAATTCATGCTATTAATCCTACAACCACTGATTTTTTGCTGGAAGAAGTAATCTCAAATCAGCCCGAATCAATAAGGAATTGTATCCTTAAAATGTCAATTCCTGATCGGTTTTGCGATGAATTGGTGAATGAACTATGTCTTCCTCATGTTGAAAATATGGAAGCTGATATAATTGGGAAAGATTTGATTCTAACCCTCCTGTATGCCAACATCTTCACAATCTCATTGGATTTTAACGGGAAATGGTATCGGTTCCATCACCTGTTTCGTGAGATGCTTCAAAACCAATTGAAGAAACAATATAGTACTGACGAGATTAATTCGTATCATTTAAAAGCTTCTGAATGGTTTGATAAAAATGATTTTAAAGAAGAAGCTGTTAAACACGCCCTTAAGGGGCATAAAATTGAATTGGCAGCTGATTTAGTTTCCCGCTATCGGCACGAGTTGTTGGATGCCGGGAAAATCCATCGTTTAGACGATTTGATAGATTTGTTACCGTTGAGCATTATTGAAGAAACACCTGCACTCTTAACTGCCAAAGCCTTTATCATGGATTACCATGGTCAAATGCCTGAACTTTTCGAGTTCAAGGAAAAAGCCAAAGCTATTTTAAGTGATTTATCCATCGAGTCTCAGGAAATGAAGGCCATACTGGGCGAAGTAAAAACAATTGAAGGAGAACTATTCATGATTTCAGGAGATACGAAAAGTGCCTTTGAATATTCGAGAAAGGCGCTTGATTTATTGCCGGATAGAGCCAGCCATGCACAGTCTTTTGCAATGGGAACACAGGTGCTCTGTTATCAAATGAACAATGATATTGAAAGCGTAAAAAAAGCAGCAATAGAATTTCCTCCAGTGTCCTATCTTTCTATAACAAGAATGCAATTTTGGTATTCGATGGCATATGCTATGGAAGGAAATCCAGTGATGGTGAAAAAGCATGCGTTAAATCTTATAAAACTTGGTAAAAAGCATGGGCAATTAGAGTCGGTAGTGTTTGGCAAGTATTTTATAAGTATGGCCCATTATTTATCTAACGAAGATGAGCTGGCCAAATCTTATTTAGAAACGGTCGTTAATGATCCTTATGTTGCCCGTTCATTTTATTTGGCCCAGTGTGCGTTCATGCTGTCCGCTATCCACATCGATAATGGTGAGGTGAAAAAAGCAGACCAATTGATGGATTTTATTATCCGGCATTTCGAAGAAACCAATGAAATACCGGCCATCGCTATTGCAAAAGCCATGCAGGTTGAGCTGGCATTAAAAAGAAACGATATTGATAAAGCACAACTGCTGAACAAACAGCTGGATTCGTATGAGCTAATACCTCCTTTATGGTTTGTTTATGTTCCCCAATTAACTCCGGTAAAACTGAAATTGGTTATAAACACAGCCGAAAGTATTGCGGAAGCGCTTCAAATACTCACAGAAATTGAACAAACTTTACGGCAAACCAATAAAAAAGCCATATTAATTGATGTGTTTATTCTGCAAGCTCTGGCGTTAAAGGCACAGAAAAAGCCGAAAGAGGCCTCATTGAAAATTACGGAAGCTTTATCACTCAGTAGCATTGGTGGCAGCATCCGTATGTACCTTGATTATGGCAAAGAAGTAAAGGAACTATTTGCCGGACTATCAGAGAGTAAAGAGAACAAATGGCATATTAATTTGATTTTAAAAGCCATAAATGAGAGGGAAAGTGAACAACTCAAAGGAATACAAATTGTGCAGGAAAAAGTAGTTGAGCCAAAAGAATGAATGAGGTTGTATTAAATACCCTTTCTTTCGCGGAAACTAGAGGTGCTGAAATTGGTTGCTCAAGGTTTGAGAAACAAAGAAATCGCCGATAAACTTCATTTATCAACAGATACCATAAAAAAACACCTGTACAATACATTCTTTCAAAACTGCATGTAAGCAACCGGGTTATGGCGTTAATCGAATTGGTGAATAAGGCAAAGCAGTCTGGGTGCTACATTTGCTACTCTAAATAAAGTCGATGATCATCATTGCGAGTGGTTATATAATTTTCATTCTACTAGATGTGTGATGACACAATATTGCTCAATAGCCTATGGATATTGTTCTCTCTTGGGCGGATCCGACGCTCAGAGAAGGTCAGGCAACTTAGGTTATATCAGGGGACAGCCTGTACAATTTCATCCAATCAATGCGTAATGACACAACCACGCCAGGCGCTGCGTTTTCCAACTACTCATCGGAAACTAGAGTCATTGAGCTTAAGCCAACCATGGGTTAAATACCAATTGGGTCACAGGAGGCACCTCGTTCCGAACAGGTGGGGCCGCTATCTCTTGAATCATTCATCGTAAACCTGTTTGAGATCGCTTCAGTACGGTCTCACTCGCAAAGACGGAATCAGTGCGCTAAGCGCTTACCATTAGCTGACCTAACAAGTGGGCTTTCTCTCTGAATCATCCTTTTACACTGTTTGCGAGTAGATAACACTGGCACTCAGCCTCATGCGCAAACACCCTCTGTACTATTTTCGATCTGTTGATTCTTTCCTTTTCCCATTTCCTTTACACTAAAATTACCCTTTTGGGCTATTGACATGGGTTGCCCCATCGCGTAATTTTGTTACACCATAAATTCTTATACTATCAAGGACGATAGGAATCCAAATTGTTTTTTATCATTGATGACTGGTATGACTGTTAAAAATGAATCGAAATCGATGGCAGTAGATGGAACCGAGTTTACACAAAAGGGCCAGCTATTTATTGTATAAGAATTCAAGGGTATTATCGATGAGCGTTTTGCAGGATATTTTGGCGATATGGTAATAAGTACTGAAAAAAAAGAGGAAGGAAAGATCACCGGTATACTCACGGGAAGTTAAAGGATCAATCAGAACTTGATTGGGCGTGCTGAATGCGCTACACAACCTGAACTTACCCATTGTTTCCATGAAGACTTTAGATAAAGAATCAGGATAAATAATTAGGAATGTAGTTAAAAATTATTCATGATGAAAAAGAAAAACAAAAATTACTAAGTATTGCCATTACCTGCTTGTTTATAATTGGAATGGCTATTCCAATGCAAGCACAGAAAAGTGAAAAACCGAACATCGTATTGATCAACATGGACAACTTCGGCTATGGCGAGTTGGGTTGTTACGGCGGGGGTATTCTCCGGGGTGGCGCCACGCCGCGCATCGACAAGCTGGCCACTGAAGGGATGCGGCTGTTGAATTACAATGTCGAGGCGCAATGTACGCCCAGCCGTGCAGCGCTGATGACAGGGCGTTATGCCGAACGCACGGGGAACGGTTCTGTGCCGCTCTCATCTCCGGATTATGGCTTGACCCAGTGGGAATACACCATGCCGGAGATGCTGGGCGATGTGGGTTATGCCACCGCCATGTTCGGCAAGTGGCATTTGGGGCAGGCGGAGGGACGTTATCCAACCGATCAGGGTTTCGATGAGTGGTATGGTATCCCCAATTCGACCGACGAGAGCCTTTGGGCCATCGCAGGAAATGTTCCAGAAGTATCGGAAATTGGCAAAGGAGACCGGCGAAGATCCATTGATCAAGGAAGAGCACATTTATTGGGCCAAAAAGGCTCAGAGCCAAAAGAGGTGAAGCTCTACGACCTGCAGGCAAGGCCAGAATTCGACCGTGAAAGTCACCGACCATGCCAAGGACTTCATGACACGCCAGGCCAAAGCTCGGCAAACCGTTCTTCCTGTATCTGCCCTACACCCAGACACATATGCCGGTTTTGCCGAGTAAGGAGTTTGAAGGCAAAGTGGCAATGGCGGCTGGGACGATGTGCTCATGCAAATCGATGCCTATGCCAGTGAATTGCTGGATAAGGTAGATGAGTTGGGTATTGCCGACAATACTGTTTTCATTTCCGCCTCGGATAACGGCGGCGAGGTGACCCCCGCTCACCAGGGATGGAACGGCCCATGGAGTGGTTCCTATTTCACGGGTAAGGAAGGGTCCTTACGGGTGCCAGTTATTGTGCGCTGGCCCTGTAAAATTCCGGCAGGCAAGGTCTCCAACGAGATCGTGCACCAGTTTGATCTATACGCGACAGTGGCAAACATTACCGGTGGTAAGGTGCCGACAGATCGTATCATCGACAGTAAGGACATGACGGATTTCTTCCTGGGGAAACAAGAGGAGTCCGGTCGAGCCGGCTTTGTCGTCTATGTCGGCAACGATATTCACGGCGTGAAGTGGCATAACTATAAGATGATGTTCAAGGAGTTTGAAGGAGGGAATGGTAGTACTAAACTGGAACAAGTTCCCGTTTGCCCACTTTTACGACCTCTATGATGATCCTAGAGAGGAATATCCAGTGACCAAAGCAATGGCAGGTAACTTATGGATACGTTGGGGACTGGGCCGGTTCTGCTAGAGCATATGGAGTCGTTGGCCAAGGAGCCAGCAATCAAGCCGGGGAACGCCTGATCCGTATGTGCCTGCAAAGAAATAGCGCCCGAAGGAGATGTAAACGGACTGCTAACCATTCTTGGTAAAAGGATGGCATAGCATCTTCAGACTGTACAGTCCATTGAACTCAATGACAAAACATGAAAGAATAGAAAAGAATTTAAATATTGAAAAATTAAGATTACAGCTTATACAGTTATTAAATAAAATGGAAAAATTAATAACATATACGAAAATGAAAAACAAACTATTATCCAAGACAAAGGCCCCAATAGAATCTTCTTGATCATTTTGCTTTTGCTGCGTGCAACTACAAAAACAGAACCAAACAATGACACAAAGGCGGATACTACGGAAACAGTAAAAGTGGAAGTAACCGATGCCTCTACTAATTTTGATGTTGTAATTCTCAACGGCCGTGTCATGGATCCGGAAACCGATTTTGATAAGGTTCAAAACGTTGGGATTTTAAATGGCAAAATTGCCATTATCACCGATAAGGAAATCAAGGGAAAAGAAACTATTGATGCTAAGGGACATGTGGTGTCCCCAGGTTTTATTGATACACATGTACATGTAGTAGATGCTCCATTTGGTCAAAAACTAATGCTTCGCGATGGTGTAACAACCCCACTGGAATTAGAAGTAGGAGCTTATCCACTAGATGTATTTTATAACACTCTTGAAGGGAAGTCTCAAACCAACTATGGAGCAACTATTAGTACTATCGGGGCTAGAGAAAAAGTATTCAACCCAAAATACACTTCTAAAACAGGAATGTTTGTAACCGATATCGAAGCGCATGATGAAAATGCTTTTTTGGATATGCAATGGTCTGGAAGAACCCCAACTTTAGATGAAATCGACAAGATCAATCAAATTATTGATCAAGGGCTAAAGAATGGTGCACTGGGGATTGGTGTTCCTGTTGGATACATGATTAAAGGTGTTACCTCAAAAGAAACTGCTTCATGGCAAAAACTGGCGGGTAAGTATAATCGAGCAACTTTTCTTCACGGTCGCTTCTCCAGTCAACATGCGCCAACTACGGGTATTCTTGGTTTTGAAGAGTTAATGGCAAATCAAGCCATTTATGGTGGAGGATTATTATTATGCCACATGCACCAACAAGCACTTGGTGAAACAAAACAAGCATTAGAAATGGTGGATGATGCCAGAGCAAAAGGACAATCTATTCTGGCAGAAATTTATCCTTACAATTTTGGTGCAACCATTGTTGGAGCCGATTACTTAGTACCTTCTAACTACGGTCCAAATATGGGCCGAACTTACTCAGATATTATTGAAATAGCTACCATGAAACCGTTAACCAAAGATCGTTACGATGAGTTGATGAAAACGGAGCCAGGTACTGGTGTAATGTTTTACGGTGCCACAGAAGAGACATTAGCTATGGCTCTCGCTTATGAAGGAACATCTGTAGGTAGTGATGCATTTCCGTTAACTGTTACTGCAACTGGAACTCTTGCTTGGGATTGGGATACACCATATGAGTCGGTTCAGGGTCATCCGCGTTTAGCAGGAACAAATGGTATTGTATTGAGAAAAGTTCGTGAGAGTAATCTAATGCCGTTAATGACTGCTATTAGTAAAATGACATACATCCCAGCTAAATTCTTACAAGAAAATGGAGTAGATCAAATGGCTCAAAAAGGCAGAATTCAGGTAGGTGCCGATGCAGATATTACGATATTTAACCCTGAAACAGTTAGAGACAACTCTACTTTAGCAGCAGCTGGTT
>CALOAJ010000004.1:0-10880 GCA_942491255.1 uncultured Flavobacteriaceae bacterium | reverse complement strand
GAGCATATACCATGGGTAGTTTCCCCTTTAAAGAAGAAATTCCAAACTTTTTTGTTTCCAATTGAACCATATTTTTAAAACAGTTATAAGGAGAATAATCATATTCTTTAAAAGATTCAATTTCTATCCCATTGGATAGTAAACTGGTAAATACCTCGCCCAAGCCATGATTCCACATTACATAATCTAAGGTAACATCCGCTTCTCTGTTGGCATAAGTCCCTTTTTCTGTTTCTATAATGGGTCCCCGATTAAAATATGAATAAGCAATCTCATCAAAATTTACATCAAACATCCATAGTACAGGATGAAACTCAATAAAAACAAATCTGCCCTGAGGCTTTAGAAATGAAGAAACGATATGAGCCCATTTATTGAGATCGGGTAACCAGCCGATAGTGCCATAAGAAGTAAAAACGATATCGAATTGTTTGGATAGGTATTTAGGAAGGTCGTATAGATCACAGCAGATAAATTTGGCATTAGAACCTAATGATTTTGCTAGTGAATTAGCCCTATTAATGGCCTCATCTGAGAAGTCTATCCCGGTCACCGTGGCACCTAAACGTTCTAAGGAAAGCGTGTCCTGTCCAAAATGACATTGTAAATGCAGTACGTTCTTGCCATTTAGATCCCCTAAGACTTCCAGGTCAATTTCGTTTAAAGAGGTATTCCCTTTCAGGAACCCTTCCATATCGTAGAACTTTGAATTATAATGCGTTTCTGTTTTAAGATTCCAGGAGGTTCTGTTTGTAGATTTATAATCGAGAGGGTTTTTCATCTATATTAATTCTTAATAGCCTTTTTTGGTAAAAGCCTCCTTGGTTATCATATAATAATGTGCATTTGTTATCCCGTGACAAACATCGGTCTTCCAATAATGCATCCCAATTTTCTCTAAAACTTTTATAGAAGCAATATTCTCTTGGGCGGCACGTCCTATTATTTTATCAAAACCTAAGGAATTAAAGCCGTAGTAAATGCAAGCTGTAGCAGACTCGGTAGCAAACCCCTTATTCCATTCATTTTTAAAAAAGCGAAAACCCAAGTCAATTAAATTCTCTTCATTTCGTTTTAATCCACACCATCCTAGAAAGAGTTTGGTTTTTTTATCTAAAACCGCCCATCTGCCAAAACCATTTTTTTTGTAGTCCTGATAATTAGATAGGAAAAGGGTCGCTTCTTTCTCGGACTTAAAAGGAAGATCACCAGTATACCTTATGACTTCGGGATCGCTATTAAGGCTAAATATATTTTGTGCATCTTCTAAAATAAATTCTCTCAACAATAATCTATCTGTCTCTATTATGGTCTTCATAATGTTTTTTAGTCCTTTAATTTAAGATATACCTCACGGGTATTTAGTTTTTTTCTTTTAGAAGTTTTACTACCAATCCTATTTGTCCCAAATGATATATTTCATGATGCAGAATTCCTTCAATTGCGAAAGAGTAGGGGTAATTTCCATTAAATTCGGGATCAAAGTAGGTTTCGTTTAAAAAGGAATCTTGTTTTTTTTCTAATAGGTTTACAAAAGAGGATCTGCTTTTTAAATGCTCCTTCCAAATAGTATCCCAACCCATTTCTTTTAATTGGGTATTGGTGGGCCAATTTTCCGGCATTCCATCTACTAAATGACCTTTCCCTGTAGTAATTTTATGTAGTGCATCTTTACGCCATGCAGTTAGATGTGCTATGAGTTCCGCAATACTATGTATAGAAGGTTCTGGTCTAATAAAAACTTCATTATCCTTTATTTTCTGGATTTTCTTTTCAAAATTTTCTCCCATCCAAAGCAGGCCATCTTGAATATCCTTAAATTGTTTTATTATTTGATTTAACCTTTCTGACATGATTGCTATGCTACTTACTCGTACTTAGAATTAGTATCATTAATAACCTATACTAACTAATTATTCCTAATGGATCTGTATCCTTCCATTTACCTCTTGTGAAATCAGGGAAGGCATGTGGCATTCCATCTTGTTTTACAGAAGATTCACTTAAGGGAGATACGGCACTCCAAAAACAGCCCTCATATACATTTTGATCTAATGGTTCTCCCTTGTGTAAACATTCTATAATTCTGTATATCATCATTCCATCCATACCGCCATGTCCACTTTTATTTGTGGTTGCTGATAATCGTTTGTATAAAGGATGGTCGTACTTTTCATATATTCTTTCCATATTTTCCCCTTCTATCCATTTATGATGATCTTCACTCAGATCTTCAAATCCATTTTCTAAGGCAACACGAGTGGGAAAACCTGCCAATGTTCCCTGAGTACCTTGAATAAGATTTAAGCGAGAATAAGGACGCGGACTTGTTTCATCCCATTGTACTAGAATTGTTCTGCCAACTATTGTTTTAATAATGGCCGTATTAATATCACCACCTTTATAATCTAATTGATTCCATTTATGGTTTTCAGGAAAATTATTTTTAGCATATAAGGCCCTGCCTTTCGCCGGGGAAGAATAAGATACCAGACTTTTAAAGGAGTCTTCTTGTCTTCCTAGATTCATATACTGGGCTACCGGACCAAGTCCGTGAGTAGGATATAAATTGCCATTTCTTTGGGCATAATGGTATGTTCTCCAGGAACCAGTTCCTCTTTCAACTTCTTCCATTTGAAACCTCAGATCATGAATATAAGCGGCTTCGCCATGCAAAAGTTCGCCAATAACTCCTTTTCGACACATATTTAGGAACAGTAATTCATCTCGCCCATAATTGACATTTTCCATCATCATACAATGCTTTTGCATTTTTTCAGAGGTGTCAACAATTTCCCAGAGATCAGTTAGGGTTAATGCCAAAGGCACCTCCACAAAGGCATGGGCTCCTTGCTTCATTGCTTCTATTGCCATGGGAGCGTGGTTAGCCCAATTAGTAGCGATAAATACCATATCTGGCTTTACTTCCCGGAGCATTTCTTTCCATTTGTTTTCCTCTCCATAATACTGCCTGATATTTTGATGTCTTTCTCCTTTTCCTATGTTTTTTGCCTCCTCCGACCATTTAAGTACTAGATCTTCATAAAGATCGCATATGGCTACGATTTCTGTTCCGTCCAGGTTGGCAGCAAACTTTAAATGCCCGGGACCACGTGCACCAACACCGATCACAGCTATGCGGATAGTTTCTAGGGGAGCTGCTTTAAAACCTCCCATGTATTGCGAAGCTAAAGGTCTTTGGGTGAACGCATTGACGGAAGTTGGTAGTAGTCCTGCTGCAGAGATGGCTGCTGCAGATAAGGAGGTCTTTTTGATAAAATTTCGTCTACTGAGATTCTTCATAAGTCGATTGCTTTAACACTGTAGGTAAATTACAGTTTTTTGACGAATTACAGAACCTAACTTATTTAATTGGATCTATTTAAAGGAATTCCTACACTAAAACTTAATCGAAATTTATCGATGTCATTTGCGTAGGACATATCAAAATGAACCGGTCCTAATATCGAATTATAGGAAAGTGTAAGACCTCCGGTAAATAGACCACTCGTTTCTATACCTTCAGCCCAACTGCCTTTAGGAGAAAATGCGTCATCAATATAAATGTTAAAATCTTCAAATCCTAAAGATGCTAAGTTGATATGGGGGGTTAGAAAGATCTTGTTAAAAGGTGAATACTGCATGGCTAAATTAATATTCATAAACTGCATAACATTTAGCTCATCTTCTCTTATACCATTTAATAAATAACTTTTTTTATTTGGGTTAACACTATTGCCTCCTAAAAAAAACTTGCTTCCATAACCAAATTGTGTAAAGGAGTTTTGAATTCCTGATAAAGCATCTTCGAATATAAATCCAGCAGACGCCCCTATAATCCCGGTAATTTTTGGAGTGATTGGAATTCTTTCTTCGTAACGTAAGTTAAATTTCAGAAAACCATTGGTAGGACCACTTATCTTAGGAATATCTGGGTCAATATAAGTTAGATTTACGTGATTTATTAAAGATCTTCCCAAGGCGATATTAATAAACCGACCTTTAGTACTGAAAAACACTTTATCCAAATTATTATAGGTGTAATGGGCATAGGCCACTAGATTATTGAAAAAATAATTCCTCAGGGATAGCGCATTATCTGCTACGTCGGGATCAATGCTGGGTAAAACCTCTGTATAATTATAATCAATGCCTAGGCCAACGAAGCTACTATTGGAATTTAAATTTTTATTGAATTCATTATCGAATAAAAAATATTTGTATTTAACATTATCTGCTACTTCTCCATTCACATAAACCTTTTGCTTTAATTGTTCTCCGTAGGTTTCTGAACGCCACCACCATTCTTTTACTTTTCCAAAATTCTTTTGATATTGTATTCTACCTCTTTGTTGTTCCGCAATATCCAGAGTAACCAGAAACCTAGAAGCTTTTCCAAAAAGGTTTCTATTAGTATAGTTTACAATGACCCCAACGCCTCTATAGTCATCAAAGTGAAGTGAACCTTTTAAAAGGTTTTTAGATTTTTCTTCACCTTTTAAAACAATAGCTGTGGTATCACCCATAACCATAGAACGATAATTTATTTCTTCAAAGAGATTAGTTCCCATAGCTCTATTTATTCCCATTATAACATCCTGTGGGCTATACTCTTTATGCAATTCTAAATTTGTTCTTGCCTTAACGATATCGATGTTTTCAGAACTTATATCTTCAAAAAAGATAGTATCCAATTTAAAAGTGCTTTTTGTTGGAGGAAGAGCATTTGTTCTTTGAGGGAATACTTTGAGTTCATTGGCTAGTTCAGATAGGCTGCCTATATTTTTTTTAGCAGCTATTTTTCCTTCTTCATAAATTGCTTTGCTGGCTTTAAAATCTCCCGTACTATAAGTCAAATTAGGAATATGGTCTAAAAGGATATTACATCGGGCTCTATTTTCAGGGTTTCTAAGGTTACTGGTAAGCATTCCAGTTTGAAAAATCAGGGTAGCCAGATTATCCAATTCCTCTTTTGAGGCCATTCCGCCTCCCACATCACTTCCAATAATGAAATCATAACCCATGCTTCGGGCAATGTCTGTTGGGAAATTATCTAAAACTCCACCATCAACTAATAAGGTATTGTTATAGGGAACGGGCTTAAAAACTCCGGGAATGGACATACTTGCCCTCAGCGCCAAGGCTAAAGAGCCATCCTTTATAATCACCTCTTTTCCATTAACAATATCGGTTGCAACCGCCCTGAACGGAATGGAAAGATTGTCAAAATCCCTTATTTTATAGCTAGGATAAGTAAGGACAGATATAAACTCTCTTAGATTTTGGTCCTTTAAGATGGCTGAATTTACCTTTGGTTTGCCTTTATCAATACTCAAATTCACCAAGTACCTGCCGAACTCACCTTTTTCTTCCATACTAACTTCGGAAAGAGAAATGCTGCCACCAAGAAGTTTATCCCAATCGGCCGCCATGGCAATATGTGCAATACTGTCACCAGAATATCCCATGGCATATAATCCACCTACAATACTTCCCATACTTGTACCTATAACAATGTCAGGGACTATACCAAGTGAGTCTAGCGCCTGCAGAAGAGGTATATGAGCAATTCCTTTAGCCCCGCCTCCACTGAGTACCAAGGCAACTTTAGGTTTTTTTGTCTGAGCGTTTACATGAAAACAGCAGCCTAGGGATAAAACAAATAAGAAAGTTCTGAAACTATTTTGAAATATTTTTTTCTTCATATTGACTTTGGGATGCCTGTAAGATACAAAACAACTACAGGTCCTGATTTAATCTTATCAATTTTCCATTCAAAATTAACATTGTTTTTTACACTCGCGACTGAAGATTTCATTTCTTTCACAGAGTATGTCCTTAATGGGGACATTATTCCATCCCATAAAACGCAAATAGGGACAATAGGTCTTCTATTTCAAAAAGATTAATTCTTCCCATATCACATATTCTAAAAATTAAACTTTAGTACAAATGATTACTCCGGTGGACCAATTTAATTTAGTTAAACGCAGATCTAATCGATTTTCTAAATAGGAGATCAATTTACTAGCTTTCTCACTATGGCCTTCGGGCCAATTGGGCTGGGGAAGCATATCGTCAATGATATAAAGTCCACCCGGATTCAACATATTTAATACTTCATCAATTTGTTCGTATTTGCCGGGCCATGCATCCGCAAAAATTAGATCATATTTATTCCCAGGATTATCTTTTATCCAAAGAGCTCCGTCCATACATATTAATTGAACCCTTTCGTCTAGGGTAAAACTTTCATTGACAAGTTGAATCAACTTCTCATCATTATCAATACTTGTTAATTGGCTGTTATTATCCATTCCTTCTATTAACCAGCATAGTGAAAAACCTAATCCTGTTCCTAGTTCAAGAAAAGACCCTCCGGGTTTGCTTACAACCAATGACCTTAGCAGATTTCCTGTCAGTAAGTCACAAGGCATGTCAAATCCTATTTCCTTGGCCAATGATCTTAGTAAAGGAATTATCTCGGGGATATCTTGTATTTCTTGATCATTCATGGAATACTTTTTACTGCATTTTTTAAGTTAAAAATAAATGATGTTTTAAAAGGGAATTCTAAGGCTACCAATTAGAAGATTTATCTCTTCCTTCTTTTGATGGACTATCCTCATCTTCTTTTGGAGGCTCCTCAGTATCAGCTTTTGTTTTTCTATCTTTAGCTGGCTCTTGATTTGTAACCACAGGAGCTAGATTGGGAGTACTCACTATCTCAAAAGAATTTTTTTGACTTGTTTGCGGTATGTGAAGTACTCTTTGAGGAAAGGGGATTTCAATTCCTAATTCTGAAAAACGATTGTAAATGGCCACGGAGATATCACTTTTGCATGACAAGCCATTATCAAAATAAACCCAGAACAATAACCTGAAAATAAGTGCGCTTTCACCAAATTCATTAAAGTAAGCTTTGGGGGGAGGTGTTTTAAGAACCTGACCATTTTCATTGGCAATTTCAGTGAGCACTTTCAAAACGGTATTAGGATCTGAATCATAAGAAGTACCTACCATAATTTCTATTCGTTTTATGTTATCGGTATGGGTCCAGTTAATGAGGTCGTTTGAAATTAAATTGTTATTTGGTACCACAACCTCTGCGCCATCAAAGGTGGTGATTTGGGAAGAGCGGACACCAATCTTGTTCACTGTACCCATTAAATTGTTTACCTCAACTCTATCCCCAGGAAGTATCGGTCTTTCAAAAACAAGAATTATTCCTGAAATGAAATTGGATACAATAGTCTGTAAACCAAATCCAATACCAAGTCCAAGCGCCCCGGCCATTAAGTTAAATTTACTAAGATCAATACCTAAAACGGAGAGGGCAAGAACAAAACCAAAAGCCAAAATAAAGTATCTAATAACGAGAGAAACTGCTGCGGGTATTCCTTTGGGAATTTTAATAAAATTGAATTTCACCTCGTTCCCATCTAGTAAAAAAGAAACAAAACTTGTAATTAAAAAAGCTGTAGCCAAGATGCCAATAAAAGATAGAATAGCACCAAAAGTAAACGTGATAGACCCAACTTGAAATGGTTCTGTGATAGTATCCGTTACCATATCGGAAAGTGGTTGGAATAAATCCACCATTTTTAAAAAATAAAAGAACCAAAAACCAAACGCTAAGACCCTAATAACTTGGAGGGTTTTTAACTCAAGGGTGATTTTTTTAGTTTTATCAAAAGACGCTTTATTATTAAAATGGTCATTAATAAAACCTATACCTATACCATCTGCAACCATAAGTAAGGCATAAAATATTAAAGTAAGAACACTACTTTGTGTACAGAGTATTAATGAAATATCAGCAAGATTGCTATAGCCTAAAATATTAGACAGTATAGAAACTAATATTAGGAAATAAATAACCGGGGTCAGGGTAACGAGAAGAGATCCAAATTTATTCAGTGGAAGCTTTCTCGTCTTTAGGTATGGATATGTAAAGTGCAATAAGACTCCGGCAACGGCTAATGCTTCTATAAGTAGATAGATTCTGTATTGGGGAGACGAAAACCACAAATAGGTTTTTAGGGTATCTAAAATGAAAACTAGGACAACAAAATAAGGTACATTTCTAAATTTTTGATAGATAAAAGGTTGTACTATGGGAATGGCACACACCAGAACCATTAGAATTATTATATCATCAAATAATATAGGGGTATTTTTAAAAAAAAGAAAAGCTACAAAAAGAGATAAATATATAATGCTCCAAATAGGTTGTTCAACAACCATGGCACGAGCATTCAGTAAATCTCTATTATCCTCCTTATACCCATACTTAATGAAAGATTTTTTCAAATATAAAAACCCAATTGTTATTAGAATTATAAATAATATATAAATATAAATTTGGTTTTCTCCTGTAATGATCAGCTCCCAAATATTGGACAGGTTTTCACCTAAAGACTCCACGCCGGCCTTTACTGCGGTAGTTTTTGTAGTTGCAAAGGATGCTTTCCAAATGGGGGGGTGTCGTAAATTAAATAGGTCGTATACTTCAGAATTTTTTAAAGCGATTAATTCCTTTGTGACCAAATCAATTATGGTAATTTGGTCATTTATACTTGACTCAAGTGATAGGTGTTCATTATTCTGTTGTGTAATATCCTTATGAAGGTTATCCAGATCGTCAAGAACGTCCTCTATGCTAGAAATTAATTGCACAGGGACTTCCTTTGCAATGGCATTTTCATAGGTTAATTCCCATTTTTTCTGGTCTTTGGCAATCGTTTCATATAGGATTAAATTTCTACCCAGATTCTCATTAATGGTTGCAGACCAGCCTTTAAAATAATTACGATAACCCGACCATTTATTAATTAGATTATCTACTTTTTGACGGTTTGGATTGGCCTTTATAAAAGCTTCAGCTAATTGCTTATGCTCTTTAAGTAAGGCCGCTTGTTTAGGAAATAGTGAATCGATTAAGATCATGCCTTTCTTAGGTTCGATCTTTTTCTCTGTAAGTTTTATTCCCGCATACGTTTCTTCTATATTGGGAATTACTTTGATTATAGGAATTGCCTCAATTGTTTTTGCAAATGTGGAATCAGGTTTTACCGCACTGACTTGCGAGTATCCGGCAAAGGAGCCTATAAAAAGAAGGAGGAAAAGAAAATTTAAAAAAGGTTTCTTCTTGAGACTATACATGTTTAGAGCAGTTTGTTCTTTAACGGACTAAGATAAGATATTTCTTTGGGAGTGTTCTTTTGGGAACCGTTGCCACTTATTTTTACTTCCAACACCTAAACTATTTACCTTTTAAGAATCATTAATTCTTTACCATCTTTGTCCTTAATGAAGAAGGTGTCACTTGTTAGTTCATAATTCCAGGGAATAAAAAAGAGTTTGTCGAAAAGGTCAGGGAGAGTCATTTCCATACACATTTTTCTCGTTGAAGCCATTGGTCCCGTAGTAAAAGTGTCTGATGAAATGAATTTTATACTCCCCGCGTAGTTATTACATCCATTGGTTCCGGAGACGCGCATTTCATTTAAATTTATAATTACTGTGGGTAACTGTCCCTGTTGGTCAATTTCCTCTCCTAATAGCTTTTGGACCACCCATTCTCCGTTAATTTCCCATATTGGATCAGCTACTTTTTCTATTTGGCGGATCATGGTAAATTTAATATTAGAAGCATCAGCAGCTACTTCATTTTCTGGAATGATGTCTTCGCGTAGTTCAACTTTTTGAAAAAACCCCGGTTCATACTCAAATCCCTCTATAGTTGCATAAAAAAGCTGCCAATTATTGGGGTCAATAGTCTCTGATTTTTGAACTAAAATACACATTCCTTGCCCTGCTCCTTTGTTGCATTCTGTTTGCATACTATTTATCCAATAAGTACTTTTTTTTTGGCTCAAAGATATATTTACACTAAAAAGGATTAGAATCAGGGCCATTGGCCAAAAGAAGTTTTTCATCATTTCGTTAATTCAAAAAGGTGTGTTAATCATTGAATCATCTTAGTATATGAGTGTATTTTGCAAGATGATCCATAAACTTTAGTTTTCTCCTTCGTACAAACTTAATTTATTTCGTATTTGGATCATCTCATTCTGAAGTGATTCCATTTTTTGAAGTAAGTTAAAAACGACATCTATCCCTTCAATATTAATATTTAATTCTTTGTGTATTCTGATCATTTTTTCAACCTGCAAAATGAATTCCGGTGGAAGGTAATAACTATTCTTGTTATAGGTTAAAGTAATTAAACCTTCTTCATGAAGGGCTTCAAAAAAGGAAACTTCCAGCTCGTAGTGGTTGCACAATTGTCTTATGGCTATAAAATTTTCATCCATCATTTGGGTCTTAATTTAGAAAGTTCTGTAAAAAGTTCTTTTTCCTTAGAAGATAGATTGGTAGGCATTTTTATTTGATAACTAACATATAAATCCCCAAATTGCCCCTCTTTCTTATACACAGGAAAGCCCTTGCCTTTTAGTTTTACCTTAGTTAAATTAGCAGTCTCCGGTTTCACTTTAAGTTTAACTTTCCCATCAAAAGTCTCAATAATTTCCTCTCCTCCCAGAAGGGCCTTATATAAATCCAGATCTACAGTGGTATAGAGGTTGTCGTCATCACGTCTGAATTTCGAGTGATTTTTGATGATAAAAGTAATATCCAGATCCCCTTTGGGACCTCCTTGTATTCCTTCCCCTCCATGCCCTTTAATTTTAATTACCTGTCCATTTTTAACCCCCGCCGGGATGGTAAGACGTATGTTCTTTCCATTTATAGTAAGGGTTCTTTTATGTGTTTTATAAACATCTTCTAATTCTAGTTGTAATTCAGCATGGTAGTCTTGGCCTCTAAATGAACTTGTCCCTTCTACGACCCCTGAGGCATTTCCACCAAACATA
>CALOAJ010000003.1:0-142864 GCA_942491255.1 uncultured Flavobacteriaceae bacterium | reverse complement strand
TTTGCAGTGGGGTAGTCTTTTATATGTTCTACCATTTTTCCTCGTTCTAGGACCAGAGTTTTGAGTCCTTTTTCACATAGCTCTTTCGCTGCCCATCCACCACTAATCCCGGAGCCAATTACAATGGCATCGTAGGTATTTTCTTTTGTTCCTTTATCGCTTAAATACATATTCTTGGATTAATTAGCCTTGGAGACTTTTTGAATTACTTTTCCATCGTTTTTCCCTTTGAGAATTAACTTGACATCTCCATTGGGAAGAATTTCCTCTTTAATCAAATAGTAATTTTCGTCATAAGAGTTCCATTGTTTCTGTGAATCTTCCGCAGGATCTCCTCGCCAATCGTCAATTATAACAGGTTCCCATAGTTTTGTTTTAGCCGATTTTAATGCCGCATCTAAAATGGCGTTTACCACATAACCATCATAAAATGTTTCTTGAGGATCTCTTTTCTCTTCAATTGCAGAAAACATATCCGTAAACATATGTGGATAACCAAGTTCATGAGCTTCGTCTCCTACAGGGAAAAGCCAACCGGTACTAGATTCTGCCTTTTCCGCCACATAACCCTCACCTCCTTTCCCGGTAGTAAACATTTCAAATCCGGTTCTTAAAAAACTATTTATCCAAATAGTACCTTCCGTACCCATTACCTCATCCCTTAGATCCATCCCTCCTCTGAAAGTCCAGCTAACTTCAAATTGTCCAATGGCGCCATTGGCATATTTTACCAGACCAATAGCGTGATCCTCGGCATCAATTGGATGAACCTGAGTGTCGGCCCAGCACATCACTTCGATTGGCTTAATGTGTTTTCCTATAAAATTCCTGCTAATTTCAACGCAATGACAGCCCAAATCTATAATGGCACCGCCGCCCGACTTATCCTTGTCCCAGAACCAATCACTATGTGGTCCGGGATGGGTTTCTCTTGACTTGGTCCATAAAACACGTCCAATATCCCCTCTTTTTATACTTTCTAAGGATTTAAGAAATTTAGGGGTGTAACATAGATCTTCTAAATATCCTCCAAAGATTCCAGCTTCTTCTACCAGGTTGAGCATAGTCTTGGCTTCTTCCGCCGTTCTTCCCAAGGGTTTTGTACATATGACATGTTTTTTTGCAAGAGCACAACCGCGCACAGCTTCTATATGAAGATTGTTGGGAAGCGCTATAAGAACAACCTCCACTTCGGGGTGTTCAATGGCATCTTGCATCAGCGTTGTATAATGAGGTAAGTCATAATCTTTGGCAAAGCGTTGGGCGTTATCTTCATTTCGAGAATAAACCATAACTACCCTGTCTTTTCTCCTTTGGGCATGTAGGGATTCTGCATAGAACCGTGCAATAAATCCGGACCCTAAAATGGCTATTTTCATAGATTATAATTATTGTTTAAAAATGGACGGAAATTCACCCTCCAAAAATATTTTGTACGTACTCCCTGCTCATCTTCCAGTCTTCTTTTAAGGCATTTTTCGGATTAAAATCATTTGGAAATGCTAATTCAATTGCAGCTTGTCCATCAAAGCCAACTTCCTTTAAAGCTTCTGAAATACTTTTGAAATCTGTAGCGCCTTGCCCCAAATATTCAGTCCATATTCCATCGTCATATTGGTCTCTAAGGTGGAGATAAACAATCTGATTCCCATAGGTGTGAATAAAATCAACTGGATTAACACCTGCCCTTATTAGCCAATTCACATCCGGACCTAGTTTAAAGTCAGGGAGTCTCACCAAAGTCCCTTTTAAATCATGCAAGTCATTTTCAACTTCATAGGTATGGTTATGTAAATTAGCAATAATTCCATGATCATTACATATTACTTCTATTTTTTGCAATATCTCAGCCTGAGCATCAAATTGAGCTTCTGACTTTGGCTTGTCTGAATGCCCAACTGAAATTCCAAAGGTTTTGCCTCCGAGTTTATTTAACCTTGGAATAATAATTTGAATATCAGCCATTATATCTGCGTGCTGGTTCTTGTCAAATAGTTTTAAACCTACTCCATATGAAGAACCGGAGACAGGTAGACTATACTTTTTAATAAGTTCTCCAATTCTGCTCACCGCATCCTGGTGCCTTAAATTTGCTTCCATAAGTTCCAAGCCTTGAATACCAGCATAACTTAGATCAGAAAAAACGGTCTCCAAATTAGGGGTACAGTCCCAATTAGGAGGAAATTTACTGGCATAAACCCATAGGTGGGCATAGATAGGAATATCTAGTGATGATGAGGAAGGCTGCTGTTTTCTAAAACTTATTTGGGGGCTTATAAAAATGGCTGCAGAAGCCTGTGTTGTTTTTGAAATAAAGCCTCGTCGACTTATAGATTTCTGTTGTTTCATGAACTTGAATTTAGGCAGAGAGAATTAAATGATAAAGGCCAAATAAAGTACAATATTTTATGAAAATATGAGCATTAGATCATAAAAATATACATTTTAACTTGTACGTACAAGTTAAACATAAGAGTGTTTAAGGTTTTTATTATTAATAAGTGTAATATTCTTTTAAAGAACCAATACAAACTTAATGAAGGATATTCTAAAAGTCATATCAGTGTTTTTATTTACTACTAACAGAAGCTAGTTGTAGTATTAATTTTGAACTAATGGAAGTACTTTTTATTTAAAAAATAACTGAGAACACCAATACCTAGGATGATTAAGCCAATAAAAAACTCCGAAGGTTTATCGATAATAAGATAGATAAATATCCATATACTAAATGCTATAAATAGTCCGGGTAAAATTGGGTAAAGTGGAGATTTAAAAGAAGTTGAAGTGTTCTTCTTTTTTCTCAACACAAAAATACTACTTACAGTTAAGGCAGCGCTAAGTTGAAGTACAAAACCACAATAAAGAAGAACACTTTCAAAGGTACCGGTTAGGACATAAACAATACTTATACTTGCCTGTACCCAAATGGCTCTAACAGGAAGGTTTTTTTGATTTCTCTTTTGTAAAAATTTCCAAATTTTATAATCACGTCCCAAGGCCATAGATACTCTTGGTCCAACCCAAATCATTGCACTAATGCTTGATATAAGGAATAAAGAAATAAAGAGATTAATCATTTTTGCTCCTGGAACGCCAAACAAGTTAGTGGCGTAAACATGACCTATATCTAAGGTTCCCTTGAGTTCTTCCAAGGAGCCATGTTTAAGAAAAACTAATTGCAGAAGAACATAAAGTACCGTTACTAAAAGCGTCCCTCTAATTAGTGCCTTAGGCAAGTTTATCTTAGGCCGGTCTATTTCCCCAATAATATAGGCAGCCGCATTCCATCCCGTATAAGAATAGGTAACATAAACAAAGGCAATAGCAAAGGAGGAGGTGGTTATTTCATCAGCCCAGGATATTGAAAAATCTAAGGCTATTTTATCCGAAGACATGTAGAAACCCATTAAAATCAGGATGATAATTAGGATCACTTTAAACCAACTGGCATAGGATTGAAATACCCCACTGAAGTTAAGATTGAACGAATGAATAAGAGAAATTAGGGCTATTGCCGAAACTGCAATAATTGAGGGTGGGACATCGATTACATTGCTAAAATACGCTCCTAATGCCATGGAGGCCAAAGCAACTGGTGCCGCAAACCCAACAATTAAGGAAATCCATCCCGATAAATACCCTGCAAGGGGATGAATTAGTTTCGAAAGAAATAAGTATTCCCCTCCGGATTTTTTGAATTTACTCCCTATTTCTGCATAACAAAGGGCTCCAATAAGTGCCATCCCCCCTCCAAGTAGCCATAAGGTGAGTATTGACCAGGTATTTTGGACATCTAAAAGTTGAAATCCCAGGCTTGTAAAAACTCCTGTACCAATCATGTTCGCCACCACTAAGGCAGTTGCTACTTTCCATCCAATTTTATCCCTTAAAGGCTTCAAAGACTTTGAAATAATTGAATAATTTTCATTATAGACTATTTAGGAGTTCATAGCGTCGCTTATAACTTTGTAAGAATTTTCAAAACTTTCTTTCAGCATGGTATTTGCATCCATACTTTCCCAATACCCTTTATTGAACAATTCTACTGAAAAACCACCTCTAAAGCCGGCCTTGTATAATTTGGGAATTATTTTATTATAATCACAAACCCCTTCGCCCGGAAGAACTCTGTCTCCATCTTTTAAGGCTTCTCTCGCGGGTGAAGCCGGATAATCGTTCATATGAATTACCGGCAAAATTGCACCATTTAAAATATCGACGGTATCCCATGAATTCCCACCCCGGTAAACATGATAAAAATCCAATAAAATTCTCGCGTTAGGATGTCCTGAGGCAATAGCAATTTGTGCACAATCGGCCACTTTATTTAATGCACCCATACCCCAAAGTTCTATTATAGGGGTTACTCCCGTACTTTCTCCCAGCTCTAATATGCGTCTATATCTTTTCGCATACTCCCCATACTTTGCTGGATCTATGGAAGATATTCCTTGGACGGGAGCGGCAATAAATTTGCCCCCCATTTCTGATATTATCTTCATTTCTTTGGTTAACTGCACTATGGCCTCGTCTCTTTCTTCTTCTATATCACTACACCATTTTGAGAAACCTATGATATTTTCCAAAAGCAGCCCATTCGTCTCTAATAATAATCTTAGTTCTTTTGCGGTCCCACCCTTATCCAAATAATCCATTATATCCCGCATCCACAATTCAATACCATCAAACCCTGCCTTGGCTACCATTTCAATTTGTTGGTCAACAGCTAATTTGTAATAAATTAAGGTGGAGGTGTTTAAACTAATACGAAAAGGTAAATCATTTTTTATCTTTTGGGTCGATGGAAAAGTCGATATTTCTGAAGCAATAACAGTGCTGCTTAAACCTCCTAGTGTAAGCAGGATCCCACTTTGGAGAGCTTTTCTTCTTGAAATATTTTTATTGGTTCTTTTGCTCAAGGTTTTGGTTTTAATGTTATTGATTTTTAAAGATAGGATTATCTCAATTCTTTAGAGATATTTTAAGGAAAAAATCATAAAGATCCCGAAGAGGGAAAGATGATCAAAGTACTGCACTTTGAAGGCCAAAACTAAGGACGTTTAAGGAATAATAAAGGCAGGATTATCGAGAAGAATAATCTAAATGAACTTATTCTCTGTTCTAAACTATTGAATAGCTCTTATGAAATGATAGGTGATATCAGGCGGTTTATCGCACGGCGATTCCTGAATTATAAGAGCCCATAGATTGAGCTAAAATATGTTCAACCTCGTTAAATATGGATGGAGCATAGCTCTCATAAATAATGATTCCAATAGTAATTACGGCAATAGCCAAAATACCTGTTAAAAGTCTAACTGCAAATAATTTTTCAAAAGAGGTCATAGACGGTTATTCAAATGTATTTATAAAAGTAGTCAAAAATTTGCATTTTAACAAACCATTAACAAAATAGTTTTTAACTGACATATAGAAGACTGTAAGCAAGTTTATATGGGAAGAAATGATTTTATTCATTAAGTTTATAAAAACTAAAGTATGGGAACACGTAGAAGCTTTGTAAAAAGACTATCAGCAGGAGCTGTTGGGATACCCTTGGTATATAATTCCGTTGATCTATATGGAATGGAAGCCATGTATGACGGGCCTATTTTGAAAGTAGCTATTATGGGATTGGGAAGCTATGCTACCAGAGTGGCAGAGGCGATGCAAGATTGTAAAAGAGCCAAAATAACTGGACTTATCAGTGGTACTCCTTCCAAAATAGAGAAGTGGAAATCTAAGTACAATGTGCCCGATAAGAATTGTTATAATTACGAGGACTTCGATAAAATTGTGGATAATCCGGATATTGATGCCGTGTACGTAATTACACCTAATGGACTGCATGCCGAACAGGCCAAAAGGGTTGCAAAAGCAGGAAAGCATGTGATCTGTGAAAAACCGATGGGAGTAAATGCACAAGAGGGACAGGAAATGGTGGAGGCCTGTAAAAAAGCTAAAGTGAAGTTATTGATAGGCTATCGAATGCATTTTGAAGCCAATACTTTGGAGGTTGTTAGGATGCGGAAAGAGGACGAATTTGGAAAAATTATCTTTTTTCAGGGACAGTCTGGTTTTATTATTGGGGACCCTAATCAATGGAGGCTAGATTTAAAACTTTCTGGAGGTGGGGCTATGATGGATATTGGGATATATTCTATAAATGGCGCACGTTATATGATAGGGGAAGAACCGATTTGGGTAACCGCACAGGAAACTAAAAATGATCCTGTTAAATTCAAAGAGGGGATTGACGAGACTATTCAGTTTCAAATGGGTTTCCCCGGAGGAGCTGTTGCTTCATGTTTGTCTACCTATGCGGTAAATCATCTAGATCGTTTTTATTTAGCCGGGATTAAAGGTTTTGCCGAAATGCAACCCTCAACCGGCTACGGCCCTATAAAAGCGAGGACTAATAAAGGGGATTTGAATTTCAAACACATTACTCATCAAACGGTTCAAATGGATGAAATGGCAGGCATTATATTAGAAAATAGAGAACCCCTTATTCCGGTAAATGGGGAAGAGGGAGTAAAGGATATGAAAATAATAGATGCTATTTTTAAAGCTGTAAAGACGGGGAATAAAGTATTTTTGCAATAGTGTAGGTATACTTTACTTCTTAATGAGTTATTTTTACCAACTCAAGTTAAAAGGAGATCTATCATAAGCCACTCCTACTCAAATAATTTTATAAATTTTATTATGCAATCACTAAAAAATCTTAATTCTTTATCTACCATATTAATGGCTTTAACATTTGTTTTAATGGTTACAGGATGTAAACAAGAAGTTAAACAGGAAGCTAAACAGAAGAACCAACGTTAAAAATAAGCTCTGACAATGAAGGAATAGATGTTCCATCAGGATTTGGCGTACTAAAGGTAATTGACTCTCTTGAGAAGCCAAGACACATAGCAGTAAACGCTCAGGGGGGTATTTATGTAAAGCTTCGCAAAGCAATTGATGAAAAAGGAATATTGTATTTAGAAGATCTCGATGGGGATGGCCTTATTGATAAGACCTCGGGTTTTGGAAATTATGGCGGAACTGGCATTGCCTTGGATGACAAATATTTATATGCATCTTCTTATGAGGAGATATTCCGCTATAGTTTAGATTCCGATGGAAAAACAATAAACACGGAAAATGTAGACACGCTGGTAACAGGATTAGTTGCCCGTAGAACCCAAGCGGACAAACCTTTTACCCTAGATAAGCAAGGAAATATCTACGTTAATATAGGTGCTTATTCCAATGCCTGTCAGGTAGAAGACAGAACTATTGGCTCTCCAGCTATGAGGCCTTGTACTATTTTGGATTCTGCCGGAGGAATTTGGCAATTTAGGAAAGATAAGATGATGCAGTCCTATGGGGAAGGATTGCGATATGCGACTGGATTAAGAAATGTAATTGGATTAGATTGGAACAAGGCTTCAGATAAGCTTTTCGTGACTCAGCATGGCAGAGATATGCTTAGTACACTATTCCCAGATTTATATGATACTAAAAGCTCAGCTGATTTGCCAGCCGAAACTCTTTACGTAATAGAGGAAGGTGATGATGCCGGATGGCCTTATATCTATTACGACCAAAATTTAAAAGCCAAAATCCTGGCCCCTGAATATGGAGGGGACGGCAAGAAAACAGCTGGAGAAAATGCCATAGATCCGGTAGTTGCTTTTCCAGGACATTTGGCACCCAATGCTCTGTTATTTTATACCGGTGAAATGTTTCCTGAAAAATATCGAAATGGAGCTTTTATTGCTTTTCATGGCTCATGGAACAGAGCACCTGAAAAGCAGGAAGGATTTATGGTAGCATTTGTACCCTTTAAGAATGGAGAGCCTAGCGGAGACTGGGAAATATTTGCTAATGGATTTGCGGGGAAAGAAGTAATAGCCTCTCCTAGTGAGGCAAAACACAGACCAACAGGTTTAGCCCAGGGACCAGATGGTTCTTTATATGTATCCGATGATGCCGGAGGTGCTATCTTCAGAATTGTTTACAAAGGATAGTTTCTGGTAAAATTATGAGTATTATAAAGAATTCTTTATTGGTGGCTTTGTTCTGTGGAACTTTATTCAACTGTAAACCTTCTGACAAAAAGAAGGCTTTGGAAGAGCCTGCTAATGAAGCATTAATTCAAGAAGAAAAGCCTATCAAAAAGGAACTAACAGCCTCCATGTCTGAGGGGAAGAAAGTTTACGACCAATACTGTTTAATATGCCATCAACCTGATGGAAGTGGGGTGCCGGGATTAAACCCTCCTCTTATTGGCACTGAATATGTGTTAGGGGATAAGGGCAGATTAGTAAAGATTATCATAAATGGCTCCAATGAAGGTCTTGATATTGGCGGGGGCGATTATGCCAATGTCATGCCAGGATTTAAATCTCTTACGGACAATGAAATTGCTTTAGTAGCTTCTTTTATCCGAAATAGTTTTGGTAACTCGGCCGACACAATTGATGCAAAGGAGGTGAAAGATTTTAGAGCTAGTTTTTCTTTATAAGGATATTCTTAGCCTCTTCCAATAAAGGGCATTTTATTGGCCATAATAGTAAAAAAAGGAATGTTGATATCCAAAGGCAGGCTGGCAAGATAAGCTACTGCTTTACCCACTTCGTTGACATCGATGGTGGGTTCTTGTTTAAGGGAACCATCTGCTTGAATAGTACCATCAGTCATCCTTTTTGTCATCTTACTTTGAGCATTCCCAATATCAATTTGACCACAGCATATATTGTAGTTTCGACCTTCAAGAGCAGCAGATTTAGTTAATCCCGAGATACCGTGTTTGCTGGTGTTATAGGCTGTAGAAAAGGGTCTGGGTGTATATGCCGAAAGAGAACCATTATTAATGATTCTACCACCCATCGGAGCTTGCATCTTCATAATTTTAAAAGCCTGCTGTAAACATAGGAAGGCACCGGTTAAATTGGTGTCCAAAACCTCCTTCCAATCCGAAAAAGATACTTCCTCTAAGGGAGTAGATGATTTATTTATACCGGCATTATTAAAAAGAAGATTTAACTGACCAAAATGATCAAAAGTAGATCTGAAAAGGTTCTCAACACTTTTTGGATCCCTAATATCCGAAGTAATAATTAGCGTAGGAGATGCCTCAATTAGTTCCGCTGTTTCTTTAAGTGTTTTTAGAGTTCTTCCGCTTAGAACAACAGACCATCCTTCTTTACCTAGTTCAATAGCGGCAGCTCTGCCTATTCCAGAACCTGCTCCGGTTACAAGGGCAATTTTCTTAATCATAATGGGTCATTATTCTATTACTGATAAGGAAGTAATTCAATAGTTTTAAAATCTAGAGGGTGACTATTTGACTGCAGTGAAATGTAACCATCTTTTACAATGAGATCTCCGTTTTCTATTAAATTTTTAGCAATCTCATGTTCAGGATTAAAAGTAGGATTTGAATAACTTAAAATCAACTCGTCATTTACAAAGTGCTGAATCTGACCGTCATTCACATCTATTTCAAGGCTTACCCATTGATCTCCATGGAAGGTTCTTTTAACCGAGGGCGGGGTACAATATGTTTCATTTCTTTTCCCGTCCAATTCAACAAAAATACCATTGGCACATACTTGTCCAACCGGCCTTTCAGCTTCTCCATCTCCTCCATGCAGGTTGTATTCTAAAGAAACGGGAAACGGTTGATCTATTCCTAAAGATTCCGGAGCTTGACAAAAAAACTGGACTCCACTATCGCGAAAGCCCCATTCCGGGGCGCCAGCAGCAGTCTCCCCAACAAATCTATAGACAACTTTCAATCTATAATTAGTAAGTTTTTCATTAAAGTAAAGAGCGCCGAATCTTTGGTCAAAATCATCCCCATAAGCATCATACCGAACCTTTAATATACCATCAGAAACACTAAAGGTATCCCCAAAATTTTCACCTAAGGGGAAACTATTAATTTTAACGATCCATCCGTCTAGGTTTTCCCCATTAAATATGGAGATCCAATCCTTTTCATTAGAAGAGATATTATTTATAGTTTCTAACGAACCAGAGTTATTATCAGCAGAGGTAATTAAGCCAAAGTAAGTTATAGATAGAAAAAAGAGAATTATCCAGAAGCGAATCATATGCAATGATTTTAGATATAACTATTTAAATTAAATGACGCAAATAGAGGAGTTTTGGCCTAGAGGTATAGTCTTATATAAAGCCCTTTTTGATTGTAAAAGACATTTTTGAGTTATAAAAGAGAACTACTTTAAAAGCTTTTTAATAAAAAAATAGCTACCGTATTTCTTTCCCAAAGACAAGATTAAGTTTACCCAGTTAGGCGGCTGTAAATCTTTTTTAAATTCTTGTTTAACAGCTTTTAATTCTTCCAAGGCTATCTCCCTTTCTAAATTAAGGCGCTTTAGATCATATTCAATTTCCTCAAAATTCTTGTAGGATTTCATTTAATTGAAAAATTGTTTAGACATTGTTTTAACAATTAAGGTTTCAATTTTAGCTCTCATGAGATAAAGAATAAAAGCTAAAATAAATAAACAAGCAGCATTAATTAGGCAGGCATAGACTATATTCCCAAGGGCATCACCAAGGGCAATAGTTGCCGCTACTAATAAAAGCAACAACCCAAGAGAAATTAAACTTCCGAAGACAGCAATCTTAGTAAAAATATTGGTAGTACTGCTGAGTTGCTTAAAAACCTTAAGTTCATAATATTCCTGTGTTTTCAGAATATATTCTTCCCCTAAATCTACCGCCTTATCCGCGTGGTCACCCAGTGAATCTATTAGACCCATATTAGCTTTTTTGTAATGTTTTGTTTTTCTTTTTCAAATCTGCCAGTTTTTTTTCTAAGGCCGAGATAATATCATCAGCTTTATAACTAACATCCGAAACTAAATTTTCCATTTTTGCTTCCAATGTTTCAGCATCGGCATTTATGGTGTCACTTACTTTGTCTTTTAGTTCCAAAGCTGAATCAGCCAAACTAGCCTTCGCTGCCGCAGCTTCATCTGCTAATTTTCTTCTTGTAATTTCACCCTTTTCGGGGGCAAAAAGAACTCCTAAAGCAACTCCTATTGCTGTTCCTGCGATCAAACCTATTAAGGTATTTCCTGAGTTATCCATATCTTGTTATATTATAGTTATGTGGGATACTACTAATTCTTAAAGATACGAAAATGACTTGTATTGAAGAAGCTATTTCTTTAAATTAGAGGCACTACTTTAATGGAAAAATTTTCAGGTCTTTTTAAAAAGCAGTTACTACTTTTTTAGTTTTATTACAAACACTCTATATTTAAAATAAGGGATATGCAAAAACGCAAATTGGGTTATTCGGAACTTCAGCTTACACCAATAGGACTTGGCACTTGGGCAATGGGCGGCGGAAATTGGAAATTTGGCTGGGGTCCTCAAGGCGACCAGGATTCCATAAGAGCGGTTCATTCTGCTATTGATGAGGGAATCAACTGGATTGATACTGCTGCTATTTATGGACATGGTCATTCAGAGAAAGTAATCAGGGAGGCTATTAAAGGAAGAAGAGATGATTTAATTATTGCCACCAAATGTGGTAGGGTATGGGAAGGAGATAGTCTAGATATTGGTAAATCTTTAAAAAGAAAAAGCATAAAGAACGAAGTAGAAGCTAGCCTGAAACGTTTAGGGATTGAGGTCATTGATCTTTATCAAATTCACTGGCCGGAACCGGATGATGAAATTGAAGAAGGATGGGCAACCGTGGCTGAACTCATAAAAGAAGGAAAAGTGCGATATGGTGGGGTATCTAATTTTAATTTGGAACAGCTTAAAAGAGCACAGGCGATTTATCCGATAGCATCCTTACAACCCCCTTATAGCATGCTGAAAAGAGAAATTGAAGAGGAGGTAATGGCCTACTGTAATGAGAATAACATCGGCATTATCGCCTATAGTCCAATGCAGGCCGGACTTCTTAGCGGGAAGTTTACAAAAGAGCGTGCTGCAAAATTACCCGATTCGGATTGGCGCAGTCGCAATGCTTTTTTTAAAGAACCTCAGATCTCTATAATAGTAGAAATGGTTGAAAAGCTTAAAAGCATAGCTCAAAATAAGGGTATTACTATGGCTCAATTATCGCTGGCCTGGGTATTGAGAAGAAAAGAAGTAACCGCGGCTATAGTAGGAGCCAGAGATCCGGAACAAATAAAAGAAACGGTACGGGCAGGTGAAATCATTTTAAGTGGGTCTGAAATACAGGAAATTCAAGATATTTTGAATTGGGGCAACACTAAATTTTAGATTTATTTCTTTTCTCAAAAATAGTAACCTATTGTTTATTTTAAATTAACATTTATCTTCAATAGCAGCAGTATTTTTAGGGTGCCTTACTAAGAGGGCACGTTCTTATTTTATATAGTTTGAGTTAGTTTAGAAAGCAGATGATATCATCTGCTTTTTTTGTTGGTGTTAAACCATTTGATCCCTCAAAAATTTCTGAAACCACCTTCCGGAAGTTTTGCAATTCATTTTTTATTAAAAAGCTACATGCAACAGACCAAATCTTGATAATAGCCTTCTGTCCAATCTAATTTATCTGGAAAGGCGGCCCGTTTTCAGTTATAATAAGCTTTATACAGATATTTGTAAAGCAACCTGCCATTGGTCGAAAACACCTTTCTCCTTATAATAAGCACTGTTTTAAGAGCGTTTGAAATATTCTCAAAGGATGTTAAAAAAATGAAATGATGAAGCCCCCATTTGTAGTACAAAGTTTAGTCTTTAAAACCGTGTTGTTTTGTTTGATTATTTTCTTCTTTGCCTGTTCTAATGATGATCTAAAGGATGAAATAGAAAATGGTATTGTTGAAGCCGAGTCCCTGCCAGAGCTGCCAGAAGAAAGTGAAACAACACCCGCAGAAGACCCAATGCCCGAAGCTCCAGTTCCGGATACAGGAGATAACCTTCCATGTTCCCCGGATAATCAGCTTATTTTAGAACGGGATGGACTGATAGTCTTTGAATTTGAAAATGACAGTTTTAAAGACCAATGGGCTATAGAAAACAGTCTTTCTGATGCTTCAGGAGATGGATATGTCCTTTGGACCGGCGATCAATTTTTGGGTAGCCCGGGAACCGGACTTGTTCGCTATAATTTGCAGATAGACAATCCCGGAACCTATCAATTTATATGGCATTCTGCCGTTGCCATTGGAAATAGTGGAACAGACCATAATGATACCTGGTTAAGGTTTCCGGATGCCAATGATTTTTATGCTCAAAAAGAGGCGAGTATAGTGTATCCTAAAGGAAGTGGTAAATCTCCAAATCCTGAAGGAGGTGGTGCCGACGGATGGTTTAAAGTTTATAGAAGCGGAAATAACCTGGGATTTAAATGGCAGGCATCTACTTATGACAATAACGCCCACGAGATTTTTGTTAATTTTGATTCTCCCGGGATTTATACTATGGAAATTTCAGCGAGATCTTCGGGACATGCCATAGATAAAGTAATGCTTTATAGCACCTCTTTTACACAAAATTCAGCCTTAGAGAATGCCCAAGACCTCAGCGCAATAGGTTGTAAAGAATAGCAGAGAAGAGTACTTCTTAAAGAGTAAAAAAATTTTTAGCAATACCTAATTATCATTAAGACTTTTGCAAACTTCTTGCGTTTGTACGGTTTAGTTTAGCCAGATCCATTTTTTGCGGACTAAACTAAACCAGAGATTTATGAAACAGGTCTTTCCCAAAGAAATATTAGAGAGCACCTCGGAGGTATTTTTATTTAAGCATAGAAAAGGGTCAAGATTTTTTTTATGGATTCTACTCTTATTTGTAGGCCTTATAATAAGTCTCTTACCCTTTTTAGAAGTTGATGTATATTCTTCTGCCAAAGGGATTATCAGGTCAGAATTTCCAAAAACGGATGTTAATGTCATTGTATCGGCCAACGTATTATGGAATGGCTTATGGAACAATAGAGGGGTATGCAAAGGCGATACGCTTCTAATTCTTGACAGCCAAAACTTGCCCGAAAGTTTATCCCTAAACCAGTATAAAATTGAGCTTACAGAAAACTTTAGAAACGACCTAAACCTTCTTGTAACAGTTGAATCTGTCAATTGGAGCAAGCTATATACTGAAAAGTATAAAAAAATGTTTATTGATTTTTTAGAAAAAAAGAAGGCCAATTTTCTAGATCTGGAGCGATTCAAAGTAGAATTGAAGAGGAGTAAAATTTTATTTTCGAAAGGAGTAATTTCAGAAAAGGAATACAGGAATGTGGAATTCGAATATCGCTCAAGTCTTTCTCGCTATAGGCAACTTATAAAAGAATTTAATAAAACTTGTGAGCAAGAATTAATTGCTCAAGAAGAAAAGCTTAAAAACCTTTTAGCAGAAAAGAAACAGCTCTTAAAGGAAAAACAGCATTTTATAATTACTTCGCCGACCAATGGAACCTTAAACCAGGTTAGTTCAATTTCGGGGGGAAATTATGTAATGGCGGGAACTAAATTGGCAGAAATCTCCCCAACAGAAAATCTTCTAATTGAATGCTATATAAGTCCCTTTGATATAGGATTTATAAAAAGGGATATGAAGACACATTTTCAAATTGATGCCTTTAATTATAATCAATGGGGGATAGTCACTGGAAGCGTAGTAGAAATTGGGCAAGATCTTCAGGTACAGGGGACCGGTTCTTTTTTTAAGGTAAAATGTCAAATGAATCAACAATCATTAAGCTTAAAAAATGGGTTTAAAGGGGTGTTAAAAAAGGGAATGACTGTCAATGCCCATTTTATAATAACGAGAAGATCTTTAATTGATTTACTCTATGACCAAATAGATGATTGGTTTATTCCTTCTTCTCAAGAATCACTTGTAACTCTTAAAGAGGAATAGATTTATTTTATTCTCTTTTGCATCACAAATGCGGTGATCGTCTTCATATTTGTTTAAATGATACTACCAATGCGTATGGGGGCATTTTACACGGATTATTTAATTTAAATTTAAAAAACATGGAAAAATACAGTGAAATTTCTGTGAAAGAGTTAAATATATTGAAGGAGCACCATTTTATCTGTACCCTGTTATAATACCCTCAGATTCCTGGTGGATTTATTATAGGTTTTGTGAGAATTAAAAACGGTATTATTTCTGGAGGAATAGTTCATTTTCTTAATAATTTTCTTTCCGCCTTTCTTTCTCTTCCAAATTGAGATTCGTTTGCATTCCTTAAATAGAAGCCCTCATTTTCTATACCTATTAAAACAAGCTAAGAACCTAATTAATTTTCATTTATCAATTAAGATTAATAATGTCTAAAACTGAAGTAAAACAACATGATGTAACAGATTGTGGTGCAGCCTGTATTGCCTCTATTGCGGCCCATTATAAGTTGCAAATTCCTATTTCCAGAATAAGGCAAGTGGCTGGTACAGATAAAAAAGGAACAAATGCCCTAGGTCTGCTTGAAGCTGCAAAGAAATTTGGATTTGAAGGAAAGGGAGTCAAAGCCGATTTCGAAAGTCTTTACTATATCCCTAAGCCTGCTATTGCCCATATGATAGTGGAAGAAAGACTATACCATTATGTGGTCATATATGAGCTCACCAAACATCATATTAAGATAATGGACCCTTCTCATGGGAAGTGTCGCAAACTAACATTTGATCAATTTAATAAACAGTGGACAGGCGTCTTAGTACTGCTTACGCCAAGTCAGGAGTTTAGGCCAGGAAACTTAAAAGTCTCCATAAATAATAGACTTTGGGCATTATTAAAACCACATAAATGGGTTCTTTTTCAGGCATTTATTGGGGCAGTTATTTATACTTTACTTGGCTTTACAACGGCTATTTATATTCAAAAATTAACAGATTTTGTTTTTGTCGGAGGGAATAAGGGACTTTTAAATCTTCTTGGAATTATTATGGTAATACTACTGATTTTCCAATTGTTCATTGGTGCCTTTAAAGATATTTTTCTTTTAAAAATAGGACAACAAATTGATGTCAGACTCATTTTGGGTTATTATAAGCATCTTCTTAAACTCCCCCAACAGTTTTTCGATAACATGAGAGTGGGTGAAATTATTTCAAGGATTAATGATGCGGTTAAAATAAGAGCTTTTATTAATGGGGTCTCCTTGAATCTAACTGTTAACTGTTTGATAATAGTTTTTTCTTATGTTCTAATGTTTTCTTTTTACTGGAAACTGGCTTTAATAATGACCTCCATCATACCACTATATCTGGGGGTTTATTATCTAATGAATTATCTAAACAAGAAAACGGAACGCAAGATTATGGAAGAATCTGCGGATCTAGAAAGTCAATTAGTTGAATCCTTAAACACTATTAGTACTATCAAACGATTTCGTTTAGAGGATTTTTCAAATATCAGGACAGAGACCAAATTTATCAATTTATTAAGGACAGCTTATTATTCAACTTTGAATAATATTTTTTCAAATACCAGCAGTAATGCTATTGCGAGAATATCTACTATTGCATTGCTGTGGACGGGTTCTTTTTTCGTTTTACGACAAGAGATTACGCCCGGGGAGCTAATGTCTTTTTATGCCATAACCAGTTACTTTACAGGCCCCATGATTTATCTAATTAATTCAAATAAAGAAGTACAAAACGCCCTTATTGCGGCCGACCGATTATTTGAGATTCTAGATTTAGAACAGGAAGAGGGAATTAATAAAATAGAACTCAAAAAAGGAGTGATTGGTGATATTATTTTTAAAGATGTAAGTTTTAGATATGGTTCAAGGAAAAATGTGTTTAAAAAGCTTAATTTAAGAATTCCTCATAGTAAGGTTACGGCTATTGTTGGTGAAAGCGGTTGTGGAAAAACTACGATCATCTCCTTACTCCAAAATATTTACCCTATTAAGAAAGGACAAATAAGTATTGGTAAAATGAATTTAGAACTGGTAGAAAATTCAAGTTTAAGAGATTTGGTTTCTGTAGTACCTCAAAAAATTGATCTTTTTGCCGGAAGTGTAATTGAGAATATAGCAATTGGAGAGTTTTTACCAAATCTTGAGAAGATTGAAAGAATTTGTAAAACAATTGGAATTTTGAATTTTATTGAGGAGCTGCCTGAAGGGTTTTACACTTATTTAGGAGAGAATGGTGTTGCTCTTTCTGGCGGACAAAGACAACGCATTGCCATAGCCAGAGCTTTGTACAAAGAACCTGATATTTTAGTTCTTGATGAAGCCACTTCCTCCCTAGACTCGGAAGCCGAATCCTATATTCAAAGGGCAATTCAACAAATGCAGAAGCAAAAGAAAACAGTTATAATTATTGCCCACAGATTGAGCACAATAGTACATGCGGATAATATAATTGTCCTGAAGGAAGGGAAAGTTAAAGAGGTGGGGCCACATAAAGACCTAATTAAGAAAAGAGGTCACTATTATCAATTGTGGGAAAGACAATACCCTAGAATTATTTGATCATCAAGTACTATTCTACGATTAGAATTGGAGGTATACCGCCACCACAACAGCAAGAGAAGCGAATAATAAAATAGTAAGACAGAGCTTAAAAATAAAACTAAACCACTTATTAAATGGAATTCCTGCAATGGCAAGAACAGCCATTAGCCCTCCATTTGTTGGAATTATTATATCCATCATAACAGCGCCATATTGATATGCTAAAACACATACCTGTCTGGAAAGACCGATTAGGTCGGACAAGGGAGCCAGTATGGGCATGGTTAAAATAGCTTGTCCAGAATAACTGGGCACTACAATATGGAGTAGTGCCTGTGAATAAAGCATAGCAACTGCAGAAATACTTTTTGGGAGATATTGTAAGGGAGTAAATAGGCCATAAATAATACTATCAATTATAAATCCTTTTTCAAGTATTATCGAAATGCTACTTGAAAGTCCAATTATGATACTGGCAAATGTGACCGCTTTAAATCCTTCAATATAGGCCTCTGCAGTTCCATTAATTCCTAGGCCTCCTATAATTCCAATAAGAATGCCCATGGCGAAAAATTCAGCAGACATTTCGTTAAAGCCCCAGTTGTACTGTAATATTCCAATAATTAATACGAAGAAAGTAGTCGCCACAATTCCCAGTATAGCGGTGGTTTTTAGTGATAATCTTGTTTTTATTTCAGAAAATTCAGCCGATTTAACAATTCGGTTTTTATTGGCATATCTAATCACTAACCACATCCATAATACAAAAGCTAGGCCCATAACCACAAGCCTGTAGGTGCTGCCGGATAAAAATTCCAAATTAGTTTCTTTCTGAGCAATTACAACGGCAAAAGGATTTATTGGGCTAAAAGAGGCCCCTAAAACAGCTGATCCATAACTAATGGCAATTGCAACAAACGAATCATAACCCATACGATGACAGAGGAATAACAGCACAGGGGTCATGGCAATAATTTCCTCCTGCAAACCACTCAAGGCTCCTCCAGCGAGAAATACTAAAGAAACAAGTACTAAAACCACCTCTTCCTTCCCTCTTAAAACATCTACTAAATATTCAACTCCATTGTTTAAGGCTCCTGTTTTTTCTAGCACGAAAAAACTACCTCCAATTAGAAATATCAACGCTATGACATCCGCGCGATTTATGATTCCTTGTGGAATGGCCATGAAAGTTTCAGCAATACTGACAGAAGGGGCGTCAATTGATTTATAGGAATGGGGAACAACAAGCATCTCCCCCGTATCTGGCGATAATACCCTTTCATATTTACCTTGTGGAATAATGTAAGTGAAAATAGCAGCCAGGAAAATGATTGAAATCATAATGACCAAGGCATTTGGAAATTTCCTCATAGGATAGTTCTATATAATGGTTGGTGTAACTATCCCTAAAGTATGCCATAATTATGAGAATATATAATTAAGATGAGGTGTTTCTTCTGCAGTTTGTTAATTCTTTTTGGTTTATAATTGGCGAGTTTGTTTAGTTTATTTTTTTGTTAATCTCTTTTTCATTTTTTTGTTAAATTCATTTTATGGAAATTAATTCATCACTTTTTAGGTTTACCCTCAGATGCATTCTTTTGTATTTAATTGTCTTAGGAATGGTCTTGGGAAAATCATTTTTGGTACCCCTTGCATGGGCTCTTTTGATTGGCCTAGCCAGTATAGGGTTAGTGGGTAAAATTGAAAAGATAACCAAATGGAATAGAGGGGTGATTATTCTAATTTATATAGTGTTTATTCTGGGGATTATTTCACTTATAGGGCTATTTTTCTTTAAGCAGATAAGCAAAATATTTAAAAATTTACCCTCAATAACTGAAAGAATATCCTTGAGGCTTCAAGAGATTTCTAACACTATGGGGAGTATGGGTGTTGAAATACCAAATGCAATCAACAAAGACTTTCTTAATAATTGGGTTAAGGGACACGGGGAGACAATTTTATCGTTTATTTCCGAATTGGGACTGGAATTGTGGTCTTTAGTACTTATACTTTGCTTTTTATTTTTTATTCTCTACTATCGAGATATTATACCACGTTTTTTTCAAAAAAACATTACTAATGTTAATGAATTAAAGTTTATAAATGAGCGTTTTGACAAGTCTTTAAAACTCATAAGAAGCTATATTTTTGGACTTCTTCTTTTAACGGTGGTTTCCGCAATAATGAACTATGTGGTTTTTTTAATATTTGGTCTTCAATTTGCTGTTTTCTTTGCTGTTTTCTTGGCCATTTTAAACCTCCTTCCTTGGGTTGGTAACGCAATTGGTCTTGTGGTTATTCTGTTTTTTGCATTAATTACGCAGGACAATGCCCTTGTTCCGCTGTTAATTTTTATTGCCTTGTTTGTCGTAAATTTTCTTCAGGATAATGTTTTTCGACCATGGCTTGTTGGAGATAAAATGAAAGTGAATGCTTTTATCGTTTTTTTAGCGATAGTTGTAGGCGGTTTAATTTGGGGAGTTTCGGGAATGATTTTGTTTATTCCAGCCGCGGGGATCGTAAAAATTATATTAGAGAGCAATGAAAAATTTAGACCCTATGCCATTCTTTTCTCTGAGATGGAAAAAAGACTTGAACCTCCCGAAAAAAGGAATAAGGAAGAGAATAATGATGATCAGACTTTAATTTAAACCAAACAAGTTATTTAATAAGTATTGATCCAGTCAAAATTTTCTGAAATTATTAATTCTTTTTCCTCTTTTAAAAATTGTAAATAAGAGCTGGCGGCAGGAGACAAATTCTTTGATTTAAGCCATATTAAATTCCAAAAGGTCTTTATAGGCAACCCTTTCACCATTATTATTTCTAAATCGCCATTTTTTAATTCATTTTTTATTCCAATTAATGGTAAAATAGAATACCCAAGCCCTGCTAGTACCGCTTGTTTTACCGCCTCATTAGACTTCAATTCAATTTTCTTGTAAATCGGTATTTTGTTTTTATTTATAAAAGCCTCCATTGCATTCCTCGTTGCGGATCCTACTTCACGGTAAATAAGAGGAATTTCTTCAAAAAATTGTTTCTTACTTTTAAAGACTTTTTTCACGGCTTTCTTTTTCCCGACGAGAAATAGTCGATTTTCCATTAGTTGTACCGTTTCAATTTTTAGCTTTTTTGGCAAGACTGAAACTAAAGCAAAATCAACTTCGTTTTTTTCCAAACTTTCAATTACACTGGCTTTGTTGGTAACGTCCATGGTTAAATTTATACCGTTGTGAAGCTTCATAAAATTAGAAAGAAAATAAGGCATAACGTATTTACCTGTTGAAACAACAGCAATTTTAAGTCGACCAACTAACTGCCCCTTATAGGAGAGGGTTTTGTAATTAATAGCGTGTACTTCATTCAGGATATTTTCTGCCGCTTCTGCAATTTCTTTCCCGAAGTCTGTGATATAAAGTTTTCTTCCAACAACTTCTGTAAGAGGAATTGAAAATTGATCTTGCAAATTTTTCAGTTGAATAGATACAGCAGGCTGTGTTAAATGTAACTCCTGAGAGGCTTTGGTAATACTCTGATATTGAGCAATTTTTAAAAATATTTGTAGTTGATGCAAAGTATAATGCATAAAAATAATTTATGTATATGATAATAAATATAAATAAAAATTTATGAAAAACAATGAGCAAATTTGCAAAGAGAAAAAATAATTAACAATTAAAACTGAAAAAGAGCATGGAACAGTTAAAATTTCAAAGATTAAAAAAGGAAACCCAATCTCCAATTAATTTAAATCCGGGAATGATAATAGCCATAATTGTTTACTTCAGTTTTTTGGGAATGTCTTATATGAATAATCAAATCTTTATGGATAAACTTTTGGTTATTGGAGCCATCTTGGGATGTATTTCTTTTATAAAGGCAATGAATAAAACTAATTAATACTAAATAAATATTATGGAAAATCAAACATTTAAACTAGTAGAAGGAGAATTTAGCCCAGTGGAAGCCGCTGATGTATTATTTTCATTAATTGGAGATAAGATTAAGTTTCACAATTTACAAATGCTGAGTAATCAGGAGCGCTTTGGTGGAGATAATTCCCACTCTGAAAAAAGAATAGATCAATTAAAGGCTGCAAAAGAACAAGTAAAAGAAATGATTTTAGAAGCGCGCGATAAGGGCTATACCTTAAATATTAATAGTAACGTAGAAGTTACATTAGTTAAAGAGACTCATAAAGCTTATTAAGTAATACTTCTAAGTTACTTTTTGGCTCCCTTATTTTATGGATTTACATTTATTGTTCGATAACCTGACCAATCCGGCTCTCCTTTTCTTTTTCCTTGGCATCTTAGCCGTGCAACTAAAAAGTGATCTGGAAATACCTCCGAACTCTTCTAAGTTTATTTCCTTATATCTTATGTTTTCTATTGGATTTAAGGGAGGGTTAGAATTATCTCATAGCGAGCTTGATTTGCAGATTTTATGGTCGCTTATTTTTGGAATTATCCTGGCTATAGTTGTCCCAATCTATACCTATTTCATCCTTAGAAGAAAGTTTAGTGTAGAGAATTCAGGAGCTATTGCTGCAGCCTATGGCTCGGTAAGCGCGGTTACTTTTGTCACTGCAGTTACTTTCTTAGAAATTGAGAATATTGAATTTGGCGGTCATATGGTTGCTGTTATGGCGCTTATGGAAGCCCCTTCTATTATTGTTGGGGTTTTATTAGTGTCTATTTTCCAGAAAAACCGTAAGAACAAAGTATCCATTAGAGGAATTCTTGGTCATTCATTTACAAATGGTAGTGTTTTACTAATTCTAGGTAGTTTGGTTATTGGTTTTTTGGCAAGTGATGAACAAGCAAGGGGAATTGAACCTTTTACTACAGATATTTTTAAAGGATTTTTGGCCGTTTTCCTATTAGATATGGGCATAACCAGTGGTAAAAAGTTAGCTGATTTTTTAAAGAAAGGATGGTTTGCTTTTGTTTTTGCCATCATTATTCCTTTAATAAACGGCTCTTTTGTAGCTTGGTTTACGGCCAGTTTTACCGAAGAAATTGGGGATCGTTTTTTATTTGCCATTCTGGCGGCCAGTGCTTCCTATATTGCAGTACCTGCAGCCATGCGCTTAGCTGTACCCAAAGCGAATCCTAGTTTATATTTGCCGATGGCTTTGGCGATTACCTTTCCATTCAATATAACCTTAGGAATGCCCTGGTATTTGTACTTAATTCAAAACTTTTGAAGGAGGCGATTTTGTATAAAACTAGTCGTAGTTATTGTCAACCTCAATACCTGCCTCCAGCATAATATTAAAAATTAGACGGTACTCTGCCTCATTAAATTCCCCATCAGCATTGGCCATTTCATTTAACAATACTCCCAGAGCATGTTTTTTATTTTCAGGCATACCTTTTAGAATTTGCATACATTCTTTGGCTGTTATCTCACGAGCTTCTTCTATAAGTACCCGATCAAACTTTAAAATGTCCATTAATTGGGTCAGTAAATCAATTTCACTTTTTTTAACCTGACCGTCAATTAAGATTACCTCGTCTATGGCCTTTACAATGGCAAGTTTTTCTGCTAAATTAAAATTCATATTTTTTTATTAAAAGACTTGAAATTGGTTTTTTTTACTTCTTTGAAGTTATTACAAGGTACTAAAAATTAACCTTATTTACTGTTTAGTTTTTTTAATTGATCAATAATAGGTTTTGTATCTTTCAAAATATTGAAAATACCGACCATGAACTCTAAAGAACTTTTAATTATCAATAGAATATTTTGCTTGTTTTTTGTATTTATCAGCCAATTAACGGTTAATTCCCAAGAACTAAAGATTCTCACATATAATATACGTTTAGATGTTGCGTCTGATAAGGAAAATCGTTGGGATAATAGAAAGGAGTTTTTAATTGGGCAGCTAAATTTTTATGCTCCTATGGCTTTTGGCACACAAGAGGGTTTTAAACATCAACTTGATGCAATTAAAAATGGGATGAAGGGGTATGACTATATTGGAAAAGGGCGAGAAGATGGCGCTGAAAAGGGGGAGTACAGTGCTATATTTTATAATACCCAAGATTTAACTTTATTAGAAAGCAACACTATTTGGCTATCTGAAAGTCCGGAAGAACCATCAATTGGTTGGGACGCTTCCTATAAAAGAGTCTGCACTTATGGACTTTTTACTACCAGAAATCAAGAGCGTAAATTTTGGATTTTTAATACTCATTTTGATCATGAAGGAGAGGAAGCCAGAAGAAAAAGTGCCCGCTTAATAGTCGAAAAAATAAATCTACTGAACAAGGCAAAGTATCCTGTAATACTTATGGGGGATTTTAATTTGGAACCCACCACTGAATCCATATCTTTTCTTAAATCTGCTTTTAATGACTCTCATGAGTTGGCAGGGGATAGTGCTTTTGGACCGGAAGGGACATTTAATGGGTTCCAATTTAATAAGGCTGTAACAAGAAGATTGGACTATGTATTTTTATCCAAAGGAGATATAAATCTATTGAAATATGGGATTTTGAGTGATTCTAAAAACCTCAAATATCCTTCGGATCATTTTCCGGTTTTTGCGATCATTTCCTTTAACGAAAAAGAATAAGAATGGCCCCAATTGCAGTTAGAATTAAAATCATCTTTCGATAATATTTTTCCTGAATTATTTTTACCAAACGGATACCAATCAATAGTCCAATAAGCACAGCAGGTATTAACTTGAGATCAATTAACAAACTCTCTTTTGTTATTGTTTTCCAAACGAAGATGTGAAAAGGAAGTTTAATAGTGTTGATTATTAAAAATAGCCATGCAGCTGTCCCAATAAAGACATTCTTAGGTAAACGCATCGCTAAAAAGTAGATATTAGAAAAAGCCCCTGCCAGGTTGCCAATCATAGTCGTAAAACCGGCCATAATGCCTGTAAAGCCAGCAAAGGCAGGGTGCTGCGGGACTACTTTGGATTTTCGTATGTCCCACCAATACATAAGAATTACGCTGGCTAATATAATGGCAGACATACCGTATTTAAAACTCTTTTCGGGAAGATCTTTACCTATTAGTACGCCAATTAGAAGCCCAAAGATCATCCATGGCAAAAAACGAATAATATACTTCCATTGGGCATGTCTATTATAGTAAACAACTGCAAAGATGTCTCCTACAATTAATAAAGGCACCATTAGTCCGGTAGATTCTTTAGCACCAAAAGCAAGTGCCATCAGAGTAACGATAATAATTCCAATTCCCTTTATTCCTGCTTTTGAGATTCCCAGAATAACCGAAGCTATAAAAGCAATTATCCAAGTGGCAAGGGTTATTTCCAAATTTTTAAATAAATGAGGTGTAGTGATTAAAGCTAAAAGGCAAATGTATCCTAAAAAATAATATCTTTATCGCTAAACCAGAACCAAACTATGGAATTAAGCACTTTTGACTACACCCTAATAATCGGTTTTTTCTCACTTGTTTTACTAATTGGAATTATTGTTTCAAAAAAGTCCGGTAAAGATTCAAATGAATTTTTTCTTTCTGGCCGGACCATGCCTTGGTGGTTGTTGGGCCTTTCCATGGTGGCGACGACCTTTTCTACAGATACCCCGAATCTGGTAACCGATTTGGTTAGAGATAAGGGAGTCTCGGGTAACTGGGGATGGTGGTGTTTTTTACTGACAGGAATGCTCACCGTTTTCGTTTATGCGAAGCTTTGGCGGAAATCGAATGTAAAAACGGATCTTGAGTTTTATGAATTGCGATATGGAGGCAAACCCGCAAGGTTTTTAAGAAAGTTTCGGGCCGTATATTTAGGAGTAATATTTAATGTTATCACTATGTCGGCTGTAACCCTTGCCGCTATTAAGATAGGGGGTATTATGCTCGGGCTTGAGGATTGGCAGACTGTTATAGGCGCAGGGCTTATTACCGTAATTTTCAGTGCTTTGGGAGGATTTAAAGGGGTTGTCTATACAGATTTTCTACTGTTCTTTGTAGCTATGGGAGGTGCCATAGGAGCGGCTTATTATTTAGTCAATATCCCTGAGGTGGGAGGTATTCAAGCAATGATGGCTAACGAATTGGTTAGTTCTAAATTGGATATACTACCTGATTTTAGTGACACCCAGATGGTTATGACATTATTGGTAGTTCCCTTGGCAGTGCAATGGTGGAGTTCCTGGTATCCCGGTGGTGAGCCTGGAGGCGGAGGTTATATTGCTCAGCGAATGCTGGCAGCAAAAAATGAGAACCACGCTATTGGGGCAACTTTCTTTTTTAATATTATGCATTATGCTTTACGTCCATGGCCATGGATTTTAGTAGCATTGGCTTCTCTGGTAGTTTATCCAGATATAGCAAGTATTTCTGAAGCTTTCCCGAATGTAGCCGAAGGGAAATTAGGTCACGATCTGGCATATTCGGCCATGTTGACCAAATTACCAAGTGGCCTTTTGGGCTTGGTACTCGCTTCATTGATAGCGGCCTATATGAGTACTATTTCAACACAACTCAATTGGGGATCATCTTATATTGTTTTTGATTTTTATAAAGAACAGATTAATCCTAATGCCTCTGAGAAAAGACTAGTGGCAGTAGGGAGGTTATCTACAGTTGTGTTAATGGTTTTAAGTGCTTTTCTCGCCTTGGCAATGCAAAATGCTCAACAGATTTTTGAATTGCTTTTACTCTTTGGAGCCGGAACCGGTCTTATCTTTATTTTGCGTTGGTTTTGGTGGAGAATTAATGCTTGGACTGAAATATCCGCTATGTTCGCTTCTGGTATTCTATCTATTCTTCTTAAAGCCACACCCTTAGGTCCTTTTTTATTCGCGACCGATACTGGAGTATTCCCTAATTGGGGTGAAATTCCCTTTGTTATGTTGATTACCACAACTATTTGGTTAATAGCAACCTTCACTACTAAACCGGAATCAAAAGAAGTATTAAGATCCTTTTATAAAAAAATACAACCAGGAGGTCCTGGTTGGGGTAAAGTGGTAAACGATGCGAAGGAAGATGGTATTAAAATTGATTCTGGAGAGAAATGGAGTGTTCCCTCTGGGATAACTGCTATGCTTTTGGGTGTTGTTCTGGTGTATTCTATGATGTTTGCTACTGGGTATTGGATCTATGGACGGACCACTTCGGCCATAATTTTAACAGTTATTGCCATAGTTTCAGGATTTTCACTGATCAAGGCATGGAATAAAATGAAAGACAATATTTTATAATATGAAAGAAAGAATTACATCCGTTGACATTTTTCGAGGGGCGACAATAGTTCTTATGATTTTGGTTAATACCCCTGGAACATGGGCTAATGTATATGCCCCATTTTTGCATGCCAATTGGCATGGATATACCCCAACGGACCTGGTATTTCCCTTCTTCTTGTTTATTGTGGGTACTTCAATTGTCTTTGCTTATCAAAATAAGACGGCGAATTCGGCTACCTATAAAAAAATATCAATTAGAGCTTTAAAACTAATTGGTTTAGGACTTTTTCTAGGAGCATTTACCATTCATTTCCCCTTTTTCAAGGATTTTGAGAGTATCCGTTTTCCAGGTGTTCTGCAACGGATCGGAGTAGTCTTCTTCTTTACCTCTATCTTATTTATAAATTTCAACTGGAAGGTCCTTTTGGGAATTTGTATTACTATTCTCATAGGATATTGGATATGGATGGGTTTTATTCCATTAAATGGGATAACTCCAACATTTGATAGAGCACCAAATAACTGGGCCAACTATATTGACTTACACGTGTTCGGATCTCACATGTATAAAGATGACTATGACCCTGAAGGGCTCTTGAGTACCCTTCCCTCAATTGCCACCTCTTTAATGGGTGTTTTTACCGGGTTGTTGCTATTGTCTAAACAAAAAAATAAGACGCGCCTGCTTCTTGTAATAGGGGTAGCATTGGTTTTATTAGGGCATCTATGGAATTTTTATTTCCCTATAAATAAGGCCCTTTGGACTAGCAGTTTTGTATTAGTTACGGCAGGCTGGGCGAATATAATACTGGCTATTATTTACTATATGACAGATGTTAAAGGAATTAAATTTGGCAGTGTTTTTAGATATGCCGGAGCAAATGCCATTACCGTATATTTTCTTTCAAGCTTTATCTCAAAACTCTTTTACTCTATTAAAGTAAATAGCGATACCAGCCTTCATCAATGGCTATTTGAAAACCTCTATTTGTACGATGCTATTCCTGTAGAATTATCTTCTTTGCTATATGGTTTAACGGTAGTATCATTCTACTTGTTTTTAGCTTATATCATGTATAAAAAGAAGATTTTTATTAAAGTATAAAGAAGATTTATTAAGGTAATTTTTTACTAAGACTTAAATCCCATATACCGGCTAACATATTTACCTATAACATCGAACTCCAAGTTTACTTCACTGCCAGCAACATATTGCTTAAAACAGGTATGCTCATAGGTATAAGGTATAATAGCAACACTGAAGCCGTTCTTTTTTGAATCAATTACAGTAAGACTTACGCCATCTACCGTTATTGAACCTTTTTCAATAGTTATATGGTTAAGACTAGGGTTATATTCAAAAGAAAATATCCAACTGCCGTTTTCCTCAATAATTTTTGTACAAACGCCAGTTTGATCTACATGGCCTTGCACTAAATGACCATCCAATCGCGATCCCATAACCATTGCTCTTTCAAGATTAATTAGTTGGTTGACTTTTAATTTGGAGAGATTGGTTTTTGACAAGGTTTCATCAATGGCTGTAACCGTATAAAAAGGCCCCTCTATTTCTACAACTGTTAAGCAGACCCCGTTGTGTGAAACACTTTGGTCTACTTTTAACTCTTCCGTAAATGAGGAACTAATCTTTATGTGAAGATTTCCCTTTTCATTTTTCAGTTCTTGTACCCTTCCTAAAGTTTCAATTATACCTGTGAACATGTGTCGTTTAAAATAAGTAGTTTTGCTTTGTAAAAGTAGAAATAAAGCCATTGATAGCATGAAGGAAAAAGGAAAAATTAGAGTAGGAATTTCAATAGGTGATCTAAACGGAATAGGTTGTGAAGTTGTTTTGAAGACATTTGAAGATTCCAGAATGACCGACTTTTGTACGCCTGTCATTTTTGCCTCGAATAAAACTATTTCTAAACAAAAAACTGATCTGGGTCTAACACTTAATTATAATGGGATAAAAGAGGCTTCTAGGGCTGTAGACGGCAAGATAAATGTTGTAAATGTATGGCAGGAAATTCCTCAGATTGAATATGGAAAGTTGTCTAAGGAGATAGGGGGTTATGCGATAAAATCCCTTACCGCAGCAGTAAATGCATTAAAAAATGACGAGATAGATGTTTTAGTCACTGCTCCGATTAATAAGAATAATATACAGTCAGATAAATTTAATTTTCCGGGCCATACAGATTACTTGGCCCAAGAACTAGCAGGAGATAGCTTAATGTTTATGGTTACAGAAGGCTTAAGAATAGGACTTCTTACAGATCATATGGCAGTTAAAGAAGTTAGTGAAGCTATTACACCTGAATTAGTTAGAAAGAAGGTTAAAATTATTCAGGATTCCTTAAAAATGGATTTTGGTATAAGGAAGCCAAAAATTGCTCTATTGGGAATTAATCCCCATAGTGGTGATAATGGTGTTATCGGGAAGGAGGATGATGAGGTCTTAAAACCCACAATAAAGGAGCTTTATGATGAGGGAAATTTGGTTTTTGGGCCTTATGCTGCCGACAGTTTTTTCGGGAGTGATGCCTACAAAAGTTTTGACGCCATACTTGCTGCTTATCATGACCAAGGGCTAATTCCTTTTAAGACTTTATCTTTTGGTAAGGGGGTGAATTTTACAGCCGGTTTGTCAAAAGTTCGCACCTCCCCGGATCATGGTACGGCCTATGAGATTGCCGGAAAAGGAAAGGCAGATCCTGGATCATTTAAAGAAGCAGTATTTATGGCGATTGGAATTTATAAAAAGAGAGAGGAGTACAGAATATTGACAAAAAATCCCTTGGCAAAACAAAAATTAACTCGTAATGTCGATTAAAACGCATATTTTTTATAACAAATAGGGGTTAAAGATTCTTTTTTTTATTGGGTGTTTAGAAAAAAAAAGTATCTTTGCACGCCTTAAACTAGTGTATAAGCAGATGAAGAATAAGGAATACAGAATTCCTTTTGCAGGATTAAAACAAGGAAAACACAAGTTTGAATTTGAATTAGACAAAACGTTCTTTGATTCTTTTGATTACTATGAATTTAATGAAGTAGCATTAAATCTTACAGTTGTTTTAAATCGTATGTCGACGGTATTAGAATTTGAGATGGAAGCTGTTGGCACTGTTAATGTTAATTGCGACCTAACAAATGAACCCTTTGATCAAGAAATAGAAGCTAATCTTGAGTTGTTGGTTAAATTTGGCGAAAAGTTTAATGACGACGACGATGAAATATTGATTATTCCCCATGGGGAACATCAGGTAAACATTGCTCAATACGTTTATGAAATGATTGTTTTGGCAGTTCCTTTAAAGCGGATTCATCCAGGAGTATTAGATGGAACTATGACCTCCGAGGCGCTAAAAAAATTAGAAGAGTTGCAGCCAAAAGAGAGTAAAGAAAAGAATAAAGATAATATTGATCCCAGGTGGGATGCATTAAAAAATTTACTAACGGATAAATAGAATTATATTATGGCACATCCTAAAAGAAAAATATCTAGGACTAGAAGAGACAAAAGGAGAACACATTACAAAGCTGTAGCTCCAACTCTTGCCAAGGACCCTACTACGGGAGAACTGCATTTATATCATCGAGCACATTGGCACGAAGGTAAATTGTATTACAGAGGACAAGTTCTTATTGACAAAGCTGAAGAAGAAACAGTATAGTAGTTTCTTCTACAAAATTCAACTCCCACTTATTTTAAGGGGAGTTTTTTTATGTGATAGATTTAATTCTTTTAAATCATTGTTTTCGTCTAATTGTCCTAAAAAATCATTATTTTTCAGCGATTTTCATCCATTTTTAAAGGTTTCTAGATAAAAACCAATAGTAATATGGGAAATATAACAGCAGCAATTACCGCTGTAGGGGCTTATGTGCCAGAATTTAGGTTAACGAATAAGATGTTAGAAACCATGGTGGATACTAACGATGAATGGATAACCGCAAGAACAGGGATAAAAGAAAGAAGAATTCTTAAAGACAAGGATAAAGGAACTTCATACCTGGCTATCAAAGCAGCGGAAAATCTTATCGCTAAATCTGGAGTAGACCCAAAAGAAATTGATCTGGTAATTGTTGGTACCGCAACACCCGATTTGCCGGTAGCCTCAACCAGTGCATTTGTGGCAGCAAAGATTGGCGCATCAAATGCCTTTGCCTTTGATATGCAAGCTGCTTGTTCTAACTTTTTGTACGGGATGTCAACAGCAGCTCGTTATATTGAATCCGGGAAGTATAAAAAAGTTTTATTAATAGGGGCTGATAAAATGTCTTCTATCCTGGATTATACAGACAGAACTACTTGCATAATCTTTGGAGATGGGGCGGGTGCCGTTCTTTTTGAGCCAAATACAGAGGGTTTAGGGTTACAGGATGAATATTTGAGGTCTGATGGATCGGGAAGAGAATTTCTAAAGATTGACGCTGGGGGATCTCTTTTGCCAGCTTCAGAAGAGACTGTAAAAAACAAACAGCATTATGTATATCAAGATGGAAAATCTGTCTTTAAATTTGCAGTTTCTAATATGGCTGATGTAGCAGCTAAGATCATGGATAGAAATGACCTTACCCATGATGATGTACATTGGTTGGTTCCACATCAGGCAAATAGGAGAATTATTGATGCCACGGCTAGAAGGATGGATTTAGAACCTTCTAAGGTTATGATGAATATTGATAAGTACGGGAATACAACCTCAGCTACTTTACCGCTTTTGCTTTCCGATTACGAAAAACAGTTAAATAAAGGTGATAATCTTGTTTTTGCAGCTTTTGGTGGCGGCTTCACATGGGGATCAATTTATTTAAAATGGGCCTATAACAGTTAAATCGATTAAAACAGAACTAAATGGATATTAAAGAAATTCAAAGTCTTATAAAATTTGTAGCAAAATCTGGTGCTAGCGAAGTGAAGTTAGAAACAGATGATATTAAAATCACCATCCGAACCGGTGCTCTAGGGAATACACAGGAAACTGCATATGTACAGCAAATACCTATAAGTTCGGCCCCCGCACCACAGTACATGAATCCTGTGGCAGAGACGCCTGCACAAGGCTCTTCGGAAACTTCAAATACTAATGCTGCAACAGAGGAGGAATCCAAATATATTACTATTAAATCTCCTATTATTGGTACTTTTTATAGAAAACCCTCTCCGGATAAACCATCATTTGTGGAAGTAGGGAGTGATATATCTCAAGGAGACGTCTTATGTGTAATCGAGGCGATGAAACTTTTTAATGATATAGAATCTGAAGTTTCTGGTAAAATTGTTAAGGTCTTGGTAGAAGATTCTTCTCCAGTAGAATTTGATCAACCTTTATTTTTGGTGGATCCTTCATAAGTTTATTTTTTTCACTAACCCATTGAAGCCTTATAGTTTATAAGGAATCAATTTCAGAGAATTCTATAAATAAAGCTATGTTTAAAAAAATACTTATTGCCAACCGAGGTGAAATCGCATTACGCATTATTAGGACGTGCAAAGAAATGGGAATTAAAACAGTTGCCGTTTATTCTAAAGCTGATGAGGAAAGTCTCCATGTGAGATTTGCTGATGAAGCCGTATGTATAGGTCCAGCTCCTAGTAGTGAATCTTATCTAAAAATTCCTAATATTATTGCTGCTGCCGAAATTACAAATGCCGATGCCATTCATCCAGGTTATGGATTCTTATCTGAAAATGCTAAGTTTTCCAAGATTTGCGCAGAGCATGAAATTAAATTTATCGGTGCATCTGAAGCTGACATTGAAAAAATGGGAGATAAGGTTACAGCAAAAGAGACGATGAAAAAGGCTGGAGTCCCGACTATTCCAGGTTCAGAGGGTTTACTGAAGGATGTAGCTCATGCAAAGAGGGAAGCTAAAAAAATGGGTTATCCTGTAATGCTGAAAGCCACTGCCGGTGGAGGAGGTAAAGGGATGCGAGCCGTTTGGAAAGAAGAGAATATACAAGCCGCATTTGAGAGTGCTGTAAAGGAGGCTACTGCCGCCTTTGGAAATGGAGGAATGTATATGGAGAAGCTTATAGAAGAACCAAGGCATATTGAAATTCAGATTGTCGGTGATCAGTACGGAAATGCCTGTCACTTATCTGAAAGGGACTGTTCTATTCAAAGGAGACATCAAAAATTAACGGAAGAGACTCCTTCTCCATTTATGACAGATAGTTTAAGAGACGAAATGGGGAAAGCGGCTATAAAAGCGGCAGAGTTTATTAAATATGAAGGCGCGGGAACAGTAGAATTTTTAGTTGACAAACACAGGGAATTCTACTTTATGGAAATGAATACCAGGATTCAGGTTGAGCATCCAATAACAGAACAAGTAGTTGACTATGATCTTATAAGAGAACAGATATTGGTTGCTGCCGGTGTTCCTATTTCCGGAAAGAATTATACCCCAAAATTACATGCTATTGAATGCAGGATTAATGCGGAAGACCCTTATAAAGACTTTAGACCTTCTCCGGGGAAAATAACTACCCTTCATACGCCTGGAGGGCATGGGGTCAGATTAGACACACACGTTTATAGCGGGTATACGATTCCACCCAATTATGATTCAATGATTGCAAAATTGATTACTTCGGCTCAGACAAGGGAAGAAGCAATAAATAAAATGAGGAGAGCTCTTGACGAATTTGTAATTGAAGGAATTGCAACGACTATTCCTTTCCATCGGCAATTGATGGATAATCCGGATTATTTAGCAGGAAATTATACTACTAAATTTATGGAGGATTTTAAAATGAATCCTAAACCTGAAGAATAATATTATTAACTCCGGCAATCGCTGGAGTTTTTTTATAATGTCATGGAATTAAGCTACTGGGAAAAAACATCATGGCTAACTAATATCGATATAACAATTGTAGGCAGTGGTATTGTGGGTTTAAATTGTGCCATACAATTATCAAGGAAGTACCCAAATGCGAAAATATTAGTATTAGAAAAAGGAATCTTGCCTCAAGGTGCCAGTACAAAGAATGCTGGATTTTCTTGTTTTGGGAGTATTTCAGAAATTAAGAGTGATTTAAAATCACATACGGAAGAGGAAGTTTTTGATTTGGTAAGATCCCGTTGGGAAGGGATTGAACTTTTACGAGCCTTAGTAGGAGATAAGGAGATGGATTATAGGCAATATGGAGGGCATGAATTGTTTACAAAAGAGAAATTAGAACTTTTTGAGGAGTGTTCAGATAGCATAGAAAGCATTAATAGATTGCTAAAACCTATTTACAAGGGAAATCCATATACAAAAAATCCAAATAACTTTCGTTTTAGAGGAATACAAGAAGAGTATATTACAAACACTTTTGAAGGTCAGATAAACACAGGAAAAATGATGCTAGCTTTGCTTCATCAGGCTCGCAAAGCTGGAATTGAAATATTAAACTCAATTGAAGTATTATCGTTTGAAGAAACATCTGAAGGCATTAAAATTAGTACTAGTAGTTTTGATTATTTCACAGCTAAATTGATTATTGCAACAAATGGCTTTGCTAAGAAATTATTAGAGATAGATGTAAAACCGGCTAGAGCACAAGTCTTAATTACAAAACCTATTAAAGGGCTACCTATTAAAGGCACTTTCCATTTAGAAGAGGGATATTATTATTTTAGGAATATAGACAATCGTGTGCTTTTTGGGGGCGGTAGAAACCTTGACTTTTTTGGGGAAGAAACGACTGAGTTTGGAAATACCTTACTTATTCAAAATACCCTGGAGACCATGTTAAAAGAGATTATTTTACCTAATACCCTTTTTGAAATTGATCAAAGATGGAGCGGGATCATGGGTGTTGGCACTAAAAAGAAACCTATCATAAAAAGAATATCAGAGAACGTTGTCTGTGGGGTTAGATTAGGAGGTATGGGCATTGCCATAGGGAGTCTGGTTGGGAAGCAATTGTCTGATATGAGTTAGATGGAAGACCAAAAAAAATTAAAGAAAGAACTATTTCAATTTTGCGAGATATTTGTCTCCAATAAAATAGAAACTATAAAAGCTAATCTAAGTAATATACAGGAGGCTCTTACTTCAGAAACGAAAAGTAGTGCAGGCGATAAGCATGAGACCGGGCGGGCTATGTTACAAATTGAAAGGGAAAAGCTAGGGGAACGTTTAAAAGTTGCAGAGGAGATGGGAAACACTCTTTTTTCAATTAATCAAGGCGAAGAAAGTATAAGAATAGGTTTGGGAAGTTTGGTTTTTACCTCGAATAATAATTTTTATATTGCAATTCCTTCTGGTCTTTATTCCAATCAAGTAGAGAAGGTTTACTGTATTTCCTTGCAAAGCCCAATTGGCAATTTATTATTTGGAAAGGCTAAAGGAGATTTTTTTGAATTTAATGGGAAACGAGTTGACATTTTATCGGTTGAATAAAACATAGTCTCTTTATTGGAAAGGGATTACTGCATATTTACCTAAAACTAAATAGAGTTCTTTGAACTTGTAAATTGGCACTTATGAAGTTATATAAGCACATTAAAGGAATACTGATAGAGCTTCAGCAAAAATTCTATATTATTGAAGGAGAGCAGTGGGATCTATTTATTAATAGAGATAACCTTTTTGATCTTGTTTCTGAATTTTTAAAAACAAGGCTACCAATAGAGAATCCTGAGGTTTATTTAAAGGAAGGAATATTAGCACCCATTGGAGAGAATCAAGAAATATGGGCTAGTGGAGTAACTTATTTTAATAGTAAGCTAGGGAGAGAAGAAGAATCTAAGAAGGCAGGAGGAAGTGATTTTTATGCCCGGGTGTACGATGCAGAAAGACCTGAACTATTTTTTAAAGCCATGGGGTTTAGAGCAATAGGACCTGGTGGTAAAGTGAGAATTAGAAAGGACTCTAGTTGGGATGTGCCCGAGCCAGAGTTGACCTTAGTGATAACTTCTTCAGGTAAAATTATAGGATATACCATAGGAAATGACATGAGTTCCAGAAGCATAGAAGGTGAAAACCCGTTGTATTTACCTCAAGCGAAATGCTATGACGGTTCAACGGCTATAGGTCCGTGTGTTCTGGTTTTAAAAGATTCTTTGCCTTTGTCTACCACCATATCTTTGACTATTACCAGAGCTTCTTCTAAGGCCTTTTATGGTGAGATTACCATAGATCAGATTAAAAGAAAATTTGAAGATCTTGTTTCCTTCCTTTATACAGAGTGTAGCTTTCCTAACGGCAGTTACCTTATGACTGGAACCGGGGTAGTGCCTACCTCCGAATTCACCTTAAAAGCAGACGATGAAATTAAAATTACTATCGCAGGGATAGGTACTTTAACAAACACGGTGGCCTAAAAACCGGTTAAAAATCATCTGGCTTTTGTCGCTTACTTTTTTTATCTGAGGTGTACTTTTTAGAGCGTAATCGTTTCTCAACGGAACTTTTGGAAGGAGAAGATTTTTTTCGGGATTTAGGAATAATTAAGGCTTTTTCCAACAATTCAAATATTCTTGTTAAACCTATTTCTTTGTTTCTTGCCTGACTTCTAGTTTTATCAGATTGAATAACTAGTGTATTACTTTTACTCAGTTTTAACTTCTTATTATTAATAAGCCGATCTTTTTCTTCTTCTGATAAACCATAGGAATTTGATATATCCAAACTAATTTCTACTCTAGTAGAAACTTTGTTAGCATGCTGTCCTCCAGGACCTCCACTGGGGGTAGCCTTTATTTTAAATTCTTTTATTATTTGATCCCAATCCACCCCTATTCCTTATTATCCCTAAGTCTTAAGTTAATAATGTCCAAAGGGATATTCAAATATAAATCTGTTTCAGGTTTTAAGAATTTGTCTGAATGAAAGAAAACGATTTTTTCAGAGGTAGTCCCTTTGACTAAAAAATGAGTTCCTAAAGAATATGATTGAATTACTTTCGCAGCGAGTCCTGAATTAAAGGAAACCTTAAATTCATGGGCATATACAATTATTTTTCTTTTGGTATCTGCGTAGGACTTCAGTACTTCAATAGGAATCCAATTGGCTTCACCAAAAAGAGAAGCAACATATAAGTCTTTAGGATTTCTATAGAGTTCCATTATTGGCTTATCTGCTAAAACCTTTTTATCTTTTAGAACCATAACTCTATCTGCAAAAGGGAGAATATCCTGATGGTCATGAGTTGCTGTAAGACAGGTAATCTGCTTCTCTTTTAGATAAGCAAACAGATTTCTTCTTAAACTATTCTTCTTAAAGTTATCTATATGACTAAAGGGTTCATCTAATAGTAATAACTCAGGTTCTTGAGCCAAAGCCCGAGCCAATGCCACTCTTTGCTGTTGCCCAATACTTAGCTCTTTAACTTTTCTATCCCCATAAGCAGGCATTTCTATCATCTCCAAGAGTTCTTTTGTTCTTTTTTGTAGCTCTTGCTTATTTGTCACAGTTAGAAATTCGCCTATATTCTCTGCCACTGTCGTGACGTTCATGAGATCGAAACCCTGAGACATATATTTCATAAAAGGTTTTCCGGGAACGAGCGAAAATAAGGGACCCTCAATAGGTGAGTCTCCCCAATAAATTTCACCTTTACTAGGCTGTAGTATACCATAAATAAGCTGGAGTAAGGTGCTTTTTCCACAGCCACTTTCTCCCATTATGCCAAAGTGTTCTCCTTTTTTTACAGAGAAACTTATATCCTCTAGAACTAGGTTCTCCTCATAAGAAAATGTGACGTCGGTTACTCTGAGCATGGATTCCGTAAGATATAATGTTTATTAAGAGTAAAACAAATGAAATATATAAATATTTAATCTTTAAAGGACATGCCAATCGCTTTATTAGGCAGGTTTTTAAAGCCCATGTTGTAAAGAGTAAAACCAAAAATATCAGCGTATTGTTCTATAGTTTTACTTACTGGAGTTCCGGCTCCATGTCCGGCATTGGTCTCTACTCTGATAAGTATTGGATTATTACCTGCATCTTTGTTTTGAAGCTCAGCAGCGAATTTAAAACTATGTGCTGGGACAACCCTATCATCATGGTCTCCGGTCGTGATTAAAGTAGCAGGATAAGAGACACCTTCTTTTATATTATGGAGAGGAGAATAGCCCTTTAAATATTTAAACATTTCCTCATTATCCTCAGAGGTCCCATAGTCATAATGCCATCCTGCTCCAGAAGTAAATGTATGATAGCGCAACATATCCAGAACACCTACCGCCGGAAGCACCACTTTCATAAGATCTGGGCGCTGAGTTAAGATAGCTCCTACCAGAAGGCCACCATTGGATCCGCCGCGAATAGCCAAATAATCACTAGAAGTGTATTTGTTGGAAATTAAGAACTCTGCGGCAGCAATAAAATCGTCAAATACATTCTGTTTTTTTGTTTTTATACCGGCCTTATGCCATTCCTTACCATATTCACCTCCACCTCTTAAATTGGCTACAGCATATACCCCTCCTTGCTCTAGCCAAATGGCGTTGACTACACTAAAGGAAGGAGTAAGACTAACATTAAATCCGCCATATCCATAAAGAATAGTTGGATTCTTTGAATTTAAATCCAGTCCCTTTTTATAAGTAATGATCATTGGAATTTCCGTACCATCTTTAGAAGTATAAAATACTTGTTTAGATTCATAGGCTAAGGGATCAAAATCGATAGTAGGTTTCCAATAATTAATATATTTACCCGTATCTACATTAAATTTATAGGAAGAACTAGGGGTCTTGTAATTTGTAAAACTAAAAAAGACTTCTTTCTCTTTCTTCTTCCCTCTGAACCCACTTGTACTTCCTATCCCGGGTAAATTAATATTTCTTATTAATCTGCCTTCGTAATCATATTGCATAACTTTTGAGATAGCATCTATCATATATTCGGCAAAAAAGTAGCCCCCCCCTGCGCTTGGACTTAAAACATTCTCCGTTTCAGGAATAAGATCTTTCCAATTATCCGAAGAGGGATCTGTGGCATCGGCAACCACAATTTTCTGATTTGGAGCATTTAAATTTGTAACCAAAAATAATTTAGTCCCTTCATTATCAATTAAATAAGTATCAGACTCTTCATGGGAAAGTATCGGTACTAACGGACTGTTGTTTGTCTTTAAATCCTTAAGAAATAGCTTGTTCCCCGCTGTGGAATTGGCAGCGTCAATTATCAGGTATTGATTGTCTTCTGTAACTTTTGCTCGTATATATCTATGTTTTTCAGCAGGTTTTCCGCCATAGATAAGTAAATCTTCTTTTTGAGGTGTTCCCAGTTTATGGTAATATAGCTTATGCTGGTCTGTTTTAGCTGAGAGTTCGCTGCCATTGGGTTTGTCGTAGCTAGAGTAATAAAAACCTTCCTTCTTAAACCATGAAATATTGCTAAATTTTACATCTTTTAAGGTGTCTTCCTTAATAGTTAGATCTTCAGTATCCATCACAATGATTTTGCGCCAATCACTACCTCCTTCTGAAATGGAATACGCTAATAAAGAACCATCTTCTGTAAAATTTAATCCCATTAAAGAAGTAGTGCCATCCTTGGAAAAACCATTAGGATCTAAAAACACTTCTGGTTCTTCTTCTTTTTTAGACCGATAAAGTACATAGTGGTTTTGAAGACCATCATTTTTATAAAAATAGGTATAAGCTCCTTCTTTAAAGGGAGAACTTATTTTTTCATAATCCCATAAGGTTTCCAGACGATTTTTAAGATCGGAACGGAAAGGAATTTTCTCTAAATAACCGAAGGTGGTTTTATTCTGTCTCTTTATCCAATTTTCAGTTTCCTCACTTCTATCGTCTTCTAACCAACGATATGGGTCTTTCACTTCTTCTCCAAAATAATTATCAACGACATCTATTTTTTCAGTAATTGGATAATTCACTTCTAGCTTGTTTGACTTTTTGACTTCGTTACAACTTATCGCTAAAAACACCGTAAAAAATATGATTAAAAAATATCTCATGGTATTTATTGATTGAAAAAATCAAAAATACCATTAAAAGCTTTTTAAAGGGAGTACAGTATTTATATTTAACAAAATTTAAGCTATGAGCTGCCCAGGAGATTGTGGTCGTATAAATACTCGGCAATTTGAATGGCATTGGTAGCTGCCCCCTTGCGAAGATTATCCGCCACAATCCACATATTTAAGGTTTTCGCTTGGGTTTCATCTCTTCTAATTCTACCCACAAAAACATCATCTTTATTATGAGCATAAACAGGCATTGGATAAGTATTAGTGTCCGGATTGTCTTGTACTACTACTCCTGGTGTAGTATTCAATAAGGTTCTAATTTCTTCCAAGTCAAAGTCGTTTTCAAAAGAAACATTTACCGCCTCAGAATGACCCCCCGAGGTAGGAATACGAACGGCTGTGGCCGTAATTGCAAAGGAAGTGTCATTTAGAATCTTTTGGGGTTCACGGGCTAATTTCATCTCTTCTTTGGTATAACCATTCTCCATAAAAACATCACAATGTGGAAGTGCATTTCTGTTTATAGGGTATGGATAAGCCATTTCCCCTTCTATGCCAGCCATTTCGTTTTCTAATTGTTTTACTGCTTTAACGCCTGTTCCTGAGACGGATTGGTAAGTAGAAACAACCACTCTTTTCATTTTATACTTTTTATGTAAAGGAGCCAGAACCATAACTAATTGAATAGTAGAACAATTAGGGTTAGCTATTATTTTGTCTTTTCTAGTTAATTCTGTGGCATTAATTTCTGGTACGATTAGTTTTTTACCGGGATCCATACGCCAAGCCGATGAGTTGTCTATCACAGTGGTTCCAACTTCCTCAAATATGGGGGCCCACTTCAAAGAGGTATCTCCTCCTGCGGAGAAAATGGCTAATTCAGGGCGTTTTGAAACAGCCTCTTCTAAGCCGATTACAGCAACTTTTTGTCCACCTACTTCTAGTTCTTTGCCTTTAGAGCGCTCTGAGGCTACCAAAAGAATCTCACTATAGGGAAATTTCCTTTCAGTTAGTACTTTCAGCATAACTTCCCCCACCATACCAGTGGCACCTACAATTGCTACTTTCATCATAAAAAATTTAGAGGCCAAAGGTATTGTAACAATTTCTTTGGCACAAGTATATTTTAAAAATATAACAATTTGTTTTAAAAATAACAAAAATACCGAATACCACTGTTGGATCAGAAAGTTACGGGCGTTGCGTAATTATTGTTTTTTTAATAAATCTCTAATTTCTGCTAACAATTCTTCTTGTGTAGGTCCTTTTGGTGCAGCGGGGGCAGGAGGCGTTTTAGTCTTATTATATGCCTTAACGATAAAGAACATAACAAGGCCAACCACTAATAAGTTTACTATGGTATTTACCCAGGCTCCCCATCTGATGGCATTTTCAGATACATAGCCTGCCTCTCCCTCAACACCGGAGGCTTCTGTTAGTACGATTTTTAAATTGGCAAAATCCACACCTCCTGAGAACTGACCAACAATAGGCATGATTATATCTCCTACGAAACCGTTTATGACTAGACCCATAGCACCGGCCATAATAACAGCAACCGCAAACTCAATGACGTTTCCGGTCATTATGAAACTCTTAAATTCCTTTAGCATAATTCTATTTTTAATGGTTAGTATTTATTCTTTTAAATCTATGAAATATAATGGTAAAAGAGTTCAATTTCAGGATTTATTCTCCCAGATATACTCTTTTAATTCGTTGAGAAATTCCACATAATAATTCATAAGAGATTGTATTTGCAGTTTTGGCAAAGTTTTCTGCGGAATGCTCCTTTCCGAAAATAAGGACTTCATCTCCTTCTTTACAATCAATATTTGTAATATCTATCATTATCATATCCATACAAACATTACCAATTATTGGAGCGGGCATCCCATGGACCAGCACAGATGTTTTCCCATGACCATATTGTCTTCCTATACCATCGGCATGTCCTAAAGGTAAGGTTGCAATAATCTTACTAGCATCGCTATTAAAAGCCCTGTTATAACCAACTGTTTCATTTGGTCCTATATGATGAATTTGAGAAATTGTAGTTTTTAAAGAGGCTACAACTTGCAATTTTAAATCAAATTTATCTTCATTTCCATAACCATAAAGTCCAATCCCGCTTCTTACCATATCAAATTGAGCCTGATGATAGTTTAATATTCCTGAAGTATTCAAAATATGTTTAAACGGCTTTATTCCTAGTCTAAGACAGAGCTTACCGGCAAGCAATTCAAACAATTTAATTTGTTTTAAGGTAAACTCCTTTTCGGAATGATCTTCAGAAGCCGCTAAATGGGAAAATATTGATTTTACCTTTATTTCAGTGTTTCTTTCTAGTATTTTACCAATAAGCGCTATATCATTTTCTTCAAAGCCTAATCTATTTAGACCCGTATTAAACTTTATATGGATGGGGTACCCAGATTGCTTTAAATCTTTTGCTACTTCCAAAAAAGCTTTTAACCCCCTTATGGAATAGATATTAGGTTCTAAACAGTGTTTAATATTTGCACGGTAGTTTTTAGGTTGGGCGTGAAGGACCAGAATGGGTAATTTTATTCCTGCTTGCCTTAATAAAACCCCCTCCGAAGTGTAAGCCACGGCCAGATAATCGGCTCCTAGTTGTTCCAGTTTTTTACTTATGACAATAGCATCACTCCCATAGGCAAATGCCTTAACAACCCCCAAAAATTTAGTGTTTTCCTTTAGTTTCGAACGCAAATATCGATAGTTGTGTTCTAAAGCTTTAAGGTCGATCTCCAAACAGGTTTCTGAATTATTAGGCATTTGAACCTTTTTTAAATTCCTTAATCTCTTCAGCTTGCACATCAATTTTATTGATCTTTTCTTTTAACATTGCCTTATAAAATGCGGCACGACTAAGAGGTTCATAAGCTTCTGTTTCGCCCAGGAGGACTAATTTGTTATTATTGGATTTACGGAAACTATAATTTGCCAAATTTCCAGTTCTAGTGCAGATGGCATGAACTTTTGTGACATATTCTGCTGTAGCCATCAGGGCTGGCATAGGTCCAAATGGATTCCCTTTAAAATCCATATCGAGTCCGGCTACTACAACGCGAATACCCATATTAGCGAGATCATTGCAAACAGTGACAATTTCATCATCAAAAAACTGGGCTTCATCAATACCAACTACATCGCAATTATCTGCCAAAAGTCTAATATTGGCGGCAGCAGGAACCGGGGTGGATCGTATTTCATTTTCGTCATGAGAAATAACTTTTTCTTCATGATAACGAGTGTCAACCAAGGGTTTGAAAATTTCAACCTTTTGTTTGGCAAATTGAGCCCTCTTGAGCCTGCGAATAAGTTCTTCTGTCTTTCCGGAGAACATACTGCCACAGATGACCTCTATCCAACCGAATTGTTCTTTATGATTAACAGTGTTTTCGAGAAACATTTTGTAATTTTAAACCAAAGTAAAGACCTATTTTTTTCTTTGTCTGGAATTGAATTATAAAAGTATTAAAAAAGACAGACCTTTACTCCTAAGTGTAAACAAAAAGAAATGAAGAGAAAACTTAAAGAGGAACTTATTAAAATGTCTACGGACATTATAACTTCAAAAGGATTGGAGGAGATTCCTGATTTATATGAAGCGGCCAAAAATTTATATGAAAAGTTAGCAGTCTTAAAGTTCATTGAAGAAAAATTAAACGATATCGAAATAGATGTTTCAAAAAATATCATTGCGGCCAAGTTTGAAAAGATGGCCAATGCCGTTATGAATGAAAACAAATTTGTCCCGGAGAATAATCCTCATGAAGAAGACATTATAACTCAGGGAATAGATACCATAAAAGGAATGGTCTTGGAAATGCCCAATGAAGAAGAGGTTGATAGACTGTTTGCGGAGTTTGTGGCCAAAACAGATACCCTTCAGAACGATAATGAAGTAAAAAAAGCAAATAAATCAGATACCCTTAATGTAGCCGCAACACCAAAGTCTTTGAATGACAAATTGGTGAAAAAGGAAATAGCCGTAGGTTTAAACGACCGATTGGCTTTTGTAAAACATCTTTTTAACGATAGCACAGAAGACTTTAATCGAGTTATTTCTCAATTAAATACCGTAGATTCTGAAGAACGGGCAAAAGCCTTCATTGATAATATGGTTAAACCAGATTATGATGGTTGGGCCGGCAAAGAGGAATATGAGACTAGATTTTTGACAATTATTAGCAGGAGGTTTTTATAGTCTTGTTGTTACTAAAAAGGCAATGCAATTACCTTGTAACTTTGTGACTTCAGTCCATAATTATTGGACATAGGATTAAACTCATAAAAATTCCAATAAACATTTTAATCAATGTCCGGCAAATTACTTTTGGTTCCTACTCCTATAGGAAATTTAGAGGATATTACTCTACGTGCGCTCAGGGTGCTAAAAGAAGTAGATCTTATTCTTGCGGAAGATACAAGAACCAGTAAAAAGTTATTAATGCACTATGGGATAGACACTCCAATGCAGAGTTACCATATGCATAATGAGCATAAAATACTTAATTCTATTGTATCAAAACTAAAATCAGGTGCCCAACTAGCCCTGATATCTGATGCTGGCACCCCTTCCATTTCTGATCCTGGATTTTTACTCACGAGAGCTAGCCTTGAAGAAGGAATTGAGATAGAATGCTTACCCGGGGCAACGGCTTTTGTGCCCGCACTGGTAAATAGTGGCCTTCCCAATGATCGTTTTATTTTTGAAGGGTTTTTACCCGTAAAAAAAGGACGTCAATCTAGACTTAAAGCTTTAGCCGAAGAAACGCGAACTATGGTTATTTACGAGTCTCCTCATAAACTCCTCAAGACACTCCTTCAGTTTCAGGAATATTTTGGTAGTGATAGATTAATATCTGTATCTAGGGAGTTAAGCAAACTTTATGAAGAAACAATTAGGGGTAGTATTGCAGAAGTATTAGAACATTTTAACAATAATCAACCTAAAGGAGAATTTGTTTTAATAGTAAGTGGGAACAAACCAACTAAGAAGTAGTTCTTGTTTTAGATAAGGCTTAATTATTATTTTATATCATGTTTGCCTTTTTCCCAACCATTTTTAGCCAGATATAATTTACCACTTTCAACAGCTCCATCCTCTATGGATGTGCCCATAGAGTCATTCCATCTATTGAGGTATCCAAAGAGCGAGATTACCCCTAGCATTTCTACAATCTCACCTTCATCCCAATGTAAATACAACCGCTCTTTAATTTCCTGGTCAACCGCATTGGGAATTTGTGAAGCAGCAAGGGAAAAATCAAGGGCAACACGTTCTGCCTCAGAAAAAGCAGGATGGGTTCTGTATTCCCAAATATTTTCTAGTTGTTCTTGTTCTGCACCGTATCTTTCGGCTGCTCTTATGGCATGTGCCTGGCAATATCTGCATCCTGTAGCATTACTGCTCACCCAAGCTATCATACGTTTCAAGGCAGAGGTTACTCTTCCTTGATTAGACATGACAGCTTTATTTAGATTAATAAAAGCTTTGGAGATTTCAGGTCTGTGTTGCATCGTTAATACCGAATTGGGACAAAACCCCAAGGTTTCATTAAAGAAGTTTGCCAGAGCCTTAGTCTCCTGATCATGGTTTGCATCCAAAGGTTGTACAAGTGGCATAGTGATTGTATTTTTATAGCTTACAAGAAACAAAAAATTATGAGCACTACAAATGTAATTACCACTAAATGGGTGGGGAATATGGCTTTTGAAAGCGATAATCCTTCAGGCTTAAATCTCTCAATTGATGCAAGCCCGGAAGATGGAGGAGACGGGAAGGGTTATAGGCCAAAAGCGCTTATGTTATCGGCTTTGGCTGGTTGCTCTGGTCTTGATATTGCTATGCTTATAAAGAAAATGAAGCTAAAGGTCGATTCTTTTCAGATAGAAACTAAGGCCAACCTTACAGATGAGCACCCAAAATATTATGATAAAGTTGTTATTACCTATCATTTTGAAGGTTCAGAGCTGGAAGAGAAAAAGCTTAAAAGGGCAGTCGATTTATCTGTTGAGAAATACTGCGGTGTTATGGAGATGTTTAGAAAGTTTGCAGAATTGGAAATTGTAACTTCTTTTGATAGCGGTAGTTAATAACCTTGATTAATAATATAAAATCAACGAAGTTGCAATGCGTTAAGGAATACTATCTTTAATCGAAATTAATAAAGGAATGCGTTGGACTATAAAGCCAAAACCAGAGGAGGAGATAGTAAATAGTTTAGCTAAGACACTTGGAGTTAACAAATTGATTGCAGTTCTCTTGGCACAAAGGGGAATAAAAAGCTACGAGGAGGCTAGAAAGTTCTTTCGTCCTCAATTGTCCGACTTACATGACCCTTTTCTTATGACTGATATGACTTTGGCAGTCAGAAGGATTGAAAAGGCAATTCTTGAGAAGGAGAATATTCTTATATATGGAGACTATGATGTTGATGGGACAACGGCCGTGGCCTTGGTATCATCTTTTTTGATGCAGATTTATCCCAATGTCGCAACATATATTCCAGATCGCTATTTAGAGGGATACGGTGTATCATATAAGGGTATTGAGTTTGCAGAAGACAATAATATTTCTCTTATAATAGCTTTAGATTGCGGCGTAAAAGCGATAAAGCAAGTAGATTTTGCTAAATCAAAGGGGATTGATTTTATTATTTGTGATCATCATAGACCAGGGAAAGAACTTCCCGACGCTACCGCTATACTGGACCCTAAAAGAGAAGACTGTAAATATCCATACGATGAGTTATGTGGTTGTGGAATAGGCTTTAAACTTATACAAGCCTTAAATATTAGACGAGAAGGAAGTTTTCATGAATTAGTTCCGTTTCTTGATTTGGTGGCTACAGCCATAGCAGCAGATATTGTTCCCATGACTGGTGAGAACAGAGTTTTAGCTTTTTATGGGCTACAAGTTATAAATACGAATCCCAGGGTAGGATTAAGAGCTATAATCAATCAAATACATAAGAATGTTCTTACGATTACGGATGTAGTTTTTATCCTTGCACCAAGGATTAATGCGGCGGGCCGTATAAAGCATGGGCAATATGCCGTTAACTTGCTAGTAGAAGAGGATATAGGCAATGCGGAAGCCATTGCAGCGGAAATAGAGGCCTTTAATTTAGAGCGAAGGGGTTTGGATCAGGCAATAACTGATGAGGCTCTTGAGATGATACTGGAGAATAAAGAGGAAGCACGATTTACTTCAGTAGTTTATAAAGATACCTGGCACAAAGGTGTAATCGGAATTGTTGCCTCAAGACTTACAGAATCTTATTACAGACCAACTCTCGTCTTTACGAAAAGTGGAGAGAAGCTGGCAGCCTCTGCAAGGTCCGTAAAGGGTTTTGATGTCTACAATGCCCTGGAGCAATGTACCGATTATATTGAGCAATTTGGAGGGCATAAATATGCTGCGGGCCTAACATTATTGGAAAAACAGTATGATGGTTTCAAATCTCAATTTGAGCGGGTAGTCGCAAGTACTATCAACCCAGAACTACTTATTCCTGAAGTAATTATCGATACGGAAATAGAGCTAAATCAGATAGATCCAAAATTGATGCGAATTTTAAAGCAATTTGCCCCTTTTGGCCCTGGTAATATGAGTCCTTTATTTTTAAGCGAAGGACTTGTAGATTCAGGAAAAGGCAGGACTGTTGGCAAAGACAATAAACATCTTAAGTTGACGGTAAAGCAAATAGGGTCTGCTATATTTCCGGCCATTGGGTTTAATTTAGGAGGCAAATTATCAATTACAAAGAATGGAGCTCCCTTTAGTGCTGTTTATTCTATAGATGAGAATGAATGGAATGGGAAGATAGAATTGCAACTTAAAATAAGGGATTTAAAATAACATCCTTAATCCTTAAAACTTTCTAATTTCAATTGCTTTCCATCAAAGACACCATAGGTGAAATAAGAAATCCAATCTCCCAGGTTGATATAAGTTGCTTCCTCACCAAGATCTATTTCCAATGGCAGATGTCTGTGCCCAAACACAAAGTAGTCTGAATGCTTTTCAGTCAGCTTTCTTTTGCAATATTGAACTAACCATTCGTTTTCTTCTCCCAAGAATAGTATATCCTCATCCCCTGAGATGAGCTTATTCTTTATTGAAAAATAGGATGCTATTTTAACACCTATATCAGGGTGGAGCCATCGGAAAAACCATTTTGCAATAGGATTAGTAAAGAGTTTCTTCATTCGCTTATATCCCTTATCTCCTGGACCTAAACCATCACCATGTCCAATAAAAAAGCTTTTTGCACCAATCTCAAATTGCTGAGGGCTATGAAAAACTGGAATATTCAGTTCACTTTCAAAATATCCGTTCATCCAGAGGTCATGGTTACCAACAAAGTAGTAAATAGGGATCCCTTTATCAGTAAGTTCTGCGAGTTTTCCTAAAGTACGCGTAAATCCTTTTGGTACCACGGTCTTATATTCAAACCAAAAATCAAATAAATCCCCTAATAGGAATATAGCTGCGGCATCTTCCCTGATAGTATCTAACCATGAGATAAAGAGTTTTTCCCTCGGAAGGCTTTCTGTTGAGGAGGGAGCTCCCAAGTGATTATCACTTGCAAAATATACCTTTTTACCCGCAGGAAGAATGATGCTTTTCATGAGATTTAAATTTAGGCAAAAAAAGCTAGTTGTCCTGGGAATACCATTCAGCGAAGGCTGATTCAGTTTCTCTTAGTTTTAAGGAGAATAATTGTAAATCCTCAGGTAAACGGTTTTTTATTTTTTCAGCAAAGTCAATTACCATGTTTTCACTGGTGGGTTGATAGTTGGCCAAGATTACTTTGTGTCCCCTATTTTTTAACTCCATAGCAAGTTCCATATGGGGGGTATTTTTATTGAAAACCGTGGCGTGATCAAAAGGCTCTACAATCTCTTCTTTAACAATTTTCTTTAGGTCACCAAAATCTATTACCATACCCAGTTTTACATTTTCAGTATCTGTAATGGGTTTTCCAATTACAGTAACAGAAAGCTTATAACTATGTCCGTGAACGTTTCTGCACTTTCCATCGTAGCCGTAGAGGGCATGTCCCGTTTCAAAATTAAATTGTTTAGTGATTCTAATTTTACTCATAAATTGTTCTGAATAGACAAAAATAAGGATTCCCTTTTTAACTTGAAATTCGTAATTTAAATTCGTAATTTAAAAAAAATCTAAAAATGAAATTATGAATAAGAAGAAAATATACATTGGGACTCTACTGATGTCGGCAATTTTTATGGTATCATGTAAAAATGAAAAAAAAGGAAACCAAAATAGAAGAGGAAGTGATTGTGGAAGAACCTGTTGTTGAGATTGTTGAAGTTGATTATTTGGTTGTAGATGAGCATCATTTTGATGATGTACCAATGACATCCCATGGAAAAAACATTATTGAAGGGAATGTTGAAGCTTCTGAGTCAGCACCGGATAATGTAAAAGTACATACTTCTGCGGAGTTGCACGAGGAGCTTATTATAAATGAGTATGTGCCGATAGAGATTAAGGTGACGGAGGCAATTATCCCTCTAGAAGAAACTCAAACAATTGTGGCGTATAATAAAAAAGATGAGCAAGTAGGTGTTTTACAGGTGGTAACAGATGAAAATGGCGATATCGGTAAGATCGCCTTTGCAGATAGAAATCACAAAGACAAATATGATGTTAAAAACGGTATGACGGCCAAAGAAGCAAAACAACTGAGAAGAAGATTAAAACATGTGCAGAAAAAGTCTAATCATTATCTATACGATGATCAATCCAATATAATGTATCTTTTGGATATACAAGATTCCGAAGGAAATGAGATTACGGAGGCTGTTATAGATCAGTCTGAAGTAAGGGCTATTATTTGGGAAGATAAATCAAAGTCATCCAAATAATAACTAATCATATAATACGATAAAGAGCCATTTATTTAGGCTCTTTTTTTGGACTAAATTATCTTTTGAACTTTTTTTTGGACTTGTACCTTCTTATGAGATAGATACTTACCACGATAAAAGCTAATAAGGGAAAAGCTAGCTCTTTGTTTAATATTTTAGAAATGGATAAAATAGTTGACATATACTTGAGAAAAATTGATTATTTTTTCAATTTTGAAAGTGTCTCTTTGGTAAATTCATCCAAACATAAGTTGGCTGAAATAGCAGCTCTCTCTATCAATAAATTACTCCAATCAGGAGCTCCTTCCCATAATATTCTTTTTAGTTCGGTTAGGGCATTTGGATTGTATTGCGATAATAAATGAATATGATGGTCTAAAGCCTTATCCATTTCTTTAATATTTGAGAACACTTTTGAAAACAAACCCTTTTCTTTTGCCCAAAAGGCGTTCTTCCATTCGGTAGGAGCTAATGCCAATTCCGCCAAACCAGATTTTCCTATTTTACGTTCTACAGCAGGAGCAATAACAAAAGGACCAATACCAATGGCTAATTCTGATAACCGTACAGCTGCACTTTCACATGCATATACATAATCACAGGCCGCTACTAATCCAACACCGCCACCAACGGCTTTGCCTTGTACTCTTCCAATTATTGGCTGTTTACAATTTCGCATGGCGCTAATTAAATTTGCAAATCCGCTAAAAAATGAAGTCCCTTCATCTAAATTTGAAATGGCCAACAACTCGTCAAATGAAGCACCAGCACAAAAAGCTCTATCGCCTTCTGATTTTATTACTATAACAGAAACGGAGTCGTTAGCAGATAATTCGTAGATTTCATTGGTCAATCTTTCCAGCAGTTCTTTTACAAAGGAATTACTAGCCGGATGTCCAAACTCTATGATCGCCGCCTTGTTTTCTATTCTGGTATACAAACTTCCATTAGATCGATTTGTAGTCATTTGGTTTTTTTATTAAAATTAAACCTTTTGTAATAGCGGCCGAAATTTTCTATAGAATTTCCAAACAAGAGCCGCCGCCCGAATGAACATCCATGCAGACAAGCCAATCCATATTCCGGTAAGTCCAAAATCCAAATATCGATTTAAGAATAGAATAGGAATAAAACCAAGAAAAGTGGCTCCTATTAAGACGTTTCTGAGGTATTTCATTTCGCCAAGGCCTTTGAATAAACCATCAAAGACAAAGGCAATTGCATTAATTGGCAGACCTAGAATTAAAATATAAAAAACACTATAAAAGGAGGTAAGTACTTCCTTATCGTTCGAGAATATATTCCCTATAGGAAAATAAAAAATAAAACCTGCTATTACTAAAAGAAGACTTATTAAAAAGCCATATAGAATTATTTTTTTTGCCAGGAGCCAAAGCCCATTATAGTCTCGAGCCCCTAATAATTTCCCCCCCATAATATTGCCAGCAGCACCATAACCATCAATAAAAAATGCAGAGAAAAGCCATAAGTTTATGGCTATAGTATGGGCGCCTACGACACTATCTCCAAAAGAGGCAGCTTCTCTTACCGCCAGGATTAAAGTGATATTTAGAGCAAGAGCACGAACAAATAAGTTAAGACTCATAAATACCAAACGTTTTAGTTCTGGATGCAAAGGCAAACGCGGCCATAGGGAAACCTCGGTTTTTTGTTTTAAAAGTATAAAGGCCATAATTGCCATTACAGCCTGAGAAATAAGACTTGCCCATGCAGCTCCTTCAATATTCATAGGGCTAATAATATCTCTAACACCATACACCAATATAAAGTCGAGTAAAATATTTAAGACGGCCCCAGTAATGGCAATTAACATTGGCCAATAAGTGTTTTGAAGCCCTCTAAAAATGCCCATAACGGCAAATACAAAAAGTGTAAGGGGGAACCCCCATACTCTAATTGAGTAGTATTTAACACAAAACTCCAGAATTTTTCCGGAAGCGTTGAGAAGTGTAAAAATTTCTTCAATGATAAAAATCGTTGAGAGTAGAAATAAAACACTTAATGAAAGATTGAAAAAAATAGCCTGTGCGGGTAAGCTTTTAATTTCTTCTATTCTTCCGGCACCTAAATATTGTGAAATTATAGCGGAGATAGCACTTCTAGTTTGCCCTAAAATCCATATTAGCATCGATAAAAAAGCCCCAACAATTCCAACTGCTGCCAGGGACTCAAGACTATCCGTTTTAATATTTCCCACTATTGCCGTATCGGTGATAGACAAAATTGGCTCCGCAATACCTGCTATTGTTGCTGGTATTGCCAGGCGATTAATAGTTTTATAAGTTACTTTAGTCTTCAAATAGTGGCCTATAGGATCAGTTCATAACAAAAAAATGGATGAACACTTTGATTCGGGAAATTTACAACACCCAGTTTTTTATATCCTCTTTTTTCATAGAATTTTTGATTTCGAAGGTTTTTGCTGAAGGTGTCTAATCTTATGGAGATATACTTATTTTTACGAGCAAAGTCTTCGGCAAAGCCCATTAAAATTTGTGCCTTTCCCCTTCCTTGATATTTAGGGGTTATCGCAAGTCTATGAATGTAAAGATTATTATTGTTAGGCGTTAACCAATTTATATCTAGATATTCATCATCAATTAGAGATGTTAGCGCTATTACACCAATTATTTTTTCTTCTTCCTCAAGAACATATAATTCTTTGCGGTTAACATCGTTTTCAAACGCTTTGAAGGAGGGGTAATCCTGGTTCCATTGATAGATTCCTGCATTGATCATTTCCTCAGTACATGCCTTGGTAAGTTTAAGAATGTCAGGGATTTCCAGTATCTTTGCATGTCTAATCATGTAAATGTTTTTATTAAGTTATATATTTATCTAATAAACATTATCCTTATGAAAAATATATTGGTGCCTGTAGGAACTTCCCCCAATGCTTTTAAAACACTTCAATATGCTGTAGATTTTGCTTCTGAATTTTCTTCAAAGATATATCTTATGGAGGTTTTTTCAGCCAAAGCAGGTGCTGGAGAATTGGCAAATATTTCAGAAAAGGTTGCTGAAAGTAGCAAAAAGAGAATGCAAGAACTTATTGCAAAGGTTGATTCAAAAGATGTTACAATGAAAATCGCTACTTATAATGGAGACTTGATTGATGGACTTAAAGGAATAGATAAGGAGCTTGGAATTGACTTGATAATAATTGCTGCCAGATGCAACAGTATACAAGAAGAACTTTATTTGGGTCCTACTACCGGTAGAATAATTAAAAGAACTGACATACCAACATTAATTGTACCTAGAGGAACCAAATTTGAACCGATAAAAGTTATTTTAACGGCCTTTAAATCGGGGATTTTAAAACAGCGTAGAATTTTAGAACCCTTAAAAGAGATAAAGAAAAAATTTAATTCAACAGTCAATTTATTACTGGTTAAAACACCGGCTTATTCAGACGAGGACTTAAAGGTAAATACCGCTTTGATGAATATATGTACTAATCTTTCAGTAACAGAGCATGCGACCACTTATCTGGGCGTTCTAGAGCAATTACAGACAACTAATCCGGATATGTTATGTGTTTTTAGACGAAAAAGAGGGTTCTTTAAAAATCTATGGGAAAAAAACACCATTTTGAAATCTGAATTTTCTGCTAGAATACCTGTATTGGTTCTTAGTGTCAAGAAAGATTAGAGAAAGTTAATTTTAGGAAATTGTATTTTGATACTTTGGTAAAATGTATTTCCTTTGAACATCTAAAAATTGGGGGATTAGCTCAGCTGGCTAGAGCGCTTGCATGGCATGCAAGAGGTCACCGGTTCGACTCCGGTATTCTCCACAACAAACCCTTCCTAAGTTATTATAGGGAGGGTTTTTTTATATTAAAACAAAGAGCTTGATATAATAGATATGGAAAATTTAGAAAACAAAGTAGCCTATATTACAGGAGGTTCTAAGGGAATAGGGCTAGGTGTAGCTAAGAAATTATTGCAAATAGGCATGAAAGTGGCCATTAGTGGAAGGAGTTGGGAAAGTTTAGAAAAAGCCAAATTACTATTGAATGCTCCTGTTAATTTGTTGCTAGTGAGAAGTGATGTGACTAGAATAAAGGATGAACAGGCGGCAATTCGTAGTATCTTAGATGAATGGGGTCAGTTAGATGTGGTTCTTGCCAATGCAGGAATAGGAGTTTTCGCCCCTGTTGATGAGTTATCTGAAACGGATTGGCATCTAATGATAAACACTAATTTAAATGGAGTTTTTAACACCTTAAAGGCTTCAGTAGATGCTTTAAAAAGATCTAAGGGATACTATATTACCTTGGCTAGTCTGGCAGGAACAAATTTTTTTGCTGGAGGAACAGGATATAATGCCACTAAATTTGGAGTGGTTGGCTTTACCCAGGCTGCCATGCTCGACTTGCGCAAGTATGATATAAAGGTTTCTACAATTATGCCGGGTTCCGTTGCAACTCATTTTAATAATAATTTGCCCTCCGAAAAGGATAATTGGAAAATACAACCAGAAGATATTGGAGAACTAGTTGTAGATCTGCTCAAAATGAACCCCAGAACTTTACCGAGTAAAATAGAAGTAAGACCAACTAGGCCAGACAAAAAATAGCACTATTCTTCAATATTTTTAAATGGGATAAGTGGATTAATAATTTCTTTAATTACTTCTTCCAACTGTGTTCTGAAGGCATCCAGGGTTTCATTGGTAATCGTTCGATTTTTATCATTACTCCTTGTATTTGGTTTTTGACAGAATAAAAAAGGCTGAGTTTTTCTTGTCTTTATGGGAATAATGCCTGCCTGAAGACTAGTTAAATCCGGGTTTTTATTCATATACATCAGAGAATAACACAATAATTGAAAGGCCTTGGCTCGCTCAACTTTGAAGCCTATATCTGTCCATGAGGTGATCTCAACTTCGGTAGTTTTGACTTTCCCTGTTTTGTAATCTAGTATTCTTCTAATCCCGTTTCTTTCATCGACCCTATCAATTATTCCTTTCAATTTTACGGGCACCCCAATCCCTTGAATATTCAGGTTTAGAGATAAATGCTCTTCCAAAGACAAGAGTTTAATTGAATTATGCCCTAAGTCCTCTATTTCTGATTCTATAAAACGACTTATATACTTCACAATAATGCGCGAGGCAATTAAATTTTTACCTCTGTGGATATCATCATCCTTAAAAACAGTTTGCAGTTCAGAATTAACCAGCACTTTCACGTCTTTTAGTTTTAATGAAAGAATTTTAGCATCTAAATATTGATCTGTAAAAGGGGCATAAACGTTTTCCAGTACTTTATGAATAACGGTTCCAAGCGTGTTGTGAGCAATAGTTTCCTCCATTTGTGGGGACTCCTTAATATTCAATATCTTCTCTTTATAAAACGCGATAGGATTTTTGATGTAATTACTTAATGAAGAAGGGGAGAGGCCTTTAGTGAAGCATTCCTCTATTTTCCCAATGACTTCATTAGTCTTTGTTATCGTTAGTTGGGGTCTCAAAGAAGATTGTATCTGTGGCATCCTAAGTTCCTTAGAAACGCGCTCGCCATGAAACTCATCCATAGACAATTGAGAAATAAATCTACTTTTTTCACCTCCCTTGAGAGTATCAACTTCTGTATTATATATTAAATATATGTTCTTGGCTCTTTGTAATAATCGGTAAAAATGATAAGTGTATACGGCATCTTTTTCTTTATAGGTAGGAAGTCCAAATCTACGTTTTAGATCTAGGGGAATATATGAAATATTGGTTTTGCCGGAGGGTAAGATGCCTTCATTGACAGAGGAAATAATTACTGTTTCGAAATCTAGATTTCTACTTTCTAACATCCCCATAATTTGCAGGCCTTCCAAAGGTTCACCCAGGAAATCAAGACTTTCTGAACTTTCGAGGTCGTTAAAAAGGCTTTGAAGAGATTTTAGGTCTTTAATGTAGGGATAGCTTTTAACAAGTGCTTCCAACTCTTCAAAAATAGAATGGTATTTAAACAGATATTCTAGATCTAGGTTGTTTTCCTTCTTTTGATAGTTTTCTTTTAAGACTTGTATGATCCTTAAAATCATCTTTAGGAAATTGTCGGGAGTCTTATTCTCTAAAGAGAATACATTCCCAAGTGGAGAAAGTGCATTCTCCGTTAGTAAGCTTATTTCAGATGGATGTATGTATATCCAGTTTCTAGTTTTAATCTTCTGTTGAAGGTCCTGTGCTTTATTATTAGAAGCTACCGCAAGGATTTCTTGTATGGCCGGGTGTGATAAGAACGAAAGAAGATTTTTATAGTACCAGCCTTTATTATTCAATTGAATATATAAATCAAATAATAAATGAAAGAGGCCCGTTAAAGAGGTTTTCTTTAAGGGATATCCCATAGTAATATTGACCTTTTCAGGGGGAATAGGCAAAGAATTAAGCAAGGGATTTAATAGCCCTTCATCCCCTAATACTATGGCAGTTTTTGTCAGTTGTTTCGGTGATGATTCATTGATTTCTTTGACAATACTACCTATAAGTTTAGCTTGGGCAATATTTTTTGGCACACCGATGATTTTTATATTCTTTTTAGATTGAAAATGTTCGCTAAGACCTTTAGGCTTATTTGTTTGGAAGTATTTCCAATTTTTTAAATGTTGCCTAATAAAATAACCTGCGTCATGAATTTTATCTTCTAAAAAGCTTCTATCCAGGTCCCAATAAATATCTGCTCTCCCCGTCTTTAATAAAGATTGGATAAGGGATTCTTCTGCCTTATTTAGGGCATTAAAACCAACGAATACATAGTTGGTATTTTTATGTGCGTTAAGAAAACTATTTAGCTTATTATTAGCTTCTCGATAGATAAGACCTTGATGTCCAAGCCCCTTTTTTATTAAATTGCCATTAAAATGTTCATATAATTCAGGGAGCTCTTTCCAAAATTCTATATAATCTTCTACAAGTTTGGTAGAACCTGCCTGAGGTGACCAAAATTCAATTTCCTTTATAAAACTTAAAGAATCAAATAAGTCTTTGGCCGTTACTAAGTATCGATCAATTTCATTGAAGTCTTGAAGAATACTTTTGGACCAGCGCGAAAAGGAAGCGAAGCTATCTTGATTTTTAATCTCTAGTTGAAGATAAGCTTCGTATAATTCAAAAAGTTGCTGTGTTTGGGAAGCTAGGCGTAGATCTGCGATTAGTTCAATAAAAGATTCTATACTGTAGATAGTAGGAGTAAAAACAGTTTTATTTGTGATCTTAGGAATTCCATTTTTTAGGAAAGCCCCTGCCCTCTTACCTGGAAGAATTAACGTTAGATTCTCAAAAGAACCATATTTATCCCATAAATCTGAAGTGACTTGATCTAAAAAACTATCCATGTTTAAAAATAAAAAAAGCCTCGCTAATGCGAGGCTTTTTGGAATTTATATGAGCTTTAAAATTATTCTGGTCTTACCAAGTTAATTTCAACTCTACGGTTTGTTTTTCTTCCAGATGAAGTTTTGTTATCTGCAATTGGTCTGGATTCTCCATAACCAGCTGCTTTTAATCTGTTAGAAGCAACTCCGTTTTCGATTAAGTAATTCATTACAGAGTAGGCTCTTTCTTCTGAAAGTTTTTGATTTAAACTTTCGCTACCTACGCTATCAGTATGACCATCTATGGTAAACTTAGCCCAAGAGTACTCATTTAATATACCTATGATATTTTCTAGTACTTCAGCAGAACGATCTTTGATAGTGGCTTTACCAGTGTCAAACAAGATAGTTTTAGCATACTCATTTAAAGTCTTACGAACTGCTTCAGTAAGTTCTGGACAACCTCTATTGGCTACTACACCAGGAACGTCAGGACATAAATCATCTTTGTCGTATATACCATCGCCATCTTTATCAGGCCAAGGACATCCATTGTTATCAGCAGGACCAGCCTCGTTTGGACATTCATCATCTTTATCGGCAATACCGTCGCCATCAGCATCAGGACATCCGTTTAATTCAGCTAAGCCAGCTTCATTAGGACAAGCGTCATCGATATCTGGGATACCATCGCCGTCAGAGTCAGGACAACCGTTAAATTCTTTAGGACCAGCTTCGTTAGGACATCTGTCTTTACTGTCTTCTATACCGTCTCCATCAGTATCAGGACAACCGTTGAAGATTTCTAAACCAGGAACTTCCGGGCAAGCATCGTCTTTGTCATAAATACCATCACCGTCTGTATCAGTACCACCAAACTTAACAGCGATACCCAACATGTGTTGGAAGTGAGGAGTTAAATAATCCTCAAAAGAATGCTTATAAGATGATTGTAAAGTAAGACCAACTTGTTCGCTAAACCATATATTCATACCAACACCACCGTTTATGGTACCAGCACCTATTTCACCAACCCAGGAGTAACCTCCACCAATTTCTATAAATGGATCAATTACAGAGAAGAAACCTTCCTTAGTACTTGGATCAATAAAGTTGTATTTAATAGTACCATCTAAACCATAGTAGGACAAATCGTTTACTCTTGTGTCACCAAATTTTTCAATACGGTTAATGGAACCTCTAACGCCAACTGAGAATCTGTCCCCTACTGATCGGCTGATGCCTACATAAGAAAGGGATGGCAAAATGTTCCAGTGGTCATTGACGTTGAAATATTCATTCCCCCAAGAACTAAGTTCACTTGTAGGATAGAAATCAACGGCATTAACTCCAAAACTAATCTGCCAAGGATTATTCTCATCTTGCGCTTGTAAGCTGTTAAACCCCAATACAAGTAGGCCAACAACAAATAATCTGCTAAGCTGTTTCATGTTCAAAATTTTAAGTTTAAGTGTTTATTTAGCTGCAAATGTAAGTTGTTAAAAATTATTAACAAAATCAATTTCCTATTTTTTTATGCTCTTTTGTATGTAAAATACAGTTCTTATATAATTTTTAAGGATTGACCCACTTCAGTAAAAGCCTTTATGGCTAGGTCCAAGTGGTTTTGAGTATGGGCAGCTGATAGCTGAACTCTGATCCTTGCTTTGTCCTTTGGAACTACCGGGAAAAAGAACCCAACCACATATATTCCTTTGTCTAACAGCATGTTGGCCATTTTTTGAGAGAGTTTGGCGTCATATAGCATCACAGGAACTATGGCCGAATCTCCGTCAATTATTTCAAATCCTGCGTCTTTAATACCCTTTTTAAAGTAAATTGTATTCTTTTCCAATTGATCTCTTAAGGAGGTATCTTTTTGTAGCATCTCAAAAACTTTTAGAGAGGCACCAACAATATTGGGAGCGAGAGAATTAGAAAATAGGTAAGGCCTGGATCTTTGCCTTAACATCGCAATAACTTCTTTTTTGGCTGTGGTATATCCTCCCATAGCCCCCCCTAAGGCTTTTCCAAGAGTACCAGTGATGATATCAATTCGATTCATTACCCCTAACTTTTCTAAGGTACCTTTTCCTGTCTCCCCAATAAAGCCTGTGGCATGACATTCGTCAATCATTACTAAGGCATCATATTTATCAGCCAAATCACATATTTCGTCTAGTGGAGCTAGTAAACCATCCATAGAGAAAACACCGTCGGTAACAATAATTTTAAAACGAGCATCATCCTTATTAGCCTGAATGAGTTGTTCCTCTAGGGCTTTCATATCACTATTTGGATATCTATATCGTTTTGCCTTGCAAAGCCTAACACCGTCTATTATGGACGCGTGATTTAGAGAGTCAGAGATAATGGCATCTTCTGCAGACAGCAAAGGTTCAAAGACACCGCCATTTGCATCAAAGGCTGCGGCGTACAAAATGGTATCTTCAGTGCCATAAAATTCAGCAATCTTTTTCTCAAGTTTTTTATGAATATCCTGAGTTCCGCAAATGAAACGCACAGAAGACATACCAAAACCATGACTATCCAGGGTGTCTTTTGCAGCTTTTATAACCTCGGGATGTGAGGAGAGCCCAAGATAGTTGTTAGCACAAAAGTTTATAACTTTTTTGCCACCTTCTAAGGTTACCTCAGCGCCCTGAGGAGATGTTATTATTCTTTCTTCTTTGTATAGTCCGGCAGCTTTAATAGAAGCCAGTTCCTCTTTTAAATAATTTTCAATTTTCCCGTACATAATTTTATTATAAGAATTCTGTTATAATGTCCCCGCCTATGTAAACTAGCACCTTTTTATCAACCAAATACCCCATTGATTTTAAAGTATCTGCATATTGTTGAACTTGTTCGCTGTAAATACTGGATTTCTTTCCTGTTTTATAATCAATAATACTAACGCTGTTATCCCTAAAAACGAGGCGATCAGGTCGTAAAATTACTCCATTTTTATTTATGATCTCGCTTTCATTTTTTACAATACAATCCGATGCAAAGAATTCACTTAATAGTGGGTGATTAACAATATCTTCAAGAGTTTTACGAATCTCTAAATCAGGTATCTCATCAATATGATTATTTCTTTTTATATGATCTAAAGCAAACTCAATGTCATCTTTGGTTTTAACCAATCCCATGGCATAATGCAATACATTCCCTCGTTTAATAGCCATATTTGTATCTGTATTCCATTGAGCGGCATTTTTAGTTATAATCTTGAAGCGATCGGTATCCTTATATGTTAAAGAATAGGGGATAAAATTTTTGGTTTGCTTATTTTTCTTGGAAGTTTTGGGGCCACTAAGTTCTCCAAAATGATAGGTGTCCTTTGAATTATCCCAAAGTGATTTACTTTTTAAGTAATAAAGGAATAAATCTGAATAGTCATTTAAAGGGCCTTCACTTTTAGGTTTTTGTTTCTTTTCTGTTAGAATTATTAATTTATCAATAGCCCTTGTAAGAACGACATACAGCAGGTCATAGGCATCAAGCTGAAGCTTACTCCTTTCTTCCATATATAACTCAGCAGCCTTCGTCCCATAATTTTGGACTTCGGCCTTGTAGGATATAAGAAAGTTTTTCTCATCGTCAATTTCTTTTATAGGGACCCATAAATACCCTTCTTTTGAATCAAATATTTTGCTATTAGCAAAGGGGTAAATTACCACTGGAAATTCTAAGCCCTTCGATTTATGAATAGTCATAATCTGAACAGCATCAATATTTTCAGGAGCAACAATACTTTTCTTTTCTTTGACTTTCTCCCACTCCCTCAGAAAGGTAAAAACCGATGGGTCTTCTTTTTGTTCAACTTCAAACACCAATTCCATAAAGTAAGTCAGATAGGCATCTGAACTATTTGATAGCCCCATTTTTTTGATGACTTCTTCCAAAACATCAAAAAGTGTTTTCTGTCGAAAAAGCTCCGAATTAAACCCGTACTCATGATATAGAAGGGCATCGAGGTGTCGAAGATTATTTTCAATAAAAGGGTGTTTATCAGGGCTTTTTTCACAAAGAAATTCCAAAATTTCAAATGAAATTGAAAGATCATCCGGAGAAATGACAAACCTTAAAAGATTAATTATAAAAGTTATTTTGGGATTATTATTTAATAATAGAGACTCTGAAGAGATTATTGGAATGTCATTTTTTACTAAAAAATTTGCAAGAAGAACCCCTTGATTTTTTGTTCTGGTTAAAATACACAAATCCGAAAAGGAATATTCTTGGTCAAGAGATTCTTTAATAGATTCCAAAACGGCATTACAATATACTAAGTCTTTATTTTCAGGGATTTGTTCAAGAAAACTTAATTTAACCAATCCGCCTTTTTTACCACTGAATTTTTGATCGTTTCCGTTTAAATAAAGTTTTTCGTATGACTCTTTTAGGAGGGTTGAAGAAATGGTTTGAAAGAAGTCGTTATTGAAATTTATTACTTCATCCCTGCTTCGATAGTTGGTGCTTAAAGATCTTATTTCGGCAGAAGTAACAAAAGGATTTGTATTTTGGTTTATCAGGTTTAGGAATTGTTCAGCCTCACCCCCTCGCCATCTATAAATTGCTTGCTTAAGATCCCCTACCAGCATTAAGGAGCCAATATTCCCTTGTTCATCTGTACTTTCAAGGGCATTTTCTACTAAAGGGATCAAATTTGCCCACTGCATTATAGAAGTATCCTGAAATTCATCAATAAAGTAATGCCTATACTTTTCTCCTAGTCGTTCATAAATGTAAGGAGCTGGTTGATTTTGAATTTCATGGGAAATAATATCATTAAAGAAACTAATAGAAACCTGATCTCTTTCTGACTGAATATTATCAATTTCGTTCTGAATTTCATTTAAAAGGGTCAGGGGAACAAGATTGTTATAAGCATTTTTCAATAGTGATAGGTAGAATATTTTTTCTTTAATGAAGCGGTATTTTTTATATATTTTCTCAACAAAAGTTGCATCTGGCAACTCATATCCTTTATTTAAAATATTACCTCCTGATAAATTCTCAGATAGTTTATTGTTGTAAAGCCCTAAGGGATCAAAGTCTTTATTCAATAGTTTTTCGAAATGCTTGGGAAGTGTTTTTCTTGGAAATGCCTCTGCGGGTAATCCAGAATCTTCGAGGATGTCCTTAGCTATTTGGGCTTCTGCTATTATTACTTTTTCTATATCGGACATTTTTTTTTGAAAAGCGGCCATATAGTTTAAAAAGTCTTTGGTGTTATCTGTTTTTAATTGTTTTAGATGTATTAATTGATTCTCGTCAAAGAGGAGTTTACCCATAAGGTTTAAATCATAGGCAACGTCCCAGCTTTTATCATTTTCAATTTTTTCTTTAGCGTAGCTTACCAGAAAATAGGTAAGATCCTTGTCGGTTCCTGCTTTATTAATTACCCTATCAACAGCTTCACTTAACAAAAGATCCTGTTCTAGAACAACTTCAAAATTCTGAGGTAATTTTAGATCCTTGGCAAAAGTCTGAAGAAGACGGAAGTTAAATTTGTCAATGGTTGAAATATCAAAGGAAGCATAATTATGCAGTATTAATTTGAGAGTGCTTTGAGCTCTTTTATGAAGTGTGGTTTTGTCAACGTCTAATTTCTCAGATAAAGTTTTGAAGAGCTCACTTGGGGAACTAAGAATATCAGGAGAACTAAAATCAAATAGTTGTTCTAAAATACGTGATTTCATTTCATTGGCGGCCTTATTCGTGAAGGTTATAGCCAATATTTGATCAAAATTAAAGGAATTTTCTTTTGAAAGAATAAGAAAAAGGTATTCCGATACTAATTGGTAGGTCTTTCCAGAGCCAGCGGAAGCATTATATATTCTAAAAGGACTAAAAGACACTTCTTTTTAGTTGCAAATTACGGAATCTTAAAGAGTTCTTAACAAATTATTAGGGTCATATATATGTTAAATACAGTAAATTTGTCAAACGTAGATTATTAACTAAAACAAGCAAATATGGCATTTGAATTACCAAAATTACCTTACGCATATGATGCGTTAGAGCCTTATATTGATGCAAGAACAATGGAAATACATCATACAAAGCATCATAATGGGTATACAACAAAACTTAATGGGGCTATTGCAGGGACAGAATTAGAAAATTCTTCAATTCAAGATATACTAAGAAATCTGGATATGTCTAATGGTGCTGTGCGAAATAATGGTGGTGGCTATTATAATCACTCATTATTTTGGGAAATAATGTCCCCAAATGGGGGAGGAAAGCCAGAAGGAGAATTGGCTCAGGCCATTGATAATGCTTATGGCTCATTTGATGAATTTAAAAGTAAATTTAGCGCGGCAGCCGGCACTAGATTTGGTTCTGGTTGGGCATGGTTATGTGTTCATCCAGGAGGGAAAGTAGATGTATGTTCAACACCAAATCAAGATAATCCAATAATGCCTGGAGTGGAATGTGGCGGTACCCCAATATTGGGACTTGATGTTTGGGAACATGCATATTATTTAAATTATCAGAATAGAAGACCTGATTATATAGAAGCTTTTTTTAATGTAATTAATTGGTCAAAAGTTTCAGAACTTTATAATTCTAACAAGTAGGAATTATTTAAAAACATTATCAAAATGTAAAAATCATCCAAAATATTTTGGATGATTTTTTTTTAATAGAAAAGGGTGGAGAAGACCCCACCCTTTTCGTCCCAAATCTTACCATAAACTTAACCTACTTATGCTATGGCATGACTAAATTACTGGTATTGTGAGAAATAACAAAGAAAATTAAAGAATTTTTAGACTTTTAAAACTCTCATAGGCTAGATATTGCCGTAAGAAAACGGCTAATATGTGGTTTAAATTATTGATAATCAGAAATAAAAAAGGCAGGTTTTCACCTGCCTTCTTCCCCAAATCTTACCATGAACTTAACCTACTTATGCTATGGTTCTCCAAATGTAATGGACTTATATGCTCTTTAAGAATGTTTTGGATAAACTTCTTTAATATAGGTTAAACAACCTTTAATACGAAGTAATGGTAATGTTGGTTTTTATATGGGCTGAATGAAGTTTGCAAAAAATAAAGAAGGCAGGTGTTCACCTGCCTTCTTCCCAAATCTTACCATGAACTTAACCTACTTATGCTATGGTTCTCCAAATGTAATGGACTTATATGCTCTTTAAGAATGTTTTGGATAAACTTCTTTAATATAGGTTAAACGACCTTTAATACGAAGTAATGGCAAGGATAATTTTTATATGGGTTGAATGAAGTCTGCACAAAATAAAGAAGGCAGGTGAAAACCTGCCTTCTTCCCCAAATCTTACCATGAACTTAACCTACTTATGCTATGGTTCTCCAAATATATATTGGACGTGCTTTCAAAAAAAAGAATTTAGACAAACTTCGTTTATAAAGGTCAAAGGGATGTAATTACCTGATTGTACTATAAAAGAGGTAGAAAGATCCTACAAAGATATATTCAAGGCCTTAATGCAAATAAAAAAGGTGGAGAAGTCTCCACCTTTTTTGCCCCAAATCTTACCATGAACTTAACCTACTTATGCTATGGCGAGTCTAAAGTAACCGCATTAGGTCCTTTAAGGCTATAATGCCGTTAAACAACACAAATTATCGATGAAATGCACAATTATGTGCATTTCATCGATAAAATGCTAGTATGCCCGTTCATTCTTTCCTTCGTAGAAATTTATAAAAGCCCTATTTACAACTCTATTGCCGCCGGGCGTGGGATAGTTTCCGGTGAAATACCAGTCCCCAAGATTTTTTGGACAAGCTTGGTGCAAACTTTCAATCGTTTGGAAGATTATTTGAACCTCTGCGCGCATGTTTGGATGACTTAATAGTTGTCCAATTTTATTTGAAATTTCATCCGCGCTAAAGGGTTTATAAAAGTCTTTAACATAGTTAACCACATCTTTGTCGGCAGTATTTACCTGACTCTTACATTTATGATAAATTTCATCCACTAAATGCATCGAGTTATTATCCTTATGAAGTTCCAAGGCGGCCTTAAAAGCAATAAAGTCTTCTAATTTTGCCATATCAATGCCGTAACAATCCGGATATCTTATTTGTGGCGCTGAAGAGACTACAACAATTTTTTTGGGAGATAATCGGTCCAGAATCTTTAAAATACTTTTCTTTAGCGTTGTACCCCTTACAATGCTATCATCTATAATAACTAGATTGTCATCTTCTTTAACTGAGCCATAAGAAACATCGTAGACATGGGCTACCAGATCATCTCTGCTGCTATCTTGAGTAATAAAGGTTCTTAATTTAGCATCTTTAATAGCTACTTTCTCAATTCTAGGTCTTACCTCTAAGATATTATGGAGTTCTTCTCTGGTAATGGTTCTACCTAATGTAAGTATTTGTTCTTCTTTCTTTTTATTTAAATAGTTTTGAGCTTCTCTTATCATTCCGAGATAAGAGGTTTCAGCCGTATTCGGGATATAGGAGAATACGGTATTTTTAATGTCTTCGTCTATAGCTTTAATGATCTGTGGAAAAATTAACTTCCCAAGGTTTTTCCGTTCCTGATATATTTCCTTATCACTTCCTCTTGAGAAATAAATTCTTTCAAAAGAACATGCTTTACGTTCCGTAGCTTCTAAAATCTGTGTTTCACTTACTCGCCCATTTTTCTTGATTATAAGTGCTTTCCCCGGATCAATTTCATGTATATCATCAAAACTTACATTAAAAACTGTTTGTATCGCGGGCCTTTCAGAAGCCACAACAACGACTTCATCATTCTTAAAGTAGTAGGCAGGTCTAATGCCCGCCGGGTCGCGTAATACGAAGGCATCACCATGACCAAACAACCCTGCCATGGTATATCCACCATCCCAATTTTTTGCAGCTTTCCTCAATATTTTATCTACTTTAAGTCGATCAGCAATTATTGGTGAAGCCTGCATCTTGTTGTAACCTTCTTTCTTAATCTGTCTATATAGTTTGGCTACAGCATCATCTAAAAAATGCCCGATTTTTTCCATCACAGTAATGGTGTCTGCCATTTCTTTTGGATGTTGTCCTAACTGAATAAGGTTATCAAATAGTTCATCTACATTGGTCATGTTAAAATTCCCGGCCACAATTAAATTTCTGTGCATCCAATTGTTTTGTCTTAAAAAAGGATGAACACTTTCGATACTGTTTTTCCCAAAAGTACCATACCGAACATGTCCAAGTAAGACTTCTCCGAGATAGGGAATATGCCTTTTTTGGAGTTCAGTATTTCCCACATATTCCGGGTGCTCTATAAAGGCTGTATTTATCCTGTTATTGATTTGATCAAAAATATCTTGAATAGGCTGGGAGGCAATAGAGCGCACTCTGCTCATATATCTTTCACCAGGCAACATATCTAATTTAATACTGGCGAAGCCCGCACCGTCTTGTCCACGATTATGCTGCTTTTCCATCATTAGGTACATTTTATTTACCCCATAGAAGTCTGACCCATACTTTTCCTTGTAATAATCTAATGGTTTTAAAAGTCGGATCAGTGAAATACCACATTCATGTTTTATAGCATCACTCATAGTATTTATAAATTAAAAAAGCCCCGAAAGACGAGGCATATTTATTTTTGTAATTCAATATCAAATTGTGTCAAGTCTTTAAATTGCCGTAATCTGCTCCTTATTTCTCTTTGATCGAGATTTAGCATACGTTCTGTGCCAAATTTTTCTACGGAAAAAGAAGCTAGGTTAGATCCATGTATAACAGCGTTTTTTAAATTATTGAACGATATATTTTCAGATTCTGTTAAATGACCGACAAAGCCACCTGCAAAAGTGTCCCCTGCTCCTGTGGGATCAAAAACTTCTTTTAAGGGCAGAGCTGGAGCAAAAAAGATATTCTCTTTATGAAATAATAATGCACCGTTCTCACCTTTTTTGATAACCACAAATTTTGGCCCCATTTCTTGAATAGCCGAAGCTGCCTTTACCAAGGAATGTTCATGAGTTAACTGCCTGGCTTCCTCATCATTTATGGTGATAATATCAACTTGTTTAATTACTTCTTTCAATTCATCCAAGGTGTTATCCATCCAGTAGTTCATGGTGTCTAGGACAACTAGTTTTGGTTTTTTATCCATTTGATTAATTACGCTTAGTTGAATCGATGGATGTAAGTTGCCCAACATTACCACATCTGCTTCCTTAAAATTATCAGGAACAATTGGGTTAAAATCTGCGAGGACATTCAATTCTGTACTTAGCGTTTCTCGGCTATTTAAATCATTGTAATATCTGCCACTCCAAAAGAAAGTCTTCCCGCCTTTCACTATTTCAACGCCAGAAAGATCTATTTTTTTACTAGATAGGAGGGCTAGGTATTCTTGAGGCAGATCATCACCCACAATAGAAATAATACCCATTTCTATATCAAATTGAGAAGCCGCCAAACCTATAAAAGTAGCAGCACCTCCTAATATTTTATCAGTCTTGCCAAAAGGGGTTTCAATGGCATCAAAAGCAACCGTACCTACAATTAATAATTTACCCATATAAAGGTTTTCAATTATGCCGCAAATATACGCTTTTGAAACGCCAAAAAAGAAGATTTAAAAACAAAAAAACGGCAAGCTATTTTCGGCCAAAATCTGCTGGGATTTCACCCCATGCCTTAGTCTCCCACTTAATAATCTCGGTCTTATAATCATTGCTATTTAACCAAGCTACCGCTCTTCTTATAAGATCAAAAACAGGCCTGTTTTTTTGGCTTTCTATTAATTTTGTATTACAGTGCTTTTTGCGAACCCAACTCATCGCGGTCCTAGAATCTGTATATAAAACTCTTGTGCTTTTTTCTTTTTTGAGGACTGCCAGGCCATGAACAATAGCCAAAAATTCTCCAATATTATTAGTCGCTTCTTCGAATGGACCTTGTTTAAAAATAATTTTCCTGCTTTTGGTGTCTACTCCTTGATATTCCATTACACCGGGATTGCCACTGGAAGCAGCGTCCACTGAAATTGAAAACATATTGGGAAGACCTATTAATTTTAACTTTTCTTCCGAAATGGTCTTCTTATTTTTCATTTTGCCTTTGTAATCTTTGTAACTCTTTTTCCACGCTAGAGCAGCTGAAGATTTATCAGGAAAAGACATATATTCCGCGCCCTTAAACCCTTCAATAGCGAGCTTGCATTCTTCCCAAGTACTATATATGCCCGGGCGTTTGCCTTTCCAAACTACATAAAACTTATTTTTCTTCTTCATTGACCTTTAAACAGAAGTTCTTCAATGACCTTAGGATAATGTTCATACTCTAACAGATGTACAGCATTCGCTATTTCTTCAATGCTGGCTTCAGTTGAAATAGGCGTTTTTATTTGTTTAATTAAAGCCCCTTTGTCATAATATTCATTCACAAAATGGATGCTTATCCCTGTTTTCTCTTCTTTATTTTTTTTAACCGCCTCATGAACTTTATTTCCATACATGCCTTTGCCTCCATAATCAGGAAGTAATGCGGGATGAATATTAATAATTTTCTGTGGAAAAGCTTTTATTATGTTTTCGGGAACTTTCCATAGAAAACCTGCTAATATTATTAGGTCAGGATCTATGGACTTAAGTAGTTTAAGAATGACTTCAGTTTCACTAAAAGCTACCTTGTTAAAACATATGGAGGCTAAGCCTAATCTGTGGCATCTATCCAACACCAATGCATTCTTTTTATTGGTGAGAACAGCCTCAATGGAAACATTTTTATTGGTTTTAAAGTAGTTATATATGTTTTCAACATTACTACCAGATCCTGAAGCAAAAAGAACAATTCGTTTCATAAAAGCAAATTTATTCTTTTTGTTGTGAAGTTTTAATCTTTAAAAAGACAAAGCATGAAAATAGCTCGACAAATGCCTGTTTAATAAGGCAATTTAATAGATTTAAAAAAAGCAAGTAGTCTTTTTTCCTGATAAAAATTCAGACTATTCTATTATTCTTGAGTTTAAATTTCTTAAATTACATCACATTTTAACGACAAATAGTGTTATTACACCAAAGTTTTTTATTTTTGCCAACGATTTAAATTTTAAAACCAAAATAATTATGTCAGACATTGCATCAAGAGTAAAAGCTATCATCGTTGATAAATTAGGTGTTGATGAGAACGAAGTTGTAGCCGAAGCTAGCTTTACCAACGACCTAGGGGCAGATTCATTGGATACTGTTGAGTTGATAATGGAATTTGAAAAGGAATTTGATATTCAAATCCCTGACGATCAAGCAGAAAACATTGCAACTGTTGGCCAAGCTATTAGTTATATAGAAGAAGCCAAATAAATTTATGATTTCTTGATAAAGATTTATAATTATCCATGTGGTAATCGTGCTGCATGGATAATTTTTTTTAATTTACACATGGGTTAAACATCAATTAAAATTTGGTTAGATGCAATTAAAGAGAGTTGTGGTTACTGGACTTGGTGCTTTAACACCTATAGGCAACAACCTAGAAGAGTACTGGGAAGCTTTAAAATCGGGTAAAAGTGGTTCTGCACCTATCACTTATTATGATACGGAAAAGTTCAAGACAAAGTTTGCGTGCGAATTAAAGAATTTCAATGCGACTGATTATTTTGACCGCAAAGAAGCTAGAAAACTTGATAGATTTTCCCAATACGCATTAGTTTCTTCTGATGAAGCAATTATCGATTCTGGATTAGATCTGGAAAAAGTAGATAAGTTCAGAGTAGGTGTTATCTGGGGTGCAGGTATAGGTGGTTTGGAGACATTTCAAAATGAGATGCTTAATTTTGCCGCCGGAGATGGCACGCCCAGATTTAATCCTTTCTTTATTCCAAAAATGATAGCTGATATAGCCCCTGGGCATATCTCTATAAAGCATGGTTTTATGGGGCCTAACTATACTACGGTATCGGCTTGTGCGTCATCTGCCAATGCCATGATAGATGCTCTAAACTATATAAGATTGGGACATTGCGATGTAGTAGTGTCTGGCGGTAGTGAAGCAGCTGTTGCCATAGCAGGCATGGGAGGATTTAATGCCATGCATGCCCTATCTACAAGAAATGATAGCCCAGAGACGGCCTCTAGACCTTTTGATGCTACAAGAGATGGTTTTGTTCTTGGGGAAGGAGCCGGAGCCTTGATTTTGGAGGAGTACGAACACGCCAAAGCCAGAGGGGCGAAAATTTATGCAGAATTGATTGGAGGAGGTTTATCTAGTGATGCTTATCACATGACAGCTCCTCATCCGGATGGTATTGGAGTTGTAAGGGTGATGCAAAATTCTTTGCGAGATGCGAATCTAAAACCAGAGGATATCGATGCTATAAATACACATGGAACCTCTACTCCTTTGGGCGATGTTGCTGAATTAAAGGCAATCTCCGAGGTGTTTGGGGATCATGCTCGAAATATTAATATAAACTCCACCAAGTCTATGACTGGCCACTTATTAGGGGCCGCTGGGGCTATAGAAGCTATAGCTTCCATTCTAAGTATGAAATATGGTATTGTTCCACCTACTATAAATCATACGACAGTAGACGAAAATATTGACCCGAGTCTTAATCTAACATTAAACAAGGCGCAAAAAAGAGAAGTTAATGTAGCCATGAGTAATACTTTTGGTTTTGGAGGTCATAATGCTTGTGTAATATTTAAAAAAATTAGCTAACTAAAAAAATGAATTTCCCGTCAAATATATTTAATTCCCATCCCAAAGAGGATGGGGATTTTTTTTTAGGGATATCAAAAATATTAGGGTTTAAACCAAAAAAGCTAAGTATATACAAAAAGGCATTTCTCCATAGATCTGCCAATAAGCGTGATAAGAACGGGATTCCTTTAAATTATGAAAGATTAGAGTTTTTGGGAGATTCTATGCTGGGAACCATCATCTCTCATTATTTATACAATGAAGTACCCAATGGTGATGAAGGTTATTTAACTAAAATGAGATCTAAAATTGTTAGCAGAAAACATCTGAATGAATTGGGGAAAGATCTTAACCTTATTGACTACCTTGAAAGTAGAATTCCAAAATCTCATTTTGGAGAAAATATTCACGGAAATGTATTTGAAGCATTAGTTGGAGCTATCTATTTAGATAAGGGTTATAAATATTGCGAAAAATTTATAGCCGAACGGGTTATAGAACCATATGTAGATATTGAGCAGTTGGAGGGGAAGGTTATAAGCTATAAGAGCTTAGTCATAGAATGGTGTCAAAAACAAAAAAAAGAGTTTAATTACAATGTTTATGAGGATAACGGGAATGATGCCTTAAAACATTTTGCGGTAAAATTGTCCATTGATGAGCGCGTAATGGCGAAGGCCAGAGCTACATCTAAGAAAAAAGCAGAGGAAAAGGCATCCAAAAGGGCGTTTTTTGCGCTTCAAGATAAAATGGGAAGAATTGAGTTATAATTAATATTATCTTTACAACTTACTCTAGAGGATGATTACGACGTATAAGTTTTCGGATAACTTTTATGAGGAAGATTACAGCCTTTTTGCCATTCATAGTAACTTAGAAGACTTTTCATTAGTGTACGCCCTGAATGGGATCTTAAATACTCGTTTAAAAAGAGCTTCTTCAGATATTGATATCTCTAACAAGTCGCTATTCCCAATTTATGAATGGAAAGATACCATAAACGAGAGAAACTGGGCCTTAATCGTAAACACAAGTATTAAGGAAGAATATTTAAAAAGAAATGATTTGTTTAGTGAGGATTCAACTTCTACGGTTTATCATTTATTACCTGAATTTAAAGAAGTAGATTATTTTCTGAAAATTGAACAAGAAGGGGAAGATTTGGAAGATTGGCTTTTGGAGTCCCTTTTAAAGATAGCTAAAGTAGTTACCGCTTATCCCATAGATGTAAGTACAATAAAATCAAAACAAAATTTAATTTTATAAAATATGCCTAATATTAAAAAGACAAAAATTGTAGCCACTCTTGGGCCTGCCACAAGTAAGAGGGAGGTTTTAAAGGAAATGATTATTTCTGGGGTTGATGTCTTTCGAATTAATTTTTCACATGCCGATTATGAGGATGTAAAAGCACGTGTGGAAATGATACGTTCCTTAAATGAAGAAATGGGAATTTATACAGCCATTTTAGCAGATTTACAAGGACCAAAACTTAGAGTAGGGGTTATGGCCGGAGAAGTGATCGTCTCCCCCGGGGATGAAATTACTTTTGTCACCGGAGAGCCCTTTGAAGGTAATGCCGAGAGAGTATATATGAATTACTCTAATTTTCCAAGAGATGTGAATCCGGGAGAAAGGATATTACTAGACGATGGGAAACTCATGTTTGAAGTATTGACAACAAATAGAGAAAATGAAGTTACGGCTAAAGTAGTTCAGGGAGGTCCTCTGAAGTCAAAAAAAGGGGTCAATTTACCTAACACGAATATTAGTTTACCTGCCTTAACAGAAAAGGATATTGAAGACGCCTTGTTTGCTATTAAATTAGATGTCGATTGGATAGCTCTTTCCTTTGTTCGATTTAGCCAAGATTTGATCGATCTTCAAAATCTAATTAACGAAAATTCTGAGCACAAAATTCCTATTATCGCCAAAATAGAAAAACCTGAAGCGGTAAAAAATATTGATAAAATAGTTTCTTATTGTGATGGGATAATGGTTGCTAGAGGAGATTTAGGGGTTGAAGTTCCGGCCCAAGAAGTACCTCTAATTCAAAAGAAGTTGGTTCTCCGGGCAAAGAAGGCTAGAATTCCTGTTATTATTGCTACGCAGATGATGGAAACAATGATTACAAGTCTTACTCCTACCCGCGCTGAGGTTAACGATGTGGCGAATTCTGTTATGGATGGAGCTGATGCCGTCATGCTTTCTGGCGAAACTTCGGTAGGGAACTATCCGGTTGAGGTAATTCAAAAAATGGCAAGTATTTTACTTAGTGTTGAAGGTTCTGACCTTATTAACGTGCCTCAGGAACCTCCTCATATAAGAACAAAACGGTATATCACTAAGTCAGTCTGTTATCACGCGGCTATCATGGCAAATGAAATACAAGCAAAAGCCATTTCAACCTTAACCAATAGTGGTTATACGGCTTTTCAAATATCCGCTTGGCGACCTAGTGCACATATATTAGTTTTTACATCTAATAAAAGAATTCTCACCCAATTGAATTTACTTTGGGGTGTTAAGGCCTTTTACTATGACAAATTTGTATCCACAGATGAGACTATTGAAGATGTTAATAGTATAGCATGTAAAAAAGGATATTTAGATGTAGGTGATATGTTGATCAGCCTTGCAGCGATGCCAATTAAAAGTAAGGGCATGGTAAATACACTAAGGGTAACTGAGATAGAAACCTGCTCCTTTTAATGCGCTTTTTCTAAAACTTAATTGCAGTTAGGCTACAGCTTTTTCGTAGGCTATAAAATTCGTAAGAACTCCTTTTTTATTAAAAATGGGTTCTGCCTTAATCCAACATTTGTAAATACTACCGTCTTTTCTATAATTTACTAATGTAGTTTCAAAGGGCTTGTTTTGGCGAATGGCATTATAGATTTTTGCCTTACTTCTTTTATCTGTTTGTTCACCTTGAAAAATATTGGGGCTTTTTCCTTTTACCTCCTCTGGAGTATAACCATTCATTTTAGTAATATTACTGGTAGTGTGCACAATTTTAAGATTTGGATCGGTTACCACAATCACCAAACCTTCATCTAAAGCCGTTCTATGATAAGATGGTTCTTTTTTCCATTTATTTCTGGATGCAAGTACTTTTAATTCATTTAAACTTTTATGTTCCTTACAGGTTTCATCAAAAAATACTCCGGATAAATCCCATGCACTTAGTGAGAAATACGTAAAATTTGATTTTTTATAAAATTGGGAAGCGGCAGTGTCATAATCAAGCAACTCTTTCATAAGGTCTTAAAGGATATAATTCTTAGCATGTTTTTTACGAAAAAGAATGGGGGAAAAGAATTAAATTAAATCTTTTTCATAGCAATTTTCATCAATACTACAAATTATCATCTTAGATGTAAAATATACGTTTAGGATTAACACTTTTGTTTAATTTATTTGATAGCATAGCCCTATTGTGCCTATAAAAGCATGAACAAAAGAATCAATATTTTCTTCTGTTTCTGGTGTTTTTGAATTTATAATTACTTCAATTCTATGGTATTATATCTAAAAAGCAATTCGAAGTTGAACGGACACTTTTTCTTTTTCAATTTTTTGACTTGAGGGAGATTGAGTGTTTAGATTTGAGAGTGATATCCCCAATAGTCTAACAGAGTTTTCCAACTTTTCCTGAAAAAGAAGTTCTTTAGCAGTGGCCAGTATTAAACTTTTATCGGAAATAAAATAGGGCAGGGTTTTACTCCGAGTTTGCATATTAAAATCGCTATACTTTATTTTTAAGGTTAGCGTTCTGCCTGCAATATTCACTTTCTTTATTCTATGCTCAAGTTCATCGGATATCTGTTTTAATCTTTCAATCATAAAAATTTCACTACTTAAATTCGTTTCAAAAGTTCTCTCTGCACCCACAGATTTAGGTTTGCGCTCTGATTTTACCGGGCTATTGTGAATACCCCGAACAACATTGTAGTAATAGGAACCATTTTTTCCAAAATTGGCTTCCAGATAATCAATAGGTTTTAATTTTAAATCTTTTCCACTAAAAACTCCAAGTGCATACATCTTTTGGGCGGTTACTTTTCCAATACCATGAAATTTGCGAATATCTAATTCTTCTAAAAAACCTAAAACCTCTTCTGGATTCACTGTTTTTTGTCCATTGGGTTTATTGTAATCGCTAGCGACTTTCGCTATAAACTTGTTAATTGATATTCCGGCAGAGGCTGTTAAACCTGTTTTCTCATAAATTTGATGTCGTATCTCTTGTGCAAGCAGGGTAGCCGAAGGATTACCTTTTTTGTTTTCAGTAACATCCAAATAGGCCTCATCCAAAGAAAGCGGTTCCACTAAATCGGTATATTCGTAAAAAATCTGCTTAATAATAGATGATATTTCTTTATATCTGGAGAAGCGGGGTTTTAGAAAGACCAGATCAGGACAGTATTTTTTAGCAAGTGCTCCACTCATGGCACTTTTAACGCCGTATTTCCTTGCTTCGTAGCTAGCTGCCGAGACTACCCCTCTTATTTCATTTCCGCCTACAGCGATCGCCTTTCCTTTTAATTCCGGATGGTCTTGTTGTTCAACCGAGGCATAGAAGGCGTCCATGTCTACATGAATAATCTTTCTGAAAGGCTCTGTAAGTGGCATATCCAAATTTAAGGTATATTTAATAGGATGGAAAATAATGGTAAAATTGCAATTATTCTCGGGGCAACTGGGGAGACAGGAAAGATACTTCTAAAGTTGTTGTTAGAAGATCAACGTTATACAAAGCTTATTGTTTTTGGAAGAAGATCAGTTGGTTTTACCAATGATAAGCTTCAAGAGTTTATTATAGATCTTTTTGAATTGGATAAATATCAATCTCAATTTATCGCGGATGAAGTTTTTTGTTGCATTGGAACTACGAAAGCGAAAACTCCAAATAAGGATGATTATCGAAAAATTGATTATGGTATCCCCACCATATCAGCCAGGCTATGTAGCGAGAATAAAATAGATACATATTTAGTTATCTCTGCTTTAGGAGCGAACGCAAATAGTCGGGTCTTCTATAATCGTGTCAAAGGAGAAATGGAAATGGAAGTCTTGGCCCGGAATATTCCAAATACATATATTCTGCAACCATCCCTCATAGCAGGGCCTAGGGAAGAGAAGAGAGCTATGGAATATTTAGGAAAGCTAATGTTTAGGCTCCTTAATCCTCTGTTATTCGGTCGTTTTAAAAAGTATAGATCTATTGAATCGTCTACCATAGCTAACGCCATGATTTGGCTTGCAAATGGTTCTTATAAATCGGGTATCATAAGATCAGATCAAATTCAAGCATTAGGTGAAAGCCGGTAAAAACAGATAAGTTACGAATTGAGGATATTGAATTATGATTGAAATTGAAAGAAAGTTTTTGGTTAAAACTGACGAGTATATCTCTTTAGCATTTAGTAAAGATTCTATTAGTCAAGGGTTTTTAAATACTGACCCGGAAAGAACGGTCCGTGTGCGTATAAAAAATAAGGAGGGATATCTAACTGTTAAGGGCAAATCAAATTTTTCAGGGACAAGCCGATTTGAATGGGAGACTATAATCACCTTTTCTGACGCAGTTGCTCTTTTAGAACTTTGTGAGCCTGAGATTTTGATAAAAGACAGATATTCAATTAAAGTGGGTAATCATATTATTGAAGTAGACGTTTTTAAAGGAAAAAACCTAGGCTTGATAGTGGCTGAGATTGAGTTAAATGATGAAGAGGAAAAATTTATTAAACCTCAATGGCTGGGGGAAGAAGTTACGGGACAACTAAAATATTACAATTCTAGGCTTAGTAAATTTCCCTATCTAAATTGGTAAAAGAAATAGAGAAGGTTTAAGAATATCCAATAGACTAAAGCGCGCTTTTAAACTGTTCTAAAAACCGAATATCGTTTTCACTAAGCAGGCGAATATCAGAAATTTGGTGTAATAAAAGAGCAATTCTATCTATCCCCATTCCGAAGGCAAAACCCGAATAAATCTTACTATCAATTCCGCAATTCTCAAGAACATTTGGATCCACCATGCCACAACCCATAATTTCTAACCATCCAGTACCTTTAGTCATTTTATAGTCTGTTTCAGATTCGAGACCCCAATAGACATCTACTTCAGCACTAGGCTCGGTAAATGGAAAATATGAAGGTCTTAGTCGTATTTTTGACTTTCCAAAGAGTTCATTTGTAAAGAATTGTAAGGTCTGTTTTAAATCGGCAAACGATACGTTTTTATCAATATAAAGGCCTTCTATCTGATGGAAAAAGCAGTGTGATCTTGCAGAAATAGCTTCATTTCTATAAACCCTTCCCGGTGAAATAGTACGTATTGGGGGTTTGTTGTTTTCCATATAACGCACTTGTACCGATGAGGTATGTGTTCTCAATAAGATATCTGGGTTTGTCTGAATGAAAAAGGTGTCTTGCATATCTCTGGCAGGATGGTGTTCAGGAAGGTTTAATGCAGTAAAATTATGCCAATCATCTTCTATTTCCGGGCCTTCTGACACATTAAAACCAATGCGGGAGAAAATATCAATAATTTGATTTTTTACGATAGAGATAGGATGTCTGGCCCCGATTTCAATAGGTTCTGAAGGCCTTGTTAGATCTTGAAATTTCTTATTTAATACTTTCTTATTATTAAGTTGATTTTTAAGATCGTTTACCTTTTTTGTTGTCTTATCTTTTAATTCATTAATGGTTTGCCCGTATTCTTTTTTATCTTCAGCAGACACATTTTTAAATTCTGCAAAAAATTGATTAAGCAATCCTTTTTTCCCTAGATATTTTATCCTAAAAGATTCAACCGTATCAAGATTATCAGTAGAAAAATTTTCTACTTCTGCCAGGTGTTTTTTTAAATCGTCTATCATTCTCTTCTTTATAATGGTGTCCAAATACCAACTGCAAATTTATAATAATTCCGAAGATGCCGCCCCAAAAAGCAGAAAATAGCCATCATCTTAGAAATTGTTATTATAAGTTGATTCTTGAAGCCACTTTATGCATTGATCAAACCTATCAAAAATGTGTTCCGGGGGAATCAGATCAGGAATAATATCTATACGTTCCATCATATACTTTGGCTGGTCTAAGACATCAACAAAAAGAGGGGTAATATCATTCTTTTTAAGTTCTAAAAGAACCTCCTCCATGGCATATAATCCGGATTGATCCATATACTCCATTAAACCTAATCTTAATATTACAAATTTGGCTGTTTTAGGTATTTGCTCAGAGAGAATTTGAAAATCACTTGTGGACCCAAAAAAAAGGGGTCCTTTTAAATGTTTAATAAAAACTTCTTGTTTTAAACTTACGGGAAAATTCTTTTCATCGGGCCATATTTTTTCTTTAGGCAACACTTTTACCAAGGAACGTTTAGCTGTTAAGTCGCCCATTTTTTTCATAAACATTAAAGAAGCAAAAATTAAACCTATCCCAACAGCATAGACCAAGTTCCAGAATGTCGATAAAACCAAAACTACCAGCATCACCAAAACCTCTGAGCTAAGCCTTATAGGTCCTAATGTAATATCCTTAGGTAAACTGGGAATCGCTTTCAAACCCTTATAATCCATCACATTTATACCAACCGTAATTAAAATCCCTGCTAAAACAGCTGCAGGAATTTGAGAAGCAATAGGTCCAAGAACAAGTAGAATTAGAAGTAGAAATATCCCTGCCAACATCCCTGATAATTTAGTTTTACCACCAGAATTAATATTTACAACTGTCCTAATGGTTGCTCCTGCACCAGGTAATCCTCCAAATATAGCTGCTATGCTATTTCCAATTCCCTGTCCTACTAATTCTTTATTTGGTTTGTGCTTGGTTTTAGTCATGTTATCAGCCACCACAGAAGTAAGCAAAGAATCTATAGCACCTAGTAATCCCAAGGTTAGCGCAGTGAATATGTAGGGAGTAATAGCGGTTAATTTGAAGCTTGTAAATATTTCCAATCTAGGCATAGGAAATCCCTCCGGAATTTGTTCAATAGTCCTATAATCTAACTTAAATATATAAGCGAAACCAGACACAAGGACTAAAGCTATTAAAGTGCTTGGAATTATTTTTGTTATTCGTTTAAAGCCATAAATGAAAATAATTGTGGCTAGTGCTAAGGAGAATTCAAGCCAGTCTATATTTTTAATGGCCTTGGAAATGACCTTTAAAGCTCCAATTACACCAGAAGCCTCAGTTGCTGCGAGAGTTCTTGCTTCATTTAAAATGGACTCTTCTGTTATTTCACCAGATCGGTTAATAGTCTCCTCAAAATCTTCAAGGACTAATATTCCTTCTCCTGCTTCTTCGCGTAATATATTTTCAAGGATAAGTTCTTCGGCCTGAGGTTTAAATTGTTCAACAAACGCCATATCTTCTTTTGGATAATATCCGATAGCCGGGACAATCTGTGTTATGATAATTATAGCCCCAATAGCCGTCATAAATCCGGATACCACAGGATAAGGGATGTACCTTATATACTTCCCTATTCCGAGCAATCCCAGGGCTATTTGAAAAAGGCCGGCCAATAAAAAAACACAAAGAATGGCAGGTAATGCCTTTTCTATGCTGCCGTCATAAAGAGCCACTATGCCGGCAATTATGACCATGCTTATCGCTGTCATAGGTGCTGTAGGTCCGGATATTTGGGTATTGGTGCCGCCAAATAAGGCAGCAAAAAAGCTGATAAAAATCGCCCCATAAAGTCCTGCACTTGGTCCTAAACCAGAAGATACTCCAAAAGCCAAGGCCAGAGGTAGGGCAACTATACCCGCAGTTAAACCTCCAAAAAAATCCCCTTTTAAATTTGAAAGAAAATCCCTCATATATTGACCTTTTAACCATTATATAACTGACAATAGAAATTACAAATACAATAAAAAGGATATTTTCAGCAATGGTATTTTGTGGGTTAATCTAAGTGATAGATTTCCATAATATTCTTTAAAATTCCTTCAAAATCTATATTTAGATCAATTAGTTTTCCGGTATTAATATCAAAAACCCAACCATGGACCTTTAAATTTCTATCCCTATAGGCTTTTTGTACAGTTGCGGTTTTAATAAGATTAATACATTGTTCCTGTACATTGAGTTCTACGAGACGATCATATTTTTTTTCTTCATTCTCTATTGCATTCAGTTCATTTTTATGTATCCTGTAAACATCCCTAATATTTCGAAGCCAAGGATTTAAAATTCCCAAATCTGCAGATTGCATTGCGGCTTTAACCCCTCCGCAAGAATAATGTCCACAGACGACTACATGATTCACTTTTAAATGTTCTACTGCGTAATTTACAACAGACATTACATTAAGATCAATGCTAATTACCATATTGGCAATATTTCGGTGGACGAATACTTCCCCTGGGCCAAGGCCCATTAAATCTTCCGCGGTAACTCTACTATCTGAACACCCTATGTACAGTAACTCCGGGTTTTGACCCTTGCCAAGTTCTTTAAAATACTCCTGGTCCTTTGAAAGTTTAGATTTTATCCAAACTTTATTGTTTTCAAATACGTTTTTAAGATCCACCTTATATGTTTTTGATTGTTAATTATTATTTTAATTTGGGTCTGAGTCTAAAGAACTCGATATAACTATCTGGATTTTCCACAACACCTCTTTCGGATATTAATTTAATAACAATATTCCGGTTTATGGCTTTTTTTGAGAAATCTTCCAAGATTTCAATAATATCATTGTCAAGATATTTAGTCTTGCTAACATCAAGCTCTAAATAGGAATCTCTGGGCACAGAATCTAACTCTTTTAAGATAGCCCCTTTATTAAAAAAAGTGACTTCTTCGGCAAGGGTCATTTTTAATTTATGAACCCCATTACTTTTATCTTCAATATGTAAAAAATGAGAATTTTGGTAACTCTTTATCAGTATTACTATTATGCCAACTCCCAAACCAAGTCCAATCCCGATTAATAAATCAGTAAAAACGATTCCCAGTACAGTTACTGTAAATGGGACAAATTGCTTCCAGCCCAGTTGATACATTTTTAGAAAAAGCCCTGGTTTTGCCAATTTATAACCTACAATAAATAGAATTGCCGCCAAAACCGACAATGGAATCATATTTAATAAATTTGGAATTAGAATAACAGATACGAGTAAGAAAAAGCCATGAATTATGGCAGATAATTTGGTTCTACCTCCAGATTGTATGTTGGCCGAACTTCTAACAATTACTTGAGTAATAGGTAATCCGCCGATCATTCCAGATATTATATTACCAGCACCCTGAGCGAGCAATTCTCTATTCGTCGGAGTGACTCGTTTTTGAGGATCGAGCTTATCCGTTGCTTCAACACACAGCAAAGTTTCCAAACTAGCAACCAAGGCTATTGTAAAACCAGTTATCCAAATTTCAGGGCGGTTAATAACAGAAAAATTTGGGATACTAAACTGTCCCATAAAAGACTCAAAACTATCTGGGATTGGAACACTGACCAAGTGTTCAGCCGAAATTGAAAAGGTATTGTGATCTTTAGTAATAATAAAAAATATGATTCCTATCAAAACGGCTACTAAGGGCCCTTGAATAAGCCTGAAAATTTTTGATTTTTTAGTTAGTACTTTGTCCCATAAGATAAGAATGCCTAGACCAATAAACGCAATAAGTGTGGAACCGGGACTTATAAAATTAACAGTATTTATTATTTCGGAAAAAGTATTTTCGCCATCAACCTGAAAAAAAGCGAAATCTCCTTCGGGATCTACATCATAACCAAAAAAATGTGGAATCTGCTTTAGAATAATAATAATTCCTATTCCGGTGAGCATCCCTTTTATAACGGAAGAAGGGAAATAATAGCCTATAACCCCTGCCTTTAGGATTCCAAAAAGCAATTGAATTACTCCTCCTATGACAACAGCAACAAGAAAATTTTCATAACCTCCTAATGTTCCTATAGCCGTAAGTACAATTGCAGCTAGGCCTGCTGCAGGACCACTAACACCAATTTGAGAGCCACTAAGAGCACCTACTATAATACCGCCAATAATACCGGCAATTACGCCTGCAAACAAGGGTGCACCACTCGCTAGAGCTATCCCCAAGCATAAGGGAAGAGCTACAAAGAAAACTACAATACTGGCCGGAAGGTCATTTTTTATATAACGAAACATAGCTGAAATATTTATTCCTTTATCAAAAAAAGGATTAATTAAAATTTATTAGACTAAAATAAAGACAGAAAGCTCTAAAAAAGAAGGTCTATTTAGGTGGTGGAAGAAAGATTTCCAATATGTGGGGTCTGAAAGAAATGCTCTTGGGAGAGAGCATCAAAAATGATTTAAGACTGTTTAATTTGCCTGTTAGATCGTTGAGCTTTTGAAAAACTATTTCTTCGTCGAAGTCTTGATCTATTTGCTCTTCCTGATCTTCTTCCATTGGGTTAAATGAAATAAAAGAGGGGGCCTCATCACTTACCAAAATTAATGCGGAAGGCGCAAAAATGGTAAATAACCAAATACACGTGAGTATTAAAACAAGGCTTGACTTCATTTTATTAATCTGACTTCTTAACAAATATAAAAGTATAGGGCAAACAACAGTTACAGATCTCTAAAAATCTTTTAGTAATTTGATTTCTGAGGATGGTGCCCAACCAATTTTTCCATCAATTAATTGAATTTTTCTCCAATCATTTAGCTCATCCATAACATTTACTTTCGTTCCTTCATGTAATAGAAATACTTGCTGACTTCTTTCGTTGGGCTCCGATTTAACATTTAGTTCATTTGCAAAAATGATGGCAGGATTATCTGAATTGAAATCTTGGTATTGTATAAAAGCAATTAAAGTGCAAACGGCAGAGAGAAATAAAGCGGCCATGCTAATTCCAAAAGAAATTCTTTTGTGCGTAGAATAATTGTGATAATAAAACAGGATATAAGATATGACGAATACTATAACAAGGAATACGGCCAGATAAGCCCATTGATCGAAGGTAAGTAATTTGGTGACCTTGTTATACAGCTTGTTTAGACTGGTTGCCGGGAGAGGTTCAATGGCATCCAAAGTCATATTCTGAGCATAAGCCAGGTTATTCTTTATTTCCTTGTCTTGAGGCTTTAATAAAAGAGCCTTTTCATAATAATAGATACTTGGAGCTATTTGGTTAAGTTTATAATAACAGTTACCCAGATTAAAATATGTTGCTGCCGAATGTTCCCCATTATCTATAATTGACAGGTAATTAGCAGCCGCTTGCTCATAGTCACCTGCATTGTAAAACTCTGTAGCTTTGTTAAAAAGCCCTACATTGTTTTGCGCAGAGATACACTGAAATAGGAGTATTAATATTAAACTGCTTATCTGTTTCATTTTAAAGCTTTTTGTCCATTAGCGATATCGTTTCACTCGCTTTTTCATAGTCTTGTTGCATTTGCACATCAGAAAATGGACTATATCTGGCCATTTCACAATTCTTTAGTAAGTCTACAAAAGAGTTTATGGTTGTATCCTCAATATTTCTCTTAGATAATAAAGCCATTATTTTATCCTTACTGAAATCCGTAGTTTCAAGTTTTAACTTCGCCTTGAGGTAGTTATGAAGGGCTTTTTCCAAGGCTATATAAAAAGATTCTTTATTACCTAAGGCTTTCTTGGATTCAGAAAGATACTTTTTAGCTAGTCTGTTCGCTTTTTTAATTTTATTCCCAGCGATATCACTGGCTATAGTCTCCCTCTTTTTCACAAAGAACATCGCCAAAGGAATAAGTAGTAAAGGTGAAAACATCCAAACATAAAAGCGAGTAGATCCAAAAAAATAGTTTGTACTAACACTTGTTAAATTAGGCTCTAACTTGATAAATCTAAATTGATCCCCTGTGGAGGTTATGGTCTTTTTTGTAAGTCCAGCTACTTCTGAAGGGGCGGAGGAATTTCCCAATGGACCTTCCAGTACATTTATGGTAATTTCTTCTGAAGTTATGGTATTATAGCTTTCTGAATTTGGATCAAAATAACTGAATGAGATACCCGGAATAGGATATTTTCCTCGGTATGCAGGTACAATCGTATAATTTTCACTTACTTTCCCTTGCATACCAGTGATAGTTGTTTTGACATCTTCTGAGAATTCTGGGTCATATACTTCTAAAGAAGAGGGTACAGATGGTTTCGGTAACTGAAATAATTTAAGATTGCCCTTACCTCTAACCTCTACAATGGCTTGCAAAGATTCTGAAGCATTTAAGCTTGTCTTACTTGTGTTAACACTAAACTTAAAATCTCCAACGGCACCTGTGAAATCTGCTGGCTTGCCTTGAGTAGGCAAAGGCTTAACACTAATAACACGTTTTCCTGCAGAAACAGTTTTATTGGCCTGCGAGTAGACCCTTCCTCCAAAAAAATCTCTTCTATTTGTAGGCACTTCTAAGCTTACATCCAGAGATAAAGGCTCAATAGAGAGCTCTCCTGTTTTCTGGGGATATAAAACCACTCGCTTAAGTACTACATATCGGTATGATTTGCCTTTGTATGTCCCATTTTGAACATTGTATTTTGTAAAAGGCATATCCTGACTCCAGAAATTATTATATTTTGGATTATCAAGAGGTCTAAAATCACGGACATTAATAGTAGGACTTACATATAATTTATAGACAACGCTAATCGCCTCGTTTAAAAATGGATTCGTCTTTGATATTTCAGCTACTAGGTGCAGATTTTCATTGGCAATATTATCCACAGACATCTGATCACTGGGCTTATCTACCGCAGCCGTGACTTCAACTGTTTTTGCTAGGGATTTATAAATTTTTCCATCAATGGTGATGGAGGCTTGCTTTATTTTAAATGTACCTCTACTGGTAGGTCCCAGAGTATAAGAATATGTTTTGGAATACGAACGAACCCCATTTATCCATGATGAACTTATGGATTGTGAAGGCCCCATGAGGACTCTAAATCCTTCAAAGTCAGGAGGCGTGAAATTATCTCCATCCTTGTTCATCACAAAATCTACCCTTAATCTTTCATTTATTCCAAGGGTACTTTTACTGACTTCGACTTCAAAGGTAATTGCATCTTTATCCTGTGCAACCGTCCTGAATATAGCTAGGACAGCAAACAAAAAGGATAAACAATATGTAAACCTATGTGTTATCACCAATCTTTTACGTTTTTCGTTTTAACTCCCTTTACCTTTTTGGCATCCATTTTTTCTTGGACCTTTTTCTCTTCATTCTGCATGGCTTCCAGCAAATTTTTTATTTGCTGTTCAGACAATTGATTGGGCCTGGGTTGTTCCTTTTGTTCTTGATCTCCTTGTTCCGGTTCTTTATTTTGTTCTTCTTTTTCATCACCTTCTTCCTTTTTATTCTCTTCTTTTTCCTGATCTCCCTTATCCCCTTCGTTACTTTCTTGATCATTTTCTTTATCCTCAGGATCCCCTTTGTTTTCATCTTCATTCTCTCCCTGATCTTGCTGATCCTGGTTTTTATCCTTTTCTTGCTCCTGATCTTCGTTTTCTTTATCCTGGTTTTTATCCTGATTTTGCTGATCTTTTTTTAGAAGCTCTTTGGCAAGGGCCAAATTATATCTGGTTTCTTCATCGGTAGGGTCGTTTCTCAAAGCCTCTTTATAAGCTTCAACTGCCTTCGCATAGTCCTTTTTTTGCATAAAAACGTTTCCCATATTATGAAAAGATTTATGCTTAATTGGTTTTTCTAACGAGGTTTCACCCGCTTGTTTAAAACGTCCAAAAGCTTCTGAAAAACTCTCGTTATTGTAATATGCATTTCCTAAATTATAGGGTGCAACCGTGTTTTTGTCGCTCTTTGATATTGCCCTTCTATAGTTTACTTCGGCATCAATGAAGTCATTTTCTGATAGTTCTTTATTCGCCTTCCATGTAATATCAGTCGAAGTTCTTAAGTCTTTCTCATTGACTTGATTATCATCTTGACAAAAAGCACTAAAACTAAATAATAAGAATATCACAAAATAGGTTTTCATATCAATGTATTTGTTTCTCATTAAATAAATTCAACTTCTTTAACCATTGCGTTTTTCTATCCAGTAAAAAGATATCTAAAAATAAAAATAATAGACCAATGCCTAAAAACCATTGAAATTGGTCTTTGTATTCAGCGAACTGTTTCGCCTCAAATTCTGTCTTGTCCATCTGATCTAGCTGTAGTTTAATAAATTCCACAGCTTCTTCCGTATTTGAGCCATTTATATATTCTCCATTTCCTTCGCTAGCGATGTCTTGTAAAATTTCTTCGTTTAATTTGGTAATAACTACTTCTCCCTGGGCGTCTTTTTTTAGGCTTTCAACAATTCCGTTTCTTTTGATAGGGATAGGACTTCCTTTTTCTTTTCCAACACCTATTGTAAAAATTCGTATTCCTTCTTCGACAGCAAGTTCAACGGCATCTAAGGTGGATCCTTCAGAATGGTCTTCCCCATCAGAAATAATAAAAAGAACCCTATTGGTCTGTTGTTCATCGTCAAAATAGGTCGCCGCCAATTCAATGGCCTCATTAATCGCAGTTCCCTGTGAAGAAAGCATATCCGTATTCATACCTTGAAGGAACATTTTTGCAGCCCCGTAATCGGTTGTGATAGGAAGCTGTGGATATGCCTGCCCGGCATAGGCAATTATACCTATTCTATCACTGGCAAGCTGATTTATAATTTCAGACACCAATCTCTTTCCCTTTTCAATCCTGTTGGGTGCAATGTCTTCTGCTAACATACTCTTAGAAACATCGATGGCAAAAACGATATCAACACCTTCTCTTTTAACTGTTTCAAGTTTGGTGCCTATTTTAGGATTTACCAAACCTAAAACCAAAAAGCAAATTCCAAGCATTATAAAAATCAGTTTTAAAGCGGCCTTAAAACTTGATTTATCGGGGGCAAGTCTCATTAATAAATCTGAGGTTGCAAACTTTTTTTGGGTCTTCTTTTTCCATACTTGTATAAGAATGTAGACTATGACCATAAAGGGAATTATGGAGAGCAAATAGAAGTATATTTTTTCATCTAATTGTATCATACCTAAACAAAACTCTTAAAAAGTGTATTTCTCATGAACCATTCTATCAATAATAAAGCTCCCGCCAATAGAATCCATGGTCTAAATTTTTCTTCGTATTTATAGTATTTAAACTCTTCTATTTCTGTTTTTTCGAGTTTATTTATTTCATCATAAATTGCTTCCAATTTTTCATTGTCTGTTGCTCTGAAATACTTACCTCCAGTAACAGAAGCAATTTCTTTTAGCAACTCTTCATCAATTTCCACCTCTCTCATTCCGTATCTATAAGACCCATCATCATTATAAGCGACCGGGGATAAGGCATTCCCATTAGTTCCTAAGCCAATTGTATAAGTTTTTATATCAAACTCTACGGCGAGGTCAGCCGCTGTTTTGGGTTCAATAAAACCAGAATTATTTACACCATCAGTAAGCAAAATAATCACTTTACTGATAGATTTACTTTCTTTTAATCTATTTACTGAGGTGGCAAGACCCATACCTATTGCTGTACCATCTGTTAATTGTCCATAAGTGATGTCTTTTAAGGAGTTTAGCACAATGCCTTTATCACTTGTAATTGGTGTTTTGGTATAGCTTTCACCGGCATAGGCGACTAAACCAATTCTATCACTGGGTCTTTTTCTGATAAAGTCGGCTGCTACTTCTTTTAAGGCAGAAAGTCTATTCGGTTTAAGGTCCCTAGCGAGCATACTGGAAGATACATCAATGGCGATAACGATATCTATTCCTTTTGTAGTTTTTGTTTGGGTTGAAATCTCTTCTGTTTGCGGCCGAGCCATTGCTATAATAATTGCTGCAAGAGCAATTATGCGCAAAGCAAAAAGTAGCGGCTTTAATTTTGGAAGTATGTCTTTTGCAGAAAAACCTTCAATGCTGGGGATTTTTAAAGAGGCCGTTTCTTCTTTTCGCATAAAGAAATGCCATACTAAGGCCAATGGCAATAATAAAAATAGCCAAAAGAATTGTGGATTAGCAAATTCTACATTATCAAACATCAGGCATCCGTTTTAACTTCAAGCGTTTCAATTATTCTTTCAATTATCTCCTTTGCATAAGGATCTCCATCTTTCCAAGCCAATATTACTTGCTGTTGAAAACCCTTTCCTCCGAAAAGAATTATGGTATATTCTCCATTAACTAATTCCTTATTTTTCCCCGAGGCAAATTTACCTCTTCCAAATACTTTGATTCCTTTAATCCCGCTTTTAGTGGTAAATTCTTCTTGTTTTGTAATTATATTCCTTGCCCCTTGTTTCTCAAAATTCAACAACAAATCTTCTACTATCTGGGAAAAATCCGGTTCTTCAGGTTTAGCAAGAGTAGTTGAGGTGGCCCCAATAGTTAGTAAACTTTTCTCACTATTATACATAAAGGCCTGCAGTTCCTTTATATTCGCTTTAACTTCCGGGGCTAACGCTACCTCTTGTCTCACCAGAACCTCCGGTGTTTCCAGTAAAATAGGCGGATAGCCGTAGGAACTAGACACCCACTCACTTTCTAAGAGGTTTTTGGAAGGATTTCCTGTAACGGTATCCCAAACTAATTTAGGCCCTTTATATGCTATCAATCCGCCTAAAACCATCAAAACCGCAAAGCCGGCTGCTGCGGAAATATAAATAATTTTCTTTTTGTATTTTTTTCTTGCGAGTTCTGCCAAATACTCTTCTTGTTCCATTAACTCTTCTTCTGTGGGCTCTGGAATAGCTTCTTTTGTTTTAATGACAATTTCCTCTATAGATTTCCTATCCTTTTCTGCTGAGGAAGTAGGAGGTTTAGAGCGGGCAAATTTCACGAGATCGGCTGTTTTTAAAATTCTCTCAAACTGTCTTATGGTGTCTGCTTCTAAATTTAACTGACCTGCTTCTTGAAGTAGTTCCAGTCGTTCAATTAATTGCCCTGTAGTACTTTCTAAGGCATAAACATTTACTTCTTCCTCTAAATAAGAGCGAACAATATCGGTTAATTCAGAGTAATACTTTTTATACTCATCTTGTATTAGATATTTGGAGTTTTCCAAACGTTTTAACTCTAAAAGAGCCCTATCATACGGTGGTAGCAAAGCCACTTTTTCTTCTTCAGACAAGGGTTTTTTTCTTAGAAAAAACCAATAAACTAAGCCGCCAACAAGCAAAAGGAATAGTATGCCTAGAATTACATAAAGCCAAATTTTACCATAACTCTTTTCTACACTAATAAGTGGCTTAATATCGTACATCTTTTGATTTACGGTATCAACAGGAATTGTTGCTACTTGTACAAAAGTAGAATCAGTAAAATAACCTTTTCCATCAATCTCTATTCGTTGCGCGGGGAGTTTGTAATATCCTGAATCAAATTGTGTTAAAGCATATATTTTTTGAAGGGTAATTCTATCCTTTTTTTTAGTAGTATCTGTTTCGTAAGCTTCAACAGTTTCAAGGGGAGAAAAGGTTTGTCCTTCAGGAAAATGAACTGTGGAGGTAGAATCGGTTTCCACAACAACCGTAAATTTAATTTGTTCCCCTATCTTAATACTAGTAGTGTCAATATAGGATTTTAGTATAGGTTTATCTTGCGCATTTGTAACTATACCGATTAGCAGAAGCAGCCCTGTAAGGATAAAAGTCCTCAGGCTAACATTATAAGCATCTGTGTAATATGTATTAGTTTTTAATTTCAATATTTATCCCCTTTGTTTAAAATACCCTAACAGTTTTTTTACATAACTCTCATCTACTCTGCAATCTATTACCCCACAACCAGATTTGGCAAAGGTTTCTTTAAAATAGGAAACCCTATCCTTGTGATATTGCCCGTAAGCAAAACGTGTTTTTTTTGATTGTGTATTTACCAGTCTAGTTTTCCCTGTTTCTGAATCCAGCATTTGAACTACCCCAAGGTTCGGAATTTCTTCTTCTCTCTTATCATAAATTCTGATGCCGGTTACATCGTGTTTTTTTCCTGTAATCTTCAGGGATTGATCATAATCCAAGGCCATGAAATCTGAAAGAATAAAGACAATCGCCTTTTTTTTCATCACGCTTATTAAAAATTTTAAGGCGCTTCCAATATTGGTTTTCCTGCTTTTTGGAGAAAATTCTAATAACTCTCTTATGATACGCAAGACATGAGTTTTCCCTTTTTTTGGTGGAATAAACAGTTCCACCTCATCAGAAAATAAGATAAGGCCTACTTTATCATTGTTCTGTAATGCCGAAAAAGCCAAAGTGGCGGATACCTCTGTTAGAATTTCATTTTTAAATCTATTAGAGGTGCCAAAAAGTTCTGAACCACTGATGTCAACTAATAACATCATTGTTAATTCTCTTTCTTCTTCAAAAACCTTAACAAATGGCTCATTATATCGAGCGGTAACGTTCCAATCAATACTCCGAACATCATCCCCAAATTGATATTGCCTTACCTCACTGAAGGTCATTCCTCTCCCTTTAAAAGTGGAATGATATTCTCCACCAAAGATATGATCAGATAGACGGCGTGTCTTGATCTCAATCTTGCGAACTCTCTTAAGTAATTCTTTGGTATCCATTTTGGTTCAAGCTTTAATGTAGAAACGGCTTACACCTGATAAAAGGCATTAAACTTTTTAGGTTGAACGTTTATGGCACTTCAATTTCGTTTACAATCCTGTTGATGATTTCTTCTGAGGTTACATTTTCGGCTTCAGCTTCATAAGTAATTCCTATACGATGTCTTAAAACATCATGAACCACTGCACGCACATCTTCAGGGACTACATAACCTCTTCTTTTTATAAATGCGTAACACTTAGCCGCATTTGCCAGATTAATACTCCCTCTTGGAGATGCCCCAAAACTGATTAGGGCTTTAAGGTCCGCCAAGTCATATTTTTCAGGATATCTGGTGGCAAACACTAAATCTAGAATATATTTTTCGATTTTTTCATCCATATATACTTCCCGGACAACCTGTTGTGCACTCAATATTTGTTTAATTGAAACAACCGGCTTAATCTCATTAGTGTGTCCTTGAAGGTTTTGCCTTATGATTAACTGCTCCTCTTTCATTTTTGGATAATCAATCACCGTCTTTAGCATAAATCTATCTACCTGAGCCTCCGGTAAAGGATAGGTTCCTTCTTGTTCTACTGGATTTTGAGTTGCCATAACCAGAAAAGGTTTATCCAAAATAAAGGTCTCATCTCCTATCGTTACTTGTTTTTCCTGCATTGCTTCCAATAAAGCCGACTGTACTTTGGCAGGAGCTCTATTTATTTCATCTGCAAGCACAAAATTGGCAAATATTGGACCTTTCTTGATAGAAAAATCATTGAGCTTCATGTTATATATCATAGTACCTACAACATCAGCCGGCAATAAATCTGGAGTAAACTGAATCCTACTAAAACTGCCCTTTACTGCCTTGGACAGAGAGGTAATGGCAAGTGTTTTAGCAAGTCCCGGTACACCTTCTAAAAGAATATGCCCCTGTCCTAATAATCCAATTAGCAACCGCTCAATCATATGTTGCTGACCAACAATTGCTTTATTCATTTCCATAACAAGCAAATCAATGAAAGCACTCTCTTGAGAGATTTTCTCATTAACAGCACTAATATCTACAGTAATGTTTTCTTCCATATGGTAAAAATTTTGGTCCTAAAGTGGTTGGATAAAAAGTATGGCGCAAATTGAAAATTTATTTAGTTAAGTGCTGTTAACGATTGGTTAAAAAAAGTCCAAAAGCCCAAGTTTTATGAAGTATTTAAGGGATTTATTTGCTAAATTCACGGGCTTATGAAAAATGACATTAAGTATTCAAAAATTATTGCGGGTACCATGACCTGGGGAAGTTGGGGCAGACAACTCACATCTGCAGAAATGACTGACTTAATTGATTTTTGTAAGGATCATCAAATTTCAAGCTTTGATCATGCGGATATTTATGGAGATTATGCCAACGAGGAGGCCTTTGGAAAGGCTTTTTTAAATAGTAAAACCAAGAGAGAAGAGGTTCAGTTTATCACAAAATGTGGGATTCAATTTGTGACAAAAGTTAGATCAAATAAAGTAAAACATTATGATTATTCAACGGATTATATTATTTGGTCTGCTGAACGTTCCTTAGTCAAGTTAAACACAGATTATCTAGATCTATTTTTATTACATCGGCCTAGCCCCTTAATGCATCCTGATGAGGTGGCCGAGGCCATTTATCGACTTCAAAAAGGAAGGTAAAATAAGAGAATTTGGGGTTTCAAATTTTACGAATTCCCAAGTTGCTTTACTGGAAAAGTCTATTCCCGTAAAAGCAAATCAAGTTGAATTTTCCTTAAGTGCTAATAAGGTAATGTATGATGGCACTTTTGATGATTGTATCATTCATAACCGAATGGCCATGGCCTGGAGTCCACTTGGGGGTTATTTCCGTGAGAATGGTCAAAAGCGAGAAAGAATTGAAAAAGTAATGAAAGAACTTGAAGAGAAGTACAAGGCTAATGCTTCGCAATTATTATTAGCATGGATTCTTAAACATCCTGCCGAAGTATATCCTGTGGTGGGCACAACAAACGAGGATAGACTTAATGAATCTGTATTGGCCCTGGATATAGTTCTTGAAACAGAAGATTGGTTTAGTTTATTAACAGCTTCAGAAGGCCATGAAGTACCTTAATTATTAATTTTTTATTCAATGAGAAAAACAGCATTTATAACCGGTTCAACTAGTGGGATAGGTAAAGCCACCGCAGAACTTTTTGCAAAGCACAATATCCGACTTGTTCTATGTGGAAGAAGGAAAGAACGCCTGGAAGAATTAGAGCGTAAGCTATCTGGCATTACGGATGTATTTACCTTGGATTTTGATATAAGGAATAAGGGAGAGGTTATCGAAGCCATAAATTCACTTCCAGATAACTTTTCTAATATTGACATCCTTATCAACAATGCTGGAAACGCACATGGCATGGATACTTTTGATAAAGCTAGTATGGATGATTGGGAAGCCATGTTGGATATTAATGTGAAGGGATTATTGTATGTAACCAAAGCCATCCTTCCTGGAATGATATCAAAGAATTCTGGACAAATAATAAATATTGGTTCTACAGCGGGAAAAGAAGTTTACCCTAAAGGAAATGTTTACTGTGCCAGCAAATATGCCGTAGATGCTATTAACAAGGCAATGAGGATTGATCTAAATCCTTTTTCGGGAATTAGAGTAGGAGCTGTTAATCCGGGCCTAGTTGAAACAGAATTTAGTGACGTAAGATTTAAAGGCGATAAAGAGAAGGCTAAGAAAGTTTATCAGGGCTTCAGTCCATTAAAGCCTGAGGATATTGCCGAGATAATACATTTTGCGATTACAAGGCCCCCTCATGTAAATATAGCGGATCTTGTAGTAATGCCCTCAGCACAAGCAAGTAGTACCATTATCAATAAAGGTACATGATTAATAAACGCCTTTTGGTAAAAAACCTCCTTGCTCATAATGACGAGAATAGTTTTTATGACAAAAAAGAGAGATAAACATTGGACAAAAGGTAGGAAAGGCAAAATTTCTTAAACACGTTTGCGCCCTTGCAAATAGCAATCCGAACAACAATTCCTATATTGTTATTGGGATAGAAGATGAGGATAATGAAATTGTTGGGGTTGATTTTTTTGATGACAGTAAAATTCAGAATTTAGTAAACGCTTATCTTCATAATCCACCTCTTATTTCTTATGAAAATATCCCATTTCCTCATTTGCCTGAAGGAAAGGTAGTGGGCCTTGTAACGATTCGTTCTAATGGTGAAATTTGTGCTCTTAAAAGAAATATATGGAAGTATTATGGCGGAGCTGTATTCTTTAGAGAAGGAAGTATCAGTATGCCAAAGGCCATAGATATTGAGTTAAGGGACATTAATTCAAAGATTGTTACTACTATTGAGAAGCATGCAAGGAATAATATTGAACTGACCCTAGATGGAGTTATCGATTTTATAAACCATAGGCATAAAGATCTTGTAAGCCATTACAAAGTATTTAAAGAACAATTTGTATTATGCTGGGCGGGAAATAAGAAAAGCACGAGAAAAGACGAGTTTTATTCAAGGGTCGATATTGAATTGATAAATGAACAAGTGAAATTGTTTTATTCTGCTCTGGACGATGTCTCAATAAGTATTTCCGAGGATTCGTTTACAATTATAGAATACGTAAAACTTGGTCTTGGAGAAGAGCAGAAGTATTACCCTTTGGAAAAAGTTATTATTATTTTTTCTAATAATGGCACCTATCAAATACAAAGTGATTTAATTTTTGACCCTCCACAGTATAATAAAAAAACCTTGTATCATATTTTTAATTCGAATAGGGCTCTTTTAAAAAAACTAGCAAATGAAAACGAACTAAAGTTGGTCGATAAAACTGATTTACTGAGCTTACCCGCAACTTATTTGATTTGCTATTTAAACGGTTTTGAAGAGGCAAAAGAAGATATGGAAAGATCCCGTCCTTTAATTAAAAAATATAGTCCTGAATTATATGAATCTCTGAAAGAATCGTTGCGAGTATTGCGTAAAGTGAAGTATAATTAATTCTGGCTAAGCCAAATGAATTGAAAAGGTAAAAGTTCAATTAAGGCACTGTTTTGTCTAATGTTTTTTCCAGTAACCAGATCTAGCCTTTCATTTTTAGCAGAATACCCCAGACTTTCTATTTGCCCGGATTCAATTATTTGAGGATGTTCATCAAAATTACATATTATAAGGATATTCCTTTCTTTTTCACTAGTTCGTTCATAAATGAAGAGATGGGGATTAGGATTGGAGTGGATTCTTAGATTATTCCTGTCCGCAAAAACCGAGGTGTTTTTCCTTATGGCAATAAGTTGGGATATACTTTTATAAATTTGGGTCTGTGGACTTTCCTCGCTATCAATGTTTTCAATTAGCGCCCAATTTTGCATCGGTCTATTTAACCATCTGCTATCGTCTTTCTTTCCAGGATCATTTAAAAAACTATAGTCATTTAAGGTGCCTATTTCATCTCCGGCATATAACATTGGAATACCACCAAAGGATAAAATAATACTGTGAAGTAGTACTATTTTTTTTACAGCCTTTTCTATTAATTCCGAATCATTTTCTTTGATTCCCCTTTCTAAACCCAAAAGAGAGGCGGCACTACCAGTAATACGCCCATCCCCATTTTTTGGATTAAACATGAATATTTCCCCAACCGCCGGAGACCAATCAATGCCTTTAGAATAGTAGTCTAAAAGGAATTTTCTATGAAGATAGGCGTCCCAACCAATTTCATAGATATACTTATCTTCAAAACCTAAGCCAATATCGTCGTGACAGCGAATGTAATTAATCCATGTCCCTTCCTTTGGCTTGGATGGGAGGTTTATTAAGCTTTTGTAAAGCAGGGAAGTTTTTTTGGTTGCAATAGAATTCCATAATAAAGCCATTAAAGTGGCATTGTAAGCAATCTCGCATTCATTTCCCTTTTTATTATCTTCCCCAAAATACTTGATTATTTCCTTGGGCGAGACGATGGCTTCCGCCAAGAAAATCACCCCGGGAGCAATAGTTTGAAGACACATTCTAAACAAGCTAATCAAATTGTGTGCTTCCGGTAAATTTTGAGAATTTGACCCCAGTTTTTTCCATAAAAATGCCAGCGCATCAAATCTTACTACATCTACACCATAATTGGCTAAGGAAACCAAATTTGTGAGCATGGCCATAAATACCTCTGGGTTTCTATAGTTCAAGTCCCATTGATAGTTATTGAATACGGTCATTACCCATTTATTCATTTCTTTATTAAAAGTAAAATTACCTGGAGCTGATTCAGGGAAGACTTCAGGCAGCGATTGTTCATAGGCATCAGGGATTTCTCTATTGGGAAAAGTATAATAATAAGACTGATATTTTTCTTCTCCCTTTTTAGCTTTTTCTGCCCATATGAATTCATCCGAAGTATGATTTACCACAAAGTCCATCATAAGGTACATCTGCTTGGAGTGCATTTCCTCAATAAGAGAAAGGAGATCTTTTTTGGAGCCATATTCTTTAGAAATCTCCGTATAGCTGTTTACAGCATATCCTCCATCATTAGCTCCATTGGGGCGGGTATTTATGGGCATTATATGCAGCAAATTTATCCCTAGGTTTTCCAAATAAGTTAATTTTGTCTTGAGCCCTTTAAGGTCATTATTAAAGCGGTCTACATAAAGTTGCATGGCAACTATCTGCTGCGACTGATACCAATCATGGTTTTTGAGACGTTCAAGATCTAGTTTTTTTAAAGAAGAAGGACGAGTTTTAAAGAGTTTTGATAAAAGCTTCAAAAGCTTCGGAAAGCTATCATTAATGGACTCCTCGCCATATAGGCCAAAGAAAAGAGATTGAATCAAAGAAAGATTTGTTGAAAATCTTTTATCAAATAACTCCTGTGTATTGGCAATTTCAATATTTTCTAATTCGTGGGATGCCAACAACTTATGAAGGGAAGTCTGATTCATTCTAAGTATTAAGTTGATCTTGTGTTGGGAGTGATCTTATCGCTCCATAATTTTGAGTGGTAATAGCACCCGCTTTATTTGCTTTGGCCACCATTTTCACTAAAAGGTCAAAATCTGCTATAAGCTCATTAGTCTCCTTTAAACCTGAAATCTGTTGTAGAAAGCAGCCAATAAATGCATCTCCCGCACCTGTCGTGTCAACTGCTTTAACAGGAATACTTGGCACTATCTCTGCTTTTTTATGGCTACTTAAAAGCGTACCCTCCGCTCCCATAGTTACCGTTACGACTTTCGTTCCCATTTCGTGAAAAAAGGCGCAAGCATCAAGAATATCTTCTTTATTTGAAAGTAGTTTGGCTTCTTCCAAGCTAAATTTACACAAGGTTGATTTCTCTATAAAAGGCATACATTTTTTTATAAAGATGTCTTCCTTGTTTTTCCAAAGGTCCGCTCTATAATTAGGATCAAAACTGACAAAAGCATCATGAGTTATCGCATCAAATAAAAAACGACCGTATGCTTCTTCCAAATTACCACCTAAAAGTGCCGTAGCAGCACCAAAGTGAACCATGTTATTATGAAACATATTTTTAATAGAAGGACTGTATTTGAATTCCTTGTCGGCCCCTCTGCTAAACACAAAATCTCTTTCACCATCTTCATCAATTGAAACAAAGGCCAAGGTGGTAAATTCTTCTGATCGTTGAGCCAAAGAAATATTAACTCCTTCTTCTTCTAAAACATTGAGTAAAAAGTTTCCGAAAGGATCATTTCCAACACACCCCATAAAAGAACTTTTTCCACCTAATCTGGCTATAGCGCAAGCTACATTGGCAGGGGCTCCTCCAGCTTTTTTTGTAAATTCTTTAGCCTCTGATAAATTATTCCCTTGTTTTTCTGCAACAAAGTCGATCAATAATTCCCCAATACAAAATACTTCTTTCATTTACCTTTAATCATTAGGATTCCCAAAGTAATGAGAAATAAGATGCTTCTCAAAAAAATATTGAAAAATCATACGAAAGGTTTTAAAAAAGTGACCAGGGAGAAATTAAAAGAAGAATATTTTGGTATTTGAATCAAGTATTATTGCGAATTTTGTAACATGAAAACATTGGTAATTGGGGATATCCATTCTGGATTTCTAGCCCTAAAACAATTATTATTAAGAATAGAACCACAAGAAGATGACACCATTATCTTTTTAGGAGATTATGTCGACGGTTGGAGTGATGCTGTGGAGACGGTTAGTTTTTTAATTGACTTGAGTAAAGTGTATAATTGTATTTTTTTGCGAGGCAATCATGATGAACTTGTTTACAATTGGTTATTAAAGGGTGAAGACAAACCAATGTGGTTGGCACATGGTGGTGAAGCTTCCAAAAGCTCATATCAAGGCAGGAATAAAGAATTGCTGGAAGAGCATATGAATTTTTATGAAAATTTACAGAATTACTATCTGGATAAGAAGAACAGATTATTTGTACACGCTGGGTTTACAAATCTAAAAGGAGTTCATTACGAGTATTTTCCAAAAATGTTCTATTGGGACAGAACCTTATGGGAACTGGCGTTAGCTTTGGACTCATCTATTGGCCCAGGCCATCACTCATATCCTGAAAGACTTAAAAATTACTCGGAGATTTATATTGGGCATACGCCCCTTACTAGAATTAATAAGATAGAGCCATATTGTGCCGCTAACGTTTGGAATCTGGATACGGGGGCTGCCTTTAAAGGACCTCTTTCCGCCATGGATGTAGAGACAAAAGAAACATGGCAAAGTGATCCAGTACATCTTTTTTACCCTACAGAAAAGGGGAGAAATTAATATTTAGTAGGAGTCCTAATTAATAAGTGATTTTAATACCGTAATTTGCAAAAAAAGAAAGTATGTCTACTAAGAACATCAGACTTGAAGTGATGCAGGCAATTGAGCCAAAGGTAGCAGGGTTTATTGATTCGTTTTTAATCCCAGCTGATCAAATATGGCAACCATCAGATTTTCTTCCGGATTCCCAGAGCGAGAATTTCTATGATGATTTGGAAAAGATTAGAGAGGAAGCCAAAGAATTAGGATATGATTTTTGGGTTACTCTTGTAGCTGATACTATTACCGAAGAAGCACTTCCAACTTATGAGTCGTGGCTAATGGATGTAGAAGGGATTAATCAGCACTCGGAGGAGCCAACAGGATGGTCTAAGTGGGTAAGAGCTTGGACGGCTGAAGAAAATAGGCATGGGGATGTATTAAATAAATTTTTGTATTTATCAGGACGTGTGAATATGCGTGAAGTTGAGATTTCTACCCAGCATTTGATTAATGATGGTTTTGATATTGGTACGGATAGAGACCCTTATAAGAATTTTGTCTACACATCTTTTCAGGAATTGGCTACCAATATTTCTCATAAGCGAGTAGGGGTCATGGCAAAGAAAAAAGGGAATACTCTTTTAGGGAAGATGTGTGCTATTATCGCCGGGGATGAAATGAGGCATCACTTGGCTTATAAAGAATTTGTACAGGCAATATTTGGACAGGATCCCAATGGAATGATGTTGGCGTATGCCGATATAATGAAAAGAAAAATTGTAATGCCCGCCCATTTTTTAAGAGAGTCAGGCGAGAGTATTGGAGTAGCTTTTGAGAATTTTTCAAATGTTGCACAGCGACTAGGGGTCTACACTTCCCAGGATTATATAGATATTTTCAATAAATTGAATGACAGTTGGGGTTTAGAAACCATAAGAGGTTTAAATGATGAAGCTGAAAAAGCTAGAGATTATTTATTGTCAATGCCGGCACGCTTGCAGCGTATTGCGGAAAGAATGAAAATAAGAGAAGACAGCACTAGATTTAAGTGGGTAGAGGCTAATGGAATGTTATAATTTCCCATGTTTATGCTCTTCCTGCCATTTAAATAATTCCTTCCACTTTCCTTCATAACACATTTTGGCTTGCATTGGCCATGAAGCAGGATCATGAACTTTAAATCGATCTCCTCCGGAATCTAATACTTGCTGACACTTCCTAACAGAAGTAAGTGAAAGTTCCTTCCAAGTTTTTATGTCATAATTATGAAATAGTCCTTCAATTTTAGGGCCAATACCCTCCACTATTTTAAGATCATCTTTTTTAATATTTTTTCCAAAAACAGATTTAGCTTGGGCCTTATTAAATGGTTTGTCATTGGATTGATTAATAGCTTTTTGTTCCTCCAATTCTTTTTTGCAATCTGCTAATCTCCTATCCCATTGAGCTTTTTCACCAATTAGTTCCTCTAATTGAGCCTTTTCGGCAGAATTGGTTTGACTAGATTTTCCTAATAAAAAACCGAATATCGCACAAAGTACTCCCACGAGAAGGGGAATTATCCAACACCAAATATTTACAGTTTCTAAAGTCATAAGTTTTTTTGAGTAAAGCTCTTCTATTTTATATGATTTATTAAATATTAAGATTAATGAATAAGGTTAATAATGGCATTCACTACAGTACATAATAAAGAAATAAATCCCTGCTAATATGGAAATTATAATGCCCAATATGTTGGTCCATTTTTTTGACATAACAATCGGTTTAAACTAACATCATTTACAAGTTATTAAAAAAACCTCAGAAATGATTTATCAATTGTCATTAATATCATGTTATCGATGTCATCAAAGACATATTGTTTATACCCCTTTACAGATTATACTTATTAAAGATTCATTTATACAAAATAGCACACAGTCTATAAATAATCGCTGGGTTTATAAGATGCAATTTTTAATATTTGCTTTAGGAATAAAAATCACCCTATTTCTCCCTACAAGGATAAGGCATTGAAATGGGGTTTTTTTACTATTAATATAGTTTGAGTTAGTTTGAAAATCCCGTTGGTTGTTCGTGATGAATAAACAATGGGATTTTTTATAAATCAAATTTAATACCCTGCGCCAGAGGTAAACTTGTAGTATAATTTATAGTATTGGTCTGTCTTCTCATATAAATTTTCCAAGCATCAGAACCACTTTCTCTTCCTCCACCAGTTTCTTTTTCTCCTCCAAAAGCACCTCCAATTTCTGCTCCAGAGGTTCCTATATTAACATTGGCAATGCCGCAATCACTTCCTGCACAAGATAGAAATGTTTCTGCTTCTCTTAAGTTATTAGTCATAATAGCAGAGGATAGTCCTTGTACAACTCCATTTTGAAGCATAAGTGCTTCGTCCAAATCTTTGGAGTATTTCATGAGATAAAGGATTGGGGCAAAGGTTTCATTCTGTACAATGGAAAAAGAATTTTTTGCCTCTGCAATAGCTGGTTTTACATAACAACCACTTTCATAGCCCTCTCCTTCCAGGACGCCTCCTTCTACTAAAAGACTCCCACCTTCCTCAACCACTTTTTCTAGAGCGTTCTCATACATTTTTACCGCATCCTTATCAATTAAAGGACCTACATGATTATTTTCGTCAAGGGGGTTACCTATGCGTAATTGTTTATAGGCTGATGCCAATGCATCTTTAACTTCATTGTAAATGGATGAATGTACTATTAATCTTCTGGTTGAAGTACATCTTTGACCGGCGGTACCTACAGCGCCAAAAACAGCCCCAATTACAGTCATTTTTATATCGGCATCTGGAGTTACAATAATCGCATTGTTGCCACCTAGCTCTAAGAGCGATTTGCCTAATCTAGCAGCTACAGTTTGGGCAACAATTTTACCCATTCTGATGGATCCGGTAGCTGAGATCAAAGGAATTCTTTTATCCGAGCTTAACATTTCCCCCACTTTGTAGTCTCCATTAATCAAGCACGAAATTCCTTCAGGCAAATTATTTTCTTTAAAAACTGCGGCAGCTATATTTTGACAAGCTATTCCACACAAAGGAGCTTTTTCAGAGGGTTTCCAAACGCAGACATCCCCACAAATCCATGCTAAGGCCGTATTCCAGGCCCATACCGCAACAGGAAAATTGAAGGCAGAAATAATACCTACTATTCCCAAAGGGTGATATTGCTCATACATTCTATGACCAGGTCTTTCCGAATGCATGGTAAGTCCATGTAATTGTCTAGATAGTCCAACGGCGAAATCACAGATATCTATCATTTCCTGAACTTCGCCAAGCCCTTCTTGATAGGATTTCCCCATTTCATAGGAAACTAACTTTCCCAGAGGTTCTTTTAATTCCCTGAGTTTATCACCAAATTGACGAACAATCTCTCCGCGTTGTGGAGCAGGCATTTTACGCCAGGATATAAACGCCTTAGCGGCAGTATCAATAACTTTTTCATAATCTTCTTGGGAAGTGCTCATTACACTTCCTATCAAAGCTCCATCAACAGGAGAATAAGAAGCGATCAATTCACCATTGGCAAAATTATCGCTACCGGTGGCTGTACCATTATTAATTTCATTAATTCCTAAGGCCTTTAGGGCTTCATCTATTCCAAAATCTATAGCTACTGCTGTCATAATAATATTTTTAGGTCAAGTTATACCTGTCACAAAATTACAAATATTCGTGATGAAGTTACTTAAAAGCACCATAATGTTACTAAAATGATTAGGTAAGCAAAAGGATTAAAATAGTTACTATGGCAGGTAGTGCTTGGATATAAAATATTTTCTTGTCGGCGGTAAGGGCGCCAAAAACCCCTGCTATGGTTACGCAAGATAAAAAGAAGAGGGCAATATTTTCTTTCCAAACGATATCTTCAATCAACAAAGACCATAAAATTCCTGCAGCCAGAAATCCATTATAAAGTCCTTGGTTTGCAGCCAATGATTTGGAAGGAATAAATAATTCTTTGGGAAAATTTTTAAATATTTTAGGGCCCTTTGTGGTCCAAGCAAACATTTCGAACCACATAAAGTAAAGGTGTAACAAGGAAATAACTACTAGTAATATGTTTACAATCAGTTCCATAGACTCACTTTTTATCACTTATAGTAAATCTTTCATCCGTGGCCATGATCTCCCCACAATTAGAACATGTTCGTAATTCTTTGGATCCATAAAAGTGGGTGAAATGCTTTAAGAAGTCTTTTTCAATATCATTGAGTTTAAAATAGGTCTCGTATAATTTATGATTACAGTTATCACAATACCATATAAGTCCATCCTTCGCTTCAATATTTTTTCGCTTTCTTTCAATCACTAATCCAATAGAGCCTTCATTTCTCTCAGGGGAGTGAGGTACTTTTGCAGGATGTAAATACATGTCTCCAGGACCTAATTTGAACGTTCGCTTTTTGCCGTTCTCTTGAATATGTACTTGAATGTGGCCTTCAATTTGATAAAATAACTCTTCAGTTTCATTATAGTGATAATCTTTGCGGGCATTAGGACCAGCAACAATCATCACAATATAATCTCCCGATTCTTTATAAAGATTTTTATTGCCTACTGGTGGTTTTAAGAGATCGCGATTTTCATTTACCCATTTATGAAGGTTAAAGGGAATATTTATAGACATAAAAAACAATTTAGAAAAATCATATTTTGAACAGCTCGATGAAGACCTATCCAAAGGTAAAAAAGAATATGTTCTTTTTAGTTTTATCTATAAAATAGTTGTGTGTAGTACAAACGACCATTTGAATCCTTTTTTACGCTTATACCGGTGTGGGTAAAATCATCCTCCATGGTTTTTCGGTGATCGGGACTACTGAGCCAACTTTCAAAAGCTAATTTTGCACTGGAATAGTCTTTTGCCACGTTTTCAGCAACCATTTCCGCATTTACTTTACTAGAAATGCCAGAAGCTCTAGCACTAAAATTATCATGGCTTAGACTGCCATTTGTTATCATATAGTCGTTATGTGAATTTGCATATTCGTAGGCAACTATGCTAACCACTAAGTCAGAATAACCAAGACTCTTTCTATGGGAATTAACAATTCCTAACAATTCTTGCTCTAAGCTTACAATATTTACGGCCTGCGGATTATTAGTATCTTCAATAGATTCTGAGGTACAAGAACCTGCTAATATTACAAATAACACCGAGACTGCAAATGCAATTCTCGTTTTCATATAGTGTACTCTTGGTAAGCAGGATAATCAAGGGTATTAAGATAGGGGAATACCTTCTAAAAGATATTTCTATAAATATTAAAAAATTAGTCTAAGATGGGTTAAAAAGATATAGATATTCGACAAAAAACCAATTTCACCCTTTAAAAGTCTGAAAAAGCTTCAATTACATTTCCAAAAACCAATACGCCTATATTTTTGATTGGCTCATAAAGAACTGATTCTTTAACCATATCCGAATTAGAAGGATTAAATGAAGAACCTACGGCTTCCACAACATAGAGCAAAGTTCCAAAAATAACAGCAGTTTTTAATATTCCAAAAATACCGCCTGCGAGTTTATTAATAAAACCAAGCATGGCAAAATTAGCAATTTTGGTCAGTAGTTTGCCCGCTAATCCAACAATAATTACTATCACAATAAAGGTGATGATAAAGGCCGTGAGTCTGATGGCATCAGGATCCCAATCCATATTTTCTGAAAGATAACTTCCTGTGATATAGGAGAATTCAATCGCTCCATAAAAGCCTACAATTAAAGCAATAATAGAAGCTATTTCTACAAAAAGACCATTTTTCAAACCCTTGTATAAGCCATAGACTAGAAAAACTACAAAGATGATATCCAGAAGAGCCATTGTATTAGTTTTTGTAAAGATATAATTTTGATTTGTACCTTTGTTTTATATGAAGAAACAATGATTTTCTTTTCAAAAAACAACCCCAATATTAATGAGTAGAGATTTTAAATTAAAAGAAAGATGGGAGGTCTTAGTCCTAAAACTGTCCGACCAATTTAGTGATGGAGATCCATTAGAATTGGATGGCATAATATACTTAATTGGAGTACAAGAAAAAGGAAACTATCATCGGAATTATAAAAAGGATGATAAAATAAACCTAATGCATATTGCTATATGTAAACTTCTTGAACCCTATGGTTATTATGAATTCGAATATTTTGATGAAGAGGGTTGGCCCCATTATATTGTTAAGGAAAATTTACCTCCTCTTAAAGCAGGGGAACAGTCTGTACTGATGAAAGAAGCAATTGTCAATTATTTTTTAGAAAGAGAATACATTCTTTAAATGGCATTATATCATTTCTAGGAAATAGGTATAACTTCTATCTATTGAATTAATCCCTGCCAAGCAATGTGTAGGACTTTTTTTTGAGACACTCTTTACCTTAGGTTAACATGCTGGTTTTTGAATGAAATAGATATTCAACTACCTTTGAATATCGGATACCTAAAAATCCCTTAAATTGCTAAAGAATGGAAAAGAATGTAGAGTTTACTAATAAAAAAAGAAGTGACATTATTAGTAAAATGAGGACAGGGGTATTTGATATTGTCGTTATAGGTGGCGGTATAACAGGAGCTGGAATAGCTCTGGATGCTTCCTCCAGAGGACTAAAAGTGGCTCTAATTGAAAAAGGCGATTTCGCTTCTGGAACCAGCAGTAAGTCAACCAAACTAATCCATGGCGGTTTAAGGTATCTAAAGCAATTCGATTTTTGGCTGGTTAAGGAAGTTGGTTCAGAACGGGCCATTGTACATAAATTGGCACCTCATTTAGTTCTACCTGAAAAGATGTTACTTCCTTTAATTGAGGGAGGGTCCTATGGAAAATGGTTAACTTCTATTGGTTTAAAGGTGTACGATGTTTTAGCCCAGGTTTCTGGAGAAGATAAAAGGAAGATGTTGGAGAAAAAAGAGGCCTTGGAATTGGAACCTTTATTACCTAAAAAGAAAGTAAAAGGAGCAGGCTATTATGCTGAGTATCGCACAGATGATGCCAGATTGACTATTGAGAATATTAAAACAAGTCTTAAATATGGAAACCTGGCTTTGAATTATGCCAAAGTAGATGACTTTCTTTATGCTGATGATAAAATTTCAGGCGTGCGGGTAAAAGATCAATTAACTGAAGAAGAATTTACCATCCAAGCCAAATATGTTATTAGTGCGGCTGGGCCATGGGTAGATGAATTAAGAGCGGTTAACAATTCAAAAAAAGGAAAAAGGCTACACCTTACTAAAGGGGTTCATTTAGTTTTTCCTCATAAAAAGCTGCCTGTAAGGCAATCAGTTTATTTTGACGTGCCCGACGGACGGATGATTTTTGCCATCCCCAGAGGAAAGGTCACTTATGTGGGTACTACGGATACCAATTTTGATAAAGATAAAGACGATGTACGTACAGATTTAGCGGATGCCATTTACTTGATTTCTGCTGTTAATAATATGTTTCCGAAAATAAACCTGGAAATGAAAGATATTATATCTTCCTGGGCGGGATTACGACCTCTAATACATGAAGAAGGAAAATCGGCTTCCGAGTTATCGCGCAAAGATGAAATATTTACATCGGATACAGGATTGATAAGTATGGCTGGGGGTAAACTTACCGGTTACCGAAAGATGGCAGAAAGAGTGGTCAACCTTATAGAGAAAAATTTGGAGGAAGAAGAGGGTTTTCCATTTGTTGATTGCACAACGGCTGACATTCCATTGTGTGGAAATGAATTTAAGAAATTTAAGCACGTAAAAAGATATATTGAGGAGGTATTCACTAAGATAAAGGAAGACGGTTTTGAGCATTATGATGCTTGGTACTTAGTTACTACCTATGGGAAACAAACGGAGAAAATATTAGAGTATTACTCTAAATTAAATGACCGGGATATTTTTATTCGTATGGCCAAGGCCGAACTTCATTTTTCTATTCAATATGAAATGACTACTACACCCATAGATTTCTTTGTGCGAAGGACCGGAAGGTTATATTTTGATATAGATAGTATTGCACATTTACAAGAGGCCATCTTAAATGAGTTTAAGACTATATTTAATTTGAGATCAAATCAAATAAAAGAATATAAAAATGAATTAGAAGTAATGGTTAAGGATCATTCCGATTTTTCTATCGAAAGATTTTAAATGAAGCCCTTTCTTAACCTCTGATTTCTATGATTCTAAAACTTTGGTAATACCCGGAATTGGCACAGGATAGGCTCCGTTAGCATCGGGCATTACTTTTGGCAAACTATCCCAACTGTATTCATCCGGCATTATACTGCGACCTTTATTTAAAGCATCATCAAATGTGATTTGTTGTCCGGAATAGGTGGCCATTCTTCCAAGAATAGCGGTCATGGTAGTTTTGGCCGAGTACTCTGCATCACTAATTAGTCCGCCATTTCTTATGGAAGCAAAGAGTTTATCATGTTCCGTTTGATAAGGATTTGGATCATTTAGCCCCTCGTGTTCATAAATGGTCTTACCATCATAACCAGTAATGATTCCTTTATTCTGGGAATCAGTGTATATTTTACCTTCCGTACCCATAAAACTTTCTGAAACATTGTCTAAACAACCTTTTTGATGCCTGCACTGGCTAGAAATTACGGCTCCCGAAGGATATGTAAATTCCACAAAGTGATGGTCAAAGATTTGTCCGTATTTATTTTCAACACGTACTTCTCTCCCACCCATGCCTTGGGCATGTAATGGAAATTCACCAATAAACCAGTTTGCAACATCAATATTATGGATATGTTGTTCAACAATATGATCGCCACATAACCAATTAAAATAATACCAGTTTCGCATCTGATATTCCATTTCTGTTTGTCCGGGCTGCCTTTCCTTAACCCAAACACCTGCACTGTTCCAATACACCTGTCCGGAGACAATTTTACCAATTTTACCGGCCTTAACTTGCTCTAAACATGCAAGATAGCTTAGTTGGTAATGTCTCTGAAGTCCCACCACAACATTTAGCTTTTTTTCCTTAGCTATGGCTGCCGTTTTAAGGACACTTCTTATCCCCGGGGCATCTGTAGCCAATGGTTTTTCCATAAAAACGTGTTTATTGTTTTCAATTGCATATTGGAAATGTATAGGTCTAAAACCAGGGGTTGTAGTCAGAAGAACAACATCAGCTTTATCAATAGCCTTTTTGTAAGCATCAAAACCAACATGCCTGTCTGCTTCTTTTACATCTATTTTGTCGGTACCTGCAAATTTTTGATTTAAAACATTTAGACATTTGTCCAACCGATCCTGAAAAGCATCTGCCATGGCTACTAGTTTAACATTTTCCTTGGTGCTAAGAGCCTGGGCCGCTGCTCCAGTTCCCCTGCCGCCGCAACCAATAAGGGCTATTTTAATACTATCGTCACCAAGGACATGCGCAGAGGAGATTGCATCAAGTGGCGCCGATATTATTGCCCCACTCGCAAGAGCAGTGTTTTTACAAAATTTTCTACGACTAAGATTATCAGATTTGTTTTTCATGTCTTTTTATTTAAAAATCATCAATGGCTTCTAACCAATAACTATCTATTTCTTCTTTGCTGGGGGTTATTCTAGGGCTAATAATTCTGAAACCAACCATAGGGGCGTTTGTATGCCACCAAAGGCTTTTTGGTATTTGTGGATCTATTCTTTTCCATTCCGAAGAAGAAGCTTCACGCGAGGAGGACCTGAGATTTACAGCAGTATCTATCCAGGAACCTCCACGGACAACACGGGGATAAAGTGTGGAGGGCCTTGTCCATGGATTTTTTAAAGGATCTGAGGAACTATTATATCCTTCGGGAGTATATTGATCCATCGTCCATTCTGCCACATTACCATGCATATCATATAGGCCGAAAGCATTGGGCTTTTTTGTGCCAATTTTATGATACTTCTTATTACTATTTTTTGCGTACCATCCGTATTCTTCAAGTTCTTCCTCTGAGTCTCCAAAAGAGTATTGGGTACTACTACCAGCCCGACAAGCATATTCCCATTCGGCTTCTGTAGGTAATCTATAAAATTTACCTGTCTTAGCACTTAGCCATTTACAAAAAGTGAGTGCGGCATATTGAGTAACATTCACCACGGGAAACCCTTCTTTTCCCATTCCGTGACTCATGTCTACATAAGGGGGTGTAGCCGAAGCAACAGCATCTACTTCTATGGAGATTTGAGAATCTTTTTGAGTAGGTTCTACATGGTCAATTTGTCTTTCTAAAAAAAGCTCATATTGATCCCAGGTAATTTCGTAAGTACTCATGTAAAAGTCACTTATAATAACCAAGTGTTGCGGTTTTTCATTTGAGCCTTGGTTGTTATCCCCCATAAGATATTCTCCACCCTTAATGGCTTGCATTTCAATGTGGGTATCACTGCCGGCCACTGATTGAACATAAGGGGTAAACGTATCCGTTGACTTATTCAATAAATCATCTGATTTAATCCTAATTCCAGAGCTTAGAAAAGCACCTAATAAAAATACGCATAGAATATTCATAGACCCGGTTACTATCCAACGAGAATATTTTTTTAACATATATGCTAAGATGTTTGATTCCAAAAAGGAATAGAAATCTACTAAAAAAAAGTAAACTATTAGTCTAATTTATCCGCTAGTTCCTTAAATGTTGACTTAGCTCCGGCATTTTCATACAAAATTTCATAGACAGCATCAATTATGGGGGTGCGAACTTTTTTCTTAAATTGAGATTTTTGATTATAGGCACTTTTGGTAGCATAATACCCTTCTGCTACCATATTCATTTCCATCATGGCACTTTTTACGCGATATCCTTTACCGATCATATTGCCAAACATCCTATTTCTACTAAAAGTAGAATATCCCGTCACCAATAAATCACCCAAATAAGCAGAGTTATTAATATTGCGTTTCATTTTATGAACCCGTGAGATATAGCGCTTCATTTCTCTTATGGCATTACTCATTAGAACACTTTGAAAATTATCACCATAACCTAGTCCATGGGCAATACCTGCCGCCAAAGCATAGATATTCTTTAGCATGGCGGCATATTCTGTACCAATGATATCATCTGATATCTTTGTCTTGATATAATCACTTTTTAAATGTTCGGCAAGCAAAGAAGCCTTTTCGGGATCTGCACAGGCTATAGTAAGGTAGGATAAACGTTCGAGAGCAACTTCCTCTGCATGACAAGGGCCGGTAATAACACCAATATTTTCTATAGGGACTCCATAAATTTGATGAAAATGTTCCCCTACTATAAGACCGGTTTCCGGAACAATACCCTTAATTGCGGAGAATAGTATTTTGTCTTTTAAAGAAACACTTAGCTTTTTTAACTCTTCTTCCAGAAAAGCAGAAGGTATTGCAAAAACAATGAGGTTGGCCTTAGTGATAGCCTCATCAATTTGATTCGTTAAGGTGAGTTGATTTACCTGAAACTCAACAGAGGTGAGATAATTGGGATTATGTTTGTTTTTTTGAATGTAGGCAATAGCATCCTCATTGCGCATATACCAAATAACGTCATCCGCATTTTCAGTTAACATTTTAACAATGGCCGTTGCCCAACTACCACCACCTATTACTGCAATTTTTAACTTTTCATCCATACTTTATAGCCTTACTTCAAATGTATATAAAATAAATACGATCAAATAAATAATTGAAAATATGCCAAATTGAAGATGTTATCAAGGCTCCTATATCATATCTTCTAAAACCTTTTATTCACTCGGGGCGCGAATTATTATTTCAACATATTATTTCTAAAACCAGAAGGCTTTTCATTTGCTATTTTTTTAAATGTACGATTAAAATAGGATAGACTTTCAAATCCACTGGCATAGCAGGCCTCTGTGATATTTTTTCCGGATAGAATAAGACGTTTTGCCTGACTGATTCGATACTGATTTAAAAAAGTAACAAAAGTATTTCCGGTGGCTCCTTTAAAAAATCTACAAAAGGTTGCTTTCTCGAGATGACAAATGGCTGCAACTTCTTCTATGGATATTTTTCTTTCAAAATTCTCATCTATAAAGGCATAAATAACTCTGAGTCTCTCCTGTTGTTTTTGATTATAACTGTTTTTAACCGGGTTGTCATGTAATAACTCATAATCTTCACTTTGGGCAAGGTTTTCGAAAATGTGCAATACCGCAAGAAATTGTGAAAAAGAAGAAAGTTTATGTAGCTTTTTAAGCATCTTACCCACTTCTGTTTTAGTTTTAGCGCCAAAGGCAATTCCAAATTTTGCCCTTTCGAAAAGAGCATCGATATCATTTAATTCCGGAATCTCATTAAATACTTTAAATTTAAATGAAGAACTGATATGTAGAACCTCTTTGCGATAATCCCCCTTAATTCCATAATCAAAATTGAGATGGGGAATATTTGAACCGATGAGAACTAGGTCACTATTCTTAAAATTAGAAATATGTTCGCCAACATGTCTTGTCCCATCAGCACCTTCAATATAGACCAATTCATATTCCGGGTGAAAATGCCAAAAAAACAAATCGTTTAATTTGGGGTTATGAAGTAATCTGAACGAACTCTTTTCATCGGCTCGTATTTTTTCTAATTGAATTTTCATTAGAAATATAACTAAATTGGCTTATTTGTATCAAAAATTGATTCAATAAATCAATATAGTACAATTAATTATCAATATCAAGGTGGTTAGTAATTATTGCTGTTGATAATTTTACCAAATAGTTATTAAAATAAATTCCAATGAAACCAATAGACAATAAGCTCGAAATGGCCAATAAGGCTCATAAAGAAATACCGGGTAATCCATCAACTGCAACAAGCAGTCAACTTAAATTAAACGACAGAACCAATGGGAAACCATTAAAGGTTCTATCGGAAGAAGATTGGACTTTTTGGCAACATAACGGCTATATCGTTATTAAAAATGCCGTTCCAAGGAAACAGGCACTTGCAACAGCTAATTTCATATGGGAATTTGATGAGAAAGATCCCCATGATTCAAAAACATGGTACGCTCCGTCTAGAGCAGAAATGAAAATGAAGGAACTTACAGGTACTGGGATGGTTGAAGTTTATAATCATCAATTGTTGTGGAATAATAGGCAAATGCCAAAAGTGTATGAAGCATTTATGGATATTTGGGGGACAGAGAAATTATGGGTAACCATTGACAGAGCTAATCTCAATTTTCCTCAACGTCCTGGATTCGAAAAAAAAGGCTTTATTCACTGGGATTACGATCCCGAAACCAAGCCTCAAAATGTCCAAGGGGTACTAGCTCTTGCTGATCAAAATGATGAAAATATGGGAGGATTTCAATGTATCCCATGGTTATATCGCAATTATGAAACTTGGAAATTAACACAACCAGAAGACCGAGATCACTTTCAACCAGACACTACTGGTTTAGAAAATGAAATTGTTAAAGTGAAACTTGACGCTGGAGATTTGTTGATATTTAATAGTACCCAACCTCATGGAATTCGTCCAAATCGTTCAAAGGACAAAGTGAGAATTGCACAGTATATTTCTATGATGCCGGCAGAAGAAGATAACATAGCCTTACGCGATTGGCGAATTAATTCCTGGAAGAATAGAGTTGCTCCGGAGGGTTATGCTTTTCCGGGCGATCCTAGAAATTGGGAGCAGACAAAATATGAAACAGCAATTTTAAGTGAACTGGGACAAAAATTATTAGGTTTAGAACGCTGGTAATTGAGAATCTCATAAATCTAAAGTCATTGAGCACTAAATGACAGATTTAATGCTATTTTTGCGCCCTTAAACAAAAGGGTTTGAAGAAGTACTTAAATCTATTCGATTTTTCTCAGAAAGTTAATTATAAAACAGAAGTACTTTCTGGTTTAACCGTTGCCTTGGCACTGGTTCCAGAAGCTATAGCATTTGCACTAATTGCCGGTCTTTCACCATTAACAGGATTATATGCTGCGTTTGTCATGGGACTGGTCACTTCCGTCCTTGGAGGAAGGCCAGGAATGATTTCGGGAGCAACAGGTGCTGTTGCTGTAGTAATTGTTTCTTTGGCAATGGATTATGGGGTAGAATATGTATTTGCCGCCGTTGTTTTAGCGGGCATTCTTCAATTAATAGCGGGTTTCTTAAGATTGGGAAAACTCATGCGACTAGTGCCGCATCCAGTAATCTTTGGCTTTGTAAATGGTTTGGCTATCATTATTTTTATGTCCCAACTGGATCAGTTTAAATCGGATGATGGTACTTGGCTATCGGGTAGTACACTATATATATTTTTAGGATTAGTACTTTTTACCATGCTAATAATATGGGGTTTACCTAGATTAAGTAAGGCTGTTCCGGCATCTTTGGTGGCCATTCTTGCCGTATTTGGCTTGGTAATGGTATTTGGAATTGATACTAAAACAATAGGAGATATTGCATCCATTGAGGGCGGTTTTCCACCATTTCACATTCCTCAAATACCCTTTACTTTTGAGACTTTAAAAATTATTTTTCCGTATGCCGCAATTGTAGCAGGAGTAGGTTTAATTGAAAGTTTACTTACTTTAAATATAATTGATGAGATAACTGAAACTAGGGGTCGTGGCAACAAGGAGGCTGTTGCCCAAGGGACCGCAAATATTTTATCGGGTCTTTTCTCAGGGATGGGTGGTTGTGCCATGATTGGGCAAAGTTTAATCAACACTTCTAACGGTGCAAGGGCCAGGCTCTCGGGAATAGTGGCCTCAATTATGTTGTTAGTATTCATTATGTTTGGGGCCGGACTAATAGAAAGAGTTCCCATGGCCGCTTTAACCGGGTTAATGATTATGGTTGCTTTAGGAACTTTCGAATGGGCCAGTCTAAGGACTTTTACCAATATGCCTAAATCGGATGTATTGGTAATGATTTTGGTAACACTTGTGACCGTCTTTCTTCATAATTTGGCTCTAGCCGTATTAGTGGGTGTTATCATCTCTGCCTTAGTATTTGCTTGGGACAATGCCAAGCGAATCAGAGCTAGAAAATTCATAGATGAAGAAGGGGTAAAGCACTATGAAATATATGGCCCTTTATTCTTCGGTTCAATAAGTCTTTTTAATGAGAAGTTTGACGTACTAAATGACCCCGATGAAGTAATCATCGATTTTAAGGAAAGTAGGGTGGTGGATATGTCTGCCATCGAAGCTTTGAATAAAATAACTGAGCGCTATCAAAAAGTAGGTAAAAAAATACACCTCAGGCATCTTAGTAAAGATTGTAGAGATTTATTAGCCAACGCAGATTCTATTATCGATGTTAACGTAATGGAAGACCCTACCTATAAAGTATTGGCCGACACTTAGAGTTTAGATTTCAAAGAATATTTTTTATTCCAGAATGGCAAAACGAATCGTAATGGCACTTTCTACCCTTATCTTTTCAAAATCAATTGGAATAGGCTCATAATTATCTGCTTCCATACTCATTCTAACTCCTGATACTTTTCCTTGAAAATTGTTGTAGACTGAAGTATTTAAATCGGAAATAAAGAGGGCTTTACCCACTTTTTGATCTAAAGGCATCAGCATCATTTCCGCTTGTTCTTTAGCTTTTTTTACTGCCTGCTGCCGTAGTATATTTTTCAATTCATCTATTTTCGAGTACTCACTTTTTAGCAAGGAGACATTGGCAATACCAATAGACTCCAAACCTTGAATAGCCTTGCCAGCAGTCTGGGCATCATATACTAACAGGATATATTCCTTGGATTTTTCAACATCTGTCTTTCTTAGGAAATAACGGTTAAAATTGCTCGACATATCTGCCAGGGACAATTGCTTTTGAACATCAATGTTTAGAGATTGTAGTTTCGCTTCCATCATATTTTCCAACTTTTCCACCGACACTTTCCCTTTGGTATCTATTTCAGCTATTGTTATGGATAAGTATATTCGATCGGGGATAACTAGACTATCTACTTTTGAGGTAGTTTCTAAGTAAGGCTGATCAATAAAGTTCTTGGTTTGAGAAAAACCCTTTAAACACCCCAGAAAGAGGAAAAGGATTATGGTAGTTTTAATGCTCACTTTTTTCATATCTTTTTTCATTCATATTAGATTTTGATCCTACAAATATTTGTAGAATGAGAATACCAATAACAATGCCAAAAAAAATGTGCTGCACTCTTTAAAAGATTTGAGCACAGCACATTTAATAAGATAATTTAAAGACTATAGGGTACGCAGGTATTCTGCGATTGACCTTGCATCTTCCTGACTTAAATTTTGATTTAGCATTATGGCATTATTGTACTCCTTTAATAAAGCTATGGCAATGGGATCTTCCTTTATCATCCCATCCGGATTTAGGATCATATTCATAACCCATTCCGGGCTTCTCCTTTCGTAAACACCGGCCAGCGCTGGTCCAATCATTCTTTGGTCGGCCATATGGCATGCTGTACAAATAGCATTAAATTTGGCTTCTCCGGCAGCGGCCATATCGCTATCGATTTCATCGGCAAAGGTAACATCAGTAATTGGGCCTACTCCCTTGTTATTTAGATCAACCGGAACTTCTTCCGACGTCACCTCAGGTTTCACCTCCTTTTTAGTACGGTTCATTTCAAAACCGCCATCTTTTTTTTCTTCCTTCTTTTCACCGCACCCTATAACTAGGGCCAGGATTCCTAAAATGGTAATTATTTTGCGCATGTCTTATGAATTAGAACCACTAAGATATAAAATAGCTTCTTTTAAAAGGTCTCCTTTAAAAATTTATAACCAATTTTTTCTGGATATGACAAATTTTGCGCATCGGGAAAGCCCACATGCCCTCCATATTTCGGAAGGTTAAGAAACAGTTTAGGATTTACTTCGGCTTCTTTAAGGGGATAACAATTTCTTCCCAAAAAGGAATCATTAAGAGCGTTAACGATTAGGGTGGGAGTCTTAATATTGGCTAGAAACTGTTGAGAACTACAAGTATTATAATAATCTAGTGCATCTTTAAAACCATGTGCTTTGCTGGTATAAATATCATCAAAATCCTTGAGGGTCTTTATTTTCTTAATGTCTGAATCGGAAAGTAATTCTGGAAATAATTTCTTTTTTTCTTCGAGTTTTGCGATGAGATGATTTTTAAATCGTTTGGCATAAAGAGTGTTTTTGAACTTTAAAAGTTGTAATAAAGAATCATGTAAATCGCAGGGAACAGAAATGCCTATAGCCCCTTTAATTGATTTGGGTACTGTTCTTTCTCCTAAATATTTTAGGGCCATATTGCCTCCCAGACTAAAGCCTTTTAAAAAAATTGAGCGATACTTTTTGTCGCTTAAAATATACTGTACCACGGCATCTAAATCTTCTGTAGCCCCGGAATGGTAGGATCTAAAAAGGCGGTTAGTTTCTCCACTACATCCCCTGAAATTAATAGAGCAGCAGTCTAATCCCTTAGCATTTAAGTACTTTGCACTTCCCAACATATAAGGACGCTGGGCGTTACCTTCTAAACCATGTAATAAAACAACTACTTTATCAGTTTTTTTTCTGGCAAAGCTCCAGTCCAAATCTAAAAAGTCGCCATCTGCTAATTCTAGTCGTTCTCTTATCTGTTGTACTCCTTCGACCTCTCTAAAAAGGCCAGAATAAATAGTTGAAATATGGCCATTTTTAAAAATAAATCGGGGCTGATAGTCTGAAGAATATAATGGCATTTCTGGAAATCTTGAATTCAGGATGTAAGGATAGATTTTTTAAAAAGTCTATTCGGTTAAAACAAATTGATATACAAAACGTGCATTTATTTTGGATAGTACTCTAATTTGGAATACTGCTCCTCAATAGAAGTCTTAAACTCTTCTTTTAAAGTCTCAACTAAGTCTTTTACGGAGATTACATTTTTTATAGTTGTAACGCCCTGTCCGGCTGACCAGATTGTTTTCCAAGCTTTTGCCTCGGTATCTAACTCTTTTCCAAAATCAATTTTAACATCCTTCTTTAAATCTTCCTGGCTAATTCCCGCTGCAGCTAAACTGGAGCCCAAAAAGTTAGCGTGTACTCCGGAAATAGAGGCGGTATAAACAATATCACTTGCCCCGGCCTCAATTATCATTTTTCTATATTCTTCAGGGGCTTTACTTTCGGTGGTATTTATAAATCGGGTCCCCATATAAGCCAAATCAGCTCCCATTTGTAAAGCGCTAGCTATATCTCTTCCATTACTAATACATCCCGAGAGGATAATTGTCTTGTGGTAGAAGCTTTTAATTTCTGCTACCAAACTCATTGGATTAATAGTTCCTGCATGCCCCCCTGCCCCTGCAGCGACAAGTATTAAGCCATCCACACCGGCTTCGGCTGCTTTTTCTGCATGGCGTTTTTTAATAATATCGTGAAACACCAGGCCACCATAACTATGTACTGCGTCTACAACTTGTGAAACGGCTCCGAGAGAAGTGATGATTATCGGAACTTTGTGTTTTATACAAAGTTTAAGATCTGCTTCAAGTCTTGGGTTTGTAGGATGAACAATTAGGTTTACCCCAAATGGTGCTGCTTTCTTTCCGGTTTTATTTTCGAATTGTTCTAATTCACCTTTAATTTCAATCAACCACTCTTCAAAGCCCTCACTTGTTCTTTGGTTAAGCGCAGGAAAAGTTCCAACAATTCCGTTTTTACAGCATTCAATTACCATTTGTGGTCCGGAAATAAGAAACATCGGGGCGGCAATTACTGGTAAGGAAAGATTTTTTATAAATGAATTATTCTTTGTCATAAGGATCTGCTTGAGGGTTTAAAAATAGTAATAATTAATCAGGAAGCAGAATCCCTAAATCTTAAAACCATACTATTTTTAAAGTAAAAGCTAAAATTAGAAAAAGACATTCTATGTCTATCAGGGATTTTGAAATTGGATGTAGCCATATTGGTCAATCAAATACTTGGCTTATAATTTTTTAATTCTTAGGCAGATCTTTGTTTTTTGGGCTTCAAGCTTACTAAATACACCCCTAACATCACAAATAGGGCTGCAATAATTTTTACTGCAGTGAGATGGTCTTTCCCACTTATTATGGCAAATAAGATACCGATTATCGGCTGTACATAAACAAAAGCACTTACTGTAGAGGCTTTTAGTTGTGTTAAGGCATAGATGTTAAAGAGGTAAGTACAAAAGGTGGTACCTATAACTACGTAGGCTATTCGCCAAATGGCATCAAAGGGTAATTCTGACCAAGAAACTTCCAAAAACTCTGGTAAGGTAATGGGTAAATTAATAACCACTCCCACAAGGAAAAGCCATTTCATAAGAGTAAAGGGATGGTACTTTTCTAAAAGTTTCTTTACAAGAATTAGGTATAGTCCATAAAACAAGGAATTCACCAAAAAAAGTGAGTTGCCAAGTGGGATATTTGGGGCATCTTGTCTTATTTCATTACCATATAATATTAAAAATATAGCACCAAAGAGTCCAATTAAAATTCCGGTTAGTTTAAGGGGAACAATTTTTTCTTTGATAAGAAATGCAGATAAAATTACTACAATAATTGGTGTTGTAGTTATTAAAACAGAACTATTGATTGGAGTGGATAGGTCTAAACCTTTAAAGAAAGCCAACATATTTATTACCATTCCAAATAAGGAACAAAGGATAATTCTACCCCAGTCTTTTTTATCAATTTTCTCTTTTGGTCCTAAAAAAGAGATACTCCAAAATAAAATGGCAGCACCTACTACTCTTACCAGGATAAATCCAAATGGAGAAATGTATTGAGGCATTACCCCTTTTGCAATAGTATGATTAAGACCGTAAATGGTCGTAGCTCCTAGTGCAGCCAGTATAGCAAGTGTTCTTTTGCTCAAGGATGTATATTTTCTTTAGCGGCTTCTATCATTTTTTTACTATTTCCAATAAAAATTTTAGAATCTAGCTGTATTACAGGTCTTTTTAAAAAAGTATAATGCTCTAAAATTAAGGCCTTGTAATCTTTCTCTTCAAGTTCTACTGCATTTAAATTTCGTTCACGAAAAAGACGAGCTCTTTTACTGAATAATGACATATAAGTTCCCGCAAGATTTTTTAATCCTTCTAATTGTTCATTAGTAATGGGATCTTTTTTAATATCCTGAAGTTTAAATTCATCTAATGGTTGTAGTTCTTTCAAAATTCGTTGACAAGTGTCACAACTACTTAAGTAATAAATCTTTTTCATAAATTTTCTATATGGAGCCAAAAATAGAACAACTCTTATAAAGTTCTTGTCAAAGAATATGCTAATTTTATCGGCGTTTCAATCGGATAATAATTAAAAAACAAAAATACATTGAAAGAATTAGTAGCGATTACCTTGCAAAACAGAAAGATTTTATATCAAATTCTTAAAAGACTTCCACTGGAGTCATTAAATGAAATTCCCGTTGGTTATCGCAATAATATATGGTGGAACATTGTACATATAATTGTAACTCAACAACTGTTAGTATATAAATTAAGCAATAATAAAATGAAAGTTAATGAGTCACTTATTAATAGTTATAGAAAAGGAACTGTTCCTGAAAAAAAGGCCTCGGCTGAAGAAGTTGAACTTGTAGCTGCTTTATTATTGTCAACAGCAGAAGGATTACAAGAGGACTATGAAAATGGACTTTTCAAAGAATTTACCTCATATACTACCAGTACAGGAACTACCATAAAAAGTGTTGGCGATGCTCTTGCTTTTAATCTTTTTCATGAAGGACTTCATTTGGGAGTTGTATTGTCTTTAGAAAAATTGGTCTTAACTACAGCTCCCTCTTAATTCAGATGTTTTTATTGAGTAGGTATTTTTTGATTTCATCAAAGCTGAATACAAGAGTAATGGCACCATCAGCATAGGAAGCAATCTCATATTGATTATACCAAAATTGGAATCCTTCTTTGGTAAAACCCATATTCTCTGGCAAAACAAAATAATCTTCCGGAAACATAAATCCTGTACTATTGATCCCTTTATCAAAAGGAATGTCATGCTGTTTTCTGAATTTTTTTTCAGCAAAGCTCGTGAAGTCTTCAATATCCTTAAAAAATTCTTCAGGCGCTATTTCAGTTTGATTTTTTTTGTCAAAATTTAGAAATTGAGTAGATTCATAACCATGAGCTCCCCCACTAAATATATAGGTATTTAGTTGTATTGTTATATATTTCCCATCTTCATAAGACACAACTCCATCAATCTTTGCTTCCCATCCAACCTCTGCATCAGGGAAGGCTTTTTTTAGATCAAAGTAGCCACTAGAAAAGGAATCCATAGCCTTTTCGATTGAATCAGGGGCAAGATCATCATCAAATGTCAATCTTTCGATTATCTCCTCTTTAATAGCCGTATTAATAGAACTACATAATTTATTTTCTTCTAAGGCATAAGGAAAAATAATAGAGATAGTTGGACACTCATTGCAATCTTCATTGGAGAGAATAATATTTTCAAAAACGACTTGCTCTTTTTTTTCACAACTTAGAGATGTCAAGGCAAGGAAGAACAAGATAAGAGCTTTTTTCATGGTTCTGCAAGATTAGATATTGCAAATCTAAGCTTTCATTGGTTTCTCCAAAAGATAGCAATACATTTGTCGAAACAATTTCTTCCTATGAGTAAAAAACAGCTGCATTTTAATAGTAAAGTCATACATGGGGGTCAGAGTCCAGATAAAGCATATGGTTCTGTAATGCCTCCAATTTATCAAACTTCAACTTATGCTCAGACAAGTCCGGGTGAGCATAAAGGATATGAATATTCACGTAGTGCCAATCCCACCAGAACAGCTCTGGAAAATTCTCTGGCGAGTATAGAAAATGGCAACTACGGATTGGCCTTCGCCAGTGGTTTATCTGCAATGGATGCCGTAATAAAACTATTGGAACCGGGAGATGAGGTTATTTCTACCAATGATTTGTATGGAGGAAGTTATCGCCTTTTTAAACGTGTTTTTGAGAAGTTTGGAATTATCTTTCACTTTGTTGGGATGCAAGATGTAAGGAATATTGAAGAAAAAATTAACAGCAATACTAAACTTATCTGGGTTGAAACTCCTACCAACCCTATGATGAATGTTATTGATCTAGAAGCCGTAAATACCCTTGCCAAAAAAAATAAGATTCTTTTTGCGGTGGACAACACTTTTGCGACCCCATATTTACAAAAACCTTTAGATTTTGGAGCAGATATAGTAATGCATTCAGCTACTAAGTATCTTGGAGGTCATAGTGACGTAGTAGCAGGCGCACTGGTAGTTAAAGATAAGGAATTGGCTGAACAGTTATATTTTATCCAAAATGCCAGTGGCGCTGTCTGTGGGCCTTTCGATAGTTTTTTAATACTGAGAGGGATTAAAACCTTACATGTTAGAATGCAAAGACATTGTGAGAATGCGGAAAAAATAGCATTTTTTCTTGAGCAACATTCAAAAGTAGAGAAGGTTTTTTGGCCCGGTTTAAAATCACATCCAAATCACAAGGTTGCATCAAATCAGATGAATAAATTTGGAGGAATGATTTCTTTCATTCCCAAAGGAAGTAATTTTAAAGATGCTGTAAAAATCGTTGAAAGCCTTCAATTATTCACTCTGGCAGAATCTCTGGGAGGAGTGGAAAGTTTAGCCGGACATCCCGCTAGTATGACTCATGCGAGTATACCCAAAGAAGAAAGAGAAAAAAGTGGGGTAGTAGATTCGCTGATTAGACTTAGCGTAGGCATTGAAGATGTGGATGATTTAATAGCCGATCTAGAACAAGCAATAGGTTAAATTTGCCATATTTTAAAAAAAAGTACACTTTTATTACACAAAAGATATAATTTTGCCTTTATATTTTTAATTCAATAAAAATCAAACGTAAATTTCATTTATATGAACGCAAGTATTGATGCATTTATGGAGGAGGTTAAAACCCGAAATGGGCATGAACCAGAATTCATACAAGCCGTGCAGGAGGTTGCTGACACGGTTATCCCTTATATTGTTAAACACGATATATATTATGGAAAAAATATTTTGCTTAGAATGGTAGAACCAGAGCGACTTATTTCGTTTAGAGTGGCTTGGGTAGATGACCAGGGTGAAATTCATGTCAACAGGGGGTATAGAATTCAAATGAATTCTGCTATTGGCCCCTATAAAGGAGGTCTTAGATTTCATCCATCTGTAAATGCCAGTATTCTTAAGTTCTTAGCTTTTGAACAGGTCTTTAAGAATAGTCTTACGACCCTTCCAATGGGTGGAGGAAAAGGAGGTTCAGATTTTGATCCAAAAGGAAAATCTGATGATGAGGTAATGCGTTTTTGTCATTCCTTTATGACAGAGTTATGCAGACACATAGGACCAAATACCGATGTTCCCGCCGGAGATATTGGTGTTGGTGCTCGTGAAATTGGTTTCCTTTTCGGGATGTATAAAAAAATTAGAAATGAGTTTACAGGTGTTCTTACCGGGAAGGGACTTTCTTGGGGAGGTTCTAAAATACGTCCGGAAGCTACGGGATATGGGACGGTGTATTTTGCAGAAAGTATGCTTAAAACGGTGAATAAGGAACTTAAAGGGAAGAATGTTGTTATCTCAGGCTCAGGAAATGTTGCTCAATATGCCGCTGAAAAAGTTCTGCAATTAGGAGGAAAGGTCTTGACTTTATCTGATTCCGGAGGATATATTTATGATAAAGATGGGATCGATGACGAAAAACTAGCATATGTAATGGACCTTAAAAATAATAAAAGAGGAAGAATTTCTGAGTATGCTGAAAAATACAGCTCTGCCTCTTTTCATAAAGGTGAAAGACCATGGAATGTAAAATGTGATATTGCCTTGCCATGCGCTACACAAAATGAACTTAACGGGGATGATGCACAATTACTTATTTCAAATGGCTGCTTTTGTATAGCTGAAGGAGCTAATATGCCCTCAACTCCTGAGGCCATTCATCATTTTCATGAAGCTAAAGTTTTGTTCGCACCTGGGAAAGCATCCAATGCCGGAGGAGTTGCCACCTCTGGTTTGGAAATGTCTCAAAATTCTTTAAGAATTAGTTGGACAAGGGAAGAAGTAGATGAAAGACTTAGAGGAATAATGGAAGATATTCATGATTCTTGTATAGAATACGGCAAAGAGGAAGATGGCTATTGTAATTATGTAAAGGGCGCAAATATTGCGGGCTTTGTAAAAGTAGCTGATGCCATGTTGGCTCAGGGAGTAATATAGTATCAATTATAAAGGAATATTAGGGTTGGCGTTTTCTAATTAAAAACACCAACCCTTTTTTATTTGGAGTCCACATCTTACTTATTCCCTTTATCTTTGGCCTCTCTTAACTTTTCTAAATGCAAATTAAGACCAAGGCACTTATTATCTCTTCATTAAAATATGGAGATAGCAGTTTAATTGTAAAGGCTTTTACCTATTCTGACGGGATAAAATCTTATTTGTTAAAGGGTGTATTAAGTTCAAGAAAGGGAAAACTAAAACCTTCTTATTTTCAGCCGTTAACTCAACTAGAGATCTCGGCAATTCACAAAAACAAAGGAACTTTAGAACGCATTACCGAGGCCAGAATTACTTACGCTTATCAAACCGTACATGGAGACCCTTCAAAAAATGCTATTCTTCTTTTTTTGGCAGAAATGCTTTCCAATAGCATCTATGAAGAAGAACAGAACAAAGACCTTTTTGTTTATTTGGAAACGACCTTGCAGTGGCTTGACACCCATCATTCAATTCCAAATTTTCATATTTTCTTTTTGATTGAATTGACAAGGTATTTAGGGTTTTATCCGGAAACTTCCAATATGGATTATGATTATTTTGACCTTCAGGAAGGAGCGTTTAAAATACAAACTTCATCGAATCCCTATATAACAAAAGAGGTCCTTATTGTGTTCAAGAGGTTTTTAGGCATAAAATTTGATACTATTCATACAATTAGAATGAGTAAATCTTTGAGAAGAGAGTTGTTGCAGGCTATCATTCTCTTTTTTGAAGTACATTTGGACGGTTTTAAAAAACCCAGATCTCTCGCTGTTTTAAATGAAGTTTTTGATTAAACAACATAGGGGAATAGTATCTCTTACCTTATTTCTTTTAGGAAGTATAGTGTCTGCCCAAACAATACGTATTTTGGATGTAGAGACCTTAGAACCCGTCGTAAATGCGGTAATTGTCAATTCAGACCAATCGCGTACTTCCTTATCAGATATTGATGGAAATTGTGATTTGTCAATATTTCAAGAAGCTGAAAGGCTTAGCATAAGACACCTTAGTTATCTAACTAAAAACGGACTTAAAGAGTCTTTCCTTAAAAGGGAAGCTAAAGTATATCTATCCCTTAAAAGGGAACAACTGGATGAAGTGGTAATGTCCATTTCCAAATGGGAGCAACAAAAAAAAGATATACCTCAAAAAATACTTTCTATTTCTGCTCAGAGTATTGCTTTTACAAACCCACAAACCGCTGCTGACTTATTAACTAATAGTGGACAAATATTTGTGCAAAAGAGCCAATTAGGAGGAGGTAGTCCTATGATTCGAGGATTCGCTACAAACAGGCTTTTGTTGTCTGTAGATGGGGTAAGGATGAACAATGCCATATTTAGAGGGGGTAATATTCAAAATGTTATATCCATAGATCCCTTTACCATTCAGAGTACAGAAATCATTTTTGGGCCGGGATCAGTAATTTATGGAAGTGATGCCATAGGAGGTGTAATGAATTTTCTTTCTAAGAAGCCCACGTTTTCTCTAGTGGATAGCTTATTAATATCCGGTAATATGGCATATAGATTTGCCTCAGCAAATAATGAAAATACCGGACATTTTGATATCAATTTTGGAGGTAAAAAGTGGGCTTTTTTAACTAGCGCTTCTTTTAGTGCCTTTGAAGATTTAAAAATGGGAAAACATGGTCCTGATTCCTATTTACGAGAGAATTATGCGTCGAGAATAAATGGTATTGATGTCCTGCTTCCAAACGAAGACCCGCTTGTTCAAGTGCCAACCGGGTACAATCAGATTAACTTCATGCAAAAAATTGCTTTTAAACCTAATACTAATTGGGCCTACGATTTAGGATTATTTTATTCAGGAACGACTGACTTCTCCAGATATGATCGTTTAATTCGCCCGAATGAGGATGACACAGGTCTGCGTTCTGCAGAGTGGTTTTATGGTCCGCAGAAATGGTTTATGACCAACTTGCAAATTAACCATAATGGCAGAGGAAAATTTTATGATGGATTAAAAATTACGAGCGCTTATCAAAATTTTAAGGAAAGCAGAAATGATAGATCTTTTGATGACCCCATTAGATATACTACAGAAGAAAATGTTGACGCTTTTTCATTTAATTTGGATTTTGAAAATAGAAAAATAGGAAAATTAAGGTTGTACTATGGTACGGAGTATTTGTTTAATAAGGTAGGTTCTAAAGGCACGCAACAAAATATAGAAACAGAGGTCTCTGAAGGATATGCCTCTAGGTATCCGAATGGTTCAACTTGGCAATCTTTAGCAGCTTATGTAAACGGCGAACTCAAATCGAGGCCCAATTTTACATGGTTAGGAGGTTTACGATATAGTCACGTTTGGGTGGATGCCACCTTTGATAAGACATATTTTGACTTTCCCTTTGATGATGCCGATCTGAAAAATGGGGCACTTACGGGTAGTTTAGGATTTAGTTGGTTACCCAGGGCAGATTTGCAATTTACCTTGAATGGTTCTACAGGTTTTAGGGCTCCGAATATTGATGATATCGGCAAAATCTTTGATTCTGAACCGGGATCCGTTGTAGTGCCTAATCCCAAACTAAAGCCAGAGTATGCATATAATATAGAATTAGGAATAAGGAAGAACTTTAATGATATTGTAGTTTTAAAGGCCGCCACATATTATACCTATTTATCTGATGCTCTGGTAAGACGAGATTATCAATATAATGGGGTAAGTGAAATATTTTATAATGGGGTACTAAGTAATGTCCAGGCGATTCAAAATGCATCTGAGGCATATGTTTATGGTTTTGAGTTTGGTTTTGAGGCTTTCTTAAATGAGCAGTTTTCATTATTGTCTAATGTGACCCTTACCAAGGGCACTGAAGTTGATGAGACTGGAGTAGCAAGTCCGGCAAGGCATGCGGCACCAACATTTGGAGATTTTCATATCATTTGGCGTAAACAGCGGTTTAAAACGGATTTGTTTTTAAACTATAATGGGGAAATATCTTTTAATGACTTAGCACTGTCAGAAATTAGCAAGGCTTATATTTATGCTAAGGACAGTAATGGAAACCCCTATTCCCCTTCATGGTATACACTTAATTTACGTTCTCAGTTTCAATTAAGCAATGCTCTTAGATTTACCCTAACTATTGAAAATTTTACAAATCAAAGATATCGCCCTTATTCTTCCGGATTAGCGGCTCCTGGCTTTAATGTAATTGGAGGGGTTAATTTTCGGTTTTAATCTACAGTAATTATCTTACTTAAAATAGAAGAAATAGATATGGCTTTCCAGCTCAGAAATATTTGGTTTTCTACTCGCTGTTTTTAAAGGATTTATACAATTTGAGAATAAGGCAAAAATATCATTCTAATTCCTTAATTTTGCAGCCTTAATTTATTCTAAAGTAAATCGTTAGTATGAAATTTGCAGAATATAAGGGATTAGATTTGGCTGAGGTGGGGACGGAAGTTCTCCAGTTTTGGAAATCCCAGCAAATTTTTGAAAAAAGCATTTCCCAGCGCGAAGGCAATCCAAATTATGTGGTTTACGAAGGCCCTCCATCAGCAAATGGTATGCCGGGAATCCATCATGTAATGGCTAGGACGATAAAAGATATTTTCCCTAGATACAAGACCATGAAAGGATTTCAGGTAAAACGAAAAGCAGGCTGGGACACCCATGGCTTGCCAATTGAGCTTGGTGTTGAAAAGGATTTAGGAATTACGAAGGAAGATATTGGTGTAAAAATATCCGTTGAGGAGTATAATGAAGCTTGTAAAAAAGCAGTCATGCGTTATACAGATGCTTGGAATGACCTCACAGAAAAAATTGGCTATTGGGTAGATATGGAAGATCCATATGTTACTTATAAATCAAAATATATAGAATCCGTTTGGTGGTTACTTAAGCAGATTTATAACAAGGATCTGATTTATAAAGGATATACTATTCAACCCTATTCCCCTAAGGCAGGAACCGGTTTAAGTTCACATGAGCTTAATATGCCGGGGACTTATCAGGATATTACGGACACCACTGTCACTGCTCAGTTTAAGGTGAAAGATGATTCCCTTCCTACCTTTTTAAAACAAGTTGACGGAGAATTGTTTTTGTTAGCATGGACCACCACACCTTGGACTTTGCCCTCTAATACGGCCTTGACAGTAGGACCAAAAATTGAATATGTTTGGATTAAGACATACAATCAGTATACCTTTCAGCCAATGACGGTAATATTGGCTAAAAGTCTGGTTGCAAAACAATTTACGGGAAAATATTTCGAAGTAGCTTCTGAAGAAGCTCTTGCCAAATATTCGAGTGCAGATAAGAAAATTCCATTTCAGCTTTTAGGATCTTGTGCAGGGAAAGATCTTATCGGAATTAAATATGAGCAACTTTTGGAATATGCAACTCCGTACCAAGATCCGGAAAATGCCTTTAGAGTAATTGGAGGGGATTTTGTGACAACTGAAGACGGCACTGGTATTGTGCATACAGCCCCAACTTTTGGAGCAGATGATATGCAAGTGGCTATGCAGGCAACTCCGCCTGTTCCACCGATGCTGGTTATGGATGATAATAATAACCCTGTGCCACTGGTTAATCTTCAAGGGAAGTTTAGACCGGAAATGGGGAGCTTGGCTGGGAAATATGTGAAGAATGAGTATTATGAGGATGGAGATGCCCCGGAGAGATCAGTAGATGTAGAAATTGCCATTAATCTGAAAGAGGAAAACAAAGCTTTTAAAGTAGAGAAGTACGTTCATAGTTATCCCAATTGCTGGCGAACTGATAAGCCAATATTATACTATCCTTTAGATTCTTGGTTTATTAAGATTACCCAGGTAAGAGATAGAATGTTTGAGCTAAATCAAACTATAAATTGGAAACCCAAGGCCACAGGAGAAGGAAGATTTGGGAATTGGTTGGCCAATGCAAATGATTGGAATTTAAGTCGATCTAGATATTGGGGAATTCCACTTCCAATTTGGAGGACAGAAGATGGGAAGGAAGAGAAGTTGATTGGTTCCGTAGAAGAATTAAAAACTGAAATGAATATTGCGGTTTCTAAAGGTTTTATGTCTGAAGATATTTTTAAGGACTTCGACCCAAAAGATATGAGTGACCTCAACTACGACAAAATTGATCTTCATAAGAATGTTGTAGATAAAATTGTTTTGGTTTCAGATGCGGGCAAGGCGATGAAAAGGGAAAGTGACCTTATAGATGTTTGGTTTGATAGTGGTTCTATGCCTTATGCTCAATGGCATTATCCTTTTGAAAATAATGAACTTATTGATCAGGGAAAAACTTTTCCGGCTGATTTTATTGCTGAAGGAGTGGATCAAACCAGAGGCTGGTTTTATACGATGCATGCTATTGCTACTATGATATTCGACTCTGTTGCATATAAAAATGTTGTTTCCAACGGCTTGGTGTTAGACAAGGAGGGTAAGAAAATGTCCAAAAGACTTGGAAACGCCATCGATCCCTGGACAACCCTGGAAAAATATGGGCCAGATGCTACCAGATGGTATCTTATTTCCAACGCCAATCCTTGGGATAATCTTAAGTTCGATTTAGAGGGAATTGATGAGGTAAAAAGGAAATTTTTTGGAACGCTGTACAATACATATTCTTTCTTTTCCTTATATGCAAATATTGATAATTTTGATTATTCCGAGGAGGAAATACCAGATGAGAATAGGCCGGAAATAGATTTGTGGATATTGTCAGAATTACATAGTCTTATTGAAGAAGTAGATGATGCTTATGAGAACTATGAGCCAACGAAGGCGGCTAGAGCCATGGCCTATTTTGTTCAGGAAAACTTGAGTAACTGGTATGTCCGTTTAAGTCGAAGGAGGTTTTGGAAAGGAGATTATCAAGAAGATAAAATATCTGCCTATCAAACACTTTATACTTGTTTACTGACCATAGCAAAGTTAGGAGCACCTATTGCGCCTTTTTATATGGATCGTTTGTATATTGATTTAATAAATACAACTAAAAAAGAGGAATTTGAAAGTGTACATTTAGCTGCTTTTCCTAAGGCAGATTCTAGCTTTATTAACAAAGAGTTGGAGAGTAAAATGCAGAAAGCACAGCTTATATCTTCCTTGGTTCTATCTATAAGACAGAAAGAGAAGATAAAAGTAAGGCAACCTTTACAAAAAATAATGATCCCTGTTTTAGACGATATTCAACGAAGAGAAATTGAGGCCATAGCAGATCTGATTAAAACAGAGGTAAATGTAAAAGAAATTGACTTGATTGATGATGCGTCTGGTATTTTGGTGAAACGTATTAAACCAAACTTTAAAGTTTTGGGTCCAAGGTATGGTAGGGACATGAAACAAATTGGAATAGCAGTAAGCAAATTGGATCAAAAAGATATCCAAAAAATTGAGTCAGAAGGTAAAATTTCACTTGAAATAGAAAATAAAAGTATTATCTTACAGTTAGAGGATGTAGAGATTATGTCACAGGATATTGAGGGGTGGCTTGTGGCCACTGCGGGCAATATTACGGTAGCCCTGGATATAACTATAGACGAAAACTTAAAGGAAGAGGGTATTGCCCGAGAGTTAGTTAATAGAATTCAAAACATAAGAAAAGAATCTGGTTTTGATGTAACAGATAAAATTGATATTAGAATATTAAAAGACGGATTAGTAGAAAAAGCAGTCAGAAATAATCTGAAATATATAAAGAATGAAACCCTTACTTCGGAATTAGATTTTGAAGAAAAGATGGAAGACGGTGTAGTCATTACTTTTGATCAGGTTAACACAAAACTGGCTGTACAAAAACATTAAATTATGGGTGAAGATTTAAAAATAAGATACGCCGATAAAGAATTAGAAGAATTCAAAGTTCTTATCGAAGAGAAAATAGTGAAAGCCAAAAGTCATTTAGATCTTTTAAAGAGTTCTTATATGAATGATGGAAACAATGGTACAGATGACACTGCACCTACCTTTAAAGCTTTTGAAGAAGGCTCGGAAACAATGAGTAAAGAGGCAAATACTCAGTTAGCGATCCGTCAGGAGAAATTTATCAGGGATCTTAAAAATGCTCTCTTGCGAATAGAGAATAAGACCTATGGTATTTGTAGGGTAACTGGGAAGCTCATTAACAAGGAACGTTTGAAACTCGTACCACACGCAACCTTGAGTATTGAAGCGAAAAATATGCAGAAATAGCTTTTTAAAGCAGTTGTTTTCTATTTTTTAAATAGCATTTCTATCTTAGAATTGCTTTTATAATCCCTATTTTTGCCCGAACTATTTCGACAATAATGAATTTTAAGCGCTCCTTGCTAGTTGTTCTTCTGGTCCTGCTGGTAGATCAAATCAGCAAAATCTATATCAAAACTCATTTTCAATTAGGTGAGGCAACTGAAGTTTTTACTTGGTTTAAAATTCTTTTTATTGAAAACGAGGGCGCTGCTTGGGGAGCAAAATTAAGTGATGTTTTACCAATTTCAGATAAGATAGGAAAACTTATTCTTACAGTTTTTAGACTCTTTGCGATTGTAGGGATTGGTTATTGGCTATATGACATTATAAAAAAGAATTCAACTAGAACTTTGGTTTTAGCAGTTTCCTTAATTTTTGCCGGAGCCTTGGGGAATATTATTGATTCCCTGTTTTACGGTATTATCTTTAATGATAGTTATAATCAAGTTGCCACTCTTTTTTCAGACCAACCTTATGGTAGTTTGTTCTATGGGAAGGTTGTTGACATGTTGTACTTTCCTTTAATTGATGCTAATTGGCCTAATTGGGTCCCTTTTGTGGGCGGTAATAATTTTAGATTTTTTGAACCTGTTTTTAATATTGCAGACACTGCAATCAGCACTGGAGTGGGAATCTTAATTGTATTTAATAAAAAGGCTTTTGGTGATAAAAAGCACTAAAATTCATATATCTTATTGGGGGTTACACAAAAGTGCAAACGTTCGTCATATGGCGAAACGTCTTCTATCTTATCGACAGCCTCAAACATTGAAATCCCAATTTTAATTACATCCTTGCGACATTTCCTGAGAAAAGCATCATAATAACCCTTACCGTATCCGACTCTATTTCCATAAACATCAAAGGCTAATAAAGGAACAAAGACCACGTCTATTTTGTCTGTAGGTACCTCTAAGCCGTCTATCGGCTCCGGAACATCCCATTTATTGATAATTATAGTTGTATTATCTGTCAATAAGAAGTGCGCCAGACTGTTGTTTGAAGACATCTTAGGGATGACAATATTTTTGTCTTTTCCCTGAAGGATGCTTAGGATATAACCAGTGTCAATTTCTCTTTTACTTGCAATAGAAAGAAAGACATGGTAAAAGCTGTGATGCCAAATAGATAAAGGAATTAGATTATTAGAAATTTTTAAACTTCTATCTTCTAATTCCTGTTTTGAAAGTTGATTTCTTAAGTTATGATAGTCTAATCGGAGCTTTTTTTTTAGCATATTTATCGATTAAACTTTTCTGTAGTTTGGGGAACTATTGTCTTAAATTATTCTTTGGCTGCAACCGCAAAATATATTTTAAAAAATAGCATCAAACCAAGGTACAAACCAAGAGTGATGATGTAATTTTCCATTTAGTTAATTGTTTTAATTGAGATAAATATAAATAAAAATATGTTACATATCCTATAAACAGCACAATTTTATCGATGAAATACATCATTTTTATATTCTTCTTAACAATTAGATCAGCTTTTCTTGCCCAAATTATGGATTCATTAAGACTTACCTTATAGTATATCAACAACTTATGGAATGCCGTCTCATTCTAGAGGCCTTTTGTTAACATTCTCGATTTTTATATGTTAATTCTATGTAATCTTTTGTTGTTCTTTTCATTATCCTTTAAACTTTGATAGAAATAATAAAATGACTAATTTAATTTTGCAAGAATCGTCCAATTACATAATATACGTTGTTTTGTTATTTCATTTATGTCCGATATACCCTTAGCTTTAAAATTAAATACGCTACCCGATAGCCCTGGCGTATATCAGTTCTTTGATAATGAGGGTAAGATGCTTTATGTTGGAAAGGCCAAGAATCTAAAGAAGCGCGTTAGTTCTTATTTTACTAAAACACACACGAATGGAAAAACTCGTGTGATGGTAAAAAAGATAGATAATTTGAAACACATTGTAGTAAAAACAGAATCTGATGCTCTTTTGCTGGAAAGCAACTTGATTAAAGAAAATCAACCTCGATATAATGTTCTGCTTAAAGATGATAAATCTTACCCTTGGATTTGTATTAAAAATGAACGTTTTCCACGAGTATTTCCAACTCGAAAACTGATAAAAGATGGTTCTGAATACTATGGCCCTTATACAAGCATGAAAACGGTTAAAGTACTTCTTGAATTAATTAAAAGTGTTTACCCTCTAAGGACGTGTAATTATGATTTGTCTAAAGAGAAGATTGAGGCCGGCAAATATAAGTTGTGTTTGGAATATCATTTGGGAAATTGCAAAGGTCCTTGTGTAGGATTGCAGTCTGATGAGGAGTATTCTCAGCAAATTAATGATATCCGAGAAATAATTAAAGGAAACTTTAAATCTTCCCTACACTACTTTAAAGGACAAATGCAGAGTCTTGCAAGCGAGATGAAATATGAAAGAGCCCAGTTAATTAAAGAAAAGATTGATATTCTCCAGAATTATCAAGCAAAGTCGACTATCGTAAATCCGAAGATTAATGACGTGGATGTCTTTAGCATTATTTCTGATAATGAATTTGCCTATGTAAATTTTCTTCAATTATCTCATGGATCTATTGTCCGTTCACATACTATTGAAATAAAGAAAAAATTAGAGGAATCTGATAAAGATTTGTTGGAATTGGCAATTGTTGATATCAGGCAACGTTTTAAAACTAGTTCAAAGAAAGTTTTTTTACCGTTTGATTGCGCCTTACCATCTGATATTCATGTAAGCGTTCCTAAATTAGGGGACAAGAAAAAATTGGTTGAACTGTCCGAAAGAAATGCTAAATATTTTAGACAAGAAAGGTTTAAGCAAATAAAAATAACAGATCCGGATAGGCATACTAATAGGATTATGGCGCAGATGAAGATAGATCTGAGATTATCTGCCGAACCTAGACATATAGAATGTTTTGATAATTCAAATATTCAAGGAAGCAATCCCGTTGCAGCTTGCGTAGTTTTTATAAATGGAAAACCGCTAAAAAAGGAATATAGACATTATAATATTAAGACAGTAGTTGGCCCAGATGACTTTAAGTCCATGGAAGAAGTGGTTTACAGGCGGTATAAAAGGTTAATAGAAGAGGAAAGGGGGCTACCTCAATTGATAGTTATAGATGGGGGTAAAGGCCAGCTGTCATCGGCCTTAAAAAGCCTCGAAGCTTTAGGGCTTAGAGGTAAAATCGCCATAATAGGTATCGCAAAACGTCTGGAAGAAATTTATTTTCCTGATGACCCCATCCCATTATACTTGGACAAGAAATCAGAATCCCTAAAAATAATACAACAATTAAGGAATGAGGCGCATAGATTTGGGATTAATCACCATAGAAACATAAGAAGTAAAGGTGCCATTTCTTCTGAATTGGAAAGTATTGATGGGGTAGGTAAAAAGACAGCTACCGAATTATTAAAACAATTTAAATCGGTTAAAAGAATAAAACAGGCTACTTTGGAGGATTTGTTGCAGGTTACCGGAAAGGCTATGGCTAAGAAAATTTATGAAAGTTTTCACTAAAAGCAGATATAGAAGAGTTTGCTTAAAAATGATATTTTTTATTTCATTTTTATTTAGCATTACTATGCTTTTATCTCAGGAGGCATTGGAGGCAAAGCCCCCCAAAGTTGGCTTGGTTCTTAGTGGTGGTGGTGCAAAAGGGATGGCACATATTGGCGCCTTAAAAGTTATTGAGCAAGCTGGAATAAAGATTGATTATATCGGAGGGACCAGCATGGGGGCAATCATAGGAGCTTTATATGCATCTGGATATTCTGCTGCTGAGTTAGATTCAATATTTCGGGAAGTGGACTTTGATAATCTCATTCAGGATAATCTTCCAAGAGGGGCAAAGACATTTTATGAAAAAGAAGATTCAGAAAGATATGCGCTGACTTTACCTTTTGATAATTTCAAAATTAAGTTTCCCCAGTCTATTAGCCGAGGCCAAACCATATATAATGAATTAGTAAGACTACTTTATCACGTAAAAGATGTGGATAATTTTAATGAATTACCTATTTCTTTTTTTTGTATTGCTACGGATATGGAGAAAGGTCAGCAGGTAATTTTAGATAATGGTTATTTACCCGAGGCTGTTATGGCCAGTGGCACATTTCCTTCCCTTTTTGAGCCTGCCGAAATAGATGGAGCTATTTTAATCGATGGAGGAGTACTAAATAACTATCCCATTAATGAAGTAAAAGCTAAGGGAGCCGATATCATCATTGGAGTTGATGTACAACATGAATTAAGAGATAGAGAAAATCTCAATTCTGCCACAGATATCCTCCTTCAAATTAATAATTTCAGGACAGTAGAAGATATGAAGGCTAAAATTGACTTAACCGATATCTATATAAATCCCGAAATAGCAGAATTCTCCGTGATGGATTTTGATATGCAAGAACCCATTATTGCCAGTGGAGAAATTGCCGCCAATGAACACTTGTCAGCACTAAATAAAGTTGCTACAACACAAAAAGTTGTCAGCAACGATATTATCGGGATAAGGGCAATAGATTCTATTACTATCAATCGATTAGTAATTGAAGGAAATATTAATTATTCCAGGGCATACATTAAAGGAAAACTCCGAATTAATCTACCAATCAAAACTACATTTGGCAAACTACAACAAGGGATTAATAATCTGGCAGCAACAAATAACTTCAAGTCAATCCGATATAGATTACTCTCAGGGGTAGATGGGGAAGATTTAATTTTAAGACTTATAGAAAACCCTAATAAGGCATTTTTGAGAATAGCGGTGCATTATGACGACTTATACAAAACTGCTGCCCTGATTAATCTAACCAAAAAGAATTTGATTTTCAAAGACGATGTGGCATCTATCGACTTTGTTTTGGGAGATAATATTAGGTATAATTTTCAATATTATTTGGATAAAGGATCTTATTGGAGTCTTGGAATAAATTCGAGGCTTAACGACTTTGATTACGGAATTGACTTTGATGTAATTCAATCTAATTTCCGAACAATGCAGGATGATAATATTAATGAGATTAATCTCAATGTTTCAGACTTTACGAATCAAATTTATCTTCAGACAGTTTTTAAGGAAGAATTTGCCTTAATATTAGGAATAGAACAAAAACTACTAAAGTACAGTACGCGAACTTTTATAAATAATGATAGTTTAATCCCAGCAGTAGATAATGGAAGAATTTATTTTGAAAACAGCAATTACTACAGTGCATATGGAAAACTAATTCTTGACACCTATAACAATCGCTATTTTCCTTCTAAAGGGCTCTATTTTAATGGTGATTTTCATTTATATCTTCTTTCTTCTGACTTTAATGACAATTTTTCTGAATTTTCCATAGCCAAGGCAAGAATGGGAGGGGCTTTCCCAATTGTAGGTAAACTTTCCTTAAATCTAGAAACAGAGGGCGGTTTTAAACTAGGAAAATCTGATGTAAAGGCTTTGGACTTTGTAATGGGAGGTTATGGTAATGATCTTATCAATAATTTCATTCCTTTTGTTGGATATGATTTTTTAAGCCTACCGGGTAACAGTTATGTAAAGGCCTACGGTCGGCTAGATTTTGAATTTATACGCAAACATCATTTTATGTTTACGGCTAATTTTGCAAATATAGAAGATGATCTTTTTCGCACCGGAGAATGGTTTACTTTGCCTAACTATTCCGGATATGGATTAAGTTATGGTTGGGATTCTTTCTTTGGCCCAGTAAATGTTATGTATTCATGGTCGCCTGAATTAAATGATGGGAATGTATTTTTTAGCGTCGGATTTTGGTTCTAGTGGATACATAATGGTCATGAAACGGAGCTTAGAATTATTCTCTTAAGTGTTTTTTTACGATATTTGAATAATAGAAAACATGATGATAATGAATGGAATTAATATTTCGGCTCACTCGAGAGCAATGTGGTAATATAGGATGATCTTCATCAATTATTATTTGCCTAAAAAAGAAGTATTATATTATTCAATCAATTCAAGAAATCATGGAAATACAAGATAAGACCTCCCTAAAATTACCTAAAGAAAACCTTGAGGCTAAAGATTTTTTACCCTTATTAGGAACAGACTATGTGGAGCTTTATGTTGGGAACGCCAAACAGGCCGCATATTATTATATGTCAGCCTGGGGCTTTCAACCTTTAGCCTATGCAGGGCTGGAAACAGGTTTAAAGGATAGGGTATCATACGTGTTAGAGCAAGATAAAATTCGTTTAGTACTTACATCTTCTTTAGTTCCTGGGGGCCCAATTAACAAGCATGTCGATTCTCACGGCGATGGGGTAAAGGCAATAGCCCTTTGGGTAGATGATGCCGTTAACAGTTATAAAGAAACTACTTCTAGAGGAGCCAAAAGCTATTTGTCGCCCAAAACTTTGGAGGATGATAATGGGAAGGTAGTATTGTCCGGAATTCACACTTATGGAGAAACGGTTCATCTATTCGTTGAAAGAAGCGATTATCATGGAGTATTTATGCCGGGATATAAAAAATGGTTGCCGAGATATAAACCTTCTGAAGTAGGCTTGCGCTATATTGATCATATGGTAGGAAATGTTGGGTGGAATGAAATGAATAAATGGTGCGAGTTTTACGCCAAGGTCATGGGATTTGCTCAACTCGTTTCATTTGACGACAAAGATATTTCTACGGATTATACGGCCCTTATGAGCAAAGTAATGAGTAATGGTAATGGGCGGATTAAGTTTCCTATTAATGAACCTGCAGATGGAAGAAAGAAGTCTCAAATCGAAGAGTATATTCAGTTTTACAATGGGGCAGGGGTGCAACATATGGCTATGGCGACGAATAACATTATTCATACTGTTTCAAACCTCAGGGATAGAGGCATTGAGTTCCTAACTGTGCCATCAAGTTATTATGATGATGTATTGGATAGAGTCGGTGAAATTGATGAAGAACTTGAACCATTAAAGGATCTAGGAATTCTGATCGATAGGGATGATGAGGGATACCTGCTTCAGATATTTACCAAACCCGTTCTTGATAGGCCTACTATGTTTATTGAAATAATTCAAAGAAAAGGAGCCAAATCTTTTGGCAAGGGAAATTTTAAAGCCCTTTTTGAAGCAATAGAACGAGAACAGGCTTCTAGAGGGACCTTGTAAAATTTGTTTTTCTTAACAGATTGCCAATTTCATGAGGCCATTTATTAAATAATGTTAAGACACAAGTTAAAGAAAGTTAAAAGGCTTTCTAGAAAGCGAGTAATAAAGTAAATTTGTTATCAAATAAGGGGTGGTTCCCTTATAACTTTAAGTATTGGTTTTTCATAATTTAAAGTTTGGTTGGTTATTTAGGAAAAGCCCCGATTTTCATCGGGGCTTTTTTTTATAATATTCTGCAAATAATATATCTCTAAATATTGAGAATAACCATGGACCAACACAAGAATATTCTTAAACCAAGTAAAAAGCAATAGGAATCCACCTTTGAACAATACAATACTTTGGAATAATTTTTGTTTAAGTAATTGTTAATTACAATTTAGTTTTAATGCTTTTTAATATTTTTGAGTAGAATGGAGGTTATGAAAAGAATAATCCTTTTTGTCATTGTAGTAGTTACTTTCTCACTAAGTGGGCAATATGCGACATTGGAGCCTTTTAACGACAATATTAAAAAGACTGAGGTTAAAGAAGCTTTTAAACCCGGAGAATGGCTAAAATTTAGAGTGCATTATGGATTTTTCAATGCCAGCTATGCCACGCTGCATCTTAAGAGTGCGAAAGTAGACAGCATCCCAGTTTATCATGTGGTGGGAAAAGGAAAAACTACCGGTTTTGCCAGTATTTTTTTTAAAGTAGATGACACTTATGAGAGTTATTTTGATAAAGAAGATGGGAAGCCCTATAGATTTATAAGAAAATTAAATGAAGGAGGTTACACCAAAGATGTAGAAATTAATTTTGACCATAATAAGGATGTAGCCATATTAAATGATTACAAGAACAATCAAAAGTTTAACTTTACTGTGGGAGATAGTGTTCAAGATCTTATCTCTGCTTTTTATTATTTAAGGAACAATTATAATTTTGAAGACTTAGTTGTCGGAGAATCACTTGCCCTGAAAGTATTGTATGACGATGATGGAATTTTTAATTTTAAGCTAAAGTATTTGGGTAAGGAAATACTTAAAACTAAATTTGGCAAGGTGGAATGTCTAAAATTTGTTCCTCTTGTTCAATCTGGTAGAGTTTTTAAAGAGCAAGAGAGTTTAGCCCTTTGGGTTTCAAACGATTTGAATAAGATCCCAATTAGAATTAAAGCTGATCTTGTTGTAGGAGCCATTACGGCTGATTTAGATGCATATAACGGATTAACCCACCAGTTTGAGATTATAATGGATTAAGGGTATTATGAAAGATAAGGGTCAAATTGAATCCCAGATATTAAAACTTCAGGAAAAATATAAGGATTCAGGGCAGGATATTAGCTCTTACTTAGACGGCCTATTATACCAAAGATACCTTACCTACTGGGACTATATTCATCTAGACACCCTTCTTAGCCTTCAGGTACCTCGGACTCACTTTCCAGATGAAGAAATATTTATCATGTATCATCAGATTACAGAATTGTATTTTAAACTCATCCTACATGAGGAAAAGCAAATAGTGGATGATAAATCACAGAAAGAAAGTTTTTTTATAGAAAAACTCAATCGAATTAACAATTACTATAAAGCCTTAATTTCTTCTTTCAGTATTATGATTCGTGGGATGGAGAGAGAGCAATTTCTTCAATATAGAATGGCTCTTTTACCAGCAAGTGGATTTCAATCTGCGCAATACAGAATGATTGAATTATATGCCACCCCGCTGGAGAATCTAGTGCATGCTTCAGAAAAGAATAATTTTAGTTCTCAGGACAGCATTGAAACCCTTTATGAGAACATTTATTGGAAAAAAGGAGCTACTGATATTAAGACAGGAAAGAAGACTCTTACCCTAAAACAATTTGAGTATAGATACACACCTCGTTTTATACGTACAGCAAAACAATTAGAGAAGAATACTATTTATCAGAAGTTTTTGAATTTGCCGGCGAAGAGTCAACATAATAAAGCGCTAATTGAAGCGTTAAAAGGAATGGATATAAATGCAAACATTAATTGGCCTTTAATGCATTTGGGATCTGCCCATCGCTATCTTAACCAAGAGAATACTTCTATTGAGGCCACTGGTGGAACAAACTGGAAGGAATATTTGCCTCCCAGTTTTCAACACGTTGTATTTTTTCCAAGTTTGTATTCGAAAGATGAATTAAATAATTGGGGGAAAGAATGGGTAGACCATATCTTTAACCCCGAAAAAAGTAAAAGTTAATTATGCATAAATTTTGGGGCACATTCTTTCTTATTGTTTTACTGATTTCTTGCAAGCAGGAAAGCCAGATTTCTACAGATACAGAAATAACGCAAGAAACTCTTTCTCAGGTTAGCCTACCCGAGACGCAATTTGGATTTACCTTAAGTGATTTTATAATAGTTCAGGATACAGTTCGTAAAGGGGACAGTTTTGGCAAATTAATGCAGAATAACAATGTAGACTATCCCAAAATAGCGAAAGTTTCTGAAAAATATAGAGACACTTTTGATGTTCGAAAGATAAGAGTAGGAACACCTTATTTGATATTAAAAGCGAAGGATACCCTTGAGAAAGCTCAGGTTTTTGTCTATCAAAATGATCTAATTAATTACACAGTCATTGATTTCCGTGACTCTGTTAATGTCTATAAAGATCGCAGGGAGGTTAAGTATGTACGAAGGGAAGCTGCAGGAGTTATTGAAAGTTCTCTTTCAGAAGCGATATTAGATCAGGGAATTGATTATAATGTCACCAATAATCTATCGGATATCTATGCCTGGACCATTGACTTTTTCCGATTACAAAAAGGAGATAAATTCAAGGTCATTTACAATGAAAAGTATATTAACGATACAATTTATGCTGGCGCGGAACCTATTGAAGCTGCTTATTTTGAACATAATGGTACACCTCTTTACGCCTTTGCTTACGAATCAGATTCTTTAAAAAATATTGTTGATTATTTTGATGAAGAGGCTAATAATTTAAGAAGGACTTTCTTAAGGGCCCCTGTTAAATTCAGTAGAATATCATCTAGATACAACTTAAAAAGACGAATACGATATTACGGATATAAAGTCAGACCCCATAAAGGAACAGATTACGCTGCTCCCGTGGGCACGCCCATTATGGCGACCGCAGATGGGACCATCACAGAGTCTACTCGAAAAGGAGGAAATGGCAAGTACGTTAAAATTAGACATAACGGAACTTATAGCACGCAATATCTTCATATGAAAAATCAGAAAGTAAAAAGAGGAGAATTTGTTAGGCAGGGAGATGTTATTGGCTGGGTTGGCATGACCGGAAATACGGGAGGCCCTCATGTTTGCTATAGATTTTGGAAAAACGGCAGACAGGTTGATCCATTTAAAGAAAAGCTTCCAGCAGCGGAACCTCTTCCGGAAGATATTAGACAAGACTATTTTGAGTATATTGGTCCCCAGAAATCAGAACTAGATTGTATTGAATTTCCGGATAATCCGGAGGTAGACCTTATAACCATGAATTGATCTAATGCCTTTAAAGAACACTAATCCTCAAAGCACCAAAGCTTGGGAAACCCTTGAAAAACACTATCACGAAATAAAAGAATCTCACCTTCGAGATTTGTTCAAATCCAATAAGAATAGAGGTCCCGAATTTACTTTACAATTTGAGGAATTTCTGGTAGACTTTTCAAAAAACCGTATTTCAGCCGAAACTATCCAATTATTATTGGATCTGGCAGCCGAAGTAGGCTTAAAAGACGCTATAGAAAAGGCATTTACCGGGGATATTATAAATCAAACGGAAGAAAGAGCAGTTTTACATACAGCGCTAAGGGGAAAAGAATCAGATACCATTTTGGTTAATGGTGATAATATTATGCCTGAAATCTTTGCCGTCAAAAATAAGATTCGCCATTTTTCCAAGGATATAATAAACGGAAAGAAAAAAGGATATACTGGAAAGGCCTTTACAGATGTTGTAAATATAGGAATAGGAGGTTCAGATTTGGGACCACTTATGGTTACAGAGGCCCTAAAGTTTTACAAAAATCACCTTAATATACATTTTGTAAGTAATGTTGATGGTGATCAGGTATACGAGGTTTTAAAATCTTTAAATCCTGAAACAACGCTTTTTGTAATTGTTTCGAAAACGTTTACTACTCAGGAAACCTTGACTAACGCTACCACTATAAGAAATTGGTTCCTAAAGTCTGCAAAAGAAAGTGATATTGCTCTTCATTTTGCCGCAGTATCAACAAATACTGAAAAAATCTCAGATTTTGGAATTCACAGTGATAATGTTTTTCCCATGTGGGATTGGGTAGGGGGAAGATTTTCTCTTTGGAGCGCAGTGGGTTTAACTATTGCTTTGGCTATCGGCTATGATCAGTTTGATGAGTTATTGTCTGGTGCCAATGAGATGGATGTACATTTTAGAGAAGAAAAATTTGATCAAAATATACCTGTAATACTTGCTCTTTTAAGTATCTGGTATAATAATTTCTTTGATTCCGAAACAGAGGCTATAATTCCTTATACTCAATACCTCCATAGATTTTCTGCCTATTTGCAGCAAGGTATTATGGAGAGTAATGGTAAAAGTGTAGGCAGAGATGGGAAAACAGTTTCTTATCAAACAGGCACTATCATTTGGGGAGAACCCGGAACTAATGCACAACATGCCTTTTTTCAATTAATACATCAGGGCACCAAAATTATCCCAACAGATTTCATAGGATTTAAAGAATCACTTCATGGCGATGAGGATCATCATGAAAAACTGATGGCTAATTTTTTCGCTCAAACGGAGGCTCTTTTAAACGGCAAGAGTCCTGAGGAAGTTAAAAAGGAATTAAAAGATAAAGCTATATCAAAACAAAAGTTGGAAGCGCTACTTCCCTTTAAAGTATTTCAAGGAAACAAGCCAACCAATACTATTCTTATTAAAAAATTAACGCCAAGGACTCTCGGAATGTTAATTGCCATGTACGAACATAAAATTTTTGTACAAGGGGTTATTTGGAATATTTATAGTTATGATCAATGGGGTGTAGAATTAGGGAAGCAACTCGCCAGTACTATTCTTGATGAAATTAAATCCGGAAAAATAGGAAATCATGATTCTTCAACCTCTGGCTTGCTTAAATCCTTTAAAAGTTAACACTTTTTTTAAATTCTCTTTAAATTCTGGTTCTTTCAATTAAATAGGCGACTTTCCCCGTAAAAATGCGTAAAATTGCAATTGCAATCCTTAACACTATCTTAACATAATGTTATGCAAAAAAAGGACTTTTGCAGCAAAATTTAGTTTTAACCATTAACTATTTGATATGAAAAGAATTTACTTTGTCTTGGCAGCATTCATGATGACTGCCATGATGTTTTCTCAGGGAGTTACTACCTCTTCTATTGGAGGTAAGGTAACAGATGCTGAAGGTGAGCCTTTACCGGGAGCAACTATTATTGCGGTGCATGTTCCGTCTGGGGCTAAATACGGTGCAGCAACTGATTTTGATGGATTTTACCGTATGTCTAACATGCGTAGTGGAGGTCCTTATAACATTACAATTTCTTATGTCGGTTTTACTGACTTCGTTAAAAACAATGTTAATCTAGCGCTTGGACAATCTAGTAGGATAAGCGTGGAACTATCAGAATCCGCCACAGCCTTAGAAGAAGTGGTTGTAACAGGAGTTAGTAATGGGGTTTTTAGTTCTAGTAAAACGGGGACAGAAACGAATATTTCTCAGCGTGATGTAGCTACTTTACCGGCGGCATCTCGTTCTATTGCCGATTTCGTAAGGATAACTCCGCAAGCACAATTAACGGAAGGAAATGATGGATTTTCCATTTCCTTAGCAGGACAGAATAACAGATATAATGCCATCTATATTGATGGAGCCGTAAACAACGATGTCTTTGGACTTGCTGGCTCGGGAACAAATGGAGGTCAGACTGGGGTAAATCCTTTTTCTGTTGATGCTATTGAGACGTTTCAAGTAAATATAGCTCCTTTTGATGTGCGTCAATCAGGATTCTCCGGGGGATCTATTAATGCTATTACCCGATCAGGAACGAATGAATTTAGCGGATCGGCCTATGGATTTTTAAGGAATCAAGATCTTTCAGGAAAAACACCTCCAGATTTAGTTGGAGATGGGGAAGAACGTCAAAAATTAGCTGATTATAGTGCACTGACTTATGGGGTAAGAATTGGGGGACCTATTATTAAGGATAAGCTATTCTTTTTCGTGAACTATGAAAGACAAGATGATGAAACGCCGCAACCTTTTAATTTCAGCAATTATACTGGGCGTTCGTCTCAGGCTGATATAGATGGGTTATCTAATTTTTTAACGACTCGTTATAACTACGATCCGGGAATCTTCAACAATAACACAAGAACGCTT
>CALOAJ010000002.1:0-100097 GCA_942491255.1 uncultured Flavobacteriaceae bacterium | reverse complement strand
TGCTTAAAATGACGTGTACCCGTCACACTATTGCAATACAAGTTGATCTTTTAAATTAACGCTTGTTATTCCAGTTATTTGATCTCAACATCAGCTTGGAGCAGCACAACTTGCAATACTCAATTGCTTGCTTTTTGGCAAGGATTTTGGCAAATATCCTCTTCGCCAAACTTCGTTCGTTTTGCATCTCGCCGCTTATTCCCATTTGCACATTACCCATGTCGATATTCTACTTTTAGAATTTCAGCTTCACAATGACTGGTTACAAAGTTTATGGAAGTTGCTTAATTTTTCAACAACAGTCGGATTTTCTTCTTGCAATACATGCAGGTCGCAAATTCTTCCATGTACATGCTCCAAAATTGTTATAGGATGTTCTTTTCCACGTCTTGAAAACGGTACACCAAAAAGGCTTTCGACATGTAATGCAATGACTTTAAAGCTCACTGAGCTTATGTTTTTGTCTCTGTCTTATTGAAATAATTGTAATGAAGTGTTTCATTTCTGAAATATTCAAGAAACTTTATAGTCGCTCAGCAACATACTTATATTTGTCGTCGATATTCCTCCAATGTCTATTTTCTATTATTTGACGTTCACAGCCGAAAAGCATCACGACTACATCACCTGTGGAATATCACTATTATCCCGACGATCAAATTGACGTACGCTTTGTTCTCCCCCTATTGGAAGGATAGGGATGTCACCCAACCATCTTGTACTGTTCTGGAATAAATGGTTACCTTGAATACATAAATCAATGTGCGTTTATTTTTTTTGTATTGTTCATTTTTAGGCTTTTGTCCTGGGTGACACAAATGTAATTTTAAATCAAAGTTTTGGCATTTAAGTTTTCAAATTTCTAAAAATTTTCATCGGCTTGCATCTGGCGTATTGTCACATTTGTCCACATGTTTTCTCCTATCTTTGCTTTCACCGCAGGCGATATAATATCTACATATCAGTAATTTTTATTATCAGTTTGCATGCGTATTTTGGCAAAAGTATAACGTAGAACATTGCCACAAATTCATAGCACATAGCAGTACCACAATACTGAGTAGATTGATATACACACTCTTCCCAAAAGGGACAGCCTTTAAATTTCGACAAATGCCTATCTTTGATTGTCAGTTTGGTACTAGCTATCGCTGCACAAGTATTTGGAAAAGGGTATTTTTTGTCGAGCGCGACAGCTTTGTTCAATATGCGGAAGGCTGGAATTTCACACATGAGACTACAAAGATGGAGGAAATATCTTGGTGATACACAAGGTATCCGTTGTTGTTGCAATATTAGCATGGCCATATCACAATGAAAATCATATGGCTGAGCTCGACGCACCAAGGAGAAATCGGACTCCTCGAAGAGACCTAGGTACTTGGTACACTTTCAGGTACATCTACTCAACGCGGCAGGATAATCCATCACCGGAATTCAAGAATGGCCAAGATCAGTTTTACTTGAGCAACATTTCAACAAAATATAAGTACTCTGCACATCGAATTGATAAAATAATGAGCCATAGAAATGACGAGCACAATGTCGTTCTAATTGCGGCAAAATGGAAGTTGCAATGTCGGCAATAACAGGGTGTCAAAACCAGCACCATATGCCATTGTCCCGCCAAGGTCAAGTTTGCCGTTGTGTGTCAAATCGGGTTGTTAGTGGCAAAAGGTGGTCTCAATGGCATTAACTTTGAACCTGCAAAGTGGGCATATCAAAGACCGCGAGAACGATCAGAGCAACGACTAGATCATTAAAGGTTTTTATCAAAAATCAAAATGGGAGAAGATTTGAAAACACTGAATACCCCACATTCAGCTCACATTTTGAAGTGGTCTTGTTCACCATTGCCGAGTTTCCGACGCAAAATTTCTTTAAGAGTACTGTATCAGCAGCGGTAGTTTTTACAGTTAAAATGGTACGGTCACAAAAACAATTTTGTACACATTCCAGTTTAAAACAGCTGCGCCACCACCCAATTTCATGGAACAGTAAATTTCCCACTCTTCGAAAAAAATTCTACGATTTCAACTTCCGTAAACCAAAATGCTAGAGCAATAATAGTCGATTTTTTTCAAAATTTGTATTGTCTACAGTTGGTCATTGAGTAGTATCAAAATCCACCAATGAGTGTGTCAATCAAAACCAGGGAGATGATGAATAGGAGTTTCCCACTCCAGTTTGTGGATAATTTTATGGGTTTTTGACAGTGCCATAGTATCACATGAACAGAAATAACCATATTTAAAGAGAAAGCCAGAGAATTCATTTTAGAGCACTAATTTAATAGCATGCAGTCGTAATATGACAATAATACCAACAGCCTGTCTAGCTGAGGGTAATGCCATGTGCCAATGCTGCTTTTGCCTGAACGGAGCAGTCATTACAGACTTTTCTGATGAGTTTGTTCATATTGCTCAAATGCTGTCGTGCTCATCGATACAGACAGTCATCGGTGGCTACCAAGTATGGACAGCATTTATATTCAAGCACATTTCGTCGTCCACCCACAAGGGCATATAGCACACACCCATGATACTTCTTAATACATCTGGTTCTGTGAGCTTTTGGGACACAGCATGCGTTGCATAGTTAAATACGGATGAATTTACGGCCACAAGGAAATATTTACAGTTTGTATTTTGCTAAAGTTAATTCATTTCCATAAGCTTTTTGCTTGCCAGCTGATATTGCCAATTTCCGTTGAACTGCGGCAACATTCTGCTTAAAATGTGATATTTACTTAAAGTTGCAACACTTACCGGCTTGTTACGGGAAAATCACATGGGGTTTGGCGCCTACACATAATTTTCTTTAAAAAAATTGCGAAATTCTGTGCGATGAAAGACCTGCTGCAAATGTCATAGGTTGCATTTATATCATGCAAAAATACTGTAGCGCTAGATCACTTGTCTGCATGTTTTTGTCTACGCTACTAATTTTATTTCTGCAGCACAGGTGGCGAGAATCACTCACATCAGCAACATAGTTTTACGTTGCCAAGGTGCACTTCCAGTCGAGCCGTTTTCAGTTTTATAAAATTTCAGTTATTATTTAATACAATACAGTTTACGCAAAATGGAAGTTTTCAGTCTATCCGGCAAGCGTCTAGCTAATGCCCCATTTTGGGCGCAGGCTTGAATATAGTATTACGAAGGGATTTACCCGGGTAGGCACACACAGACCCCCCCCCCCCCCCCCCCCCCCCCCCCCCCCCCCCCCCCCCCCCCCCCCCCCCCCCCCCCCCCCCCCCCCCCCCCCCCCCCCCCCCCCCCCCCCCCCCCCCCCCCCCCCCCCCCCACAAACAAGCGTATTACAATGTGCTAACGGGAGAAGAATACACCGAGAACTACGATTATTTGGTATTGAGTCCAGGTGCCCAATCTGTTCGTCCACCGCTTCAAAGCATAGATTTACCCGGCATTTTTCATGTGCGCACCGTGCCCGATGCACGCAGCATTGTAGAGTGGATTGAAAAAGGAAATCCCTTCATGAGCGGTATGCACCGCTATTCGGGCTTCCAAACCTTGCGCCCAAAGATGCGCGCTGTTGTTGTTGGTGGGGGCTTTATCGGCATTGAAACTGCAGAGAACCTAATTCACCGTGGGTTTGAAGTAACGCTGTTGCAGCGCGGAGAACAGATCTTATTACCAATAGACGAAGAAATGGCGCGTCCGGCCGAAGCGTATTTGCGTAAAAACGGATTGAACATTGTATTAAATGATGGCGCCACAGGTTTTATAAAAACTGAAGACGGTCATTTGGAAGTGCAAACCAACAGCGGTAAAAACTATGTTGCTGATGTAGTGATTCTCGCTATTGGCGTTCGCCCTGATACAATGCTTGCAAAATTGGCAGGAATTAAAATTGGCAAACGAGGCGGCATTGTGGTAGACGAAAACATGCGCACAAGTGATCCTAACATTTTTGCTGTGGGCGATGTGGTTGAGGTAACCGATTTCATGACCAAAGAGCAAACCCTAATCGCATTGGCTGGCCCTGCAAACCGCCAAGGGCGCATTGCTGCAGATATTATTGCCGGACGAAAAGCTTCGTATCGCGGTACGCAAGGCACATCTGTCATTGGCTTTTTTGACGGCACCGTTGCATGGACGGGCATTAGTGAAAAAACACTGGTTCGCTTAAAGGAAAAAGATTATGAGAAAATTTACCTCTACCCAAATTCGCATGCCGGGTATTACCCGGGCGCCAAACCCATTGCTATGAAAGTGATTTTCCGAAAGAGCGATGGAAAATTATTGGGCGCACAAGCCCTCGGTTTAGATGGGGTAGATAAGCGCATTAGCGTGTTTGCAGCTTACCTGCAAATGGGTGCCACGATTTACGATTTACAAGAAGCAGAGTTGTGTTACGCACCGCAGTTCGGTAGTGCCAAAGACCCGATAAACTTTGCTGGTTTTGTTGCAGCAGATGTGTTGGCTGGCGATATGCCGATCAGCCATTGGCCTGAAGCCAAAAAAGGCTTTATGCTCGATGTGCGCGAAGGATTTGAATTGGCTGTAGAACGTGTAGATGGAGCTGTAAACATTTCACTTGGCGAATTACGCGGCCGTTTAAACGAGCTTCCAAAGGACAAAACCATCCACGTGATTTGTCGCTCTGGCCAACGCGCCTAATATGCCACCCGTATGCTCGCACAGCATGGTTTTGATGCTAAAAATGTTTCAGGCGGAATGCTCTCATTAGCGCAAACCCACTTGTTTTCTAGCAACCCGGATTAATTCTTATTAAAAAAAGTATCATGGATATTGAGTCGATTTATAAGATTGTAGTGATGATCTTTACCGTATCCAACCTTGCCGCCATGGGGTTGGAGATCAATAAAGACGAAGCCATAGTGACCTTGAAAAATCCGCGATTTATCATGCTTATTTTTGTGTGGGGATGGATTGTTGGTCCGGCTTTGGCGTGGGGAATAACACAAATTATTCCGCTCTCTGCACCACATGCAGCGGGTTTGTTGCTGATCAGCTTGGCGCCAACCGCACCATTTTTTCCACTCATGGTTACTAAAGCCCGTGGAGACATGTCGGCCGCGGGTGCTTTTATTTTGGTAGCTACCATTGGCACAGTAATTTTCTTGCCGCTCTTGGTTCCCTTCCTTATTAAAGGCTTAACAGTTAGCATTTGGGGGCTTGCAAAACCCCTCTTAATTATGGTGCTTTTACCGCTTATAGTTGGCTTTATTATCAAAGTAAAAAAAGAGGCGTTTGCCAATAAAATCGGCCCGATTATAAAAAAGATAGGCACCCTTTTCTTGCTCATCACTGCAGTAATGACCTTTTGGCTGTATTGGGAAGAAATGCTCAGTGCCATTGGAAGTTATGCCGTAGGCGCCCAGGTTTTGTTTTTGGGAATCATAACATTTTTAGCGTATAAAATTCCGTTTGGATTAAAGAAAACGCAACGCAGCGGCATGGCATTAGGCATGTGCACAAGAAACATTGCTGCCGTTTTCGTGGCCTATTTCAGTATTGTAAACCCAGACCCGGGTGTTTTTGTGATGATTGTTTTGGTGGTGCCAATAGCGCTAATTGTTGCGCTAATTGCGGCTAGGATTTTTGCAAAAGACGCAAAACCCCTTAGCGAGTAAAGATTAAATTAGTGTGCTTTTCTAAAATGGATTAAAATAATATAACTCTCATAAATATGAAGCTTCAACCTCCGAATAATTCAGTTTACGACACGGTAATACGTTTGCTGTTCCTGCTGCTAGTCATTGTCTGGTGTCTCATGATTTTATATCCCTTTACAAGCATCTTACTCTGGAGTCTGATACTTGCTATGGCACTTTATCCACTGCATAAAAAATTATCCCTTAAGCTGGGTGGGAAACCAAAGCTCACCTCATTTTTGATGGTTTTTGTTACTATTTGCATCATCTTTATTCCTTCCTGGTTTTTGATTGACACACTCATTGGTGAAGTAAAAGAACTAAAAATGAGTTTTGATATAAATGGTTTTATGCCTTGCCTCCGCCTACAGAAAAAGTTAAAGAATGGCCTCTAATAGAGAAAGGGTTTATGATTTCTGGCAAAGTGCATCAATAAATTTAGAACAGACCCTTGAACAGTATAATGACCAACTAAGAGGATTTGGGCAAATAGTATTTAAGGGAGCCCTCAGCACTGCAGGAGGCATTGTTCAAATTTTGGCATCATTTATTATTGCTGCAATTATGTTGGTCTACGGAGGAGTTGGTGAAGTGATTCGTAAATTTTTTCGAAAATTGGTAGGAGACAGAGGAGATGAATTTGCCGAAATGACTATGAATACGGTTAATAGTGTTGTTAAAGGGGTAATTGGCGTAGCTTTTATCGTAGCTATTTTAAACGGAATATTGTTTTTTTTGGCAGGAATCCCCTATGCCGGAATATGGGTGTTAGTGGTATTTGTCTTAGGAATGCTCCAATTACCCTTGCTTTTTGTGACCGTTACCTATCATTGTTTATTTGTTTGCTGTTAAAAAGTACTACCGCCGCAATTATCTGGACCATATTACTTTGGTCGCAGGTTTGAGCGATAATTTTCTCAAACCCATATTGCTAGGCAAAGGATCCGTGGTCCCGACGCTTGTCATTTTTATTGGTGTGATCGGAGGTTTTATTTTGTCGGGCTTCATCGGACTTTTTACAGGTGCCATTGTGATGTCCCTGGGCTATAAGTTATTAATGGGGTGGATGGAAACAGCTGCTGAACCAAAATAAGTCGAACCACTAAGAAACTAAAGATAAAACAATGAAGAAATCTAATGAAAATAATAGGGTATTCAGTGTTCTCAAATCATACCTTCCCATTTTAGAATGGGGTCCTAAATACAATAAGAAGACTTTTGTTAATGATCTAGTCGTTGCTCTGATCGTTACCATGATGTTAATCCCTCAGTCTTTGGCCTATGCCTTACTTGCAGGTTTACCTCCAGAAGTTGGGCTATATGCTTCAATGGCGCCATTGGTGCTTTACGCTATTTTTGGGACTTCCCGTGCCCTTGCCGTAGGCCCGGTAGCTGTAGCCAGTTTGATGACCGCTGCCGCGGCAGGACAGCTCGCTTCACAAGGAAGCCCTGAATATTATGGTGCTGCCATCGCTTTGGCAATGGTTTCAGGATTACTGCTAATGGCAATGGGCTTTCTGAAGCTCGGTTTTTTGGCAAATTTCTTAAGTCACCCTGTTATTGCCGGTTTCATTACGGCTTCAGGTTTACAAATTGCCGCAGGTCAATTAGGGCCGGTATTGGGCATTAATGCGCATGGAGAAAGTTTTTTAGACATCGTCATTTCCTTATGGCATAGTATTTTAACAGTTCATTGGACTACTGCAGCCATAGGAATAGGGTCACTTATATTTTTATTTTGGGTGAGAAAAGGATTAAAACCCATGTTGCTCAAATTAAAACTAGGTCCAAAAACGGCCGATCTTATGGTAAAAATTGGTCCAGTGATCGCCATTATCGCTACCATACTAATCGTCTGGTTGATGGGCCTTGCTGATAAAGGGGTCCAAATTGTTGGAAAAGTACCTGAGGGTCTGCCAAAAATTCAACTGCCGCCCCTAGATTTTGCGCTATGGTTAAAAATATTAGTTCCGGCGCTTCTTATTTCAATAGTGGGCTATGTGGAGTCCATTTCGGTGGCCCTTACCCTGGCAGCCAAAAAGCGTCAACGCGTTGACCCGGATCAGGAATTGATTGCTATTGGTGCGGCCAATATTGGCTCAGCCGTATCAGGTGGTTTTCCTGTCACCGGAGGATTTTCACGCTCTGTGGTGAATTTTGATGCAGGTGCCGAAACTCCTGCCGCCGGTGTGTTTACCGCTGTGGGTATTGGTCTTACTACCCTGTTTCTAACCCCCTTGCTGTTCTTTTTACCAAATGCAACGCTTGCGGCAACAATTATTGTAGCGGTAATGTCTCTGGTCGATTTCTCAGCCTTAAAACACACCTGGGACTACGCCAAAACCGATTTTGCAGCTATGCTGGTAACGATTGTAGTCACCCTAATAATGGGGATAGAACCGGGATTAATTGCCGGGGTAACCTTGTCTATTTTCCTACATCTTTATAAGACGTCAAGGCCTCACGTGGCCGTAGTTGGACAAATTCCCGGCACCTCATCCTTCCGTAATGTTGAAAGACACAAAGTAGTCACTGATCCTGAAATATTATCTCTGCGTGTTGATGAAAGTCTTTATTTTCCAAATGCCCGATATCTAGAGGACCTTGTCAATGAAAAGGTGGCTGCCAATCCAGAAGTACGTCATGTAATTCTCGAATGCCCGGCGGTGAACAATATTGATTTTTCTGCCCTTGAAAGCCTGGAAGCTATTAATCAAAGGCTCAAAGATGGTGGAATTTCGCTTCATTTGTCCGAAGTTAAAGGCCCCATAATGGATCGTCTTGAACATTCTCACTTTTTAAAAGAACTTAGTGGAGGCGTGCACCTTCGCCATTATGATGCGGTGGCCAGTATCAATCCCAAACTGGCTGATCAAACTCGTAAAGCCTTAAAACAATAATTTAAAGCAGTTTCCTGCCAATTAATGAGCTGACTAATAATTAGTGGTAATATTTAAAGCCTAGATGCTTTAGGTTTAATACTTTTGCCGAAAACCCTTTTATGTTTAGCTCCTTAAGGCCAAAAGTTGAAGAAATTTTACTAAAAAACAAAGAAACTCCTGATGCAAGAATGCTGGAAATTTGCCAGTTATTAAAGGATAGTATTCCATATTATGATTGGGTTGGTTTCTATTTCAGAAATGGTGAAAAAGAAGAATTGTTATTAGGACCTTATGCAGGAGCCCCTACAGACCATACTATTATTCCTTTTGGAAAAGGCATTTGTGGTCAGGTAGCTTTGAGTAATAAAAATTTTGTGGTCCCTGATGTGAAAGCTCAAGATAATTATATCGCCTGCAGTATTAATGTGAAAGCTGAAATTGTAGTTCCACTCTTTGTTGATGGCGAAAACATTGGACAAATTGATATAGATTCTAATACGCCAGATCCATTTACCGAAGCTGATGAAGATTTTTTAGAATTTATTACTAAAGCGGTATCACAGATTCTTTAAAACTTTAGGGTTATTGTTAATAACACTCCTGATTTTATAGCTTCAAAAAAATTACATTTGTGTCCTTTAGGTATTCAATGTAAACTACATAAAAATGAACACTACAAAAAAAATTAACTCGGCCTTAATTTCAGTATTTCACAAAGACGGTCTAGAACCCATTGTTCAAGGAAATTCGCCGATTTAGGAATTACCATCTATTCCACTGGAGGTACCGAAAAATTTATACGGGAATTGGGCATTGATGTGATTGCTGTTGAAGAGGTAACATGCTATCCTTCTATCTTGGGAGGGAGGTAAAAACATTACATCCAAAAGTTTTTGGAGGTATTTTAAATCGTCAGGATAATGAATCTGATGTAGCTCAAATAGAAGAATATGATATTCCACAATTGATGTAGTTATTGTAGATTTATATCCTTTCGAGAAAACGGTATCAGAAGATGGCACCTGAACAGGAAATTATAGAAAAAATAGATATTGGTGGAATATCGCTAATAAGGGCTGCGGCAAAAAATTATAAAGATGTTCTTTGTGTTTCTTCTATGAGCGACTATAAAGAGTTTCTTGAATTATTAAACGCTCAGGGAGGCGAGACTAGCATAGAAAGACCGGAAGACATTTTGCCGCAAAAGCTTTTAATGTTTCTTCGCATTATGATACGGCTATTTTTAATTATTTCAATAAGAAGAAAATATAAAGCCCGCTTAAAGATTAGTGAGACCAATGCGAAAGTTTTACGATATGGTGAAAACCCGCACCAAAAAGGATTCTTTTTTGGAGATTTTGACGCCATGTTCGACAAATTACACGGTAAGGAACTGTCCTATAACAACTTACTGGATGTTGATGCCGCTATAAATCTAATGGAAGAATTTAAAAATGACGCCCCTACCTTCGCCATTCTTAAACACAATAATGCATGTGGATTAGCTACCAGAAGCGAACTATACACGAGGCTTATGTAGATGCGCTTTGGCTGGAGATCCCGTATCAGCTTTCGGAGGAATTTTGATAAGTAATGTAAAAATAGATGTTCCAACAGCCACAGGAAATACATAATTTATTCTGTGAAGTGGTCATTGCACCAGCTTATGATGACGAGGCCTTAAGCATCTTAAAAGGTAAGAAAAACAGAATTGTATTAATTCAAAAAGAAACAGCACTGCCCGATATGCTGGTGAGAACATGTTTAAACGGATTTCTTCTTCAGGACAAGGATTTTAAAACGGATACCCTTGAGGATTTAAAATATGTAACCACGAAGTCGCCTAGTCAGAAAGAATTGGATGACCTCATCTTTGCATCTAAACTTTGCAAGCACACAAAATCAAACACCATAGTGTTGGCTAAAAACAAACAGTTATGTGCCAGCGGTACCGGGCAAACTTCAAGAGTTGATGCCTTAAACCAGGCTATCCATAAAGCAAAATCCTTTAATTTTGATTTGGAAGGGGCTGTAATGGCAAGTGATGCATTTTTTCCATTTCCGGATTGTGTGGAGATTTCAAATAATAATGGAATAAAAGCGTTATACAACCGGGAGGCTCAATTAAAGATCAACTGAGTATTGATTATTGTAACGAAAATGGAATGTCGATGGTAATGACCGGCACTCGTCATTTTAAGCATTAATTTTACTACTTTTGTCGATGAAATACACCTTTTAAACCGAAACCAAATTAACGCGAATGGGATTTTTTGATTTCTTAACTGAAGAAATAGCTATCGACCTGGGCACTGCTAATACGCTTATTATCCATGATGATAAGGTAGTTGTGGACAGTCCGTCTATTGTTGCAAGAGACAGGATAACCGGTAAAATAATTGCAGTGGGCAAGGAAGCCAATATGATGCAGGGAAAAACCCATGAAAATATTAAAACCATCCGGCCTCTGAAAGATGGTGTCATCGCAGATTTTGATGCTTCTGAAAAAATGATCAATATGTTCATTAAGAACATACCTGCCCTGAAGAAAAAATGGTTTCCACCTGCATTGCGAATGGTCATATGTATTCCTTCAGGTATTACTGAGGTAGAAATGCGTGCGGTAAAGGAGTCTGCAGAGCGGGTAAACGGAAAGGAAGTTTACCTTATCCATGAACCTATGGCTGCAGCAATAGGTATTGGCCTGGATATTATGCAGCCCAAGGGTAATATGATTGTGGATATAGGTGGTGGAACAACCGAAATAGCAGTAATTGCTTTGGGAGGTATAGTTTGTGACAAATCGGTTAAAATAGCCGGTGATGTATTTACCAATGATATTATTTACTATATGCGGACTCAACATAATCTTTATGTAGGAGAAAGTACCGCAGAGAATATTAAAATAACAATAGGATCGGCGACCGAGGACCTTCAATCTCCGCCAGACGAGATGTCTGTACAAGGTCGGGATTTGCTTACCGGAAAACCAAAACAGGTCTCAATTTCATTCAGAGAAATTGCCAAAGCTCTGGACAAGTCTATTTTGAGGGTAGAAGATGCCGTAATGGAAACTTTATCACAAACTCCTCCGGAATTGGCGGCAGATATTTATAATACGGGTATTTACATGGCCGGTGGCGGATCAATGCTTCGTGGATTGGATAGAAGGTTATCCCAAAAGACAGATCTGCCTGTTTATATTGCAGAAGACCCATTGAGAGCTGTTGTAAGAGGAACCGGCATAGCGCTTAAAAACCTGGAACGCTATAAAAGTATTCTTATTAAATAACCTGAATTCCATAAGGATTTAAGTTACGACTTGGCATCTCATTTTAAACGCTTAACATAACAAGTGAATGCAGCAGATAATCAATTTTATCATAAGGTATAAAACCTCGCTGCTTTACTTATTATTCTTTTTATATCTCTTGGCTTTACTATTGATTCTCATTCGTATCATCGATCAAAATTCTTTAATTCTTCAAACCGAATATCTGGTTCAATATATAATACGGCGGATGGTATTACGCGCTATTTTAACTTGAATGAGGAAAACAAAAAACTGGTCGAAGAAAACAAAAAACTGAGAAGTTTGCTTTATAATTTAAATATCGAAGATACTATCCAATTAGATACTACCAAATTTAATTTTACAACTATATCCGGACGAATTATAAAGAACAGTTATGCCAGTCCAAATAACTATATAACTATAAACAGGGGAACGAACCATGGTATTGCACAAGATATGGGTGTTATTACGGCCAAAGGAATTCTGGGTATTGTTGAACATACTTCAAAAAATTATGCCTCCGTTCAAAGTATATTGAACTCCAAATCTAATATAAATGCCAAAATTAAGAATACTAATTATTTCGGGTCTTTAGTATGGGACGGGCGGAGTTATAACCAGGTAAAACTGGAGGATATTCCCAGATTGGTGCCTCTTCTGGTTGGCGATACCATAGTTACCGGAGCCATGTCCAGTATTTTTCCGGAAAACATACCAATTGGGACTATTAAAAAGTTTGACCTAAATGTCTCCAAGAGTTTTTATAGTATAGATGTAGAACTTTTTAATGATATGTCCAATGTTAAAAATGTGTATATCATTAATAATAAAAATAGACCTGAGATCTTAGAGTTCGAAGCCAAAATTGCCAATGACCAGTAGTTATTACTATTTAGTCAATTTTATTCGATTTGCCTTACTTGTCTTCGTTCAGGTACTGGTATTTAATAGGCTGAATTTTTTTGGTTTTATAAATCCAATGGTCTATATACTTTTCCTTTATTGGTATCCCATAAAAGAAAATAGATCTCTTTTTATTTTTAGTAGTTTCCTTTTAGGGTTTTGTATTGATATATTTTCTGATACCATGACCTTGAATGCTGCTGCTACTGTAACAATAGCTTATTTGAGACCTACCATAATGCGTTTTGTATTTGGCGTTAATTACGAATTTCAAAGTTTTAAATTATCTAACACTACTAGGGCACAACAAATTACATTTTTGGCGTTATTAATTATAACACACCATTTGATATTCTTTACGCTTGAAATTTTCAGTTTATCAAATTTGCTGTTAATTTTGAAAAAAATTGTTTTTACAAGCATCGCAACACTTATATTGTGTTTATTGTTTGGATCACTGTTTAGTGCAAAAAAAGACTAATCATTAGCTGACATATAAATGTTCAGAAAAATTAAATGAAAAAACTTCTATTATCTTCTATCATTGTATTAATAGGAATAACCTTTATTGGAAGGTTGTCCTATTTGCAAATATTTAGTTTTTCCCCTAATCAAGTACTGGAAGATACTGCCATCAAAGCTATTTATGACTATCCTGAAAGAGGTTATATTTATGATAGAAATGGTTTGCTTTTGGTTGGAAATGACCCCGCCTATGACGTCATGGTGATTCCAAGAGAAGTGAAAGCTCTGGACACGCTTGAATTTTGTCAACTCCTGGGAATTGAAAAAGAATCTTTTAAAAGAAAATTGCAAAAGGCCAGAATCTACTCTCCCAGATTACCTTCAGTTTTAGTTCCGCAATTATCCAAAGAGGATTATGCGATGTTACAGGAAAAAATGAGGAAGTATGAAGGCTTTTATATTCAAAAGAGATCACTGCGCTTTTATAATACAAAGGCCGCTGCAAATGTCCTTGGTTATATCAGAGAAGTAAACGAAAGAGACCTGAAGAAGAATCCTTATTATGTTCAGGGAGAACTTACAGGAGGCACCGGAGTAGAACAACAATACGAAGAGATCCTAAGAGGTCGTAAAGGTGTGCAGTATATTCAAAAAGATCGGTTTAATAGAGATATTGGGCCCTATAAAGATGGTATCCTAGATACCCTGCCCCAACAGGGAAAGCAAATAAGCCTGACACTGGATAAAGTCTTGCAAGAGTACGGGGAGTTATTGATGCATGGAAAACGAGGAGGTATAGTAGCTATAGAACCCGCTTCCGGAGAGATATTGGCCATGATATCGGGGCCAACCTATGATCCGGCTCTTTTAGTTGGCCGAGAACGTTCAAAAAATTATAGTAAATTACACTACGATACCATTGCAAAACCTCTATTTGATAGAGCCATTTCTGCAGAAGGTTCACCAGGTTCACCTTTTAAGACCTTAAACGCATTGGTTGCTCTGCAAGAAGGAGTAATACAGCCAAACACTACCATTAAATGTTATAACGGCTTCTATGTTGGAAAAACTAAAAGAGGTTGTCATTGTGGGGGAGGAACCAGAAATTTAAATACTGGAATTTATAATTCTTGTAATGCTTATTTTGCCGGTACTTTTAGAAAAATATACGAAAAATTTCCAACCACTGATGAAGGGCAAGACACATGGGAAAAGCACATTAAAAGTTTTGGACTTGGTGATTTTCTAGGCTATGACCTTCCTACAGGCAGACCAGGAAGAATTCCGGGAAAAACCTATTACGACAAATGGTATGGCGACAATCGCTGGGCGTCTTCCTATATAATCTCTAACTCAATAGGGCAAGGTGAAATAGCTGCTACCCCAATTCAATTGGCGAATATGACAGCCGCTATAGCTAATCGAGGTTTTTACTACACACCTCATGTCCTTAAAAAAGTGGAAGGTGAAGATATATCTAATCCTGATTTTACGACTCCCAAATATACAACCATTGATAGAGCCCATTTTGAGCCAGTTGTACAAGGAATGGCGGATGTTTACAAAAAAGGAACTGCCAGATGGGTACAAGTCCCCGGTATTGAAATTGCTGGAAAAACAGGAACCGTTGAAAATTATACGAAAATAGATGGTGTAAAAACGCAGTTAACAGATCATTCTGTCTTCGTGGCCTTTGCTCCTGTTGATAATCCACAAATTGCCCTTGCTGTATACATAGAAAATGGATATTACGGATCCCGCTATGCCGGCCACATCGCCTCCCTACTTATTGAAAAGTATTTAAAAGGAGAAATAAGCAGAACTGATTTAGAAAAACGCATGCTAGACAAAACTCTTGAACATGAATATGCTAAACCATACAGTGGAGAGGAATTCAAGATAAACGAATATGTCTGGTAGGAACATTTTTAAGCGAATTGATTGGCTTACCATTATATTCTATCTGCTATTAGTGGGCATTGGCTGGCTTAATATTTACTCTAGTACCTTTACTGATACCAATGCTTCTATTTTTGATTTCAGTCAATTATATGGCAAGCAATTACTTTTTATTTTCCTAAGTCTTATTAGTATCATTATTATTCTTGCCTTAGAATCGGGATTTTATGAACGGTTTTCCAGCGTTCTATATATCATATCCATGATTCTATTACTGGGACTCTTTGTATTTGGAAAGACTATTGCAGGAGCAACTTCCTGGTACAATTTAGGTTTTTTCAATTTCCAGCCTTCTGAGTTCGCCAAGGTAGCTACGGCCCTTGCATTGGCAAAATACCTAAGTGATATTCAAACTGATATTAAAAAGAGAAAAGATCAGTATTATGCCTTTTTAATAATAATGGTTCCTGTATTTCTGATCATACCCCAGCCTGATCCCGGTAGTGCCTTGGTTTTTATGGCCTTGATTTTTGTGCTTTTTAGAGAGGGCCTCCCATTGTATTATTTGGGAATTGCTTTTTTAGCTATTTTGATTTTTGTTACTACCCTAATGTTTGGAACTATATGGGTTGGCATTGGCTTATCCTTAATTATTATTCTCTTTTTTGTACTCAAAAAAGCCTCTTTTAAAGCTCCTATTGCTTCTATAGTCTTAGTATTCGTAGCTTCTATACTGTTTTCTCTCTCTGTAAATTTTGTTTTTAACAATGTCTTTGAGCAGCGCCATAGAGATCGTTTTAGCCTTTGGCTTCGCTTAGAAAAAGATCCCAATAAGTTAGAAGAAATCCGAAAAACCATAGGGTATAATACATATCAATCTGAGAAGGCTATTGAATCTGGCGGCTTTTTTGGTAAAGGCTTTTTAGAAGGAACACGGACCAAAGGCGACTTTGTTCCCGAGCAACATTCGGATTATATCTTTACAACAGTGGGTGAGGAATGGGGTTTTGTTGGAACTACTACTGTGGTTATACTCTTTACGCTTCTGCTCTTAAGACTGGTTTATATAGCCGAGCGCCAAAAAAACGATTTTAGCAGAATGTATGCCTATGGAGTAATCTCTATCTTATTAGTTCATTACTTCATAAACGTTGGAATGGTTATTGGAATTCTTCCCACCATAGGTATACCCCTGCCCTTTTTTAGTTATGGCGGCTCTAGTTTATTAGGTTTTACAGCCCTTTTATTTATTTGTTTAAAACTTGATGCAAACAGACTCAACGAATGGGGATAAAACTTTACTCCTCATATCCTTTTAATCTTCCTGTAAGTTTCACAATTTAAATCCGACATATTGTAATCTTATTTTAGTGGACTTATATAAATAAATACCCTCCACTACCTTATCTTTATTAAAAAAAGACTATGTTGAGTTGGAAAGATATTATGCATTTTGCCGTAACTGGAAACCCAGAACCAGATAAGCGTGTTGTAAAAACAGAGCAGGAATGGCGAACAATCCTAAGCCCGGAACAGTTTCGTATTACTCGTAAAAAAGGTACCGAATCTCCTCATTCTGGAGCTCTTTGCAGCATATATGAGGCCGGAGAATATTTATGTGTTTGTTGCGAAACGCCTTTGTTTGATTCAACAATTAAATTTGAATCCGGAACGGGTTGGCCAAGCTTTACACAACCCATTAAAGAGAACGCTATAAAGTATGAAAAAGATGTTTCTTTTGGGATGGTTAGAGTAGAGGTATTGTGCAATACCTGCGATGCACATTTGGGTCACATATTTCCTGATGGCCCTGCTCCAAGTGGCCTGCGCTATTGTATTAATTCAGAATCTATGAAATTGAAAACAGAAGAATAAGCAATGAGTGAAGAATTTGAAGTTATAACTGTTGGGGGTGGCTGCTTTTGGTGCACAGAAGCAGTGCTATTAGAATTAAAAGGGGTAGAAACAGTGGTTTCCGGCTATACCGGAGGTAAGGCTCCCGGAAAACCCACCTATCGGGAAATATGCTCGGGACTTACAGGGCATGCAGAAGTTGTCCAAGTCACCTATGATCCGAACATTATTACCTTAAAAGACCTTTTAATCATTTTTATGACGACTCATGATCCTACTACTCTCAACCGTCAAGGAGCCGATGTAGGCACTCAGTATAGATCTGTCATATATTATGAAAACGAAACTCAAAAACAAGTGGCTTTGGAAGTTGTTTCAGAAGTATCTGCTTATTATAATAACCCCATAGTTACCGAAATTAGTCCTTTACAAATCTTCTACGAGGCCGAAGATTATCATCAAGACTATTATAAAAATAATTCCGAACAGGGATATTGCAACTATGTTATTACTCCAAAATTGGCGAAGTTACGCAAGATGTATAGCCATAAATTAAAAACTACTTAAGCTTAGAATAACGGAACATATGAGTATTTCTTTGAGGATTAGAAATAATTAGTCCGGGTATAAGGATAGTCTTTCTGTTCTATGAAACGTTATTAAATTAAAAAAAGCAATAGGCGGTGTAAGAGTGGCTTCAAAAATAACTTCTTTACTACTGTAGTCAACTTCCACGGATTTTCCATAAAGTCCATTATTAAATGATACGGCTCCCGGGGAAAAGAGGATATGGTCAGAGGCTTCCAAATAATCAACGTCTGAAACAATAGCAGAATTGGTCTCTCCTCCTCTTTCTTTTCCATATTGCCAAATCTGTTTTATAGTCATTGCAGATTGATCTACCTGATATTCAACAGCGCGGCTATAGGCAGAAGTTCCTTTGAAATTTCGATTATCACCATTATCAAATAGCATAATATTTCCGTTCGTTTTGATTAGAGGAGCATGCTGATACCAATTCCATTCAAAATCTGGATGATTCAAGTCGCCATCCTTAATGGCGATATCATTGATTGGCAGGTCATTTGCGTCTAAGGGTTGAAGTAAGAATTGGTTCAAATCAGTTCCATCCCCGGCTATTCCCCAATCTTTGTGAGGCCCCATGATCCAAACCACTTTGTTATCTGAACTAAGCTTTATCAAACCTTGAGTCCGTCCGGATACTAATATAGTATCATCAGATGGATCATATTCAACAGCGTTCGCATGAATCCAATCCTGAGCATCATCCTTTAAAGTCCTACGGGTATTCTGCAAAGAGACATTCAGATCCCATACATTTATAATCTCCTTTGTTTCTCTATCAATTTCTATAATGTGATCTTCTATTGTAGCTGCCCCTAATTTATTTACTGTTACAAGAAAATTACCATTAGGTTTTTCTTTTACCTCGTGATGGAAACCGTAATTCGGCATCTCCCATTTATTTAAGACATTTCCAAAAAGATCAATTTCATAGATAGTATTATCGGCAGCACCGCCAAAAGCACCGCCCCAGATCCAAAATAAAAATTACCATTTGCCAAACGCTCTATTCCATCGTCATAAAATAATTGATTTAATTGGGGGTGTGTCCTAAAATTCAAATACCACCTTATTTCTCCAAACGAGTCAAAAATGAAGGGCCTTTGAGGAAACAAAGAACCATTATGACCAAAATAACTTACCAGAGTCATACCGGGTTCCATCTCCCCTATTTTACTGGTTTGTATCGTTATCTGTGGGAGATCACCAAGTAAGGCGGGCGTTTGTGCAGAAAATTGTTGTGTCCCAAGATTCTGGCCCGATTTATTATAGAACGTCAATTCCAAAGTATTAGATGTATTCGCATAAAGTCCATGAACGGGAATACTAAAGTCTGTACCTAGATTATCAAAACGTTTTGATACATCAGAGTTTGCACCATTTTTCCCTACAACTCTGAGAACTACCTCAACTTCTTCTTTGGTAGTAAAATCAAGAATTGCGGAAAGCGGAGCGTAGCCCGAAGGGTTTATTCTCAGTTCTGAACTAAGCAAAACATCAAGTTGTTCTTCAATTTCTGTAGTCGGGTTTTCAGTTTCAGGAGAGTTATCATCTGAACAGGAGACAAAAAATATTAGTGGAAAAAAAAAAAAAACAAACTTTTTGATCATAATTACAGGCATTAAATAAGGAATAGTAAAATCAATCAGTAAAAACGAAGCCTAAAAAAGCCCCCAAAACGATTGGAGGCTTTTTAAATAATTCATGCCGCTAATAAAATAAGACCAACGGCCAATTTCTAAGCCTAGTCCTTAACACTAGCTAACTTTCCGTTCTTAATATTGTTGAGCTTTAAATCCTGAAGGACATTAATGGCCTCTTCCACATAAACATCTTTTGCCAGATTAGTGTGCCAACGATCTCTCTTTTCTCTTAAATCAGGATCTTTGGTAAACAATTCCTCCTCGTATTTAAGTGACTCAAAAGACAAGTGAGAATCATATTCTGATATTGTTTTAAAGTATTTAGATTTTTCACGATCTGCCTTTTCCTCTTTCTTATAGCTATCGAAGTTTAAAGAAACTACATTATTATCTTGTTGTTCCTTTAGCCATTTAGCATTCTCTTCAATGAGAGCCAGCTGATTATTTGCGGCCATTCTTTTTGTACTATTCGCGATGGTAGTTTCATAATCGATATATCCATCCCATGGCTCATAATCAGCAGGAGAAATTTTATCCCAGCTCAGTGGGTTACGTTGATCTCTTTCACCAAGATCTATATAACTATAACGGTCCGGAACTACCACATCACTCTTAACGCCTTCTAATTGAGTAGATCCCCCGTTTATACGGTAAAACTTTTGAGTCGTAAGTTTTATAGCTCCTAAATCTCCATGCTCATTACTTCTAACTATATTCTCCAAGGGAATAACATTCTGTACCGTTCCTTTCCCAAAGGTTTGCTTACTTCCAATAACAACGGCTCTTTTATAGTCCTGCATGGCGGCCGCTAATATTTCAGAAGCAGATGCCGAAAGCTCGTTGACGAGAATCACCAGGGGACCATCCCACTGAATTCTCTCATCCTTATCTTCGTAAACATCTTTTTCCTTCCCAGAAGATCGTACTTGAACTATAGGACCATCCTTAATGAAAAGTCCGGCCATTTCAACAACAGTCTTCAGGGATCCTCCTCCGTTATCTCTTAAATCAATTACTAATCCTTCTATTCCTTCCTGCTTCAACAATTCTACTTCTTTAGCTACGTCTGTTGCTGCATTTCGCTCGCCATAATCTTCAAAATCTACGTAAAATTTTGGAAGGTTTATAATCCCATATTTATTATTTTCCTTTTTTACGGTAGCAGATTTGGCATAACTTTCTTCTAATTCTACGACATCACGCGTAAGAGAAATTTCCTCAACACTTCCATCCACTTTCCGCACGGTTAAATCTACTATGGTCCCTTTTGGGCCCTTGATTAATTTAATGGCATCTTCCAGGCGCATTCCCACGATATTAACAGGAACTTCGCCTTCCTGACCTACTTTTAAAATTTCATCTCCTACTTCTAACTGCTGATTTCTCCAAACAGGTCCACCTGAGATAATTTCTACTATTTTAGCACCTTCCGGCTTTTTCTGCAACCTAGCACCTATTCCTTCAAATTTACCGGACATACTAATATCAAACTTTTCCTTGTCTTCCGGGGCAAAGTAATAAGTATGCGGATCAAATTCATCTACTATGGTATTAATGTAATATACAAACCAATCTTTCCTTTGCAAATCGTCTACAAAGTCAAAATACTCATCCAATGTTTTTTTAGTAGACTCTCTAGCCTCTATTTCCAACTCGGATAAAGGAACAGATGTATAGTCTTCATCTTCCTCCTTCTTCAACTCCTGATTCTTCAATTTAGAATCGTAGGTTCCAATGGTAGCATATTTTAATTGCATTCTCCATCGTTCTTTAAGTTTGTCCTTAGAATCGGCAAAGGGTTGATCTTTGTAATCTATGTTAATTGATTCTTCTATTGAATAATCGAAAGGTTCTGAGAGGACCTCACTGTAAATTACTTTAGCATTTTCCATGCGTTCTAGTAATCTATCATAAACCATATTAAAAAAAGAAATATCTGTATTCTTTATTTGATCATCTATTTGAAACTTATATTTTTCAAATTCCAAGATATCCTTTTCCATAAAATATCTTTTTGTTGGATCTATAACATCTATGAAATCCTCAAAAACATTTACAGAAAAATCATCATTAATTTCCTTTGGTTCGTAATGCCCGCGCTCAAGGATGTAGGTAATTAAATCCAATAATAACTTATCCTTGTCGTCATTTTCAAATGATTTGTTAGTAAAGCTGCAGGATGCCACAGCAATTAAAATCACTAAAAATCCTAAAATTAAATTTTTCTTCATAAACAATTTTTTATTCTTCTTTAAGACACTTTCTTTAAGCAATATTGATTCTTGATCCAGCACTTATCAAATTAATTCTCTAAGATACTGAAAAAACCATGCCAATTAAAAAGGTAAGCGCATTAATTTTATGTTAAACCGTAACCCATAATCTTTCCATAAAGGTTTAAATATAAGGGTTTAATAGGCTTTTAAAGCAAATTCTAGATCCATAAAAACCTATGGAAAAAGTGCTTTAAAACTATAAACATGACAGCTACTAGAACCTATTAAACATATTAAAAACGTATTTTTGTTTTAGAAAGTATAAAGCATGAGAAAACCCCTTATTCTAGTAACCAATGACGACGGAATTACTGCTCCTGGTTTACGCGCTCTTATCAGTTACATGAAAGATTTGGGAGAAGTGGTCGTTGTAGCCCCTGATAGTCCGCAATCAGGCATGGGACATGCTATCACTTTAGATAGCACTTTGTTTTCCAAAGAAGTGGTCATAGATCCTGATAACCCGGACATAAAAGAGTATAGTTGCAGTGGCACTCCGGCTGATTGTGTAAAACTTGCACTACAGGTCTTACTGCAAAGAAAACCTGATATTTGTGTAAGTGGCATTAATCATGGGTCTAATTCTTCCATTAATGTAATATATTCTGGGACCATGAGTGCCGCCATTGAGGCGGGGATTGAAGGTATTCCGGCTATTGGTTTTTCTTTATGCGACTATTCGTGGAAAGCCAATTTTAAAACAGCAGAAAGGGCTATTAAACAAATAGTAAAAGAGGCTTTATTAAAAGGGATGCCAAAAGGGGTAGTCCTAAATGTAAATATTCCCAAAAAAACAAAGGCAGAACTGAAAGGAATTAAAATTTGTCGACAAGCGCGTGCCAATTGGAAGGAAATGTTTGACAAACGCGTTAATCCCATGGGAAAAGAGTATTATTGGTTAACCGGTGAGTTCGAGTTATTAGACAAGGGAGAAGATACAGACGAATGGGCTTTAAGTAATGGCTACATATCAGTAGTTCCTACACAATTTGATTTAACAGCTCATCACGTAATCCAGGATTTAAACAGTTGGAATTTAAATGAATAGAAAAAAAGAAATACTAATAGGGTTTGTTGTTGGACTAATAGCCAATATACTCGGAACACTACTATATATACTTTTATTTTCAGAGTTTGGCATCACTGAAACAATCGAAATAGCCATAGAACAACAGCATATTGGCAGTTTATTGGCTTTGGGGGCGCTATTAAACCTAGTTGCTTTTTTTGGATTTCTTAAATTAAGGAGAGATCAAAGGGCTAAAGGAGTCTTAATAGCCACGCTTATTACAGCTTTGATTATTCTATATTATAAGGTTTTCTAGGATGAAATATTATATCATAGCAGGAGAGGCCTCTGGCGATCTGCATGGCTCTAACTTAATAAAGGCTCTCTTAAAAAACGATCCGCAGGCACAAATAAGATGTTGGGGCGGAGATATGATGGAAATGGCCGGAGGCACTTTGGTGAAACACTATAAAGAAATGGCCTTTATGGGCTTTGTTGAAGTACTTAACAACCTCTCAACTATCAAAAAAAGCATTGCGTTTTGCAAAGAGGACATAAGCAATTATTCGCCGGATGTAATTGTATTTATCGACTTTTCCGGTTTTAATCTACGAATTGCAAAATGGGCCAAAAAACAACATTATAAAACAAACTACTATATCTCACCACAAATTTGGGCCTCCAGGGAAGGCCGTATTAAAAGTATTAAAAGAGATATAGATAAGATGTATGTTATCCTTCCCTTTGAAAAAGCCTTCTATGAGAATAAACATCAATATAAAGTCGATTTCGTTGGACATCCGTTAATTGATGCCATCGCTCAAAGGAAGATTCCGGATCCCCAAGAATTTCTCATTGAGAACAAATTGGATGACGACAAACCTATAATCGCTTTGCTGCCCGGAAGTCGCAAACAGGAAGTACAAATGGTACTTGGAGTAATGCTAAAGCTTATTGCCGATTATGAAAAATTTCAGTTTGTAATCGCTGCTGCTCCTAGTTTAGATGCAACGTTTTATCAGGAATATGTGGAAAACTATCCGGTTAAAATCGTCCGAAACAAAACTTACGATTTATTGAGCTGCGCCCATGCAGCATTGGTTACTTCAGGAACCGCTACTTTAGAAACAGCTTTGTTTAAAGTGCCTCAGGTAGTTTGCTATAAAGGAAATTGGATTTCGTATCAAATTGCCAAAAGGATTATTACCCTGAAGTATATTTCTCTGGTTAATTTAATTATGGATCGAGAGGTGGTTAAGGAATTAATTCAAAATGAACTTACGGTAAAAAATTTGAAAAACGAATTGGATAAAATTCTGTTTGGCAAGGAAAGAGAACAGCAAATAGAAGCTTATGTTGAACTAGAAAAAAGACTTGGTGGTGAGGGTGCTAGTAATAAGGCTGCTGCATTTATAATAGAAAATGCTTAATTTAGATTCCCAAAGTGTCTTATCTCTATTATATGCGATCAAAGTATTTGACTTTTCTTTTACTGCTTATTCTAGGAAGTTGCGGTGTTGTAAAAAAGAAAACAACCTATGGAAGTGACCGAATGGTTTCTGTTCCGGCGACAAGCTTAGATAGTCTTCCGGACAAATACGAGGCACCAAAGCCCATCCCAAAAATTGAAAAAAATGATCCGGCTGAAGATATCATAGAAACCGCCATGGGATATTCGGGTGTTCGCTATAAATTTGGTGGAACAACAAAAAAGGGAATGGACTGTTCTGGTTTGCTTTATGTCTCTTTTGGAAAGCATGATATTGATTTACCCAGGGTCTCAAATGAAATGGCCGAAGAAGCCAAAAAAATAAACCTGAAAAACGTTGACAAAGGCGATTTGTTATTCTTTAAAACATCTAAAAAAGGGAAACGCATTAATCATGTTGGTATGGTGGTAGATGTGAATGGTCCTGATATAAGATTTATACATGCAACCACCTCACGTGGGGTTATTGTATCGTCGCTAAACGAAGGTTTTTGGAATTACTCTTTTGTAAAGGCTGCCAGAGTACTTTAGGTTACTACTTAAATAATTATTGCCCCAAGTTTCAATTTCTAACATGCTTTTATATTGCAGCTGCACTTTTTAGATTGGCTTTTTAAGAGCCATCTATTAAAATGAATTTATTTGATTCTATTCCCATTAAACTTACTTTTTTTCTGGCTATTGGGATCATTTGTTTCTTACCACAATAACATCCCCTTATCCCTTTCTATTTCAGCTTATTTATTAGGAATTTTTCTTCTGGGCATAGAATTATTACACTATAAAATAGGTAGAAATAGCTTTTTTGGTCTTCTTTTTACTTTAACAGCATTCTTCATGGGTATTCACACTGCCAATCTTGCATTGCCCAAATCGCAGCCCCTCCATTATAGTCATAATTTTAACAAGAAAGCAGCTGAAATAGGTATAAGAGTAATAGAAATACTAAAAAAAAATAAATATAATCGGCGCTTCATTGCTGAAGTCTTTCAATTCGCAAATAAACCTGCGAACGGAAAAATTCTTCTGTCACTACCTATTGATTCCCAATCTGAGAACTTGGAAGTAGACGACCTTATTTTTGCCATTGGAAATTTGGAAATAATTGAAGGACCAAAAAATCCCCATCAGTTTAATTACAAAAACTATATGAAGCTGCAAGGGGTATATCATCAAATAGTCCTGAAACACAACTATTATTTAAAAAAAAGAAAAACAAGCTCTATAAAAGGCACCATCAACAGGCTTAGAGATAGACTCAACAAAAGCTTGGAAAATTACCCCTTTAAAAAGCGAGAATTGGGTATCATCAAAGCATTGCTTTTAGGAGATAGAACCCAAATAAATCCTGAAACATTTGGGGTATATAAAAATGCAGGTGCTGTACACTTATTAGCTGTTTCAGGACTGCATATAGGAGTTGTCTTACTTCTGTTAAATATGGTATTATCCCCATTAAAAAGAATTCCTAAGGGCAAATTGATGATAACCATTATATCTATTCTACTATTATGGTTCTATGCACTTTTATGCGGTTTATCTCCCTCTGTCATCCGAGCAGTATCCATGTTTTCCTTTGTTGCCTATGCTCTTTATATCAATAGGGCAGTTGTGTCCTTTAACATAGTTGGATTATCTATGTTATTTTTGCTTTTACTCTATGATCCTTTTTTACTGTTCCAGATAGGCTTTCAATTTAGTTATGCGGCGGTATTGTCTATTTTCTGGGTTTTTCCTAAAATAAATTCGCTATGGAAGCCCTCTTTTGTAATCTTTAAAAAAACCTGGCAGCTCCTAGCCCTCTCTATAGCCGCACAACTAGGCGTGTTTCCTTTAAGTCTATTTTACTTCCATGAATTTCCCCTACTCTTTTTTATAAGCAATTTACTATTGGTTCCTTTCTTAGGTTTAATCTTGGGTATGGGATTTCTAATTCTCATCCTTGCCGTTTTAGAATTGTTACCTAATCCTCTTTTTCATATTTATGAAGGTCTTATTCGAGCTATGAATGAAGTTATTATGAGTATAGGAAATCTAGAGTCCTTTGTTATAAAGAATATATACTTTGATGAAGTAGGACTGGTTCTAACTTATGCTATTATCATACTGCTTTCTATAAATCCGGGAAGAAAAAGATTTAAATATATGATGGTATCGGGTTGCCTGTTTATTTGTCTTCAATTATGGAATAGTTATTCTCTAAGAGACCATTTCGGTAAGGAAAAACTATTTATCCTGCATATCGCGGGAAAATCAACGCTCTTACATAAGGATAAGAAAAACCTAATTATTTATTGTCGAGATTCTGTTTTAAATAGTAACCTTGTTGATCGAATAAAAACGGCAGAGCGGAGTGAGGTTGTAAGGTATCGACCCTTAAATAATGTTTATAAAGTGGGAGGTAGAAGATTGCTTCTTATTGACAACGCCAAAGTGCCTCTTACTTTAAAGTTTGAAACCGATTATTTACTCTTGACAAATTCTCCAAGAATTAATCTAAATCGATATTTAGACAGCATAAAACCTAAATGGGTAATCGCTGATGGTAGTAACTATAATAATTTAATTTCCCTTTGGCGAAAAAGCTGTCTTAAAAAGAAAATCCCTTTTTATAGTACTGCCGAAAAAGGTGCTATGGTACTATTATTAGACGAGTTATCGCACCCCGTGCATCAAGCGTTTTAAAACCGGGTTTAATAAAATAGAGATTAACCCTACTCCGATTGGGATAAGGGCAAATATTAGAAAAAAAGTTCCCAAGGAATACTCTTCAGAGATCTTATCAATCATGCCTCCGGTGGTTCCTGCAGCCTTCTGTCCAATCGCAATAGCCAGATACCAGATCCCGAACATAAATCCAATCATTCTGGCAGGAACCAATTTGCTTAAATAAGACAGCCCCAGGGGAGACAAACACAGTTCACCCATAGTATGTAAAAGGTAAGTAATGATTAGAAAGACGATACTTACCGAAGCGGTTCGTGCACCCGGTTCTATTCCTGCAGAACCGTAGGCTAGTACCGCAAAACCCAAGCCTAACAAAATAAGGCCAATTCCATATTTCATAGCAGCCGTCGGATTGTATTTACTTTCCCACCATTTGGAAAAAAAAGGAGCCAAGGTGATTATAAAAAAAGAATTTAAGATTCCAAACCAAGAGGCATCAATTTGATTTCCTTCCTGAGAAAGTTTATCGGTTAATCGCAGAATAACCAAAGCCCAGATCCCAACAAAAGCCAAAGCCAATACTATATTAGACCATCCAATTTTGGTGTAAGTTTTTTTAAACAAAAGATATAGAACCCAAGTAAGAATCATTAGGGGAACTGTTGTCAGCAAAGTATCTACTACCTTAAAAACGGTTGCAGCTGTACCAATTAATTGCCGGTTAGTATAATCCCTGGCAAAGAGAGTCATAGAACCTAAGGCTTGTTCAAAAGCGGCAAAAAAGAAAACTGTAAACAATCCAAAAATAGCGACAGCTATAATTCTATCACGAACAATCGGCATATAACGGGCTATTCTGCTAACAATAAGTATTAAGAAGAGAATTAAAGCCAACAATACTATTCCATTAGACCCGCTGAGTCCCATGATTTTAAAGTTAATATACTCGGTGCCGCTAATCTTTTCAATAGGATCATTAAAAAGATATATTAGCCCTCCCAGAGAAGAGAGCCCTATTAGAATATAATCAAAGATGGTAAAAGGGTTTAGCTTCTCTGTTTCAGCATTTTCTAATTTGTTCTCTTTATCATTTAGTGATTGCTCATCCACGACTTCTCGGGAAGGTTTCCCTCCAATTTCACCAAATATATTTTTTGCCAGTAAAAACTGTAGCATCCCAAGAAACATGAATACGCCCGCCAAACCAAAACCATAGGACCACCCATAATTTTCCGCCAGATAACCACAGAGCATCATTCCAAAAAAGGCTCCGGCATTAACCCCCATGTAATAGATGGTATAAGCGCCATCCTTTTTTGACTCTTTTCCCTTATACATTTCGGAAATAATAGAAGTAATATTTGGTTTAAAAAAACCAGTTCCAATGACCAATAACGAAAGTCCAAAATAGAAGGAGAAAGTAGTTTCAATAGCCATAGCAGCATGTCCAAGAGTCATTATAATACATCCTATTACAACGGCAATTCTATAACCCGTAATTTTATCGGCGATATACCCTCCAATAATTGGGGTCAGGTATAATAGTGAGGCATAGGTTCCTATTAAAGCCAATGCATTTTCACGAGGCCATTCCCATCCCGGATTATCGCTAATCAGAGGGGCTGTTAAAAAGAGAATAAGCAAAATTCGCATCCCATAAAAAGAAAAGCGTTCCCACATCTCCGTAAAAAATAAGACCATTAAACCGGCAGGGTGCCCTAATACTTTATCCTTAAATAGATTCTCTATATCTGTATTCATAAGCTTTGGTTTGTTTCAAATGGTGAAATGTATATTAAAAGTCAATTCTTTCCTATTCATCAGCCAATTCAAAGCCTTCTGTTTCATCTTTTGTAATCTTAGGGCGTAAATCTTCAGCTTTATGCGTTAATCGCTTTAAAGGTTTAAGGAGAGCGATAACCAAGAGGCCAAAAATGACGCAGAAAATTGTAATTCCGGCGAAAATATTTAATTCCCCGGCCTCCGAAGCCGATTCACCAATTAGTCCTGCTACTTTATTTCCTAAACCGGTAGCAGCAAAATAAACTCCCATCATTAAGGCACCATACCGCACCGGAGCAAGTTTAGTTATAAAGGAGAGTGCTACAGGAGAAGCGCATAATTCCCCAATAGTATGGAAAAGATAAGCCAGAGCCAGCCAGTACAAAGCAGATTTTCCAAGCGTCTCATACTGCATTGAGGCGAATACCATAAATACAAATCCAAGCCCCATAATTATGACGCCATTAGCCATTTTAAATAAGGAGGAAGCCTCTTTTCCTCTATGTTTCCACCACATCCAGAAATTAGCAACGGGAACGGCAAATACAATGATATAAAATGGGTTGAAGAATTGAAAAGCTGCGGCAGGAATTTCATATCCAAAAAGAAACCTGTCTGTCCTGTTTTCAGCATATAAGTTCATAAGTCCACCTGCTTGTTCAAATGCCCCCCAGAAGACAATTACAATTATAAATGAAAGTAATAAAACCAGATAGCGATCTTTTTCCACTTTTGATTCTAGATCTTCATATATAGTAATCATCATACCAACAACTAGAGAAAGAAAGATAAAAAACACTATATAAGCGATCATTTGATTCTCAATAAAATTCCACGCTACAATGGAAGACACTATGGCCAATGAGAGGGTAACCAATAAAGGCGTTCTGGAGGTAAATTGCTTGACAAATATTTCCTTCATAGATACGTCATCACCAGATTCTTTTTTCTTTTCAGGTTTATTACCAACGCTAACCAGAAATTTCTGTCCGGATAAATAAACAACTTGTCCCAACACCATTCCAACAGCTGCTAAACCAAAACCAGCATGCCAACCATAGCTATCTGCTACAACTGCAACAATTAATGCTGCGAGTGCCGCCCCTGTATTAATCCCGATATAGAATATGGAAAACCCTTTATCTCGGCGCTCATCCCCTTCTTTATACAAACCTCCTACCAGGGTAGAGATGTTGGGCTTTAACATTCCAACTCCGGCTATAATTAGTCCTAAACCAAGATAAAATGCCCACATTACTTCTATTGAGAGAATCCCATGGCCTGCAACCAATAGAAAGCCCCCAATCATTACAGACTTTTTCTGTCCTATAATTTTATCTGCTATTATACCTCCGGGAATAGAAGCTACATATACCAGCATTGTATACCAACCATAAAGGGAAAGTGCCTCCCCATCCAACCAGCCCAGACCAGGATTATCACCTCTTGTTTTGGCCGTTAAATACAATACTAATATCCCGCGCATTCCATAGTAGGAAAAGCGTTCCCACATTTCAGTTAAAAATAGAATATATAGACCTACCGGATGACCAAAAAGTTCTTTTTGATGTGCTGGTTTATTAGCTAGTTCTGCCATAATATATTGGGTTTAGTTAAAGGTTTGTCATTATAAAGTTTGTCATCTTGGTATAGAGATGTAATCTGGTATTACCACCGTAAATACCGTGGTCCTTGTCAGGATAAATTGCCCAATCGAAAGCTTTATTAGCTTGCACCAGGGCCTCCACCATTCTCATGCTATTCTGAACATGTACATTATCATCTCCGGAACCATGTACCAATAGATATTTACCCTTTAATAACTCAGGATAATTTAAAGGTGAATTTTCATCGTAGCCGGATGGGTTTTCTTGAGGGGTTTGCATAAAGCGTTCAGTATAAACCGTATCATAAAATCGCCAACTAGTCACAGGTGCCACTGCAATGGCCATTTCAAAGGTTTCGTTACCCTTTAACAGGCAATTAGTGGACATAAATCCACCATAACTCCACCCCCAAATACCCGTCCTTTGCTCATCAATATACGCCAATTTGCTTAATTCTTCTGCTGCTTTTATTTGGTCTTCTACTTCATACTTGCCTAATTCCTTATAGGTTACTTTTTTGAAATCCCTTCCTTTAAAGCCCGTTCCTCGGCCATCGATACAGGCGACTATGTAATCATTAGACGCCAACATCTGAAACCAATAATCATTATCGTTGTTCCATTCATTAGCGACCCTTTGAGAGCCGGGACCGCTGTATTGAACCATCAATAGAGGGTATTTCTTTTTAGGGTCAAAGTTTTTTGGCTTTATCATCCACATATTGAGATCATTGCCATTTACGGAAAGAGTAGAAAATTCTTTAGGGCTAATTTCGTAGGATAGCAACTTAGACCTCAAAAGGGCATTGTCTAAAATAACATTGATCTCTTCTCCATTATCAACACTATTTAGCGTAGCTATTGGTGGGGTTTTGGCAGAAGAATATGTATTGATAAAAAAGGAAAAATTAGAACTAAAATCAGCCGAATTAGTCCCCGTTTTGCTTGAAAGACGTTTCTTTTTTTTTCCTTTTAAGGTGATAGAATAAACATCTCTGTTGATGGATCCGTTTTCGGTAGACTGGAAGAAAAGAACACTTGTCTCAGGATTATAACCGTAATATTTGGTTACTTCCCAGGCTCCTGAGGTAATCTGATTCAACAACTCACCTTCTTTGGAATACAAATACAAATGATTATATCCATCCTTCTCACTAGACCATATAAATCGATCATCGGGAAGAAAAGTAAGGTCATCCTTAATTTTAAGATAGGCCTTGTCGGTTTCCTCATGTAACAAAGAAAGTTTCTTTGCTACGACATTATAGGACCATAATTTTAAATGATTTTGATGCCTATTGATGGTGTGTATACTGAGATCATCGGGATTATTTCGCCATTCTAGTCTTGGAATATAATAAGGACTATCCAAAGATACTAAGTCCATATTTTCCGTTACCAAATCATAGATTTGCAGCGATACTTTAGCGTTTGTTTCCCCTGCTTTTGGATATTTAAAAACAGTTTGAGAAGGATACAAATCTTCTCCATATCTATCCATAGAAAAAACCGGGACCTCAGACTCATCAAATTTCAAAAATGCCAACTTCGTTCCATCACTATTCCATTCAAATGCCCTGACTAAATAAAACTCTTCTTCATAAACCCAATCGGCTATGCCGTTAATTATGTTATTCTCTAGCCCATCAAAAGTTAACTGTGTAGTATTTAAAGTAATACGATCAAAAACATATAAATTATTCTGATATACATAGGCAATTTTCGTCCCATCGGGAGAAAAACTGGGTTCCTGAATTTTCTGATCAGAAATCTGTTTTAACTGCTTGTTAGCCAAATCATATGTATAATAGATTCCCTTAGTAGATCTTCGATATATTTTTTCAACCTGTGTGCCTAAAATAATGGCAGATTCTTCCTCACTAAAGAGATAAGTAGTAAAATAAGGAATATCAGAATTATCTTCAGTGCTAACTATGGTTTCTATTCTCTGTAGACTTGTATAATCATATTTCTCAATAGCACTAAAAAGATTGTTTGGATTGCTCTTAAGGAGGGTATATTGATTTCCATTATTCATCGAGCGGATAGATTCTAATCTTTCAGGGCTGAAATTGCTCGACCATATTTCTTCTAGAGTGACTTTTTTTAATTGAGCTACTGAAAGGTTCGTGTAACATAAAACAAGAAACAAAAGAACTAATATCCTCTTCATATATTCTGAAAATTGTATTATAACTCCCAAGTTTACTAATATTTTTGCGAATTAAATAACATTCCCCCTAAAATATTAGCTTCTCCGGAGTATCCGTATTCCATTAAGATTAAAAAGTCATTTGATGCTATTCCCTATCTTTGCTATCATAAAATTGGATTTATATGACCCAACCTATCAAAGGTTTTTCCAAACTATCTAAAGAAGATAAAATAACTTGGATAGCCGAAAATTACACTTCTGATGCCCGTAAAACATCGGAAATTCTAAGGCAATATTGGAATGATGACAAGCAACTTCAACAATTACATGACGAGTTTATTGAAAACACCATAAGCAATTATTATTTGCCTTTTGGTATTGCTCCCAACTTTCTTATCAATGATAAATTATACGCCATCCCAATGGCTATAGAAGAAAGTTCTGTAGTGGCTGCAGCAAGTAAAGCTGCAAAGTTCTGGCTTGATAGAGGAGGTTTTAAAACCAAAATTCTCGGCACTCAAAAAATAGGACAGGTACACTTTTTCTATACTGGTGATTCTAAAAAGCTTACGGCCTTTTTTAAGAAAACAAAAGCAAGCTTTTTTGATGAATCAAAGCCCCTGACAAAAAAAATGGAAACACGAGGCGGGGGTATTTCTTCTATTGAACTCCGTAATATGACACAGAAGTTACCCAATTACTATCAACTTCATTGCACTTTTGAAACCCAGGATGCCATGGGTGCGAATTTTATTAATTCCTGCCTTGAGCAGTTTGCCACCACCTTAGAAGAAAAAGCTACTATTGAAGGCCTTATAAGTGAAGGTGATAGCTTAGAAGTGGTCATGAGTATTTTATCCAATTATGTGCCAAATTGCCTTGTTAGGGCAGAAGTAAGTTGTCCCATTTCAGAATTAGATCTTCATAAGGATGTTTCTCCGGAAAAATTTGCAGAGAAAATGGTACAAGCCGTGGCCATAGCCAATGCGGAGCCACATAGAGCAGTAACGCACAATAAAGGTATAATGAATGGCGTAGATGCAGTCATTTTGGCAACAGGGAATGATTTTAGAGCTGTGGAAGCAGGGGTACATGCCTTTGCCGCCAAAACCGGATCCTACAATAGTTTAACTGAGGCAAGCATAGAAAATGGAGTTTTTAAGTTTTGGATAGAAATACCCTTGGCCCTAGGTACCGTAGGAGGACTTACTAGCTTACATCCTATGGTCCATTTAGCACACGAAATATTACAAAACCCATCAGCTAAAGAACTTATGCAAATTGTTGCCGTAGCTGGATTAGCACAGAATTTTGCCGCTCTTAGTTCGTTGGTTACTACCGGCATTCAGGAAGGGCATATGAAAATGCACCTTTTGAACATCTTAAATCAAATGAAGGCAACCAATGATGAAAAGCTCACTTTAGTCTCTTATTTTAAAGATAATACTGCAACACATAGTGCTGTAGTCGAGGCTCTTGATAAACTGAGAGAGAATCTATGACAAACCAATTTTATAGCAACGGGAAACTATTAATTACTGGAGAGTACAGTATACTCGACGGAGCTAATGGATTAGCTATCCCTACTAAAACTGGTCAAACTCTCAATATAAAAGAAATTGATGCCTCACTTATAAATTGGACCAGTTTAGATCATAAAGGGGATGTTTGGTATAAATTTAGCATACCCCTAGAGGTTTTTTCTTCTGATAATTTGCTAAATGAGCAGTTCAATTATTTTAAAAATATTGGAGATACTGTTGGACTGCTGTTATTACAAATACTAATAGAGGCGAAAATACTAAACCCCGACTTTTTAAAAACGGAAAGAGGTTTTGAGGTGACAACTTCCTTAACTTTTCCTAGAAATTGGGGGCTTGGTTCTTCTTCCACCCTTATCAACAATATAGCCCTGTGGTCTCAAGTTAATCCTTATATATTATTGAACAAAACCCTAGGTGGAAGTGGTTATGATATAGCGTGTGCCAGTAATGATTTTCCAATTACTTATCAATTAACTGATACTTTACCCATTGTTAAAAGAGTCCGTTTTGATCCTAATTTTAAAGAGACCTTATTCTTTATATATCTCAATAAAAAGCAGAATAGCAGAGATGGGATTAAGGATTATAGAAAGAGTGTAAAAGATAAAAATAAATTGGTCTCCAAGATTTCTAGTCTGACAGACAGATTCATTAAATGCCAGGAACTGGAGAATTTTAAAGTTCTTATGCAGCAACATGAAGAGATTATCGGAGAAACACTGGACATTAAACCCATTAAGCAGCGATTGTTTTCCGATTTTCCCGGAGCCATCAAAAGTTTAGGTGCATGGGGAGGTGATTTTATCTTAGCAGCCCATGACGGTGAAACCAAAGAATATTTTAAGGATAAAGGATATAATACGGTATTGACTTACGCTGAAATGGTTCTATAAAAAAACCTCTCCATATGGAGAGGTTTTTTTATATTATTGAATTTTTTATTAGTAAAAAGTGGCTCGATTATCAGTAATTTCAGAATTATCTTTTAAAGCTTCAAATACACTACCCGCTACTCTTGTCCCATTTGCAGCTTGCACAGCATTTGCGAAAGTTGCGTAATTCTCCAGTTCCGGAGCTTCTTCCTTTTTCGTGACTTCTAGCATAAAGACTCCTGTTTCCCCTTTTATTAGAGCAGAGGTACTTCCTGCCTCGAGAGCAAAAGCTGTTCCAACCACCATTGGCTCTCTACCCGCTCCAGGAATTATTGGGTTTTTAACGGTCAACGCAGAGGCATTAGATATGGTTACATTGTTTAAGGAAGCAATATCTTCCATGGACTTACCAGTATTATTTTCAATGATTCTAGCAGCTTTTTTCTCCTTTCTAATCTTAGGTAAAATAGTTATAGAAGCATCCTCAACGTTCATAAGACCTTCTTCATAGGCAGCTGTAACTTGCACTACTGCATAGCCATTTCCAATTCCAAACCTTTTTATGTCACCCACTTTGGTTTCATCGTTAAAAGCCCATTGTACAATATTTCGTTGATTATTTAAGCCAGGAAGATTCTCATCCATTTCCTTAACTTTATTAACTGGTCTTATTAAGAGTTCCTTTTCCTTTGCAAGATCCGGGAAGGATTTTTCTGAATCTACTGCCTCCATTTCAAATTTGGTAGCATCTGTAAATAATGTATTTAGAGTTTCTTCCGAAGCTTCAATAACCCTGCTTAATGTAGCTATTTGTACCAGATCCTCTTTGTCATCCACACGCACAATATGGTAACCAAATTCAGTCTCAACCATACCTACATAGCCTTCTTCATTCCCAAATGCAAAATCATTAAACTTAGGGGTCATTACACCTTCCTGAAAGTAACCCAAATCACCTCCTCTTGGTGCCGAAGGGCCGTCGGAGTTATCTCTAGCTAACTCAGCAAAAACCGCAGTTGTGCTTTTAGCTTCTTTTAAGAGCTCTTTGGCTTTTACCTCAGCTTCTTCTTTTGTTCTTGTTACTTCCGGATTCACACGTTCCGCACCTGCCCAGGAAATCAAAATATGGCTGGCCTTTACAGACCCATTTGGCTTTTTAGCAACCATTTTACTCACCTTAAAGCTATTATTATCCTTATATGGTCCAAATAGTGCTCCTATTTCTAATCCCATAAGGCTATCAGCAAACTTAACCGGCAATTCCTTTTTAGCCTTATAAATCGTATCAAATTTAGTATCTGAATTTCTATCTAAGAAAGCCGCGTTATCTGTGGTATTGCGAAAACCGTAAATGGTATCCGTAGCATCGCGTTCCTCAAAATATTCAACTCTATCTCCCAAAAGCTCGGTGATTTCTGCTTCAATGGCAGCCTCATCTTCTGAAGAAGGTTTGTCTTCAAAATATACAAATTGAATATCTCTTGCGGGATCTTGCTTGTATTCTTCTTTATGGGCCTTAATATATTCAGAAATTTCAGCTTTTGAAATTATAAAAGTACTATCAGCAATAGAAGTATAGGGAACTCTGACATAGCGAAGATCAACTTTGTCTGTAGACAATTTATAATCCAGTTCACCTTCTTTTAAAGTAGCCCCTACCCCGGCACGTATAAGACTATAATAAGTCTGTTCTTTGGCTCCTTCAATAATAGACTCCTCATCTTGTAACCAGTCTTGGTATTGAGCAGGAGCATTAATACTAAGCTCTGCTATAAAGTCTCTAAATTTCATTTCATCAAAAGCCCCATTTTCATCTAAAAATTGAGGATTTTGAACGATTCCCGGGCTCGATTTAATAACATTGATTATTTGATCTTGCTCTATAGATATACCCAAATCTTCAATCTGCTGTCCTAAAATTGTATTTCTTTCTACCTGACTCCAAACAGAATTTACTATTTGCATAGAAGTCATATTTGGTCCTCCCCTTCTGGAAGCCCTTTCTACTTTTCGTCTAAATTGATCTATAGAAATTTCCTCTCCATTTATCTCCCCAACAGAAGAACCTACTTTACCACCCGCCATATCATTACTGGTAAAAATGCCAGAAATTACAAAGGCAAATAATGCCATCCCAATAATTAGGATCAACACTGTAGTACGTTTTCTGATATTCTCTAGTATTGCCATTTTATAGTTGTTTAAAATCAGTTCGCGAAATTAGTATATTACTTTAAGAAATAAAAACATTCCTGAACCTATCTGCCTTAATGTCTTGAGCTTAGACCTTTTCCATAATTTGAAGTGATACGACGTCAATCTTAGTGCTGGAAACTTCTAAAATATTAAAGACAAATTGCGCTATCTGTATTTCCGTATCTTTTTCGGGAATCTCCCCTGTTTCATTCACAATTAAGCCTCCCAATGTCTCATATTCTTCACTCTCTGGCAATTCTAGCTTGTATTGTTCGTTTAAGTAATCTACTTCTAATCTAGCCGAAAATTTATAACTATTCTCACCTATTTGTTCTTCCAATAAATCCGTACTATCGTGTTCATCCTCAATTTCGCCAAAGAGTTCCTCAACAATATCTTCAACAGTCATAATCCCGGAGGTACCTCCGTACTCATCTAAGACCACAGCTATACTTTTACGCTTTTTTGTTAATACATTTAAAATATCCTGAATTAACATAGTTTCAGGAACAAACTCTACAGGCAATAATATACTCTTGATTGTCTTGGGCTTTTTAAAGAGTTCGTAGGAATGTATATATCCAATGATATTGTCGATGGTTTCCTTATAAATCAAAATTTTAGACAAACCGGTTTCGGTAAAAAGTTTAGCCAGGGTTTTCGGGCTTTCATTAATTTCAACGGCAATAATCTCAGTTCTGGGCACCATCACTTCCCTTGCTTTAACTGCAGAAAACTCAAGGGCATTTTGAAAGATTTGAATCTCCGAATCCAAATCATCCTCTTCCATAACCGTCTCCATTTGTTCTGTTATATAATCTCCCAATTCCATTTTACTAAAGACCAATTGTACATCATCGCCCGCAGTTTTAAAAAATGCTTTTAAAATCAGATCTGAAATACGTATAACAAAATCTGAAAAAGGGGAAAAGAGTAAATAAAAAAAGTAAGCGGGAACGGCCAAAATCTTTATAAGTGAATTCGCATAAATTTGAAATAGCACCTTAGGTAAAAATTCGGCGGTAATAAGTATTACAAACGTAGAAAGTATTGTTTGAGTTAAGAGACTGAAATCAGTTAACATCAATTGTAAAAAAGCACTACTGCTAGGCAACATCGTTTGGAACCAATTCATAAGTGCCTCTCCCATAAAAAGCCCATAAATAACCAGGGCAATGTTGTTGCCAATCAGCATGGTAGCTATAAATTTTGAAGGCTTTTTGGTAAGCCTGACTAAAATTTTAGCTAGAAGTCCCTCCTGTTTTTTTTCGATTTCTATATGAATTTTATTCGCTGATATAAAGGCGATTTCCATTCCGGAAAAAAAAGCAGAAAAAACAAGTGAAATGATAATTATAATGAAGCTTGATTCCACTAGTTCTGTTGATTATCTCGCTTTCGTTTTTCAAATCGATGACGATAATTCCTTCGAAAAAGAAACATTCCCAAAGAAACAATAGCGAAGAAAATAAAAATATAGGTTCCTTCTCTATCAGTATTCCAAAGTTCAAAAATCTTATAGACTGATATAATAGCTACTATTAAATATAAATACTCAGTATATTTCAATATTTTTATCATGATTCGTCTTTTATCGTTATTAATCCATAAGTCTTGTGCGCGTTAAAGAAACTAAAATCTTTATTAAAATCCATTCCCTCGCCATCCATTATGGTACCATCTTCAGGATTGGTATATTTAAAACTTGTTTGAGTAAAAATCCACTCATTTGTCCTATCCCAATATAATTGAGGGGCTTCTAGTTTTTTCCCATCATGTGATTCAATTACAACATTCCCTTTTAAATCAATTACATTGGTCATAGAATATACAATCCCATAGTCAGCCTTAATGGTACTTTTATTGTTTTCTTCGTCAAAAAAATCAATTTCTAAACCTTTAGGAAACGTCCTGTATTTAAACCTCATATTATCATAATCCTCGCTCATGGGACTGGTAAGAATGGCAATTATCCTCGATTCTTCTACATCTTCACTATCCATTTTTTCTTTGGTCTCTGTATAGGTGAGAACAAAGTCATGAGCAACCCCCTGGGGGTAAATAGTCTCCTGTGCCTCTTCGCCTATTCTCTTATAGTTGTCTTTACATCCTAAAAACAACATTGCCATAGTAAAAACTATGGCAATGTTGTTTAAATTATTTTGGTAATGCTCATTCATTCTTAGAGGTTAGGCACTGTAACGCTCCCACCTACCCAGCAGCTAAAGCTTACAGATTTCCCGGCCATTCCAGAATTAAAAATATCTGTTTTTGTTGGAGCTTTCGCACTATAACTGGCAGCTGCCTGATTAGCTCTGCTACTTAAAGAAGGATCTACTCTACCACCTTTTCTTGCCATATCAGCGGCCTTCCAGTAAACAGCTCTTTTTTCAAAAGGAGTTTCGCCACATTCATTTGCACTACTAGCATAGAGAGTGGCAATTAATAAATAAGCCTTTCCGTTAGCAGAATTTGCATCAATTGCCTTTTGAGCATATTTTCTGGAGGTAGACTTACTTGTTTTTCTGTAACTGGTAGCAATCTTATAGGCAATATTCGATTTCTTTTTACTATCCGTTTCTAACTGTAGCGCTTTGTCGAAATCAGCAATAGCACCTTTCGTGTCGCCAGCTTTTCTTTTCAAAGTTCCTCCATAGACATAAGCATCTGCAGACGGATCAAGTGCTAGTTGAGCCTCAAATAGTTTTTGGAACATAGGATCGTCCGTACAGTCTTTGCTAAACATTCTTCCTACTGCTCTTTTTACCCAATCCACATCATTTTTCTTGGCATCAAAATTCTTTTCATATAAAGGAATAAGATTTTCACAATCGGCTAAGGCACCTAATTTAGAATCTACACTTCCTGCTACTTTTCCGTATGACTCAGAATTAGTTGTAGCTACTTTTAACTTTCTCTTTTCTTTAGATGTTAAGGTTCCTGCCTCTTCTTTAGGCAGTAACTGACTAATTATATCCGTCAATTTATCATTTTCTTCCTCTATCTTTTCAGTAACATCATCATAAGTGTCAAAGACAGATTGCAGATCTTTACTCCCTTCGTTATAAAGGTCCACTAAACTTGAAAAGTAAAGATATAAAGCCTTAGGATTTTTAAAATTAGCGCGGTCCGCTTGAAAAGCATCGTCTAACATTTTATAAAGCTCCGCGTCAGAGGCCATTTTATTGTCATATAATAGTAGTGCTTTATCAATAGCTACTTCTGCCTTGGTAAACTGATCCGGAAAAACCTTAAGACTATTATCATAAAGTGCTAATAAGTCTTTTAATGTTGCCATCCTTTTCAGCCCCTGAACTCTTATCGATTTTATCCGCTAAGATTTTTTCACCCAAGGTGAAATTTGCTTTGTTTATTGAGGGGCAATTGTCATAGACCATCTTCCATGGGGTATAAGCCGCATCGTAATTCTTAACTTTCGCGTGCTCCGCATAGATAGAAAGATTAGTCATACATTCAGGATTCTGAGCCTGTGCATTTGCAAAGTTCATAACCCCTAAAATTCCTATCATCATCAAGTAAAACTCCTTTTTCATCTTGTATAAATTTTAAAGTGGTTAAAGTAGTAAATTTTTCTTAATTAATTTTCCTTTTTTGAAACCATTTATCGTTGAATGATAGCCCTATGTTGACTTTGAAGTAACTTTCTTCGACTAAATTCGCCGTTGCCGTACCTCTTATTCCATATGTCAAACCAAGGTTTATATTGTCAAAACCGCTCCCTAGTGGTAAACCTAATCCAAAAGTTATGCCATAATCATTTATTTCTTTTCCATTAATAATCATTCCGGTATTTTCATATCGGCCCCCAAAGCGGTAATTAACCCTTTTGGCATAGCTGGTAAAAGACGCGTAGTCAGGTACAATATATCCCCCAATCGCAATGGTAGTGGCATCTTCATAAATTATATTATTCTGATCTACAAATTCATTTCTAAAAGAAGACAAACCTTGTAAACTGTATTCAGCACCCAAAAACCATCTTTTATCCCTTCCAAAACCTAGCCCTAAAGTTGTTGTAGTTGGGATCTTTAATTCTGTATTTTTTAGGTTCTGTGCATCCAAATTGACATCTCTACCTTCAATTACCTCTCCGGTAATTGTAGAAAAAGACCCCAAAGTTTCTTCATTTTGAGATACTAAATTTGCTTGGGTGTTTACAGTAATAGATGAAAAAAGGGTATATCGCCCTTTTATTCTTGGAGTATAAGTGGCGGCATAATTAAAGTCAAAACCTTTTATCTGCGAAAACTTTGTATTGATAACACCATATTGAACCCCTGCAATATTTTGAACGCTACGATATTCCAAGGAACCAAAACTGTAATTAACAGTAGCCCCGAGGTGGAAATTTTTGGTAATCTCATATCCAGCAGATAAAAAGACCTTATTTAAACCACCTTCGCCACCATATTGATTTGCTATGGTGTCCTGCCTTGCCGAAATATTATCTGAAAAAGTGTTATACCCCATAGAAGTATATGGAAGTACTCCAATGCCAATACCCAATTTTGGGGTAAGAGGAATCCCAATTGCTATGTATTCCAAAGAGGTAACTGAGGTTTGCTGAGAAGCAGTAAAATCTGTCATTCTAATTTCAGAATGACCTCCAGCTATCGCATAATTCACTAATCTGAGCTTGCCATAAGCGGCGGGATTTTTTAAGTTAGCGTGTATACTGTCAGTATACATACTAAGCCCACCCATAGATTGGTTTTCAACGGTAGATTGGGCTCTAATATCTCCTATTCCGTGATAAGAATAAGGTGAAACGGAACTGTTTTGGCCGTAGGTAGTGACTACTACCAAACAGAGTATTATAAATACTATTTTTTTTGACATCTAATGTTTGTTGTATTCCAACAGGTAATTCAAGCCTTCAAGGAGAAAATTAGAATTCGCAAATAACGTATTTTTTAATCGTTTAGACAAAAATTGAGCATCCCCTCCTGTTAAAATAACTGTTAAATCTTTAAAACGCTCACGGTAAAGGCTTATCACTCCATCTATCTCCAATGAAATCCCATTTAAAATACCACTATGAATACTGGATGCGGTAGAATTTCCAATAAAATCCAACAATTCTGCCGGACTTAATAAAGGCAAACCTTTAGTTTGCTGATGAAGGGCATTATATCGCATTTGTACTCCCGGGGAGATAGCTCCTCCCAAATATTCTCCAAAATCATTTATAATATCATATGTTATGCAGCTTCCTGCATCTATAACTAAAGTATTAGAATCCGGGTTCTGATAAAACGCCGCGGTCGCCAATGCAAGTCTGTCCACCCCCAGCGTGTTAGGCGTTGCATATGAAATTTTTAGTGGAAATTTAGATTTATAGGAAAGAAGGTGCACTTCGCAAAATATAGACAAGGCGGCCATCATTCTTTTGTCGAAGTCGACCACTGATGATACAATGGCATGACTTATATAGGGATAATCATAAAAGATCTTCTTTATTGCATTGGCAAAATCTTCCACTTTCCCGGAAGAATTCCAAACAAGGCCATTGTTATCAAACACAGCATATTTGATCAAAGTATTACCTGCATCTATTATAAGATTCATGTTGCAAAGATTAAAAAATAAAAAAAAGAGTGGCCTTTTTTTTCTATTTTGTTTGCAGTTCCTAAATTTGAAAGTATATTTGCGCCCTCCTTCGCTTAACGAAGAGCTTGGGAGGGCGTAATCGCTTATATAAGGTACCTTAGCTCAGTTGGTAGAGCAACGGACTGAAAATCCGTGTGTCCCTGGTTCGATTCCTGGAGGTACCACTTAAAGCGCCAAACCCACTTCTTGAAAAAGGAGTGGGTTTTTTATTTCCTCGGACTGGGAAAGTATGCTTTCCTATGGATCGAGGAAAGAAAAAATCTCCTGCCAAAGGCAGGAGGGTTTGGCATCAAGCCATAGGCAGACACGTTTTCAGCAGAGGGAACAAAGGAACAACGAGCAAAGCGAAGTTAATCCTGGAGAAACTCTTTTAATTTTTTAATAAATGATGCCTCGCCTTTCAAAAAGATTCATTTACTTTTTCCTATTTCACTCAATATTTATCATGCTGACTAAATATCAAATCTTGTACAAACGCCAATGAATGCTTCTCTTCATTTTGTCTTGATACAAAACGAAACAAAAAATCAAGAAGCTTTTAAGGAAATTTTTGGCTCTTGCCAAAAACGCAATTGCCTTTTATAGCTCTTCCTATTTCTGAAAAACCTTCAAGATACTTCTTAACGTAAAAGACTTGCCAAAGGCAGGAGGGTTTGGCATCATGCCATGGGCAGACACGTTTTCAGCAGAGGCAACAAAGGAACAACGAGCGAAGCGAAGTTAGTCCTGGAGAAGGTTCGTAAATTCTTTAAATAATAATAATCCCCTACAAGGAGAAAATGGTTTTCTTTAGCAATACTTTTTTCCATCGATGAAAAAAGTAAACAAAAAAATCTAGGCTGATTTTTAGTGGCTACCAATACTACGAAAAAGCTCCCTCCTCCGCGCTCTTATGTCCCTTTGCTCCCGAACGCTGCTTCTTCCTACCTGCTCGCTTTTTCTTGATGGCTGACGCAACTAAAAAATAGGCCGGGGAAAAAGTCCTCTTTGCCTCGAGAACAGCACTTCCGCTATGGGCCTTATTATTTCTGAAAAACCTTCAAGATACTTCTTAACGTAAAAGACTTGCCAAAGGCAGGAGGGTTTGGCATCATGCCATAGGCAGACACGTTTTCAGCAGAGGGAACAAAGGAACAACGAGCAAAGCGCAGTAAGTCCTGGAGGTGTTAGTTATTTAAAATCGATTTCATCGTTTGAAAGCTCTAGTTTATATTTGAATTATAAAGAAATTTTATGGCCTCGGGATTTTTTGCAGTTTTGGATGATGTAGCTACCCTATTGGATGATGTTGCCGCTATGAGTAAAATTGCTACTAAAAAAACCGCTGGAATTCTTGGTGATGATTTAGCAGTAAACGCCGAAAAAGCATCCGGTTTTGTCTCCAAACGAGAGCTGCCGGTGCTATGGGCCATTACAAAAGGCTCTCTTCTGAATAAAATTATAATACTCCCTATCGCTTTCTTGCTTAGCGCCTTTTTACCATGGGCAGTAACTCTTATCTTGGTTCTTGGCGGACTTTATCTTGCCTTTGAGGGTGCCGAAAAAATATATGAATTCTTTGTGCCTCATGCACCTGCCCACATTCCTTCTGATCCAAAAGTATATAGTAAAAGTGAAATACTCGAAATGGAAAAAATAAAAATAAAGTCGGCCATTGTGACCGACTTTATCCTATCCATTGAAATTGTAATCATTGCTTTGGGCACGGTTTTAAATGAACCCTTAACCAATCAAATACTGGTGGTATCCCTTATTGCGCTCATAGCCACCATAGGCGTTTATGGCATTGTTGCCCTTATAGTTCGAATGGATGAATTTGGAGTCCATTTGATTAACATTAACGACCGTAATAATAGTTTTTCGGATAAAATTGGTAGGTTTTTTGTCAACGCTTTGCCCTTAGTTATTAAGTCACTTTCCGTTATTGGTACCATTGCACTACTTCTGGTCTCCGGGGGAATTTTTGTACACAACCTATCCTTTCTCCACAACCTCTTTCCAAATATTCCAGCTTTACTAGTGGAGTTTCTGGTAGGACTTCTTGCCGGATTCCTGGTATTTCTGATTTATAAGGGAGTTAAGAAGCTGTTTAAAAAAGACTGATTTAAAGAATAGTTCGGTTTTGTCTACAAGGATTATTCAATTATACACCGGTTATAATTTAAATTCAGTGGACTTACCAAGCCTCTATTTATCGAAAAGTAGTTATCCGCTGGATTTGCTATAATACTTTTTCCGTAGCCAGAATGAGACTCTAACCAATAGGATCAAAGCTGGCACTTCTACCAAGGGACCAATGACTCCGGCAAATGCCTGTCCTGAATTCAATCCGAAAACTGCTATGGCAACTGCAATGGCCAATTCAAAGTTGTTTCCTGCCGCTGTAAACGCTACAGAAGCTGTCTTGTCATATTCGGCTCCCATTGCCTTTGTTAAAAAGAAACCAATTAAAAACATTATTCCAAAATACACTAGTAATGGCACCGCAATAATCAAAACGTCCATTGGTATTTCGACAATCAATTCGCCCTTAAGTGAAAACATTATTACAATCGTAAATAACAGTGCTATTAAAGTCAAAGGTGAAATTATAGGAATGAATTTTTGTATGTACCATTCTTCGCCTTTGCTTTTTACTAAAATCAGCCGGCTTAAAATTCCCATAACAAAAGGAATGCCCAAATATATTGCAACGCTTTCCGCAATTGTTGCAATTGAAATGTCGACAATCGCTCCTTCAAACCCGAAATAAGGTGGAAGAATGGTAATAAAAATCCATGCGTAAAAACTATAGGCAAATACCTGAAAAATACTGTTTAGTGCCACCAATCCTGCTCCATATTCGCTACTCCCTTCTGCAAGGTCATTCCATACAAGTACCATGGCAATGCAACGAGCCAAACCTATTAAAATTAAACCGACCATATATTCAGGGTAATCCCTTAAAAACGTAATCGCCAAAACAAACATTAAGACCGGGCCAATAATCCAATTAAGAATAAGCGATATGGATAGAATTTTTGTGTTGCGAAAAACTTTTGGCAACAAGGCATAATTCACTTTTGCCAATGGGGGATACATCATTAAAATCAACCCGATTGCGATAGGTATATTGGTTGTACCACTACTAAATGAATTAATGATATCGGGAAAAGATGGTATAAAATAACCAATCCCAACACCTAATAACATGGCAATAAAAATCCAAAGCGTGAGGTAACTATCGAGAAAGCTTAATTTTTTAGTTGCTGCCATTTTAAGAATTGATCTGAGCGAATATATAGAAAATATCTGTTGGATTTTTTATGTTTCTTTAGATGTGTTTTTCAGCTCTGGGCAAGGTTGAGTTTATAAGCCGTATCCCTATTGTAATTTTAAAGAGGCATTGGTCAATAAATTGTTGTAACCGTTTATTTTTCTTCAACTTCTATCTTGCCTATAACCCAATCCGGCAAATAGAAATTCATGCCAGTCTTGTTCTCGAGATCCACTAGTCTATTACGCAATTCAATTGTTCTTAAACCAGCCTTTTCCTCTAAGGGCATTCGTTTCAGAAAGGGTACCGGACAAGGGCGCATTTAAGAATCCATATCCCACTGCCGTTCGATTAGAAAAGACCGCTATTCTCCAATCATCGATCATAGAAAACTCATAAGGGGATATCTGTCCGAGAGCCAAAGCCTTTTTCAAAGCCGGCCGGATATAATTGTAAAGCGTATCCTTTTTGGTATATTCCTCCGAAATAGAATTATGATGACTTATAACGGTAGACATCCAATAATCATTTCCAATAATTCTTTCACCGGGATACCCGTGATTATACATAATCTCAAATAATTGTGCCATTTGCTGTTCACTATGAGGGGCAAATTTCTCGGTGCCGTATTGTTCCTGCGCGCTGTTGCCTATCTTAAACAAAGCTCCCATGGCCTTTTTTTGATCTCTTTTAAACATTTCATGCACCCTGTCCCTCAATACCGGATTGATTCGATTCAGATAAACCCCATGAAGCGAATCATAATTGTGTTTCAAAAGAGTCCACCCGGGTTCTTTTTGAAGGGGAGACAGGAATTTTTCCTTTTTAAGCTCTTTTAAATCCCATCCCGAGACAATCCCATCATTTATAAAATTAAAGGCGGTCTCTTTATCATCGAGATAAAATGCCAGTTGGGCCGCCACCTTATAATCTCTTAGAAAAACAAAGTCGAACACCTTAGAAACTTCTTTATAGGTATCCAACGCTTTTTGATAGTTTTCAGAACCTACAAATCCTTCTGCTTTATTGATGAGCTCGTGATAGTAAGAGTAATCAACTAAGGTAGTTTTATTGTTACCCTGTCCCAGGATCGGATAGCTAACTAACAGGAGGTATATAAGAAAATGCCATTTCATATTTCTAAGGTTGAACAAGGGACTAAAGCCAATCAAAAATGGGTAAATATATCGGTTTGCACCAATTTTTAACAAAATGCCCATCTAAATTATTAACAGAACATAGATGATACCAGAAATAATTTAAACTAAGGCTACAGGATATGCCTATGGCTGGTTGGATGCCCCTGATTCCCGGGAATCTTTTGCGTTAAAACGCGGAAGGATAGGCCATCAGAATCTCATTCATAAATTCGATAGCAATTTCTCAATTGGAATTGAGTATATGTGGGGGGCCAACGTACAATGAATGATGATTTTGGAAAAGCTAATCGGATCCAAACGATGGCCAAGTTTGATTTTTAATTCAGCGCTATGGGCTTCTTATAGGTGACTATTTGATAATAAAAACGGTGACTACCAGAAGTAGGGTTTATGTTTTTGCCGGTCCAAAAGCAACAACCAGTTTTTAATTATTTGTATATTTGCGGCTTAGGGGGAAAATTTTACCTTTAAGCATCAAAAATTATCTACTGAAATTTATGCAGCATCTTAAAGCAATTTTTACAATTCTTTTTTTGATTCCCCTATTTTTGGCATCTCAAAAGGAACAAACTCCTGGAGATAAACCCACCCCCTATGAGCTAATGTCTAGTTATTATGCCAACGATTTTAAACCGTTTAAAAAACATAGTTTTTATACCGGACTTGCATTGTCTCTGAGTGACAGAAGCCTAAATAATGTAGATCAACTCGTTCAAAATGTTATTGACGGGAATGATAGAAGTTACCAACTAGTTTTTAAAAGTGGATTTTATACTGGGGACTATGCCATGGTTGGACTGGACTTTGAATATCGAGAGGAAAGGTTTGAAGGAACTGTTTTTAGACAACCAGATACCCTACAGTCTAATTCTATTTCACGATTGTATAGCATAAACCCCAATGTTCGATCTACCGTTCCTCTCACGGCAAATGAACGACTTAGTTTTTTTACCATTTTGGGCGTATCAGTTGGCGTGGGAAATAGTTTGAACAGAAATACCAAAAATCTGGATGAAATAGAAAAAGTATATACGGATAATTTTAATATGCGTGTGGGAATTAGTCCGGGGGTAACTTTCTTTGCACTTGAAAATTTTGCCCTGGAAGTTCAATTAGATGTATTAGGTTATGAATTAAAAGTGAAAAAAAGTGAAATAAATGGGGTGGAGCAATCCAAGGACGTTAGAAACAATGTGGATTTTAATATAGATATTTTATCCCTGAAGCTTGGATTGGCTTATTATTTTAAACCCATTAAAAAAAGGAAGAATACTAAAAAATGAGAAAGTTTAAGTGGATCGTTACAGGAAGTCTTTTGCTGGCGTTTTCTTGTGTTGGAGAAGACTATTTTGGCTTATCCAGCATAGGCAATATAAAGAAAATAGAAGTAAGTAACCAGGCGCAAAATGCCGTGATTAACAACGACAGCCTTAGTGTAAGAGTTGAAATACCTGCGGGTGTTGATCTTTCTAACCTCATCATAGAAGTGCTGGAAATTTCCTCTTTTGGCACCTCAGATAAAGGAGTTGGTGACTTTCTCGATCTAAACAACCCCCAAACAATTGAACTGGTTGCAGAAGATGGTAGTAAATACCTTTGGGAAATAGAAGCCTTTTCAGCCTCAGAAAACCCACAACTAGACAATTATGAGCTTAATTTGTGGTATCAAACCAGTACAAATTATTTTGAGCCTGGAGCGGATGCATCTTCCACCATATGGGGAACAGGAAATCCAGGAACTCAAATACTAAATAAATTGGCAACTACCCCTATCGATTTAGGTAATGATAATCTGGCAGCTAAAATGGAAACCTTAGACAACGGTCCCTTTGCAGGGGTATTTGGTGCCCCAATATCCTCAGGGTCTATTTTTACAGGTGTTTTTAATTCGGATAATATTGATCCCTCTAATCCGCAAGCAGCAATAGAATTTGGCACGCCCTTTGCCGGCCGCCCCCAAGCCTTAAAAGTGAAATATTCTTACTCACCCGGAGCAGAAAACAAAGATAAAGATGGGAATATCCTTGAATTCCCTGATGCTTGCGACATATACGCATTATTGGAAATAAGAAGTGGAGGTAAAGTAGAAAGACTTGCTACAGCTTGGTTTAGAAGTAGTAACGTTCAAAACGATCTTTCGGCTCTAGAAATACCTTTTACCTATGGGCCATTAGACAATAGTTTTCCAGAATACACCTTCCCGTCAGATCATGGTTTTGTAAGTAGAGATTCTGCGAACTTTGTTTTACCTACACATATAACCTTTGTGGGTGCCTCGAGCTTCGGCGGAGCTAATTTTGCAGGGGCTATTGGCAGTGTTTTGGTTATAGACGATGTGGAAATGGTATATGAATAAGGATTTTTACCTCACCCCAAAGTCCAATAAATGCCTACATTAGTTGGTTTTTTACCCATTGCGACTGTCTTGAAAATAAAACGTGTAGCATGATTGCCATTGATCTTCAAACATCCCTGAGCGAGTTGGAAGACTTTCTTAATTCAAAAAATTGGTTAGGACCGCAGGAAAAAATTGAAAATATTTCAAATCCCGGAGAAGGCAATATGAATGTAGTGCTACGCCTTAAAACCAATGAGCGCTCCCTTATTCTAAAACAATCGCGCCCTTTTGTTCAGAAATATCAGGAAATAAAAGCTCCCTTAGAACGTATTGAAGTGGAACATCATTTCTATAAGGCCATCGCTAACAAGAGTGTACAGGAGCATTTTCCAGAAATCTATGGCTATGATCCAGAAAATTATTTGCTTTTAATGCAAGACCTGGGAGATTGTGAGGATATGTCTAGCTTTTACAATTCAGGACCGTTTTCTGACAAGACACTAAATACACTAGTAGATATTCTTAACACCATCCATAATCAAAAAAACTTACCTAATTATCCATTAAATCAAGAGCTTAGAGCCTTAAACCATCAGCATATTTTTGTTCTTCCTTTTATGGAAGACAATGGCTTTGACCTGGATGGGATTCAAAAAGGCCTTCAAGATCTGTCCATTCCTTATAAAACTGATAATGCCCTTAAAAAAGAAATAGAAAAATTAGGACAGCTTTATCTGTCCCAAGGAGAAACCTTATTACATGGAGATTTTTATCCGGGAAGTTGGATGCAATCTGAAGAAAAAATTTATGTGATTGACCCTGAATTTAGCTTTATGGGATTTAAAGAGTTCGATCTAGGCGTTATGATAGCACATTCTATTATGGGCAATATGGATCTAAAAGTTATTGGAGTAGTCATAGATAGATATCAATCAGGCGCAGAGCTTTCTTTGGTTGAACAAGTTGCAGGTGTAGAGATTATGAGAAGATTAATTGGACTTGCCCAGCTACCGCTTAAAAGAAGTCTGAAGGAAAAAGATTATCTTTTACGAATGGCTAAGAAAATGATTTTACGATGACCAAAACACTCGGATTTTTACTGCTTCTTTTTATTAGCTTTAACCTATCATGCAAAAGAACATCCCCCAACGAAGCCATTGAAGCTCCAAAAAAAGCCTCGTTTACAAAAAGTGCTTTTAAGGCTGATGAGGCTATCTTATATGATAAAATATTAGGAGCCCTCGTTGGATCAGCAATTGGTGATGCTATGGGAGCTTCTACTGAGATGTGGGACAGAAAAGAAATCCAAAATAAATATGGTTATATTTTGGCTCTCACTCCCGCAGAACGAATTCAATCTCCCGAAGGAACCTGGGAACATAATCTTAGTGCAGGAGCAACTACAGACGACACACGATGGAAGTATTTAATGGTCTCATACCTGTCTAATGATAAAAGAAACATAGACGCTACAACCTTTTCTAAATTCATTTCGGACTACTACCAAAGTGAAGTACTCCTCTTAAAAGAACCCAGCATTTTAACCTCAACAGATTCTCTTGATCTAAGGATGGAAAAAATAGATTGGATTAAAGAATGGGCAAGAGTGGCCTTGGCTTACCAAATAGGTCCTGTTGCATATCAAGAGGCTCAGAATAGATTCTATGGAGGAGAAATGTCCTGCGCCGGAATGCTTTACACTCCTATGTTTGGATTGGTTACCACTGAACCGGAGGAGGCCTATTCCCTAGCCTATCAACATACCCTTTTTGATTTAGGATATGCCAAAGACATATCAGCCTTAGTAGCAGCCATGACTCATATGGGGATGAGAACTCAGGATATGGATTCAATTCTAGACGCTTCCGTCTATATTGATCCCTTTAAATATCAAGACAGCAGATTAGTAGGTCGCATTTCCTATCAAATTGCAAATAGTGCCCGCAGATATGTTGATCTTTCTAAAAATTTATTTATAGCCGACTCGGTAAAACTTAGAGTCCCTAGAAATTATAAAGGGAGTAAACAGGATTGGGCCAGACAAGAATTGGTGTATGACTTTTTAGAAAAAGATGCCAGAGCAATTCCTTTTCATGCAGGAGAGATATGGGAAATATTAATAGCAGGCCTATCCTTCGGAGAAGGAAATTTTGAAAAAACAATGCAATTTATTGTAAATTATGGAAGGGATAATGATACTGTTGCGGCCGTTGCCGGAATGATATTAGGGGCCAGAGATGGATATTCAAAATTACCTGATAGTCTAAAAACCCAAGTTCTTTTAATAAATAAGGAGCAATTAGGAATAAACCTTGAAGAGATGGCTCAAACAATGGTTAACTCTATGACTAATACATCCATAAACAATCCCTAAGATATGGTACAGAAGGATTTTATTCATGACGATTTTTTATTGCAATCTGAATTTGCCAAAAAACTATATCACAACTATGCCAAGGATCTTCCAATTATAGATTACCACAATCATTTATCTCCTCAAAAAATAGCAGACAACTATCAATTTCAAAATATCAGTGAGGTTTGGCTGCACGGGGATCATTACAAATGGAGAGCCATGAGAACCATGGGGATATCTGAAGAATTTATTACCGGAAGCGCTTCGGATAAGGCTAAGTTTCAGAAATGGGGACAAACCGTCCCCTTTACTATGAGAAATCCCTTATATCATTGGACACACTTAGAGTTAAAACGATATTTCGGGATAAACGAACTTCTTGATCAAAATAATGCCACAGAAATTTACAATAACTGCTCAGAGCAATTATCAAAAAGCAGTCACAGCACAAGAGGCCTCTTAAAACAGATGAAGGTAGAGGTGGTTTGTACGACCGATGACCCCATTGATTCTCTTATTTTTCATGACAAGAACAAAGCCAATGAAGATGTAAAATTGCTACCTGCTTTTAGACCAGATAAGGCTTATGCCGCAAACAACAGCGACACCTACAATCAATATTTAGATGCTTTAGAAGAAGTAACTAACATCCAAATTAGATCTTTTGCTGATCTGAAAAATGCCCTGGAAAATAGAATAACGTATTTTCATGAACATGGTTGCAGATTGGCAGATCACGGCTTGGATTACCTTCCATATTACAAAGAGGAAGATATGAACATTGATCAAATCTTCAACAATGTCAGGAAAGGAAAGCACCTCAATAACCTTGAAAATGATCAATTAAAATCAACCTTGTTAGTATTCCTTTCTAAGCAATATCATAAAAAGGGATGGGTGCAGCAATTTCATTTGGGTGCATTGCGTAATAATAATACCAGAATGCTGGACTTGCTTGGGCCGGACACCGGTTTTGATTCTATAGGGGATTTCCCGCAAGCAACTTCTCTCAGTAATTTTTTAAATCATTTGGACAGCTCCAACGAGCTGGGAAAAACCATTATTTATAACTTAAATCCGGCAGACAACGAAGTCATGGCAGCCATGATCGGAAATTTTAATGATGGAAGCATAAAGGGAAAAGTTCAGTTTGGATCCGGTTGGTGGTTTTTGGATCAAAAGGATGGGATGGAAAAACAACTTAATTCCCTATCCAACATTGGCCTTTTAAGTTGTTTTGTTGGAATGCTAACTGACTCCAGAAGTTTTTTATCCTTCCCAAGGCATGAGTATTTCAGAAGAGTGCTATGTAATTTATTTGGAAATGATGTTGCTAAGGGAGAATTACCGGCTGATGAGAAATGGCTTGGAAAAATAGTCTCCGATGTATGCTATAATAATGCAAAGGCCTATTTCCCTTTTTGAAAAAATGGCATCTCCCGTCTAATCAAGTTCACTGTTATCTCCACTTTTTATTGATGTTTTAGGCATTAATTCTTACATTCCCTAAAATTTAAAATCTGCAGATGGACCAGAATGAATTATTCTCTGTAAAAGACAAAATAGTAGTTATAAGCGGAGGTACCGGGGTTTTGGGCGCAGCTATAACAAAGCATTTAGCCCATGAAAGTGCCCGAGTAGTCGTTTTAGGTAGAAATGCCCAGAAAATATCCGAACTCATCGCTTCCATAGGCCAAACAAAACACCCAATAATTTCTCTTTTAGCCGATGTAACCGACGAAGAGAATCTGGAAAAAGCAAGGGATACTTTAAAACAGTCTGTCAATAAAATTGATGTTCTCATAAATCTTGCCGGAGGTAATATGCCAGGTGCTGTAATTACTCCGGATCAAACTTTATTAGATGCTAAGGTGTCTGAACTAAATAAGGTGATGGAATTAAACTATCTGGGGACCTTTTTGCCAATCAAAGTTTTTCTACCACTCTTTCTGACAAACTCGGAAGGAAGTATCATCAACATATCCTCTATGGCCGCACAAAGACCTATAAGTCGAGTTCTGGGCTATGGCTCTGCTAAGGCAGCTATTGACAATCTCACCCAATGGCTGGCTGTGGAATTTTGCAATAAACATGGTGCAGGCTTAAGAGTAAATGCTGTAGCTCCCGGTTTTTTTCTGACTGAACAAAACAGAACGCTTCTTACCGAAAAAGATGGATCCTTAACTGCCAGAGGAAATCAAATAATTAAAAACACGCCTATGGCGAGATTTGGAAAACCTGATGAATTATTAGGAACAGTTCAATGGTTGGCGAGCGACGCCTCTAAATTTGTGACTGGTATAATTGTGCCTGTGGACGGCGGTTTTAATTCTTATTCAGGAGTATGAAGATGATGGAACAAACTATGAGATGGTATGGGCCTAATGACCCGGTTTCTCTAATGGACATACGACAAGCAGGGGCAAGTGGAATTGTAACCGCCTTACATCAAATACCTAATGGCGATATCTGGAGTAGAGAAGCCATAGCAGAAAGGAAACATATGATTGAGACAGCGGGACTAAACTGGAGTGTTGTTGAAAGTGTCCCCGTTCACGAAAAAATAAAAACAAGGACAGGAAATTATCAGCAGTTAATAGAAAATTATAAGACTACCCTGGAGAATCTGGCGGCAGAAGGTATCTTCACTATTTGCTATAATTTTATGCCCATCCTGGATTGGATTAGAACGGACCTCGAATACAAGCTCCCTAACGGGGCAAAAGCCCTCTATTTTGAGATGAAAGCTCTTGCAGCATTCGATTGCTTTATCCTTAAAAGAGAAAATGCCAAAGCTTCCTATCCGGATGAAATTCTAGAAAAAGCCTTACTTCATTATAAAAGTATGACACCTGAAGATATAGCGCTTCTTAAAAGAACCATTTTAGACAATCTCCCGGGAGCGGAAGTAGGGTATACTCTTGAGGAGTTTCAGGAGGTTTTAAATACCTATAATAATATTGATAGAAAGAAATTGGAAGAGCATTTGATGTTGTTCCTAAATGAAATAATTCCTACCGCAGAGAGGCTTGGAGTATTTATGGCTATTCATCCGGACGATCCGCCTTTCTCTATTTTAGGTCTTCCCAGAATAATGAGTTCAGCAAAAGATATAGCAAGAATTTTGACAGATAATAATAGTCCCAACAATGGTATCACTTTCTGTACAGGCTCATTGGGAGTAAGAGCAGACAATGATCTTGTAGATATTGTTGAAAAATTTGGAGATCATATTCATTTTATTCATTTGAGAAGTACCTTAAGAGATATGGAAGGTAATTTTTATGAAGCTAATCATTTGGAAGGGGATGTTCCTATGTATGAGGTGATCAAAAAACTTATGACGCTTCAAAAAAAGAGAAGAAGGTAATCCCCATGCGCCCGGATCATGGGCATCAAATACTCACTGATCTTAATACTAAGACCAATCCGGGATATTCAGCTATTGGCCGACTAAAAGGCCTTGCAGAATTACGAGGGGTAATGTACAGTTTACAAAACCAGCATTAAAAGTTATTACCAGATAGCTTCTATCTTACTAATTTCAATATCCATTATAGACAGTCCTTCTGCACCAAGATTTGTAAAAGTGAGCACATTATAAGGATCATTAGGGAAAATTTGCGAGGTCATCACTTTTTGTCCCTTATTAATAAATATTTCAACCGAAGACCAATCCATAAGGATTCTGACTTCAATATCTTCCGAAGGAAGGTTCTTCAGAGGCATTTTATGAAGTTTGTCTCCAAATGTTTCCTTAAAAGAGGTTTGGCCCGAACTGGTCCTATCTAATATCAATTCTTCATTTTCCTGATCAAAAAGAAAGACCAATTGTTCTTCTGATGCGTTTGAAAATGTTAAATCAAAATATCGCCCCGAGGTTTGAAAACGAACCTCAGCCTGATTATAATTATCAAAGTTTATGACTTCTTTTTCTTGAGGTGCTAAATTGAGTTCCTTTTTAATTCTTGATTGCTTTAGCGAGGCTAAACCTTCGAGAGGATAATTTATTAAGGTGTATTCACCATTAATCTTTGATAAACTCAAATTTCTGGGAAGCGTCATCGCGCTGCGCCATTTTTCAGTAGGGGTGTTTCTGGCATAATCCCAATTACTCATCCAACCAATAAAAATGCGCTCCCCGGAGGGAACATTGTTATAGGTAACACCTGCGTAGTTATCGGTTCCCCAATCCAGCCATTTTGGTGCTTTTTGGTCCGAAGTAAAATTAGTGCCATCAAAATCCCCAATAAAATACTGTGTTCCACTACCCCCATTTGGGGCTCCAGGATTAATACTTATAATCATAACCCATTTCTCCTCTCCAGTTTCTGCAATCTTAAGAGGAAATAAATCCGGACATTCCCAAACACCTCCGTGAGCTCCGACTTCTTTTCCAAAATCACTTAAAAGAGTCCATTCTTTTAAATTCTTAGAATTGTAAATCTGTGCAAAATCGCCGGCTACTAAAACCAAAATCCAATGCTCTGTTTCCTCGTGCCAAAAAACTTTGGGATCCCTGAAATCTTTTATTCCTTCATTTAGAATTACAGGGTTTTTGTCATATTTAACCCATGATTCCCCATTATCCAAACTATAAGCAATTCCCTGAGTTTGAAAATCTAAAGCACCTTCTTTCTCTCCCTTCATGTCGTGGTAAGTATAAATAGCTACCAAAGGAGGATTCTCCTTAGACCCCAGGCCAGATGTATTATTTAAATCCACAACAGCACTGCCGGAAAAAATAAGACCGTGCTCATCTGGGTACAAAGCAATAGGCTTTTGTTCCCAATGAACCATATCCTTGCTAATGGCATGTCCCCAATGCATGGGACCCCATACTATATCATCCGGGTAGTACTGATAAAAAAGGTGGTATATCCCTTGATGGTATACCAACCCATTGGGATCATTCATCCACATCTTCTCAGGAGTAAAATGGTATTGTGGTCTATACTTTTCTTTATAGGTCTCCACTAATGTCCGGTCAACAGGCATTTCAATATTCTCCGATTTTTTATCCCGACAAGAGTGAAGCCAGCATATAAGACATAGCCCAATAAGAAGTTTATTTTTCATTTTAAAAGATGATGTTAGAAAATAAAAATACGTTCTTATGACATGGAATACAAATGTACACTACCTCCTTATTCTCCTAATATGTATCTTTACCGTAAAAATAAATTAGCTTAAATGAAGTATTGTATCCCCCTACTCATAAGTATTTTAATGCTTAATGTTGGTTGGTCTCAAAACGGGATAGACAAAACCCTTAAACGCTATAATAGTCTTTCAGTACCTTATATAAGCGTTGAAGAACTTGATCAGATAAAAGAGGAGCTTCTTCTAGATACAAGGGAAAAAGATGAATATGATGTAAGTCATCTGAAGGATGCTATTTGGGTGGGCTATAAGGACTTTAATATCACTGAATTCATGGCAGAACATCCCGACAAAAAACAATTTATTGTGGTGTATTGTTCTGTGGGGGTAAGGTCTGAGAATATTGGAGAGAAGTTACTTAAGAAGGGATATAATAATGTTAAAAATCTCTATGGAGGTATTTTTCAATGGACAAACCTGGGATTCCCGGTTTACGACACCTTAGGAAATAAAACGTTAAGGGTGCATGCCTATGGTAAGGAATGGAGTTCTTTATTGACAAAGGCTGTTAAAGTATATTAAATTAAAATCATCTTGCTTTTTGGAAAAGAAAAAAAATGAATTGTTGCTTATTTTTACCCGTAATCCGGAACTGGGAAAATGTAAGACGCGCTTGGCAGCAAGTATTGGAGATGAAGCCGCTTTAGAGGTTTATCTTCAATTATTAAAGCATACAGAATCTATTACACGAAACCTATCATGTACCAAAGAAGTATATTTCTCAGAAGATCCGGAAAGAGACGACTTATGGAGTGAAAAATTATTCTCCAAGAAACTTCAGCAAGGACAAGACTTAGGTGAAAGAATGTGTAATGCCTTTAAAACGGGATTTCAAAATGCCTATCAAAAAATTATTATTATCGGAAGTGATATTTATGATTTAGATACTACAACTCTTCAAGAGGCCTTTGAAAAACTAGAAAACCATGACTACGTTTTAGGGCCGGCAAAAGATGGGGGCTATTACCTAATCGGAATGAAGCGCTTAAATGAATCACTTTTTATAAATAAGGTCTGGGGTACTTCTTCTGTGCTAAAGAATACCTTAAAGGATATTTCTAACGATAAGGTATTTCTTTTGTCAGAAAGAAATGATATTGATGTTTATGAGGACCTGAAGGGTGTCGAGTTGTTTAAGCCCTATCTAAATAAAAATTCATGACAAAAAAGCAACTAAAAGAATCTTGTGAATTTCTTTTAAACAAAGGTTTTGAGGCACCAGAACTAGGAATTGTTCTTGGTACGGGCCTTGAAAAATTAGTAGGACATATTTCGGATCCTATTACAGCACACTATCACCATATTCCATTTTTTCCATTGGCTACGGTAGAATTTCATTTTGGTAAACTTGTATATGGCACCTTGGAATCAAAAAAAGTAGTGGTAATGCAAGGTAGGTTTCACTGCTATGAGGGCTATGCCTTTTCAGATGTCACCTACCCTATTAGAGTGATGCATGCTTTGGGAATTAAGAAACTGTTTATATCGAATGCCGCCGGAGCGGTAAACCTCGATTTTAAAAAAGGAGATCTTATGCTTATCGAAGATCATATCAATTTACAAGGCGGCTCTCCTCTAGCCTTTAAAAACGTTGCCGATTTTGGACCTAGGTTTGTAGACATGAGCGAGCCCTATGATTCACAGATGATGGAGAAGGTTGTTGAGATAGCATTTAAACAGCATATTAAACTCCGCAGAGGAGTATATGCCGCAGTTATAGGTCCCTCAATTGGAAACAAAGGCGGAATATCGAATGCTAAAAATTATAGGTGCAGATGCCGTAGGAATGAGTACCGTCCCCGAAGTTATTGTTGCTAATCAGCTAAAACTACCCGTTTTGGCCATTTCCGTTTTAACAGACGAATGTGATCCCGATAATTTAAAACCAATTCATATTTCAGACATCCTTAAAGTTTCTTCAGAGACAGAACCTAAAATGATAACACTGTTTTTGGAAATGATTAAAAGTCTTTAAGATGATTGTATCCCCAAAATATATATTTTGGATAAGTCTATTTCATCCTTTTAAACAAGATGCTAATCTATTAACATATCTGAAGTTGTAAGGTTTTATCTAATGCAACCACTAAGAACAAAAAATATATGCTGCCTAATTTACTTGTGTATTTAGTTATTTTGCTCCTTCCTTTTTACAATGAAGGCCCAAATACGTGGGAAGAACTACCGATATATAAGCAGCAAGTAACAAATGAAGACCAGTGGAATCTTCTTTTAAAACAATATGTAGACGCTGAGGGAAATGTGGACTATAAAGCTCTAAGAAATAAGGAGGAAAACTAGATGCTTATTTGGAGAACTTGGCCCAAAGGGTTCCAGATAAAAACTGGACAAAAGCCAAAACCTTAGCATTTTATATCAACCTCTATAATGCCGCTACGGTTAAACTTATCGTAGAAAATTATCCTCTAAATAGTATAGGAGACCTAAAAAACCCATGGAAGAAAAAATGGATTAATCAAAATGGAAAAATACTTTCCCTAAGTGAAATAGAACATTCTATACTCAGGAATATGGGGGAGCCAAGAATACATTTTGCGATCAATTGCGCCTCTATATCCTGCCCAAAACTATTGAATGAAGCCTTTGAAGAAGCAACTCTGGAAAAACAACTTGATAAGGCTGCGAAGGATTTTATTAAAGATTCCTCGAAGAATATTATCTCAAAAGATGAAATACGCTTATCAAAAATATTTGATTGGTACAAAAAGGATTTCGAAACAGATGGAAGCTTAATAGATTATCTGAACACATACCTGGAAAGTCCCATTAATCAAGATGTAAAAAAAGGATATTTAAAATACAATTGGAATTTAAACGAAACAAAATCATAAGCCCTTGATCAGTATTATTATTCCCGTTTTAAATGAAGAGGTCTATATCACTAAATTGATTCGACATTTGCAAGATTGTTCAAGTCTCGACTTAGTCAAGGAAGTTTTGGTGGTTGATGGCGGAAGTACTGATGGTACCATAGAAAAATGCCAAGATCTTGGAATTAAAGTCTTAAAGGGTGAAAAAGGAAGAGCTAAACAAATGAATTTAGGGGCTTCTTATGCAACGGGATCTATCCTGTATTTTTTACATGTGGATACCTTCCCCCCTTTTCAATTTGATGCCATGATTAAAAATGCACTAAGGCACGACACAGAAGCAGGCTGTTTTAGAATGAAGTTTGATAGTGCAAATAGTTTTCTTCGTTTATTCTCCTGGTTCACTAGAATAAATCACCGCATTTGCAGGGGTGGTGATCAATCCCTTTTTATTACTAAATCTCTATTTGAGAAAAGCGGTGGATTTAATGAAGACTATATAATATATGAGGATAATGAATTCATAGGCCGACTCTACAAGAATACTAAATTCAGGGTATTACCTTATCATGTAAAAACTTCAGCCAGAAAATATGAAAAAATAGGCGCACTAAAACTACAATACTATTTTGGGATGATCCACCTGCGGAAATTTTTAGGGGCGGGACCAAATGAACTATACCAATACTATCAAAGAAAAATTCTTGCCAAAGTTTAGTAGGAGGGTCAATTTATTTTGATTCATAATCGAGTAAAACACCTTCAGAAATCCATTTTGCAAGCGCTTGTCTATTATCATAGTCCAAAATACGCTTCTGGTCCTTTTTGTTTCTAATATTACCAATCTCAATAAAAGTCATGGCCGGCAAGGTCTTTTTAACCAAATAGAGACTGGATCTGTCTTCAAAGGTTCCGGAATAACTTCTATTAGGTTGATACTTCTGGTACTTATTTTTAAAAGTTTGATGGATATTTTCGGCAAGTTTTTTACCATTCTTACTTTTTTCATGATGATAAAAAAATACGTCTATATTCTGACCGGTACTTCTACTATCTACATGAGTAACAATTAATCTTTGATGCTTTCCTATGTGCTTTTTATAAAGTTCATTAACCGCTTCAACCCGTTGATCTAATCTTTGTTTTTGATTATAGGGGATTTTCTCTTCAGGATAAACCACTTCATCTTTATCCATTTCCAAGATCTGAGCATCTCTAATACCATCATTCAAATCTCGAACAATTATATAAACCAATGCCCCATGGGAAATTAACTCTCTGGCCAATCTCAAGGTAACATCGTAGGCATATTCGTCTTCAGATATAGAAACACCTTTTACCTTTGTCATAGCTCCGGGATCAGGACCTCCATGTCCGGAAACCAGATAAAAAACGGTTTTTTCTAAACGTTCGCTTTTCGTCGGAACTTTTTCGTATTTTTTTCCAAAAATCTTATAAGAAACGCTGGTACCTACTTCTTCTTTTAAAGGAATTGGCTCAGATTCTATCAGTGCAATTTCACTATCCTCATCTACCTGAGGTAATTGATAAGTGATCCCTTCAAGGAGAAGAATATTATCTTTTAATTTACTTTCATTGAGGACAATGAAATCCTTATAAGAATCATAAGGATCCACTCCATGCTTTCTTAAAAAGGAGTAAATACCATCACCCTTTTCAGCAATGGCTAATTTCAAGGAATCTTGAGCAGTAATTATCAGGGAAGAACCTAATAAGACAATGAGTAAAATTATTCGAAGCAATTGAGCTATTTTATTACAAAGTTTATCAAATATGTTGCCAAATTGCAAGCTATTGGTCAAACTTTAAGAAAAATAATTTATGGGCTAACTCTTTTGATAGAAAATTTTAATGACCTCCTGTGCAGGTTTATTTTGTGGAGTAAACCTATTATCCTCTCCTCCGCCGGCCTTTTCGTGTTGTATAAACCATTTCCATACAAAGCCTCCTGCGAACCAATCTTCCTGCCAAAATTCTTCAAAAATCGCCCTTTTGGCGTTCACCTGTGCCTCCATATTCACCCCTTCTTCAGTACGATCTACCAGCCATGGTTTCTTGGCAGTATAATCCATACTTCTATAACCAAATTCGGTAAATATAACAGGCCTCGAAGTTTTAGTAGCCAAAGAAGATATTTCATCTTTCCAGGGTTTCCAGCCTTCCTTAAGCTGTTCCACAGTGGGGGTTTTAGCATCCGAAAGAGGGAAATAGGCATCAATGCCAATAAAATCCAAATCTTCCCAGAAAGGTGTACGCTTATATTCGTCCCAATTGGCCGCATAAGTGAGCTTCCCTTTATACACTTTCCTTATTTTTTGAATTAATTGCACCCAAAATTCCGGTCTGTTCTTTACAAACTGTTCCAATTCCGTACCTATGCAAAGAATTTCTGCCTTGCTTTCCTGGGCCAATAAGGCATAGGTAAGCATAAAATCTTCATAGGAAGTTTCAAACTTCTGCCAATTTTCTTCAGAAATCATTTTAAGACCTCCTGTAAATTGCCCTTTACTAATCCAAATTTGAGGCTTCAACATTACCTTTACGTTATTTGACCTCAATAATTCAATATATTGCTTGGCTCCTCCTTGTGTTTCTCCATACCATTGCCTATCGGTATCAAATATGATCTCAGGAGAATTCAAATCTCTCACAAATCCAAATGGCATCACTGCCGCGTGGTCGGCATTAATTTCCAAAAAAGCGTCTACATGTTCCTGTACCGCCTTTTCTCTTGAAGCCACAAAGCTAATCCCGTTTATTTTACTCTCTCCCTGACTCTTACAGGAAAGTTGAAAAAGGATGAGTATTAATAATCCTATTCTTCTCATATGTAATTCTGATAGCCTTTAACAAAAATAAGATAATATTAAACATCTAATTCTTTACTCATTGTTAAGTTATTATCTTTATAAACGACAGATCCTTTATAAAAAAACTCAATGCAGAATATTATAATTATTGGAAATGGGATTGCAGGTGTTACGGCTGCAAGACATATCCGAAAAAATTCTAACCATAGAATTATTATCATATCTGCTGAGACAGATTATTTTTTTTCCAGAACGGCCCTTATGTATGTTTATATGGGGCATATGAAATTTGAACATATTCAACCCTATGAAGACTGGTTCTGGGAAAAGAATCGAATTGAGCTCATAAGGGGTTTCGTTAGTTCCGTCAACCATCAAGAGAAAGAACTATTAATAGAAGAAGGAAAGGTCATAAAATATGACAAACTAATTTTAGCAACCGGATCAAAACCCAATAAATTTGGTTGGCCCGGACAGGATCTTTTTGGGGTTCAAGGTTTATATTCTAAACAAGACTTGGATCTGTTAGAGGTAAATGCGCCCAATAACAAAGTTTGTAAACGAGCGGTGATTGTTGGTGGAGGACTTATAGGAATTGAATTGGCCGAAATGCTTCGGAGCAGAAACATCCCTGTAACATTTTTGGTTAGAGAAGAAAATTTTTGGGATGGTGTACTCCCAGAAAGGGAAGCAAAAATGATTAATGAACACATCCTTGATCATCATATCGATCTCAAATTAGGCACTAATCTTATCGAAATTTTAGCCTCAGATGATGGAAAGGTCAAGGCAGTTAAAACAGACCAGGGAGAAGAAATTAATTGCGACTTTGTAGGTCTTACAGCAGGAGTATCCCCTAATATAAACTTTCTAAAAGACTCAGGGATCCATCTTGGCAAGGGCATTAAGGTGAATAAGTTTCTTGAAACTAATATTAAAGATATTTACGCCATAGGAGATTGTGCAGAACAACTTGAGCCCACTGGGAATAGACGAGCTGTAGAAGCCGTCTGGTACACGGGACGTATGATGGGAGAAACGGTAGCACAAACGATTTGTGATAGACCTACAGCATATAAGCCTGGACATTGGTTCAATTCTGCAAAATTCCTGGATATAGAATACCAAACCTATGGCTGGGTAAATAGTCTTAGAAATAAAAAGGAAAATGAATCTCATTTTCATTGGCGACATCCTCAAGAGAAAATTTGTATTACCATAGCCTTTGATAAGGATTCAAAGCAGTTTTTAGGAATTAATACTTTTGGAATTAGAATGCGCCATGAAGTATTTGACTCCTGGTTAAGCGAAAAGAGAAACATCGAACACATTATTACTCATTTAAAAGATGCCAATTTTGACCCTGAATTTTATACCCATTATGAAAATGATATAGCGGAAAAATTTAATCGGGATTTTGGACTTCAAATAAGTCCTAAGAAGAAACAATGGAAGCGAATATTTGCTAAAAATTAGTTATTAAAAGTTGCCTTAATTTACAAAATACGAGCATAGAAATATGAAAACCTATGATAAAAGTATGGCCTTTACGGGTTTGGAAACAAATTCGTTAGGGGTATCCCAAAAAATAGGACTGACAATTGGCTATTTGGGGCTTTTTGTTATTCTTCTGGCTGCTTGGAACCCATCATTTCCCAATAAAGGCATATGGCTGGGTGTCTCTCTTTCAGCATTGTTTATCGGAATCATCTGGTATGCAAGGGCCAGTTACCTTTCTAAATCAGAGGGAATAAAAAATGATCAGGTATGGTTTAATTCTATTTCATCAAAAGGATGGGCCGGCTGGTTGACTGGAATAGCCATTACTAGTTTTTATATTGTTTTATACTTCTACCCTCAATATTTAGGGCTGGACGCAAATGGTTCTAATTCTGGAATTATTGGTTTTTTTGACCCTCTAAGTAGGTTGTTAAGTGGAAATCCGGCAAGTCAATGGTTTGTCTATGGAACCCTTTATACCGTCGCTATATTGGCTTTTGGTATCAAGTTTATTTTAAAATACAGGCATAACAGGTATGAGATTATAAGAACTATTAGTGTGATGTTTTTTCAAACCGCGTTTGCCTTTATTATTCCGGAAATAATGGCAAGGCTAAATAGTACCCTACCCTATTATGACCTTAAAAATATGTGGCCTTTAAACTATTACAATTTTGAACGCTATAGAATAAATTCCTTTATTGAGGCCGGGGATATTGGAATGGCAATGCTATTTTTTGGCGTGCTTTCCATCTTTGTTATCTCACCCATTCTGACTTTTAAATATGGGAAAAGATGGTACTGTTCCTGGGTTTGCGGTTGTGGAGGATTGGCTGAAACGGCCGGAGACGCCTTTAGGCAGCTTAGTGATAAAAAACTATCAGCCTGGAGAATAGAAAGGTGGGTTGTACATAGTGTGGTAGTATTTGTGACTTTAATGACTACGGCAGTAATTTACTCCTATCTGGGGAACGATACTTCAAAATATTGGTTGACCAAAAATACTTTTTTAATAGGGGTCGCGCTTATTTTAAGTTTGATATTTTTTGGGGTAATGATTTTTAAAAGAAATGAATTTAAGAAAGATGCCAAATACGGAGCAATAGGATATTTTGTGATCATTATAGCACTTATAGGATTTCACTATTTAAGTGGTGATGGCAATGTATTTCTTTTTAAATCGGAAACCCTTCGAAAGTCTTATGGTTTTCTAATTGGCAGTATTTTTTCAGGAGTCATTGGCACGGGTTTTTATCCCATTTTTGGAAATAGAGTCTGGTGTAGATTTGGATGTCCAATGGCAGCAATCTTAGGATTCCAACAACGTCTTTTTTCAAGGTTTAGAATTACTACCAATGGAGGTCAATGTATTTCTTGTGGCAACTGCTCTACTTATTGTGAAATGGGAATTGATGTAAGAGCGTATGCGCAAAAAGGTGAAAATATTGTAAGATCGAGCTGTGTTGGTTGCGGCATTTGTTCTGCTGTCTGTCCAAGGGGTGTTCTCAAATTAGAAAATGGACCTTTGAAAGGCAGAATTGATGGCAATGAAATTCTATTAGGAAACGATGTAGATTTAATGAAATTAGTAAATAAAAACTAAGCTTTACTTGAATCTAAATATGTTGTTATTTAAAAAAATCTCTTCAAACATTTTAGAATTAATGCTGCTTTTAGGCGTTACATCCTTTCAGTACAATATTTCAATAAGGACAAACTGCTCAAATTTCGGCAAACAAAACATAGCTATTTAAATGACTGATATTAACGTTATCATTCCAGCTTATAATGAAGCTGATTCCATTGCCAAGGTTATAAAGGAGATACCAGAGGTAGTTTCTGAAATTATTGTTGTTAGTAATAATTCTACCGACGATACCATTCTAAACGCAAGAAAGGCAGGGGCTACTGTCCTGGATGAACCAAATAAAGGCTATGGTTATGCCTGCCTAAGAGGCATGAATTATATAGCCAAAAAGTCCAAGAAGCCCTTTATTATCGTATTTATGGATGGTGACTATTCCGATTATCCAGAGGAGTTGACAAAACTGATAGAACCAATTGAGAAGAATAATGTTGATTTGGTTATTGGTGCAAGAACAGAGGAGTTAAGAGAACAAGGCTCCATGACACCTCAACAGATATTTGGAAATAAATTAGCCACCACTTTAATGCGATGGTTTTTTGGAGCCAATTTTACGGATCTAGGACCCTTTAGGGCAATAAAATACGATCGGTTATTGGAAATGAAAATGGTTGACAAGACCTATGGCTGGACTATTGAAATGCAGCTTAAGGCTTTAAAAATGAAGATGTCATACACCGAAATACCAGTGCGTTATAAAAAAAGAATCGGAGTTTCCAAGGTCTCCGGTACGCTAAAAGGTAGTATATTTGCAGGCGTAAAAATTTTGGGTTGGATTTTTAAATATAGTTTGAAATAATATGGGACTAACAATAGCATACATCATTATTGGTATTTATAGTACCGCCTTGCTGCTAATATTTTTTTACAGCTTAGCTCAATTGAACCTTTTGGTAAACTACCTTGGGAATAAAAAAATAAATGAAGTTGCGCCTAAATTCAACTTACTGGACCCAAAAGAGATCCCCTATGTGACCATACAACTTCCTGTTTATAATGAGGAGTATGTTATGGAACGCCTCTTAGAAAACATTGCAAAAATAGAATATCCCAAAAGCAAATTGGAGATACAGGTACTTGATGATTCTACAGATGATACAGTAATTGAAACTGCGGAGAAAATCAATATCCTAAAAGCTCAGGGTCTCGACATTCAACATATAACGAGGAAAAATAGACAAGGCTTTAAGGCAGGAGCGCTTAAAGAAGGCCTGGAAATTGCCAAAGGAGATTTTATAGCCATTTTTGACGCAGATTTCATGCCAGATCCCGATTGGTTAAAAAAAACAGTCATCTTTTTCAAAGACAGAGAAATTGGTGTAGTTCAAACGCGCTGGGGCCATATAAATAGAAACTATTCTACTCTTACAAAAATTCAGGCATTTGCGTTGGATGCCCATTTTACCTTAGAACAGGTAGGCAGAAATGCAAAGGGTCATTTTATTAATTTTAATGGCACCGCAGGTATCTGGAGAAAAGAATGTATTCTGGATGCCGGAAACTGGGAAGGTGATACCCTAACGGAAGACCTGGATTTAAGTTATAGAGCTCAACTTAAGAATTGGAAATTCAAGTATTTAGAAGATGTTGAAACTCCTGCTGAATTACCAGTAGTAATCAGTGCCGCAAGATCCCAACAATTTAGATGGAACAAAGGAGGGGCTGAAAATTTTAGAAAAACAGTTTGGAGTGTATTAAGTGCAAAAAATATTTCTTTTAAGACAAAGTTCCATGGCGTAATGCATTTACTAAACAGTTCCATGTTTTTATGTGTCTTTGTGGTGGCCTTGTTAAGTATCCCGATGCTCTACATAAAAAACACCTATGGCCATCTTGGATGGATCTTTGAAGTAACCAGTTTTTTCATCTTAAGTACAGTAATTCTTTTTATCTGCTATTGGTTTACCTACAAGAGTATTCAAGGCAGTAGTTTTGATAATTTTGTCGACTATATTAAAATCTTCTTTACTTTTTTCTCTGTGGCTTTAGGATTTTCATTGCATAATTCAGTGGCTGTTTTAGAGGGACATATGGGGAAAAGAAGTGAATTTGTTCGTACCCCAAAATTTAACATCAACAAACTTGGTGATTCCTGGAAAGGGAATAAATATCTGGCCAAAAAAATATCTCCAAATATGATTCTTGAGTTTGGCTTGATGTTATATTTCTTATTCGGAATGTACAGTGCTATTCCCCTAAATGATTTTGGATTATTTCCATTCCATTTTATGCTATTTCTAGGATTTGGTTTTGTAGCTTTAAAATCTTTAACTGCTAAAGTTTAAGTTTTTTTAGGTCACTTGTCTATTAATGTGTCAAGTAATTATTATTATTATTTGGACATATACAAAGGCCGGAATATTGTAAGTTTTTATGTATTTTGTAGTTGCCAAACTATAAAAACCAATGGCTTCTAGGATATCTTCCTATTGGAATCTTCACAGACTGCCGATACTAATGGTTTTGGCAAGTATGCTGTTTTATTTCAGCTTTGGATATCACCTTCTAAGGGCCGACTTTTTAAAACTTATTTCGCTTTATCTAGCCTTATTCTTTTTGTGTTATAAGCTCATTCAATTTGAAAAGTGGAATTTTAATTTCTTACTCGTTGCCGGAATTCTTTTTTAGGTTGATTTTTTTGCTGTGCGAGCCTAATCTATCTCAAGATTACTTTCGTTTTATTTGGGACGGCACTATGATTAATCAATGGTTAAATCCATATCTCCTCACTCCGGACACCATTATTGAAAACGGCAAGATAATCTTACCAAATGCTGATGTGCTTCATAAAGGAATGGGAGAATTAAGTGGTAGGAATTTCAGTAATTACCCACCCCTTAATCAGATGATATTTGCGATATCAGTCTTTCTTGGAGGTAAAACAGTTATGGGAGCTATCCTCAGCATGCGTATTTTCATTATTCTTGCGGATATAGGAATTTTCTATTTTGGCAAAAAATTACTAAGACTTCTAAACAGATCTCCATATCTAATTTTTTGGTATTTTTTAAATCCGCTAGTCATTATAGAACTAACAGGAAACTTGCATTTTGAAGGGATTATGCTCTTCTTTTTTGTCTGGAGTCTTTATGCCTTGATCAAGAATAAATGGTTCTCCTCAGCAATTCTTATTGCGCTCTCCATTTTGGTTAAACTAATTCCTCTTATGTTTCTTCCCCTGTTTCTTTCCTTTCTTGGTTTTAAAAAAAGTATCAAGTTTTATCTGATAATACTCATGGTAATTCTTTTGTTTTCCTTCCCATTTTATGACGCTGATTTCTTGGATAATTATACCCATACTGTCGGACTTTGGTTTTCAAATTTTGAGTTTAATGCCGGGTTATTTAATCTAGTAAAAGAAATTTCTATTCTTTTTGGAGCCAAACCCTGGGAAGTAATAAAAATTTACGGTCGTTTTATTCCTGTAATCGTCATTACAGTGGTGGGTCTTTTTACTATTTTAAATAAAAAACATAGTTTTAATTCGTTATTATCGGGGATGTTTTGGGTTTTAACAACCTACTATTTCTTAACAGCCACAGTCCACCCTTGGTATATAGTTTTTTTACTTTTACTTAGTCTTTACACTGATTATAAATTTCCTATCATCTGGTCCGCTCTTGTATTTCTTAGCTATGCAGCCTACAGTAATTCCAATTTTGAAGAGAACTACCTACTCCTAATGATTGAGTATTTCTTAGTAATAGGGATGATGCTGTATGAAATACTTATTAAAAAAGGTCGATTATTATCAATTCAAAAAAATTAAGCTGTAAACGTTGCCAGTTCAGTCAAATTTGTACATTTGAAGAGAAATGAAGAAAGTAAAACAAATATCGACACTTCAAAGGAACGTTTTTATTACACGTCCAGTATTTCGTTTTCGTCCCCGCCCGTAAGGGTGTTTCCTTCTATTGGAAATAGGTGAGTCCATTTCCGCATTAATCCATTAATCATTTTATAATTCCTTAAAACAGCTAGCAATGAAAATTATAATTGCTAACAAGTCACATTTTAAATACGCCCAAATAATTAGCGATACCATTTCGGAATCAGCAAAGGTTCGAGGTACCGGTATTGCTCAAAGATCGCCGGAATATATTATGAGGCGATTGGAAAATGGAAATGCTGTAATAGCGCTTGAAGGAGATACTTTTGCAGGGTTCTGTTATATTGAGGTTTGGGGACATATGAAATTTGTGGCCAATTCCGGGCTCATAGTACATCCGGATTTCAGGAATCAAGGCTTAGCCAAAAAGATAAAAAAATCAATTTTTGAACTTTCCAAAAAGAAATTCCCGGACGCTAAAATATTTGGTATTACTACAGGACTAGCCGTAATGAAAATGAATTATGAACTGGGCTACAAGCCTGTTACCTTTTCAGAATTAACTGATGATCCGGCCTTTTGGAAGGGATGTCAAACCTGTAAGAATTTTGATGTGCTCACCAGAACAGAGCAAAAAATGTGCCTTTGCACCGGAATGCTTTATGATCCGACGGTAAAAAAATCAAAAGAGAAAAAAGTAAGTACCAGTACTTTTGACAAATTAAAAAGCATAAAAGAACACCTCTCTTTAAAAAGAAAAAACAAATGAAAAAATTAGTGTTGGCTTACAGTGGTGGATTAGACACTTCCTACTGCGCCAGATATCTATCCAAGGAAAAAGGTTATGAAGTGCATGCCGTCAGTGTAAATACTGGGGGCTTTAGTAAGAAGGAATTAGTTGATATGGAAGAAAAAGCTCTAGTACTTGGAGTTTCCTCATTTAAGGCCATACAGGCCATGGACGATTTCTATGAGAAAGTTGTAAAGTATCTGATATTTGGAAACGTACTTAAAAATAATACTTATCCTCTAAGTGTAAGTGCCGAAAGAATAATTCAGGCTATAGAGATAGTGACTTATGCAAAAAAAATAGGAGCACAATATATAGCCCATGGCAGCACCGGTGCAGGCAATGATCAGGTGAGATTTGATATGATCTTTCAAATTATCGCCCCGGAAATCGAAATAGTTACTCCTATTAGAGATATGACGCTCTCCAGAGAATCAGAGATCGCCTATTTAAAGGAGAATGGAATTGACTTCTCATGGGAGAAAGCCAAATATTCAATAAACAAAGGCTTATGGGGGACTTCAGTGGGAGGAGAAGAAACACTTACCTCCTCAAATCCCTTACCGTCATCGGCATATCCTTCCCAATTAGAAAAATCAACTCCCGAACAAATAAGCCTTGGCTTTGACAAAGGAGAATTAGTATCCATTAATGGCACAATTAAAGATCCCGTAACAAATATTCAGGAGTTAACGGAGATAGCTTCGAAATATGCAATTGGAAGAGATATTCATGTTGGAGATACTATTATAGGAATTAAAGGAAGAGTAGGTTTTGAGGCAGCAGCTCCCTTAATCATCATAAAAGCACATCATCTTTTAGAAAAACATACGCTGAGTAAATGGCAACAATATCAAAAAGAACAATTAGGTAACTTTTATGGAATGTTACTACACGAAGGCAATTATATGGATGAAGTAATGAGAAATATAGAGGCTTTTCTTATGGATACACAAAAGAATGTTTGTGGGGAGGTTTTTGTTGCGCTACATCCTTACCGCTTTGAATTAAATGGAATTCAATCAAAGTTCGATTTAATGAATGCCTCCTTCGGAAACTACGGTGAAACAAATAAAGCATGGACAGGGGCTGATGCTAAAGGCTTTATAAAAATGCTTTCTACCCCTGCCAAAATTGCAAATCAAATTACAAATAACAATGATTAAGGTTGGTATTATAGGAGGTTCGGGTTATACCGGCGGGGAATTAATAAGACTGTTGCTAAATCATTCTAAAGTTACAATCGATTTTGTCTTCAGTACGACGAGGTCCGGCATGAAAATTTCTAACACTCATTTAGATCTGTTGGATCTTATTGAAATGCAATTTACAGATACTATCAATCCCGAGGTAGATATTCTCTTTTTATGCCTTGGTCATGGCAACTCAAGAAAATTTTTGACTGAAAATCAATTCTCCTCTAAAACAAGAATTATTGACTTAAGCAATGATTTTAGGTTAAAGGAAGATGCAAATTTTAAGGGATTTGAATTTGTGTACGGCCTCCCGGAATTAAACAGAGAAAGTATACAAAAGGCTCATCACATTGCAAATCCAGGGTGCTTTGCTACTTGTATCCAATTGGCTTTACTCCCATTGGCAGAGGCTGGTTTACTAAATAAGGACGTTCATATAAATGCTACTACGGGAAGTACTGGGGCTGGGGTAATGCCCACGGCAACCACCCACTTTAGTTGGAGATCGAATAACATTTCGTGGTATAAGCCTTTTACACATCAGCATTTAGGGGAAATAGAACAAAGTTTACAATCCTTACAAAAAGAAAGCGGCACTTTGCACTTTCTTCCCAACCGTGGAAATTTTGCAAGAGGGATCTTTTCTACTGCCTATACCCAATATAAAGGAAGCCTTGAAGAAGCGAAATCCCTTTATAAAGCTTTTTATCAAGATGCGGTCTTTACAAATCTTGCAGATCAGGAAGTCAATCTTAAACAAATTGTGAACACTAACCATTGTCATGTTCATCTATATAAACATAATGATCAATTATTGATTACCTCCGTTCTGGATAATCTTTTAAAAGGTGCTTCAGGACAAGCTATCCAAAATATGAATTTAATGATGGGATATAAGGAAGACCTTGGCCTACGATTAAAAGCAATGATTTACTAAACTAAAATATACAATATGAAAATAGCCATTATAGGAGCCGGAAACTTAGGTTTGTCAATAGCTAAAGGGATATTACACAGTAATGGTGCAACAACCATGTATCTCACAAAAAGGAATATTGAAAGCATAAAGGAGTATGAAAAGTATGGTAATGTTACGGTTACCAATGATAATCGAGAGGCGGTAAAAGAATCTGACATCCTAATTTTTGCTATTCAACCTGGTCATTTTTCTGCTATTCTTGAGGAAATAAAAGATTTATTAAACGAGAATCATGTGGTAATCTCCACTATCACCGGTTTTAGCATTGAAAAAATAGAAACCATTATCGGTCAGGATAAATACATCATCAGAAGTATGCCAAATACGGCCATTTCCGTAGGAAAATCCATGACTTGCATCTGTAGTAATACCGCGGGTAAAAAAAGAATAGAACTAGCCAAGGCTATCTTCAATAGAATGGGATACTCCATGGAAATTCCAGAATCGCAGATGCAAGCAGCCACGGTCATTTGTGCAAGTGGAATTGCCTTTTGGATGCGACTCATCAGAGCCACTACTCAAGGAGCCATTCAATTGGGTTTTGATGCTAAGGAGGCCCAAGAATTAGCCATGTATACCTGCAATGGGGCATCAGGGTTATTGATTGAATCCGGAAACCATCCGGAAGAAGAAATTGATAAGGTCACTACTCCAATGGGTTGCACTATCCAAGGTTTAAATGAGATGGAGCACCAAGGCCTTAGCTCTTCTTTAATTAGGGGAATTGTAGCCTCTTTTGAAAAAATAAGCGAGTTTAAAACAAAATAATTGGCATTTTAATACCCCAATTAGCTGTAAAACCTATTTGCAATGAATTTATTTGATGTTTACCCACTATATGATGTGACCCCTGTGAGTGCCAAAGGGTTAGAAATAACTGACGACAAGAAGCAAACCTATCTAGATTTTTATGGTGGGCATGCAGTCATTTCCATTGGTCACTCGCATCCTCATTATATTAACAGAATTAAAACACAACTAGAGAAAATAGGATTTTATAGCAATTCAGTACACAATCCCTTACAAAAAGAACTAGCTGATAAACTGGGTGAGCTATCGGATTGCAATCAGTACAAACTTTTTTTATGTAATTCGGGAGCCGAAGCCAACGAAAATGCCCTTAAACTTGCCTCTTTTCATACCGGTAAATCAAGAGTTATTGCCTTTACTAATAGTTTTCATGGGAGAACTTCGGCTGCGGTGGCCACCACTGATAATTTGACCATAAACGCCCCCATCAATAGACAACAACAAGTGAGTTTTATTGATTTTGATGATATCGGTGGTTTTAAAAAAGAAATAGAAAAAGGTGATGTTTGCGCAGTAATCATTGAAAGTATTCAAGGAGTTGGTGGATTGGATCAGCCTTCTGCTGATTTTTTTAAGAATATTGCCTCTCTTTGCAAGACACATAATGTTGTATTAATTGCGGATGAAGTGCAATCAGGATTTGGAAGAAGCGGCTTATTTTTTGCATTCCAACATTATGGAATAGTCCCGGATTTAATAAGTATAGCTAAAGGAATGGGAAATGGCTTTCCGGTAGGTGGGGTGCTTATTCATCCAAAATTTGAAGCTTCCCATGGCTTGTTGGGCACCACCTTTGGTGGAAATCATTTGGCATGTACTGCATCTTTAGCCGTTTTAGAAGTTCTTGAAAAAGAAAAGCTTCTAGAAAATTCTAAAAATATGGGGGAATATTTTAAGGAGAAGGCGAAACAAATCCCCCAGGTTAATGAAATAAAAGGCAAAGGTCTGATGTTGGGTCTTAAATTTGATTTTGAAGTAAGTGAACTACGGAAACGATTAATTTTTAATCAACATATTTTTACGGGAGGTGCCAAAGATAAAAAGGTCCTTAGGATTCTTCCGGCTCTTAATGTAAACAAGAAACAAATAGACCAGTTTTTCAACGCTTTAATCTCAGAATTATCATGAAAGATTACTTATCTGTAAACGATATAAATTCACTTCCTAACTGGATAGATGATGCGAAAAAGATAAAACAGAACCCTTTAATGGATAAGGCTCTGGGCGCCAATAAGACTTTAGGTTTATTCTTTTTTAATAACAGTCTCAGAACCCGTTTAAGCACCCAAAAAGCAGCTATGAATTTAGGGATGAATGTCATGATAATGAATTTTGGCAATGATGGCTGGGATTTGGAATTTGAAGATGGTACTATTATGGATAAAGGAAAGGCCGAACATGTTAAAGAAGCGGCCCAAGTACTTTCTCAGTATTGCGATATAATTGGGATTAGAGCTTTTGCCTTACTGAAAAACAAAGAAAGGGATGAAGAAGAATTAATTCTAAAATCATTTAAAAAATATGCCAGTGCTCCCATTATAAATCTTGAGAGTTCTTTAAGTCACCCCTTACAGGCTTTGGCAGATATTATTACCATTACTGAACAACAGCAGATAAAAACTCCAAAAATTGTATTATCCTGGGCACCTCATCCCAGAGCCCTGCCACATGCTGTTGCCAATAGTTTTGTGGAGATAATGCATCTCTATAAAGCCAATTTATTGATTACGCATCCTCCTGGTTATGAATTGGATCCAAGAATTACTAAGAATACACCAATTGAATACAATCAGAAACAAGCTTTGGAAAAGGCAGACTTTGTATATGTTAAAAATTGGAGTAGCTATATAGATTACGGAGAGGTAATGAATACGGATACAAATTGGATGATTAATTTAGAAAAATTAGGGAAAGCCAAATTCATGCACTGCCTGCCTGTCCGGAGAAATGTGATTGTTGAAGATGCTGTTTTAGATAGCTCTCAATCTCTGGTAATAGAGCAAGCGAATAACAGAACCTATGCGGCCCAGCTTGTCTTAAAATATTTGCTTGAGGCTAAAGCAGAATAATCATAAACATCAAAGCACTTGTATATAAGATGAAACAGCAACTCTCTATTGTAAAAATTGGCGGTAACATTATAGAAAACAAGAATGAACTGAACACATTTCTAAAGTTATTTGCGTCCTTAAAGGGTCCAAAAATTTTAGTTCATGGGGGTGGTAAAAGAGCTACAAATTTAGGAGAAAAATTAGGTGTTAAAACTACTATGATTAAAGGTAGAAGAGTTACTACGGCTGACAGTCTGGAACTAGCGATGATGGTTTATGCCGGTTTGATTAATAAAAATATTGTTGCACTACTGCAAGCAAATAATTGTAATGCTTTGGGATTATCCGGAGCAGATGGGAACTCTATACTAGCAACAAAGAGAGCTATTGGTGAAGTTGATTTTGGCTATGTAGGGGATATTACTCTTGTTAATGATATGTCTATTTTAAAACTACTAACCGCAGGGTTCACCCCTGTTTTTTGTGCTTTGTCACATGATGGAAATGGACAAATATTAAATACGAATGCTGATACTATTGCCTCAGAGCTGGCTATTGGCATGAGTAAAAACTTTGAGACAATACTTTATTACTGCTTTGAGAAAAAAGGTGTCTTAAAAAAGATTGAAGATGATGATTCTGTAATAGAACACATTAACATTGATCTCTATAATGATTTATTATTTGCTAACACTATTTCTGAGGGAATGCTCCCAAAAATGGAGAATTGCTTTTATGCACTAAAAAACAATGTATCTAAAGTGTGTATAGGAAATCTTTATATGATAGCAAAGAAAGAGCAACTATTTACAACAATTACCTTATGAAAATTACAAAGTCCAACTTAAAGGAAAATGCCCTAAGTTTATTACAAGATCTAATAGCTCAGCCTTCTTTTTCTACACAGGAGGAAAAGACTGCAGAACTTATACAGAATTGGTTTATTTCCTATAACATACCTTTTAAAAGAGAGGATAACAATGTTTATGCCTTTAATAAACATTTTGATAGCAATAAACCTACGCTCTTGCTTAACTCGCATCACGATACCGTAAAACCTAATTCTGCTTATACTAAAGATCCATTTACGCCCATCATTGAAGAGGGAAAACTTTTTGGTCTCGGAAGTAATGATGCCGGAGGTTGTTTGGTGTCCCTTATGGCTGCTTTCACTTATTTCTATGAATCAGAAGATATTGATCATAATATTATCATGGCAGCTACTGCAGAAGAGGAAAATTCGGGACCAAATGGCTTAAATAGTCTCTTAGAAATACTTCCTAAAGTAGATGTAGCCATTGTAGGAGAACCTACCCAAATGCAATTGGCCATTGCGGAAAAGGGATTGGTTATTTTTGACGGCATTGTTCATGGCACCCCTTCTCATGCAGCACATCCGAATAATGACAATGCTATTTATAATTCTATTAAAGTATTAGATTGGTTTAAAAACTATTCGTTTCCTAAATCATCGGAGGTTTTAGGAGATGTAAAACTTACAGTCACTCAAATAAATGCAGGAAGCCAACATAATGTTGTCCCTGCAAAAGTAGGATTAGTTATTGATGTGCGCGTAAACGATTGTTATACCAATAAAGAAATTGCAAACATGCTCACTGATGAAGCCCCTTGTGAAGTAAAAGCCAGATCTTTAAGACTTAATTCTTCCTCTATTCCCAAGGAACATCCACTAGTGCGTTCAGGAATTTCATTGGGAAGATCAACCTATGGATCTCCAACTTTATCAGATCAGGCAGCGCTTAGTTGCCCCTCCTTAAAGCTAGGCCCCGGTGATAGTACCCGATCCCATACGGCAGATGAATATATTTTTATTGACGAGATTACAGAAGGTATAGATTTATATATTGAAATTCTAAAAGGTTTTCTTATCAAAGAATAGGAAACTTTACAGAGGGTTGACCTATTATAAAAAACATTAATACGAACTAAAAAAAATGAAATGAAACTTTGGGACAAAGGCTTTAGTACAGATAAAAAAATAGATCATTTTACTGTTGGAAATGATAGGGAGTTAGATCTTTCTTTAGCAAAGCATGATATACAAGCTTCCTTGGCTCATGCCAAGATGTTAGAGAAAATCGGAATTCTAACAAAACAGGAGTGCGATGTCCTGGCAGAGGAATTGGAAAATATCGGCGTTTCCATTAAAAAAGGGGAGTTCACCATAGAAAATGAATTTGAAGATGTTCACTCCAAGATTGAATTTCTTCTTACAGAAAAACTGGGAGATATCGGAAAAAAAATTCATACTGCCCGCTCTAGAAATGACCAGGTCCTTGTGGCTATGCAGCTTTATTTAAGGGAGGAATTGAATGATATTAAATCGATGGTAAAAGAACTATTTGATTTATTGATTGAGCTTTCTGAAAAACACAAAAACATCTTGCTTCCCGGATATACCCATTTACAGATTGCTATGCCCTCTTCTTTTGGTCTTTGGTTTTCTTCTTATGCCGAAAGTCTCATTGATGATATTTATCTGATTAATGCTGCTTATAAAATAACCAATCAAAATCCCTTAGGCAGTGCCGCAGGTTATGGTAGCTCTTTTCCTATTGATAGATCCTTTACTACTGCAAGAAATGGATTTTGAAAGTATGAAATACAATGTTGTAGCCGCACAAATGGGAAGGGGTAAAGTAGAAAAATCAGCTTCTTTTGCCATTTCTTCAATAGGAGGCACCTTAGGTAAACTAGCTATGGACATCTGTCTCTATATGAATCAAAACTTTAATTTTATTTCTTTTCCTGATGCTCTCACGACAGGTAGCAGTATAATGCCGCATAAGAAAAATCCGGATGTTTTTGAGCTTATCAGAGCTAAATGCAATAGTTTACAAGGCATCCCCAATCAAATAAGCCTAATTACAACTAATTTACCCAGCGGATATCACAGGGATTTACAAGCCGTTAAACCTTTAATGATATCTTGTATTCAGGATATTAAGTCTTGCCTTGAAATGGCACATTTTAGTCTAAAAAATGTCATGGTGAATAAAGAAATAGTAGAAAACCCTATGTACGATTATCTTTTTAGTGTAGACACCCTAAATGAATTAGTTTTATCTGGTATGCCATTTAGAGACGCTTATAAAAAAATGGGAGAAGATATTGCCAAGAACCAATTTACTCCAAAAAGAGATATTAAGCATACCCATGAGGGGAGTATAGGAAATCTATGCTTAAATGAAATCAAGGATAAAATGAAAATTGCCTTAGAATAATTTCGACCGATTTATTGATTCATCCCCAGGTTAATTACTTCTTGTTTGGTAAGATGTCTCCAATGACCTCGAGGCAAGTCTTTTTTGGTTAATCCAGCAAAAATAACCCTATCTAGTTTTATTACGTCGTAATCTAAATGTTCGAAGATACGACGAACAATTCTATTTTTTCCACTATGTATTTCTATCCCTACCTCTTTCTTAGGTGAGCCTGTAATGTAACTTACCTCATCTACCTTTAGAGGACCATCCTCTAGAATCAGACCTTCTTTTATCTTTTTTAAATCCTCTGCTCTTAAACTCTTATTTAACTCTACATGATAAATTTTTCTGACCCCATGTTTAGGGTGAGTAAGCTTTTTGGCTAAGTCGCCATCATTGGTAAACAATAAAAGTCCTGTTGTATTTCTATCCAATCTTCCAACAGGTAAGAGTCTGGATTTTGAAGCTTTAGAAATTAATTCCATTACGGTTCTTCTGCCCCTTTCATCGCTTGTTGTAGTAATAAAGTTCTTTGGCTTATTTAGCAGGACATACTCTTTTTTTTGAGGATTAAGCAACCGTCCGTCGAATTTTACGATATCTGAACGCTTTACCTTATGCCCCATTTCAGTTATGGTCTTTCCATTGACAGTTACGTTTCCGGCAGCAATATAGGTGTCTGCATCCCTTCTGGAACATACTCCCGAATTAGCCACATAACGATTTAATCGAATCAGGTCCGGATCGGAGACTTGCGGCTTAGGTTTTTGGGAAGAAATCTTTTTAGGACCCTTGGCAAAAGACTTGGAATCTTTATATCGCCTATCCTTAGAGCTGCTTTTTTTATCGTTATTTTTTTTAAATGTGCCCATGCTAAATTTTTCGCAAAGGTAGTGAAGGCATTTGAATGTCAATATGCTCTAAAAGAATAATTAGTTTCTGGTATCGATTACAGCTTGTCTTTCTCTATTAACAGATAATTTGGTGACATCCGGTCTAGAATAATGTCCTGATGGGTCAAAATTCTGCCTTTCTTCAAAAACCCGATTAAAATCAATGGTCTGATAGATAATTCCTTCTCTCCCAACTACAGGTTCTAAGATCCATTCCCCATTAGGTCCGGCAAGGCAAGAGCCTCCATCTGCTAAAATAGCAGGCATTTTGTCAATTAACAAAGATCTGAAAGGGGTGTCATTTGGCAATTCTTCCTTTTTCATAATTGAGGAGACAGATACCACAAAACTTCTAGACTCCCTAGCAATAAATCGTGTAATATCTTCTGTATTATGCTTACTTCCGGGCCATACCGCTATATGTAAGTTTTCTCCCAAACCATACATCGTTGCTCTTACCAATGGCATCCAATTTTCCCAACAGTTGAGTCCGCCTACCGTAAAACTCTTTAATTCATGGGTTTTTAAGCCATTACCATCACCTGGTGACCAGGTAAGTCTTTCGTCATAGGTTGGTTGCAGTTTTCTATGTATAGATTGAATAATTCCTTTGGCATCAATATAGACCAAAGAACAGTATAAGCTGTGCCCTCCCCTATCTCCTGGTCGCTCAATTATTCCCAGATAAATTGCAATATTATGGCTCTGGGCAAGCATACGTACGGCTTCTAAATCCCCTTTTTCTATCTGAATGGCATTTCGCGCATAGGCGGCATGTAATTCCTTATTAATGTCAAGATCCCACCCTGCACCATTTGTATAAGCTAACCAAAAAGGATATCCGGGCACTAATCCTTCTCCGAATACTATCAACTCTGCCTTTTCCCTCGCGGCTTCCTCAATTGCGGAACATACTTTAGCCAAAGAATTTTTCTTATCTAACCAAACCGGACTTATTTGCGCTAAGGCTATTTTCAATAAATTTTGCATTATACTATCCTATTTAAAACAAGATCAATATCGATCAATAAAATACTAAACACCCCTAAAACAATTATAAATTTCAGAATATTATGTAAAAGCACATAATCCTTTTTCGACTTGGCCATCCATAAGAGATAGAGAAATACAATTAACAGAAATATGCAACCAGTGAAATAAATATACATATATCCAACATCAAACTTATCTATAAGTAGAAGAGCCGGGATAATAGTTAGCCCAATGAGCACAGAAATAACCATTTTCGAAATTACAGCTCCGTATAAGATTGGAATGGTTTTATAGTTCTGGGCCATATCGCCGGCTATATTTTCTAAATCTTTTACTACTTCTCTTGCCAGAATAATTAAAAATAAAAAGACCGCATGAACAAAAATTACAGGTTCAAAATTTCTATAGTAAACTAAAATAGCAAAAAAAGGAACAATAATAAGTGTGGCCGAAACAAGGTTTCCTACAACAGGAATCTTCTTTAATCGATGAGAATAAAACCAAATCGCAAAGATATAGATAGAAAAAAAGACCACTGCCCTAAAAGAAACATAACTGGCAAAAAAAACAGCTAGAAAATTAAAAACAAAATACGCACTTAATTTTGTCTGTTGATTCACAAGCCGATCTAACATCGTTTTATGAGGTCTATTAATCAGATCTTTTTCTGAATCGTAAAAACTATTAATAATGTAACCGCCGGAAATTACCAAAGCAGAAGCTAATACAAGGACAAAAAGGTTGGGGTCAAAAATAATCTGTCTTAAGGGCAGGTCAGGAGCCAGTATATATATAGAAGCTAAATATTGAGCTAAGGTTATTACCAAAACATTATAACCTCTAATAATAGAAAACAAGCTCAAACCTTTTAAGAGAAAGAGTTTATTTTTTCTGCTTAACATAAAGTGTTTCTCTAGAAGTTATATACGACTTCTAAGTGATGTCCTTTGAGGGAAGTTCGGGCTTTTTCAATATCTTCAGTAAATCCTAAAATATATCCTCCTCCGCCTGAGCCACATAATTTCAAATAATAATCATTAGACTCGATTCCCTGTTTCCAAAGTTTGTGAAACTCTTGAGGGATCATAGGTTTAAAATGGTCTAAGACCACATTCGATAGTTGCTTTAGATTGCCAAAAAGAGAATTTATATTGCCGCTTACAAAATCTTCTACACAGGCATCTGTGTGTTTAATAAACTCCTCTTTTAGAACCTTGCGAAACCCTTCTTGCTTCATTTTCTCCATAAAGATCTGAACCATAGGTGCTGTTTCACCTATGATGCCACTATCCAAAAGAAAGACCGCCCCTTTCCCGTTTAAATTTTGAGAAGGAATACTGGTTGATTCGATATTATCTTGGGAATTAATCAGAATAGGTAGGCTTAAATAACTATTTAAGGGATCCAGACCAGAAGATTTACCATGAAAAAATGATTCCATTTTTCCAAAGACTTCTTTGAGTTTTTGCAATTTTTCTCTCGTCAAATTCTCAAGGACAGTAATTTTATCCACAGCGTATTTGTCATAAATTGCTGCGACGAGAGCTCCACTACTACCAACGCCATATCCTTGTGGAATGGAACTATCAAAATACATTCCTTTTTCAACATCTCGCTTTAAAACATCGAGCTTAAAAGAAATTAAGTCTGGTTCACTATGCTGTAATTTTTCTAAGTACTTGTAATATTCTCGCAGGCTGTTGTTTGACCTTTCAGCTTCAACAGATAAGGTGTCATCTGTTTTTAAGGCTCCTTTAAAAAAATTATATGGAATAGAAAGACCTTTGGAGTCCTTGATTATCCCATACTCCCCAAATAGAAGAATCTTTGAATAAAATAATGGTCCTTTCATTAATTACAACTATTTAAGATATGGATATAACGCCAATTATACTTATTTAAGTGCTTAAATTACAATTTTTTAGCACCATCACCAACACGGTCGCAAATATAATGTCCATTTTCACAATACGCAACAAGTTCGCTATCAATAAAATCCTTCACTTTTTCCTTCTCGTTCTCCGGATACAAGAGATGCACATTGGCTCCGGCATCTAAGGTAAAGCAGAGCTGGCTGCCTGTAGATTTTCTATACTCCCAAATCCTTTCAATTATTTGCAAGGTGTTTGGTTTCATCAATATAAAATAAGGTAAACTACTCATCATCATTGCATGTAAGCTCAGGGCTTCACTTTCCACAATTTCAATAAATTTGGCTATGTCACCCGTGGAAAAAACCTCTATCATTTTTCCTAAATTCTCTTTTGCCTGTTGAAAACGTTGTTCTGCAAAAAGATGACCCTTCATAAGGTCGTGCCCCACTGTACTGCTAACTGTTTTGGCGCCTTTATGAACTAATAAAATGGTATCCTGATAGGATTTGAAAACCTCATGTACCTCAAAAGGGTATTCAATTCCATATAAATTAGTACTGTGATTTATCAACGGATGCTTCCCCCACTCCACAAGCGGCCCTTTTATACTTCGGCATGCACTACCAGATCCTAATCGAGCCAAAAAAGAAGCTTTTCTAAAAAAATATTCATCTGTCATTTTGGGATAAATCTGCCTTTCAACATCCATCAGACACAAAGCCAAGGCGGCCATTCCACTGGCAGATGAAGCTATTCCACTGCTGTGTGGAAAAGTGTTAGAGGTACTAATTTCAAAATGATATTTTTTTAAAAATGGCAAATAAGGCTCTATTCTTGAGAAGAAGGTTTCTATTTTAGGACGAAAGTCGTTGTTTATAATACCTTCAAATAATACTGTCAGATCATAATCTTGATCTTGATTGGAACGTTTTTTAAAAGCAACTGTAGTTTCGGTTTTACAATTGGTTAAGGTAAAACTCACCGAGGCGTTTGCAGGAATTTGTGAAGCATACTTTCCCCAGTACTTAATTAAGGCTATATTACTTGGAGCACTCCATTGTGCTTTGCCGGAATCCAAAGAAGATTCATAAGCTGGCAAAACAAAGTCAGTTTCTTTCATGTTTTCAATAATTTCTGCAAAGATAGTTTTTACCAAGATTGCCGTAGCCTCTATTAAAATAAATTACTATTTTAGACAACTTGCATCTTAAGATTTTGAAAAAAAAACTCTCTTATATCGCCATATCAGTTACCATATGCCTTGCTATTGGATTTTTATCTGGTTTTGCAACCCAATCTTCGGTTAATGATTGGTACTTAGAATTAAACAAACCCAGTTTTACACCACCTAATTGGATTTTTGGGCCTGTTTGGACTTTATTATACGTGCTTATGGGGGTTGCAGCCGGACTGGTATGGGCTAAAGGATTTTATCATGTATGGGTAAAAACAGCACTTTATAATTTTGGGTTCCAACTTTTGGTTAACGCCTTATGGAGTATTGTTTTTTTTGGTTTAAAGAATCCTTTTTTCGCACTTCTTATTATTCTTTTGCTTCTCGCCTTAATTCTTTTGACGATAAAGTGGTTTAATGTTGTCAGTAAAACAGCTGCTTATCTTTTAATCCCTTATTTTATTTGGGTTTGTTTTGCTACTCTACTCAATTATAAGATATGGGAATTAAATTAGTCTTTCAGTAGGTCGTGTAATTTCTGCATGGTTCTCTCGTTTCTTGCAGTCGCCGAAACGCCCAGCTTCTTTTCAATCAAATTAGTATTTAATTTGGCCTTCCCCATTCCTTTAAAACATTCTAAATAAAGATAGTCCTCATAAAGGAAACATCTTTCAAATTCATAATTGGCTGAGTTTAACTCATCGCGATTCTCAGTTGCCGGAGATTCCTTTAAGAAAATATAATATATACTTCTGTCTTCCTCCCTTTTATCATTTAAAAAAGGATGTGTATTCAGGGCCAAGGCTACTTTTTCAGGATTTAAAATTAAAACAGGGATCTTAAAACCAAAACTACGGTTAAACTCTATTTCAAGATGTGCTTCAAGTTGTTTAGTATCAGAGATCTCTGAAAAAAAAATAATATTGCCACTTTGAATATAGCTCTTAACCTCGGTAAAATTTAAACCTTCAAAAAAATGTCGAAGGGCCGCCATTTTAACTAAATTATGACCACTGACATTAATCCCCCTAAACAAAGCCAAATACTTGGGCACTAAAAATAAATTATAAGGGCCTAAATGTAACAAATTATGAAGTATAAAATAAATAAAGTACATTTAGTAACATTCTTAAAAACCTAAATTAATCAAGTTATAGTATTGCTATGGAAACCTATGTTCTTGCCTTCGATCAGGGCACTACAAGTTGTCGCGCCATAATTTTTGATAAGGCGGGAAGTATCATTTCTTCGGCGCAGAAAGAGTTCACCCAGTATTTTCCACAACCAGGTTGGGTAGAACATGATGCTACAGAAATTTGGACTACTCAACTTACCATGGCAACAGAAGCAGTCGTCAAGAAAGACCTCTCAGCACAAAATATTGCAGCCATCGGTATTACCAATCAAAGAGAAACAGTGGTCGTTTGGGATCGCAATACAGGCAAACCAATTTACAATGCAATTGTCTGGCAAGATAAAAGAACCGCCGTTTTTTGTGATGAATTAAAAAAAGAGGGTAAATCAGCTTGGATACGCAAAAAAACAGGACTTGTTATCGATGCCTATTTTTCGGGAACAAAAGTAAAATGGATTCTAGATAACGTAAAGGGTGCCAGAAAAAGAGCGGAAGCAGGAGAACTGTTACTGGGCACCATTGATTCTTGGTTGATTTGGAATATGACAAGAGGAGAATTGCATGTAACCGATGTAACAAATGCTTGCCGAACTCTTCTTTTTAATATTAATACGTTAGCATGGGATGAAGAATTATTAGAACTCTTTACGATCCCCAAAAGCATGCTTCCTACAGTAAAACAGTCCAGTGAAGTTTACGGACATACACACAATTCCCTTTTTGCCGCAAAAATTCCTATTGCCGGAATTGCAGGAGATCAACAGGCCGCTTTATTTGGACAGATGTGTACTCGGGCGGGTATGGTAAAAAACACCTATGGAACAGGTTGTTTTATGCTAATGAATATTGGAGACAGGCCCATTGTATCCAAGAATAATTTATTAACTTCAATTGCCTGGCAAATTAACGGAAAAGTAGAATACGCTTTAGAAGGAAGTATTTTTATTGCCGGAGCAGTTGTTCAGTGGCTTAGAGATAGTTTGAAAATCATTTCTTCTTCTCAAGAAGTAGAAAGTCTAGCCTCCCAAGTAAAAAGTTCAGAAGGTGTTTATTTTGTGCCGGCTTTTGCCGGGCTCGGAGCTCCTCATTGGAATCAACAGGCACAAGGAACCATCTTTGGACTTACTAGAGGTAGTACCAATGCCCATATTGCCAGAGCTGCTTTAGATGCCATTGCGTTTCAGACAATGGATATATTAAAGGCAATGGAAGCCGACTCTGGAATAGCTATAAAAGAATTACGTGTCGATGGTGGTGCAACTGTTAATAATTTACTGATGCAATTTCAGGCTGATGTCTTAAATACAACTACTGTCCGACCTAAAATTGTGGAGACTACTGTAATGGGAGCCGCTTTTTTAGCAGGCCTTGCCGTTGGCTACTGGAAAAATCTCGAAGAAATTCAAGATATTTGGGAGACTGATATTCGATATACTCCAACAGAAAATAGACAGCCGATTGAAGAACAAATTAAAGGTTGGTATAAGGCCATTGATGCCCTAGAATACTGGACAAAGACTAATTAAATCTGAACTAAATGACTGCATTTACGGCCGAAATTATTGGTACTTTTTTATTAATTCTCCTTGGATGTGGCGTAAATGCCAATGTCTCTTTAAAACAGACTTATGCTCATGGAGGAGGCTGGATAGTTATCACCACTGGCTGGGCTTTTGCGGTATTTGTGGGGGTAGTTGTGGCAGCTCCTGCCAGCGGGGCACATCTTAATCCGGCTGTAACCTTGGGGTTAGCCACAGCAGGTATTTTTGCCTGGGATGCTGTTCCCAGCTATTTACTAGCTCAATTATTAGGAGCTCTTTTAGGAGCTTTTATGGTTTGGGCTATTTACAAAGATCATTTTACTGCAACAAAAGAAAAGGAGTCCATTTTTGGCGTCTTTGCTACAGGTCCTGCTATTAGCAACACGTCTACTAACTTGATTGTTGAATTCATTGGGGCCTTTGTCTTAGTCTTTGCAGTTCTTTTTTTTACAGATGCTTCAATACTTGAATCTGATTCGAAAATTGGCCTAGGGTCTTTAGGTGCCCTTCCCGTGGCTCTGGTGGTTTGGGGAATAGGTTTATCACTTGGAGGAACTACGGGCTATGCAATTAATCCTGCAAGAGACCTTGGCCCAAGAATTATGCACGCTCTCTTACCTATAGCAAATAAGGGCTCAAGCAACTGGTCCTATTCTTGGATTCCAATAGTGGGACCTAGCCTTGGAGGGGTTTTTGCAGCTTTGCTTTTCTTGTTTTTTGAGGGTTAAAAGCCTTAATCTACAGAATTAGTAATAGCTTTCGCTGCAATGTAAGCACCTGTCCAGGCATTTTGGAAATTAAAACCACCCGTTATAGCATCGATATTTAGTACTTCTCCGGCAAAATAAAGAGAGGGAAATATTTTACTTTCAAAGGTTTTGAAATTAACTTCTTTTAAATCAATTCCTCCCGCAGTTACAAACTCTTCCTTAAAAGTACTCTTCCCATTAACCCTAAATTCTGAAGCACAGAGCCGTTTTGAAAGTAATTCCATTTTTGACTTAGGAACATCAGCCCATTTATCTTCTGAATTGATGTTAGCACTCTGTACTAAATTACGCCATAGACGGGAAGGAAGATCAAAGACCTTGGTTTTATGAACAGTTCTTTTAGCCTCTTCCTGTCTTAATTGATTTAGTCTATCAAGGACGTCAGTTATTCTTTCATCTGGAAGCCAATTTACCCGAATTTGAAATTTGTAGTCGCATGCATTTAATTCTCTTGCAGCCCATGCAGATAACTTTAAGATCCCTGGTCCGCTTAAACCCCAATGTGTTATTAAAGTGGGCCCTTTAGAAATATAACTTTTTGACTTTCTTTTATTATTTCCTTTTAAGTTCGATTCAATTCGTAATTGCACTTCGGCTTCAGTACTTATACCGGGGATTCCCTCAATTATTTTGTCCTTGATATTAAAGGTAAAAAGGGAAGGAACCGGGGGTATAACCGAATGCCCCAAGGTTTCTAACATTCTCCAAACCTTTGGACTGCTGCCGGTACAAATGACTAATTTAGAACACTCGTAGCTTTGCTTAGTAGTCTTAAGTTTCCATTTATGTATTGATTTCTTTTGACCCATATAAATAGGTTCTATTTCAATAACAGGAGTTTCTTTTATAAGCGCAATCCCCTTTACCTCAATTTCCTTTTCGAAACAGTCTATAATAGTCTGTGAGGAATTAGACGCCGGAAACATTCTACCATCAGATTCTGTCTTTATTTGAATCCCTCGTTTCTCAAAAAAGTCAATAGTATTTTCCGTAGAAAAAACATGAAAAGGACCTAGTAGTTCTTTTTCTCCTCTGGGATAGTTGCTTACAAGTGCAGACGGCTCAAAATCGGCATGCGCCACATTACAACGTCCTCCTCCGGAAATTTTAACCTTGGCAAGGGTGTTCATACTCTTTTCCAAGATAGCCACTTTAAGCGCGGGGTTATGCTCAGAAATATGAATCGCGCAGAAAAATCCGGCCGCACCACCACCAAGCACTATAACATCAAACATTATTTTGCCCTTTCCGGGTAGTTTGTAAAAATTCCATCTACTCCAAATTTGCGCATCTTTTTTATATCCTTGGGGCTGTTAACCGTATAAGTAAAAACTTTAAAACCCAACTTCTGAATATGTCCTACTGACTCTTTTTTTAAGGTTTTATAGTATGGATTAATGGCCGTTGCATTCAATTTTTTAGCCATTGGTATCGCATCAAGGGGATTTTCTTCGGTAAGAACTGCAATGGAAATATCCGGATTAACCTGACGCATTATTTCTAGCTCCTGCCAATTAAAACTAGAGATGATAAAATCCTCTGCGGACCAGCCATTTTCCTGTATATATTTACTTATTATAAAATTGACCTCCTTTGCCGTATCAGCTCCTTTTAATTCGATATTCAAAGATACCTTATGGTCTATCAGATCTAGCACTTCATTGAGAAGAGGTATTTTGTGATTGCCTTCTAAAGTTAGTGCCTTTACCTCTTGTAAATTTAAAGTTTCAAGAGACCCTTTGCCATCTGTTAATCTATCGATCTTTTCATCATGAAAAACGACAATTTCGCCACTCGCAATTTTAAAAACATCAATTTCAATCATGTCAACCTCCATATTCATTGCCTTTTGAATTGAGGGAAGACTATTCTCTGTTTCGTGACCCATGGCGCCTCTATGCCCTATTACCAACATATTTTTTTGACTTGAAATGGATGAAGTAACAAACACAAAACAAAGTATCCATAGATGTGTTTTATTTAAAAAGATCATATATTTTGAGATGTAACTATCATATAAATTAAACAACTTTTACGAAAAGTTTATAGCTTAAAGATAAAAGATTCTAAGGGAGCAATCTTAAGTTCAATAAATCCTTCTCCATCCACAATCTTCAGCTTATAAGAAGTGTCAGAAGAAAGTATTTCTTCTAAAGAATAGCTTCCTTTCTTTAGTCCCCAATTATTTATTATGTTTTCAGGAATTTTAAGGCTGAAATTATAAGTTCGGCTATCATCAAAATTAGCTAAGATAACTAGCTTTTCGTTTTCACTCCACCGAACAAATGACAACAAGCGATAATCGTAGTCTTCTGTGCGGTCCCTGTTGTAATAGTGGATATCTTCATAATTGCCCATAAGAGCATCACTAGTGATAGTAAAATTTAAAAGTTTCTTATAAAATTCTCTTAGAGATTTTTCTTCTTGTGTCAGTTGGCCTCCGTCAAATTTCTTATCGTTAAGCCATCGCTGGTGATTTGGAACTCCGATATAATCAAAAATAGATGTTCTTGTGGGGCTCCCAAAACCCGCACTTTCTTTAGCCGGCTCTCCCACTTCTTGTCCGAAATAAACCATCGTTGGGGAAGTGCTCATGGTAGCCGAAACGACCATAGCAGGTTTGCCTTTCTCTGCATTCCCGGCAAAATCAGGACTCGCAATACGCTGTTCATCATGGTTTTCTAAGAAGTGCAGCATATGATGTTCAATATCCATTAAACCTTTTTGCACCACTGGCATATGATCAGTCCAGCCATGTCCTTGCATGATGTGTTTTAAGCTGTCGTAGAATTCTACCTTATCATATAGATAATCCATTTTACCCTTATGTATGTATTCTCTATAAAGAGAAGGGTTGTATACTTCTGCCAAAAGGATAGCTTCCGGATTATTAGTTTTTATATGTGAGTTTAAATAGCTCCAGAAGGCTACGGGTACCATTTCTGCCATATCAAACCTAAATCCATCAACTCCAAATTCTAGCCAATAAAGAGCAATATCTTTAAACTTTTGCCATGAAGGAGGAACACCTTTGTCTTTCCAAAAAATATAATGTTCTTCAATATTCTTTCTATCAAAATCATCAGGGAGGTTTTCAAAATCAAAACTACCATCTGGACGCACCCCGTAGTTTATTTTTACAGTTTCGTACCAGTCATTAAAATCGGGGCGAGATAGTCTGGAACCGTTTCCTGTCCACTTCGCCGGATTCTCTTCAAACTTTCCATCCGCTAAAGGGTCCGATGCACCTCCAAGAGGCAGATAGTCATTTCGCCACTCCGGAACTTGAAATGATTGATTGGGAATATAGTAATAGTCGTTATTTCGCGAATAGGCTACGCTAGTATCGTCATCAGCACCAAAAGGTTTCTTTCCTTTAGGAGTTGACTCCCCTTCATATTTTCTGGCTACATGATTAGGAACAATATCTATAATCACCTTAAGACCTACTTTATGTGTTCTTTCAATTAATTGAATAAATTCTTCCAATCTTTTATTGGGGTCATCTGCCAAATCGGGATTAACATTATAATAGTCCTTCACAGCATAGGGAGAACCTGCCCTGCCCTTCACAACATCCGGATCATCATTTGATATGCCATATGCTGTATAATCAGTTACTAAAGCGTGATGCGGCACCCCGGTATACCAAATATGGGTTACTCCCAAATCTTTTATCTCTTCCAGAGCTTTATTGGTAAAGTCTGAAAATTTCCCTACGCCATTCTCCTCTATGGTCCCCCAAGGTTTATTGGTCGTATTCGTATTTCCAAATAAACGAGTGAATACCTGATAGATTACTTTCTTATTTTCGATCTGATCTTTTTTCATAATGGTGTTATTTGCCTTAGCTTTTTCAGCCTGACATCCTTGTAAGGAGAGAAAACCGAAAAGAATAATCCATCCTGCCGTTCTCATATTAATTACTATTTGTATATAAAATCATACATCCTTTATGCTCTAACCTTAGGTTAGTTTGCAATTCTACTTCCTCATCATCTAATAAACTAAAAAATCTTTTGCCTTTTATATTTATCTCCATAAAACGGCTAAGATCCAAATCAATAGCCTTTTCATTTTTATTAAGTATTAAGATAACCACCTCATCCAAAAGGGTTCTAAAGAGTACATAAATTCCATCTTCCGGGGCAAAGTGAATAGTTTTCCCCTGATGGATGGTGTTGTTGTTTTTTCTAAAATTCAATATTTTTTTAAGATATTGCTGCATCTCCTTTTGCTCCTTTGTCAATCCTTCTTCTGTAAAACCACTGACTTTGTCATTTTGCCAGCCGCCCGGAAAATCGGAACGTATAAGCCCGTGATCTCCAGGTTTATCACTGTTTTGTAGTAATATTTCTGTGCCATAATAAATTTGGGGTATCCGAGGTGCAAGGAGTATAAAAGCCATGGCCATTTTAGTCTTAACTAGATCCTCTCCTAATTGAGTAAATATACGATCCATATCATGGTTATCACCAAATAACATAATAGATTGAGGATCATAGTATGCAAAATCATTGGCCAACCCTTCATAAAGCTTTATCAAACCGCTATCCAAAGTTTCACTCTCTTTAAGGCTTGTTACCAAAGTCCTTTGTAGTGGGAAATCCATGGTAGTTTTTAGATTGGAACTATAGCCATCGGCATTGTCTGCTCCTTGTTGCCAATACCTTACCAATAAAGGGTTATAGCTCCATTCTTCCCCAACAATATTAAAATTAGGATATTGCTGCATTATAGCGCCTGCCCATTTCGCCATAAATGACTTATCGGAATAAGGATAGGTGTCTTGCCTAATACCCCCTAAGTGCAACTTCTCAATCCACCAAATACTATTTTGGATGAGATAGGTAGCCATAAATGAATTGTTTTGATTTAAATCGGGCATTGAGGGCACAAACCACCCATCATTCATTAGGTCTTTATCTGCCTGGGAAGCATATATATCCTGGTTGATAGTTCTTCTGTGATTTGTAACACTTATGTGGTTTCTGTTCTCAAATTGATCCTGAAAGTTTATCCAATCTGAAAAAGGCAGATCAGACATCCACCAATGCTCTATCCCACAATGATTGACTACTTGATCCATCAGGAGTTTAATTCCTAGATTTCTGGACTTCCTGGAGAGTAAAACATAATCTTCCATACTCCCAAAACGAGGATCAACTTCATAAAAATTCGTCATGGCATAGCCATGATAGGATTGTTCCTGCATATCGTTAGTAAGCAAGGGAGTGGGCCAAATTGCGGTAAAGCCCATTTCGTAAATATAATCTAGATGATTAATTATGCCCTTGATGTCACCTCCATGTCTGGCGTAATCTTGACTTCTGTCAACAGTAGCTTCTTTAAAACCTTCTTGGAAATCAATATTTGGGTTCCCATTTGAAAATCTATCCGGTGTAATTAAATAGACCACATCAGAACTATCGAATCCAACATAATTGATGTCAGAATCATCCCTGGAAAATAAAGGATAGGCATGCTTTAAGACAGACTTACCCTCGTCTTTAGAAAAAGTAATTTCAACTTCCCCAGCTATTGTTTTTGGAGAAATATATAGATCCAGAAAGATATAATTAGGACTATCAGCGATATGATATTCGTTCAATTTCACACCAGAATATAGGACAGAAGGTGTATATGACCCCAAATCTAAACCATAAAACATTATTTGAAGGGTATCACCTTTCATCCCAATCCACCAATTGGGAGGCTCTATCTTCTTAATTTGTGAAAATGAAAAATTCATCATTAAAAATAACAGGGCAAATAACCCTATTACCCTTATTCTTTGATCTTTAAAATTCCTCTTCTGAACTTCCTTCTTAGTAAAATTAAGAATTCACGAGGCATGTCTAAAGTACTAATGCTTAACTATAGTTTCTTCAGAAGGTTTTAAAAGTACTCTATTGCCATTCACTCGAATAGTCATATCAGAAGTACCTTGATAAGTAAAACGACTTTCATCTGAGGATATACTGATTTTGATAATTCTACTTCTAAAGTTTACTTTAAAAGAATAGGAATCCCATTGATTAGGAATTCTAGGAGTAAATGAAAGTTTGTCATCTCTCATTCGCATCCCACCAAATCCTTCAACTATACTCATCCATGTACCCGCCATGGAAGTAATATGCAATCCTTCTTCAACCTCCTTATTGTAATCATCTAAATCCAATCTTGAAGTTCTCAGATAAAAACGGTAGGCCTGTTCCATTCTTCCCAGCTTCGCAGCCTGAATACTATGCACACAGGGTGAAAGTGATGATTCATGCACGGTGAAAGGTTCGTAAAAATCAAAATGTTTTTCCAAGTCTTCCAAGCTAAAGTGATCCTCAAAAAGATAAAACCCTTGTAAGGTATCGGCTTGCTTAATATAAGGAGAACGAAGAATTCTATCCCAACTCCACTTTTGATTAATTGGACGTTGTTTAGGATCTAAATCTTCAACAGTTATCAATTCTTTATCAAGGAATCCATCTTGTTGCAGGTATATGCCTAAATCTTGAGAATAAGGAAAATAAAGGTTATTGGCTACTTCCTTCCATGCATCTGTTTCCGTTTTTCTCAGCGAGGTATGACCAATAATCCGGTCATAATCTTCTTTATATCCTTCTTTAACTTTATCAAGTTGTTCTAGGGTGTAATTTAAACACCATTTTGCTAAATAATTAGTATACCAATTATTATTAACATTATTCTCATATTCATTAGGACCCGTCACACCCAGAATAACAAACTTGCCTTTGTCTTTTGAAAATGTGGCTCTTTGCTCCCAAAATCTCGCTATCCCAATTAAGACTTCCAGACCCATTTCAGGGATATATGTGTAATCCCCGGTAAATCTGTAATAATTGTAGATTGCAAAGGCAATGGCACCATTTCTGTGAATTTCTTCAAAGGTAATTTCCCATTCATTGTGGCATTCTTCCCCATTCATAGTAACCATAGGATAAAGGGCTGCTCCATTTTCAAAGCCCAATTTTTCGGCATTCTCAATAGCCTTTTCTAAATGATTGTAACGATATTGTAATAGATTCCTTGCCACTACCTGGTCTTTGGTCGCCATATAAAATGGAATACAATAAGCTTCCGTATCCCAATAGGTACTACCTCCATATTTCTCCCCTGTAAAACCTTTAGGTCCTATATTTAAGGTAGAGTCTGTTCCTAAATAAGTTTGATTTAAATGAAAGATATTAAAGCGTATTCCTTGTTGAGCCTTCACATCCCCTTTAATTTGAATATCACTCATTTCCCAAATATTCTGCCAAGACTTTATTTGCATTTCTAAAAGCGCATCAAAACCCAAACTAGAAGCCTTCTCTAAAACACTCTTTGCCGCCTTTATTAAATCGGTTCCCGGATGATTTCTTGAAACACAATAGCCTCCATATTTAATTAGAGATATACTTTCGCCTGAGGCGACTTTTTGAGAGAAGGTTTGCTCAGCAGAAAGTTCTTTGACTTCATCTTTAACGGGATTTATATTGGTCTTACCTTTATAACTAATTTCTGATTGCATAAAAGTACAAACCTTAAACTTTGTTTTTAAGGTATGGGCCTCGATAAATGCCTGATTAGCTTCCGAATTTACCCCGGTTACTTCCCAAAACTTATCATCCCAATTACTATCTTCATTGGTAATACCATTATCTAAAAAAGGAGTAAATACTATTTCAGCTTCCGCATTAAGTGGAGAAACGGAATATTTAATTGCACCTACTTCATCTATATCCAAAGATAAAAACCTTAAAGAGCTCACTGCAACCGTGATTCCGTTATTTAAGGTGGCTGTAAAACTTCTTTTATACCAACCTTCTTTCATATTCAATTCTCGTCGAAACCCCTTAACTTCCTTACAAGTATTAAGATCTAATACTTCATCATTTACAGAAACCCCAATACCGATCCAATTGGGTGCATTAAGTACTTTGGCAAAATATTCTGGATAGCCATTTTTCCACCAACCTACTCGGGTTTTATCAGGATAATATACCCCGGCGATATAACTCCCTTGAAAACTTGGACCGCTATAAGATTCTTCAAAGTTTGCTCTTTGTCCCATAGCCCCATTGCCTATGCTAAATAAACTTTCGGAAGACTTCACGTTTTCCTTATCAAAACCTTCTTCTATTATGGCCCATTCATTGGGAACGATATATTCTTTATTCATAATTAATCTTTTTAAAATATGTTTAACCCTAGTTATTTCTTTCTTGTAGAGAAAGTACCAGCTTGTTTAAAAAATCAATATCTATTTTAGTAAAATCTTCAAAACTGTATTTAGATTCGGATAATACCTCTGAATCTCCAATCCCAATACTCAACATCTTAGCCGAATTAGCTGCTTCTATCCCAGCGACCGCATCCTCAAAAACCACACAGCCCAATGGATCTACCCCTAATTTTGCTGCGGCGATCAAAAAAACCTCCGGATCGGGTTTGGCCTTAGTTACTGCATTCCCATCAACAATGGCATCAAAATAACGCAATAATGAGACTTTTTCCAAAATAGGGATAGCATTCTTACTAGCAGAACCCAGGGCCATCGGAATTTTTCGCTCCTTTAAGTAATTTAATATTCTCTTTACATCAGGTAATATTTCATTCTCATCCATTTTAAGAATATACTGAAGGTAGTCCTCATTCTTTTCAACTAACCAAGCTTCAAACTGTTCTTTTGAAACGGAGATACCTCCCATCTCCAATAATATCTCCAGGCATCTTCTTCGACTAACACCTTTAAAATTTTCATTATCTTCAATTGTAAACTCTATACCTAATTCATCGGCTAAATTCTTCCACGCCAGATAATGATATTTAGCAGTGTCAACAATTACCCCGTCTAAATCGAATATAAATCCGGTTTTATTCATTTATTAAAATCTTTGAAATTAATTATTAGTAGATTCTCTTTCAATTAAAGTAGATTTGAGTACTTCTGTCCTGAATGTTTCTTCTTCTTCAATACTTTCATTCTCAATTTTATCAATAAGCATCCTTGCTGCCACCGCTCCCATTTCTTCACCATGCTGCGCTACAGAAGTAAGTGCAGGATTTGCCAATCTAGATAAAATACCATCCGTAAAACCTATAAAAGCAATATCCTCTGGAATACGAAGTCCATTTTTTTGAGCCAAACGCATACATCGCACTGCAAAAATTTCATTTACGCAAAGTACGGCATCCATTTTTTGTGTCCTAAAAAAAGCCTCACTCATAGATTCATCTTCAAATTGAAAAGGCAGGTGTAAAACTAAGTTTTTATTAATAGGTAAATTATTATCTTCTAAAGCCTTATAGTAACCCTGAGCTCTTTTTTCGCTAACGTTTAGATAGGTTTCTGTAGTGACAAGGGCAATATGCTTTCTTTTATCATCAATCAATTTTTGAACAGCCATATAAGCAGCATCAAAATCATTTATAATCACTTTATCACAAATAACTTCGTCCGTAACTCGATCAAAAAGCACCAAAGGCATCCCTTGATCAATCACTTCTTTAATATGGTGATAGTCATTTTTAAATTGAGTTTCGGCAGAAAGAGCCATAATAAAGCCGTCAATACTGCCATTGGCCAGCATTTCCATGTTGATCACTTCTTTGTCAAAAGATTCATCGGATACACAGGCAATTACATTATAACCTTTGCTATCAGCATATTTCTCTATTCCCCTAAATACCGTTGTAAAAAAATGATGCACTATATCAGGAATGATCACTCCAATATTTTTGGTTCGTTTATTTTTTAAACTGAGTGCTATGTTATTTGGTTTGTAGTTGTAGAACTTTGCAAAAGCTTTAATTTTATCTTTTGTTTCCACACTAATTTCCTCACTATTTTTAAGCGCTTTGGAAACAGTAGAAATAGAAACATCCAATTCTCTGGCAATTTGTTTAAGAGTGATTTTTTTTTTCAAAACTGAAAAAATAGCTTTTCATTATAAGTTTAGGTAAGCTCATGTATTTTGAATATAAATATACCTTTAATTTAACATTACATCCATATTTTTTTATAATTCGCTTTTTTAAATTTGGTTGGCTAAATAAAAAAAGTATTATCTTTGGTTCGATTTTAATAATTACAATACCCTAAAAATAATAATTACATAATTTTACAGGTTGTGTTTTATTAGTCCAATAATTTATAAAAGTTATCAACACGAAACCGTTTTCGTAATATTTGCATTTATAGTTTTAGGACTTTTAACAATTATTTTATATAGGTTTAACTTTTAGAATAAAATTAACTAAACTTAAATTATACTTTTTATGAAGATTACGCTACTAAAAAGCTTTTTATTGGTTGGGGCAATTTTGTGCTTTGGACTAGTTGAAGCGCAAGAAGTGTCCGGTAATGTTTCCGACTCTAGCGGTCCGTTACCAGGAGCTAGTGTTGTAGTTAAAGGAACTACCAATGGAACACAAACCGATTTTGATGGGAATTTTAGTCTAAACAATGTAGGCAGTGATGCCATAATTGTAGTTAGCTATATAGGTTTTACTACTCAAGAAGTTGACTTAAATGGAAGAACCTCTTTATCTGTAGTCTTACAAGAAGATGCGCAGGCATTGGATGAAGTTGTAATTATTGGTTATGGTACTACAACCGTTAAAGATGCTACCGGTGCCGTTGTGGCAATTAATTCGGAAGACTTTAACAGCGGTATTATCGCATCTCCTGAACAATTGATTCAGGGTAAAACTGCAGGGGTACAAATTACCCAGGCCAGTGGAGAACCAGGTGCAGGTGTAACGATCCGGATCAGGGGTGCAAATTCTATCCGATCCAATAATAATCCGCTTTTCGTAGTTGATGGAATTCCACTATCTGCAGAATCAACCACTCCAGGAGGAGGTGACGTTCAAAGTGGCGAAAATGCCTCGAGGAACCCGTTAAACTTTATAAACCCAGCTGACATTGAAAGTATTTCGATACTAAAAGACGCATCTGCGACCGCCATTTATGGGTCAAGAGGCGCCAATGGTGTGGTAATTGTCACTACAAAAAGTGGTAAAGCCGGAGGTGGTGGTTCTTGGGAATTTGATCAAACCTTAAGTATTGCAACCCCTAGAGAAAATTTTGAACTCTTTGATGGTCCAACCTTTTTGGCCAGGACAGCGGAAATAAGAACTCCGGAAATTGCTGCTGGTCTTAATCAAGGATCCAATACCGATTGGCAAAAAGTCATCACACGAACTGTAGCTTCTCCGGTATCGAACTTATCATACTCAAATAATTATGGCAGTGGTAATGTTAGAGGGACTTTTTCATATGGAAAAAATTTCGGGGTTATTGAAAACTCTTCTCAGGAAAGAATTACAGGAAGAATAAATGCCAGTCAGCGTTTTATTGATGATCGATTAAAATTAAATTTACAGGCGACCCTTTCAAGGGTTAATGATTTGGCTCCGCAAACTAGTGGTGCTGCAGGAGCGAGTGGTAACCTTATTGGTGCCGCATATTCAGCAAATCCCACATGGCCGAATGATCCCAATTATTTTGAAGAAGGCAACCTGTTAAATCCGGCTAACCTGTTAGAGTATTTCCAGCAGAAGACAAACACCGATAGGTTCCTGATTAACTTCAACGTTTCTTATGATATTCTTTCGGATATGAATGATAATACGTTAACTGCAAAAGTAGCTGTGGGTTATGATGATTCTGATGCAGCTGCAAGCGCTACCTTTTCCCCACTTATCAATAACTTAAACAGGGTTAGTGGTTTAGGGCAAACTTCTTATAACACCTTGGAAGCCACTAGTAAGCTACTTGAGGCCACGCTAAACTGGAGTAAAGACTGGTCTAACTCCAATTTGGATGTTATTCTTGGATTCTCCTACCAGGATTTCCGAAGAAAAGGATACAATTCTCAGGGCTGGAACTCGGGTAGTGTTGTCAACTTAAATGACATGTCCGATAATTTAAGAAAGACCGTTGAAGGTGGAATAAGTTCTATAAATGGACCTTACCAACAATTTGGATTTGATGCCAATGGCTCTTTTGTAAATAGTTTAGACCCATTTAGTGATAGCGGAGTTCTTGGTGCAACTAACACTGCGCCATATTATCAGGCTGCATGGGCCGATACATTTGACAATACGGATGAATTACAATCTTTCTTTGTAAGGGCTAATTACTCTCTGAATAACAAATTCTTGTTTACAGCTACCGTTCGGGCGGATGGTTCGTCTAAGTTTTCCCCTGACAACCAATACGGATATTTCCCCTCAGGAGCCTTTGCATGGAAAGTAAATGAAGAAGATTTTATTGGAGATGCGTTCTCAACCTTAAAATTTAGATTAAGTGCAGGTATTACCGGAAATCAAGATGGTTTAGGATATGGACAGTTTGTAAAAAGACAACGATTTGCTGCTCCAACTATTACTGACGATGGTCAAATTAACAGACCGGGATTAGAAACTGTTTCTGTACAAAATCCCGATCTTAAATGGGAGCAGACTACAGATTTCAACGTTGGTATCGACTTTGGATTCAATCTGGATCGCTTTAGCGGTTCACTGGATTTCTATCGAAAAGAGACCAAGGATCTATTATTTAAGCAAGCTGCTGCAGCTCCCGCTTTTGATCCTTTCGTTTTCAAAAATCTGGAAAATGGTAAATTAATCAATTCTGGTGTTGAACTGGGCTTGAATTATGATTTTATCAATAACGATAAAGTGACTTTCTCAGGTGGCTTTAATATTTCCTACAACAATAACGAAGTAAAAGGATTGAATGGAACTACGGCAGATTTCGGAGAAGTTAGAGGTCCTGGACTTTCACAAGCCTTTGCTCAGCGCTTGGGAGAGGGAAGATCTATTTTCTCTTACTACATGGCTACTTATAGCGAGGATGCCAGTGGAAATCCAAATTTCAGTGCTGATGAGAAAGATTTTGTTGACCAGGACGCAGTACCGGATGTTACATCTGGACTTACCCTTAACTTAAAGGCTGACCGATGGGATGCTAATATTTTCTTTGCAGGACAATTTGGCTTCTCTGTTTATAACAATACCCGAAACGCCTTCTTAAACAGACCCACTTTTGAAACCTCAAGAAATACAGATGAAGTCGGTCTAGGGCTTGTATCTCAGGAAGTTTCGACACTTTATTTGGAAAAAGGTGATTTTGTTCGACTTCAAAACGCAACCGTTGGCTATACTGTGCCTCTTAGTGGTGATGGAACCTTTAAAAATCTTAGATTCTCCTTAACTGGACAAAACTTATTACTGATTACCGGCTATAGCGGACTAGACCCTGAAGTAGTTGCGAATACTGGTGATGGTTTTGGAAGTGGTATTCCAAGCCAGGGGATTGATTATACAACCTTCCCAAGACCTTTAACGGTTAC
>CALOAJ010000001.1:387500-627969 GCA_942491255.1 uncultured Flavobacteriaceae bacterium | reverse complement strand
TTATGTAGTACTTTTACTGGCGGATGCAAGTTACAAGTCTAATATTGAAGGTTGTGTCCAATTAGTTTACCAATATTTTTCCGTCCTTTTTTGGGCGTGCGGGTAAATAGAAATCCATTTGATTCTTGTTTTGAATATCAATCAATTGATTCGGGTTTCGACTTTTCTCAAGCCAATTTGCTCTCTAATCTCATTAGATTTGGAGATTTCATTTTTCTTTAACTGCTTAACATAACCATAGGATGCTGTTGACCATCCGCTTTCAACAGTAATAAACCAATCATCTATCCAGGCAAAACTTGCCGGAGAATAAGTTACCCTTCTTAATACAGGATAGGAGGATTGGCTTAAGAAACGGATACAAAGTATCTGCTTTACAGTACGCCTGAGAAATTGAATTATGTCGGCTTACAATACCTTGTCCCCATGGTTCATAACCAACTAGTTTTTCCCCAGGGAAACCATCATTCTCTATAATTTTCATTAATCTTAAAAGATGCTTTTCATTTAAGGTAGCAAATTTGTTTTCGCCAAAATGATCCTGAGATTTTGATCCTATGCGAAATACAGCTTCTAGTCCTTTTCTCTGGTCTTTTTGGCTCATTTCACGCACTTCAGCTCTCATCTCCTGATTGATGTTCTTATTAAAAACATTTTGAAGAGAATCATATTGACTTTTAATGACGGACCAGTCCTTTTGCTGCCGCAGTTCTTTAAGAAACTTGTTACTTTTAATGGATTTCATTTCCCAACCCCCGGCAATTCCCAACCTAAGGTATTCATACGCTTCCGTCTCAAAGCCCAGATGCCAGGCAATTTGTGTAGCAACTATATAATCTCTAATAAAAATGAAGTCGTAATTCTTAAAAAGTCTGCGATAGATGTTTAATGCTTCTGCAAATGACTGTTGCACAATGAGTACTTCAGCCTGGTACACCTCGGCATGATAGGTGTAATAATCATTTCTAACAAAAAAATCTTTTGATTGCGTAGATAGAACTAATAAAAAACTGAGTATTACGAAATATAGTTTCATAGTTATATAAGCTCTGGTTTTCTTATTGGAACAATGTCAAATTGTCCCAATAAAAGTAATACTATTTTTATGCATAAATTAATTATAGTTACCAACGGCCATGTATAAGGGCAGTGCGGAACTCCTTGTGCTTCGTCTTACATATTCAGCACCGTTTTTTAATTGTTAGTCAGTTCATTTACAATACCTCGCTCGATTTGTGTTAATACTTTGTTGGCACCTGGTTTTATGCTTGACCTTCAGATAGTTTTAGTAAAACTTCTATCGCTTTGTCAGCATCTTTTTTAGCAACGAAAATATGATCGTGATAATACCCTGCAATTACATTACAACTTATGTTATTTTTTGCTAATTCTGTTGAGAATATTGCCGTTAGCCCAACTGCATCTAAAGATGAGTGAACCATAAGTGTTATCCAAGAGGAAATATATTTATAATTTAAGTTTAACGTATCTGCCTTTTTTTTCTCAATAACAATCGTTGTTCCTTCCTTTTCTTTGAACTCGCAAATAGTATCGTTTCGTTTAATTTTACTAAAATCATTTATTGTCGAAAATACATATTCTCCACTGTTAAGTTTTGGGCTCATACCCTTTATTAATTCAGTTAAATTTGTTTCCCCAGTCATTTATTTTTTTCTTTTAGCAGAGCGATTAGTGATACAATGGACCATACTCCCTCAAGTATAATAAATGGAATATATTTCATAAGGATCGATGCAAAACAGGCTAGTACTCCACCAAATAGGTTTAATAGAATAAATGTCAAACTATTTTTTTCTAATCTACCTGATATATTAAGAGTAAATGCAAGCAATATTTGAAATACTCCTACAAATCCTATCCAGTCTACTACTTTCATTTTTACTAGTTTCTATCCTTCCGTGATTGGTCTCTTGCCATCTCCTAGGGTGATATGCACTATACAGTGTTGTGTTTCCGTTATCCAGCTTGTTTTTCACATTTTTTTACTAAAAGTTGGTAAGATTTTTCCATCAAATTATTGATTGCAGATAAATGCTGTTTTTTTCTGTCTGCCATTGCGATATTGAACAAGAGAACCATTTGTAATTTTTTATAATAGAGGCTGTTTTTATCTTTTGTCCAATCATCATGTGGTAAAATTTGTAGAATTTTTGGATCAAGTAATTGATGCACATATTCAAATTCTTGAATTGCACCAATTTCAATAGAAGTGTTAACCAAATCAAAAACTTTTTTTGTTAATTCATCTCTATTTTGTTTCAATTGAAACTCTTTGTTTTCCAATTCACTGTAATATTGAATCAAGCTATTTTTTATAGTGATATCATCCAGTAACTTTAGGTTTCCTGAAGAAATTAAATCTTTGAAGGTCACATTACGAGGTTCATAAAGTTCACTTCTAGTCGCCAATATAAACTGATTGATAATATCATGCTTGTCTTTTGTGCCTGCATCCAAATCCAAGAGTATCTTTTGGCTTAGATCAATTCTATAATTTGACTCATCTTTTAATTCATCTATTAGTTGTTTGTCGAGTTCAAAATCTTCTAAAATTCTGCAATAATAAATAAGCTCTGATTCTGCGTTCTTTTTTTGATCATTCCAATCATTTATAGATAACGCAATCAAAATACCAATAACAACAAGTACAATTTCTCCAAGGGCATATTTAAAGTATTTACCTGTTTTGTTTTCAGTCAGTAGTTGTTGTCTTATTCTCCTAAAGAACTTAATCATATTTTTTTTCTATTTTTTCCGCAAGCGGCTATCTCATGCCTGCCTCTCAGCACTGGTTCCTCTCTAAAAATGTCTGCTAGAGATTTTATTAGCGATGAGTCCCCACGAGATCATTGATTTTATAAAACAAAATCATGTTTTTATAATATCCTTGGTTAGCCATTTCTGATAATGTGCCTAAGATAACAAATCTTGTATGTCTCTGAAGGTATTTTCGAGATAGCGTTTTAACGCTTATTCGTTTAGCCTTCTACAAGGCTGGGTCTATGTCTGTTCTTAAGCGGTCTTTGTGGATACCACTGAACCGTAAATTTATTAGGGAGGTCTTCTAACACCTTGTCGGTGAAAAAATATTGACCATTTACAATACAGTACTGCTGATACCTTATTTTGCATTATTGCTTATTATATTATTGGGGCAGAGAAACAAGGATTCTTATTTTTTTCTCAGATAAAGCCGAAATTAATAGAGCAGTACGAATATTTTGCTTAACATTGGTTTTATGGTGTTTATGAAAAATAACAATTTCTTAGGGCAGGGCTTTCGTCTCTTTGTCTTGCTCATCATCTTCACGACATCTGTTTTATCCCAAGATTCAAAGAGGGATACTTTATGCTTGCAAAGAGACCTTAGTGATGTTATAAGGGCAGCGATGCACAAACCACCGAAAGTAAAATCTCAAAAAACAAGTTCTTTAATTGCTTTCCCTATTATAGGTTCTAATCCGGCAACAGGCTTTATGTTTGGTCTGGGTGGCCAGTATGCTTTTAAAATGCCGGAGAGTAGTAAATATTCTATAATGAGTGGAAGTTTGCAGGCCACTAACAAGAACCAATATCTAATTATCTTTAAAAACAATATATTTAGTAAACACGAAAAGATATTTTATACGGGCGACTGGCGTTTTCAAATTTTTTCACAACCCACTTATGGCTTGGGGACTAATTCACCAGAGGGTGGAATACTCGATTATCAGTTTGGATTGGCAGGCACAGAAACTACCATCGATTCTCTTGCGCAACCAATGAAGTATAATTTCCTGAGAATTCATCAATCAATGAACTTTAAGATCAGAAAAAGTATGTATCTGGGGTTTGGTTTGCAATTGGATGGCTACTCCAAGATCGAAGATGAAAAACTTAATCTCACCCCTGGAGAAGAACTTATTACTTCTCACTATGCCTATAGTCAATTTTATGGATTTGATGAAACAAAATATTATTCTTCTTCGCTACAGGCATCTTTTATACTTGATAGCCGAGACAACATGATACAGCCATACGAAGGTCACTTCCTTTCAGTAGGTTGGCGCGGTGATTTAAAAATGTTGGGTTCACAGAAAAACGCTAATATGCTGAAAACAGAATGGCGTAGTTATCATAATGTTTCCGCCCGAAACCCCGCTCACCTGGTTGCCTTTTGGTTTATTGGTGAGTTCTCACCCGAGGGACAGTTTCCCTATATGACGCTCTCTGCAACTTCCTATGACCAGCGCAGTAGAAGCGGTAGGGGATATACCCAAGGCAGGTTTAGGGGCAATAATTATACATACGGTGAAGCAGAATATAGGTTTCCTATTTCCAGATGCGGAGGAGTTTTTAGTGGCGTTGCTTTTGTAAATGCTACAAGCGCAAGCAACCCTACACAAGACTTGGACCTGTTTCAATCCATCAAACCCGGATATGGTATGGGATTGCGGGTAATGCTCGATAAGCACTCGCGCACTAATCTGACTCTTGATTGGGGCTTTGGCGAAAGATCAAGTGCCTTTTATCTGGCAGTTTCAGAAACGTTTTAAATAGGTCGAATTCCTGTTATGGCCAAAACATAAGTGGTTCCTTTAAATTAACTTATGAAAAGGTAATTTTATAATGTGCAGAAAAGGTCCAAACCAATACTATTAAAAGGGCCAAGACTTTTGCTACATAAAAATTCATTTTGAATTTTTCATGAAATACCCAAATAAATAAGTTCATCAAGCCAAGACCTATTATGGATATCGTTACAAAGATGAAGTATTGTTTTAATATGTCCGGATTTGTGTTATCAAATGCCCATATTCTAGTAAAAATATAATTACTGGTCGCTGCGCACATATACCCTATGCTATTTGCAAAGTACTTGTTGATCTTAACCTTTTCTTTAAGGAAAAAGGTTATCCCAAAATCAATGATAGTTCCTCCCGTCCCTACCAGCATAAATTTTAAAAGTTTATAAATTATAGTTTCAGGGATCATAGTCTATTTAAATTAGCTTATAAAACAAGAAATTTCATTTTTGATGATTTAAAATAGCGAGACTATCTTGGCTTTTTTTGGTGACTTCAGAATACTATTTATAAGTTCAGTAATACTTTTTTTAATCTAATGACCTGAATAATATCCTGAGGATTAATAAAGTAGTTGATAAAGAAATTTACTTATGTTGAAATCACCATTTTTATTAATGAAGCGAGATACAGATTTAGGTATGTTTATAAATTAATGATTGGAAAGATTGACTAAAATGATTTCCAAATCTAATTTACGTTTTTGAAAACACCTACGGCACAAGCCTTCTTTATTTATATTTTTTTACTCTGTCATCATCAATCACTCCGCTCCAATTAAGGCCAAAAGCAAAGTCGTAGGTATTGCCTTCTGAATCAGTGTAGGCAGTCATATCCCTGGGTACATCTTCGAACTGTGTTTCAACTGTCAACATATTTGCCGGCATCTGAAACGGTAATAGCCCTGATGGCTCCGATTTACCTGAAATAATTTCCATTAAAGCTTGATCTTGAACCCCCATATGAAGCAAGAGGGCAGAGGCACTCTTTTCAATTTCAGAGAAAACCATAGGTTTCGCTACTTTCACTACTACAATTACGGGTTTATCACCCATTTTTCTTTTAGTATCATTGACTAAATTCATGTCGGTACTATTCACAGTGTTTACAGTTTTATCCTTATAAGTCCTGTTAGTAAAGTCTTCAAGAGGACTGCCTCCTGCCAAACTTACTGCTCGAGCTTCTGAAGCCTTATAGGGTCCATATTGCAAGCTTATGGGGACATAGCCATTACCTCCATTTTCCAAATCAGAAGCATCATAACCTACACCTCCATTGGGGCTTTCAATACTTACCAGTGCAAAATCCGCATCCTGCGGGTTTTCCACTACTTCAAAATATTGAGCTACCACTGCCATATTAAGTGGCACCTCGGTTCTTTCAGGTGTTACACTGCCAAACCAATTGGTGCTGGGAGCTATATAACGCTCGGGAACATAGACTTTTTGTTTCTCTTTAACTGGAAGAGTGTTTACTTGATTTTTAATCATGATCACAGAACGCAATTGTGCATCAAAACCAGCTTTCATGAAGTCGGGCTTACCTACTATTGCCTTTGTTTCTTCAATATCCAAATAAGGATTTTCGAAAAGACCTACTCGGAAGATATTCTTCAATAGGCGAATGGCGGATGTTTCAAATCGCTCTCGCATATGTTCTTCCCCCTGTTCTTCAACGCCCATTTTATAGGCAGCTATCACTGGTTTCATATCGTTATTACCGCCAAATTGATCCATACCAGCTTCTATTGCTTTGTAATGGCGCTCCTCAATGCTGAGGCTCTCTACACCCCATGGCTTACCTTCAAATCGGTCTATAGAACTGACATCCCCCGTAATACGCCAGTCCGTGCATAGTACACCATCGTAGCCATACTCACCGCGTAAGAGGTCGGTAATCAAATATTTATTAAAACCATTAGCTACCGCTTCCCCTTCACCATCTGAAATAGTATAATAGGGCATTACTGCTGATGCCATTTTGGTAGGACCTTCCAGTTTAAAGGCGCCTTCAGTGAAGGGTTGTAAATGATCTTTAATATTTTTTCCGGGATATACGGCATAGGCACCATAACCAAAGTGCCCATCACGACCTCCTTCTTCCGGCCCACCACCTGGCCAGTGTTTTACCATAGTATTTACACTTTCAAAGCCCCAATCCCCGTCTTCTGAAGATTGAAATCCATCTACATAAGCTCTTGCTAAATCAGTGGCTAAATTGGGGTCTTCACCCATTGTACCATCAAAGCGACTCCATCTCGGTTCTGTAGCCAAGTCTATTTGTGGAGATAAAGCTGTAGCAATACCCAATGCCCTATATTCCCTTGAAGCTATCTCTCCAAATTTCTTCATTAATTCCGGATCAAATGAGGCTGCAATACCTAAAGTTCCGGGCCACATAGAAATTTCTCCTCCCGCTCCTTCATTAAATTCTGCATAAGTATCACTTCCATGTCTTGGGTCAGAACTTGTATTTATTGGTATTCCAAGGCCAATACCTTCAACATGCGCCTGAGCGTTATTATTCCATTGAGCTGCAACAGCTGCACTTTCAACACTGGTAATTAAAACATGCCTCAGGTTATCTTCTGTCAAGAACTTTTTCTGATTATCAGAAAGGTCACTCGGTAGTGCCCCACTTTCAGCATAGGGTTTTCCGCCATAGTTGGAGGATCTTCTTCCCCCGGATGGAATTGACTGATGACCACTGTAGAGCATTAAACCTGCTATTTGCTCCACCGACATTTTGGAAGCCAAGTCTTTTGCTCTTTCATCAACTGGCAAACGCCAATCCTCATAAGGATCCAATGTCCCGTTCTGGTTTAGGTCTTTAAATGCATGACGGTCTATAGTCAGTATTTTCACTCCGGAAGTGGCATGATAGCCTAACTTACTTCCGTTTTCATTAAAAACGCTCATATAGCCGTCCTTCGATTCCGTTGTAAACTTTTCACTGCAATTAGTAAATAAAAGCAAGAGTGCGCATGCGCAAATTATTGTATAAGACTTATTCATTTTCTTTTTTTCTAAGGATGGGTTTGTCACCGGGGTTTCTTTTTTCAGTTGCAACGAAGGTTTCCGATTATGATTTTCTTTAAGTGAAAAATTTATAATAAATTCATAGAAGCAATCAAACGCCGCCTAAAATACGAAGATTCTATTAAATAACTATATGAGACCGATCGATTTTAGAGGTTGTTGACATCTAAAATATAATCTGAACTTATTTTATTCCCCCCCCTCAATTATTGTCACTAATTTTTAATTCTCTAATCATTTCAATGGCAGATTGGTGAGGCCTGCCAGTGGCCTTTTCGAAATCAGATGGCACATTATAGGTTCCATTATGTATTGCTTCGTATATTCCTGAAATTACAGATCCCAGAAATTCACCTAATGCTTCTTTTCTTTCCGCACAATAATCTTTTACTGAAATTGAATTATATACAAGTTCAGTATGGTAAACACTATTGATGTATTCGGTTAGTTTTTTTTGAGAGATTGGTTCTCCGGATAAGTTGTATGTATGTCCGTTATGAGTTCCCTCAACAAGCATTTTTGTGTATGCATATCCTAATTCTTTTCTACTGGTATAAGCACATTTACCCTTACCCGCACAATTTCTAATTTCACCTTCTTTAATATAATTATCTATATAATCTAAATCCGGTTCAATATATATTCCATTTCTACCGATTACCCATTCAAGTCCGGAATTTTTGATATCTAATTCTGTCTGTCGGTTACTTTGTACAATAGGAGCAAATGACGTATTTTTTTCATCGCCAATAATACTTGTATAAACAATCTTCTTAATTCCGTTGACTTTGGCTGTCTCAATAACATTTCTATGTTGTTGGATTCTTTTTTGTGGTTCGGCCATTCCTGAAACAAGAAGCACAACATCAATATCCTTCAAGGCAAGGTCCAATTCTTGTCGGCTATCATAGTCCCCTTTTCTGATTTCAATTCCAAGGTGATTAGCCTTTTTCGGGCTTCGGGCAATTCCAATTACGTCTTGTTTTCCCAATTCATTTATAAGTTGTTTTGCTACAGATGAACCCAATTGTCCGCTAGCAGAGGTAACTGCAATTTTCATTTTTTCATTTTTAATATTACCTGGTGGTTTTGGTAAACGATCCTTTGTGGAATTTAAACAAATTTTGTTTAAATAGAATTTTCAATTTGATTTTAAACTTTAATCAAAGTATTGTTTTTATACATATACCATAACAACAAATAGAGAAGGCCAAAACCTCCGATTGTAGTTATCATTCCGTAATATGCCCCCGTATATTGCTCCAATCCATACAACAAGAAGTTTGCGATCAGAGGAAAATAAATGACATGGGAAAGTACATAAGCTGTTATAGCATTCATGCCAATTACTTTTAAAGGGAATGCCCATTTAGTTTTTCCTTTTACATCAATAATCCAATAGAATAAAGCTAATAAAAGATAACAAACACCAGACGATGCCAGCACAAAGGAGCTCGTCCATATTTTTTTTACAATAGGATGCCATATTCCCCAGATCAATCCTAAAACTAATCCGCCTATACCGGCAATACATAAATAAAGCACTACTTTTTTTCGTGGCTGGTTTGATTTAATTAATTCGCCTGCAAAGACCCCCGATAAGGTTGTTGCAATAAATCCAAATCCGGTCAGCAACCAGGTATATTGAAGACCATCATCAAACTTTCCAAAAACCAAATGATCAAAGTACAAAGCAAAATTACGATCGGGAAGCAAGACACTCTTGCCAATTCCCGGGACATAGGGAACCGTTAAAATCAATGCATATATAATAAGGCAGAAGGCAAAAATAAAATAAAGCCATTTTTGGCTAAGATGGATATATGCTATACAGGAAAAGAGGTATCCAACGGCTATAGCTTGTAGGGTGTTACTGAAAACATGAAACTGGGAGGCATCAAGAGCCAATAAATTTCCCTGCACAATCCAACCAAGAATAAAGAGGATGATAAAACGCTTAATAAGTTTTCCATAAATGGCAGCTGTAGAGGTGTTTTTTTGCATTCTTTTGGATAAAGAAAATGGAATTACCGCTCCAACAACAAACAAAAATAAGGGCATAATAATATCATAGAAGGTAGAGCCAAACCATTCAGGATGATCAAATTGTTTCGCTAAAAATTCAGTAAAAGGAGTCCCTGCACCCTCATTTAAGCCAATAAAAAAGCGATCTGCAAAAATTATTAATAACATATCAAAACCTCTCAAGGCATCAATTGAAAGTATCCTGTTTGGTTTAGCTAAGATTTCATTCATAAGCTTAAAGTTAAATTGGTTTTAGGGTTATTTCTTGAAGCATTTTTGCAAGTTTCTCCGGAGCGGACCATTGAGCATTATGGTCTGCTTCTAAGTAACTAGCCGTCCACCCATCATCTTTAGGCTCTTTCCCTTCGTCCACGTCAAGGATATGTCTTGCTGAAATTTTGATTCTCATAGGACTATTTAGAAGGATGCTATCTGATTTTGTAATATTTTAAGATATTTTCTTTTTATTCATATAATCGTTTTTCAAATTAATAAAGGGATATCGTTATAGATGAGATGTACTTTCAAAGTAACAAGATAATAAATCCTTAAGATCCTTTTCAAAATAACCATTCGGTCATCTAGTTTAGGTCGATTTTCTAAAACGAATAAAGTATTTAGCTGAAGTATGGGTTTAAGGTCAATTAGCTCCCCGAAAATTTATAGGGGCTTTTGCAACTTGGTCATAAAGAAGCGCGTAAAAGGTAATTAGAGTACTATGAATTCCCCATTAACCGATTTCCCTTGCGAATGATTTTCTTGCTCTCCTTGCCCTTAATAGCTATTCCGCTATCATCTAACCAAACAATTGCGCCGGTGGGGCATCGCTGAATGGGCAGCTGTGTATTATGATTTTCAGCGTAATTGATCAAGGGTAAATTATTTTTCATGCTAATTAAATCAGCGGGGGCATCCATGGCACATTTACCGCAGGCTGTGCAGCCTACCTCGCATTCTTCTAGAATCTCATTGCCCTGTTCAAGATTTTTACAAGCTACCCACAGCCGGTGGCTTATGGGTTGTAAGGAAAATAAATCTTTAGGACAAGCTTCAACACAATCTCCACAGGCGGTGCATTTATCGACATCCACAACGGGTAAGCCATGTTCGTTCATGTTGATGGCATCAAAATCACACACCACTTCACAGTCTCCATGCCCAAGGCATCCCCAAAAGCAGCCTTTTCCTCCACCCGAGACCAGCGCGGCAGCTTGACAACTTTCAATTCCAATATACTCCGCACGATTGATAGCCACATTCGTACCGCCGGCACAAGCGAGACGAGCGACTTGCTTTTCTTCTTCGCCCAGATCAACACCCAGAAATTTAGCTATGGACTGCCTGCCTTCATCTGAACTTACCGTACATTTTCCCGGTAAGGCTTTTTGAAGGACTAAGGCCTCTGCAAAGGGTCGGCAACCCGGATACCCACAGGCACCACAATTTGCATGTGGCAACATGTCTTCTACCTTTTCTATTCGAGGATCTTCAAAGACATAGAGCTTCTTGTTCGCAATAATTAGCATTAATGCAAGAAGTAAGGTTAAACCTCCAAGAGCAGCTATGGCAACAATGACAGACATATTATTTTACGAGTTTATTTAAAACCACTAAAGGCATCTTTTTCTTAATACCGATTAATAAATAATTTCAGCCCATTTTCCGCCGGCGATTAATTCGGCTTTACGGAGCCTCCATTTTTCTTCTGAACCCAGAATATTAGAAAATGCCTTATTGAGCATATTGTGGATGGTTTCATACCCGGCAACATAGACATAAGTGTTAGACATAGAAAGTAATTCCGTTAGTTCAGTGGTTTGCCCTTCTAGGGCCTTTTCCAGTGCAATGGGATCGGCCCAATGCGGTCTTGGACTCAAGGCATGAAAAGCTTCAAAGGTTTCTTCGTCATAATAATTAGTGAGATCGCCATCCTTGTCATTTAGATACAATAATTCCAAACCACTGCGCGCACCGTAGAATAATCGGATTTTTCCCTTCCAATCTTTAACATTTTTATAAATATGCTTGATAAAAGCTCTGAAAGGCGCAATACCTGTGCCCATGCCTATAAGTATTAAATTGGCAGTCTTGTCCTGTGGAACCTTAAAAGGCAACTTAAATGGTCCGGTAACCGTAATTTCATCGCCTTTTTTTCGATCACATAAATAATTCGAAGCGATACCACGATATTTTTCTCCACTAAAATCATCGACATAAGAGCAGCGTTTAACGAGCATAGTAAGCTGCGGGTTTCCGTTGACATGCTTGGGCAAATCGGCCACGCTATAGAGCCTGTGGTGTAGTGTATTTCCGAAATCGCCTGTAGCTTCTGTCAATACTCCGAAGCTTTGGTCCACTTCGCATTCAAATTCCGGATCTTTCACTTCAAGTACGATCTCGCGCACTTCTTCGGTGTCCGGGGGGGTCAGCCGAGTTGTGTTTTTTACGACTGCTTTATACCGTTTTTCAATATCAAAATCTGATAAATGTGCCATGTTTACTATTTAATTTTTATTGTTATGTGTTTTATATTGATGTTTAATCAGTTTCTACTTGCTATACTTTTTACCTTGGGTTGCTCTTCTTCTTTTCTCTTGCAAAAGGTAGTACAACCACAATTTGAGCAACTCCTTCGACCAGCCAATACGTCATCTTCTATGTATTCCTCTCGGAAGGCTTTCTTCCACAAGGCCTGTACAACTGTCCATAGCAGTACTAAAAACAGTGTCAAACCAATTCCAATCATGAGCGATTTAATCATACTTTTTTTCTTTATTGAGCACCTAAGCCTGCAAAGCCCATAAAACAAAGTGATAAAATACCTGCAATAAACAATGTCAGTGCCGTTCCCTTTGATATTCCGGGGACATCAGCAAAATTCAACTGCTCCCTTAAGCCGGCAATTAATAGCAGGGCTAATGTAAAACCTACCCCTGCTCCCAGGGCATAGACCACACTTTCTAAAAATTCATACCCCTTATTTGTCTGAAATAATGCCACTCCAAGTATGGCACAATTCGTAGTAATCAGTGGAAGAAAAATACCCAAGGAGCGAAATAATGATGGGCTCATTTTCTTAATAAACATTTCAACCAACTGCACCGTGGAAGCAATCACCACGATAAAACTAATCAATTGAAGATAGGGTGCATTAATTGCTACCAAGAATGCATGAATACCATAAGCACACATGGAACTGATCAACATGACAAACATAACGGCCCCACCCATTTTTGAGGCTGTTTCTATTTTTCCGGACACACCTAAAAAGGGACAAATACCCAGAAAATAGGCCAATACAAAGTTGTTAACTAAGGCGGCATTGAGAAAAATAGATCCTAAAGACTCTGTATTCATGATTTTACTTTTCTTGTTTGTAATACATTAATTATGAGTAACCAAGCTGCAAGGGTGAAAAAACCACCGGCAGGTAATATCATTACAATCCAATTTTGAAAACCTTCAGGGAAAAGGGCAAAATTGAAAATTGATCCATTGCCGAGAATTTCTCTTACTGCTCCTAAACAAAAAAGTGCAAACGTAAATCCAATCCCCATTCCCAAGGCATCCAGAATAGATTTCCACACCGTATTTTTTGATGCAAATGCTTCTGCACGACTCAAAATCAAGCAGTTTACCACAATTAGTGATATGAAAGCACCTAAGCTTTTATACAATTCAACACTAATGGCCTGGATGGCATAATCCGTAACAGTAACAAAGGTGGCGATGATTAGAATATACGAGGCAATGCGCACTTGTTTGGGAATAAAATTTCGCAGTAACGACACCAGGATGTTAGACATCAACAATACAAAAGCTGTGGCCAAACCCATAGCGAGGGCATTTTCTGCCGTATTTGAAACTGCTAATACCGGGCACATACCTAATACTTGCACAAATACCGGATTGTCTCGCCAAAGTCCTTTGATAAATTCATCGGTAGAGGTCGCCTTTTGATTTGATGAGGTATGATCGTTACTCATGAATATTCATTTGTTTTTGTGTGGACTTGGTATCATCCATCATCTTGTGATTATTAAATAGCATTGGAATAACTTCCATTGTGCTTGTACCAATAATGTTTCCTATGGCCCGGGAAGAAATTGTGGCACCGGTAATTCCATCAATTTCCCATGGTTTCTGCTTCTTACCTTGCTTCACTGTAACTACTTTGTTCTTGAGCTGTCCTTCATTGGACAAGCTTACATCCAGTGCTTTAAAATTGTCAAGAAATCGCTGCTCTTTTTCAATTTTATCTCCAAGTCCCGGAGTTTCTTTACTTTCCAAAACTTGAAATCCAATCAGTATTTGCTCGTTTGGGTTGTAGCCATATAGTACTCTGATAATATCGGCATAACCTTGACCGGCAGCTTCAACGGCATATCCCACAAGCTTTTCGTTTTCATTATATCCTGCATAATAGGTCGATGCTGGTTTATCGTTATTTTCTATTTCTATAAATTCTCCCTTGGTGTTTATCCCGAAAGCTTGCGTGCTCACAGTCCCCGGTAGAACCTTAAAAATTGCCTTTTCCAAAGCCTCTGCCTTTAGTTTCTGAACACGTGGCAGTGTTAATTCGAAAGCTAATACAATAAGCAAGGCACTTATGATTCCGATAACCAGCATAGCCCTCAGCATTTTTGTGTTGCCGGAAGGTTTCTTCATTTCTATGTCAGCAGCTTCCTTCATGCAACTTTCGTTTTTCTGTTTGTTCCGTACACTCTGTATCTAATAACATTATCAATATGGGGTGAAATGGCATTGGTCAACAATATAGAATACATAACCCCTTCCGGTAAACCACTCCAAAGGCGAATCACAATGGTTAAAATACCAATAATGGATCCGTAGATCCACAAACCAATGGGTGTAATAGGGGATGATACCATGTCTGTAGCCATAAAAACAGCACCGAGCATTAAACCCCCGGAAAACAACATAAAGAATGGAGAAGGATATATATCGCTATTGATTAAATAAAGCGCTCCGCTTAATACAAATGCACTCAACAATACTGCTACCGGAATTCTCCAACTCATCATATTTCGGGCGATTAAATAGAGACCACCCAAAGCAATGATGATGGCACAAGTTTCGCCGGTTGAACCGCTAATTTGGCCAAAAGCCAACTCTAAGGTTGGTGTTGTAATTCCATCAAATTTAAAAGCCGATAGCGGAGTTGCCCCTGAAATTGCATCAAATTGTGGCTGCATAAATGGCCAGGTAAAGACTGACTGAGAAATAGTGGAAAACCGATCGGATAAAAAAGCGGGATGCCAGGTAGTGATTGCCACAGGGAAGGCAGCCTGTAAAACAGCCCGAGCTACTAATGCCGGATTGAACACATTGTATCCAAGTCCGCCGAAAACATATTTTCCAAGGGCAATACCAATTACTCCGCCAACAAAAGCCATCCATAACGGAAAACTTGGGGGTAGTGTAAGTCCCAATAATAAGCCCGTGATTACAGCCGAATAATCAGCAATGGTAGTTTCTTTTTTAGAAAGCTTGCATAAAATATGCTCAGTCAGTACAGAAGCCAAGGTGGCTGTAAGAATCACCAATAACGCATTCAATCCAAATGAATAGACGGAGAAAAATACCACACGGGCATTAGTGCCCAAACAACATTTTTCATAATTGCATCGGTACTTCGCCCTTTGTTGATGTGTGGCGACGAGCTGATATGTAAAGTCTTTTTAAGCATTGACTTCCTCTTTTTTTGTGGCTTCCCGCTTTCGAACAATTCGTTTTGCTAAGCGGAAATACTGAACCAATGGAATATGTGACGGACATACATAGGTACATGACCCGCATTCAAAACAATCCATTAGATTATAATCTAAAGCCATTTCATTGTAGGCTTCAAATTTTGCCAGGATACCCAGTTTTGATGGATTTAATGAAATAGGGCAGGCATCTACACAGGCTCCACATTTTATACACGGGTATATTTTCGATGATCACTCACATCTTTCTTTGTAAACACCAAAATTCCCGAGGTTCCTTTTACAATAGAAATATCCAGGTTTGAAACGGCTACTCCCATCATTGGTCCCCCCATATACACTTCGCTGATTTCTTCGTCAACACCCACTTGTTCAAGAACAAAACGCAATGGCGTACCTACTGGAATGAGATAATTTCCTTTCTTTTTAACTCCTGGCCCTGTGATGGTGATTACACGCTCCTGGATGCCTCTACCATGAGGTAGTAAGCGCCCTATTTCTGCCGTTGTAGCAACATTTACAACCACCACACCTACTTCAATAGGAAAACCTTTCGAAGGAACTTCCTTACCAAGGATGGATGTGACCAGCATGTTCTCGGCCCCTTGGGGATATTTTACAGGAAGTACTGTTATGGTAACAGCTAATTCTTTTGGAATATGCTTTGCCAGGAAATCGGCGGCATCTTGCTTATTAGCCTCAATGCCGATGATGGCCTTTTCGGCACCGGTAGCTTTCAATAAATATTTAATCCCTGTAAAAATATCACTTTCCTGTTCTAACATCACACGGTGGTCCGTTGTTAAAAAAGGCTCACATTCAATCCCATTAATAATCAAGGTTTCACATTTTTTCCTTCCGGTACTTTCAATTTTACGTGGGTTGGAAAAGCAGCCCCACCTAGACCTACAATTCCAGCATCTTGAATGCCCTGCAAAATTTCTTCCGGTGTGGCAGTATCGAGATCAATCGGTTTTCCTTCCAGTACTTCCTGGCTGGAAGAAGGAAAGGTTCGATAAAAATCCCCGGAGACATTTTTCCGGAAATGGTAGGGACATTTCCAATTTTCCGAATAATACCGGAAACTGGAGCGTGCATAGGAACGGAAACATAACCCCCGGCTTTAGCCAATAATTGCCCCCGATGTACTTCCTGTCCTTCGCGAACAACAATTTGTGAGGGTGCTCCAATGTGTTGCGCCATAGGTAAAATAATGACCGGTGCAAAGGGAAATTGCCTGATGGGAAGACCATTGGTTTCGTCCTTGCTCTCCGGAGGATGAATACCATGTTTAAACGTATTCTTATAAAAATTGAAAAACGCCATTATGTCTAGTGTACATTAATTATACTTTTCCCCTCTATTTATCCATTTTTCAATATCCTTTGCAGATCTTTCGGCAGGTAGGCCCGGGTGTATTACGCCTGCTGTGCATTTTTCTGCCGCTTTTACCAAGTCTTCATAAGGCCCGCCTTTAGGATTTTTTATATAGGCCTTGTTATCGCCATTATAGGCGAAAATATTCGGATTGAGTTTGATACACTCATCACAGGAGGTACATTCATCTGTTTCCAGCCAAGGTGCCAAATAGTCCCCATTTGATGGTTTTTCTTCCACTAATACATCCGCTGTGGTGGGCTTACCCATGGCCATTTGTACAAGACTGTTTTCATTTCCACCGGCAAGTTGCATAAGACCTTGTGCAATATTCCCTACCACCTCATTCCTTATTTTTTCTTCCAGATTTTCTTCCTGAGGTTTTTCTGTTTCTACTCCTGCAAGGTCGCGTAACATTAACCAGAAGTCTCGTCGTTCTTCACAAGACTCAACAATTGGTTTCGCAACCAACACTCGACTGAGTTTTTGATTTCTATCCACTGCCCAGATATAAGGAAATTTACCTTCACGTTCGTCTTCTTCCATTTCGAGAAAGTCTGCCAATCAAACCATATTCTCATTCCAGGCATCTACGAGGTACTTTTCTGAAATGTTTTCTAAATCGGGCTTCTGTCAATGCAAAATCCGCAAAGGTCATGGGTAATTCCATGGTTTTTTCCTGTCCATATTCCAGATATTTCAAGTTGTAGGTTGGCCATATTTGATCCATAGCCGGATTGCCAGATAAATCAAAGGCCTCTTCTGGTTTTTATTCCATTATCCGGATTGTATTTAAATATAGGATATGCCCTGGATTCCACAGCCAGTTTAGCCTGATGTACACCCAAATCATCTCCAACACCATGTTCTGGTTGACAGGTAGTATAGAGGTTAAAAAGAGCTGGTCGCTTAGTCATCAAACCATCGATAAAACCTTCAATCATTTGGCTTGTATTCGCCAGAGTCCCTTGCATTACGTAGGTGTTTCTGTGTGCCATGGCTATAAGACCTATCTCTTTTCTAGGTTCGCTCTTTCCCTTCCATACTTTACCATATTGAGCCATATCGGAAACCTGACCGATAAAGCCGGAAGTACAAGCCTGACCACCCGTATTGGAATATACCTGAGTATCGACCACAATCACTTTGATCGGTTTACCGGAAGCCATCATTCGGGACAGGTTTTGGAAACCGATATCATACATGGCACCGTCACCACCTAGGGTTACCACCGGTGGACAAAGCAACCATTCTTCATCGGTAAACTGCTCCCAGGTGAAATAGGTGAAAATAATCATCATGTTCAGCTGGCATTGTATTTTCCATTGAGCTCCAATTCTGCTTTTCGGATGGCTTTAAAGCCTTCAGCCATTTTAGCCATATGCCCTTCAAAAATACCCATTGCCATAGATGTTGAATCTTGGAACAAGTGGTTGGCCCATGGGAATGGATAAGGATTGAAAGGCCAAGTACTACCCCATACGGAAGTACATCCGGTAGAGTTACACATACCCATATTGGAACGACCTTTACCGGTGGTACCATTGGTATATTTCCATTTCAGTTTCTTCAATTTGGCCAGCAATTGAGTTACATCTCGCAGCCAGTCCTGATCAATGGGTTCACTGCCTTGTTCAGATTCTAACCTTACTGGTAATTTCAGCCATGGTCAAATCTGAATCTTGCATTTCCGAAACGATTTTGGACATGATATCCGCATCGGTCAAATCGACACTATTCATCAATTTCTTCTTGAATGTGTTTTTCCAGTTTATCTGAATAAGGTCCTCCAGATGATGCCACATGTTTTTCAATACGTGGCTGCATCAGAGATTCTACCGTAGCAGTAAACAAATGGACCACTGATTTTTCGGAACAACCCAGACAAGCACCATCACCACTGGCAAAATTCAGATAGGCATCTTTGTTTAATAAGAATCGTTTCCAGTGGCCCGATTTTTTCTTCAAGATCATCGATGCGATTGAATTTTTCTGGGGTGTTTGGCAAATCCATCCACAAATCCCATTCTTTATTCAGTTTAGCAATAGAATCTTCCGTTTGGGTGATTGGACGATCGTAGAGCATCATCATCACAGACTTCCACACATTCCATACAACCTTTACAGGTAGTCGGATTGATGGTAATGCTGAATAAACCTCCACTATTTTCCTGTTTTCTTTTTCATGTAAATCAAAATAAGGTCGGGTCAGGGCAAATTTAAAATCACCCAATTCTTCTTTGAACCATTCAAATTCCTTGGCCAGCCCGTTCCTTCATCTTTCATCAATGGTCATATCAATGGCATCGTGAATAAAATCATTGACGGTAGCTCCATTTTTTGATGCATTAAATAGTTTTCTGACTTGCCTTCCATTTTGCGGACTGCTTTCGGCAAGTAATTCAAGTTTTCCGTGATTTTTCTTCACCCGTTTTACAACGGTATCCAAAACATCCGATAATTCACTTACCAATCCTGGGATAGCCGTATCCGGACAAACGGTATAACAATCACCACAAGCCGTACAATTGTTTGGAATCCATTCCGGATGTTCAAAACGGATACCCGTCATATCTCGGAACACGGAGGAAACCGCTGGCATTACACTCAGTCCAATAAATGGATCGGTAATGTTATCATTACCCATACCTCGTAGATAGAAATTACCTGTTTGTTCCCAGAAACGGTGAATATCACTTAACTTTGATTCACTCTGAGGAATTTCTTTCATCATCTTAGGAATGGGCAGATTTGCCATGCCGTTGCTCTTATTTTTGTGTCCGGCACCTAATACTTTATTGGTAATTTCATATACTTCATCAAAGCCACGTTTTACTACACGCATGTTATCATTCACAACACGTTGTCCTTTAGACCCAAATTTATGTTGCAATTGGTCTTCAATAGCTTTCAAGTAATTTTTCTTCTGAAAGGCCTGCTTTTTCCATTAGTGGAGAAGCGGCAAAAAAAGCACCTTGGAAAGCGATTCCCTGCATTCGTAATTGCAATTCCGGATCGGTGGCTTCTTCCCGTGCAATTTTAAATCCATCGATATAAAAGACATGGATATCATTATCGATAATGACTTTTGATAAGGTTCGGGAATATCTGCCCAAACTTCATCTGGTGTTTTTTTATCACTTTGAATGATAAAACTGCCTCCTTTTTTCAAGTCCTGCCAGTGCATTGGTATGTTTAAATACATTGGGGTCGGGAGAAAGCACAACATCAACGAAGAAATATTCACAATTGATTCGGATAGGTTCCGGAGCTGCCGCCAGATAGTAGGTGGTCGGCTGTCCTTTTTTCTCCGAACCGTATTTAGGATTGGCTTTGATGTCATATCCCAGTAAATCGTACAAGGTCATCGCCAGGTTTTTACCGGTGGTAATGGCTCCCCAGCCACCCACGGAGTGGAAACGCACAGTAATGGCATCTTTTGGCATCAGGTTTGGATTTTCTGAACCTCGAATAGCTAATTCCTTAACATTCGGATAGGATTCTACAATGTTTTCCTGGTACGCCTTCTGTTTTGGCGAATGAGGGATCTCTCGTATAAAATCAATGGACAGGTAAAACTTCTTTTTAAATTTTCCGTCGGGCAACATATTTTCTATGGCTCCGATGATTCCTTCCGGTTGCAAGTCACGGCTTCCCATACCAAATGATCCGGAGTAAACAGCCGGCATATCGCTAATAGAATAAGTAGTCAATTCGGGATACGGAGTCCGGTTTTTGTTCATGCCATTTTCGATACATTTGTTCAAAACAGATCTTACTTCACGAGTTATCGGAGAATCGACGGCCAAGGGTTGATCTAGTCTTTCCAATATGGTGACGGCTTTTTTGCCCTTCAATATTTCTCCAAGCATATCAGCGGGGAATGGTCGGAACATGACCAGGTCGACCACCCCTACTTTTATTCCTCTTGTTTCCCGTAGGTAGTCTACAACGACTTCTGCACTAGGCACTAAACTTCCTTGGCCTAAAATTAGATAATCGGCATCGTCTGCCCGATAAGTCATAACACGCTCATAGCGTCTACCTGTGAGTTGATAATATTCTTCATACGCCTGATCAGTCAATTCCTTGATATGATCAAAGAAAAATGGCCGTTGGGCCGCAACACTTTGCATATAAGAATCCTGATTTTGCACAATACCGGCCATAACCGGGTTATCTACATCCCATAATTCGGGAATACGCCGGCGTGTTTCTCCATAGATAATACGTTGGGCAGGTGTTGGTGTTTTGATAATATCATCGGGTCGTCCCAGATATTCTTTAATCAATTCGCGTTCCGGTAAAAGGAATGATTCAATCAAGTGCGTGGTTAAAAAACCATCCTGGGCAATAATACCGGGGGTAAGTGCCAATTCCGCAATACGGTGTGAGATAATATTGAGGTCAGCGACATGCTGTGCATTTTTTGCAAACATTTGAAAAAAACCAGTGTCATCAACGGCATGATAGTCATCATGCCCTGCATGCACGTTTAGAGTAGATTTGGTCATGGCGCGTGCGCCGATATTCAATACATAGGTAAGGCGTTTCCCCACGGCAGCATAGAGAGACTCGTGCATATAGGCAATACCCTGCCCGGAAGAAAAATTTGCGGCACGCAAACCGGTCATGGATAAGCCCGCAGTAACAGCTGCGGCAGCATGTTCTCCTTCCGGTTCGATAAAAATTAAAGGTCTGTCGGAAATATTCAGATGGCCTTTGGCGGCAGCATCGGCCCAATATTCTCCCATTTGAGTTGATGGTGTAATGGGGTAAGCCCCGGCGGCATCGGTAGACTCCTGTTCGCACATGATGGCTGCCGAATTTCCATCCATGGCTACTGGTTTACCCGGATATTTGTATTTAGAAGATTTTTTGCTTTTGGTCTCTGTTATATTCTTGGGTATTCCTATTTTTTCCAATATTGACTTGCTCATAATTTTGCTCTATTTGATAGATTTGCTTTTAGTTACCGTAGTCTTATTCACCGGCCAATTGTTTTGCGTATTCGGCTAGATTAATACAGCCTTCCATCTCATCGAAATCTGCACTGTATTCATGATCCTTAGCAAATGTTATAAGACTCAAATCAAGTTCATTGAACTTATCGTTGATTACACTGCATTTTTCCAACAAGGTCTCCACAGAAACCTCTTCCTCGAAATTAATTTGGTGTTTCAATAGAAACCCTTTTAAATAATAGGAAAGAGAATAGCGGGCACTTCTGCATACCATAAAGGGTACGACATCTTCAGCGGGGCGATTCAATTCGCTTTTTGCCGCTACTAGGTGTTGATCGGCTTGCTCGAATTGGGTTTTGATTTGATTTGAATCCATACTAAATGATTTTAATTTACAATAGGTAACCGAAGAATTTGTTAAGGAATACTGCTCAAAAGTATCGAAAGCAAGTTGTGAATTATATGATTTTTATCAGGTAATAGAAATTGGAATCTCCTAGAAATAACATTGTTTATTGCTCCTTGGTCTTCAACGTAATAAATAGTTTATTTTTATTTTTTTAAAAAGTCTACCCTTTGGGGGCTTATTTTCTATTGGACAACTAAATGGAACCATATGAAAGCCAGAAAATCAATTCTTTTCGCCTTCTTCATTAATGGAATAAGAACCCTCTTAAAATTCCGAAGCCTTAAGCCTATAAATAAATTTCGCTTGGGACACTTTTATTCGCCATTGTATCAAAACAGAACTGGACACCTTAATTCGGTTATCTAAACCGGCCCCGGACTTTATTAGAAGGGTTTACCACCTATATGGAATGAAATGAAAGTTAAGAAAGAACGAGAGAGAACCGTTACTGTTATAAGAACGGCACCTATTCTTATACCGATGGTATTGTCCTATATTCTATGATTAGACATTTTTCCCTAAGCGAATTATCGAGATAGGCCGGCATATTTTCTCCAGAAACCGACTTCTTTTTCGAGCTTATCCTAAATTATATACTCTTTTAAAATCCGAAGAAGACAAAAAGAATTGCAGCGTATTTGATAGACCCGTGCAGTCGGTTGCTATAAACATTAATATATTTTATTCTTGATAGCATCGTATCTTTTAAAACTCCGACGCGCTCGGGAGACTTTCACGATATCTTTTATCCCTTTGGATATCCTAAGGTTTGAAAGAAAATCAAAAATATCTCCCTTATGAAGTTACATAAATCTGCTTTTAAGAATCTTCCCCTGACCTATAAAAATCCGGGAGGGAATCTTTGGCTTAGAAAGAAATAATTGTCCTTATTAAAGCAACTATTGGTATAGGGTTATTGTTTAACCTGCAAAGCTTCTCTTTTCATTTTCTTTCAGTAAGCCACCATACAAGTACTTTTTTATAAGACACTAGCAGTCAAAGGACCTACCATTTATACTTGCTTGTCGTAACTTTTAAAACTCCACGCCGGGAGCTAGGACCAATTGAAAGAAAATCAAAAGAAGTACAAGGAATACGATAGGACCCCAATAAATTTTTTCATTTATTTTGTTCGAGGTACCCCTGACATGCTTGCTCACAGTTGCGGAAGACCATATCCATGGAATTGAAATAAAGAAAATAATAAAGGGAGTTATGGCCTGACTTATTGGAGGAATCCTGAACGGAATAATAAGGATGCTACCTATAAAAGCGGCTCCTACGGCTATAAATCGAATATACTTAAATCGTGCTTTAGGATTATTCAAATCAACATCGCTCGAAACAAATCCCAATAGTTCCTTGCTAAACCAAATATTAACCAAGGCGATGGCGATAATACTCGATATCGCTAAAATTATGAGAAGGGGTTGATTTAAATTTAAATATCCTACAAGGGCTTCACCAACATCAGTACTAGGATCAAGGTATGCAACCGTCACTTGAGGAAGTGATTGTACCAGGCCATGAAAAGCTATCCACAAGACGAATAATTTCCATATACTTTTGGAATTTATAAGGAAATGGAAAATTGCCAAACAGATCAATCCAATCAAGAAAATTGCCAGAGCTCCAGCACCTTGCATCAACAAAGTCATCGGATGTTCTCCTTCCCAGGTATGATTATTATGATATAAAAGCGTTTTTAAGCCAAGTGCCTTTTTACCCAGAACAAGAAATAATTCTTGCAGAAAGAATACTAAATTGAATGCTAAAGCGTATAGAACCGAGGAATTAATCATGGTGGTGTAATTCGCTATACCCTTAGGGGAAGAAATCCCTTTATACTTAGTCCAATTAAGCCCTGCCCATAATATGGGTCCTAATAGTAGGATTGCAAAAAATATTTGGACTATGATCATATTTTAAATGTTTAAATTTTACTTATTTCAGGCAATGGTTTATAAAAAGTGTTTCAAAGACATTTTATATTTTGGTATGCTCCGTTGGTCGTGTTGAAATTTTAGAAGAGCGAATTATATTTAAAGCAACATATGCAATGTATATATAGAAGGTAAAAATTAAAAAGCGCTGCACTAGGCCATAGTATTCCAAAGGATAAAGAGATGGGGCAAAAGCCGGAGTTAAGTTCAAAAAAATACCCAGTATAATCAAAATAAAGGCAATCAATGAAAATCTTTTAAATGGTAAGCCCAGCTTGTCTTTCCAAAGTAAAAAAAACATAAGTGGAGAAAAATACCCTATTATCATAGTAAGACCAAAAACATTATGTAATGGATGGGGAGAAGGAAAAAAGGCAATACCAAATTCAGAAAGTCCTGCAAATAGAACAAAAATCCCTGGTAGATAGGACAGCATATTACCTCTGGCAAACAAAATAATTCCAATAGAAAATACCATCAATAAGACTCCAATAGTCAAACTAAATATTTGCCATTGTACATAAAGGGGTGACCCTTTTTCTCCAATCTCGCTTATTGTTTGGGAAACTAAGTTATAATCTGTTAATAAGCTGCCTAAGAAAAAGGTGCCCAAAATAAATGTGATTGAACTAATCCAACCTAACGAAAGTAAATTTTTCATATCTATGGTATCACTCTATAAAACTTAGACGAACCAAGCACTATAATGTTACCATCTGACAATTGAACATAAAGTAATTATATGAAAAGCAGCGAATCTAATAAGACTATTTTTTCTGGTAATCAAAGATCTTTTTTATATTCACCTGCTTTTCTTTTTGCGATAAACTGCTGTTATTTTTGCACAGTGCAAGCAATAGTTTTAATTTACTTTCTTGCTGCATTAAACTCACTGCTGTCATACCATTTTGGAAAATAATCTTCATTAGATAATTTAAAACCTACATTAAAAAATAGTTGTAAATCTAATTGAATACCGCTTAATTCTGTCGTATCAGGATTGTATTCGTCTGAAGGTTGATGATATATATACATGCGGTAATTATCATTATACTTTTTTATCTCTTCAATGCTTTTATCAATTCCTTCATAAGCACCACTGGCATACAAAGCAGGAATTCCAATTTTAGCAAAATTGAAATGATCTGATCTAAAGAAATATCCTTTTTCAGCTTCTGGATCTGGAATGATATACCTATTCTGTTTTTCGGCTGCTTCTTTAGCATATTCATCCATTTCAGATTGACCATAACCTGTAATAGTTAAATCTTTCATTTTTCCTGGACTATCCAGCGCATCAATATTAATATTGGCAACTGTTTTACTTGGGGTAAAAATGGGGTTTTCGGCATAAAATGCTGAACCTAATAAACCTTGTTCTTCTCCAGTTACTGCTATAAATACAATAGAACGTTCTGTGCGATTACTTTTCTTAAATGCTTCTGCTATGGCTAATAGACCTGCAGTTCCAGACGCATTATCTACAGCACCATTATAGATTGAATCACCTTCAATAGCTTTGCCGATACCAAAATGATCCCAATGCGCAGAGTAAATAATATATTCATCTTTTCTGTTTGTACCGGGAATAAGTGCGACTACATTTTTAGAAACGTCTTTTTTAATTTTGTTTTTAATATCTACCGAAACTTTTAAGTCTAAAGGAATTGGTTTAAAGTTTTTGTTTCTAGAAAGGGTTTTGTAATCTTCACCTTTCATGGCCGAAACATCAAACATTTTTTTGGCACTTTCACCACTTATCCACGACTCTACATTTAAAAGAGGTAAATCACTTTCAATAATTAATCTTGCGCCACTCCAACCAGATTCAATTACATTCCAACCATAAGAAGCTGGCTCAGTATCGTGAATAATTATTAGTCCATCTGCACCTTGCCTTGCAGCTTCTTCATATTTATAAGTCCAACGACCATAGTAGGTCATTTCATTTCCTTTAAATAAGGTTGAATCACCAGATTTAAAACCAGGATCGTTTATTAAAACAACCGCAGTTTTTCCTTTCCAATCTATACCTTCATAATCATTCCATCCATATTCAGGAGCAACAATGCCATAACCTGCAAAAACAAGCTCAGAGTTTTCAAGGCTGACATCAGTTACTGCTTTGTTTGTAAAGGCTACAAAATCTTTTAAGAATTCTAAATTAAAACTACCGTTCTTTCCAGAAATAACCATTTTTTCTGAAGGGGTTCCTGTAATTTCTACCATGGGAACATCTTGAAAATAGCTATTACCATTCCCTGGTAAAAGGCCTAATTTTTCAAACTCATCTTTTAAATAGTTTACTGTTATTACTTCACCTTCAGTGAATGGTTTTCTACCTAGAAACTCATCTGAAGCTAAACGCTCTATATGATTACCGATTGTTATTTGGTTAACTTCTACTAAATTTTCAGAGTCTTTTTTCTCATTTCCGCAGCTAACAAATAATACTAATATTAAAAATTTTAAGTAATTCTTCATAAATGATGTTTTAAGTAAATTATTGCTAACGCTAAATGTATGATTAGTTGCGTAAAAATCCGTTAGTATTTATACCTTTTCGCAAAAGATAATTGATTGTAAGGATTTCCTTTTAAGAAATCCGTCAGTAATTAATTATGCACTTTGTTAGCTTTTCGTTATTTTTTCTATTTCTTTTCGAACGTTAACAGCACTAATTAATAACTCTTTGTATAATTCAATCAAATAGCTAGTTCCAGCATTTCTTGAATGACTACCTATAACGGAAGGATAGTTAAAAAAGCTTTGTAGCTTATCAAAATCCTCATCTGTTTCAATATTCCCAACTCCTTTCCTAACTATTGGCTTTATTGGTGGAACAATGTTGTTTTTATATATGTCATATTTCATCTCTTCCATAAAATTGTTCAAGTATTTCTCTTCATTTTCTATTTGTTTTACTAAATCCTAGTATTTATACAATTCTGGTTCTAAAGTAGTCTGTTGAATTTTACTTAAATATCCAGAGTTTTTCAATGCTTCAAATCCACTGTTATTAGATTGGAAATATCTATCAAGCCATGGATTGTATTTGAAATATTCAGAGAAATAAATTGAATATTGTTCTTTTAAGACGTTTTCTTGTTCAATTATATTTATAAAATACTTCGAGCCAATGATTGAACTGTCGCGGAAAACAGCAATTCGATCAAGATTTACTTGGTCTACTTTTATGTTTTGAGAAATGTTATTCAGATAGCCGTTAAGGGTAATAGAATCTTGTTTCTCTGTATTGAGATTATTTATATAAAGTGCAATTAAAATTCCAATTACAACAAGTACAATTTCTCCAAGGGCGTATTTAAAGTATTTGCCAATTTTATTTTTCTCCATAAGGTCGTATCTAATTCGGCTAAAAAACTTAATCATATTCTAATTTAAACATTTGGTTCGTCCGCAAGCGGCTATCTCGCACAAATTTCCGAAGGACATTTGATTTACTCCGTAAATTATTGCTCGATAATATCCTTGGTTAGTGATTGGTCATAATAAACCACAACGTTTTGATAAACATCCGTTTTAATGGCATTTATTTTTTGTTGGCGGTATTTCTCAAATCTAATTTTTTTAAATAATATTACCTTTTGTAGACTGTGCGTGATTACCTTCATATTAGAGTTTGTCATACTCTGTTAGCATTCGTTTTACATTGTTGTTTTCTTTTTTACCTGCCGCTTGGCCTCTTTAAGTAGTCTCTTCAAAACTTCTTGGTAAAAACGCTTTTGATTGATAAAGCCCTGTGGTGGAGAATTGGTAAAAATGATTGCACCAATCTTATTTTCAGGATCAAAAGACACAACGGTAGCTACTCCGGGATCGGCTCCAGTGTGTGATGGGAGTCGGGGCATTAGCAAATAATAAATCCAATTGTCGAATTCGTTATAGTTCCACGCAATAGCCTGATATTTAAACTTGTTAGGGTATTGTACTTTCAGAAAATCGTCGATTGAGGTTTTAGATAAAAATTGTTTACCGTTGACCATCCCGTCATTTAGGAAAAGCTGTATGAAGCGACTGTAGTCCGCAGTGGTTGTGCGTATCTGACCATCCGGATAATCCGGGTATCCGTAGTGATTTAGTACTTTCGGTTCTTTAAAGTCCGTATGTTTATTGGGCATTTCGTGTGGACGCGCAATATTGCGGTGTGGGATATCTGCCAAAAACCAGTATGCCTGCTCCATTCCAAGCGGCACAAAAATCTCTTCTTCTATAAATTCCTTGAAAGCCTTCGCTGTAATTTCTTCAATAATGAGACCAAGGAGAGCATAACCAACGTTGCAATATTGAAAGAGGGATTCTGGTTTGTCTTTCCAGAAATTTTCCTCCCGATTATACAATTCACCACCTTCCACTAAATATTCATGCAAGAATTTAGTGAGTGGTAATGGTGAATCCCCACCTTCAGGTAAGGTATAAAGTGGAGTTAGGATTTCCCAATTATCTCTAATAGAGGACGTATGAGTAAGCAACATTCGAATGGTAATCACCTCATCTGGGAAGTTGGGGTTTGCTACATGAAATGGATGGTAGTTATTAATAGGGTCATCGAGAACTAATTCCCCAGCTTCCTGTAGTTTTAAGATACCCAAGGCTGTGACTGGTTTCGAGCAAGAAGCAATCATGAACAACGTATTTGAATCGACAGGATCTTCGGTCTTGTATTCCTTTATCTCATAGTTCCTCTGCCAGATGTAGGTATCTGTAACAAAACTGGCCTGCATCCCAATCAGTTCCATCTTATTTGCCTTCTTTTGCAGAAATAAAAAAGCATCCATGAAAAAGCAGAAAGTCCAGTATCTTTAAAGTTCACCAAAACAATTAAGATATGAAATCTGAACAAACTGCCCAACCAAAGTTATACATTGGCATTGACATTCCACAAACGAAGTTGGAAAATTCACTGCGCTACAGATCTATTTTCTGGTAAATCATTTACCATGCCACCAAAACCAGAAGTTTTAAAAGTCTATGTCGATACCAACATTTCCCGGATTATGAAGTTACCACTGCGTATGAAGCAGGTTGCTGTGGTTACTATGCACAGCGCAGTTTTGAGAGTTATGGATGGCGTTCATTGGTTGTGAATCCCTGGCTGATATTTATCCGCAAAGGGAAAGAGCGATTTACCAAGACCGATAAGATCGATGCGCAACTGATAGCAAGAGAACTCAAGGATGGTCGATTGGATGGTATTCATATTCCAGAAGTAGAGCGAGAGCAATTGCGTAGTCTGTTTAGGAGGACGTAATGATTTGGTCAAGGATTTTAGACGGATAAAGAGTATATAAAGATGCAGTTGCTCTATTTTGGGGTAGCGTTCCCGAGGAATTTGATAATGATCATTGGAGTCATAGCTTTAGACATTGGTTGATGATCACTTGTATTTAATCATCCCACAGGCACGGGAGACACTTGATAGTAGGAATGCGCAGTTTTAGATTTATAGATAAAGAGCTGCGTGATGTATTCGACCAAAGCTACGTTCTTATTGCCGTAAGCATTATAAAAAGGACTATTACTTTTTGCGCAGTATTCCGGGAATAGGAGGCATAGTAGCCAGTGGAATTATTGTGAATTGGGAGATTTGCGCAGGCTTTAACAATATAAAACATTTGGCGGGCTACGTTGGTCTTGCTCCAGGTGTTCACCAAAGTGGCGATAACCAAAGACACACAGGTATTACTATGCGAGCACATCGATTAATACGGAGCTATTTCATAGAAGCCTCATGGCAAGCCATACGAACAGATCCTGTGATGCAAGCCTATTACCGCAAGCATGAAGGCAAGAACGCAAAGAGTATCATTAGTCAAAGGTAGCTCGTAAATTACTGAGCAGAACTTTGAGCCGTCATAAAAACAGAAATACCTTATACCATAGGTGTAGTAGAATAATATAAACCAATAACCAAGCTCACAAAAAGTAGAAAAAACCTGTATCACAAAACACCGTAGGTGAACCTTATTAATTGGTATCACACATTTATAGCAAGTGGCCAGGTTTATTATAACTTATAATCATACAGATGCTGGGTGACCGTAACATTTAAGAATGGATCACATCCCCCTCTTTCCCCCCCCCTCCCTTCCCCCCCCTCCCCCTTCCTTTCCTCTCCCCCCTCTTCCCCTTCCTTCTCTTTACCCCCCCTCCTTTTCTCCCTCCCCCTTATTTTAATCCTTTCCTTTTGTTATTCCTTCTCTCCCTCCTTCCTTCCCCCCTTCCCTCTTCCTTTACTCTCTCATCTTCTTCCCTCTTTCTCCCCTTTTATATTCATTCCTATACTCTACTTTCCCCCCCCCCCCTTTCCCACACCCCTCACGTCCTTCTCCCTTACCTACATCCCCCCTCCTTTCCCCCTTACCCCCTCCCTTTTCTATTTTACCCTACTTTTCCCCTTTGTTTTCCCCCCCCCCGGTGACCCTTCTTCCATTCCCTTCTCTTACCCTTATCCCCCCCTCCCTTCTCCCCCCGCTTCCCCTCCCCCCCCCCCCCCTTATTTCCCCCTTCCTTTACGCCGGGTTCCCGTCCTGGGACCGCCCCTCCCCTCCCTCCCCCTCGCCCGTCTACCGGGGGCGGATTCCGCCGCCCGTCCCCCCGCCTCCCCTCCCCCCTTCTCCGGCCCCGCCTCCCGGGGTGGCTCCTCCCCCTCGTGGCTCCCCCCCGGCCCCCGGGTTGCTTCGGCCTCCGTTCCGGTCGGGGTGGGCCGGGTCCCGCGGCCCCCTCCCGCTGTGGCCGTTGGGTTCCCGCCTCCTTGGCCCCCCCCCCCCTTTTTGCCCCCCCCTCCCTCCTCCCTGCTCCTCCCCCCGCCTTCACCCCTCTGCACTTCCCTCCTCCCCCCCCCCCCCGCCTTTCCTTTTCTCCCGGCCCCCCTGCGCTCATTAAATATCTACTCGGGCCTCCTCCCTCTCTTTCCCCCCCCCCCCCCCCCCCTTTACCGTTTATGTATTTCCTCCCCCCTCCTCGTTTTCCCCTCCCCTCCCCCCTCCCCCCTGTCCCCCCCCCCTTCCTTCCCTTTCCTCCTCTTCCCTCCCCCCCCTTCCCCCCCCCCCCCCCCCCCCCCCCCCGCTCCCTCCCCCTCGGTCCTCTTTTGGGTCCCCTTCCTTCCTTTCATGCCCCCCTCCCTCCCTCGTGTGCCCCTCTTCCCCTCTACCCCTTATACCTCCCCCCCCCTGTACTCCCCCCCCGGCTCTACCCCTCCTCCCCCCCCCATCCCCCCCCCCCCCCTCTCCCTCCCCTTTATCCTCCCCCCCCCTACCCCCCCATCCTCCCCCTGGCCTTCTTTAAATCTGTTTTTATACCTTTTACTCTCACCTCCCCTTCCCCCCCCCCCCCCGGTGCCCTCCCCTCCGGCTTACGTCTTTTCCCCGGCCTTCCCCTCGTCCCCATCACTTTTTCCCCTCTCCCTCCCCCCTTCCCCTCTATCCCCTTTCCCTTCCCGCCCCTCTCCCTCCCCCTTTCCCCTTCCCCGTTCCTCCTCATCCCTCTCTTTCCCTACCCCTGTATCCCGGGCGCCTATCCCTTTCCATTTATTTTATTTACCTCCCTCGTCTCTCCCCCTCTTCCTCTCCCCGGTTTTCGCCCTTCTTTCTCCCCTCATCTCCCTCCCCCTCGGTACCCCCCCTACCCCCGCTTTCCGGCCCCCCGTTCCCCTGGCCTGCTCCCTCCCCCCCCCCCTTCGCCCGATTTAATCCCCCCCGGGTCCCCCCCGCCCCCCCCCCCCCCCCCCCCCCCCGCGGCCCCCCCCTCCCCCCCCCCCCCCCCCCCCCCCCCCCCCCCCCCCCCCCCCCCCCCTCCCCCCCCCCCCCCCGCCCCCCCGTCCCCGCCCCCCCCCCCCCCCCCCCCCCCCTCCCCCCCCCCCTCCCCCCCCCCCCCCCCCCCCCCGCCCCCGCCCCCCCCCCCCCCCCCCCCCCCCCCGTCCCCCCCCCGCCCCGGCCCCCGCCCCGGCCCCCCCCTCCCCCTCCCCCCCTGCTCCTCTCTCTCCTCCCCCCCCTTGTGGCCCCCCCGCCCCCCCCTCGCCCCCCCCCCCCCCTCCTGGTTTCCCTTTCCCCTCCCCCCCCCCCCCTCCCCCCCCCCCCCCCCCTCCCCCCCTCCCTCCCTCGCCTTCCCCCCCCCGCCTCCCCCCCCGCCCCCGCCCCCCGCCTTCTCCCCCCTTCGCCCCCTCCCCCCCCCCCCTCTTCGGTTGCCCCCTCTCCTGTTCCCTCTGTCTGTCCTCCTCCCCTTCCCCTTGGTTAATACGGTTTCGATATATTACTTTAATAATAATCCCCCCCCTCCCCCCCTCCTCCCTCTGCTTCTCCAAAATCCCCCCCCCACCCCCCCCCCCAACCCCCCCTCCCCCCCCCCCCCCCCCCCCCCCCCCCCCCCCCCCCTTCCCCCCCCTCCCTCCCCCTCCCCAAATATCCCTTCCCCTTCTTCCCCCTCCTTTCATCTCCTTTTTTTCTTACTGACAACATAGGAATAAAGAGCATTATGCTCTTTATATTTCTTATACTCCTAATATAGTAATTCTTTAATGTATGTAGATAATCTGAAGTTTTTTCAGAACTACCGAGACCTAGAGCGGAAGTATGATTCACTAAACAATAAAAATTTGTCCCTGAACTATTTTTTTTGACTACTTTTTTTATGGTACAGTGCAATTAAACCTAAAATGGGTCCAAAGGCCAATATGGTATATATATACGTTGGATTCATTATTTCGTAGAAAACATTTAGGAGTTGTATACTAATAATGGTTATGGCGAATCCGATACAATTTACAATTGTAAGTGCAGTACCCTGTATTTCCGCTGTTACATTTTTAGCTACCAGGGTTGAAAATAGGGGAGAGTCTATAATTACAACCATTCCCCAAAAAAGTAGAAAACCAAGAAAAACACTTTCAGATTCTGTAGTAAATATCCAGGGAGAAAGCAGGCAGCAACCACAGGATAAAAGTAGTGCTGTGAATGCTATTTGTTTGGTTCCTATGATTTGCGAAAGATATCCTCCTAATACGCAGGCCAACCCACCAATTCCTATAATCAGGAAAGACCACAATGGAATATTAAATATTGTCTCCGCGTGCGCTATACTATATGTTTTGAGTATAATGGGTACAAAAGCCCAAAACGCATACAACTCCCACATATGCCCAAAATAGCCGAAGGCCGCAGAGCGGAACTTACTATTCCGAAAAACCCTCATAAAAGCGGATAGCTCTAATTGATTTCCGGGTTTCCTGTACGGGCCGTTAGGAACCAAGATAAACATTAAGATGCCCCCGGAAATGGCAAGAGAAGAGGTTAAAGCCAGCACAGATTTCCAAGGAAATATATCTGTCATTTCCTTTGCTAAATGTGGAAATGCAGTGCCGATAACCAAGGCGCCAACTAAAAAGCCCAGTGATTTGCCAAGTCCTTTTTCATAATAATCTGCCGCTATTTTCATCCCCACAGGATAGATACCCGCAAGAAAGAAACCAGTAAAAAAACGAAGAGAGAGTATGCTAAGCAGACTATTAGCCTCCCACATTACCCCAGCATTAAATAAGGATGCAAAGAGCGCACTAACAAAAAATACTTTTGATGGTGAAAAACGGTCCGCAATAGTTAAAACGGCAAAGACTAAGGTCCCCAAAATAAATCCTAATTGAACGGCCGACGTTAGGTGCCCTAATACGCTGTTATCCAGATTATAATTTACTATTAGGTCTCCCATCACTGCATTACCCGCAAACCAGAGTGATGTACAACAGAACTGAGCCATTACGATGATCGGAAGAATTAATTTAGATCGTTGCATGCAAATTTTTATTCATCTGTATTTAATATTTGAAGAAGGTATTGGATCATTATCAAGGCCTAGTCTTAATCAAGGACACGCTTATAATTAGAAAAAGTAGCGGGTTTTTCCTTACAAAGTTTTGGGTTTAGAGCATAGCTTTGATTTAATCCTGACCTGCTGTTGAAATACTAAGGTCGCTATTTTTTATATATGTTGTTGTGTCCAATACTCCTTTGTGCTTTTCTTGTTTGCCCGTTAGCTCGCCCATTTAGAATCTAATCATCCATTCACGATATTGACTGGGTTCTGTTATTAATGGTTGAAGTTTGAAGAAGGACATATTCGTTCGTCTGTCCTAGTCAAGACTTTGAAATATAGCATGTTGCTAAAAAGACTTTTCTATATATTTGAAGCAATAGAATCCATCTAAATTTTAATCTATGAGGTTAGGCTTTTTATTTTTGCTTTTTCTATCCATTGCAATCACTTCATGCACTTCAAAGGAAAGCGTTAAACCCATTTATAAAGCGGAAAAATGGGAAAGTCCTGAATGGGAGGATCCTACAATTTTTCAGATAAACAGGGAAGCCCCTACTGCCTCCTTTTATAGGTATACCGATTCCCTCGCTGCTCTGGAAAATGATAGTTGGGAAAGTTCTTCCCTCTATAAATCCCTCAACGGCCGATGGGATTTTTATTATGCCGATAGTGTACAGGCCAGACCCACCGATTTTTATAAAGAGGATTTTGATAGTAGTAGATGGGATCAAATTGAAGTGCCTTCTAATTGGGAAATGAAAGGATTTGGAATTCCGTTTTATACTAATATTAAATATATGTTCCCGGTAAACCCTCCGTATATCCCACATCATCTAAACAACAATGGAAGCTATTTAAAACAGTTTGAAATACCTTCGGATTGGAATGAAAAGGATATCTATTTGCATTTTGCCGGAGTTAGTGGCGCCATGTATGTCTGGCTAAATGGAGAAAGAGTAGGCTATAGTGAAGGTAGTAAAACACCTGCTGAATTTAAGATAACGGATTTTATTAAAAAAGGTTCCAACACCCTGGCGGTTCAGGTTTTGCGATGGTCTGATGCCAGTTATATGGAGGATCAGGATTTCTGGCGATTAAGTGGGATAGAAAGGGATGTTTATTTGTATGCCCAGAACAAGATTACTTTGCGAGATTTTAGCGTTGTTTCCGATTTAGAAAATGATTTTAAAGACGGCGTTTTTCAAATTTCTCTGAAGCTAGATAATCACACAACTTCTGAGAGAGAAAGCACCGTTAAAGTTAGCCTTTTGGATGGTAGTACAAGGATTTACGAAGAGAAGATAAGGGTTAACTTAAAAAAGGGAAGAAGCAAAATCGACTTAAAAAAAGTAATACCAAATATAAAAAGTTGGAATGCCGAAACTCCATTCTTGTATACTCTTTTAATTAGCTTAAATGGTGAATCAACCTCCATTAAAGTTGGGTTTAGAAATATTGAGATCAAAAACAACCAATTTTTAGTCAACGGCAAGCCCGTTTTACTAAAAGGGGTTAATCTTCACGATCATAGTGAAACAGACGGGCATGTAATTTCGGAGGACCTTACCTTAAAAGATATGATGGTAATGAAGCAACATAATATAAATGCTATTCGCTGTAGTCATTACCCAAAGAATCCTCATTTTTATAGACTATGTGATACCTATGGTTTTTATGTGATTGATGAGGTGAATATAGAGAGCCATGGGATGGGAGCCACCAACCAGGGTCTGGATGAGGATAAAAATGCGCAGGCAATACATCCTGCCTATTTACCTCAATGGAAGGAGGCGCATTTAGATAGGACTAAACGCATGTTTGAAAGGGATAAAAACCATCCTTCTATAGTCACCTGGTCTTTAGGGAATGAAGCCGGAAATGGGGCTAATTTCTACGCCACCTATAAGTGGTTAAAAGACCGCGATCCCAGTCGTCCCATACAATATGAAGGTGCTACTAATTACGAAAACACGGATATTCAGGCGCCCATGTATTGGTCTATAGAAGAAATGATTTCTTATGCAGAGAATGAACCCAAAAGACCCTTGATACAATGCGAATATGCCCATGCTATGGGTAACAGCGTAGGGAATCTACAGGATTATTGGGACGTCATTGAGGCTTATGAGGTGATGCAAGGAGGTTTTATCTGGGACTGGGTAGATCAGGGACTGCTCACTGAAAATGAAAAGGGTTTAAACTACTGGGCCTATGGAGGGGACTTAGGAGGCTACGATTTTCAAAACGATGCTAATTTCTGTCTAAATGGTCTGGTAAACCCAGACAGAACAGCACATCCATCTTTATACGAAGTAAAAAAAGTTTATCAGTTCGTGAAGTTTATTCATAAAGGAAAAAATGAGATTGAAATTGTGAATAAATACGATTTTACAAATTTGAGTGAGTTCGACTTTAGCTGGGAGTTGTTAGAAAATGGTGTTCCGATTGACAATAAGTCAATTCCTCCAATAGATATTGGCCCATATCAATCTAAAAAAATAAAGCTCGATTTACCTTCCTTAAGCGATAAAAACGCCGAATATCATTTAAACATATATGCGAAAACAAAAAAAGCAACAGATTTGGTTCCCAAAGACTATCCAATTGCCTCTGAACAACTTGTTCTTGAAGAACCAAAGTCTTTGACAGCACTTTCAAAAACCGATCAAATACCAAGTATAGAGAATGGACCGAAAGTATTGTCTGTTAGCGGGGATGCTTTTAAAATAACTTTTAATAAAGAAAATGGACAGCTGAGCAATGTGGATTATGGCTTTGGGAATGTCTTATTAGAAGGGGTAAGACCTAATTTCTGGAGAGCCGCTACAGATAATGATTTTGGCTTTGATATGCCAAAGAAACTAGGTGTTTGGAAAAAGGCAACGATAATCCCGTATTAGTATCGATCTCATTCCAAGAGGCGATGAAAATAAAACGGTTTTGGTTCAAACCCTTTTTGACATTCCCGCCACAGGCAAGCTGAAAGTTCTGATTAATTATACTATTAACGGGATCGGAGAAATTATGGTTGAAAGCCGTTTAACTGATATGAAAAAGGACTTGCCTATCCTGCCCAGGTTTGGTAATAACCTAATTATAGGGGAGGCTTATAAGCATGTAAAATGGTTTGGTCGGGGTCCTTTTGAAAATTATCAGGATAGAAATACTGCGGCCTTTATAAGAGAATATGAGGCTTTGGTTTCGGATTTATATTATCCCTATATACGGCCACAAGAAAATGGCTATCGGACAGATACCCGTTGGGTTTCCTTTGTAAATAAAGAGGGGAGGGGAATACGATTCTGTTGGGTATAGAAAATTTTGGTTTTAGTGCACATCATCAATACAACAATGATTTTGACGCCGGATTAGCTAAGCAGCAACGTCACAGCACCGATATTGTAAAAAGAGATTTAATCAATATTAATATTGATTATAAGCAAATGGGTGTTGGGGGTGATAATAGTTGGGGTAAAATGCCGCACAAACAATACCAAATACAAGCAGAGAATTTATCATATCGTTATATCATTAAACCCTTGAGATAGGGTATAAGAGGGATAGTTATTTGAGGAATTTATTGCCGATTTCGTCAGAACCGCTAAGGTTTACTATCAAACATTAGAAAGTAGACAGTGGTCTATAATTGGTATTCCTAACAAGAGAATAGATATAGTTTTTCCTTAAATCTTAAAAATAACAGATCAATTTGTTGAATCAAACTTGAACAAAAGCTCAGAATAGATAAAGAATTGGATTTTGACAGGTTTACAAAGGCCCTTTAAACTCTAGACATGAAACTTTCATCTATATAACACTCCACTTTTGGGTGTAACCATAGAAAGGAAGCTGGTAAATGTGGGGTGATTTTTTTTGACAAGAATTCAGAAATAGCCTTTTCTTTTCCACTTCCCGCAATTAGAAGAATAATTTTCCTGGATTGTAAAATATCGGCCATCCCCAGGGTTAGACCATAAGAAGGTTTTACCTTCATATCCTCTGTCATTTGATGTTCGAGGGAATCTTTAGATAGCTTTGCTACATGGCAATAGGGATTCAAAGCTTTCGCCGGTTCATTAAAACCTAAGTGACCATTTTTTCCCAAGCCTAGAATACAAATATCAATAGGGCCTTTCTTATCAAGTTCCTCTTGTACTCTTTTACATTCTTGCTCCGGATTTGAAGGATTGCTATTAAAGGATATATATCGATCTGCTGTGATACTTAAAGGATGTAGTATTTTTTTCTTTATAAACGATTCACAGGAACTAAGCTCCGTCATAGGGATTCCGCCCCATTCATCTAATTTTACAAGGCTTAACTCCTTATAAATTTGGGGCTCCAAGCCATAGTTTTTTACCAAATTTTTATAGACCCCTTTCGGGGAGTTTCCCGTGGCCACACAAATCAGTCGTTCGTCATTCTCTCTTAAGTCGGAAATAAGTGAATCGCTACACAATTGACTCATTTCTTGATAGTCAGAACAATATTGAATTTTCATATTAGATTATGCTTTATCCCTTTTTTAAATTAATTCTCAATTATGGACAAGCTTAATTCAAACCTTCTATTTATAAGGTTTTACGCCTACCACCTTGTAAAGCTCAACAGGATCGTAAAGGTTTCCGTTTTTGATGGTTAAGTCCACCTTCCTTATATCGCTGATATCTTCCAGTGGATTCCCATTTACTAAGATCATATCAGCTAATTTCCCTGCCTCAATACTACCAAGTTTTTCGGATGTTTCAGAAACTTCTGCGGCACCTAAGGTGGCCATTTGTATGACATCTGCTGTTGAAATCCCTGCTTTTACATAGTTCTCTAGTTCTCTATGCAATATCACTCCTGCCATGGCATCAGTACCAGCGACGAGTGTAATACCGGCATCATGTAGCTTTTTTGTCATAGCCAGCATTTTAAGATAGGCGTCATAATATTGCTGATCTTTTTCTTTTGGTCTGGGTAAACCTCCACTTTTAGCCTTGCGTTGCTCTCCGATAGGCAATCTGTCAATAACTGCAGCCAAAGTGGGGGATACTTCCCCTTTTTTTGAAGTGTATATTTTCTCAAAAACGGAGACTGTAGGGTCTACTACAATATCTTTTTTCTTTAATAATGCTACAAAATCATAAAATTCTTTACTGTTTAAGTCAACCTCATCAGCATGCTCGGCGGGCATACTTAGTCGAAGCGGGGTTTGTGTTGCAATGGTATCCGACATAAAATTGAGAAATAGCATATTGATATGCGTCAATCCATCAAAACCATCTAAAACGGCCTGACTAGCCAGCATATAGGCCGGGATATGTCCACTTACCTTTAAGCCCAAAGAATGGGCTTTTTCAACCAGAGGTTTTACCCATTCAGGTTTTACGGAGCTATATAATTTCACCTGATCGTAACCGGCATCTTTAGTTTCTTGCACATAGGCCAAACCTTGTTCCAGATTTTCCATGATCATATTGGTTCTTCCGGCAAATTTACCGGCCCCATCCATCAGCTTACTTTTAATAGGTATTCTTGGGCCAATTAGGGTGTTTTCATTGTACTTCTTTTCTAAAGACACAAGATCTTTTGAGTTCCCCATATCTCTTACTGAGGTAACCCCGGCTGCTAAATTCATTACGCCATCCTCATCTCCAAGATGAATATGCATATCAAATAGTCCGGGCAAGAGTGTTTTGCCCTCTCCCTCAATGACATCAAACCCATCGGGTACTTTCATTTTGGAAGATGGTGAAACGGACAGAATAGAATTTCCTTTAACTAAGACTGTCATATCCTTCCTATTACTTTTAGATTTGGAATCGAACAGGGTAACATTCGTAATGGCAATGCCTTTTTTGGGGGTGGTGTAAAGTTCTTTAGCGATATTGGATAAATATTCATTGCTTACGGCTTTTTGTACAGAGTCTAGTAGTGGAAATAGATTCTCATGCCCTTTCGGAAGTACAAAGGAACGACCAGGTAAAAGGCCAAAAAAGGTATTGTTCTTAGTAAACCAAATAAACTCAGGTAAAAAGCCAAGGCCACTAATTCCAATAAGACGTAAATCCAAAGAATCTCCTACTTTAAAAGGAGTGATACTGGCAACGGAAGCATTTCCTCCGGGTAATAAAACGGTACTACTATCAGGAGACTTTAAAAGTCGTTTTAACAATAATTCTCTGGAGGCATACGTATGGTTAACACTAATGTAAAAAGGATTTTTTAGAAAAGGAGCCTCTCCTTTTTCTGAATCACTTTTCCAATTTGCATGGGTATCTAGAACATTAAAATTCTCATCTACACTCTCTTTTAGATAATTAAGCCCTGTCACTGAATGTGAAATAATAGCCCCTTCGGTATTTGTCTTAATCGTTTCTTCTAGTTTAGGGCCTCGTCCACGGTCATTAAATTCGTAATAGTATTTGTAGCTGCCATCTTTTTCTCTCCAACTAAGTTGCTCTCCCGCCAAGCGAGTGCCAATATAAATATCATATCTTAAGGTGTCATTGGAAACAAAATCGCTACTACTGTCGTTTTTGGAATTACCTCCACAACTTAAAAGAAGTAAGACGAGTACAGTGGTTAAAAGGAAATAAGATTTTCTAGAACTGAAATAATCATCATTCATTTAAGGGATACTTTAATATTAAAATGGTCTAAAATAGATATCAAAAATCTATTGCTTAGACTGCAAGATATATTTTTTTCCTTGTTTTTCTAGTAATGCTTTAGCTTCATTCCAAGAAAGAAATTCTTCCTGTTCCAGACTAAGTGTTGAAATTTCTTGGGCTATTTTTTGGGCGTTTTTCATGGCTTTTAAGTGGCCTCCGGATCTGTAGAAATCTATTTTTTCTTTTTCACTCCGCCAAAGAGTCATCGTATAATGTTTGGTCAATATTCCGGTAGTTTTTACAGCAACACAGGGGCTTTTTTTGAGCTGCATCATAATATGATAGGAGTATTGGTATACTTTGAACAATTTAAAAGGAGAATTGAGTTCCAGGGATGTAATTGTTAATTGCATGGGCTATTATTGAAAGTTACTATCTATGATAAAGAGAAGGATCTGTTTATAGATCCTTTCTTTTAATAGAAGACGGAGAAATGAGATAAAGGTTACCAGATTATTTAGAAAAACCATGAGGTTTATTATGAATTCTCTTTGTTGAGCTTTTCAGTAAAGGCAAGGATGCTTTTGATATTCGCTTTATCAGGGAGTGCTTGTCTCACATAAGTGTGGAGGCTACCTAGGTAAGTCATTCCCAAATATTCCGCGCTCAGAACAAAAGGGGTGAAAAAACCCTCTATTGCTTGAGGCTCTGAACCACAGGCCACGGTGGCTAAGGATTTTCCTCTTAATTTGCGACCCGTCTCTTTTTCGACCTTTAAGCAATCCGTAATTCTATCCAGGAAATTCTTCATCAAACCACTCATGGTATACCAGTAAACGGGGGTAAGCAAAATTATAAGGTCATATTCTACGATAGTGCGCATTAATGGTAATAAGTCATCCTCACTGTGATGATGTTCATAGCTATAGGGGTGTATATTTTTAAGGCAGAGGTCTATACGATCTGCCTTAAGCTGTTTCTTTAAAACCTGGGCTATTTTGTCTGTATTCCCAGTACTTCTGGCACTTCCTTGTATGATGATCGTTTTCATTTATAATATAAGAATTACAGCCTAAAATTATATCGCACTTTCAATAAGATTTGCTGATTTTGTAATACCCAGCTTTCCTGCATATCATTAAAAGTATTGTGATTTATTACCAAAAAGACATCTCCTAAAGGCGAAAATATCCAATGAATTCTTGCATTAAGCCCCATATTTCTGCTAACCGTATCATATTGCAAATAGCTGTTTATCTGTAAGTCTGAGGTAATATTTAGTCTTACACGTAAACCAGCCAAAGTCTGATCAAAATCTCCAAAGGGGAGTTTGGCAGAATTCCTTAAGGCACTTAATTCAAACCCCAATAAGGCCATTGGGTTCCAATTTACCTGCAATTCTATTTCATTTAAGGTCCCATCGTAAAAAGAACCAAACCAGTAGGATGCTTCTCCACTGAACCTTCTTTTTGCAGCCAATTCCACTTCGGCTCTATATCGCATAAAGTGATATTCCCCGACAGGGATAGTAACTCCTTCAGCTATCTCAAAGGGAACCAAGATGTTTTCTCCCACCGGCCGAACATTAAACTCTACGCGATCTCCACTTTCTAATCTCCAATTTATGGGGGCTGTAAAGATGCTATATGATTGCCATGGACCGTCAATATTTTTGATGTAGGTTGCAAAAACTTCATGAAACATTTGTCTAACCCAAGGCCAATTAGGCCTTGGGGCAAAAATACCTCCTAAGCGAGAATAATGAACCCCTAGTCGAGGTACGAAACCCAGGGAGGGATCAAATTGTTTTCCTATTCTTGAATAGGTAAGAGCAACATCCCATATATCATTTGGATAATCTACTTTCACCCCAAAAGCCGAAGTGTCATCGGTGAGATCTTCACGTTCCGTATAAAGGCCCCATCCACCTATTAAAAAATTTTTTACTTCCTTGAAAACTTGTGGTTTGGTAAGTGAAATCGATACCCGACATCCAGCTTCCGGATCGGTTAAAAGGATCTCCCACAGACCCAATAAAGCCTAATGTACTTTCTTTTAATACATTTTGTCTTATGCGCATCACTCCCATATTTGTAGCTTCATAACGGCGTTCTGCTGTTTCTAAAAGATCAGTTCTTATCCCTAGAGCACCAAAAGCGGTTTTGCCAATACGGCCATTGAGTTTACCCCCTACGACAATAGGAATTTCATTATTGTCAATGAGTCCTATTCGTCTGCTAAAAAATGGTAGAACTGTATTGTTTCCTGTCCCAAAACCAAATTCAAAAATGTCTGAACCCTCTAGGAAAAAGGTTCTTTTTTCAGGAAAAAAAAGAGGAAACCGTGTTAAATTTGTTTGACGCGTATCTACTTCGGTCTCGGCAAAATCAGTGTTAACCGTTAAGGTAGCCAAGACGTTTGGCCCAATTCGTTGACTGGCATCCAGGCTGGCGTCTAAACTATAGATAGTAGCAGCATCTGGTCCATTTTTATTCAATTCATTTACTAAAGACGGCCGTACATTAAGACCTAACCCGAAGTTAAATTCAGGAAGATCAGTTAAAAGTCCTGCCTTACTGGTTTGTATAAACCACTGGTCTCGTTGTACGTTTGCCCAGCGCATGGTTTCTTGTTTAGCCTGTATTCTTCTTTCCACATTGAATCCCCATTCGGTAAGTCCTTTTTTATAAGAAATACTTTGAATAGGAATTAGAATTTCCACGGACCAGCCATCAGACTGATTAGCTACCCGGGCTTCCCAGACTGCGTCCCAATCTTCATTTTCTGATTCCCCTCTGTTAGATACAAGTGCATCATAACGGGCAGCGAGGGCATTTACAGCAAAAATATAGCCAGATTGCCCATCAAGAAAAGGGTCTAAAACAATTTTAATATGGTCTTCTTCAGAAATATCAGCATCTCTAAGTTTAGAAAAACGCACAATTTCAGCAGGATTGGAATCCTTACATATTATCCCTATTACCAGCGTTTGTGGATTTGCAATCACACGAACCAAAGTAGGGGAGGAGGGTATACCTTTTTCTACGGGAACAGTAGTGAGAAAGTTGTCTAGTACGGGTGCATTCTCCCAGTCTTCTTCATTAAGTATTCCATCTATTCTTATCTCTCCAACTAATTTTCCTGCTTTATGTGAGGGTCTATCTTGATTTTGTGCATAAAAAATACCGTGTGGCAAGAAAATAAATATGATAAGAATTCTCATCATAGTAAATATGAACTCAGAATTCTCTTGGCTAAGCTTCGAACTAGAATTAAAAACAATTTTTTCGAACATTAAGGATTCTTTATTTTTATGATTCGTTTCGATAAAGATCCAAGGCCATATTTAACAATACTAAGAGCGTATTTATAGGAAGATCTTGATTCGCATCAATCCTAAAAATTTTCATTCGGGCGCGACCACCAGTTTCAAGTTTTGGATGATCCATATTTTTTCCTTCAACAAAAAGAACGTAAGGGTGGTCTGTTTTTTTATCAATCCATAAATAGCAAAACATCTTACCTTTAAAACAAAAACAAGGCATTCCATACTTAGTAGTTTCTGAAATACGCGAGTCCTGTTCCAGAATTAACTTACCTAATGCCAGTAAACAACCTCTATTGGGTTCTTCTTGTTGTAAGTAAAATGCTTCGTTCTTTTGCATTAATAATCTCCATCACTTAATTTATAAAATTAGAAGCAATTCGGTTTGGCTAAATTTAATAAGTAGCAACCATATCAATCCTGATATGCTCCGGACGAATAGGTCAGCTCATAACTGTGCGTATATATTTCAAAGACAATCCCAAAGGGGTCTTCAACATAACACATTTTATAAGGTTTATCATTAGGATAATATTCCCGAATTGGCATTCTTTGCTTTCCACCTGCTGCTAAAATTTTTTCAATAAGACCTTCTATGTCAGGATCTTGTACGCAAAAATGAAAAAGACCTGTATTAAAAGGATTAAATTCAGGGGCTTCTTTCTTTCCATGTGGAAACGAAAAAAGTTCTATTCCTATTCCATCGGAAGTCGACATATGAGCTATAGAGAAATGCGTCCAGTCTTCACCGAAAACGTCAATACACATCTGGCCAATGGCTGTTTCTTTTTCTTTGGTCACCTTAGAGGGTGGCATAATGATATACCAGCCCATTACTTCGCTATAAAACTTAACGGCTTTGTCGATCTCGGGAACGGTAATTCCAATATGAGAGAATGATCTGGGATATCGGGCTTTTTTCATAGGGCAATTCGATTTTAAGTAAATCTATGGGTTAATTATTTTTTTTAAGAATATGAACAAAAGCCTTGAGACCTGGTTCAAGGAATTCCAATTTAAAAATGACCTTTCCGTTTTTATATAATCAACTTTCTATCAAGGCTAACTGGCTTTTTTGATGGATAAAAGACCTGAAATCCTATATATGCACCACAGAATCCATGTTAATTATAATCTTGCAGAATTAAAAATCTCGATAATTCCCATCTAGAAACTGATTGGCTTCTTCTTCGGCAAAAGAGGCTGTTTCATTATCCCAATGAAGGGTTTTATTTGGAAAACGACCTGCGATTACTCCCAATAGAATAGTTTCAGTTAACCTGGCGGAATAAGAGAAAGGAGCGCTACTTTCATCTTTGCCTAAACAGCTGTCTACAAATTGATGATAATGTTTGGTTCCTTCTGTATCGTAGTCTCTGACTGGGCTCAGATTATATTCTTCTGTGATACTGGCTATTTCATTGTCGATATCTACATAAGCCCCATCAACTATCTTTTTTGGTAATTGCATAAAATGAGGAAGTAATAGTCTACCCTCTTCTCCTATAAACATAGCTCCTTGGTCGGGAAGTTTGTCCTTGTTGGGTAGTTTTAAATCTTCGTGCTTTTTTGGAGCGTTAACGCCATCATCCCAAACCCATTTAAAGTTATTGGTGGTATACTTTGTTCCGGGAAATTCATAAGTAACCCTATTGCTCTCCGGAAAACCATAGCCATTGGGTTTTCTACACTCATTTTTTATCGTTTTTGGAACATCTAATTCCAGGGCATTATATGGGGTGTCAAAGATATGAACTCCCATATCTCCTAAAGTCCCGCAACCATAATCCAATAATTTTCTCCAATTGGCAGGGTGGTAAAACTGATTTTTATAAGGTCTTTCTGTGGCCGTACCCAACCATAGGTTCCAATCTAAAGTTTTTGGAACCGCGTCGCTTCCTTTGGGTTCCGGGCCATCATAGCCCCAATTTTTATTGGACCAGGCACGCACAGTATGAACCTTTCCAATAATTCCTGATTGGATTAATAATGTGGCCAGTTTATAATCATAGAAAGAATGGACCTGTATTCCCATTTGCGTAATTAAATTCTTCTCAGCCGCTAGTTTCCTCATGGCTCTAGCCTCCGTTACATGATGGGTTAAGGGTTTCTGGCAGTATACAGGTTTTCCCATTTCCATGGCCTTCATGGACGCAGGGGCATGTGTATGATCTGGTGTAGAAACCACCACAGCATCAATTTGATCCCCTATTTCTTCGAGCATTATTCGGTAATCGGTAAATACCTTTGCCTGAGGATGCATTTTTTGTGCTGCTGCCAAATTATTAGCATCAACATCACATAGAGCGGTTACTACTACTTGACTATGAGAGGAAAAAGCTTTTAAATCTTCCATTCCCATTCCGCCAATTCCAATATGGGCTGTTCTTAATTTTCCATCTTGAACAAGGGCTAAAACGGAAGATGGCAGGGCCGTAACGGATGCCAAAACAGCACTACTTTTTATAAATTGTCTTCTTTTCATTTTTGTTTGATTAGTTAGCGTTTTTTAATTTTAATATTTCTAAACCACAGATCGCTTCCGTGGTCCTGAAATCCAATATAGCCTGTTTTAAATTTGCCATAATCAGGACTATTTAACCACTTTCCTGAATCTCTTTTTTTATACCATTCATCTGACCAAGGTACAAAGGAAAGAACCATCTGTCCATTGAGCCAGTGCTCCACTTTTTCCGGAGTAAAGACTATTTTCGAGGAATTCCATTCTCCTGGAGGATGTAATACTTTTTTGGAAGGGTCGGGTGTATGCATGGCATAATCAGCCGCGGTAGACTGCCAATCTTGCAATAGCTCCGGATTGGGTGCCCCCAAGCCTGTATTGTACTCAGTGAGATCATGAATGGAGGCGTAGTTTTCATCATCAATTAATTGATATTCGGGAGAAACGTCAGGGGGGCCATCATACCCCTCCTTAAGATGATAAAAAATACCACTATTTCCTCCTGCAGGAATTTTCCATTCAACATATAATTCAAAATTATCAAACTCTTCTGCCCCATAAATAATGTCTCTGCTTCCTTTGTAATCATAATCTTCCTCTAATATCTGTTCTGTATTAAAGGTTAGTACTTCGTCTTTGATTACCCAACCTGGGGGCATAGATTCTCCATTATAGGCTCGCCAGCCCTCGGTACTTGTTCCATCAAATAAAATAATCCAGTCATTATCCTTGGTTTCTGAGCTTACTTCGGTCACTGTATCATCTTCTGGGGTAGATTTTTTATCACTCTTACAGCTGATGATTATGGATAGAAAAATCAAAAAAATAAATCGATTCATTGGTATTTCTTTTTTATTATTTAAAAAGGGATTATTCAAACAGCACTAAAGATAAGAGTTTGTAATGATTTCTTTTTAAGAATCCAGGCACAATTATGTATGCTTTTTTATAATAGTGGATATAATCCTTAGAGAATGGTATAAATCCTATAAAGGCTTCATAAATCCTATATTATCAATAACAACCACTCCCTTGTCATTTTTATCAAAAACAAATCGAATGTTTTCAATAGACGAAGGTTTGAAATTAGGATTGACTTTCCTAAATTCTACTAGCGGAAAATAGAATAACTGAAATACATTCTCGGCAGTATTGTCGTTTGTTAAAAATTCCATCTTCCAAATTACCGGATCAAGTTCTCTCTGCAGGGCTGAAAAATCACTTACGGCAAAATTTACGGTCTGCCCTGTAGAATCTTGTAGAACAATAGAGAAATCTAATGATTTTTTAGGCTCTTTATTCTTTTCCTCTGCCTCCTCTTCATCTTTCTCCTCTTCATCTTTCTTATCCTCTTTTTTGTCTTTGTTCTTGATCCATTTTCCCTTTGATTTTGGATTAGATTCTTCGGTAGATTCTGCCATGGAGAAAACAAAAACCGCCGTGGAGTCAATACTCATAGTAGTAGGATCTAATCTAATGGAATAGTCCGCAATTAATGAATCGGCCACCTTCTCGCTTGGCTTTTCGTCTTTCTTAATGTCATAGTCCCATCCCAAGTAAAGAGCTCTGCTTCCTTTCTTTTCCCACTTTAATTGTATTTCTTGTTCCCTCCATATGCTTAGATTATTTGAAGAGATGGCTTCTTCATCCAGAGTGGTACTGCTTAGATCAAAGTCTTCATCAAAAGTGCAGAGGAATTCAGAAGTAGAGTCTTCAAATTGATTTAGATAAATAGTTTTAGGAAGCCATTTTCTAGCTTTCCGCGCATCGGCAAACATCGGAAGGTATTCTTTCTTATCTCTTAAAGTTACTTCAAGGAAAGCACTTATATATACTTCAGCAATTTTCCTTTGATCCTCTTCCGGCAGCAGTTGTTTTAGATTCAAAAGACCTATAAACGGATTGCCAACATCACTTCTTCCCCAGCTCGTATTAAACTGCCCATGATTGGCCCCTTCTATATAGAGCCCGCTTTTAAAATGGTATAAGCTATCCTTAAAAACGACCCTTTCGTACTGTTGTGTTCCCCTAAAGGATCTAACATCGGCATCCTGAGCTCCATGAAAGACAAAATAATCAACATTTTCAATTTTGGTCCTGCTATCCCCGGGCTTATATTGCCCATCTACCGGGGCGATCGCTATGATCGACTGAATATCATAGTTGTAATCAAATTTTAAAGAGGCATCATCCGGGTAATAGGGCAGGCTGTTAAACATGGCAGCATGCCCTACAGCCTCCCCACCTCTGGAATGGCCAATAAGCGACAACCTGGAAGTGTCAATTTTATTATTAAACAAATGGCCTGGCGTCTTATTCCATTCATGCCATAGCCTTAAATGCTCAAGCAAAAGCCATCCTCTGGCATCATTTTCTTCGTCTAAACCTCCGAAAATATCGGACCATGATCCATTAATAAAATTCTCATCTATTGAAGCAAGGATAATACCTCTTGAGGCGAGTAGATTTCCGAGATATTCATAACCTGGATCAGAAAAGTCTTGCATACTATGATTTCCATGAACAACAAGAACCAACGGAAAGGGACCCTCTCCTTCGGGATACCAAACACGGGCATTAAGTGGCAGGGCAGAAGGGTCGAAACCCCAATACGTTTCTCGCCACCAACCTCCAAAGCCATCCCAGTCATCAATGAGGGCAACCCCGTTAACCGCTTCCGTTTTTATGTCTACATCATCTCCAAATTCTACTCGGTGATGGTCATTGCCACTCCCATAATGAAGCATTTTTACTTTTAAAGGCCCCTTATCAGCTGGGGAAGTTTCATTTAAAGGTGTGATACTTGATTCATTTAGCAATGCCGCATTTTCAATAGGATCAATCTCAAATCCATCCGGGATATACAAAATAATTGCAGCAATAAGACCTCCAAAACCAAGAATTAACCCAGTTAAGCTTACAATTTTCTTTGGGACGGTTAATTTAGAGAATCCAGTTTTTTTCAAGACCATTACGGCCGCACCACAAAGAGAGGAGATGACCACTAAAATGCCAGTAATAATCCAATCATAGCTTATGAAAAAGAAAAGAGGTACAGCAATCCCCAGGGCCAATTTGTAAATCTTGGGCACCGAATTTAATTTCTTAATAAGCCATGAAGAGAGATAACTAGACAAAATTACAGTTAACGAAAGACTTAAAAAGAGCAATAGTATCCAGCTGTCCTTTATATTAATAGAAATAAGTATGGCATTAACTACCCATAAAATCCCGGTAAATAAAAGCAGACCAATAGCGGCTCCTTTTACTGCGTTTTTTCCAGGGGTGACCTTCTTAATTCCGGACTTAATCCATTGAATTATTTGTTGGTATTTTTGCTTCATAGGTGGGTTATTTAAAGAAAGTGATGTTTTATTCACCAGTGGTAAAGTTATGAATAGTATGGTTTAATTAGTCCATGTTTTCTGGGCTAATATTCCTAATATACTATTTACTTTTCCATCTTGATTCTCGCCATTCTTCTTGTTCTTTTTTTGTCAGGAATGTCCACGTCACAATTCTACTCTTCTTGTTTCCGGTTCCTATCGGAATAGTTTGGATATCTCTTGCAGTCATCTTCTCTAATAAGTCATAAATATCTTTAAGATTCGATTGTTTTGAAACCAAGCTTGAAAACCTATAAAAGTTTTTAGAAAACACTTTACTTTCTCTAATAATTTTTTGGATAAATCCATGTTCCCCTCCCTCTGTTATTAGTTCCCTAGTTACCCCTGAAAAGTTAAGTCGAGGTGTTTTTACCTTTTTTCCGGATAGGTTTTTTATTTTTCTTCGGCTTCCTTTCTGAGCCTCCTCTTCAGATGAATGAAATGGTGGATTACATATAGCGATATCGATTTTGTCATTTTCGTTTATAATACCCTTAAAAATAGACTGCGGATCTTTTTGTAGTTTGCAAATAATTCTACCTTTCAGGGATTCATTGGAATTGATAATTTTTTCTGCCGAATTGATTGATTTTACGTCAATATCAGTTCCGATAAAACTCCAGTCATATTCAACCACCCCAATAATGGGGTAAATACAACTGGCTCCTATACCAATATCCAGACAAGTAATACAATCTCCTTTGGGAATTTTTCCTAAATTATTTTCAGCTAGTAAATCGGCTATATAGTGCAGATAGTCAGCTCTTCCGGGTATTGGGGGACATAGATTTTGGTCAGGGAAGTCCCAATACTTTATGCCGTAATAATGGTTTAAAATGGCTTTATTTAGAATTTTAACCGCTAAAGGATTGGCAAAATCAACTGAATTATTACCATATTTATTGGGTCTTATATATGCGGCTAGCGCTGGATTAACTTTGATTAAAGCATCTAAATCATAATTTACAAGATTTTTATTCCTAGGATGAAGTTTCTTGTCTAACCGACTATTTTTATCTGAGGTCATTTTTTAAGGTGATAAGACAAAGATATTAAATCATCCTACCGTCTAGGAGATTAATAACCCTTTGTCCGTAGGCAGCATTCTTTTCAGAATGAGTTACCTGGATGATAGTCACCCCTTCGTCATTTAACTGCTTAAATAGGTCCATAATCTCCTCTCCTTGTTTTGAGTTAAGATTACCCGTTGGTTCATCGGCCAAAATTAGCTTCGGATTCCCTATTAAAGCTCTGGCAACGCCCACCAGTTGTTGTTGTCCACCACTTAATTGTGATGGGAAAAGGTCTTTTTTCCCTACTATTCTAAAACGATCTAACATATCCGCTACTCTTGCTTTGCGTTCGCTCCCTCTTACTTTTTTATATAAAAGGGGCATTTCAAGATTTTCCTCTACTGTAAGGTCGTCTAATAAATGATAAGCCTGAAACACAAAACCAATATACTCTTTATACAAGGTAGCCCGTTGCTTTTCTTTTAGGTCATGTACCGACGCATTTAGAAAATTATACTCTCCTTCGTTAAAACCGTCTAACATCCCTATTACATTTAATAAGGTCGATTTCCCCGATCCGGAGGGACCCATAATAGAAATAAATTGCCCCTCTCTTACCGACAGATTTATATCTTTTAATAAAAAGACTGGGTTGCTAGAGGATTGTACCCATTTAAAAATATTCTTTAATTCTAATAGCATAGTCTTCTTGATTTTGGATTCACCAGCCTTAAAACTGGTGAACATGTTCTTCGATTTACTCTGTTCTTAAGCTTTTAACCGGATTAACCACAGCGGCCTTGATACTTTGATAGCTTACGGTAATTATAGCAATTACTACAGCAATAAGTGCGGCAAAAACAAACACTTCAATTCCAATAGTAATGCGATAGGTAAAATCTTCGAGCCACTTACTCATAGCAAAATACCCCAAGGGGAGTGCAATTAAGATGGCAATACCTACCAATTTCAGAAAGTCTAAGGTAAGTCGATATGCAATCTGACTTATTTTAGCGCCCATTACTTTTCTTACCCCTATTTCTTTGGTACGCTTTTCAGCATTAAAGGCTGCAAGCCCAAAAAGACCCAGGCAGGCTATAAGAATAGAAAGCAGAGTAAATATGATAAAGATCTTCCCTAGTCGCTGTTCCGCTTCATAGGTCTGATTAAAAGACTCATCCAGGAAGTAATAATCGAAGGGTTGTCCTGGAGCCAACTTATTCCAAACCTGCTCAATACTGGCAATGGCTCCGGGTAAATCTGAAGTATTTAATTTAATGGAAAGACGGGAAGTGGAATTTCCCAGAACCATACTTAATGAACCAATACGATCTCTTAAGCTTGCGTAATGAAAGTTTTTCACTACACCAATGACTGTATAAAACTGAGGATTATCCTCGCCTAAGTCGCCAGAAATTCTCATTCCTATTACTTCTTCGGGAGAGACCCCTAAGACGGATACCGTAGTTTCATTTAAGATCATGGCAGTAGAATCTGTTTTAAATTCCCTGCTAAAATCACGTCCGGCCAATATTTCCAAATCTAGGGTGGCCATATAATCGTGATCTACGAACCATTGTTGCATATTTATGGCACTCTCTTGTTCTTCAGCTCCTTCCTGGAAAAATGAAGTGTTAGATCTTGAAGAAGGAGTAGGGAGGTAACCACTTAAAGTAGATGATGATACTTGTGGTATTCTTTCAACCTCCTTCTTAAAAGTTTCAGCCTGCTCGTCCAAAGTAAAAACATCATTGATAACCAATACCTGATCTTTTGAAAACCCCAAGTCTTTGTTTTGAATAAAATTTAGTTGTTGAAAAACAACGATGGTACCAATAATTAAGAGTACCGAAATGGCAAACTGAAAAACTACCAGGCTATTTCTTATTGCGCTTCCACCAACTTCATTAGACCCACCTCCTTTTAGGACTTTAACGGGCATAAATCTTGACATAAAAAAGGCAGGATAACTTCCGGAGAATAAGCTTAAAAGGACAGTAAGTACCAGAATGATCAACCAAAAGTTGAAGGAATCAAAAGGGATACCAATAGATTTTCCGGCAAGGTCATTAAAATAGGGAAGAAAGAGCGAAGCTAAAATAACCGCTAATAAAAGAGAAATAAAAGAAACCAGGCCAGATTCGGTTAAAAATTGCCTTATTAAATCTGATTTATTAGAACCCAGGGTTTTTCGAACTCCAACTTCTTTAGCTCTTTTAAGTGAATGCGCTGTGGAAAGATTCATGAAATTAACACTGGCCAATAGGATAAGAAAAAGACCTATAAAAGAAAGAATATAGATGTTTTGAATGCTACTGTTAGCACTCAATTCCACAAAAGCATTAGAATTCAGGTGGATATCGGTTAACGGAATGGTGGAAAAGTTAAAGTAATTTCCTGAAGCAAGAAACTGTTCCTCGGTGATACCCGGAAAGTAACGCTGTACATAAGGAACTACATAGGTTCCAAACATAGATTGTAGGGGCGCCTGAAATTCATTTATATCAGTTCCTGGAATCATTTTAATGAAGGTGAAGTAATTATGACTTCCCCAGGCTCCTTCCCAGGCATCTTCATATCCGGCCATGGCCATAAAAATTCCATGATCTCTTAACATAGAATTCTTGGGTAAATCTTCCATAACACCGGTTACCCTAAAAGTTTCGTTATTGGAAAGGATCATGGTTTCACCTACCACTTTCCCGGAAGGAAAGTGCTTTGCTGCAGCCGTTTTAGTCAAAACAAGGGTATTTGGTTCTTCTAAGGCTGTTTTTGGGTTTCCTTCAATAAGTTCGAGACCAAAAAATTCAAAGAAATTAACATCTGCATAGGCAGTATTGGCTTCTTTTATGTTTGAAGTGTTATTTTCCTTTCGGATAAGACGACTACCATTATTCCTTATTCTTGTGGAATTCTCGACCTGTGCGAAATCATTTTTTAAAGCTTCCGCCATCGGTGCAGAAGCTTCTGCAGAAAACATCGCCTCTCCACCAAACTTGATATCCGCGTTTATTCGATGGATACGTTCTGCATCGGCAAACATTTTATCATAATTGAGTTCGTCGTAGATATAAAGGGCAATTAATAGTGCACCGGCCATACCTACGGCAAGACCAAAAGTATTTAGGAAAGTAAAAAAGGGTTGCTTTTTAAGGCTTCTCCAGGCAATTTTTAAGTGATTTTTAAACATGATGTTCGTTTTTTGATTGATTCATTTTGATTGATGATATAATAATTTCATTCTGTGCGTAAACTATTTACAGGATTGGCTTTTGCAGCTTTTAAGGCCTGAAAACTCACCGTGAGCAGGGTAATGATAATGGCTCCTATAATTGCCGCTGCAAAAATCCACCAACTAAGGCTCACACGATAGGTATATCCGTCTAACCATGCATTCATTACATAATATGAAATAGGAATGGCTATAATGCAGGAGAAAACCACCAACGCGATAAAATCCTTTGAAAGCATTTTCCAGACGGTAAATACGGATGCTCCCAGTACCTTGCGAACTCCAATTTCCTTGGTACGTTGTTCTGCCACAAAGGAAGTGAGGCCAAAGAGCCCCAGACAGCTTATTAAAATGGCCAAAGCCGTAAAAATGCTTGCCAGCTTTCCAATCCGTACCTCCGAACGAAACTTACGTTCGTATTGCTGATCTACAAACTGATACTGAAAAGGGAGATCGGGAAAATGCTTCATAAAAACATTTTCTATAATGCTGAGATTTTCACTTGCACTATTTCCCGGGTTTAAGCGAAGATTGTAATAAGCAGACTCTTCAAAACTATCATAGGCAAATATTCCTTGCTTGACGGGTTCGTAGGGAGATTGCATAACCATATCTTCTACCACCCCGATTATAGTCAAAGGCGGATCTGGGTTTTCTTCATCTGTATCTTTAAGTAAAACCCCCACTGGATTAGCAAGTCCCATATATTTAGCCGCTGCTTCATTGATTAAAACAGCCATAGAATCTGTTGAAAAGTCTCTAGAAAAATCCCTTCCAGCAACTATTTTTAGGTTCAGTGATTTAGCGTATTCAGGTGAAACATCCGTCCAGGCAAAATCGTCCTGAAATCCCTCTGGTTTCCCTTCCCAAGTATACCCGTTTCTATTAGACCACACATTGGTAGTGGGGCTACTAGAACTAGACATTTCTACCACGGCATTTGAGTTTAAAAATTCACTTCGCATTAGGTCGTATTTCCCTAGAAAATCTTGACTCATGGTTGGTATTTGAAGCAAGCCTTCCTTGTCATATCCTATGGGTCTATTTTTGGCAAATTGAATCTGCTGAGTTACAATAAGGGTTCCAATAATAAAGGCTACGGAAACTGTAAACTGTATTACAACCAATACTTTTCTGGGTAGTCCGGCAAATTTACCAGCCTTAAAATTACCTTTTAATACGTCAACAGGTTTAAAGGAAGATAAGTATAAAGCCGGATAACTTCCTGCCACTATCGAAGTCACTGCAATAAATAAAAGAGAACTTAGCCAAAAGGTTAGGCTACCCCAGGGGAATCTTATATTTTTTTCAGAAAGCTCATTAAAGCCACTTAAAACTAATAACACAAGAATCAATGACAAAACATAGGCCATAAGCACTACTAAAAAGGATTCTCCTAAAAATTGATTAATGAGTTGATTTCTTTGTGAACCAATAGATTTTCTGATCCCTACCTCTTTTGAACGCTTTTCTGAACGGGCTGTGCTTAAATTCATGAAGTTAATACAAGCTAAAAGCAATACAAATAGCCCAATGAAACCAAATAGCCAAACATATTCGATTCTTCCCCCGCTTTGCTTGCCATTCGTAAAATTGGCACGAAGGTGCCAATCTTTCATTGGTAAAAGAAAGAGTTGTGGATTGAACTCTTTCGTATTCTGATTCAGATCTTTTTTGACGTTCTGAATAGTGGCAGAAACCTCATCCATATTGGTATTTTCGGCTAACTGAACATAGAGTTGAAATGAATTATTACCCCAACTTGTCTCAGCTTCTTTGAGCCACTCCTGGGAAGTAATATAATGAGACCAGGGCATGATATAGGACATTTCATGAAAATGAGTATTAAAGGGAAGATCCTTGTAAACCCCAGTGACCATCATATCGAATTCATTATTTACTTTTAACGCTTTCCCTACGGGATCTTCTGATCCGAAAAGAGCGTTTGCTGTTGAAAGTGATAACATAATAGAATTTACCTCCCTTAAACCATCCATTTCTCCTGAAACAATATCTAAACTCAACATTTCCGGAGCCTCTCGTTGCATGAAGTTCCCTTCTCTGGCTAGGCTGATGTCCTTATATTTCAGATACTCAGAGTTTTGCCAGGAAGACATTATTATATGCTCAAATTTATCTGAATAGCCATCTCGTAAGGCTCTTTCCAAAGGCCTGGGAATGGCCGGGCCTGTTGAGGTTGTGCCATTGAAGGTTTGCGATTGAAAAACCTGCGCTATATTCTCATAATTGTTAAAATATTTATTGTAATTCAATTCGTCTTGTATCCATAGCCCAATGATTAGCGTTACGGCCATCCCCAAGGCCAAACCCCCAATATTTATAGCGGAATACCACTTACTTCTAAGTATATTTCGCCAGGCTACTTTTAAATAATTCTTAATCATTTAGTTTTATATTATAGTACTTTCAAATATAAACTATTCTGTACGTAAACTCTTTAATGGTTTTAATAAAGCTGCACCAATGGATTGGTAACTTATAGTGAGCAAAGCAATAATTATGGCCGTAAAACCGGCTAAAGCAAAGATTTCCCAACCAATTACGATTTTGTAAGAAAAATCTTCTAACCATCTACTCATCAATAACCATCCGACAGGAATGGCGATAGCTATTGCGATAAAGACTAACTTTAAAAAGTTGAGCGTCAGCAGGGTATAGATACTTTTAAATGGGGCCCCTAATACTAATCGAATGCTAATTTCTTTTTTTCGTTGTTCTACCATAAAGGCAGAAAGAGCAAAAAGTCCCAGACAGGCCACAAATATTGCCAAGACGGCAAAGGAGATAAAAATGCTCTTTATCTGAGAAACATTGGTGTACATTTTAGCAAAAGAATTGTCCATAAATTCATACCGCATTTCCATATTTGGGTTAAAAGTTGTCCACTTTTTTTCGATGGATGTAATAAGTCCACTAAGATCAGAAGACTTAACTTTTAGAGAAGTAATGGTAGAACTAATACCCCTAAAAAAGCAGAGGGGTTCTACGGTTTGTTGCAAGGTATTAAAATTAAAATCTTTTACTACGCCAATTATTTCAAATATATTACCGTACCGGGATATTTTTTTACCAATGGGATCTTTTAATAAAAGCTTTTTCACCATGGTCTCATTTACAATGGTAGCATTCTCATCTGAAGCCCTATCTTTTATAAAATTCCTTCCCAGAACCAGGGTCATCCCCATGGTTTCCAGATAATCTTCATCAATAACCCATGCTTGGCCACTGACGGCTTCGTCAATATTATCGCGTCCTTCATTTACAAAACTATTACCATTTCTTTTTGTTCCCTCTATGGGCAAGAAGTCACTAACACTAACGCTCTCTATTCCATTTATTTTCTTTAGTTCTTCCTTGAAGGTCGGAAGTTGGTCTTCCATTAAATTGGTGCCATAAAGCTGAATGACCTGATCTTTTTCGAACCCTAGTTTAGAATTTAAGATAAAATTCATCTGCTGATTAACAATTAGAGTACCGATTATTAAGATGATGGAAATGGTAAATTGAAAAACAACAAGACTGCTGCGTAAGCGACTCGATTTGCTTCCACTGCTAAGCTTCCCTTTTAAAACTGAAGCTGGTTGAAATCTAGAAAGATAAAAAGAGGGATAGAGGCCGGCCAAAATACCTACAATAATTGCTCCTAAAATGGCTATTAAATAGAATTGAGGGCTTGAAAAAGGCATCTCCAGTTCCTTTCCTGAAATTCCTCTAAAAATAGGCATTAGTGCCCATGAAAGTAGTATTCCCAGGGCAAAAGAAATAATCGTAATTAAGACCGATTCGGCTAAAAATTGTTGAACCAAATAACTTTTAGAGGAGCCTACTACTTTGCGCACCCCCACTTCTTTTGCTCTATTAGCCGATTTTGCTGTTGAGAGGTTTACGAAATTGATGCCGGCTATTACTAAAACAAAAAGAGCAATTATACCAAAAATCCAAATTATTTTTATGTCGTTTCTTTTAGACGATTCAAAACCAATAGTGGAAGAATAGAGGTTAATATCGGTGAGCGGTTGCAGTTTTATAAAAAACTGATTCCTATAATCATCCGGTATAACATAACCGGCTGCATCAGAAGCTGGCACGATGTACTCTTCTATGAGATGAGTAGACATCTTTTTTTCAAAAGCTTTCGCATCTGCATCAGGTCTCAATGTGATATAGGTAAAATAGTTGTTTTGCAACCAGCGGGTCTGCTCGCCTTCCCCAAATTCGACTCCTTTCAGCGTAATCAGAAAATCATAGTCGAGGTGTGAATTGCTTGAAAAATCTTTCATAACCCCATTTATACGGAAGGGCAGGCTGTTATTTCCATTTAAAAAAAGCACTTTTCCAAGGGGATTTTCGTTACCGAAATACTTATTGGATACGCTCTCAGAAATGACTATGGTATTGGGTTCTGCCAAGGCAGATTCGGCTACACCATGTACCATGGAGATCTTCATTATATCTATAATTGCCTGATCTGCATAGGTAAAACCTTCTTCATGATGTTGCTGCTGCTCCCCTTCAATCCTCATTTCGTTACTCCCTGCTCCCCAGAATAATTCATTATCCATAAGTCGACCTGTTTGCAATACTTCAGGAAAATCAGCTAGAACGGTCGGAGCGGTGTTTGCCGAGAAATGGATCCCATCGTTTATGCGACCATCTTGAACATACCTATTGACCATTCTGTAAATATGATCGGAATCAGCAATTTTTTTATCGTAACTGGCTTCGTGAACTATGTAAATAGAGATAAGAACACAGGCAGCAACACCTATGCTTAAACCCATAATATTAATGAAGGTAAACCCTTTATTTTTTAAAAGATTTCTCCAAGCGATTTTTAAATAGTTCGTTAACATGATGATTGATTTGATGAATAAACTCTGTTCTTATTGCCTACATAACTGCGCCCATGGCTCTATTTTGACTTTCAGTTACGACTTGTCCGTCAAATAGGTTAATGACTCTATGTGCATAATGGGAATCTCTGTCAGAATGTGTTACCATGACTATAGTGGTACCCTCTTGATTAAGCTCTGTTAAAAGATTCATGACTTCTGTTCCATTTTTTGAATCCAGATTACCTGTGGGCTCATCCGCAAGAATTAATTTGGGATTTGTAACAACCGCTCTTGCAATGGCTACCCTTTGCTGTTGTCCGCCTGAAAGTTGATGTGGAAAATGTTTTGCTCTATGAGCAATTTTCATCCGCTCTAAGACTTTGGTGACCTTCTCCTGTCTTTCAGCTTTGTTCATTTTAAGATAGATTAGAGGGAGTTCGACGTTTTCAAAAACAGTAAGTTCATCTATCAGATTAAAACTTTGGAATACAAACCCTAGATTGCCTTTACGCAATTCTGTTCTTTGTCGCTCTTTTAAACCTCCTATTTCATTGCCTGCAAAGTTGTAAGTCCCTTCTGTGGGATTATCCAACATTCCAATAATGTTTAATAAGGTGGACTTTCCACAACCTGAGGGTCCCATGATGGCAACAAATTCTCCATCTGAAATATCCATGGCTACATTGTTAAGCGCCAGGGTTTCTACTTCTTCTGTTCGAAAACTTTTCTTTAAATTTTTTATTTTGATCATTTTATTGGTGTTTTAAGCTATTGATAAATTATATTCTAGTTCATTATACTTTAAAAAAAGACCTTCTTTTTTAATTTTTGTGACACCTAAATACTATTTTAAGACTATTCGTTCTGCTTCGCCAAAGGTGTCGTAATTACTGGTAATTACCTTTTCACCAGCTTGCAATCCTTCCAGGACTTCATAGTAGCGAGAATTTTGTTTTCCAATTCGGATTGACCTTTTTATAGCTTCCCCTCCGTCGGTATCTACTACAAAAATCCATTGTCCGCCTGTGCTTTGAAAGAAACTTCCTTTTGGCAAAAGAAGAGCATCATTAGATTCTCCCAGTTGTAATTTTATATTGTAACTCTGCCCGGTACGTATAGTTTCAGGTTTTTGATCTGTAAAAACCAAATCTACTTTAAACTTACCATTCCTAACTTCGGGATAAACCTTTCTGATACGCAAAGGATATTCATTTCCATTTCGCTCTAAATTTGCAGTTAGGTCACGGATCACACGGTCGATATAATGCTCATCTATAGAAGCTTCAATTTTATAATCTGTTAAAACGTTTATTTGTCCAATCCGCTGACCTTGTGCGATGCTTTGTCCAATTTCAGCATCTAAAAAACCCAGTTGTCCGTCCGCGGGTGCTCTTACGTTGAGTTGGTCAATTCTTTCATAAACCATCCCCAGGGTGGTTTGCATTCTCGCCAAATCGGCATCTAAACTGGTCAAAGATGTTTTTCTTAATTCGTCGTCTTGTTCCGTTTGCATTTTTACGATCTCATATTGTTTTTGAGAAAGCTCATAGTTTTCTTTGGATAGGAGAAATTCTTCTTTGGAAATTAATTCTTCAGCATAAAGCGATTTATTCTGTTCATAATTTCTTTTTAACCTTTGCAAGTTGTACTCAGTGGTAGCCAGTGATCTTCTTCCTTCAACCTGTCTGGAATCAAAGGTTAATTTGGTAGAGCGCAAATCGTTCTGTTTTAAGGCCAAGTTACTTTCGCTTGCAAGAATTTGTTCATATAAAGCCCTATTCTCCAGTTTTAGGATGATGTCTCCTTTTTTTACCATGGCTCCTTCTTCAATAAGTTTTTCGGTTACTCTTCCGCCTTCATAAGCATCCATATAAATAGTGGCGATAGGAGCAACATTCCCATTGATAGTGATATAGTCGTCAAACTTTCCTGCCACTACCTCATTTAGAGATAATTTATCCTTTTCTGTTCTGAAAGTGGAGACCGAGCTACTAAAAAGTATTTTCCAGGCCAAAAACAATACTAAGATACCCAGAGCTATATAGCCATAGTGTTTTGGTCTAAGTCCTTTTTTCTTTTCTAATTGTATATCCATTTTGTTTTTTCCTTCTAATTATAATTAAATACCGGTAGGCCTCTGTAAAAGTCCAAAGTACTTTTGTTGATTTCAGCTCTTAGACGCACTTGTAAGTTTTCGTTTTGGGAAATAGCAAAAAGATTTTTTGCCGTAAATAAATCAAGAGCGCTTATCATTCCTTTGTCATATCGTTTTTGGGCTATTGTATAAGCCAGGTTTTGTGCTTCCATATTTTGAAAACTCTGATCATATTCTACCAAGAGAGAATTGTATTCCTGTACTAATTGCTGTATGGTCTGGAATAATTCTTGCTCCTGTAAATCCAGGTTATTTTCAGCTCTGTCTAGGGCAATTTTTTGTTGTTTAATTCTTGACCGAAATGACCAGCCATTAAGTATAGGTATATTTAAAGCAACCCCAACAAATCCTGCTGCATTATCTTGAAATTGATTTCTAAAGGGAATGGTCATACCTAAGGAATCTTTTATAGTTTCAAAATACCCCGTGCCATAACCACCATACAAGCTTAATGAGGGATAGAGGTTTCCTCTGGCTGCTGAGATGTCCTTTTGCGCAGATAGCGTTCTTAATTCCTGAGCTTTGATTATAGGCAAAAAGCCCATGGCCTCCTCATAGATTGCGTTGGTTTTAATTTCCTGTGGGTTTGTTTCACGGAACTTTTCAACAAGACCTGACTGAATATTAATATCGTTTGTGTTTTCAAGATTCATTTCCTGAATCAAACTGAGTTTGGCAGCTGCCAATTGATTTTTGCTTTGTGTAACATTCAGTTGATCTCTAAGAAGCAAAGACTCCGCTTCGTATTTATCGGCCCCTGCTTTTAAACCCAATTCGATTTGTCTATTTACCAGATCTAAATTGTTCTGGGATAAGGCTTCTTGTTCTAAGGAAATGGCTAAGAGTCCCTCGAAGAATTTAATATCATAAAAGGCTTTCATAACTCTAAAAGACAATAAATATTTCTGTTGCAAGGTCTCTTCTTGGGTAGCCTTGTAAGCTAATTTTGAGGCCTTAATAACATTAATCTTCTGAAAACCCCTAAAAACATCAATCTGGGCTTGGAGGTTATAGTCATTGGAGAAGAAGTCTGAGTTAACAATACTGTTATCATTGGGATCTATAGTACGACCTTGATTAATAGTATAGCTTGTGTTTGCAGACAAATTGGGAAGCAAGCTTCTTTTTGATTGCTTAAATGTTTCTTCGTCTGACTCAGTGGCGTATTTAAAATCTTTCAGGAATAAATTGTGTTCAATGGCGTAATTGACACAATCATCCAATGACCAAACCTGTTGAGCCGACATATTAGTGCCAGACAGAATTAAAAATAGTAATGCTATGGTTATTTTGATCTTCATATAAAAAAACTCTACTTCCTTAACAGCCACTGTTGTGCCAAGAATTTATAATGTTGATAATCAATTACTTATTTAAAAATTTGATTTAATAAGTTTAATAAAATGTCAAACTTTTATACATATTATGTAAAAATATTTGACACTTTAGTGGAATTACCACTTCAAATCGTAGCTTTACAACACTTAAAATTGATTCTATGTTAGAAGGTAAAATTTTGGTTATTGATGACAATAAGAGTGTTCTTAGTGCCTTAGAGATTTTATTACAGGATGAGTATAAGGAAGTAACTTTTATTTCGAACCCCAATCAAATTTCTTCTTTTACAAACCTGAAGGAGATAGATATTGTTTTGCTTGATATGAATTTTTCGGCTGGCGTCAATTCCGGTAATGAGGGTTTATATTGGTTACGAGAAATAAGAACTAAAGCACCCGATATCTCTGTAATTATGATGACAGCCTATGGAGCTGTAGACCTTGCTGTAAAGGCCTTAAAAGAAGGTGCCGTAGATTTTATTTTAAAGCCCTGGAATAATGAAAAACTTTTAGCAACTGTCAAGTCGGCCTTTAAATTAAGAGAGTCCAAAAGGGAGGTAGTAAAGCTTAGGCAAAACGAGACCAACTTAAAAAAAGTGCTTAATCAGGATAGAAGTCCAATTATTGGGGAGTCTACAGAACTATCTGCAGTGCTTAAGTTAAGCAGAAAAGTAGCTAAAACCGATGTAAATATTCTAATAACCGGTGAGAACGGAACAGGAAAAGAATTGATTGCCAGGGAATTGCATAGAATGTCTAGTAGAAAATCAGAAGTTTTTATTGCAGTCGATATGGGGTCTATTTCAGAGAGCTTGTTTGAAAGTGAACTGTTTGGGCACTTAAAAGGAGCTTTTACAGATGCCAAGGAGGATAGGATTGGTAAGTTTGAGGCAGCCAACGGAGGGACTTTGTTTCTAGACGAAATAGGTAACTTATCACTGCAAACACAGGCTAAGCTGCTATCCGCCATTCAGAATAAAACAGTCGTTAAAGTAGGCTCTAATAAGCGCATTCCTGTAGATATTCGCCTTATTTGTGCAACGAATTGCAATTTAAATAAAATGGTTGCCGAAGGAGTGTTTAGAGAAGATCTCTTATATAGAATAAATACTATTCATATCCAGGTGCCTGCCCTAAGGGAAAGAGAAAATGATGTGTTGATTTTAGCAGATTATTATTTGGAGCGATTTGGAAATAAGTATGGTAAAAAAGACGTGCGCATTAATAAAATGGCACAGGAAAAACTCAGAGAGTATCCATGGCCTGGAAATGTAAGAGAGCTGCAACATACTATAGAAAGGGCAATTATTTTATGTGAAGGCAATGTCTTGAAGCCAAGTGATTTTGTTTTAAATACCAATACGGTTGATTCAACTTTTTCGGAACCAGATACCTTAGATGAGATGGAGAGACGAATGATACAAAGCGCTCTAAATGCAAATGATGGTAATTACAGCGCTGCTGCAAATCAACTAGGAATTACTCGGCAAACTTTATATAATAAGCTTAAAAAGATGAGTAAATAATGGTTAGTAGAAACATCTATCTACAGCTCGTAGTTCGCATTTTATTGATATCGGCTTTTTCTTTGGGGATTGGTTTGCTAGTATTTAAAGAACAATATTTTCTTACGGGACTCTTGGGGGTGTTTTTTATAATATTGGTAGTCGACTTAATACGTTATGTAAATCACACAAACAGAAAAATAGCTTATTTCTTTGATGCCATTCAAAACGAAGATTTTACCTTAAGGTTTCCTGAAAAACTGAGTCTGAAGTCTCTTGAAGAGCTAAACCATAGCCTCAATACCCTAAATGAGATGATACAAGATATTCATCTAAAGAAGCAAACTCAAGAGCAATATTATCAGGAGATCATGAGGCGTGCCGATATAGGGATTCTTACTTTTAATGAAAAGGGACATATTATCTATTCCAACCCTACAGTAGAAAAATTATTAAACTATAGACCTCTGAATCATATCAAACAATTAGCACAGGTTGATAAGGAGTTATATGAAATATTTGAGGGCTTAAAACCTTTTGACCGTAAACTATTTCAATTTGTAAACGAAAGAGAAAAAAGACAATTAGCGCTTTCGGCTACGGCTATTAATTTAGAGGGGGATAATTTTTTACTGGTAGTGGTACAGGATATTCACAGAGAATTGGATGAAAAAGAAACGGATTCCTGGGTGCGATTGATAAGGGTGTTAACCCATGAGATTATGAATACCATAGCACCAATTACTTCCATTTCAGAATCGGTTTTAAAATATTTTAAGAAGGAAGACGGATCCCTAATAGATGGCGGCCTGCCGGCAAATCATTTAAAAAGCGCTGCAAAAGGGCTGGAGGTAATCAAAGATCAGGGGAATGATCTTATTAGTTTTGTTCAGTCGTATCGCAGCCTTTTAAGTCTTCCTGATCCAGATAAGGAAATTGTTTCGGCAGCCAAACTTTTAAAAAGGGTAAAATTATTGCTGAATTCAAAAGATTTAGAGACCATTATTAAAATTGAAATAAGAATTCAGCCGGCTAACTTAGAATTCTTTTTGGATGAGAAGCAAATTACTCAGGTTTTGGTAAATCTTGGAAAAAATGCCCAGCAATCAATGGAAGAGATGGAATCTGGCTTATTACAGATTTTTGCAGGGGTCAATTCTTCCGGTAAAAAGTTTATAGAAGTGCGGGATAATGGACCTGGCATTGCACAAGAATTAATCGAAGAAATATTTGTACCCTTTTTTACTACCAAGAACTCAGGTACGGGTATAGGTTTAAGTTTGTCCAAGCAAATCATGAGGTTACATGGAGGAGGTCTGGAGGTCCACTCAACGCCTAATAAAAACACCTCTTTTATCCTGACATTCTAGAGATGTATTTTAATTAATGGGTAATTTAGCCAGCGTAGAGGCTCATTCGAAAAATTGTGTATGAATTAATTTTTGTAAGTGTAAAGAATGATGAAGCGCATATTGAAGGTTTTTCTAATTTTTGTTTTAGCCATAATTCTTATTGGGATTACTACCCTATGGTTTTTAGCAGATAAACATAACAATACAGTTCGACAAGAATTAATAGAAGTTATTAATGATGAGTTTGAAGGGGAAATATCTTTTGGAGATCTTAGGTTTTCTTATTTAAAGAATTTCCCAAACGCGCACATCGAGTTGACTGATGTGGTCTTTTTCAACAGCAATTCCGGAAAATCTCATTTTGATAAAATAAATGTTGTAATTAGACTTGGGAGCCTATTTAAGGATACTCTAAGAATTAAGAAGCTCCACATTGAAAATGGTTTTTTCAGTAATGAAGTAGACTCTCTGGGGAGAAAACCAAAATTATTTGGAGGAACAAAATCTTCTAAACCAAGTGAAAATCGAAAAGTTCAATTAGAATCTGGTGATATTGAAGTACGGAATACCCAACTCTTTTTTGGAAATCAGCTTAAAAGAAATAAGATGTACATTATGGTTGAAAATGGAAAATTCAGCCTTTCATCAACCGATTCAACCATAGTACTTAAGGGCAATGCTGAAGCGAAATTAGATTCCCTTATATCAAACGGTACAATCTTAATAAAAAATCAACCGGCAATAGTGAAGAATGCCGCTTTTCAGATTCACAGAGTTACAGGAGTAAAAGAATTATTGGACGGTCAAATATTTGCTAATAATTTAAAACTAACCCCTAGCTTAAAAATGATTCCTAAGGATGATGGTAATCTAATTGATTTTCATATTCTTGGGGACGGGAATTTAAACGCTTTTGTTGAATTATTTGAATTTTATGTAGGATCTGACTTAGAGCAATTAAACCCTAATGCAGAATTGGAAATCAGCTATAATCAGGAAGGTTTTGTAAACCCTTTTAAGCGCCCATATTTTCATTTAGACTTCAAGATTAAGGAGGCCCTTATTAAAAGCGATAAATTACGATTTCCACTCTCTAATATTACAGTTCAAGGAAACTATAATAATGGTTCAGATCATGGGCCGGCAACCGTAGAGTTAAAAGTAGACACCTTAAACGCCGAAATTGAAAATAGTTTTTTAAGGGGAAGATTTAAAATGACAAATTTATCGGATCCTATTATAGATGCACATCTCATATCACAAATAGACCTTGGACATTTTCTGCCAGACTCTAGCAAATATAAGTTAGAGGGAATAGTAGCTCTGGACATTTTTGCAAACGGGAAAATATCAGAACTTAAACAACTCGATTTTGATGGAAAAGAGGCAGCAAAAGGAGTTATTAGCTTCAACAGTGTAAAAATGATTCTCCCAAAGAGTAAAGATCCCATTCATTTTACAAATGGTACTATTGCTTTAAAGAATCATTTTATAAAGTTAAATACCGAAGTCTCTTTGGCCAAAGAGTCTGCAATCGATTTACAAGGTGAATTCGATAATTTGGATCAGTATTTGCTTGGAACAACTAAAGCTTTATCGGGTAAATTATGGCTAGGTTTTGATAAGCTAGATATGATGAGTCTGCCTATCCTGAATCAAAAGAAGACTAGCACTAGAAAATACAAGAAGTCTAAACTTCCTAGATTTTCATTCGACTTGTTTGTGGAAGGGAAGGTCTTAAAAACAAAATTTGGCACATTAAATAACATAAAAATAGCTTCTGCATATCAACCAACAGAAATAGATCTTAATTCTTTTGCTTTTGATTACCAAAAGGGGAAAGTATCCGGAAGTGGCAAAGCTATAATAGAGGGATCCGATATTGTGAGCGTGAAGGCCGATTTAAATGCAGATTTTAAAGAACTCAATTTTTCTCTTCCCCAAAAGGATTCAGTAACTAAGAAAGGAGATAAAAAGCATTTTTCCCTGCCAAGTAATCTTGAGGCAACAATAGATCTTAAAATCGCAAAAGGTATACTCTTTGACATTCCGGTAAAGGAATTTAATCTTTTAGTAAACACAAAAGGTGACCACCTAGATTTAGGACAACTTAGCTTTAAAACGAATGAAGGTACTACTAGTTTTAAAGGGAATTTGGATCTAATGGAGGGCGAGATTTCACAACTTTCAGGAAGAGGAAAGATAGCGCTGAACAAATTGGTTTTAGATAAGTATTTGAAGGAAAGTAAAATTGAAAATGCCGATACTACGAAACAGATGTTTAGCTTTACAAACCTTCCTAAAAAAATGGAAGTAGACCTTCTCATAAATGCTAAAGATGTTCGCTATAAAGACCAGTATCTAAAGAATCTAAAAACTAAGTTTAGTATCCATGGAGAGACTATGGAAATACAATATTTTAAAGGTGACTTGTCCTTTGGAGAGTTAGACTTACGTCTAGCTGCCAATAAAATTAGAACACCCGATATTTTTTATTCTGCGGATTTAAATATGAATTTAAATGCAATCAATTTAAATACGCTGCTTAAATCGGAAGTATTTGGAATTCCACAAAAGAATGAGAGTTATAAAAAGGAAAATAAGGGAATTGTAGACCTTAGTTTTCCAGTAAATTGGAAAGTTAATCTGAATGCTAAAGCCAATCGTGTAAGTTATAAAAATGCGGTTATAGATAATATCGATTTAGTGGCAAACTATGGTAATACGAAACTAGAATTAAGCCATATGAAGTTTAATTTTGGCAGTGGAGAGGTGCTCGCTCATGGCTTTCTAAAAAAGGAGAACAATTCTTCCTTTCCTTCATATATATTCTTTAAAAGTGAAAAAATAGATTTGAGTGAAGTATTAGAGGCGTTCAATAATTTTAAACAAGACGAAATAACCTATAAGAATACGGACGGAAAAATTTCCTGGCAATCGGATCTTCATTTTAATTTAATAGAATCTTTTGATACCCCATCCGACAGCGATTTATGGAAATTTAAGTTTAGAGTACACGATGCGGAGTTTAGAGATGTAGAGGTGATTGAAGAAACTTTATCTTTTATAGGACATAAAGCAAAAGATGATTTTTTGGTTAAAGAACTAGATATTGTCGGTTATTTGGATGGACAAGAGTTTCTTTTTAAAGATGTTTTTATTAATAATAATATTGTTAATATGGATGTGTATGGGAAGGTCAATATGAATGATAGTATTTTGGATTTAGGAATAGAAGCCAGCCTTTCAGATTTACTATTCAGGTCCAAGAAAAAAAGAATGGTTATGACCAGAGATGGGGAGGTGTCCTTGGATAATGATTTAAAGGTTTTTTTAAATGTTTTGGGTCCCAAATCGGACCGAAAGGTCAAAACTTTTTCCAAAAATAAATTTAATAGCCATAGAGAAGATTTGTCTTCACAAATTCAAGAAGTGGAAAGTAGAATTAGTAAGAAAAATGCGGCTGTTAAAAGATCGAATTAATGGGATATTTATAAAAAGGGCGCTTAAATTTAAGCGCCCTTTTTATATAAAATTTAGATTCTCTTTATTTTGTTAGAGAAATTGTGAATTATTTACACCAGGAAGTATACATCCAATTCCTCTTTTCAAGTTGTTCTATAAATCGAGTAATCATATGCTCGGTGGCTACATCTCCATTTTTAAGGGAAATATTTACTACGTCCAGCATATTTCTATGTAGAATTTCAAAGTCTTTTAGAATCTCTCTTACCATATCTATGGCAGATAGTTCTTTTTTTGGTTCTTTTATAGTTGACTTTTCCATTATGAATTCCATTGTTAGTTTTGGTTTTATTCCAAAAACTCTCATTCGTTCTGCAATGGTATCTATATTTGATTTTATGGCATTATAGTCCTTTTCAAACTCTTCATGCAACTCAAAAAAATCGGGCCCTTCAACATTCCAATGAAAGTTTCTTAGTTTGAGATATTGTACCTCGTAATTCGTTAGAAGTTGGATTAATGCCACTGAAATTTCTTCTTTTTCAGAGTAGTTGAATCCTAATTTTTGGTATGTGTTATTTACGTTTCTTATTTCTTTTACTTTTTCCATGTTTTAAATATTTTTAATTTGTTACTAGCCAGGAAATGACATTATTGTCAAATTCGAGGCGTTTTTATAAATTGAAATTTTAGGGGTAGGGAGTTTTGTTTCCCAAATGGAAGTCAAGCTGATTACTCAGCTTAGAAGGCAGTAAGAAATTGTGTTTTCAAATAAAATATCATCACTTATAAACTAATAAAAAATAGGAGAAAGTCAAGTTTTTAACAGGATTTAACTTTTAAAACTTTGGGTTTGTAATCAATAATAAAATCATGCTTACAGATTGAAAGTTTATAAATATCAAAGGAGAACTTTGATTTTGATTATACCTCAGTTGAAAACTTAGATAGTTAGGCAACATGGCCCAAAAGTACAATTTGTAGTCTTTTGATAATAATTAAAAAAATGTTTAGAAAACTCCTTATTGTAATGTGCTGAGTATTCATTTTACAACTGATATCAGAAATACCCTGATGAACTTATTGGAAACTTTCAATTAATAGTTGTTTTTCTAACCAATAAGCATCATCCCGAAATTCGAAAGCCGTGGGCTTGTAATCACCTACAAGGCGGACGTCGGCCTTCTCGGGTACAGACATATCGCCAACCCAATAGACTCCGTTAACCAATAGTCTGCGGGTAGCCTCGTTTAGTAAATCCGTTGATGCACCTATCGTTGAGGTAAAAGCACGTCCTTTTACACCTCCCGGGAGTTGGTAGGTTTTTACCCAGGCTATTGGCATCATGGGGTTGTTAAGAAATTCACCCTTTTCGTTTTTAATAGCCCCAACGGTATCGGTTGGCTGCATGCCATAAAAAAGATCACTTTCGTCATAGGACCCTTCTCCCTGGATAACTTCTCCAAGTAATATAGCCTGCGAATCTCCTGGTAAAGGTAGTCTGACTCCATAAACATCTGTTGGACCCCAAATGGCTTTGTCTTCAATACCCTTCAAAACGGGATGGTTTTTGCCAATATCGGATAGAGTACCTCGGGTACTTTGATATTTATGCTTTCCATGATGAGAAATCCATTTTTCACCTAAAACTAATCTTCCAAAGCCATCCTGCCACACTGTTTTGTCTCCTTGATAATAATTCCCATAATGGGCATATTTAGAAAGGCTGTCGTTCTGAAAATTAAAAGCATGAGTAGCTGTCCGAATACCGACAATGGGCTTCCCTTTTTTGAGATAATCATCTATGTATTTCATTTGCTCGTCAGGAAGAGCTCTAAATCTTGTAAAAAGAACCATAGCATCAGCTGTTTCTAAAGCCTCTAATCCCGGGATATTTTTTACGTAATTTGCATTTATAATCCCCGGCTTTGAAGGGTCTTGGGCAAAAAGAACGGTACATTTAAATCCATGTCGCTTAGCAAGGATTTTTGCAAGTTGAGGTAGTGCTTCCTCAGACCTGTACTCTTCATCCCCTGAGATAAGGACAATGTGTTTAGAAAGGCTATTTTCATTAAAGACAAGCCACTCTAACGGAGTTTTATTTGGAGTTATCTCTTTCTTCTTTTCTTGCTTTTCGCCACAGTTAATAAACAAAATAAGACTTATTGTAAGTAATAGGATTCTTTTCATAAAAGTTTAGTTTAAAACTAGGCTACATTTTTATACCTTCTTTTATAAAGGCATAACCTTGAGTGTAAATTTCTTTTGAGGGAGAATAATCGCGCCATACATTAATAGCATTCGCAAATTCCGGAATAATGGTACTAAAAGCTTCAATAGTTAGCCAACCATCATATTCAATATCCCTAATGGTTTTAAAAACTTCCTCCCATTGCACTTGTCCACTTCCAGGGGTACCTCGATCGTTTTCACTAATATGGACATGTTTCAAATAGGGGGCTATGGTCCTAAGAGCTGCAGATTGGCTTTTTTCTTCAATATTGCTATGATGCGTATCATACATGGCGCCCAAGTTCGGGTGGTCAACGGCCGTGACTAAGGTCTTTAAATCGGCCATGGTGTTGTAGAGATAACATTCGAAACGATTCAGCGCTTCTGGACATAGCATTATGTTTGCTTCCGCAGCATATTCAGCCGCTTTTCTCAGCATTTCTGCACTTCTTTTTCTTTCATCTTTGGTAGGAGGTTGTCTGGTAAAATACGCAAAACTTGAATGTATCGGGCCGCAAATATTATCTGCTTTTAACGCCTGTGCATTGTCAATAGCCCATTTTAAGCGATCAAGTCCTGCTTGCCTAATTTTAGTATTCGCACTGGATATATTTTCTTCAGGGGCAAGACCGGTAACCGTAGTCACCCCCAGACCGAGGTCAGAAAAATGATCGCCTAGTTTTTTATAATGACTTACATCCCCTTCTCCCATATATAGTTCAATACCATCGTAACCTGTTTCTTTTAATAGATCGACTATGGGATAGTGTTCTTCCGTGACGTGATTTGTCCAAAGGAGCATGTTCATTCCTATTTTCATAGATAGCATTATTTATTTTAATTTTTGTTCGAATATTTAGTTCAAATTCTTTCCACTAAAACCCAAAAACCCCCTCCTGAATCAGGCAGGGGGTTGTTTTGAAATAATTTACTATTAATGCGCTGCCGCTACCGTGATATTATCTGTTTTATGATTCTTCATCCAGAAATAAAGTATTGTAAAAAGCACAATCAAAATACTTGGAAATAAGACCATTGTTCCCAGTGTAGCCTGACCCGCAACCAATTCCAATTCATCTCCTGTTAAGCCCTGAGCTGCTGCTTCGGCCTTGTCAGAATCAATCCAACCTCCTATAATGGGTTGAAAAATGGAAGAGGAAAACATTCCGATTGCACCTATAATAGACATTCCTAATGCCCCACTTTTTGGAACTTTAGTAGCCACTAAACCTATCATATTAGGCCAGAAGTAGGCTATGCCCAGTGCAAAAATAATGGCTGCAACATAAGCCATTGCCCCGGTTTGAGTGCTAAACAAATAAATGCCAATTGTAGCCAAGATAGCAGAACCAAGAAGTACTCCGGTTTGGTCGAATTTCTTCACCATATCCCCTCCAAAAAATCGTGCTACCGCCATAAGTCCAGCTGTTAATGCCAATATTAATGTCGGTTGCGCACCACTTTTTGCCAAGATAAGCCCAACCCATTGATTAGGTCCGAATTCAGAGATAGCTGTTAGAGCCATGCATATGCCAATAAAAATAAATAAAGGCGTAACCATTGATTTTAAATTTCCACTGAGAGTGGCAGCTTCTTGAACTTTGGCTTTCGGCCAAGATTGCCCATAAAATAAATAGGCATATATAAGGGTAGGAATTAATAGCAACCAGACTTGATTTTGCCCGGTAATGCCAGAATCTGTCATAAAGCCGGATAGCAAACTACCTATTGCAATTCCCCCGGGAAACCACATATGGAAACGGTTTAACATTTTACTCATTCTATTGCCCTCGTAGGCATCGGCAATCATTGGATTACATGCCGCTTCGGTACATCCATTACCCAAGCCTATAAGTAGATTTGCAACCAATAATCCCATATAATTGCCTGAAAAAATCAGTAGCAGGATACCCACGCCATGAGCAAAAAAAGCAAATTGCATAATTCTCTTACCTCCAACGGTATGGTATACTAAGCCACCCACTACCATAGATATGGGAAAACCCAAAAACCACATGGAGGTTATTAGACCTCCTTGACTTGCGGTTAATTCCAATTCTGTTATTAGTTGATCTAAAATTCCCGCTGCAATGGCAAATGAAAATGCCGTGGTAATCAATGCGAAACAACTGCCATAAAATAGTCTTTTCGAATTGATTTGGGGGGTATTTGATTCGTTCTCCATTTGTTTTCTAGTTTAAGGTTGATTAATTGTCCAATTTAAGGAAATCATATTTATTATAATTTATAAGTTTAATGTCTTTTTTTCTAAAATCATAATTAATTTGCAACATACATGACTATTTGTTGATAAAGAATACATTTTTTTACAGAGTTGTTAAATAGTTACTATCTTACTTTTTTTATTTTTAGGAATTGAAAAGTCCTAATAGCTATTATAAAAAGTGATTAAAAATATTTAAAAGTAAAATACAATGGCAGAAAATAACTTTCCGAAATTACATAATGCCTCCTGGCCAGGAGTGGTCGGGAAAGGGCCCGATTCGGAGCCTCCTATATCGTTGGATACCATGTTAGACCTTACCGCAAATGCTGAAGTAGATGGCATCCGGTTTGATGGGTTCGACCTTTTTCTTTTTGATCCACACATGAATATTGATGCTTCTGATGATGATATCAAGTTTATGGCTGATAAGGCGTCATCTAAAAATCTCGAGATTGGAAGCTTGGTTGCCCCTGTTTGGGAACCAACTGGAGGTGGTTCTGCAATGGGTACAAAAGCACAAAGGGATCAGTTTCTTACTCAGGTTAGAAAATCGTGCAAAATTGGGAAAAGATTACGCGAGCTGGGGATAAGACCCAATGGAATTATCCGAATAGATTCCTCTGTAGATCCTGAGACTTGGGCAGAAGACCCAATTGCAAACACAAAACTAATAGCCCAGACTTTCAGAGAAGCTTGTGATATTGCAGCCGATTATGGAGAATCCCTGGCTGCGGAAGGAGAAATATGCTGGGGTGGAATGCATGGTTGGAAATCTATGATCAATACTTTGGAGTTAGTAGATCGACCTAATATTGGTTTTCAGGCAGATATGGCACATACTTTATTGTATTTACTAGGTTATAATAAGCCCGATGAGCGCATTCTTCCTAAAGATTTTAATTGGAGTGACAGAGAGACTTTAAAAGACGGATTAAGAACACTAACAGCCGCCTTAAGGCCTTGGACTATTGATTTTCATGTGGCACAGAATGATGGTACTGTGTTTGGAGCAGGTTCGCATGATAAAACGGGAAGACACTGTCAGGCCTCGGATCCCAATGGGAAATTAAATATTGCTGAAGATGCAGGCTTTTGGCTAAGGGATGAAAATGGTATACTAACCAAGAAGTTCAGACATATATGTTGGGATGGTTGTATGTTTCCCAATGAAGTGATGATGCAGCCCAAAACGTGGAATGACATTTTAGCAGCAATGATTAAAGTCCGCCAACTACATGGATGGTACGAATAGATTTTTTATAACAAGATAAAATATGGCAGAAAAAAAGGTTTTAAATATTGGCATGGTGGGATATGGATTCATGGGAAGGACACATACAAATGCCTATAAAAGAGTAGGGGATTTTTTTCCAGAGTTAAAGTATAAACCGGTTTTAAAGGCTATTTGTGCAAGGAATAAAGAAAGGCTTTCTGCTTTCGCAGATCAATGGGGATATGAATCCATAGAAACCGACTGGAAGGCTTTAATTAATAGAGACGATATCGACGCTATTGATATCTGTACTCCTAATAATATGCATGCTGAAATTGCTATTGCTGCCGCCAAAGCGGGTAAAATGGTTTTATGCGAAAAACCCTTGGCAAGAACTGTGGCAGAAGCGCAGCCAATGGTGGATGCCATTGAGGAAGCCGGAGTCCCGAATACAGTCTATTATAATTACAGGAGAGTTCCTGCTGTTACTTTGGCCAAACAACTTGTGGATGCTGGAAAGCTTGGTAAGATTTTTCACTATAGAGCCAACTTTTTACAAGATTGGACCATTAGCCCTGAGCTGCCTCAAGGAGGAGAAGGTCTTTGGCGTTTAGACAATGATGCTGCCGGTTCTGGTGTCACCGGAGACTTGCTAGCCCACTGTATAGACACTGCGATGTGGCTTAACGGAGCTATCAAAGATGTTTCGGCCATGACCGAAACCTTTATAAAAGAACGCGTCCATACAGGCACAGGGGAAAAACAAAAAGTGAGTATAGATGATGCTTGTCTTTTTCATTGCCACTTCGAAAATGGATCCTTAGGTCTTTTTGAATCAACCCGTTATGCTCGAGGTCATAAAGCACTTTATACTTTTGAAATAAATGGTGAGCATGCCTCTATTAAATGGAATCTTCATGATTTGAGTCGTTTAGAGTATTTTGATCATCGGGATGAATCAACTGAAAGAGGATGGCGTTCCATTCATGTTACCGATGGTGACCATCCTTATATGGATAAATGGTGGGTCCCTGGCCTATCAATAGGCTATGAACATAGTTTTGTTCATCAGGTAGCTGACTTTTTAAAGTCTTTAGAAGAGGGAGTGCCTTGTCATCCTACTTTTAGAGATGCACAGCAAACTCAGAAGGTTTGCGAAGCAGTTTTAAATTCGGCTAATACCAAATCATGGCAAGATACTGGGGTTATATGGACGAACTAATAATAAGTTTAAGATAAATGGGTGATGAAATAAAAGGCTTTTGCCTTGAAAGAAGTCAAAGAATATATCCAAATTCTTCGGAATCTGTTACAGCAAATACTGCGGTGGTAAACATGAAACTGCCAAAATTAAAAGAAGGAGAAATTTTAGCCAAAACACTTTATACTGGGATTTGTGGCTCCGATAATAGCGCCTCTCTAGGGAAACCTAATTTCGACTGGGTGCAACGTCCCCGTGTTATTGGGCACGAATTTAGTGCAGAAGTATTGGAGTTAGGGCCCGGTAACCATGGTGATTTAAAAGTTGGGGACATATTCACTCCTTTAGCCATGCTGGGATGCAGAGACGAGGACTGTCCGGCTTGTAGCGTGGCCAAATGGAATTTATGTCCGGAGAAGCAAATAATCGGTTTTCATAGGGATGGAGGGTTTGGACAACAGGTGATTTTAGAATCCGATAGAGTGGTAACTCTTATGGAAGGTTTAACCCCAGAACAAGGGGCCTTGGTAGAACCGCTATCTATAATCACTAATGCTCTCTATAATAAATGCAATATTCAACCTGGACAAGATGTGATAGTCAGTGGTTGCGGAATTATTGGTTTGATGTCTGCCGAAGTGGCAAGAGCATCCGGGGCAAGAGTTTTGGTGACAGGTATTGCTCAGGACAGAGATGTACGATTAAAAAAAGCTAAGGATAGAGGATTTATTACTTTAGAAGTCTCTCCTGAAAATTCTTTAACGGAACAATTAAAAAAAGGTGTTAGGGATAATCAGGGTGTTCCCTTTGGACATAAAGGAAAAGTAGATCTTTTAATAGAATGTTCAGGGGTGCCTCAGGTTTTGTCAGAAGCCATTTCTGTAGTTAGACCAGAAGGCGATATTTGTGTAATTGCAACCTACCCAAAGGATGTGGATATTAATGCCACGCACCTTACGAGAACTTCATTAAATATGAGAGGATCTATGGGCTCTTGTAGAAAGGATTATATGGCCGCCCAAAAATTGATGTTAACAGGAAGCTTTCCGGCAGATGAATATATCGACTTTTATGATTTTAAGGATATTACGAGGGCCTTTGAAGAATCAATAAAAGCGAAGAATGTGAAGGCAGTAGTAAAAATGAATCCATGAGCATAGGGCAGAAACATAGGCTGTTTATTACCGGAGGAACAGGCTGTATTGGTTCGGTGACCATTCACCATCTTTTGAAGGATGAAGGTGTAGAAAAAATAGTAGTGGCAGCCAGGTCCAATGAAAAAGACCTTCTAGAGCTCTGGCTAGGTCCGGAACTAGATAAACGAATAGAGTTCATTAAACTCGATATATCTGATTTTGATCGTATTCCTAAAGTACTTCAAGATGTAAACCCTACCCATATTATTCATCTAGGGGCATATCAAAGTCCGGACTGCTCCAAACATCATATTCGGGGGATGGAAATTAATACAGGGGGCACCATGGCACTTTTTGATGCAGCGGAAAATTTACCGAATCTACAAAGATTTGTATTTGCTAGTTCTGCGGCGGTATATGGCATGAGAGCGATGTATCCTCAAAATATTATAAAGGAAGATGTAGTCTTAGCACCTCCAAATCATTATGGTATATGGAAATTGGCCGGAGAACATTTGGCCCGACTGTTTTATGATAATACAGCAGTACCAACTATTTGTTTGCGACTCAATACGACTTATGGCAAAGGAAGAGAAAAGGGGAAAACATCGGCCCCTACAAATGCCTTGAAAGCGATTGCCTTGGGCTCTGTGGCTGCTGAAATAGTACCCTTTGAAATGCCCTATCAAGGGAGAGAAAATTACCATTTTGTGGAAGATGTGGGGGCTCAATTTGCTGCCTGTGCTCTTCAGCCTTTTAAAGGTTTTGGTGCTTTTAATATAAAAGGGAAGACCATAGGAATTCAGGAATTTTTAAACCTTGCAACCCAGGAAGCCTCCAAATTGGGAATTGAAAAATATGCGAAGCTTTCTATTGGCGCAGAGGTTGATAATAATCTTTTTGTATCTGATTTAGATCATTCAAAAATTGATGCCACTTTTCAGGATTTACCGCTAACAGATATTTCGGAAGGAATTCGTATTACTTTAATGGAGTTCATGGCATTAGCCAAGGAAGGAAAATTAACTTATTCAAAGGAAAGTTCATGAAACAAATAGGTGTGGGCTTCATAGGGGCAGGTGATATAGCCAATTTACATGCTCAGGCAATAAACGAATTATCCTCGGCCAAATTGGTTGGCCTTTGGAATAGAACTTTTGAAAAAGGAGAAAGAAAGGCCGAAGAATATAATTGTAAGGTTTATAGGACCGTTGAAGATTTACTGGAGGACCCTGCTATTGATGCTGTATTTATTCTTACGAATATGGAAACACATTGCGCGTATACCATAATGGCGGCCGCGGCAGGAAAGGATATTTTAGTTGAGAAACCCGCAGCGTCCAGTATTGAAGAACTTCGGTTGATGCAAGAGGCCGTTAAAAAGGCCGGGGTGAAATGCATGCCGGTACACAATTATATTTATGAACCGGGAGTATTGAGGTTAAAGGAAATGATAGCCTCCGGTGCATTAGGAGATATTGCCTCTTTTTATATGATGTATAATATTCATCATGCAGATGAAATTAGGGCACGTTATCCTGGTGTAATCAGGCAAATATTAACGCATCACTCATATACCATGCTTTATCTTGCTGGTCGCCCCAAAACGATTTCTTGTTTAACCCATACTGTGGATCCGACTTTGGCCCCTCAAGAAAATGTGGCCATGGCGATAGTCCAAATGGAAAATGGTAGTTTAAGTCATCTTTCTGCAAGTTTTGCAAATGACGATCAGGCAGGAGAACCCTGGACTTGTATGATTAAAGTTTTAGGCACAAAAGGAAGTGCTAGATATAGTTATAGAGATTGGGTAATACATGAACGTAATGGGGCACATTCACAGACTTTTTATAGTTATCCGGAATCCATAAAAAACACAGCCAAACACTTTATAGAAGAAGTATTGGCTTTAGGAAAAGAACCACTTTCCAGCTTGGAAGATGCGATAAACTGTCAAAAAATTATAGAAGCATGCGAATACTCTGTAGAGAATGGGGTGCATGTTTCTTTTAAATAATATTTTAAAACGATTAAATGAGTTTATTAAAACATCATACGAAGTTAGGGAGTCTTATTACCTTATTAGCTCTTTTGCTAACTGCCTGTGCGGATAAATCAGCTAGCTTAACTATAGACAAGGGAAGTAGAATTGTTCTGCTTGGAAACAACCTTGGCTCCAGAATGATGAACTATGGGTATTTTGAAACCGAAATGCAATTACGCTATCCGGATAATATGTTGTTCATTAGAAATATGTGTGATGGAGGGAATACTCCTGGCTTTAGACCTCATTCATCACGGAACGAACCCTGGGCCTTTCCGGGCGCGGAACAATTTCAAACAGAATTAGCTCAAAACTCAGGGAGTATTGGCCATTTTGATAGTGAAGATAAATGGTTATCCAGGCTTAAACCCGACATTATAATAGCGTTTTTTGGTTATAGCGAATCATTTAACGGTCCTGACGGGGTGGATTTATATAAAAAAGAGTTAGAGGCTTTTATTAGACATACTAAAAAGCAAAAATACAATGATAAAAGTGCAGCCCAATTGGCTTTGGTGTCTCCTATTGCTTTTGAAGATCTATCGAACTTGATGGACCTTCCGGATGGTAAGGAAGAGAATAAAAATCTTGCCCTCTACACTAAAGCTATGCAAGAAGTCGCCGCAAAGGAGGAGGTTTTATTTGTGAATGCATTTGATTCAAGTAAAAAATGGTTTGAGATTGAAAACGAACCTTTAACAGCCGATGGTTTTCAATTAAATGATTTAGGGTACTATGAGTTTTCTTCTTTTTTGGTAGATGCTGTTTTTGGTAGTAAAAGAAGGGTTGCTTCTGAAAATGAGCTTCTTGTAAAGGCTGCAGTTTTAGAAAAAAACTGGATGTGGCATAATGATATTAAAATTCCTAACGGGGTACATGCATATGGTAGAAGGTTTGATCCATTTGGACCTGACAATTACCCGGCTGAGGTAGAAAAAATAAGGGAGATGACTGCTATTCGTGATACAGCTATTTGGGAGGCTGCTCATGGGAAAACAAAAGATATTGCAGCTGCGGATGCTAAAACACGCATTCTGCCACCTGTAGAGACTAACTATAATCCGGCCAATAAAAATGGTAATCCCACATATTTGTATGGCGCAGAAGCGCTCTCAAAAATTGATGTTGCCTCTGGTTATAAATTGGAACTCTTTGCTTCGGAGGTAGAGTTTCCGGATTTGGCGAACCCTACACAACTGTCTTTTGACAATAAGGGTAGATTGTGGGTGGGGGTTATGCCCAGTTATCCGCATTATAAACCCGGTGATAGTAAGCCAAATGATAAACTCCTGATTTTAGAAGATACGGATCTCGATGGAAAAGCAGATAAACAAACGGTTTTTGCAGAAGGTCTCCATTTGGCCATTGGTTTTGAATTTGCTCCCGAAGGAGTTTACGTATCTCAAGGCACCAATTTGGTCTTGATGAAAGATACAAATGGAGATGACAAAGCTGATGAAACTGAAATTATTCTTAGTGGTTTTGATGATCACGATACCCACCATGCTATCAGCGCTTTTACTGCTGATCCCTCTGGTGCGCTGTATATGGCCGAAGGGGTGTTTCTGCATACGAATGTGGAAACTGCCTATGGACCAGTTAGAGCTACCAATGGAGGATTTTATCGCTATAGTCCTCAAAGACATCATTTGGAAAGAACAGCACAACTTCCCATTCCCAATCCCTGGGGGATCGCCTTCGACGATTGGGGGCAACCGTTTTTTGCACATACTTCGGGACCAGATATTACCTGGATGACGCCCGGTACTATAAAGTCAAGATACGGACAGGCCTCTCCACTTCCCGAGAATATTATTGAAGAAGAGCATAGGGTAAGACCAACTTCCGGACTAGAGTTTATTTCAAGCAGGCACTTCCCTGAAGAAGTTCAGGGGGATTTAATTGTGAATAATACCATTGGCTTCTTAGGAACTAAACAACACATCGTAGTTGATGATCCCGAATCCGCGGGTTACCTAAGCAAACACAGGCTTGATCTGATTACCGGGTCAGATCCTAATTTTAGACCTGTGGATATGGAGTTTGCTCCAGATGGCTCCTTGTATATTATTGATTGGCATAATGTCTTGATTGGACATATGCAGCATAATGCGAGAGACCCTTTAAGAGATCATGTACATGGAAGAATTTATAGAATGACCTATCCATCTAGGCCATTGATAAAGCCCGCCAAGATAGTAGATGCCAGTATAGAAGAACTATTGGATAATCTTAAGTTACCTGAGTATCGTACTCGATATCGAACCAAAAGAGAATTAAGAGCCAGAAATAAAGAAGAGGTACTCACAAAATTAGATGCTTGGGTTCAAAACCTTGATAAAGATTCTCCTGATTATGAACATCAATTACTGGAAGGACTTTGGGTAAGTTGGGGATTAAATAGTATAGATGAACCCCTTTTACGTCAGTTACTTAAGGCTAATGACTTTAGGGCGAGAGCAGCTGCTGTAAAAGTTCTTAGATATGGAGGGCATCAAATAAAAGATCAAAAAGATTTGCTCTTACTGGCAGCAAGAGATGAACATCCCAGAGTTCGTTTAGAAACCTTTGTAGCAGCTTCTTGGTTGCCAAAAGAAGACGGAATAGAAATAGTTGAAGTAGCAGGAGAAGCTCCTTTAGATCATTGGATGGAAAAGCCGCATGAGGCGGCATTGGCTCATTTAAACGGGCATAATGTTGGTCAGGATCCAAATACAAATAAAACTAAAACTGACCTGGAAGGAGAAGCGTTGGAATTATTTGTAAAAGGAGAAGAAATATACCAACGTGAAGGCTTTTGTGTTACTTGTCATCAGCCTGATGGTTTGGGCCTTAGTGCCTCACAGTTTCCGCCTTTGGCCGGGGTAACATGGGTCACAGGAAGTGAGGATCGACTTATTAAACTTACTTTGAAAGGGATAATGGGTCCTATAGAAGTAAATGGAAAAATCTATCCCGGACAAGTTCCTATGACTCCTTTTGGAGGTATGTTAAATGATGAAGAAGTAGCTTCTGTGCTAACCTTCGTTAGAAATGCCTTTGGAAACAAGGCCTCAGAAATTAGTCCGGAAAAAGTAAAAGAAGTAAGAGCAGAAATCGAAAATAAGGAAGGTTTTTACTCAGCTCAGGAATTATTAGATGAACATCCTTTGGAAGAGTAGTATCTAAAAAGATATCTTCAAAAGCTTTCTATTATATTTAGAATTGGAAAATGAAGATAGCCAGATTTAATAATTGTTAGTATTAATGTTCAAAGACTTTTTCCATAAGGAGCCATTTTTCTCCCGGCTTGGCAAAAGGTAAGGCTTGTTGGTAATTCCACATTAAGATTTCCCATTCTTGGACTTTCTGATTATTAGCATCCATTTGAGCTTTTCTCTCAAAAGAAAAATCATCACTAACCTCTATGATCATAAATAATCTATTAGCAATGCGATATATCTCCATATGTTCTATTCCGGAATTGGTTAGGCTTTCCAAAACTTCCGGCCAAACCTCTCGGTGATATGCATCATATGCTTCAATGAGCGCCTTATCATCTTTAAGATCTAATGCTAGACAGTGTTTTTTCATTTTAATTTCTTAGTTTAAGGTTGTTATAAGCTGTAATCAAAAACAACAGTATCTAATTCAGAGGCTTTCCATGGGGTTATTTTACCTTGTGTTCTAAACCTGATTCTTCCAATAATATTTGGTTTAATCATATCTCCCGAGTTTCCCCAGCTGTTTCTGATATAGGTCGCAATGGCCGCAATATCTTCATTCTGTAAGGTTGAAAAGGAAGGCATACTTGGTAAAATATCAGGAATACCATAATCTTTTCCATTGACCACTATGGGTCCCTCCATTCCATGCAGAAGGATCATGGCCAATTTCTCTTTTTCTCCAATGACCCATTCAGATTTTTTAAGAGGAGGGGCAAAGCGCGACATTCCTTCACCTTTGGTGCCGTGACAATTTGCGCATAGGTTGACATATTTTTGTCTTCCTGTGGCCATTAGGGCTTTATCCAGTTCCACTAGATTATCTTCTATGGATTGGGGAGGAGCTACTTTACCTGGCCAGGTAAACAAAGCGTTTAATTGATCATAATTTTCCTTTAGATCTTCTTCTCCTATATCACTTTGAGTAAATAGATATGGCTTAGAAGTAAGCTCAATTTGGATGTCCTCATTTAGGGCGGTACTATTTAAAAAGCCTGTGATTATCGCATTAGATACCCAATCATTTTCTTTAGGTTTACTAATTATCTCAAATAGAGGTAAAATTTCTTGTTCAGAACCTTTTACAGCAATAGCAGAACTTAATTGTTCTATAAAAATTTCATGATCTTGCGAATACAATTGCCAGGCCGATTTAGATTGAAGGTAATTGAAGAAGGCATATTCTCTATCTTGAAGACTACTCATAACCACATCTCGGGTAATTGGATTTTCTCCATACAGCCCCAAGAAGGTATCAGAAACCTCAAAGGCTAATTGCCTATTCAGATTATTCGAAAGAAGAACCATTTGCAGCTGTAAAGCAGGGTCTGAGCTATCAAAATTTTCCTTAATGTATGTTTCCAGCTCCATTAATGGCAGCTTTTCTTCAACTAAAAAGGCTGAATATATTCGTAAAGCTGCTTGTTTTACTTTACTGTCTTGGGCATTAAGTCCAATAAGATAAAGTTCAGCCTCCTTATATTCAAGGCCCTCTAAAGTCCATAAAGCATGAAGCTTTCCTAAAGAATTGTCTCCTTCGAGGATTTTTTTAAGTGAAGGAAGGATATTTAAGTCTCCATTTTCTACAAGCAGCCTTTGTGCCATATCTCTGGTCCAGCCATCTGTACTACCTAAATAATTTACTAATTCTGAAGCCTCTAAATCAGCTAAATTGACTGGATCCTTTTCTTTTTTCAGCTTTTTTGTAATCTTCCAAATTCTACCCATATGAATGGGTTTGTCTAGTTTACGATTTAAGGTAATCTCTCTAAGATAATCTGTCATATAAGGCCCGTGTTGAATGATGCCTTTATACATGTCTACTATATAAAGGGCACCATCAGGACCCGGAGCCAAAGAAATAGGTCTAAACCTTTCATCTGTGGAGGCTAAAAACTCAGAGTTTTCATAAGCTGCTGAAGCTTCCAGCATAAACCCATTTTCTTTTATGATGTTTCTTTTGATCAGATTAGCGGTGGGTTCACAGACAAAAGCATTGCCTAAATAGGCGTTTGAAAAAAGATCTCCTCTGTATATTAAAGGGCCACAGGCCGAAGCAAATTCCAAAAGTTTACCGGAATCATCCAAGGTTCCCGGTACATATCCTCTGTTAACCGCCGTATTACTTCTGATGGGGAAAATCCTTCTATCAAGGGTTAATCCATGATCAATACCGCTACTTGGTTTATGAAATTTATTTCTTTGGAGTGTATTAGGGGGAACCAAATCGGCATGAAGTTGAGACCAGTTATAATTGTAATGTAACCGTCCGGCATTATCGTGACAAATTCCCCATTGACCCCGAAATTCAGTTGGATTGGCCACCCAATCCCCGTTTTTATACTTGTATCTTGTTTTGGATTTAGCATTATAGTACCAATTATCCATACCTCGCCAAAGGCCATTACCAGAGTGCTCTGGCATTCCCGATCCTCCGTATGCAGAATCAATTAAAACTTTGGAATCAGCAATAAAATCACCATCAGTGTCTTTGGCAAACCAAAGAGGAATATTTTCTGCAACCAAGGCGCCCCCTTTTACCACCGCAATGGCTCTCGGAAGCACTAAACTATCCATAAACACCTGGGCGGAATCCATTTGACCATCCGCATTATTGTCAAAGAGAACTCTGATGCGTCCAATAGGTTCCGTTTCACCAGAGCCATCAATATCCTGCATAAAACCTAACATTTCTACAACCCATAGTCTTCCCGCCTCATCAAAAGTAATGGCCACGGGATCCTGGACAAGAGGTTCGGAAGCAACTAATTGTATCTCTAATTCCGGATCTGCCAGCACAAAACTTTCCATTGCCTGAGCTGGACTTAAAGGAGGGGAAGGATCATTTTTACAACTAAGGAAGAGGCAAATGATTACGAGAACTACTCCTTTATAAAACAAGTCTATTTCTTTATACATAGCCCTCTAAAATACAAAATTATCATTTTAGATTTTTTCTTTTAAGGTGATCTAAAAAACAAAGGAAGCTAAGTAAACCATGAAAGCGGCAAAAGTGCCCACCACCAATGTTCCTAAGGTATAAACCCTATAGCCCGTTTTAACATCTATTCCGGCAAATTGCGTTAGAATCCAAAAGCCACTATCATTAGCATGTGACACAACCATAGCTCCTGCTCCAATTGCTGCAACCACTAAAGCCTTGTCAATTTCTGTGGCAAAACCCATAGATAAAAGCAAAGGAGCAATAATAGAAGCCGTTGTTATAAGAGCTACAGTAGAGGATCCCTGTGCGGTTTTTATGGCTGCACAAAGAAAAAACGGTAGCCAGATACCCAAATTGGCTGTGGATAATGAGCCGGCCAAAGTGTCTGCAATTCCACTATTCTGCAGGATGGTACCAAAAATACCGCCTGCACCTGTTATCAGAATAATGTTGGAAGCATCCGTTAAGGACTTTCCTACCCAGCCTGTGGTTGATAAAATGTTTTTATCCCATTTCCTTGGCAATAAAAATGCAAGTAACATACCAATGGTTAAGGCAATTACCGGAGTCCCAATAAAAGAAATGGTAGAAGCCCAGCCTGTAAGGGCCTGCTCCTCTGTAAGATTAAATTCTATGAGAGATTTACCGACAATAAGCAGAATGGGAATTAAAATGGGTAAAAAGGATTTAAAAGCACTGGGTGCCTGTTTAATTTTTTCCTGAATCTCATCTTCTGTAATGTCAGGATTAGGATCGATATAATACTTCGACCCCATCTTTTTACAATAAATAATAGCCACAATTAGAGACAATAATCCAATTACCAAGCCAACCAGCATTACCAGTCCAACATCGGCTCCAATAATACCTGCGGCGGCTATTGGTCCCGGGGTAGGTGGGACTAAAACATGCGTTATCATTAATCCTAAAATTAGCGCGGTGGCTGTACCTACAATAGAGAGTCCTGCACGTTTCGAAAGACTCTTATTTAAGGGGTTTAAGATAATGAAACCACTATCGGCAAATACGGGTATTGAAACTACAAAACCTACTAAGCCCATTGCTTCATGAACTCTCTTTCTACCGATTATTTTTAGAATAATTTCAGCTAATTTGTAGGCCCCGCCGGAATGCTCTAAGAAGGCACCTATGATTACGCCAAGTACAATTACTACCCCTATTTTTCCCAAGGTAATACCAAATCCATCATTGATGGATTGTACGATAGTAGTAAGGGGCATGTCTGATAAAAGGCCAAAGAACAAAGCAGCACCTAATAAAGCAAGAAAAGGATGAACGTTTAACTTGGCGGTTAGCACTACAATGATAGCAACGCTTAAAAGCAATAATATAACAGTTAACATATAGAGTAAAATTTAGTGTGCATCTCTGGAGACATCTGAACCCGAATTTCCGACAAGGAAATCTAGGTCAGCACCCAAGTGCGCTTGTTGAACAGTTCTGGTGTATAAGTTGGTATAACCTCTATCGTAGAGATTTTTCGGAGGTGTCCATACCGCTTTACGCTTATTTAATTCTTCGGGGGAAACCTCTAAATGCAGTTTCCTGTTGGGCACATCGAGGGAAATAATATCACCTGTTTCCACTAAGCCGAGAACACCTCCTACAGAAGATTCCGGAGACACATGAAGTATAACCGTGCCAAAAGCAGTACCACTCATCCTTCCATCCGAAATTCTGACCATATCTTTTATTCCTTTCTTAAGTATTTTTTCGGGTAGATCCACATTGCCTACCTCGGGCATCCCCGGATAGCCTACAGGACCCACTCCTTTTAAAACGATAATGCTATTTTCGTCAATATCTAAATCGGGCCGGTCAATATTGGCATGACAGTCCTCTATGGTTTCAAAAACTACAGCAGTACCCCTATGTGTCATTAATTCAGGAGTAGCTGCTGAAGGTTTTATTACAGCACCATTTTCACAAAGATTCCCGTATAAAACAGCTATTCCTGCTTCTTCAATAAAGGGTTTGTTTAAAGGAGCTATAACCTCCGTATTATAGCATTCTGCATTTTGATTGTTATCGCCAATAGCTTTTCCATTTACAGTCATAGCGCCATTGTGAAGATGCTCTTTCATATGACGGATTACAACAGGTAGCCCACCAGCATCAAAAAAGTCCTCCATTAGAAATTTTCCCGAAGGCATAAGATTTACCAAAAGGGGAATTTTACTTCCCAAGGTATCAAACTCTTTCAGGTTAAGTGGCACCCCAATTCTGCCTGCAATGGCCTGCAAATGAATGATAAAATTAGTAGAACCGCCTATGGCTGCATTAATTTTTATGGCGTTCTCAAAAGCATCCTTGGTAAGAATTTTGGAAAGTTTTAAATCTTCTTTAACCATTTCAACAATCCTTCTGCCGGAGAGTTGTGCCATAACTTTTTTTCTTGAATCAACTGCCGGTATCGCTGCGGCCCCCGGAAGTGTCAATCCTAAGGATTCTACCATGCAAGCCATGGTTGATGCAGTACCCATGGTCATACAGTGACCGGCACTTCTAGCGGAACAGATTTCTGCCTCAATTTGATCTTCTTCTGTAAAACCTTCATTTTTTATCTTGTCTTTTAAAGTCCATATAAAAGTACCTGAGCCAATTCTTTCTCCTTTATACTTTCCATTGAGCATAGGACCACCTGGGACTACAATAGTTGGTAGGTTTACGCTGCAAGCCCCCATAACCGTCGAGGGTGTCGTTTTATCACATCCCGTTAGTAGCACAACTCCATCAAGTGGATTAGCTCGTATACTTTCTTCGGTGTCCATACTTGCCAGATTACGAAATAGCATAGCTGTAGGTCGCATCAATATTTCTCCCGTGCTGGTTACAGGAAACTCAAAAGGTACACCTCCTGCCTCTAAAACGCCACGCTTTACAAATTCCGCAAATTCCCTTAGATGCCCGTTACAAGGTGTGAGTTCTGACCATGTATTACAGATGCCTATAACTGGTCGCCCCTGAAAATAATCGTTGGGGTATCCTTGATTACGAAGCCACGATCGGTGTATAAAAGCTGATTTCGGATCGCCTGGATTAAACCAGTCTTCGCTCCGCAGCTTTTTAGAATTGTCTTTTTTCATTTATCAGTTTGTGTTTGGTATGGATGGTAAAAAAATGTTGGTATTTAAAATACGGAAATCAAGGTATCATCTTTAGAGGAGGAAACAAAATAGAAGAAGAATTAATTTATGGTAGGATATATTTTTTTACAATTTGGGCTTGGCTATAAAATTCTTTTGCTACTTTTAAAACAAAGGCTAAAAGACATGAAATCAGATTTGCTAATTTGATTCTATTTTGAAGAGTACTTCTTTTATTAATATAAATCAAGGAAATGGAACGCAGAACATTTATTAAAAATACGAGTTCGGCTGGACTGATGGGCTTAGTGATGCCTGTAATTCCAAGTTTTTCACCCTTACTTTCCGAATTGAGATTTGGAATAGCGGAGGCCTCCTATATGCAAAGGCGCTATAGAAACCTAGAGAGCAAACAATACCCTGCTTTTACCAACTCCTTGGATATGATTGACTATAGTGCGTCAATAGGTTTTGGGGGGATGCAGTTTAGCGTTAGAAATTGGGATAAGGACTATGCTAAAACAGTTAGAAAAAGAGTAGAAGAACTGGAGGTTTTTTTAGAAGGACAGATTAGCTTGCCCAAAAACACCTCTGATATATCAAGGTTTGAAGCTGAAGTTGAGGCTGCTAGGACCGCAGGGATAGATGTCTTAAGAACCGCTTGCTTGTCGGGTAGGAGGTATGAGACTTTTAAGACGATGGGCGAATTTCAGGATTTTAAAATAAAGGCCGAGGCTTCTATAAAAATGGCCGAACCCATAATTAAAAAGCATAAAATAAAACTAGCTATTGAAAATCACAAAGATTGGCTTATTGAAGAAATGATTCAACTTTTAAATGGATTTGACAGGGATTGGGTAGGAGTTACTTTAGATACCGGAAATAATATTGCACTTCTCGAGGATCCTATGGAAGTAGTGAAGGCTTTGGCACCTTATTCCTTTAGCGTACATCTAAAAGATATGGGAGTAGAAGAATATGAGGATGGATTTTTATTATCCGAAATAAATTTGGGAGAAGGTTACCTAGATATTGATGAAATGGTTCGGCTTATTAAAAAGAGCAATCCGGATATTCGGTTTAATTTAGAAATGATTACCAGAGACCCTTTGAAAATCCCTTGTTTGACTGAGAGTTATTGGGAGACTTTTGATGGTATAAGCGCGAATCAATTAGCCTCATTTTTACATGGCCTAAAGAAAGTTAATTCAAAAAAACCTCTTCCAGAAATTTCGGGCGATATTGTGGATCATAGACTGGAGATGGAAACAAAGAATAACCAAACCTCATTAAACTATGCCAAAGAACAACTTGGTTTCACATAAAAATAAATTTACAAGAATATGAAAGATAATGCTTTACCAGGAATACAGCTATTTCAAATGGCCGACAGAATTGCTATAATTACAGGAGGATCTAAAGGCCTGGGATATGCCATGGCGGCTGGTCTTGCCTCCGCGGGATGCACCCCTATTTTAGTGAATCGAAACTTAGAAGAAGGTCAGGAAGCTGCAAAGAAATTGGCAGAAGATTATAGCCTTCCGGCTAAAGCCTTTAAGGCCGATGTCACAAATTTAAAGGAAGTTGAATCTGTGGTAAACGAAGTGATAAAAGAATATGGAAAAGTAGATATCTTAATCAATAGTGCCGGAATTAATATCAGAGGAGCTATTGATGAACTTAGTCCTGATGAGTTTAATCAGGTAATGCGTGTCAATGTAGAAGGAACTTGGAATTGTTCACGCGCAGTAACCCCCAATATGAAGAAAAATGGTTACGGCCGCATTATAAATATGGCCAGCACTTTAGGATTGGTTGGACTTGCCAATAGAACGCCCTATGCAACTAGTAAGGGTGCTGTAGTTCAAATGACCAGGGCTTTGGGACTAGAACTAGCTCCTTTTAAGATAACCGTCAATGCTATCTGCCCCGGACCATTTTTAACGGAGATGAATATCCCTATTGCCGACACTCCTGAAGCCAAAAACTTCATTGTTGGTGCAACCGCCTTAGCGAGATGGGGAGAATTGAAAGAGATTCAGGGTGCCGCTCTCTTTTTGGCAAGTGATGCGGGGAGTTATATGGTAGGCTCCATGCTTACAGTTGATGGAGGGTGGACAGCCAAATAGTATCTCTCTTAAACTAATTGGCAACCCTTAGTTGTATTATTGACGTTATACAGCCTCTGAAAACTTTCAGAAATTATAGATAAGAGCATTTCTTCTTGCTCTGCTACCTAAGTTACATAAGGCCTTTATATGATATATGTCATGATTTTTCAGCTCCTTAGCTAATACTTTTACACTTGATATTTGGATCGCCAAATACAATTTAAAAGTGAAATAGAGAGGTATGAAAAATTTAGTAATATTAGGTGCAGGGACTTCCGGAACTATGATGGCTAATCATTTAGTATCCAGACTGCCTAAAGAAGAGTGGAAAATTTCCATTGTTGATCAATACAAAACACATTATTACCAACCTGGGTTTTTATTTCTTCCATTTGATATCTACACAACAAAACAAGTAAAGAAAAAGGGTGCCAAATTTATACCCAAGGGCGTACAATATATCCAGGAGAAAATAGATCTTATTGTTCCTGAAAACAATATTGTTGTTCTTGCCAATGGTCAGGAGTTGTTTTATGATGTTTTAATTGTAGCAACCGGAACCAAAATTGCACCGGAAGAAATTGAAGGCATGAATGGCCCCAATTGGTACAAAAACATCTTTGATTTTTATACCTATGAAGGTGCCAAAGCATTAAGAAATAAATTTCGTGAATGGGAAGGCGGAAAGCTGGTGGTACATATAACTGAAATGCCTATTAAGTGCCCGGTTGCCCCCTTGGAATTTGCTTTTCTGGCAGATTCCTATTTCAAAAACAAAGGGATGCGGGATAAGGTAGATATTACCTTTGTAACACCCCTTGACGGAGCTTTTACTAAGCCACGTGCAACGGAAGCACTTCATTATTTGTTAGAAGAAAAAAACATTAAAGAAGTTACAGACTTTAACATAGAACGAGTTGATTATGAGAATAATAAAATCATAGATTACGCGGATACAGAAGTCGAATACGACCTTTTAGTAACCGTTCCAACCAATATGGGTGATTCTTTACTGGAACGCTCTGGCCTGGGAGATGATCTGAATTATCTTCCTACAAATAAGACAACATTACAATCAATAGATCACGAGAATATATTTGCAATTGGTGACGCCACTAATGTGCCGGCATCAAAGGCGGGTTCCGTGGCTCATTTTGAGGCTGAAATTCTGACGGATAATATATTGAGATATATAAATAATGAGGAATTAAAAGAGGAGTTTGACGGTCATGCGAATTGTTTTATTGAAACCGGTGGAGGTAAAGCATTGTTGATTGATTTTAATTACACAACCGAACCGGTTGAAGGAACATTTCCCTTTCCTGGGGTAGGTCCTTTAAGACTATTGAAAGAGAGCAGGATGAATCACATGGGTAAACTGGCCTTTCGTTGGATATATTGGAATATGCTTTTAAAAGGTGTCCCAATACCATTTGTAGATGCTAAAATGTCTGAAAAAGGCAAACAAATTGAAAAAGTGAAATAAGACAAACTTTAAATTAAATAATATGAAAAAAATAATAGCTAATCGGGAAATTGAAGTAAACGAAGAAGGATATCTCGTGAATTTTACACAGTGGGATAAAGAGATATGTCTTTGTATTGCTGAAGAACAATGTATTTCCATGACAGAAAAACATTGGGAGGTTATTGAGTATTTACAGGATAAACATCAAAAAGAGGAACCTCTGTCAATACGCGGTATTAAGAAAAGTGGTGTAATAAATATTAAAGAATTCTACAGCCTGTTTCCAGGAGGACCACTTAAGAAATCTACTTTGATAGCAGGGATTCCTAAACCAAAAAGTTGTATTTAAAGAACAAAAGGTCATATAAGATTTTAGATAAATCATTAATAGAAAAGACATGAGCGATACTAACGTAAAAGAGATAAGCGAAACTAAAGAAAAAGAAAAGGGCGGAACTAAAGTAAAAAAAATGCTTTTTATTCTTTCCAAGGGTACCATAGAAAATGCATATGCTGCTTTTGTCATGGCGAACGGAGCAAGAATGGAAGGTATTGAGTCCGAAATATTTTTCACCTTTTTTGGACTGGAAGCAATTCAAAAGAAAAAATTAGAACACTTGCGTGTTGCAACCGTAGGTAATCCTGCTTTACACATGCCAACAATGTTGGGTGGCCTACCTGGCGTTGAAGCATTAGCCACGAAAATGATGAAGAAGGAAATGGAAAAATTAGACATGCCTCCTATAGGCGAGTTCCTTGAAATTTTATCAGACTCCGGTTGCAAATTATGGGGCTGTAAACTAGCTATAGACATGTTCCATCTGGAAAGAAAAGACTTAATTGATGAACTTGATGGTATACTAACTATTGGAGATTTTTATGGGAGAGCTAATGAAGAAGGTACCCATTTATTATTTATTTAGAAAAAGCGACTAATTTAATAATCTAGGATTCGTAATAGATTGATTTAAACCCTGCTAAATTATTTTGGCAGGGTTTTTCTTCTTTAAAAACTAATTCTAGGGCTTGATGTTTAATTCAGATATAATTAATTTACTTCAGTTACGATCACATAGAAAAGAGATTAACTATAGGTCCCTTTTTTAAATTCAATATCTACTAATTCGTTGTATACCCAATCAGACTGATGCAAGTAGGCTTTAACTATTAGGTTGGAGTTACTCTAGACCGTTTCCTCCAATAAAACTTAGCTATGGACAAGAAAATAGTATTCCATTGAGGCAATTAGTTGCTGTTGTAAATTACAACTAAATCAGACCCATGGAAAGTACGAAAATCATGGCAATAAAGGTGTAATGCCGGAACTAGTGGGCTTCAATGACTGACATTGCCATCTTCAACTCAGTAAGTGTTAGGGACATTAATACTTATGGAAATGACCCTCTTCTACTATTGGTATTTTCGCTACTTTAGTTAATGAATTAACTTTAGCTGGAGACCCTAATTGAAAGATACAAAGGTTTAATCCCGATCTGGTTATTTCTTTTTTGTATCTGTTACCGAAGTTAAACACGAACCTTATAAGCGGATTTTTTCAAAAGAGCTTCATATGGTACCCTATCAAATTGGCAGGACATTCCTAAAGTGATGGGACTTTAATACTGATGCAGGAACTAAGTACTAATCACAGCTTAGTAGCATGTCGCTTTTTCGATTATAAGTCCAAATCATCTGTATAAAAAACGGCACCATAATTGGCGCCGTTTTTAAATTATTTTATTAGCGGTAGTTGCCTACTTCCCAAGAAATTTATAACTCGCTCCAAACATAATCATGGAAGTTGTCATATCATAGGAAACTTCGCTACCCGGAATGGCTCCATAAGGAGGGAAATTTGGTATAAGCTGAGGATTTAATAATGGTCCTGAAGTAGCTTCTCCACTAAAGCCCATATGGTAAACTCCGTCAATAGCCCAGCGGTCGCTTATCTCGTAACTCAAACCTATTTGGAAGGCGTTTTTGATGATAGCTGTTGCAGGCACGTTAAAAAATGCCACATCACTTTCTATTGGGTTAGAACTATAGGTGTAACCAAGTCGTAATGGCAGTCTGTTCACTCCTTTAAACTGGACTCCCACAGAAACTATGCTGATGTTTTTCCAGCCAAATCCGGCAACAGAGGCGGTTGGTGTCCAGCCCACGGAAGAAAATCCGGAAGCACCCTCGTAAACCACATATCTGTAATCACCGGCTATATCAAATTGACCTATGGAATACCCAAGACCTAAAGACCAGATACCAGGATAATCTATTTTGAAATTATTTTCACCAGTACTGAAATCCGGATAAGTGTTATCTAATTTAAAATCTCCAAATGATTGCTTTGTTTTATAAGAAGCACCAGCAGAGAATCCGTTTCCGGAATCATAATATATACCCAATTGTCCTCCAAAACCAAAAGCCGAAGAGTTGTCCGTTGATGGATATCCGACAGGAGTAGGATTAAAAGGGTTAGCTGTAGGGTTAGGGAATTAATTTCAGAGTGGCATAATTAAAGGTTGGTTGAAGACCTACTGAGAATTTATCAGATATTTCATAGGCGTAGGTAAAACCTAATTGAAGTAAACTGTAATTAGATTCAATTCGACCAAATCCGCCCATACTTTGAGGCATATTAATAGGATTGGTGGTACTTTCTGGAAAAGTAACTCCAAAGCCACTAATACCAAAAGCTGATGCACCAAATGTATGCCTGCTATCTTCTTTCCCCCATACCATTGCAATTGCCGGTAAAGGAGAGACACCCCTGTCGTCTTCCGTGGTTCCACTGAAGAAGTTTCCCGTTGGCATTCCAGTGTCATCAAACTCGGGTACAGTAGAGCTTAATTCCGGTGAAGAGAAGAACAATCCGATGTCGAACTTAATAATCTTCTCGTCAAATGTGGAAATAGAAGCAGGGTTCCATTGTATTGCACCTGAAATATCTATAGGCTTACCAGTAGCGGCACCACCCATTGACATATTTACTGCACCCACACCCTGCATGATATGGCCTGCTTGTGAATAGGTAGCGGTCGCAATTAATAGAAAACAAAGTCTTAGAAAATATGCTTTCATGTTTATTTAATTTATGCAATTAAAAATAAAGCCTAAACGATCTTCTTAAAGGATTTTTATTGATGATTGCTGGTTAAAATTTGAATTATTCCTCGAAGTTATCCCTAAGAATGTCAAGTATTTATGATAATTATCATTGTTCAATATCGCATCAAAAATGCTCTTTAAAAAGGTCTATATAAAATGTGAATTTATGGGCCAAAGCTCTTCAAAAAGCCTTAAGTGAATGCTATGTTGCTTTGAAAAGCCCGCTTCTAAACCAAGAAAACTCTTATGTAACCTATGTTACATTAATCAAAAATTTATCAATATTCATTGACTTTGTCCTTAAGTATAAGGATGGGGTTCTTGAATTGGGCCAATTGACGCTACGTTTTCTTGCAGAATCGATTAATGAAGATGTATAGAGCTGTGGTTCCTAAACTGATTTTTGAGTTCCTTGAGAGGTATTAGGTACAATCCAAGCTACAGCTAGGTAGTATTAAAGCATACAACTGCCATATCCCATACATACTATTTTGAATAGAAGATAAAAAGCTAGCTTGTGTAACACTGGTTACCGTGGGCTTTTTTACTACTACATACCTTTGTTTTTCCTAATTAACTTGTATGGGAAGCATAGAAATTTTGGGTTATTTAAGTGCAATTGTCATTGGCCTTGTTTTAGGGTTAATTGGGGGAGGTGGCTCAATTCTTACAGTACCTGTTTTGGTTTATCTCCTTGGTACTAACCCTGTAATAGCTACTGCTTACTCTTTATTTGTGGTCGGAGTTACTTCTTTAGTGGGAGCTCTGAGAAACATAAAGAATGGCTTAGTCGATATAAAAACTGCCATAATTTTCTCCATACCTGCCTTTATTGCCGTTTACCTAACTAGAAAATTCTTAATCCCCGCTATTCCGAACTCTTTGTTCACAATTGGTGATTTGGAGGTTACCAAAGATATGGGGATCATGGTGTTTTTTGCTTTGATTATGTTATTAGCCGCTTATTTTATGATTTGGGGTGGTTGTAAGAATTGCGATAAGGAAAATCAAGAGATTGAATATAATTATCCCATGATTGTCTTAGAAGGGTTTGTTGTAGGCATACTAACTGGTATCGTTGGGGCAGGAGGAGGCTTTTTAATAATTCCTGCCTTGGTTTTATTAGCCAAACTTCCCATGAAAAAGGCAGTAGCCACATCTCTTTTAATCATAGCTGTAAAATCATTAATTGGTTTTATAGGCGATGTCGAAAACCTTTTAATTGACTGGCAATTCCTTTTCATTTTTACTGCTTTTTCTATCCTTGGTATATTCATTGGAATCTATTTAAATAAATATATAGAGGGTAAAAAGTTGAAAAATTATTTTGGTTGGTTTGTTTTGGTCATGGCTCTTTATATCCTTTATATGGAAATTTTTTAAAAAAGAAGGACATGATCGAAATCATATTATTTAATGTCTAAAGATTCTTTTTTTGTAACATAAGTTACTGTGCGTTATAAAGTAACTTTTTACCTTTATACTAAGAATTTAACAAAATGATTTATGAAAATTGAACAGATTTATACCGGATGTCTTGCCCATGCAGCTTATTATCTTGAAAGTAAGGGAGAAGCAGCTATTTTTGATCCCCTAAGGGAAGTAGATCCCTACATTCAGAGGGCAAAAAAGGACAATGCAAAGATTAAATATGTTTTTGAAACTCATTTTCATGCCGATTTTGTAAGCGGTCATTTAGATTTAAAAAAGAAGACCGGGGCAGAAATAGTCTTTGGCCCTACCGCCAAACCTAGTTATGAAGCATTGGTCGCCAAAGACAATCAGATTTTTGATGTTGGCGATTATAAGGTCAAAGTAATTCATACCCCCGGACATACCATGGAAAGTACTACATATCTTCTTATAGATGAAAATGGTAAGGAACATGGAATCATAACCGGAGATACGTTGTTTATTGGTGACGTAGGTCGACCTGATCTAGCACAGCATGTGGTATCTGAACTTACTGAAGAAAAGCTAGCGGCTCATCTTTACGATTCATTGCGAAATAAGATTATGCCTTTAGGTGACGAGCTAATTATCTATCCAAATCATGGTGCCGGTTCGGCCTGTGGAAAAATGATGAGTAAAGAAACAACAGATACATTGGGCCATCAGAAAAAGGTTAATTATGCTTTAAGGGCCGATATGACTAAAGAGGAGTTTATCAAAGAACTATTGACCGGCTTAACCGCTCCTCCCGGATATTTTCCACAGAATGTCTTAATGAACATTAAAGGATATGAAAGTCTAGACGATGTAATTGAGAGAGGTGAACGACCACTTTCTTCCGAGGCTTTTGAATTGGAAGCTGATAAAAATGATGCACTCATTTTGGACACCAGAAATGCCAAAGATTTTGCTAAAGGTCATATTCCAAATAGTATTAACATCGGTTTAGAAGGAAGTTTTGCGCAATGGGTAGGGGAGATTGTCCCTGATGTGAATCAAAAAATTCTCTTAGTTACTTATCCAGGTAAGGAGGAAGAGGCAATTACACGACTATCAAGGGTAGGTTATGATAAGACCATTGGCTTTCTTGAAGGTGGCTTTGATCGTTGGATCAAGGATAGAAGAACCGTAGAAAGAATAAAAAGAATAACAGTAGATCAATTCCAAAAGGCCTATTTTGGTGAAGGACCTTTGGTATTTGATGTAAGAAAAAAGAGCGAATTTGATTCGGAACATATAGAGGGAGCCATTAATATTCCTTTAAATGAATTGGAAGATAATCTATGGCAGTTTCCGAAAGACAAACCTTTTGTAATTCATTGTGCCGGGGGTTATCGCAGTATGATAGCAGCTTCAATTCTAATGAATAAAGGCTGGGAAGATTTTGTGGATGTGATTGAAGGTTTTGATGGAATGAAGAATACAAATATTCCCAGATCAGAATATATATGTCCGACTACCATGTTATAAAATATTGTTTTTGAAGTTTGTTGGTTGATTAAGAAAGGGAGTGGCCAAGAGTTTTTTGTTCATTCCCTTTTTTAGAACAATTTTAAAATCTAATCTATTTAAATTAATTAAGATGTCTATACTAAGTGCCATTTTCGGATCAAAACAAGAAGATTCCAAAGAATTAAAAATCTTGAATGCCGATGCATACAAAAAAGCCGTAACGAATAAAAACGTTCAATTGGTTGATGTACGCACTCCAAGGGAGTTTGCCGGCGGACATATAAGCAATGCTATTAACATAGATTATTTCGACAAAGTATCTTTTCAAAAGTCTTTTGATAAATTATCCAGAAATCAGGCAGTTTATCTTTATTGTCAATCTGGCAACAGAAGTCGTAAGGCAGCGAATAGACTAATTCAAATGGGATTTAATGAGATATATGATCTCAAAGGAGGATTACTGGCTTGGTAATTATTTTTGAAAGTAATAAAAAACCCTAAAGGATATGAAAGCTTCCATAATTGTTCAAAATCTTAAATGCGCTGGTTGCGCAAAAACAATTACCAGTAAATTGGATGAATTACATAATGTAACGGATGTTAGTGTAGATCAAGAAACTTCTGCGGTACATTTCACTTATTCAAAGACTGATGAAGCTCTTGAAATAATGGAAATTCTGGAATCTTTAGGATATCCTTCTATAGAGAACAAGAATAGCTTGAAAACAAAAGCACGCTCGTATTTCAGTTGTGCTGTTGGAAAAATATCCAGGAAATGAGGCTATTCTATTTGGTCTTATTAATTTTCTTTATCGGATGTAAGGATACTTCAAAATCACCTCCGATAAAGGATAATGTTGATACAACATCTAAGGTTACACAACAAAAAGATAAGCATAAACCTAAAAGACATAGAAAAGGCAAGGAACAAGGTTCTTGTAATAAAAATTGTCTAAAGAGTGGGGGTAAAAAGTGTAAGCATAAGAAAAAGAAAGAAAACGATTCAATAAAGGAGGTTTACAAGCAAATTGGATTAAAATATAGTCGTACCACTCAACAAATTTTAGGAAGCAATTTAACAAATGCTATCATAAAAAAAGGCCCGGAAGGGGCAGTGGAATTCTGTAATACAAGAGCCACAGTAATTACAGATAGTTTATCATTAAATTATAAAGCAAAAATAAGACGTGTATCAGATAAAGCACGAAACACATTAAATAAGGCAACTGAACAGGAATTAGCTTACATCTCCAACTATGAACAAGATTTGGTAGCAGGAGATAGTTTAGTGGCTGTTGTTGAGATAAAAGAAACGGGGGTTGATTTTTATTATCCGATTACCACGAATGCCTTATGTCTTCAATGTCATGGAAAACCGGGTGAAGATATCAACTCTTCAACCTTATCTGAAATTAAAAAATACTACCCGCAAGATGAGGCCTTGAACTATAAGGTTAATGAAGTAAGGGGACTCTGGGCAATTACCTTTAATAAATAAAGTAGTATTTAATCATCCTTTTTGTCTTTCCCAAAACCATAAAGATTTTGGTGGATAAAGTCACTCGGAAAATTCTGATCTCCAGGGAAGCCCAATTCAATTGTACCACTGTCTTCCGGGATATAATTGGTTTTAAAAATATAGTCCCATATACTCAAACTAATACCAAAATTAACACCATATGAGCCCTCAGGTATTGTTTTGGCATGATGATATAGGTGCATTACAGGGTTGTTAAGAACATATTTCAAGGGTCCCCAGCTTAGTTTAATATTGGCGTGATTTAAATGCCCAATCGCAATAGCAATAAAGTGTACAATATAAGCTTGTTCCGGCTCAAATCCACCAAGAATCATTACACCAAAAACCTTTAAGGGTTTGTATAAAATATTCTCCATCCAATGATAGCGCAGATGTGCAGCAAAGCCCATTTCTTTCACTGAGTGATGTACTTTATGAAAATTCCATAAGACAGGATACTTGTGAAGTAGGACATGAGTGAACCATTGAACAAAGTCTAAAACAATAAAAAACAAAAGCAATTGTAACCACATAGGATATGAAGAAATATCAACTATAGCCAGACTTTTCGGTGTAATTCCAAGGTCACTGAAAAATACTTCCAAAAGATTATAGAATCCACTTATTACAATGGAAAATAGAAAGAAATTAAAGAACATGTAGAAAAAATCTAACCAAAAGTCTTTTCTGAAAATACCTTGTTCCTTACGCCACGGAAGAATAATCTCCAAGAGCCAAACAATTAGTGAAATTAGGATAAGACCCCAAAAATAATTAGTATACCAGGGTACTTCAAAAATAATAGACTTCCAAGTCCAGTTTAAACTGCCACTAAAAGCAGATACAAAAGCATCAATATATTTTTCCAAAATATTTTTAATTTATAAAATTATACTATCTTTTTCATATGGTAATTCATCAAAATAACTCCATTCTACCCAGGATCCATCATAGTTCCAGACATTTTCAAATCCCATCAGTTCCCTTAAGACAAAGGTGGTCAAAGATGATCTATAGCCTGTATGACAATAAACAATGACTGTATCCTTTGCATTCATTTCTAGATCCTTGTAAATCTTTTGCAATTCCTCAATGGACCTAAACTTTTTACTGCCGTTCAGATCAACCGCTTCAGCCCAATCTATATGAATACTTTTTGGGATTCTCCCTCCTTTAGATGCACCTTTTTTTATTTGGTTGCCTGAGTATTCCTCATAACTACGGCTATCGATGATTATAATATTTTTTTTCTCATCTTTAATTAAACCTATTAGTTCGTTTTTGTCAATCCATAATTTTTCACTTCTTTCTTTTGGAAGATAGAAATGAGATGGGGGGTATGTGAAAGTTTCGATCGAAAGTTTCCCACCTATACTTTCCCAGCTCTTTAGCCCGCCATTTAATATCTTTACCGATTCAAAATCATAGTTTTTTAATAGACACCATAAACGAGAAGCGTCGGCTGAGCCCTTATCGTCATAAACAACGATAAGATCTTCATTACTTATTCCAATTTTACCAAAAAGGAGCTCAATCTTTTCCTTGTCAGATCTCATCCCAGGGTAAGGGTATGAATTATCAGAAATGTCTGTACGCCATATATTCAAAGATCTGTGAATACGTCCATTCTCATAACTCTCCGGATTTCTAAAATCCACTATTTTAATATTTTCGTCCTTAAAAATGCTCAATAATTCTTCTGCTTCAATGAGATTTTCAGTCGAGGCATAATTTGAAACTACCGGGATTGGTTTTTCTTTTATTCCATTACAGGATAGAAATAGAATATACAGTAAGGCTGAAATACTAATTTTTGAGCTCATACCATTCAATGTCTGATAATATTTCGCGTCTTCCTTTTTTTGCGGGTGGGTAATTGGTAACCAGATAGTTTACAATTATTGCTTCATTATTTCCCAGGTCCCATAAATTTTGGGTTTCTTGCATCCATCTGATAGTCGCGATCCAGCGTTCCTCATTCATTCTGTTTTGTGTAACCAATTTGGCAGAATGACAATTTGTACAATTATTCACCACAGTCATTAAACCATCAGCTTCTACAAGACCGGTTCTGACATGTATACCATTTTCAATCTTATCAAAATCATCTGTCTCCGGTATAGTTACATATTCCGTCTCAACTTCTGTCGCTTTTTTCCTGAGCAAATCAGGCTTAGATAACAAGAGTAGAACTCCTATGGCAGCCAAAATGAATAAGCCGAATAAGCCCGCCATAAGCCTATAGATGGCTTTTAATTGTTGTTTAAATTTAGTGTGTTCCTGCATTTATGTAACCTTTACTGCAATTCTATGGCATGCGTTATTTAGGTAACCTTTTGGATTCCAACCCGGTAATAACATGGGTTGGCTTATGCCATTGGAATCTGTAGCCCGTGCCCAGACCTCATAATAACCTTCCTTTGGAAAGGCTATCGAAGCATTAAAATGTTGCCATGCTAATCTGTTAGCCGGCTTTTCTATTGGACAAGACTGCCAGCTAGAACCAAAATCTATAGAATATTCCATTTTTACTACTTCAAGTTCTCCGGCCCATGCATGTCCACGGATATCTAGTTTTTTTCCTTTATTAATCATTGCCCCCGTTTTTGGATGGGTTATTAATGACTTTACGGGCATAGATTCAATTATACACATATCCTCATCTTTAACCTTATCACCTGGCGCCACAGGATTACAAGGTACTCTATATGCCGTGCCAGTCATCTTCTCGCCGTCATGCACCTTATTGCGAATGCTAATTCTATTAACCCATTTTCCCGATACCGAAGCCGGCCAGCCTCCGGCAATAAGTCGCAGAGGGTAACCATGAGCCAAAGGGATATCCTTATCGTTCATTTTAAAAGCAAGCAAGGTCTCTTCCTGAAGTGCCTTTGTCATTGGTGCACCACGGGAAATTGGCTCTTTCTCCGGATCCCTGCTTAAATGTGAGTCAGCAGCGTGATAACCAATGTAAACTGCATCATCCTTTATGCCAACATCTTCCAGAATATCTTTTAGCCTTATACCGGTCCAGTTGGCACAGGATACGGCTCCAATCGTCCATTGATTTCCTTTTGCCGGAGGGTCAAATTCACTTCTGCCATTCCCCCCACATTCTAGTGTTAATTGATAGGTATACTGAGGAAATTTTGATTTTAATTCGGCCAAAGTATAGGTTTTCTCCTGTCTTACAGACTCTCCATCAAAAGTTAAAGTCCATTTGTTAGCATCTATGTTTTCGGGGATTAATCCATTATTACGAATAAACATAAACTTATTAGGCGTTACTTTATCATCCAATAGGTGGGCTTTTGCTTCAATATTCCAGGGTTTGTCGTTTAGCACTACCATCTCGTTATCCTTGTCAAACAATTTGAAAGGGTCCGGATCTTGCAGGGCAAGTGGTTTGTAACCTATGGGCATAACTGATCCAAAAACAATATCAGCACCTATCACCGAGGCCATAGAGCCCAAGGCGGCATTTTTAACGAAGTTTCGTCTTTTCATTATTCAGTTTATTTCTATAAAATCTAAATTAAGGATTTATTTAGTAAAGTCCTTGTAACAAATGTTACTGTGTTTGAAATACTTCTAATTTATCTTTAGGAAATTGTAAAACTTAAATCAAAATGAAATCTCATTATCAAATTCTGATTATTGGTGGCGGAACAGCCGGAATTATGACGGCTGCACAATTATTGCGAAAAGACAAAAAATTGGAAGTTGCCATTATAGAACCTTCTGAAAGTCATTATTATCAACCAGCCTGGACCTTAGTTGGTGCTGGAACTTATGATTTTGATAAAACTAGGAAACCCATGGCTTCATTGATTCCAAAGGGAGCTATATGGATAAAAGATTATGCTGCGGGTTTTGATCCTGAGAACAATTCAATTCAAACAAAATCAAGCGGTAATATTTCCTATAATTATTTAGTGGTAGCCCCTGGTTTGGTTATGGATCCTACTTTAATTGAAGGATTACCGGAGGCCATGGAAAAGGGCATTGTCTGTAGTAATTATACAAACCCCAAACATACCTGGGAGGTAATTAAAAATTTTAAAGGCGGTAACGCGGTATTTACCCAGCCTACTACTCCTATTAAATGTGGCGGTGCACCCCAAAAGATTGCATATTTAGCAGCAGACTATTTCAGAAAGCATGGACTAAAAGATAAGGCCAATGTAATATTTGCAACTCCTGGAAGTGTCATTTTCGGTGTAAAAGAGATCAAAAAGACACTAATGCACGTAATTGATAGATATGGAATTCATTTTAAACCCTTTTATGCACCTTTCAAGATTGATGTTGAGAAAAAGATAGTTTATTTTAACCATACTGCTCCGGACGAAAACCAATGTGTGGTAAATTCTGATAATGAACTAGGAGAAATTATGACAGGTGACGCTATTATTGAAATACCATTTGATATGCTTCATTTGGCACCTCCTCAAACAGCACCCAAATTTGTAAAAGAATCAGTCTTGATTAATGATGCGGGATGGTTAGATGTTGATCACTTTTCCCTACAACATAATAAGTATTCAAATATCTTTGGTTTGGGCGATGTGGCCGCCTTGCCTACAGCAAAAACGGGTGCCGCAGTTAGAAAACAAGTCCCAGTAGTTGTGGATAATATTCTTAGGCTCATACAACATCAACTGGCTAACAATAACTCCTATAATGGTTATTCTTCATGTCCTTTGGTAACGGGCTACGGTAAAATGGTGTTGGCCGAATTTGATTATAAGAACAATTTTACCCCAGATCCCAAATTGAAGAGAATGCTGGTTTTTCGAAGCGATAAAGAACAGTGGCGTCTATGGATGTTTAAAAAGTATGGACTGCCATATCTCTATTGGAATAAAATGATGAAAGGAAAGAATGTTTAAATTTTGAAACTTTTTTTGAAAAGATTTAGATCGGGGGCTTATACCGCGCTTTCTTTTTATTAGTCCTAAATACCGTATCTTTAGGTCAATTCAAAACCACATGATCATTCATAATTTTGAAACTGAAAATTCCCTGCTTAATCAGTTTATTTCTGAACTAAGGGATGTAGATATCCAAAAGGATTCTATGCGGTTTAGGAAAAATATAGAACGAATAGGAGAAATTTTGAGTTATGAGTTAAGCAGAACGCTGACTTATGCACCCAATCTTGTAAAAACGCCCTTAGGAGAAAAAAAGATGTTTCTTCCTACTTCTAAGCTTGTTCTTTGTTCTGTATTAAGGGCTGGTTTACCATTGCATCAAGGGCTTTTAAATTATTTTGATAGTGCAGAAAATGCATTTATCTCAGCCTATAGACATCACAAAGATGACGAAGATGAATTTGAGGTAGTGGTTAACTATATGGCTGCTCCCAATCTGGAGGGCAAGACTTTGGTTTTGACAGATCCTATGCTGGCTACCGGAAGAACTTTAGAGAACGTATATAAGGCCTTGCAAAAACATGGCCAACCCAGCGAGGTCCATATCATTTCTGTTATAGGTTCTAAAGCTGGAATAGCGCATATTGAAAAAATCTTTCCTGTTGAAACTTCTCTATGGATTGCCACTATTGATGAAGTTCTAAACAACAAAGGATATATTATTCCAGGCCTAGGCGATGCCGGAGATCTGTCTTTTGGGTTAAAATTGTAGATACTAGCATTATTTCCCTTATATTTTTTATGGAAGAATTGTCTTCTTTCTATATCCTTTTCCCTGTAATTTAATTCAAAAGCTATGTAACATAAGTTACCAGCCTACGGTAACAATAGTTACCGTTGGGGCACTCGACACTGATTAATTTTGCTACAAATAATTAGGTCGATGAAGAATCTGTTTATAATTGTATTTCTACTTTCTCTTTTTACTCTAAGTGCTCAGACAGCCATTCCACTTTCAAGAAATGAATTTCTTCAAAAAGTAGAGCAGGAGAATGTTGATTTAAAAATATCCAGCGAAGAAGTTTTGGTTGCTAAAGGAGATTTTAGACAGACCAATGCCGTTTTACTACCAAGAATTAGTGTTTCCTATACAGGGATAAGTACTAATAATCCATTGATGGCTTTTGGTTCTAAACTAAATCAAAGAATAATTACCGAAAGCGACTTCAATCCTGATCTATTAAATAATCCTTCGCAAATAGAAGATTATGCCACCAGGTTTGAAATACAACTGCCCCTTTTGAATTTTGATGGATTTCATGAAAGAAAAGCTGCAAGAGCCAAGTTAGAATCATTTGAATATCAAAATATTAGATCAAAAGATTATATGATGTTCGAAGCAGAAAAATCATATATGCAATTGCAATTAGCTTATAAGACTTTAGAAGTTTTACAAAACTCCAGAGGCGTAGCTCAGGAAAATAAAAGATTAGCTGAAAATGCCTTTAATCAAGGAATAATTCAAAAGGCCGATATGCTGTCTTCTGAAGTAAGACTACTGGAAATTAAAAATCAAATTCAATACGCCCAAAGCAGTATTCAAAACATATCAAACAGGCTATCGATTATGATGAATGATTCTATCCTTAAAGTAATGATTCCGGCAGATTCATTAAGAATATTTGAGGCCCATAGTTCTCTTAAAGAAGTATCGGACCAAAGGAAGGATATTTTGGCCATGGAGTCTGTTAATGAAGCTTATAATCAGCAAATGAAAGCCGATAAAATGAGTTTTTTACCCACCTTAAACGCTTTTGGTTCTTATCAACTTCATAATGCTGAAATATTTAAGAGTACAGCCAGCGGATATATTTTAGGAGCAGAGCTTAAATGGGATATTTTAAATGGAACAAAGCGATTTGGTAAGTCATATAAAAGCAAGGCAGAATTTGAAAAGTCGAAATTGGAACTGGAACAATATATATCAGAGAGCAGAGTAGAGTTTGACGAAGCAAAGCGTATGCTAGGAGATGCAGCAAACAAACTGCAGTTAACTTCATTAGCAATGGAGCAATCCAAAGAAGCCTTTCGGGTTAGAAGGAATCGTTTTTCTCAGGGATTGGAGAGAACAACGGACCTCTTAATTGCAGAGGCACAGTACGCTCAAAAACAACTTGAATATTATGCTACAATATACGAGCATAACGCAGCATTGGCTTATTTAGAATTTTTAACTAAGGAATAATATATACATAATGAATACTCAAAATTATTTAGCTCATGGAGCTTTGCTTATAACGTTTTTACTTCTTTTAGGAAGTTGTAATGATGAAAGAAAAAATAACGGGAAAGAGCAAAATAAGGTGGCAATATCTGTAGAAGTTATGCTGCCTAAAACTATTTCAGAAGGAAACACTGTTTCTGTAAGCGGAAAGGTTTCAGCCGTTAATACCGCTAATTTAAGTACCCGAATCATGGGACACGTAGATAATATTTACGTTAACCTGGGAGATAGTATTAGAAAGGGACAGCTCTTATTAAGTATTAATAACATGGATCTCTCGGCAAAATTGGCTCAAGCCAATGCCGGTGTTGCAGAAGCAAATGCTGCATTTAGCAATGCTGAGAAGGATTTAAGCAGGTATCGTTTTCTCTTTAAGGAACAAAGTGCTTCCCAAAAGGAATTGGATGATATTGAGGCTCAATATATCATGGCAAAATCCCGCCTGGAGGCTGCTGAACATCTAAGGAGTCAAATACAAAGTCAATTTTCCTATTCTGACATACGTGCTCCTTTTAATGGGGTAGTTACCAACAAATTTATTAATGAAGGCGATATGGCCAGTCCTGGTGTTCCCTTGCTGGTCGTAGAGTCCCGTGGGAAATTTGAAGTACAAACTATGGTTTCAGAATCCGAAATAACCAAAGTAGTGCCCGGAATGAAAGTTGAGGTTTTATTGAAGTCGCTCAACAAAACTATTTCAGCTGAAGTGATTGAAGTAAGCAGTTCTTCTAAGAATTCTGGCGGACAATTTGAGGTAAGGGCTATTTTGGAAAACACTTCCCTTCCTATTTTTTCCGGGATGTATGCAACCATAAAATTTCCGTCTGAAACCAAAAATTCAGAGAATGTACCACTTATACCCTTAGATGCAGTAATACAAAGAGGAGAATTAAAAGGTGTTTATTCGATAAGCGATAATAACACGGCACTTTTAAGATGGCTTCGCTTAGGCAGGGTTTATGGGGATGAGGTAGAAGTCTTATCCGGACTAAAACCTGAGGAAGGTGTTATTGTCTCCTCAGAAGGGCAACTCTATAATGGGGCAGAGGTTTTAATTAAATAAAAAGTAAAAACTACTATTCCTTTTAAATGGAAGTAGAAAACAGATAAATAAAAGACATGAAAGAAGGCTTGGCAGGTAAGATTGCAAAACTATTCATAGGTTCTAAACTAACTATTTTGCTAATGATCGTTTTTATGATCATTGGGGTATATAGCTCTTTTTTGATTCCTAGGGAGGAGGAACCTCAGATTGATGTACCCATGGCCGATATTTTTGTTGGTTACCCAGGGGCCAGTCCAAGTGAAGTGGAGTCGAGGGTAGTTAAACCTTTAGAGAAACTCATTTCAAATATTAAGGGAGTAGAATATGTTTATTCCACATCCATGGAGGAAAAGGCCATGGTTATTGTTCAGTTCTATGTTGGGGAGGATATTGAAAGATCCTATGTTAAGTTGTACAATGAGATTAACAAACACATGGATATCATGCCAAAAGGGGTGACTTTTCCTTTAATCAAAACCCGAGCAATAGATGATGTGCCCATGCTTGGTTTGACCCTTTGGAGTGAAAACTATGACGATTATCAATTAAGGCAAATTGCCAATGAGCTTTCTGATGAGATAGAAAAGATAAATGATGTCTCAGCTATTGAAAAAATTGGTGGTAGAAAAAGGCAAGTTCGAGTAGTTCTGGATAAGGATAAAATGGCTGAAAGTAGCCTGGACTACCTTGAAATAAGGGAAAAAATACTATCGAGTAATAGTCAATTGAGTGCCGGTACTTTTGATAAGTACGATACGGAATTTAAGGTGACAACAGGTAAATTTTTAGAAAGTGCGGAGGATATTGAAAACCTTGTTATTGGTCTTCGGGATGGAAAACCTCTATACCTTAAAGAGGTAGCGGAAGTTTTTGATTACGGCGAACTACCTAAGAATTATGTGTCACTGGGATTTGGAAAAGCCAATGATCAACAAAAAAAATTTGGAGCCGAGTATGCTGCGGTAACCATTTCTGTGGCTAAACGGAAAGGTGGTGATGCAATGAAAATTTCGCAAGTAGTACTAAACAAAGTAGATCACCTAAAAAAGAATTTAATACCAAGTGATGTCTACGTAGAGGTTACAAGAAATTATGGTGAGACGGCTTCTCAAAAAGTAAGTGAATTATTAATGCACCTGATTGGTGCCATAGTAGCAGTGACATTTGTTGTGATGCTTGCTATGGGATGGAGGGGAGGTCTTGTAGTCTTTTTATCAGTACCGGTCACCTTCGCTCTTACCCTTCTAAGTTATTATATGTTGGATTACACTCTTAACAGAATAACGCTATTTGCTCTTGTTTTTGTTACGGGAATAGTGGTTGATGATTCCATAATTATCGCAGAGAATATGCATCGACATTTTAAGATGAAACGCCTGCCATTTAAACAAGCTGCCTTATATGCTATTAATGAAGTAGGTAATCCTACTATCTTGGCTACTTTTACGGTAATTGCTTCTGTATTGCCCATGGCCTTTGTTTCCGGTCTCATGGGCCCCTATATGTCTCCTATGCCCATAGGTGCCTCTATTGCTATGATCCTTTCCTTATTTGTGGCATTGACAATAACCCCTTATTTGGGATTCATTTTTCTAAGAGAAAAAGAAGGGAGTAAAAAGGAAAAGGTTGAAAGACCTTTAGCAGAAACCTGGATTTATAAGATCTATGAAAAATTTGAAAAACCCTTATTGGAAAACAAAAAGAAACGTTGGGTCTTTTTGGGTATTACCGTGGTGTTACTCTTAGGTTCTATCTCCATGTTTTTTACTAAAGCTGTGGCCGTTAAGATGTTGCCATTTGATAACAAAAATGAATTTCAGGTGGTTATCGATATGCCAGAAGGGACCACTCTTGAAAGAACAGCCGTGGTCGCCAGTGAGGTAGGGCAATACTTAAATCAAAGAGATGAGATTATTACTTATCAAACATATGTTGGTGCTTCAGCCCCTATTACCTTTAATGGCTTGGTGCGTCATTATGATTTGAGAGGTGGAAGTAATATGGCCGATATTCAGGTGAACTTGATAGACAAGCACGACAGAAAAGCTCAAAGTCATGAAATTGCAAGTCTTCTAAGGCCCACAATTCAAAAGATCGGCCAGAAATATGATGCAAATATAAAAATTGTAGAAGTTCCCCCTGGACCTCCCGTACTTTCTACTATCGTTGGCGAAGTATACGGTCCCAATTATGATCAGCAGATATATGTTGGAAATCAGGTAAAAGAATTACTGAAAAACACTGAAGATGTTGTAGATGTTGATTGGATGGTAGAATCTGATCAAATAGAATATCAATTTAACGTCGACAAAGAGAAAGCTATGATCTATGGGGTTGCTCCGCAGCAAATCTCACATACGCTAAATATGACTCTTTCTGAACAAGCTATTACAAATTTATACGATGAGCATGCCTCGGATCAGGTAGGAGTTGTACTTGGATTTAAGGAAAGCGAAAAATCGACCATACAAGATATTTCTCAAATAAAACTAAAATCAAGAAATGGTCAAATGTACACCGTCGCAGATTTAGCGGATGTTAAAAAAACGGTAGCGGCGAAAAGTATTTATCGTAAAAATCAAAAACGAGTGGTATATATAACCGCCGATATGGCCGGAGATCTGGAGAGTCCTGTTTATGCTATTTTAGGAATGTCCGAAAAACTAGAATCAATGGATATTCCGGCAGGTCATTCCCTAGAGGAACTCTATATAAAACAACCCGATTTTGAAGATAACTTCACAGTGAAATGGGATGGTGAATGGCAGGTTACCTTAGAGGTTTTTAGAGATTTGGGAATTGCTTTTTTAGGTGTAATCGTTATTATTTACATATTGATAGTGGGCTGGTTCCAAAATTTCAAAGCTCCCATAGTTATGATGGTGGCTATTCCTCTATCTCTTGTTGGAATAGTGGTAGGTCATTATTTGATGGATGCATTTTTTACGGCCACCTCTTTTATAGGAATGATTGCCTTAGCAGGTATTATGGTCAGGAATTCAGTACTTCTAATAGATTTTATAAATATAAGAGTAGCTGAAGGAGTTCCCTTAAAACAGGCTGTTATTGATGCAGGAGCTGTACGTACGACACCTATTCTACTGACTGCGGGCACGGTTGTAATTGGCGCATTTGTTATTCTATTTGATCCCATTTTTCAAGGATTAGCAATCTCTCTAATGGGGGGAACCATTGCTTCTACAGTACTTACTTTATTAGTTGTACCTCTTGTTTATTATTTAATTGAAAGAAAAAATCATAAAATATGAAATTATTAATTGTCACCGCAGTGGAAGAATACAAAAAGACTGTTCTGGACCTTTTTAAAAAAGCACAGATCGATAGTTTTAGCGGTTCGGAAATAGAGGGTTTTAAAAATCAATCTTCTTTTTTAATGACTTCAAGTTGGTTTCCAAGTGATAAGGGAGGAGTAGAATCTATTATGTTCTTTTCATTTACGGAAGAAGAAAAGATACGAGTCTTTTTTGATTTAATTAAGGCTTATAATTCAAATTTGACAACTAATAATCCCATAAAGGCTGTGGTACTGCCAATAGAAAAATCAATTTAAAATTAATCATATGAAAAACAGAATTGTAAGAGCCGTTGCCGGTATATTTATTTTAATCAGTATTTTATTGGCTGTTTATGTTAATATAAATTGGTTGTGGTTTACCGCTTTTGTGGGAGCAAATTTATTGCAGTCTTCATTTAGTAAATGGTGTTTATTAGAAGATATACTGACCAAATTTGGAATTAAAGACTAAACATTCATCAGATATTAAGACGCCTTCTTTTTTTTGTAAAAGCTAAAAACTTTTGATAACTTTTAAAGTAAGGTTTGGTATGAAAATCCTACTTTTATAGTCTTAAACTATATTGAAAATATTGGATTATGTCAGAAAAAGTAGAACGATTTAAAACACTTATATTAGGATCGGGACCTGCAGGGTACACCGCAGCTATTTATGCAGCTAGAGCAGATCTTAAACCTGTAATGTATACAGGTATGGAACCAGGGGGACAGCTTACCACTACTACAGAAGTTGATAATTTTCCCGGATACCCGGAGGGCATTGATGGTCCTACTATGATGGTTCAACTTCAACAACAAGCCGAACGTTTTGGTACAGAAGTTCGCATAGGAATGGCAACTGCTGTAAATTTTAGTGATGAAATAGGCGGGATTCATAAAGTGACCATAGATGATTCTATAGAGGTGGAGGCAGAGACCGTTATAATTTCTACAGGTGCTACTGCAAAATATCTTGGAATTCCCAGCGAACAAAGACTTCGAGGAGGAGGTGTTTCCGCATGTGCCGTTTGTGATGGCTTCTTTTACAAGGGGCAGGATGTTGCAATTGTGGGAGGTGGAGATACCGCTGCTGAGGAAGCTTCCTATTTAGCCAATATCTGTAGAAAAGTAACAATGTTGGTAAGAAAAGATCATATGAGAGCTTCTAAAGCAATGCAGCATAGGGTAAATAGCTTGCCCAATATAGATCTTCGGTATAATAGTGAAGTTGATGAGGTTTTAGGAGAACAAGTGGTGGAGGGTTTAAGAATAGTCAATAACAAAACAGGGGTAAAGGATGAAATTGCCATTACTGGGTTTTTTGTGGCTATTGGACATAAACCCAATACAGAGATCTTTGCTGGACAATTAGAAATGGATGACACAGGGTATTTAATTACTCATGGAAAGACTACCAAAACAACTAAGCCGGGGGTGTTTGCCAGCGGTGATGTACAAGATAAAGAGTATAGACAAGCAGTAACGGCAGCTGGTACCGGTTGTATGGCGGCTTTGGATGCCGAACGCTATTTAGCTACAATAGAATCTCCTCAGGAGGTTTCTTAAAAGCCGAATTAGAATATAAAAAAAGCCTCTATAAATTTAGAGGCTTTTTTATTGATTAAAACAAGATCAATCAATTCTTTTATAATTTTCTGAAAAGGTTCGACCCCCATCCGAGTCTAGCGTAATCTGACTATAACTATCGTCTTGTAAATTTAATTCAAAAGTGAAATTTCTTAAGGTATCTAAAGCTCGCATCATGCCATAGTCTCCAAATTCAATGGTCTCAATTAATTCAGTGTCCGTAATTCGATAAGATCCAAATCCAAATCTACCAATAGTATCATTAGGGTCTGTCCTGGACCACATTACTTTACCGTTATAATACATTTTTACCTGCCTGTATCCATTTTGTATTGCAACAGTATCAATAATTTTCTCTCCATCGTACATATGAAAATTTTGAAGTTCCCAAGTGCCTTCAATGGTATGCATTGTATTAGGGTTTGAAGTAGTGATCGCTGTAGAAGTTGTTAGAATCACCATCAATAAGACCAGTCCAAGTAATTTTCTCATGGTTTAGTGTTTTATGATTAATCTTAATTATATCTTAAAAGTTACAACTTTTTTTTAAAAGATATGTAAGATTAATACTAAATATTTATAGATATAAAAATACCTTTATTGGATTTTTTTATCTTGAAAATACGCGTTTATACAAGTGGTAAGTTTTTGAATATCTTTCTTCTTATGTGCAGCACTAATTACTATTCTGCTCTTTAAAAGATTATCCCCTGATGGGTAGTCAAAGTCAGTAATTAGAATATGGTGTTTTAAAAGATAAGCCGTTAGTTTGTCATCAGAGAATGAAAAGACAGGAAACCTTTTTAAGTAGACAAATTTTTGAGGATATTTTAATCCATCTATAAATATCCGGATTAGTTCTAAAAGATATTCCCTTTTTTTTATATATAGGTTTTTGCAGTCAGCTAAGGTAGCCATAGAAGCAGGAGAAGGTGGAGAGGCTCCTGCATAGAATTCGGTGGCTTTTAATCTATCAACTCTGGTCTCACTTGCCATAATAAATCCTCCATCGAGTCCTAACGACTTACTTAGAGAACAGCAGACCAATAGTTCTTTAGGTTGTAGAGATAATAATAATCTATAGACACCTTCTCCTTCTGTGCCTAATATTCCTATGCCATGAGAATCATCTGCCACCACAATACATTCTTGAAGGGGTAATTGCCTCAAACCCTTAAAATCCGGATAGTTCTTTCCTATAAAATCGATGGAATCTAAAAAGACTACAGGCGTAACTTTAGTATTCATTTCCAAAAAATCATTTAGACTATTCTTGAGTTCTTCATATGATTGATACAAGGTGTTCTTGTCTTGCATAAGAGCAGAATGCGTACCGGGAGCATGGAATAATCTATAATCTTTGGCGTTAAGATGGGTGATCAATAACTGACCTGCCAGATAGCCTGAGGAGGTGATAATTGTTTTTTCAGAACCAGTCCAATTTGCCAAATACTTTTCTATCTGTTCGTATATAGTAATTTGTATGTTTGCTATTCTGGAAGCTCCATAGTTAGTTCCATATTTTTTAAAGTTTGCTATATATTTTTTTTGAAAAGTAGAATCGGTTTGCATTCCTAAATAAGATGTACCACCAAAATAGAGATGCTTTTTGGAGTGGTATTTAATTTTTCGTCCCGGAAAGGAATCTAGAGGGATAATCATTCTATGAGTTCTAGGCCACTACCATTTAGTTCGGGAAAAATTACTTTTCCCTGATCTTCTATTCGCACCCCTTTTGCGATATCATGTGATAACAACATAGCTCCGTCCATATCTACATAATCTAGTTGCGGTAATAATTGGGCAATGGCTGAAATACCTACGGTAGATTCCGTCATACAGCCTACCATTACTTTTAAATTAAGATCTCTAGCTTCTTTTATCATTCGAAGGGCCGGAGTTAGTCCACCACATTTAGTGAGTTTTATATTTATACCATTATAGTGTAGGGCACACTTAACAACATCCTCTTCAACAATGCAACTTTCGTCAGCAATAACAGGCAAAACACTGGCATGTAATACCTTTTCCATGCCCTCCCAATCATCGGCTTTTAAGGGCTGTTCTAAAAACTCAACTCCAAGGGTTTTGAGCAATGGTGCGTTTTCTATAGTTTCTTTAGCGGTCCATGCACAATTTGCATCTATTCTAAAAATAGAGCTTGTATGATTCCGCAGTTCCTTTATGATAGACACATCGTCTTCCGTGCCAAGCTTTATTTTGTAAATAGGCCAAGGCATTTCTTTTATTTTGGACACCATTTTTTCAATGGTATCTAAGCCAATAGTGTAATTTGTTATTGGGTATTTAGAAATAGTTGTTCGCCAGATATTATATAAAGGTTTTCCCTGGAGTTTGCCATAGAGATCATGAGCTGCGAGATCTAGTGCGCAAAGTGCAAAGTTACTTAGTTTCTCTCCCGAGATAAACTCGTAGAAAGCTTTAGGGTTTTCGAAATTAAACGCTTCTATTTTCTCGCGAATTTCCTCAATTTCTTGGATCATACTTTCACAACTAATGCCGTAATAAGTGTTAGATGTTGCCTCTCCATACCCAATTTCCCGACCGTCTCCAAGACAAACGATTAGTGTATCCTGAAAATCATGAGATTCTCTAGAAATACTAAAGGTATGTTTAAGTTGCAGAACATACTTTTTTAAAACAAGCTTCATTTTTATTTCTTTAAAGCTAATATAAATAAATCCCTATAACCGCAATAAAAAACCCCAGCGATCTTGCTGAGGTTTAATAAAAATAATTGTTGATTTATTAAGAAGATAGGAGTTAGTTTTTATGAACACTTCCTGAAACTGATTTTTTAGCCTGTAAATTGGCTTCCCCAGTATAACCAATATTGGCTCCGCTACTGGCATCGGCAACTAGGGATTCACTTACATTAATCGAAATATCCGCGCCGCTACTAGCATTGGCCTTACAGTTTTTGACTTTCAGGTTTTTTGCATTTATATTGGCACCGCTGCTGGCATCTGCATTTAAACTAAGGGCCTCTCCGCTAAGACGAATTCCGGCACCGCTACTGGTGTCTACCGACGCTTCGTCTGCCGTTATTTCTGCTTTTACATTGGATCCACTGCTCGCATTTATGGTTATTTTATCTGCTTCTATGTTGTTGTTCGCAATTAAATCAGCTCCGCTGGAAGCGTATAAGCCTGTAATTTCAGGAAGAGAAACATATATTTTTTTGGTAGCTCTTCCAATATTTTCAATAGAATGAATAGTCAGTTTTCCTCCTTTTATATCCGTTGCAATTAGATCTATAACATTTTCGTCGGCCTCAACTTTTATCTCAAAGTCATTGGCTTGTGTAACATAGACATCAAGTCCTTCCGAGGCTGATACTACGGTAAACTCTCCTGTAATGGGTCTTTCATCTGTAGTTACGACCCCATTTCCTTTGGTTCCCTGTCCAAAATCTATATCAAAGGCACAGGAGGATAAGAAAATTGCCAAAATAAAGGCGATGGTAATTCTAGCTAAAGTTGTCATGATTTTCGTTTTTTTGATTGCCGAATTGCTTCGGTAATTTGATTTATATTTAATGATTCAAAGGTGATTTATATTTTTATGTCGGGGGATATTTTAGAACTCAATTGTCGTTTGATAAGGATGAATTGTAGTTGTTAATTGGATTCATTGGTTTTAATTTCAACTCCATTTTCATCAATTTTCATTTTAAAGGTATCCCCGTCTTCCCGGATATCAATATCTACTCCATTCTTATCATTTATTCGAACGCCATTTTCATCTATTTTCATTTTAAAAGTTTCTCCATTGTCTTCAATGTCTATATCTACTCCATTTTCGTCTATTCTTATATGTCCGTTTTCTTTTGACTCATCATAAATTGCGGGACAATCCAGACATTTTAGTACTCCATTATTTTGCATTTGCCATTGGTAGTCAATTAAATCAGTCCTAGAAATATCCTTGTCATATTTTGTGGCTCTTCCAATATGATATTTTGCAGATTCGTCAAAAGTGAGTATGGTGTTTGCCGGAACAAAAACGGTTACACGTACTTCTTGATCTCTGACTTTGTTATTAGCGGCCGTAGTAAGAAAGTCATCTAGGTTTAAGATATTTCCATCTATGGAATAATCATAATTAATTTGCATTGACCGTTCTTTGGCTGAATCAAAAGAACTTCCATTAGCATCTTTTCGAATTTGAATACGACTAATAGAGTCTTCCGATCTCCTAAAATTAACTGTAACATCATCAGAGAAAAGTATCTTATCACCATCATCATCATAGGATACGGTCATGCCATCGATACCAATATTTTCCTGAAGATCATAATAGTCACCGCTGTTTAGTTTTATATGCAAGGTATCCAGGGTATTGGCAAAATAAAGGTCTTCCTTTACAGTTGTAGTACCATTATATGCATGGGAAGAAGCCTGTTGAATACCTAAGACACTCAAACCAATTACGGAAAGTAACCACAACCCTAAGAGGGAGAACTTGGCAATATTACCAATAGACTTCAAGTTGTTTACTAAAATTTTTAATCCTAAATAAAGAAGGAAAAAGAAAGGAATACCAACGGCGAAAAAGGCAAGTAAGGATACTAACCAAACCGGAGCTGAGGTAGAGTTTACCATATCATAGAAATCTATGCCTGGGATATGAACTATGTCTAGCACACCTACCGTAAATAATCCAACAAAGAGTCCTATAAGAGTGGCGGCTCCTATGATGATCAAAAGGATCCCTATAAATTTACCAAACACTTTAAAAAGGAACATGATAATATCTCCGAGGGCATCAAAGAATGTTTTTCCTCCGCTTTTCACCTTATTGCCAACTTCTTCATAGTCAACACTTTTTACTCTGTCAGCTACATCGTCAAATCCTTCTTTAACTTTTTTTTCGATATTACTGATGTTAACTGGTTCCCCTCTCATATCTAATTTCTGAGAAGTAGTGGCAGCTTCAGGAACCAGGATCCATAAAAGGATATAGGCTATAAAACCAAAGCCTGTAAACAAAGCGAATAAAATAAAAATAAGCCTTATCCAGAGAGCATCAAAGCCTAGATAGTGCTCTAATCCGGAACACACTCCACCAATGTATTTATTATCAATATCTCTATAGAGCTTTTTGGCTTTTGGTCTTGACTGTTCGTATTTTCTGGGTTCATCTTCAAAGATGTCTTCATCAACCATATAGTCTTCCGGCTGCCCCATAACGTTGATAACCTCATCTACCTCTTTTAAGGTAATGACTTGCCGGTCGTTTTCCATTTTTTCCTGGAATAACTCGGCAATTCTGGCCTCTATATCGGATATGATTTCATCACTACCTGCGGTACCAGAAAAAGATCTTTTGATAGATTCCAGATAGCGTTGTAATTTATTAAATGCTTTCTCATCGATATGAAAAAGTATATTTGCGAGATTTATATTTACTGTCTTGTTCATTGTTAGATGTTTTTAGTATTGGTAACTAAATTGACTGCTCCTCGGAGTTCGTCCCATGTAGTGTCTAATTCTTTTAGAAATAATTTTCCTGTTTCGGTTAAACCATAGTATTTACGAGGAGGTCCCGAGGTTGATTCTTCCCATCGATAGTTAAGTAGACCGGCATTTTTAAGCCTAGTTAATAAAGGGTAAATGGTGCCCTCTACGACTAACATCTTTGCGTCTTTTAGCGTGCCTAGAATCTCGGAAGCGTACTTGTCTTCTCCCTCCAGTATGGAAAGAATGCAGTACTCCAGAACTCCTTTACGCATTTGCGCTTTTGTGTTTTCTATGTTCATAATGTCATTTTTCTGTGCGTGTTGATCCGCTCTAGGTGTTTACACCAACACTTGATTAACTGTTCGTTTTTTGATTTTCATTTTGATTGATAAATAAACTCTGTTAATGGATTTGATACTTGTTTAGCTTGATTAAGGCTAAGAATTGCAAATAATTTCAAAGGATTGTTTATTCGTTTTGCCTCATTATTTAATAAAATTTATAGTGATAGGATATTTAAAATAAACTCCTTCGTTAGTTCTTAAAGTGGCCAAAATGGTATATACAATATTGATAATCAAGAGACCCACTTGTAACAAGCCCGCTATCCCTATTGGCCATAACCATCTTCCTAAATTAAAATGATCGCCGGAAAAGTGAAAATTGATATTATTAAACTCATTTAAGTCGTCCAAACGCAGAAGACCACCCTCAAATATATTTGGTAAAAAGCCGAATACTAAGGGAACAGAAATAATACCCAGTATTACTGAATAGAGTAAAAGACTTATTTGAAAGTTTAAAGCCTGCTTTCCATTGTAGTCCACAAATTTTTGTTCATTCTTATTAGCGGTCCACAAAACCAAAGGAATAAGGAAATTCCCGAAAGGAATAAAAAACTTACTTAAGGTTGATGCATGGATGATAGATGCTAAATTTCTCTCGTGTTTTGTCAGTGTCTGTGCCATAGCCTATTAGTTTCTTATGCAAATATATATCTAAAAGAAGGTATTATGCAAAACATAGTACTATAATTTAACATAAAATTAACATATAGAGTTAAAAGAATATTGCCTATTTTTACCTAATAGAGCTAATAAATATGGGCATTTCACTTAAAACAAACCTCTTTACTTTTTTTAAACTTCCTTCGGCTTGGTGGAGTGGTGTGCGTTTAAAATCGGTTAATAAAACAGAAGCTATTGTCACTGTTAAGCATAGTTGGTTTAACCAGAATCCTTTTAAATCGATCTTTTGGGCAGTCTTGGGAATGGCCGCTGAATTGAGCACAGGCATCTTGGTAATGACTAGGATAAGGGAAAGTGGTAAAGATATTTCCATGCTGGTAGCAAACAATAAAGCGAGCTTTACAAAAAAAGCGAGAGGTAGAATTACCTTTAAATGTATTGATGGGCAAAAGATTGAAAACACCATAAATGAGACTTGTCGCAGCGGGGAAGGTCAAACAGTTTGGATGCAGTCTATAGGTACTGATAAAAATGGAGTAGTGGTAGCTACTTTTGATTTCGAGTGGACTCTGAAATTGCGCCAGAAAACTTAATTTATTTTACTTTCACTGTAACATTAATATAAAATAATCAACTTATATATAATCAAAAACTTTACGAAATGAACGCACACGAAATAGACTACCATATTTATGGAGAAGAAATGCAATATGTAGAAATAGAACTAGACCCACAAGAAGCTGTTATAGCTGAGGCAGGGAGTTTTATGATGATGGACAATGATATAAAAATGGACACCATTTTTGGAGACGGTTCTAATCAGGACAATAGCGTTCTGGGAAAGATTTTTTCAGCAGGAAAAAGAGTTCTAACAGGAGAAAGTCTTTTTATGACCGCCTTTTTAAATATAGGAAATCGGAAAAGAGAAGTTAGTTTTGCCTCTCCTTACCCTGGAAAAATAGTACCCATTGACTTATCTGAAAAGCAAGGGAAGTTTATTTGTCAGAAAGATGCTTTCCTTTGCGCCGCAAAAGGTGTTTCTATTGATATTGAATTTTCTAAGCGCCTTGGAAGAGGGTTTTTTGGAGGAGAGGGTTTTATTATGCAAAAACTGGAAGGCGATGGGATGGCTTTTGTACATGCCGGTGGAACTCTTGCTCGCAAAGAACTTGCAGCGGGAGAAGTAATAAAAGTAGATACGGGCTGTATTGTTGGCTTTACCAAAGATGTGGATTATGACATAGAGTTCGTAGGAGGAATTAAGAATACGATCTTTGGCGGAGAGGGTTTATTTTATGCCACTTTGAGAGGCCCTGGTATTGTCTATATTCAATCACTTCCTTTTAGTCGATTGGCCAGCAGAGTGTGGGCAGCTGCTCCCAAAGGTGGTGGAAAAGACAAAGGTGAAGGAAGTATCTTAGGTGGGCTTGGTGATATTGTTATGGGAGATAATAAGTTTTAGCATCCCTTAGACTTTTAGTATTTGAGAGCTTAAGCTTTGGCCTTTGTGCTTTATGAAAGGTTAATTTCCAAACCCGTTGCGTATCTTTATTCTATGGATTTTAATGCCCTTTTGACTTTTCTGGATGCCTTGAACAAGAATAATTCAAAGGAGTGGATGGACGAGCATCGTAAAGAGTATAAGAGCTTGAGGGCCGATTTCATTAATTGGCTGGATGGACTAAATGCTCGACTTACCGAATTAGATCCGGATTACTATTCAACTCCTGGGAAAGTTGGTATCAACAGAATAAATAATAACCTAATGTTCCATCCACATAAACCTATTTATAAAGATCATTTTGGTGCGGGTTTGGATAAGGCACCTGGTTTTGGAGACTATTACGTGGAAATTGGACTTCATCAGTCTCTTATTGCCGGAGGTGTTTGGCGACCTAACCCCTTTAAGCTTCGAAGCATTAGAGAAGCTATTGACTACAATGGAGAGGAACTTATAGCTATTATAAATAAACCTTCCTTTAAAAAGAAGTTTGGTGGTTTGTATGTAGATCAAAGACTTAAAACTGCTCCAAAGGGTTTTTCAAAAAACCATCCTTATCTTTCCTTATTACAACATAAATCGTATGGGGTGGTCCATAATATTGCTAGAAATAAAATCTTTAGTACTGATTTTGATGACTATGTTCTGGATATTTATCAGGAAATGTTACCTTTTCGAAGATATCTCAATCAGGCATTAACCGTATAAAAGATTATTACTCTATAATTCAATTCTTGATTGTAGTACAACCAATCCGACTTAATTATGATTAAAAACATTGTCAAGCATACACTATCTGATAATTGGTATACCCTTTACAAATACACTTATGAATATCAAAAAAAGGATGGGCTTTGGGAAAGACAGGAAAGAGAGGCCTACGATAGAGGTAATGGTGCTGCTATTTTATTATTCAATAAGGAAAAAGGCACCGTAATATTAACAAAACAATTTCGCATGCCAACCTATGTAAACGGTAATAACGATGGGATGATGGTAGAGGTATGCGCTGGCCTTCTAGATGGCGATCATCCGGAGGCATGCATTAAGAAGGAAGTGGAAGAAGAAACTGGTTATAAAATAAATAAAGTTGAAAAAGTATTTGAATCCTATATGTCACCCGGTTCAGTAACTGAAATATTGTATTTTTTTATTGGCGAGTACAAGGAGCGTATGAAGGTTGGAGAAGGAGGGGGTGCCGAAAATGAAACTGAAAATATTGAGGTTTTAGAATTGAATTTTGATGAAGCCATGGATTGGGTCCGTGAGGGGAAAATAAAAGATGCCAAGACTATCATGCTTCTTCAATATGCCGCATTGAATAACCTGGTTTAATAGTTAACCTTTATATAAGCTAATAACTCCTGCATCCTAAGTTTTATCTCAGATACTGGTTGCTTAAAATGGTTATTCATAATACTAAAAATTAAGGTTTTACCGGAATCTGTTTTTAAATAACCACTTAAGCAGTGATTATTACCCAGAGTCCCCGTTTTTGCATAAATATAGGGAGTTGGGTTTCCGGAATACCATTCTTTTATAGTTCCTGATTCTCCACCTACTGCAAAAATATTCATTAATCTCTCTTTGGGATATTCTGAATACATGGCATTGAGAACATGGACTATAGACGCTGGACTAAATAAATTATACCGTGAGAGCCCTGAACCATCAACCCAACGCGGCATTTGATTTAAATCCATTAGATAATTTTCCAGCATATAGTCAATAGTCTTCTTTGAACTTAGGGAGTCCGAAATGGTGGAAGACCCAAGGATTAAAAATTGTTCTGCTATAAAATTATCACTTTGTTGCATCATTTCCTTTGCTAAGGAGTCTTTGGACATGCCTAAGAGGGTTTTCTTGGCCCCTTTAGGGAAAGGACTTTTTAAGATGATTTCTTTTTTTAACTCATCTTTTAATAGTGCCAAAATAACGGAGTCCTTGGTTATATACGGAATATATAAAGTGTCTTTTCCTAGGCTATCAATATAAAACTTATTCTCATTCCTGTCTCTGTACCTACCCTTGGAATTGAACTCTATATTTGTCTCAAAATACTTGGGATAGACCCTGGCATCCTCGTTATTTGTCAAACATATTACATTGCCATATAATGGGAGTGCATTTCGTTCTGGAGCAAAAGAAAAATCGTAATCTTCCCATGCCCAGCCAGGACCAAAGGTCTCTTCATAGAAATTGTCAAGGTTTAAGGCAATGTATTTGGAGGCTTTAATAAAATTATAAGCCGTACTATCTTTAAACTTAGGATGAAAAAAGGATGGATCTCCTGTGCCCTCAATATATGTGGTATCGTTGGAAATAAAATATTTCAGAGCCGGAACTTCATCAGCTAAGAGTTTTAAGGCTGTATAAAGAGTAAAGATTTTGACGTTACTTGCCGGCGTAAAATACTTGGAACTATTATATTGAACAATCGTATCCTTTAATTCCGGATCATAAACCATGATTCCTGTAAAGTGATTATCACTGCTAAAGGGAAAGGTTTTATATACTTTTTTATGGATCTTTTTGGTAGAGCTACAGGCTCCCAACAGAAGTAAAAACAGGATTAATAAGCAACTAGTTTTAAAATTATCCAACTTTTAAAAATTAGATTTTAACCAATTTAACAAGAAATTATTCAACTTTTAACGTACTGCATACAATAATACAAAGCTTTTTTTGGTTATTTTTGGTTTAACAACTTAATTAATACAAACTCTGAAAATGGCAAAAGCTATGCTGGAGTATTATAAAACAGTACTCCAAAAAGTAAGTTTTGATGTGAAACTCTTTAGTAAAGAGTTAAAAAAAGCAATTTCTAAACTACTTCCAGAAGAAATTGAGGAACTCAAATCCTGGCTTAGAAATTTTATTAACGATAAGCCGGAATTGCAACCAACATTAGTGTATTTAAAAGCCTAACAACAAGCCACCTTTTAGGTGGCTTTTAATTTTTAGTCAAGGGACTTATTATATTGACGTCTTGAAAGGCAATTGCTCCCCTGACGATGCTAGCTATTACTTCCTTTAAAGCTTCAGTAATCTGAATTTTCAATTCATTTTTATGGTAAATTATACTCACCTCCCGGGCCGGTGAGGGTTTATCAAAATACCTAAGATTCTCTTTTTTTCGATCATCTAAATCCAACGTATTCAGATAAGGTAATAGCGTCATTCCTAAGCCTTCGTCAGCCAAATTAACCATAGTTTCAAAACTACCACTTTGTAATTGGAAATGTTCGTCAGCATACTTTTTTTGGACTTTTACATAAGTTGATAACGCCATCTCTAAAACAGTGACCGTCTTGTAAAAGTAAAATATCACTTATATCTAAATCGGTGGGATTCAGTTTCTCTTGCCGGCTTAGACGATGATTTTTTGGAACATATCCTACAAACGGTTCATAGTATAAAGGCCTTTCTATTATATTCGTTATTTCTAGAGGGGTTGCGGCAATAGCCCCATCTAAATGTCCCTCTTGGAGGTTCTTAATGAGTGATTCTGTGTTTTGTTCCCTAATGATTAAATTCACTTTAGGATATTTCCTGATAAATGTTTTTAAAAACATGGGTAATAAGGTGGGCATTACTGTAGGGATAATACCCAAAGTATATTCACCGCCTATATATCCTTTTTCTTGATCTACAATATCCTTAATTCGATCCGCTTCATTTACAATATTCTTGGCCTGCGCAACAATTTTTTTCCCAGCTTCAGTAATTCTGATAGGTTTTTTACTCCTATCAAATATTTTCACATCAAGTTCATCTTCTAATTTTTGGACTTGCATACTTAAAGTAGGCTGTGTTACATAACTCTTTTCGGCTGCTAAAGTGAAATTTTGGTATTCTGCAACTGCTAAAACATACTGTAATTGTGTAATGGTCATCAGGATGTATTTTAGATATAAAAATATGAAATCTATCAACAAAACTTATACAAATCACCAAGGATATTCAAATAGCTTATACTGTATACATGCAAGGAAAAAAAATCCGCCAAGTGGCGGATATCTTACTGAGATGTTTTTTAGAAGCGGAGCTTCAACTCCATGTCCTCCTCTTTTACTTCAAACTTAACATCTTCAAATGTTGGAGGCCCCATAGGTGAGCTGCTGCCACTCATGGCATAATCTTCTTTAGGCATGCCGTTATCCTCAAAATCCATTTGCTGGTTTTTATTAAGGTCGTGCAAAGATGAAATAGCGTAGGTTCCTGGTTGAACATTGGTAAAAGAGAAGGTGATTTCTCCTTTTTCTGCATTTTCTTTTAAATTCTGAATTCCTAGTCCTTTCATAAAGGTGTCTTGAGAATGTAGTGCCACAAGGATATCTCCTTCGCTGTTCATTACATTTTCTATGGTTACTGAAATGGTGATTCCTTCTGAATCTTGGGCCTTGGCAATAAAACTACTGATGAGCATTCCAAGTAATAAAGCAATTGTTTTCATCCTATTTTGATTTTTATGTTAATGATGTATCAAAAGTCTTATAACTTGTAAAGGAGACGAAAGATAACCTACTCAGTTGTTATATTTATGGCACGAACTGTAAACATAAACTCCTTTCATAATTTAACCATAGAATCTCTCAAACCTTTAATAACTTATTTTCATCTACTTACTTCAGTACCATGAGAGGTTTACCTTTATTAATTCTTATTTAAGTACAAAAAGAGAATATCAAAATTTGGAAGTATCGGCTACGCCAAATTTCGCTCCTGCAGACAGTTTGCCCCATAAAACGAATTACTGGCTGCAAGGACTTTGGTTACAAGTTGCACCCAGCTAGACTTTTGGCATATATTTTCTTTTATCTTTAGCTTATGGATTCACCTAGAAGCCTCAAAAGACATATTGGTCGGATACTTCCTTTTGCAGTTATTTGGCTGATATTTGGTTTGCTTTATGTGGTAGTGGAGTATGGACTTTTAGGAAATTCAGGAGTCTACCCTGCCACTGGCAATCAATATCATTTTGTTAGTAGTCTTACTTACATACTGATAGGCAGCTTTTTTCTTGGTTTATTTCAGGGTTGGATGGAGGTGTCATGGTTTAGAAAGCTCTATGAAAAAAAGCCTATTTGGAAAAGAATTATCTTAAAAGGTACCGTATATACCTTTTTGCTCATTGTCTTTTTTCTGGTTTTAGGCATGTTTGCCAACGCCAGAACTTATTCCATTTCTCCCTTTGATCCTGTAATATTTCAAACCCTTTATAAATTTATTAATAGTTTCGCTTTTTGGAGCGTTATTATTTACGGGGCAATGGTTGTTGACTTTGCTCTTTTTTACTCAGAGATAACCTATTACGTAGGGAATGAGGTACTGTACAACTATTCTTTTGGGAAGTATCACAAGCCTATAACTGAAATGAGAATTTTTATGTTCTTGGACATGAAATCTTCTACTCGAATTGCTGAAGAGCTGGGGCATGAAAAATATTTTCATTTTATAAAGGCCTATTATGCTGATATGACGAAGCCTATTTTGGATTCATATGGAGAGATTTATCAGTATGTAGGAGACGAAATAGTAGTTAGTTGGTCCGAAGCCAAAGGACTAAAGGAAGGTAATTGTGTTAATTGTTTTTTAGAAATAAAAAGTGTTTTTGAGGAAAGAAAGACATGGTATTTGGAACATTTCGGAATTGTACCACAATTTAAGGCAGGTTTTCATTTAGGAGAAGTTACTACAGGCGTTATAGGCATAGTAAAAAAGGATATTATTTACACTGGAGATCCCTTAAATACTACGGCCCGCATACAGGAACAATGCAATTATTACAGAGTTGAAACGCTTATTTCCCAAGTATTAATGAAGAGACTGGAACCTCAAAAAAACATAAGCTACACAAAAGTGGCCGAAATGACTCTTAGAGGCAAAAAGGACAAAATGGCCTTATACCAACTTCAGCTGTCAATGAATTAAATATTTTTGACACCTAAAATTTAGCATCTTCGGTTTTTTTACTGACAATTTCGACCAACCAATATATAAATTGTCCAAACCCATTTAGAAAAATAAAAAGTATAATCCAGACAACGAGCATATGCTCTTGTTTTAGATTAGGGTTTTGTACGGCATGAATAATATAAAAAATTAGACTGGCTAAGGATAATAGGATCAACAACATAAATACAAGAACAAAAGGAATTATCCATTGTATAAAATATCCCGGAGCCGGTTCTACTCCTTCCGGAAACTCAGAGATTCCTCCTATAAAACTAAGTAATACTCCGAAATACCCCAGAATCATTACAAAAGCAAATAGGATGGGCGCCACAGCAAAAAATGCTTGCCAATATTTATTTTGTATCATATAGTTATTTTGAACATTATCTTCTCTAGAATTAGGCTATGTGATGACTTGCCTATTCCGTTTTATATTTTTCGAACCAAGCCATAATACTCGCCAATTTGGCAATTAAGTTACTTGGCCTATTGGCAATGCCATGAGAAGCTCCAGGAATTCTTACCATTGCAGACTCTACCTTTTCCAATTTCAAGGCTGCATAAAATTGCTCAGATTCCGCAATAGGGGTTCTAAAATCTTCTTCTCCGGTTAAAAGCATGGTAGGAGTTGTTATATTTCCAACATAGCTTAGGGGAGATCTTATTAGATAATTTGTTGGATCTTCCCATGGTTTATTAGGAAACCAATACTTGTAGAAGAAGCCGGGATTATCGGCGTACAAAACAAAACTATACCAATTAATAACAGGCTTGGCCACAACAGCCGCAGCAAATCTATCCGTTTTACCCACAATCCATGCGGTTAAAACGCCGCCTCCACTTCCGCCGGTCACAAATAAATTGTTTTCGTCAACAATACCTTTTTCTATAACAGCATCAACTCCGGACATAAGATCATCATAGTCATTGTTAGGATAATCATGATGAATTAGGTTGCCAAATTCTTCCCCGTAACTTGTACTTCCCCTTGGATTGGCATAGAGGACTAAGTAGCCCTGGGCAGCCATAATCTGCAGCTCGGCACTAAAAACAGAACCATAGCTCATAAAAGGTCCTCCATGTATTTCCAGTATTAAAGGGTATTTTTTTGATGGATCAAAGTTTGGGGGTTTTATTAACCAACCCTGAATACGTCTTTGGTCAAAAGAAGATTCCCACCAAAGTTCTTCTACTTCGCCAAGGTTTCTATAGGAAAACAAATCATCATTCAAGGCTGTTAACCTTTTTCTGTTTTTATTATCATATACGGCTAAATCTGCCGGATGATTAGTGCCACCAAGCGTATAAGCCAATTTGTTGGTTTTTGAAACCGTAAAGGCACCAGAATTGTAGGGTCGGCCTAGAGAAAGACCTCCTAAATTATCAATAATTGCAGTTACTTTACCACTAGTCGTAATATGTCCAATTTTAGTATCTCCTTCCTCATTATATTGAAAATAAAGTCCTTTTCCATCTGCTGCCCATTGAATATTGGCTACATCCCTATCCAAAGAATTCGATATTAGATTGGAGTTCGTACCATCTGAGGACATGGTATATAGTTGTGTAAGTTGATATCCCTGATAGCGATCATCATAGCCCGTATAAGCAATGGTTTTTCCATCAGGGGATAAAGCTGGATTATTGTCTGGCCCCAAACGAGAGGTTAAAGCCTTAATGCCGCCCGAGATGATATCTATTTGGTAAACTTCACTATTTGCGGTTTCAAATTCATGGTTTTCATGGAGGTTGGCAGAGAAAAAGAGTTTTCTATTGTCTTTAGACCAAATAGGAGTCCCGTGATCAAAGTCTGAAAAGGTTATTTGTCTTGGGCTACCCCCATTGGTAGACATTACAAAAAGCTGATTGTTTCCGCTTTTTAAATAGCCTTGTCCATCACCCCGGTACTTCATTTTGTCTATATAAGTCGGTGGAGTATTCCAAACAGCCCCTTCTGGTTTTTCAGGCATCTTTACTATTGAAGGTTCTTTTTTAGCGACAAACATAGTGAATGCTAATTGTGAGTCGTCATTGGACCAACTTACGTGATTTGGTGCAGAGGGGGTATTGGTTAATGCAACCGAAGTTTTAGTATCCATCCACATCATAAACAATTTAGTTTTGCCATCCTGCATATTCGACTTAAAGACAATTCTACTGCCATCATTGGACCACTTTGGTGCAACATCGTTTTGATTTCCGGTGGTTAAGGGCCTGTTTTGTGTACCATCAAAATTTATGATCCATAGATTAGATAAGTTCTTATCTGTCATAATATCTTTAAAATTCCGGACATATACCACTTGCGATCCATCAGGAGAAATCTGTGGTTCTGAGATATATTCCATATTAAAAATATCGGTAAGCTCGAGATTGGTTTTTTGTTGAGCTATTAGATTGCTGCCTATAAACAAGCTCAAAACAAGTAGTAAAAATGTCTTTCTCATGAAGTAATTTTAAATCGAAGGAAATTTACTAAAGAATGTTTTAACGGACTAATTTGAAATACTTTTTTATATAGGCATTTAGTTTGTTTTATTTAGTTTTCTGATCTAAAACAGCCTCATTTGTATATTCTGTAGCCTTAATCATGCGCCTTAAGACTAAAAAAAATAAACCCGGCACACGCCGGGTTTATTAAGGTTGGTTGGTTAATTGGGGTACTATAGAGGACCTAGGTTAATAGAAAATTAACTATTCCCTCAGCCTACCTATACTATTTGTACTTGAAGCCACGTAAGACTGATATTCCTTAATTATTTCGTCCGCTTTATCTTTACCTCCGGCTATTTCATTTAAGGCTTCTCTCCATTTGATATTATCTGGACTAATGTCCCAATTCATACTTTCAATCCCATCCTTCATGTGCCAAACCGCCATAGAATCATAAGGCCCCGTATTTAACTCTATAATCATTGCAGGCATATTGGTTCCTGCTTTTTCTGATGCTTTTCTATAATATTTATCGATGATACCAAGGGCTTTGCTGTACGTTCCTGAATGGTAGTCAATATGGACTATATTATACCATTGAGGATTTTCGTACTTTTTAGCCACCATTTCCTGTGCACAAATGCTTTGTGAACCTATAAAAACAAGGATCATTAATCCAAAAAATATACTTTTTTTCATTTTATAGTTTGTTTCAATTAATTCTACTGTCTTTCTAAGCTTGGAATATTTGCTCCCAAACCACTTAAATCTTCCCTGTAAATCCACAGTTCGGAGCTCTCTCCATTGGTTGCAGATTCTACGTCTTTGAGAAATTTCTCAAAACTCCCTTCTCCGTGAACCTCGTCAAACTCCTTTGAAAAGGTGTCATCTTGACCCATCCAACCGTAGCTATCAAAAAAGTTTACAAATGCCATATCCTTCGAATCATTACTATCAGACATTTCATTTGTATATACCCCATAGGCCTCGTCTGGATTCTTCATCTTGTTGACTTTAGTAACCTTTTCTAGAATATCAATCATTTCCGGATATTTGAATCTTTTGAAGTCTACCATAAAAACAGATAGATATTTCAAATCAAAATCTTTGGGAAAATTTGAAAATTGAGGATGAAATTTCCAGTAGGTAACTTCCCCTTCGGCGAGAGTGTAAGCTATTACGTTTTTATTCCAATCTTCATCATGACCGGCTTGGGCTGGTCTGTCATCCATGGCACTCCAGGGGAGAGGACCCATAACCCACATGTATTTTCCGGCATTTTTACCACTTGAAATCCAATAAATACGGGATCCAAAGGCGCCTTCAGCGTGGTATTTCTTGTTATGTGCCGCCACCCCTGCCTCAAATTCTGAAACTTTCTGTGGGTGCGGCGTTATCATGGCATTTTCCATGACCATATACTCCGCGGATTCTTGTGAAAGACATATCACCGGGAGTAATAATAGTAGTAATACAAATTTTTTCATTGTTAATTTAATTTTTAGTTTTTATTTGAAGGTGTTTATTCTTCCTCAATTATTTCTTCTACCATAGCTTCTTCCATGGCTATTTTGGCTAAGGCAGCGGTATATTCTGCTACATTGTAGTACCCATGTTCTTCTACAATCTTATTGTCGACAAACTGAAGGGTAAGGTGCACAGGAATTACCAATTTTTGCCCATTGGCTGCCAAGGTTCCTTCCCATGTTCCCCAAAAATTTACCCATCGTTCCTTATCATCATCTATCACCATCTCGTAGAAAATGTTCTTGTCGCTAAAGCCGTATTCTGAGGTGTTTGAAATAAGAATTTTGAAACCTTCTAGTGTTTCAGAGGTGGTTGAAGTCTCAAGGGTATTGTGAGAAATTTTTGCGGTATCGGCATAATGCCCAGCCCAAGCTTCCCAGTTCCCTTCACTATAGTCTTTTAAAAGGGCCTTTGTGACATCAATTTCTGAGGATTTGGTTGTATATCTGGTTTCCGCTTGTTGACAACCAATAAAGAATAAGGTACAAAGACCTAATAAGAATAATTTTTTCATCGATTTTGTTTTTTAGTTATTTAAGATTTAATAATTAGTAGCTTATTTTTCTGAGCTATAAGCCATATCAGGTCGCATACGTCCTGAAACACTTTCATATTTCAAAAGATTACTATTTAGTTCCCCGTATAATTTTATCCATTCATCACCTAAAAGGGCATTGTTAGCCGCTACCTTTTCGGCATAATCCACTGCGTTTTTAGCAGAAACTGCTACCATATAGAATTCTCCTCTTACCCCAAAACCGCTCTTATAGACCCTGTAGTTGAATTTAGAACCTTTGCTTTGGAAAAGTTTGGAGATTTCCTCCATTTTTTGACTGACTATTTTTCTATTCGAGGGTGTAATATGGAAATAATGAAATTTTCTATAGTCTTCGCCTTCTGTGGTTTGGCTAATACCATCGGGCATATAAGAAAGCTTTTTACTCAAATAGAGAACATAATCTTGTTCAGTGTCATAACATTCATCCATTCTGTTAAAAAGATTATCCATGGCCTCCTTACCCATTTTTTCTGCAAGACCGGCAAATACGGGTTTATCCAAATCTGCCATATTTGTAAGAGGGCTTACCCATAAATATCTGTTGTCATCCGTATTGGTGACTATCACATTCATAGTTTCCGTATTGTACTGTTTCATGTTTTTGATTAATTCGCCGCAGATACTTTCGTAATCTTGCACTTTAGATGGTTTTACAACATCCTCATGAACCCAATAGGCTTGAGGTGCATCTGCATCCTGAGCGTAGCTTATTCCGATTAGAAATAAAAGGGAGAGCATTGTTAAGATGTGCGTTTTTAATTTTCTCATTTGTATTCAATTTTAAGTGTTAGTATTTATAGTTAATATCTCCTTTATTCGAGAACAGGGGGAATTAATGTGTAACCCAGTTGCTGAAGAAGTTCTAATTCATTGAAATAGACATCTTCTTTATAGAGTTCACCTCCTTTATTAAAATATAAGTGGGCGAGCCCGTTGATTTTTACTTTTTTACCCGTTGGAGGCATTTCGCCATATATCCCAGTATTATTTCCTGTACATTCCCATCTCATGAAAATTTTATCCTCATTTATATAAATTTCATTCATTTTAATAATTAGATCAGGAAAGCCTTTAAAGAAGACTTTCATGTGAGCCATCAGTTCATTGGGGTTAGAGGCAACTTTAATTCCATTAAGGCTACGCACAAAGTCTTGAGAAACTACAAGGTTTAGTTTGCTAAAATCCTGTTGGTTCCAACTAGTATCTATATAGCTTATTAGACTCCTTTCTAACTGAGTTTCCCGTACTTCTTTCTTAGTCATTTCTCCATGTCCACAAGAGGCAAAGAGAATTGTTGTTACTAAAATAATTAACAGAGCTTTTGACATTTCAATTTTAGAAGGTTATGAAAGGATTCTATACTTAGGGCCGATTAATTTTAAAGAAAGGCCAAACATCTTAGTTTAAGAAGCGTTTTTGGACGAACTCTAGGTTTTATTGTCCGAACATCTATTTTCATTTATCAAGCTAAATGTTATGTTAAAATTTGTATATTAGTCATCTGCCCCATATCGGTTAAAGCTTGCAATACATGAAAAGCCGATTTTTATATCTTCTATTACTATTATTCTCAATTTTGAACAGTGATTCATTATTTGGACAGATCATCGATTTTGCCAAGGATTCTACTTATAGGCGGGTTTTTGTAGATACTGATAATTTTGGGGAATCCTATTTAGAAGTTCTGGAGAATGCCTATCCTTTGGTTATCAATGACACCTTAAGTTATAGCATATTAAATGATTTGGCCTATTATTGGCATACCAGAAATCTAATTAAATCTCTAGAATTCACTAAAGAAGGTCTGGCACTTACCAGGGAAAAAAATAACAGTCTCTGGGAAGGACGGTTTCAAATCACTCAAGGGGCAGTGCTCCTTCGAATGGAAGAGTTAGACAGTGCGAGAATTGTACTAGAAAGCTCTCTGGGAAAGATTAAGAAGACCGATCTTCCTAAGGCCTATACTCAATTGGGTTATGTTTATGAAAGAGAAGGACGCTTAAGTAAGGCTGCCGATATTGCCATGGAAACCCTTCAGCTAGCTAATGAATTGAATGATCACCGAGCCATGGCTGTTGCTCTGAGCGACTTGAGTAATCTTTTTTGGAAAGAAAAACGATATGAGGAGGCTTTAGAATATGGATTGGAATCTATTAGCCTTTTTGAGGAAAGAGGTTTACACGATTTAGATTATGATTTTACTTTATATGTTGTTGGTAATTCCTATTTGGCACTAAACAAATACGAAGAAGCCTTAAAGTACTATGAGCATTCAATTTCAATAGGAAAGCGTTATGGGTTTTACAATAACCTTTGTGATGTTTATATCTCAATGGTGTACTTAGAATCTTTCTTAAATAATTTTGACAAGGCTGAGAAAGCTGGTGAAAATGCAATTAAATATGCAGTCTTATTAGATAATAATTTTATGCTTATGCGATCATGGGTCGCCATAGGAAAATCCCAAAATCTACAAGGAAAGTATATATCAGCAATAAAGAGTTTAGAAAATAGTATTGAAATTGCCACAACAGATTTTAGTGACAACTTTTTTCTCAGTGAGGCCTATGAGGCATTAGGGAAAGCCTATGCCGGAAATCATAACTATCAGGAAGCTTACCAGGCATATGCCAAATATGATAATTTGCAAAAGGCATTATTTACTACAGAATCTAATCATCATGTATCACAGCTGTTGACTGAATATGAAGTCGCACAGAAAGAGAGTACCATAATGGTACAGGAAGATCAAATAAAGAAAGAAAAATCAATACAAAGGTTGTTGGGATTAATTGCAGGTCTTTTGTCTTTATTACTACTTTTATTATACAACACTATACAAACAAATAAGAAGAAGAATAAGCTTCTTAAAAAGCAAAATACCGAAAAGGAGTTTTTATTAAAAGAAATTCATCATCGTGTTAAGAATAATTTGGAGATTGTCTCCAGTCTACTGGCGCTGCAGGCCGAGCAATTAGAGGATGAGAGTGTGTCTGAAGCTATGGAGAAAAGCCAACATAGAGTCCATAGTATGAGTATGATTCATCAAAAACTTTATCAGGGGAAAAGTTTAGCTTCCATTGAAATGAAGGCCTATTTCATTAATCTGGTAGATTACTTAAGTGATATTTACGATACCAAGAAGCAGATTGTGATTCATTGTGATATGAATAGTCTGGAATTGGATATTGACAGTGCAATTCCCATTGGTTTAATTGTTAATGAACTTGTTACGAACGCTTTAAAATATGCCTTTCCTGAGGATAGAAAGGGTGAGATTTTGATAAAACTATGTTATTCTGCAAACTGTCTTCATTTAGAAGTATCGGATAATGGTATTGGTAAGAATACCAGAGATAAAATAGAGGGAACTGGTTTTGGCACTCAATTGATTGAATTGCTAACACGTCAATTAGAAGGAAAAATGACACTTAACATAAAAAAAGGGACAGCCGTTTCTTTTGAATTTCAGCAGCATAAAGCTGCCTAAAAATGAACGCGATATGAGCCAAATATTAATTGTGGAAGATGATATGATCATAGCTGCTAATCTATCATTGCAACTTACAAAACTAGGTTATGATATAAGTGGAATTGTTTGTAAAGGAGAAGACGCTATTGATCACGTACAGAAGAACAATCCGGATATAGTGTTGATGGATATAAATCTAAAAGGTAATATTGATGGAATTGATGCTGCTATTGCTATTCATCTGAAAAATGAAGTACCCATCATTTATTTAACTGCTAATCATGATGATGTAACTTTTGGACGTGCTAAGGCTACTCAGCCATATGCCTTTATTTCCAAACCCTTTAACAAGATTAATCTGCAGCGGACTATAGCTCTTGTTGAGGAGCAAATTAAAGAGAAAGAACACCATCAAAAAGATCAAGTTTTAGATAACCTAGAGGTTTTGGATGATAGAATTTTTGTGAGACACAATGGAAGGATGGTAAAGATTATGTTGGATCAGATTTTGTATATAGAGGCAGAAAGAAACTACTGTAATATTATTACTAAAATGGGAAAATTTTTAGTGGTAAGTACCCTTAAAACACTCGAAAATAGCCTGAGTAAAAGCTCCTTTTTAAGGGTGCATCGTTCTTTTATTGTAAACATGTCAAAACTCGATGCTGTTGCTGATTCCCATTTGGAGATCGATAGAAAAGTCATTCCCATCAGTAAAACTTATAAAGAGTTTCTTATGGAAAGACTCCACATGATATAATTGGCAGTTAAATTTTTGGTATAACCGTAGAACCTGGATAAATAAATAAGGTTACTTATCTGCTGAGCGTTTCGCCATTTCCTTGGCTATTTTCTTACTTCCGTCATCTTCTGATTTATTCAGTTCGCTTATAATGACTTCATGGTCTTCCTTTCGCCCTTGAGATAATTTATAAGTAGCTTTTATCTCGTTTATAGTTATTTCAAAGCCAACTACACCTTTTATTTGTCGCATAGTTCCTGCAGACACATCTTTAAGCGAAAAGGGTTTTTTAGAATTCTCTTCATGTCTCTCAACTAACTTATGCAAGGAAGAAATTAATTCCTTTTCCTTCTGAATTCTAAGGGATCCATATATATGTACGGCAATGTAGTTCCAGGTGGGAACCTCTTCTTCCTTATACCAGGAAGAGGAGATATAACTGTGGGGACCATTAAAAATGCACAGTACTTCTTTAATATCAGAAAAGTACTTCCATTGAGGATTGGCCTTGGCAATATGGCCCACTAATACTTTCGTTCCATCTTCTTTAGTTTCTAATTCAAGAGGTATATGTGTGGCCCAAAGGCGCCCTTTCATTAAACTGGTTAAAATTCCAAAGGAATTGGATTTAATGAAATCTTGAACTTCAAGAAGGTTTGTATTCTTGTATTTATCGGGAATGTACATGTGGTCTTTGATATTTGAAGAATGAGCTTGTAATGTTTATTTAAATAAAAGAACAAAGTTAAACTTAGTCGATATAAATTTTAAGAAGATCGTCCACTAGTTTATATTGTGGCCAGTCAATTGGTCTTTCAAAATCTTGATTTGAAATTAATACCTCTGCGTTGGGAAACCTGTTTTTTATACTTTGCCAGTTAGTATCCTCCCATTTTGTTTGTTCAAGTTTTAATAAAGGCATATTCTTTAGTCTACCAGAAACCGCCTTGTCAATTAATGGCCACCAAAGACTTTCAGTTTCCCGATCCCAAAGAATAAAACCGTCTAAGCCATTCCATATTTCCGGATCGTAATAGGTGTAGCCACTTACTGCAAAAGTAAAAACCTTATCCCCATAGGTTCGGGTATATATTGCTCCCAAATCGGCAAGAATACAATAGGCAGCAAAAATAGGTTCTCCATTTAATACATCGTTTACAACTTCATGCCTTGTAAGATCTTTAATAGCATAAGCTTTTACTTCTTTTCCTGAATAGGCAACCAAAAAACGATCTTTAGGTTTCCAGTGCTTGTCAGCTTCTTCAATAGACTCAAACCGGGGCGCTATTAGAGCAGGAAGGCTTCTCGTCCCAAGCCGTAATGAAACTGTTCGGGTTTTAGCTCCATATTCTCTATGAGAAAGTTTTGATCTTTTGATGCTCCCCCGTACAACATAAGTTTTTTATTGTCATTAATGAATTTGCCGTTTTTCAAGGCACTTGGGGCTTGAGCTAAAAGAATTTGGCTGCAGATGACTGTTATATTAAGTAGTATAATTTTTTTGAAACACATAAAATTATTCAGAAAACATTTCTTTACAAATCTAAAATACAACTTGTCTTAGGAATACGACAGTTGGGTAGTTTTTTATTAATGAAGGAAGAATTTTGTTTCATTTTTGATACTGCAACTTTAAATTTTGCAATAATGAAGAGCCTCAGAGTAGTGCTAGGAAGTAACGAATGGGTAAAGAATATAGCTAATGTTGCATCTCCCTATTATGTTGATGTACAGCACGCCTTAGAACTTTTTACTAACTTTAAACCAAAGTGAAAGTACTTCCTGAATTGTGCCAGGAAAGTACAGCGTATGTTTTGCAAAACTGCGCTTCAGAGTAAATCGCAAGCAGTAATTCTTTAATAAAGGATATAGAATGAAGTATTTTGTTAAGACTTTATGGGTAGGTATTATTATCGGACTGGTCCTAACCGTAATTTTTATTGGTATAGAGTATTTCTCAAATGGGAATGTAGAAATAGGTAGTGATTTCTGGACTGATGTAGCCTATAACTTACTTTATTCCATTGTGTTAACCCTGGTAAATAGCTCATATTTCGATTATATAAATAAGAAAATCGATTGGAAAAAATATGGTAAGTATCGCCTGGTCACAGGAGCTCTGGGGTCTGTAATCCTTACTATGATAGCTATTTTTTGGTTGCGAATGCTAATAAAAATAGGATTCGAGGGCTATAGCTGGGATACTTTTATAGCGAACGAAAAGTCAATTTACTACCTATTTGCTTTAATGATTACTGTTGTGGTGACTGTATTTTTTCATGCTGTTTATTTTTATAGATCATTACAGGATAGAAAAGTAAAGGAGCAAAAAATTATAGCAGGTACTGCCTCGGCTAAGTTTGATGCTTTAAAAAATCAATTGGATCCTCATTTTCTATTTAATAGTTTAAATGTGCTTACTAGTTTAATTGAAGAGGATCCCGGACAAGCTCAAAAATTTACGACCTCCTTATCTAAGGTATATCGCTATGTGTTGGAACAAAAAAACAAAGACCTGGTAACTGTAGACGAAGAATTGCAATTTGCCAGGACCTATGTGCGACTACTTAAAATGAGGTTTGAAGATAGCATTGTTTTCGTTATTCCGGATAATTCGAGTAATCCTGAGGCGAAAATTGTTCCTCTGTCATTGCAATTATTATTAGAGAATGCCGTAAAGCATAATGTCGTAACCAGCAATAAACCTTTGCGTATAGAGGTCTTTGAAAAAGAGGACACCCTGATAATTAAAAATAATTTACAAGAAAAACAGGTCGTAAAAAAAAGCAGTGGAGTTGGTTTAAAAAATATTCAGCAAAGATATAGCATACTTTCTGACAGGACTGTCCAAATCACCAAAACGGATAAAGAGTTTATGGTAGCCTTGCCAATGCTAACCCGGCAGTTGAATATGAAGGAGACTCAAAAAACTTATATAATGGATAAAAGATATCAAAAGGCCAAGGAGCGGGTAGATGCGATTAAAGGGTTTTATGGTAATCTTACATCCTATTGTCTTGTAATCCCATTTCTTATTTGGTTAAATGTTAGGTTCTCTAGTTTTCCCTGGGTCATTTTTCCTGCGCTTGGATGGGGTATTGGATTATTATTACATGGAATGGAGGCATATGGATATAATCCGTTGTGGGGTAGGAATTGGCAAGAAAAAAAGATACGAGAACTAATGGAGAATGATGATTTTTAATATCAATTCATCCAGGAAATTAGACAATTGGGTTCTTAATATTTAGAAAGTTTTATAATAATTATGAATTTTGAAGTGTAATTAAAACTTGAACAATTTATTAAAATAGAGCATGAGAACATCAACTTCAGAAAATCGGTATTTACAAGCAAAGGAAAGGGTAGACGCCTTAAAAGGATTATATATAAGTGGTTTTATGTATTGCATCATAATCCCTGTATTAATGTATATTAATTACCAAACCACGAGTTTTCCCTGGGCAATTTTCCCTGCTATGGGATGGGGTTTTGGACTGATTATGCAAGGTTTCGCAGCCAAAGGAATAGATCCTTTATGGGGTAAACAATGGCAACAGCGAAAAATTGCGGAACTAATGAAGGATCGCGATTTTTAATAGGTCATTAAACTAAAACATAATAAACAACCAATTAGATTTTATCAAAATGGAAGACTTCAACAAAGAATCAAAGTATTTTAGAGCAAAGGAAAGAGTAGAAGTACTTAAAAAGTTCTATGGAAATCTCTTTTCCTATATTGTTTTTATTTCTGTTTTAGCGGGAATTAATTATTGGGTCAATGAATGGCGCTATATGTGGTTTCTCTGGGCTGCTTTTGGGTGGGGGATAGGTTTGTTTTTCCATGCCATTAATACCTTTAACTTAAACCCATTTTTTGGAAGAAACTGGGAAGAGAAAAAAATTAAAGAATTGATGAACGAAGATGAAAACCAAAAAAGGTGGGAATAAAATATTAAAGAAAAATAAAAATGGAGGACAACAAAACAGATAAATTACAAAGAGCCAAAAAAAGAGTAGATGAGTTAAAAGGATTCTATATTCATCTTGCCGTATATCTCGTAATCAATGCTTTTATATTGGTAAATGTATTTATAAGCAAATCTTCAAATGGTGAAAGTTTTTGGGAATTTTCTACTTTTTTCACTGCTATTTTCTGGGGGGTAGGTTTGGTTTTCCATTGGGCCAACGTATTCAATTACAATCCCTTCTTTGGCAAGGCCTGGGAGGAAAAGCAAATTCAGAAATATATTGAAAAAGACAAAGAAGAGTCCAATAAATATAGGTAAACAGGAATTTTGTTCGGTAATTTTAATTATAAAATGAAGGAATTAGCATTATGAATGTAATAATCATTGAAGATGAGAAACCTGCAGCCAGAAGATTGAGCCGTTTATTAGGAGAATTAGGGGTCGATGTTTCCACTATGCTTCATTCTGTTGAAGAGGCCGTAAACTGGTTTCAACAAAACGAGCAACCCGATTTAATATTTTTAGATATTCAGTTATCCGATGGACTCTCCTTTGAGATTTTCGATCTTGTTGAGGTACAAAGCGCCATCATCTTTACTACTGCCTATGACGAATATGCACTTCAGGCTTTTAAATTAAATAGTATAGACTATTTATTGAAACCAATTGATGACGAAGAGTTGGAAGTCGCCGTAAAGAAGTATAAGAACAGAGCTCCTTCCAATAAGCCGTTATCCGTAGATTTTGAAGATATTAAAAAACTATTAGTACATCCCTTAGAAAGAACTTATAAAAAAAGATTTACCATCCGCTTAGGACAACATCTAAAAATTATAAGTGTTGATGAGATTGAATGCTTCTATAGTGAAAATAAAGGAACCTATATGGCTACAACTGAAGGTAGAAATTATCTATTGGATACTACTTTGGAACAGTTAGAAAATGAATTAGAACCCAAGGTTTTTTTTAGAGTAAGCAGAAAATTCTTTGTGAATATAAATTATATAAAAGATATTATTTCGTACTCGAATTCTAGACTAATTATTAAGCTAAATAGGTTTAATGATCAGGAAATCATCGTGAGTAGGGAACGGGTTAAAGACTTTAAGCTTTGGTTAGAGTAATTAATATTAAAACATTGATAAACAAGTAAATAATATCTACTATAGATTTTTCTTATAGTGTTAAAATATGACTATTTAAGGTTTTTTTTCAAGCCTGTTGTCGTCAAAAGCGGAAGGGAGTAACTTTGGAATTAGTTTTATAAATATAGGCAATAAAACGGCTCCTCCTGGTAATAAAAAAATAGCGAGAGAAGGTATGCTTTTAAAGATGTCCAGTAGCTGATTTTGGACTTTCTTTTTCTCCTCCACACTCAATTCTTTTATGGTTGATTTAGATAAAAGAAGTACTAATTCTTTACTGCCTGAAAGTTCTTTTTGAAGCCTTTTACTATTCCGAATTATCAATTTATTGACCAACCTGGACATACTATCATAAAACTGTATGGCCAAATTACTGTCCTTTAGAAATCCAATAATCTGTGCATTTTTTATAAAAAAGGCATCTATTTCTTCCAGGGACCTGCTTATTTCTTTTTTGGTAAATCCTAAATCTTGTCCAATACTAAATATGAATTGGGATTCCTGAACGTCCATTTTCTTATCCTCCCAAATAGCCAAACAAGCCACGTCAAGAAAATACATATTTTCCCATGACATTGTATTATTGAGGAGTTTTTTTCGATAAGAACCATCAAAATCTTTTTGTTCACTATCAATAAAACTTAAGGAAGTAGCAAAAAGATGAGCCAATCGCTCATCTGTTTTATTTTTTTCTTTAGAACTTAGAGCGTGATAGGTTATATTAATGGTAATATATTCCAGCCTCTTTGCATGATCTCTTACTTCTTTGCCACCACCCAGTAAATATTTAAACGTGAGGACATCTATAAATAGTAGAGAATTGGTGATATTACTGTTAAAGGTTTTGCTTAAAACACCAATCTCTAAAAACACTCGGGAATCTATTAGATTTTCTAGTTTAGAGGAGGTTTTATTTGCGGTAAAGAACTTCTGATACAAGCTTGGGCTGCTGACATTTAGGTCCTTATAGAAATTAAAAACCTTTTCTAAAAAGACATCGAAATCAGTTATCCCTGTTTCAAGTTTAAAGGTAAAATATAGGGCCGTAACCAAATTAATCTTAGCTTTTTCATCTTCTGACAAATTATGCTCAGGAGTAATAAATTTTGGAATTTTTATATTAATTCCATACACGAACCCCGCCTTTTTTAGGCCTCCATAAAGATCCCGAAAATCTTTAAACGCGTCTTGGGAATCCTTAACTAGGTACCCAAATTTATCTATCCAACCCGTTGCAGAGGGATTCATAAGCCTTGACCTTTTGGTATTTTAAAATACATTCAAATGTCGAAATTAATATATTAACCTGAATGATTCTTGGGATAAATGTAGTCATAAAGGGGAATAGTACTTTGATCTGTTTGTAAAAATTAGTTGTAATATAAAACACAAAGTTTTAAACCAAGCTCATTAGTTCCAAATTTTAAATAAAAAAGGGCCACCTTCCGGCAGCCCTTATTTTTAAATATCTGAGACCTATTTGATAATTCCGGTACAACTCACCCTTGGTCCGGCAGCACCACTTGGTTGTGAAGTGAAATCATCTACTCCTTGATGTACAATTACGGCCTTGCCAACAATATTTTTATTCTCATCATCACATCCGAGGCACCATTGATCCGTTTCAAATTCTACAACCGCATTCCCTTCCTCATCGGCCGTAAAATTACCTATATCACCTTTGTGGTAACCTTCAACGGCTCCCCATTTGCCGTGGGGCTCATGCGTTGGATTCCAATGTCCTCCAGTAGATTTCCCATCATCTGACGAACAGTCGGCTTTCTCATGAATATGAATGGCATGTTCGCCTTCTGTAAGACCACTTAAAACAGCCGACATGGATACCATCCCGTCTGACTCTGTAAAAGTAACTTCTCCTTGTACCATACTCTCACTTTTTGGCTCCATTTTAAAAGTGATTATTTCAACATCAACAACTTCTTCAACTATTACTTCTGTGGCTTCAACTTCATCGCTCATAGTTTCCTGAGTCTCTTTTTTAGCATCTTTACACTGATAGGATATTGCAAGGACGAGACTTAAACCAATTAATTGTAATTTTTTCATTGAATTTATTTTTAGTGTTTAAGCAATAAAGTTACAACATATTAGACGGAGAGTCAATATGTCCTTAAAATGATTTAAACAAAATGCTTATTTTTTATATCACATTTGTGGTTCTTTAAAAGTAAAATAGACAAAATACTTGCTACTTATATCTTAAAGCTCCTATAGAATTGACATATCTTTTTTTGCATTAAAGGTCAATGTTCTTTTTAGTTTTCTTGCCAATCTCAATAAAGTGATGATGTTTTTACTTTTCAAGCGCTAATAATGCGTGTTATAATCTGGGTGTCGCTGTGTAAAGTTCTATGAACAGGACATTTATCGGCTATTTCTAATAGTCTTTGTTTTTGTTTTTCGTCTAAATCCCCGCTTATCTTTATCGCTCTTTTAAAAGTGTCTATTTTAGAAGTGTCTGCCTCACATGATTCACAATCTTTTGCATGATCTTTGCCATAGGTAGTGTGAACTTCTACCTGCTGTAGGTCCCATTTTTTGCGCTTGGCATACATCTGCATGGTCATAGCCGTACAGGCAGATAAACCGGCCGATACATATTCATAAGGGGAGGGCCCAAAATCATTTCCTCCAAAGTCTTTTGGTTCATCAGCCAACATAAAATGCCTTCCTACCTTCATTTTTGTGGTAAAGCCTTCATCATCATCCAGAACGGCCACTACCTGATGCTGTGTTTTTAAATTGATCGTTTCTGGAATATTGACATATCGATCTACCCAACTGGCGATGACCTTACCCACATAAAGTGAATCACTTTTTTCACTTAATAAATGGTCGGCCCCATCTAAGGTGATAAAGCTTTTGGGATGATGGGCAGCCTTGTATAATTCTTCGGCATTTTTGATTCCTACAATATTATCTTGAGGCGAATGAAGAAATAAAAGAGCTTTTTTATTTTTATCAATGATATCCTGTGTTGTTTGAGATTTTAAATCATTCAAAAACTGTTTTTTAATAGTGAAATCTCGACCTCCAATATTAACCTTTGCTATGCCATTAGTATTTATTTCATCCAAATTGCTTTGAAACAAGTGCTTCACATGATTTGGATTAGATGGAGCGCCTATAGTGGCTACCGCTTTAACGCTAGAAATATCAGGAGCTGCTGCCAGTACTGCAGCACCCCCAAGAGAATGCCCAATAAGCAGGCTAGGGGACTTATAATTCTCTTTCATGTGTTTTGCCGCTTCTATTATGTCTTCTACATTTCCGGAAAAATTACTGTCCTCAAAGTCTCCCTCACTTTCACCTAAGCCCGTAAAATCAAAACGAAATACCCCAAAGCCCTTAGAGGTCAGGCTTCTACTAATGTTGGAAACTGCCAAGAGATTCTTATTACAAGTGAAACAGTGTGCAAAAAGCACAAAATTATGCGGATGTTGATCCACCGGCAGGTCTAATCTTCCTGAAAGCAATTCCCCATCCTGATTTTTGAAATATATTCGTTTATTCCCCATGATATTATTTTTAGTAATAGTCGATTGAAAGTTACTAAACTTTCTTGTTCAGTGGAGTCTTTAAACTAGCTTTCCTAATCTGATAGTTGTGTTTCGGAAGTAGATAGAACCCAAGGTATATTTTGTATTTTTTGGAGATTCATTTGGCGAGTAATTCTCATTTGAATACGATCAAAATTCCAAAAAGCTGCAAAATTTTTCAGAAACCAAGATTTCTATATAGGAATCAAAATAATTTCACTTTAAAATTTAAGTGGGCTATTTCGACTTTTTCCTTAATAAGGGCCTAAGATCTGGGTTATAAAAAACTCCAATTTGTAATCTGTCGTAATTGACACTTGAAAAATGATTTTTGAGGTAACCTAGTTGAATACTTAGATCTTCCATTAAAAAGATCCCAAGGGCCACATATAGTCTATTTTGCCCAAAGGGTTCATTCTGTAGATTCAAGAAAATTTCGTCATAAAAATTCAGGAAAAAGGTCTTGGTAAGGGGCAGTGTAATTTGTATGCGGTAACGCGCTCTATTTTCAAAATCAGAGAAGTTCTGTTCGTGCAGAAAACGCTGTTCAAAACGAAAGCGATGTTCAAATAATAACTTCCATACCTTATTTTTTAGAATAAACTGTTCAAATATTCTGTTTTCAAAAAGACGGTTTTCGTTTGGAAAAGTCTCAAAAGTAGGATCCGTTTCTATGTAGGCATAACCAATGGTCGCAATTGCTTCAGAACTAATATGGTAATTCAGACCGGTTCTTAGTAAAAGCTGATTAAAATTTTCACTGGTTTCATAATATCTGAACTGAGCCTCCGTATGGATACTGAACCTTTCAGAGACCTTATTCATCCCAAAATACATATACCATATTCCCAAATCGTCTTGGCCTTGCTGACTTTGAGCATTCAGAAAAATTAGAAATATAAAAACGCTAAGTAATTTTTTCATAGGTTTGGCAAACTTATCTACTGTTGCGCTGCATGCGCTGCAATTTCTTCAAGCTTTTGAGCGATATCATTTCTGCTTAGCCAATGACCTCTATACATTACCCCTTTAGGATTCTTTAAGGCTTCAAGATCTTCGAGAGGATTGGCTTCCAAGAGGATTAGATCGGCAGACAATCCTTCTTTTAATTCTCCAAATTCATCTTGTTTTTCAAAAAATAGGGCTGGAGCAATTGTCCCGGCTTGAAGTATTTGCAGCGGACTTAGACCCGCTTTTTGCATGCCGTTTATTTCATGATGAATTGAAAAACCTGGTACATTGAAAAAGTTGTGGTGCATCAGACCCTAATAGGATGCCGTGTCCATTTTCTTGAAGCGACTTAAGGAGTTCTCTTCTTATATCAATAAATACATCCCATTGTGCTTCGTTAAATCCAGAGGAAGGTCCTGTAGAAGCCAATTTTCTGCTTTTCCACTCTTCCAAAGTAGATTTCGGCATATAGCGCATTTCAGGTTCTGCTAATAAAACATCAGCCTTTACCGGCGCAAACCATCTTTCAAATAAACTTTGAGTGGGGACTATCCATACTTTATTTTCTTTAGCTAACTGTGTCAAGTCAGTAATATTAGCTTTGTCTGCTAAAGGAGTAAAATTATAGCCAAAAAACCCGTTTTCTTCTGGATTTACTTTCTCGGAATCCGGAACTAATCCTTCCAAGAAGCCATCAATATGGTCTATGGAGGCATATTCACTATTTAGAGCATGAACAATACCCACTTGGACGGGTACATGACCAGAAAAACGAATACCTGTCTCCCTTGCTGTTTTTACTAATTCATCAAAAACATTACGCTGTATACCCGGATGAATTTTAAGAAAATCATATCCTTCTTTTTGGTAAGTACTAACTCTTTCCCTCGCTTCTTGTTCCGATCGCACCGTATTGCCATTTAGTGAAGGGCTAGAAGTGAAAATACGCGGACTAATTAAATCTCCATTTAAAGCGGCTTCTCTTAGTTCCAGATGTTCTGGATGTCCTAACATTCCTCTAATGGTTGTTATGCCATTTGATAAATAAAGAAAAAGTGTTTCCTCAATGCGTTCAGTGGAAGTGGTAGGAGGTGGAATATGTGCATGCATTTCTGTTAAACCGGGCATTATATAATGGTTCTTTCCTTCAATATTGGTTTTAAAGGATTTCTTATCAAAAGCCTCGGAGCTAATAGACTTTATTCTTCCTGAATCTACAACAACATTCAGCCCGGCTTTTAATTCTCCAGATCTTAGGTCTATGAGGGTAATATCGGAAATTAGGATGGCTTCTTCACTAAAGCTTTTTTGCCCTTGATGGCAGGAGGTTATAAATATTAGAAGTAGCAGTAAACTGATTTTTTTCATTCGTATAAATTTTATTTTTGTTCTAATTGGCCAATAGTTGGTTAAGATCATCTTTTTTCAAAACTTTATCGCCTTTAATGACCATAAATATATCTTGAGAATTTTTAATATTTTCAAGAGGATTGTCATTTAACAAGACGATGTCAGAAACTTTTCCTTTTTTTAAGCTGCCATATTCTTCTTCTTTTTTTAAGAAAGCGGCTCCATTGTAAGCTGAAGTCTTCAAGGCATCAAGGGGAGTAAGACCCGTTGATACAAGAACAGCCAATTCTTTGTGCAATGAAACTCCCGGATAAATATATGAATTAGAAGCCCCACAATCTGAGCCGGCTAAAAGGGATACCCCTGAAGTATATAATCTATAATTTAATCTCCTAAAAGTACTATCTAGTGCTTTTCTGTCTTTAATGGACTTATCTGTAGCTCCTAAAGCCGCATTTAATCGTCTATCATAAGTTTTGATAAATTCAGAAGAGAAGTACTTTAGATAAGGGTCATTTTGATGGTCTTCTTCATCCAAATAACTCAGCGTATGCATTATATGTAAGGTGGGAACAACAAAAGTGTGATGTTTTTTAATTAAGTCAATAGTTTTTGTCGCTTCCTCTTCATCATAGGAGGCAATTATTTTATTCAGGGCTTCTCTAAATCCAATAGTTTTGTCACTAAAAAGTTGAGTAATTTCGGCCTCCTCATTAGAACAGCCCTTGAAGACATAGTAAAGATGTTCACTAGCATTGAGGCCAGCCTCGACAGCCTCTTTGAAATTTGCTGAAAATGGCATATGGCCAGAGGAGATCCATCCTCTTTTGCTTGCTTGTTCAATAGCGAAAAGATAATTTTCAGAAGATATCCGGCTGTCGTAAAGTTTGACAAAATCTGTTTTTAATGAAGTTAAGGAGTCTAGCGCCTTTAATACATCCGCTTTATTTGAAACCTCCAATGAACCTTTCCAGGTCGGATCCGGACCATCAATTTTCGGCCCTGCCGTAAAAATGGTTGGACCCAACAATTCCTTTTTGTTGATAGAATCGCGCCACTGTAAAACTTCTTTTCCCAAATCGCCCCCCGCATCTCTTACAGTCGTAATTCCGTTTGCCAGAAATAAGTTTAAAAATTTTCTATTGTCTTCGATAAGATTACTACCTCCTCTAAAATGAACATGATTATCCCAAAAACCAGGTAAGATATACTTATCTGAGGCATCTATTTCTTCCTTAGCTTCCATATTAGGGAAATCTTCCTCTGTACCAATTCCATAAATAGATCCTTCATTAATGTAGACATTTTCATTAGTTATTTTTCCATCTTCCAGATGAACTATATGCCCATTTACCAAAACCAAATCCACCCGAGTTTTGGGAGAGGAACAGCTTCCTAAAAGAATGAGAAGAAAAGAATACAATAGGAACTTTACTTTCATAAGTTTCAGAAATATTAATTAGTATTAAAATTTAAGGTACAAATAACAATTGAATATTTCTGAATTTTGAGGTATCACCCATGGGGCGAGGTAAAATAAAGTTTATTGCAGGAGAATTTCCAAGACTTGTTTTAGTTGTAAATCTTTATGAGTTATAAAATAAAGTTAAGAAGCTTTTTCTTTATGGTAAAATTGAAACACTATACATATATTTATAGCTTGGACTTTATTTAAAATTTAAATCACTAACTACATATGAAAAAATCCCTCTTGCCATTAGTCTTTTTTATGAGTCTTTTATTTATTGGATGTGACTCTAAAAAAAGAGAAGGTGAACCAAAAATTTTGGTTTTTTCTAAGACTATGGGTTTTAAACACGCTTCGATTCCCGATGGTGTAAAGGCCCTTCAGAAATTAGGAAAAGAAAACGGTTTTGTTGTTGATACTACCAAAAACGCAGCTGTTTTTGAAGCAGATTCGCTGCAGAATTATTCCGCTATCGTATTTATGAGTACTACCGGGAATATCCTTGATCACAATCAGGAGGCCGGTTTTGAAAGATATATACAAGCTGGTGGTGGATTTGTAGGCGTGCATGCTGCCACCGATACAGAATATGATTGGAACTGGTATGTGAAACTTGTTGGCGCCTCTTTTTTAAGTCATCCCCGAGGTACTCCCGAAGCAGATTTTATAATCAAGGACAAGAATTTTATGGCGACCTCTTTCTTTAAAGATAGTATTTGGCACAGGACCGATGAAATGTACAATTTTAAAAAAATGAATCCTGACGTAAATGTCTTAATGACCATAGATGAATCTACCTATGAGGGTGGGGAAAATGGGGACCATCATCCTATGAGCTGGTACCATGAATATGATGGCGGCAGGGCTTTTTATACAGCGTTGGGACATACCCCTGAAACCTTCGAAGAAGAGTTGTTCTTAAAACATTTACTCGGAGGCATTACGTATGCCATAGGTGATAACTTAAAGTTGGATTATTCCAAGGCTACCACACAGATCCCCCCGGATACTGATCGCTTTTCCAAAGTATCTCTAATTGGAGGAAATGAATTATTCGAACCTACGGAGATGACTATTTTGCCTAATGATAACATCCTAATTGGACAAAGAAGAGGTGAAATAATGCTTTATGATTCACAAACAAAGGAACTAAAACAAGTAGCTCTTTTAGATGTATATGCCAAAACTTTGGCCAATCCTGATGCAAATGCAGAAGAAGGATTGCTGGGACTTCAGAAAGATCCCAACTATGCTGAAAACAACTGGATTTATGTTTTTTACTCTCCTACTGGGGATGAGTGGGTTAACAGACTTTCTCGATTTAAATTTAAGGATGGAGTATTTGATCTCTCATCGGAACAGAAAATTCTGGATGTCGACAGTCAAAGGGAAATTTGCTGTCATACGGGAGGGTCTATTGCCTTTGGTCCTGGCAATCTTTTATATGTTTCTACCGGGGATAATTCCACCCCTTTTAACGAGAAAGGGGCTAAATATATTAACAGCGGTTATGCGCCGCTAAACGATCTTCCGGGAAAAGAACAGTATGATGCCAGAAGGTCTTCAGGGAATACCAATGATTTAAGAGGGAAAATACTCAGGATAAAAGTAAACGAAGACGGTTCTTATGATATCCCTGAAGGGAACTTATTCCCTGTTGGGATGGAGAAAACACGCCCTGAAATATATACCATGGGCCATAGAAATCCCTATAGAATTTCTGTAGATCCAAAGAATGGCTATCTCTATTGGGGAGAGGTGGGACCTGATGCCAGAGAAGATAGTTTGCTCACTCGGGGACCTAGAGGTTATGATGAAATGAATCAGGCCAGGGAAGCCGGTAATTTTGGCTGGCCCTTGTTTATTGGCGATAACAAGGCCTATATATCCTATGACTATGCCACTGGGGAAAGTGGGGAAATATTTAACCCTGAAAAACCCATAAACAATTCTCGAAACAATACGGGCTTAACAGAACTACCACCTACTAATCCTGCCTATGTATATTATCCATATGCCGAGTCTCAGGAATTTCCACAGGTAGGTACCGGAGGAAGAAATGCCATGGCCGGCCCTGTATATTATTCTGATCTATACAATGGTCCCGGAGCTTTGCCAGCCTATTATGACGGTAAAGTGATTATATATGACTGGATGAGAGGTTGGATGAAAGCGGTAACATTATTTGAAGATGGTACTTTTAATAAAATGGAGCCTTTTGCTGCAGATATAGATTTAAACAATCTAATAGATATAGAAGTTGGTTCTGATGGCCGCGTTTACCTTTTGGAATATGGGAGCGGATGGTTTTCAAAAAATGATGATTCAGGCTTGGGATATATTGAATATAATGGTGGCAATAGGCCACCAGTAATTGATCATTTGATTGTCGATAATTCTTCTGGACCCCTTCCCCTTACTATTAATGCGGAGGTCGAGGCCAGGGACAGAGAAAAAGACGCTATGACCTATATATGGGATTTAGGGAATGGCGAAACCAAAGAAACAAAAGATCCCTCTCTTAGCTACAATTATGCTGATGCCGGAGAGTACAAGCTTTCGGTAGAAGTAAAAGATGGAAAGGGAGCTATAGCCACAAGTGAAACGGTTTCAGTAGTCGCTGGAAACTCTAGGCCTATTGTTGAAATTGATTTAAAAGGTGGTAATTCTTCGTTCTATATGCCGGGTCTGCCTGTAAATTATGAGGTAAGTGTCTCTGATCCGGACGGTAACGAGGAACTTGATCCTTCTAAAATATTTGTATCTGTAGATTATATGGAAGGGATGGATGAGGTAAACCTTAGCTTGGGTCATAAGGAAGTTTCAGCTTCTGCGGCTGGAATGGCCTTGACACAATCTATGGATTGTAAGGCCTGTCATAAACCTGCTGAAGCCTCTATTGGTCCGACCTATCAACAAGTGGCGGATAAATATATTAAGGATGACAAGGCCTTGTCATATTTACAAGAGAAAATTGTTGCCGGAGGTAACGGGGTCTGGGGGGAAGTGACGATGCCGGCCCACCCCAATATAACCAGTGAGCAATCAAGGCAAATAGCTACCTATATTTTATCACTTGCAGATAACGGAAAAAAGAAGGAATCCTTACCCACTAAAGGGACAATTATTCCTAAATCTACGCAAGAAGGTAATATGTTGGTGCTTACGGCTAGTTATACCGATTCAGGACAGGGAAATGCTGCTCCTTTAACAGGAATGGAACGAGTTTTACTTCAAGGAAATACCATATCTTTTACTTCAAAAACCAAAATATATGGATTTAATCCTGTTTCTTTTGGAGGAAGAGATCTATTAATAATCCCTCAAAAGGAATCTTGGTATGTTCTTGAAAATATTGATCTTAATGGCGTTAAGACCGTGGTTTTAAATGCAAGTTGGCGCGGTTTGCCCAAATCTGGTATTGGTTTTGAAATGAGATTAAATGCTCCTGATGGAGAATTGTTGGGAACGGGAAAAATGCCCAAGCCACAAGCTGGCCAGAACAGGGGAGAAGTTTCTATTGAAATGAACAAGGAGTCAAAAGAGAACGCAAAAGAACTCTATTTCATTTATAAACATAATTCAGAGGAAGACAGAGGATCAGATCCGCTCATTTTATTAAATACTACTTTTTTGAGTAAATAAATTTCTCAACTAAAGGCATAACAAAAAATCCCCGGCTTTAATTACGGGGATTTTTTTAATCCATGACCTTTATTGATTCGATATAGAAATTTCTATCCAGAAGTAAACCGTCTTTTGAAATTCCTTTTAATTTTTCGGTTTTCCATTTATTATTTGGAAACAACCAATACTCTTTTAATCCTACAAATACTCGCACCGGCATATCAAAATTATCAACAACGTCATTATAGCGGTAGGTGATGGAGTCGTCCTTAATTTTAAATTCTAAAACAGGAATCTGGGTAGTTCTTAGATATTGATTAAAAAAGGCACTTAGATCCTTTTGGGTTTTTTCACTCAGGTAATTTTCAATTTGTTCGGTTGTCACTGTTTGGTGATAGAATTTCTCATTTAAACCTCGAAGGATTTCCTTCCAGAGACTATCATCCTCTAATAATTGCCGCAGGGTATGCAGCATATTGGCCCCTTTATAATACATGTCATTGGAGCCCTCTTTATTTACGCCATATGACCCGATTATGGGTCTATCGTTGGCAATAAGATCTCGAGTGCCTATTACATAGTCAGCCGACGCTTCCTTTCCATAGTGATAATCTAAATAAAGATTTTCTGAATAAGCGGTAAATGCTTCATGAACCCACATATCTGCAATATCCCTATAGGTGATATTGTTTGCAAACCACTCATGTCCCGATTCATGTATAATAATAAAATCGAACTTCAAGCCCCAGCCGCTTCGTGACAAATCTCTACCTAAATAGCCATTTTGATATTTGTTACCATAGGTAACAGAACTCTGATGTTCCATACCCAGATAAGGTACTTCCACTAGTTTAAAACCATCTTCATAGAAAGGGTAGGGGCCAAACCAATTCTCAAAAGCATCCAACATCATCGGGACTTGTTTAAACTGTTCTTTAGCTTTTTCTAAATTCTCCTTTAAGACATAATAATCCAGGCTTAAAGATCCATTTTCACCGTCATAGGTTTCCTTAAAATGAACGTAGTCTGCTATGTTTACGTTTACTCCATAGTTATTGATGGGATTCGCTACAAACCAGTGATATGTTTTTAAGTCTCCTTCCTCTTCTACCTCTCGAAGGCGTCCGTTGGAGACATTCATCAGATCTTTAGGAACACTAACACTGATGGCCATACTATCAACTTCATCGTACATATGATCTTTATTGGGCCACCATACGCTAGCACCCAATCCTTGGCAGGAAGTAGCCACAAAAGGATTTCCTTGAGAGTCTTTTTTCCATGAAAAACCCCCGTCCCATGGAGCATTAACGGCTTCTTTGGGATGACCTTCATAATATACTTTTACTTCATTAAAAGAACCTATTTTTTGTGGTTTAATTAAATCTACTACATGTACATTACCATTTGAATTAAAGGTTAAAGATTGATCATCCTGCGTAATTCTAGTAATTTTTAGTGGAGGTTGTAAATCAATTTGCAGCAATTGATTTTCTTCTAAGACCTTGTACCGTATGGTGTTAGATCCTTTAATAAATTTATCGCCAGGATCAACTTCGATATCTAAATGGTAATAATTTAGATCCCACCAGGCCCTTTCAGGAGTTATACTGCCCCTTAAACTATCTTGCTGTGTAAATGTTTGAGCATTAATATTTAGAAGGCCTAGAATAATTATTGTGAAGGAAAGCCAATTGGTATTTTTCATCTATATATTTTCTAAAATGTTTAGAATTATTAAGCTAATTTAATAAGTGATCAGTAAGTTAATTAGTCTATTTCATCTATAACCTAGAAGGTGACTAATTTATTTAATTATTACTAAATACTATTCTCTAAGAGAAAGGCATACTCACTTTCCCTAAGAATGGATAGCATATCAGAGGAATTAAGCAATTCATGGATAGCCTTTTTCTTATCTACTGAATTCTCATAATAAGACTTTGAAATCAAATAACCCATGGTATAACCCAGATCATGAGGTCTGTCTTCAATAGAACCTCCGTTATAGAGCCATTTGGAGTTATCTTCAGTTAAGAGATCATTTCTTAGATCATTGAGAATCTGTTCTTTATTCAGCGGGTCTTCAAGATATATAAGATTGTCATTAACCATTGGTTCTTCAGAGCATAGTTCAACCAAAAAATCACATACACCTTCCCCTATGATCTGAGCAAGTACTGTATCTGCATATTCATTATCCTGATAATTTTGTTGAAAATGCATTAGTTCATGGATAGTTAAACCCGGGAGATCGCTTAGTTTCATTATCGCGTTTTCCTGCCAGCTAGTCAATCCTTTTACAGGCATTGAGGCCGACTTGCCGTACATGTCACCTCCTACAAATAGGCCCATTTCTGTAGCCGTACCTCCAGAATTAAGTATTCCGGGCACCACATAAACCTTAGGGAAAACAGCAGAGGGATATATTGATTTAAATCGTTTCATCCAGGTTACCGTTTTATTCCTCATGGCATTGACACTATCCACATTAAACTGTTTCTCCAGATATTTGTAATATTCAGGGGATCCATTAATCATTTGGCCATACATATTATCCAGATTCACATAGCGTACCACATAGAAATCTCTAAGGGCCTTTGGTCCTTTAAAAATATATTCCTTAAAGATGTTTTTAGCTTGTGCGGTATCTTTTAAAGCTCTTTTGAAGTATCCCCAAAACACTGTCATGGCTTCTGTCTCTAAATCGTAATTAGAAACGTTCTTTAGCTTTAGATCAATTGAGTCGAGTCTTTTTTCCAAATCCTTCCAAATTTTAGAAGAAGGTATCTCTTCAAATCCAAATAATTTGGAAAGGATTTTTGGATTTGCCAAACCATGGTCTACTGCTTTATGAAGCATTATGGCTGCTGAGTCCGTAACCCCTGCCTGGTGGTATAACGCAGCTGTCTCCACATATAATTCTGAAGAATTTAAATCTCTGTTGGCTCTAACCAATTTACCGGCGAAATTCCGGTATTGGTATGGGCTGTTTAATAAATCATAATATGTATAGAGCTTGTTTAGATCCGGTAGATATAGGTCTTCAACAACTATTTCTTCAGCCTTATTTTCGGAAATACAACTGGAAACAAGAAAAAGCAGGCCTAGATTAAAATAAAGAAAAAAGATTTGGGATTTTATCCTCATAATATTAATCTCTAAAGACCTGATTAGGAAAAACCACCATACTTTCATGACCATTTTCTCCTACAGCCGATACTCCAAAAAAGTAATTGTCTATAACAATTCCTTCTAAAATAGCAGCATCTACGTCTCCAACATATCTACTAAAATCCCAGGTCGGAGAGGTGGTATCTCTCCAATAAATCTTATATCCCTTAACACCCGGATTCTTTTGCCATTTAAACTTTACGGAAGCCTGCACAATACCGCCAATTGCAAGGTTTTCAGGGGCCGGAGGGGCCCAAGCGATGGAGGCGAGATTAATGGCATTTACGGCGGTCAATTTTTTGGCATATTCAAAGTTTACATGCTCCAAGACATCGCCGTAGGCTATACCGTTTTCTACCCTGATATCCTGATGCTGTTGTGTGTAGTTTTCATGTGCTTCCATTATTCTGATCCCGGGAAAGCCCATATCATTGAAAGGTCTGTGATGACCTCCTCGTCCAAAGCGGTCTAACCGATAAATCATCATTGGATTCATTTCAGGCATATATTCTTTTGTTGTTTTATGAACAAAACGCGCAAGTTGTCTGGAGATGCCATCCACTTCTCCTCCATAAAACCTTCTAGCCTTTCTTTCTTGTTCTGTTTCAGTTGGGGGAACGGGTTCGGAGAAAATTCTAAAATCCCTATTGCTGGTTACCCCATCTACCCCGGTGGTATTGCCAATCATGTCATTATTAAGGATACCTAAAATCTCCCAATTGTTTTCTTTGGCATAATTAGCCAAACCTTTACCACCAAATAAACCCTGTTCTTCCCCTGATAGCCCAACATAGATGATGCTGCTTTCAAAGCTGTAGTTACTTAGAACCCGTGCAGCCTCGATTGTACCGGCCATACCACTGGCATTGTCATTGGCGCCAGGTGAATCGGATGTAAAGTTGGTAGGATCACTTACCCTAGAATCAATATCTCCACTCATTATGATAAACTTATTAGGGTATTTAGAACCTCTTTGTATGGCTACTACATTAACAACCCAGACATCTTTTACAATTCGTTCATTTTCTCCTTTGGGAACCAAATTTTTCTGATAAAAAACTTCCAAACAACTATCGCATTCCGATGATATTTTTTCAAATTCACTTTTGATCCATCTTCTTGCCGCGCCAATACCTCTAGTAGTAGAAACTGTATCACTTAAAGTATGTCTTGTGCCAAAATTGGTCAAAGTAGTAATGTCACTCTCGATTCGTTCAACAGATACACTGTTTATTATATCATATAACCGAGTATCATTCTGGGCATAAAAAAGGAAAGGAATTGCTAATAGAATTGTGGTAATAATTTTCTTCATAAGGGATCAATTTATAATTTAAAGTGAAATTAAGTTCATCATTCAAGATGAAAAGAAGTATTTAGTTTCATAAAGAAATATATCCTGTTTGCTTTCTTAAGGATTAGTCAATTTAGAAACAAATTTACAAAGGATGTAAGACTAAAGCCACGATTAAGGATAAATATTTTAATATCCCAAAAAGACATCAATAATTTAGAATCTGTTCATCTTTAATATTCTTATGGTTCAATTTATGTACAATACTTTTAATTTTTGTTAATAGATGCAATAGGCTATTTTTGAATCTCCTATATTTTCGTTTTTTATTTCTTTTTCATTTTCAAGCTTTCCATTTGGATTTTTTAATTTCAGAGGATATTGGATATGAAATTCAAGAAGAAGTAGGATTGTGAATAAATGGTCCTTTACTGCAAGCGTATAAACCATACATAACTTCCTAGAAAAATAATATGACTCCTTTTTAAGGAATAAACTTTCTTAGGATCTCACGGACACCACCAACACTTTCTATAAAAAACTTCGCTTGGGTATTTTGTAGACCCACCTTTATAGTAGTTGCTTCTTCGGGCAGTTCATTAAACATAAACTCATCAGTCCAGTCATCTCCAATAGCAAAAATAAAATCGTATTGGGCTTGCGATAAAATTCGCATAGCGGCCCTGCCTTTATTAACGTTACTGCTTTTAACTTCCATAACCTTGTTGCCATTTAGCACACTTATGTCATCATTGGCAATTAGACTGGTGAGTACGGTATTCAATTCATTAGCTCTTTGGGCTCCAAAATCTGGGTCGGTATTTCGATAATGCCAAGCCAAGGAATAATTCTTCTCTTCAACAAAAGAACCCGGGGTTCTATCTACAAAAGATTCCAGAACGGGTCTTATATTGTCCATCCAATCTCTTTTAACCTTTTCGAGCATTTTAAATTCTTCTCCGTTTGTTGAATGCCAAACCCCGTGTTCCACAATCATATTGTATTTTTTGGGGAGAAACCATTTCGTAAAAGTTCCCTTATCCCGGCCACTGATTAGATATATTTCATTACCCGGAATAGCCTTTAGGGCATCCAGTAGTTCATATAGTTCCTCATCGGGGCTGGCTTTTTGAGGGTCATTTTTAAAGCCGGTTAAGGTGCCATCATAATCTAAGAAAAATATTCTCTTTTCAGCTTTTTTATAATCCTGTAAGATTTGTTTTAATATGGCAGGAGTGAGCCGTTTTGAAATATTTCCTACCTCGAGATTCTTTTGTTGTTGCAGGGAACTCATAAAATCATTGGCCCATTTTTCAACATTATAGCGGGCAAGTCTTTTTTGAAGCTGGGTATTTCTCCTTTTCTGCTCTTCCAAAGGCATATTGATTGCTTTGTAAAGAGTATCTGCTATTTGCTCAAAATTATTGGGGTTTATGAGTAAAGATTCATTCATTTCATTGGCAGATCCGGCCATCTCACTTAAGATTAATACTCCACTCTTATCTATTCTGGTGGCAATATATTCCTTGGCTACCAGATTCATACCATCTCTTATAGGAGTGAGCCAGGCAATATCACTAGAAGTGTATAAGTCGATTAAATTTTCAAAAGGCAGCGAACGGTAGAAATACCATATGGGCGTCCAACTTACGGTTGATAATTCTCCATTGATTCGACCAACTAATTCATCTATCTCTCTCTTTAAAAGCTGGTATTGTGGCACATTAGACCTAGAGGGGACTGCTAGAATAATAAGCCTTACTTTCTCTTTGTATTCGGGGTATTTATCCAGAAAATATTTAAAAGCATGTAGTCTTTTTGCAATTCCTTTTGAATAGTCTAGGCGATCTATTGATAAAATTAGTTTAGCATCCGGACTAGATTCTTTATGGGAATCAAGCCTGCGCTGTAAATCAGAATGTTCTTCAGTGGTATTTTGATTATGTATTTTGGCTGCCTCGTGAAACTTGTCATAATCGATACCCATCGGAAAGGAATCTACTTTTATGACCCTATTATCGTTAAAGATATTATTGAAACTTACCTCTTTGCCTAACAACCTTCTTACAGAACTTAAGAAGTGGCGTTCATAGTCATAGGTGTGAAATCCTATCAGATTTGAACCTAAAAGGCCTTCTAGTACTTCTTCTCTCCATGGCATAATTCTAAAGATCTCATACGATGGAAAGGGGATATGAAGAAAAAAGCCAATCGCTATTTTGGGTCTTTTATCTCTTACCATTTTTGGCACCAGCATTAATTGATAGTCATGTATCCAAATGGTATCATCTTCACCAGCGCTCTCTAGAATAGCATCTGCGAACTTTTGATTTACTTTTTTATAAGTTTCCCAATTCTCCAATTCGAATTCCGCATATTGCAGAAAATAATGAAATAAAGGCCAAATGGTTCTATTACTAAATCCAAAGTAAAATCCGTTTACTTCTTCTTGAGTGAGATTCACTTTCGCTGCTCCATGTTGCTTTAAAACTACATCGATCTCTTTGGAAAGCTCTTCGGGGATTTCTTCATCTGTAAGACCACTCCAGCCAATCCACAAACTTTCGCCACTAGTATGTACAGATTTCATTCCCGTTGCTAATCCTCCCACACTTGGTATTGCTTCTATGCTTCCATTGCTAATTTGCAATTGAACGGGTAGTCTATTTGAGATAATGATAGTTTTATGCATGAATTGGATAAAATTGTCTTAGAATGAACTTTATTTTTCTAAATTTCGTCAAATTCAATTGCAATAACAATTAATAGAGGCTTTTTAGCGGAATATTTATTTATGGATAACTTAGATTATGGAATTGTTGGAAATTGTAGGAGTGCAGCGTTAATATCAAAACTCGGGGCAGTGGAATGGTGCTGTCTTCCCGAATTTGATTCTTCGTCTGTATTTGCTAAAATCTTGGATGAAAAGATTGGAGGGAGCTTCGAAATTAAAGTATCGGATGATTATGAGATACGTCAACGTTACAAAAAAAATACGGCTATTTTAATAACCCGTTTTGATGATGGGGAAAATGTTTTTGAAGTACACGATTTTATGCCACGTTATTATGCTGAAAACGGCAGTTATCACTCCCCACCCGAACTAGTTCGTTATGTCCGACACATAAAAGGAAAGCCCAAGTTTAGTGTTAAATATGATCCTAAATTGGAGTATGCACTTGGTAAAACTCATTCGTATGTCAAGAAAAATTTTGTTGTAAGTCTTACTAACACAAAGAAATTTGATACGATTTTTCTATATACCTCCTTTAATAAAAATGCTGTAGTAGAGGGACGAGAAATGGAGGTAACAGAAAACGGCTATTTTCTTTTGGGATATAATGAAAAGATTCTTCTACCCAATACACGAAAAGTGTATTTGGATCTTGAAAACACAAAAGTCTATTGGCTTAATTGGACCAACAGAACGCCAACCTACAACCAATATAATAAGGAAATTACCAGGAGCGCCATCACCCTAAAATTGCTTAGTTATGATAAGACCGGTGCCGTCTTGGCTGCAGCTACGACCTCCCTTCCTGAAACAATAGGGGAAGTGAGAAATTGGGATTATCGCTTTTGCTGGATACGGGATGCCTCGATGGTTATAAAAGTAATGGCCCAATTGGGACATAAAAACGTAGCCAGACGCTATTTGCAGTTTATTATTGATCTGATCCCGGATAAGGATGAGAAATTACAAATAATGTATGGTATTAATAAGGAGAAAAATCTAACAGAGAAAACCTTAGAACATTTAAGTGGATATAAAAATTCTAGACCGGTAAGAGTAGGAAATGCAGCCTATAAGCAAAAGCAAAATGATATTTATGGGATACTGATGGATGTTATTCACGCTCAGTTGGTAAAATTTAGTACCAATATTGAAAATGGAGAAGAACTTTGGGGTTTAACCAAAGGAATTGTGTGGATTGTATCTCGTCACTGGCGAGAAGCCGATAAAGGAATTTGGGAATTAAGAACAGAGGATAAGCATTTCACCTTTTCTAAAGTCCTGTGCTGGGTGGCCATTGATAGAGCTATTAAAGTGGCTCGCATTCTTAAGAAGCATAGAAAATTGGAAAAATGGGTAAAGCTGGAGCAGGAGATCAAGAATGATATTCATACTAATTCATGGAATGAGGAGGTAAATGCGTTTACACAGTCTTATGGATCCCCGCATTTGGATGCCTCGGTCTTATTGATGGAGTCTTATGGTTTTATACACGCTAAAGATCCGAAATTCGTTAGTACCGTGCTGGCTATTGAGAAGGAGTTAAGTAATGACGGCTTGCTTTATCGTTATAAGAATGAGGACGATTTTGGAATGCCTTCTTCCTCCTTTACCATTTGCACTTTCTGGTTTATAAACAGTCTATTTAAAATTGGAGAAGAAGAGAGAGCACAAAAACTCTTTGATACTATCTTAGGTTACAGTAATCATTTGGGTCTTTTTAGTGAAGACATCGATTTTAAAACAAAAAGGCTGTTAGGCAATTTTCCTCAGGCTTATTCACACTTAGCCCTTATAGAGTGCGCGGTAAATTTCTCTAATAAGGCTGGCGAGGAAAAAGTATTAGAGTCTATGAGAGAGTAAAACAGTTTTATTTCAACTTCTATGGTTTGTTGTTTTTTAGAGATAATAGCTGATGGGTTTTCACTTTAATCAGATTTAGGAGGCCTTGAATGTCTTCTTTTGTTGTAAAAGGATTCATTAAAGTGCAGCGTAAATAAGTGGTATTACCCAAGCTTGTTTTTACAATATAATAAGACCCATCTTCCAGAAGGGATTGTCTAATATCTGTATTTAATTTATTCAAGGTGTCTTTTGAAGTTGTAACACCCACCACTCTAAAACAAACAATATTGCAAACAGGTTCTACGGCTAATTCAAAAAATGAGTCTGTAAGTATTAAATCTCTCATTTCCCTTCCAAGATCATAAAGGGTTGTGACAAAGTTGTCAAATACCTTTCTGCCATAAAAGCGCATCAAAATGTACCAATGTAAACTCATCATATATTTAGTACACTCAAAGGTTCGCTTAGCAAGATTATACCAATCTTCTTCTACTGATTCTTGTAATAAATAATCAGCTTTTTGCCTAAAGGTATGATGTGTATCCTGCCCGTCTTTGAATAAAAGAGCGGTCGTTATTGAAGGCATCATCATCATTTTATGTCCATCTATGGCAACAGAATTTGCCTTTTCAATCCCCTTTAAAAGCCTTTTGTATTTACTTGAAAAAATAGCCGCCCCACCATGAGCACCATCTATATGAAACCATATTTTCTTTTTAATTGCAAAATTGGCCATTTCCTCCAAGTCATCATATACTCCGGTAGCCGTTGAAGGGGCACTTCCTATTACGGCAAATACTTCAAGTCCCTTTTCATTTGCCTGGTCAAAATAAGATTCTAGCAGATCAGTTCTAATAGCGTAATTGCTGTCAACCGGTATTTTTATAATGCCTTTAGCGCCCAGTCCCATTATTCTGGCAGCTCTATCTATGCAGTAATGCGCTTCTTCTGATACCATTATTGCAAGCTTTGAGGTATTGCCTTCCTCCCAGACATTGGTTTTAACTATTTTATTTCTGGCACAGAGTAAAGCAGTTAAATTTGCTAAAGTCCCTCCCGAGGTAAGAAATCCATCTGAAGATTTTCCATAACCAATTACTTCACATATTTCTTTGCATACAACTCTTTCCATTGCCGTGGGAGCCATTCCCATCTCATATACCCCCATTCCATTATTTAGTAGGGCATTTAATAAACTACTTAAGGCCGTAATAGGAGCTGATGGACTAATCTGATGCCCCATATATTTGGGGTTATGAAGATGAACACATCGTTTTATTACTTCTTGATTAAAGGCAGCAAATGAATTATTAGGATTGTATTCCTTCCAAAAATCATACTCGTCATCAGGTTCTTTCCATTTAATTACCTTTTTATTGGGCTCATTTATCGCAGCTTCCAAATGGTCTGATAGTTGATCTATTAATTCATGCCCATTTTTTCTAAATTCCTCAGCTGAGTAGACTTTTCGTAACATCGAACTTTTCATAAAGCGACAATTTTCTAAGTGTAATATTCTGATAAACCTAAGATTATTTTCAACAAAAAAAGAAAGTTAATTTTATTTATTTTTCTGTTTTTAATTACAACAACTTCTCCACTTTTGTTAAATTTACCGGATTGAATTTTAATAAAATAAAAATGAAAAAAAGTATCCTAGTAGGTTCCATATTATTGTTAAGTCTTACGTGGGCTTGTAAACAAGAACCGGAGGTTGTAGAGACTGTAACGGAGGTTGAAAGTGAATTTGAATACAATGTTGATCAATTTGCTGATTTAAGAATACTAAGATATCAAGTACCGGGTTTTGAAGAACTGTCGGCAAAGCAAAAAGAATTGGTATATTATTTAACGCAGGCCGGATTGGCAGGCAGGGATATTATGTGGGATCAGAATTACCGACATAATCTAGAGATTCGAAAGGCACTTGAGCGTGTTTATGCAAATTATTCAGGAGATAAAACAAGCTCAGATTGGTTGGCTTTTGAAGTCTATCTGAAAAGGTTATGGTTTTCGAATGGAATACATCATCATTATTCTAATGATAAAATCAGACCAGAATTTGATGCCGATTATTTAAAGAAATTATTAGCTGAGACAAATACTAGCTTGAAAGGTGAACCTTTTGAAGTTATTTTTAATGATGAAGACGCAAAAAAAGTTAACAAGAAAAAAGGGGTAGATAATATCGCTTCTTCAGCAATTAATTTTTATGGCCCGGATATTAAGGATGCCGACGTTGAAGCCTTTTATAAAATAGCGTATAAAGGACCTAAAGATAGACCTATTGAAGCCGGATTGAATTCTAAACTCGTACGTGAGAATGGCAAATTGGTAGAAAAAGTTTGGAAATCGGGAGGTATGTACGGAGAAGCTATTGATGAAATAGTGGGTTGGTTAGAAAAGGCAGAAGGCGTTGCAGAAAATGAAAAGCAGGCTGCGTCTATAGGCCTGTTAATAGAGTATTATAAAACCGGAAGCCTGGATATCTGGGATAAGTATTGTATTGAATGGGCTACATCAACCGATGGCAATATAGATTGGATCAATGGTTTTGTAGAAGTATATAATGATCCGAAGGGATATAGAGGATCTTATGAAAGTATCATACAAATTACAGATTTTGATATGTCCAGGAAAATGGCTGTTTTATCTGAAGATGCCCAATGGTTTGAGGATAATTCTACCTTACAAGAAGAGCATTAAAAGAGCAATGTTGTTGGGGTATCTTATAAGACTATAAATGTAGCAGGCGAAGCAGGAGATGCTTCCCCAAGCACCCCAATTGGCGTTAACTTACCCAATAACAACTGGATTCGTCAAGAACATGGCAGCAAATCGGTTTCTTTAGGAAATATCATTGATGCAAGTAACAATGCAGGTGGAAGTGGCAGACTTAAAGAGTTTGCATATGACGAGGAGGAAATTCGTTTGGAAGAAACTCATGGTAAACTGGCTGATAAGTTACATACGGCCTTGCATGAGGTTGTTGGACATGCCTCAGGCGTTATTAATCCGGGGGTTGGACAACCCAAAGAAACTCTTAAGAATTATAGCTCCACTTTGGAAGAAGGCAGAGCGGATCTTGTTGGGCTCTACTTTATTATGGATCCTAAATTACAGGAATTAGGCTTGGTTGATAATTGGCAAGAAGTGGGGATGGCATCTTATGATGCATATATTAGAAATGGGATGTTAACTCAATTGGTAAGAATTGAATTAGGAGACGATATAGAAGAAGATCATATGGTAAATAGGCAATGGGTTTCTTCATGGGTCTTTGAAAAAGGAGCTGCTGATAATGTAATTGAAAGGGTTAATAGAGACGGTAAAACCTATTACAACATAAATGATTACGAAAAATTAAGACAACTTTTTGGGGAATTATTGAGAGAAACACAACGTATTAAATCGGAAGGCGATTTTGAGGCCGCTCAAAATTTGGTGGAAGGATATGGAGTAAAAGTAGATCAAGAAATTCATGCAGAAGTTTTAGAAAGAAATTCTCAATTTAAATCGGCGGCTTATACGGGTTTTGTAAATCCGATCCTTACGCCAATTACTAATGAAAAGGGAGAGATTACAGATGTCAGCATTGAATATGCAAAAGGTTTTACGGAACAAATGCTAAATTATGCTAAGAATTATAGTTTCCTGACACCTGGGAACTAGAGATATTCTCCAAACTGATGAATAAGAAAAAACCGCTCTTTTGAGCGGTTTTTTTATGAATCATTAAAGCCAATTAGGATTAGTCAAAGGTATAACCTTTGTCATTAGCAACTTTATCGGCAATCAGCTCTCTTAAGGACGCTACATTGGGTTGGTTTGTGTATTTCGTAAAACGCTTAAGACCCATAAGCATTAATCTCTGTTCATCACCTTCCGAGAAAGAAACAATGGCTTCTTTTCCTTTTTGGATAACAACGTCTACAGCATTATATAAATACAACTGTGCCATTGCAATTTGAGCTTGTTGTTTATCTTCTCCAAATCTTTTAGCATTCTTTTCAGTTCTGAGAATCGTAGATTCTGCCATATAAACCTCAATTAAAATATCCGAAGCTGCCAATAATATCTGTTGATGTTTTTCCAGATCAGTACCAAACTTTTGAACAGCACTACCTGCGATCATTAAGAAGGCTTTCTTTAATTTGGCAATCATTTCATTTTCTTCGGCAAATAAGACAGAATAATCAGGAGTCTCAAAAGAAGGAATTCCCATAAGTTCTTCCCCAACCTTAGTGGCTGGTCCCAAAAGATCAACATGTCCTTTCATTGCTTTTTTCACAAGCATGCCAACGGCTAACATTCTGTTAATTTCATTGGTTCCTTCGTAGATTCTTGCAATTCTGGCATCTCTCCAGGCAGATTCCATAGGTGCTTCAGCACTAAAGCCCATTCCTCCGAAAATTTGTATCCCTTCATCGGTGGTTTGCTGAACATCTTCTGAAACGGCTACTTTAAGAATAGAACATTCTATAGCATATTCTTCAACACCCTTTAATTCTGCTTCCTGATGAGAATTACCATCTTCAAGACGCATGGCAATGCGATCTTCTATATTTTTTGCAGCTCTATAAGAAGCAGATTCACCTGCATAAGCATTGGTAGCCATCTGGGCTATTTTTGCTTTTATGGCTCCAAAATTTATAATAGCAGTTTTGAATTGCTTCCTTTCAATGGCATAATTCACAGCCTCACTTACAACTCTCCTTTGTGCTTCCAGACATGCCGCAGCTAATTTTATCCTCCCTATATTCAGGGCGTTCATAGCAATTTTAAAACCACTTCCTCTTTCCGATAGCATATTTTCTACCGGAATTTTGGTTTCATTAAAAAAAACTTGTCTCGTAGAAGAAGAGTGAATACCTAACTTCTTTTCTTCGTCACCTAAAGAAATACCATTTGCAGGATCATTTTCTACAATAAAGCCAGTTATATTTTTGTCATCTTCTATTCTGGCAAAAACAATAAAAAGTTTACAGAATCCGGCATTTGAGATCCACATTTTTTGTCCACTTATTAAATAGTGTTTTCCGTCTTTGGAGAGTACAGCCTTGGTCTTTCCAGAATTGGCATCAGAACCTGCTCCTGGTTCTGTAAGGCAATAAGCCCCAAACCACTCACCTGAAGCCAATTTAGGTACATATTTTTGTTTCTGTTCTTCATTACCATAAAGGGTTATAGGCATGGTTCCAATACCAGTATGTGCTCCAAAAGCTGTGCTGAAAGAACCGGAGGCTCCAGAGATATAGTCACAAACCAACATAGTTGATACAAATCCCATTCCCATTCCTCCATATGCCTCTGGAACGGCAACACTTAAGAGACCTAGTTCTCCTGCTTTGCGCATAGTTTCTTCGGTGAAAGCATAATCTTTTTGCTCAAATCTTTCCCAATGGGCCCATAGTTCTCTATCTACGAACTCTTTGGTACTATCACGCATCATTCTTTGCTCTTCGTTTAAGTCTTCGAGTGTAAAGACATCTTCTGGCTGGGTTGTTTTTACTAAGAACTGTCCCCCTCTTAAAATTTCCTTTTTGCTTGTAATCGTACTCATCGCTATATTTTTTTAATTCAAAAATTCAAAAATTCCGGCTGCTCCTTGTCCTGTGCCTACACACATAGTAACCATGCCATATTTACCTTTCATCTCACGCTTTCTCATTTCATCCAAAAGTTGCACAGAGAGTTTAGCACCTGTACACCCTAAAGGATGGCCAAGCGCAATGGCCCCACCATTAACATTTACTATATCCTTGTTTAGTCCTAATTCTCTTATTACAGCAAGAGACTGAGAGGCAAAGGCCTCATTTAATTCAATTAATTGGATATCTTCTTGTTTTAATCCGGCTTGCTTAAGTGCTTTTGGAATAGCTTTTACTGGTCCTATTCCCATAATTCTTGGTTCTACTCCGGCCGCGGCATAATTTACAAGGCGCGCTATTGGTTCCAGTTTTAATTCCTTCATCATTTCTTCACTCATGATCATTACAAAAGCGGCACCATCACTCATCTGTGATGAATTTCCTGCAGTAACAGATCCATTAGCTGCAAAAACCGGTCGCAACCTTGCTAATACTTCTTTGGAAGTATCTGCCCTTGGTCCTTCGTCTTCCGTTACCGTATAATTATTTGTTTCCTTTTTTCCTGAACTATTTATAAAAGTGTGCTCTACAGAAATAGGGACAATTTGATCCTTAAATTTTCCTTCCTTTTGAGCTTGCAGGGCCTTCATATGGGAATTATAAGCAAATTCATCTTGATCTTCTCTGGACACTTTAAACTGTTCTGCAACTGCCTCCGCTGTTAATCCCATCCCCCAGTAGTAGTCTTCATGTCCGTTTTTAGCAACTTCATAATCAGGAGTAGGTTTGTATCCTCCCATGGGAATATAACTCATACTTTCGGCTCCCCCGGCAATGATGCAATCGGCCATCCCCGACTGTATTTTAGCAGTAGCAATTCCTATGGTTTCAATACCAGAAGCACAATACCGATTTACAGTTACTCCGGGGACATCATCTATTTCTAGGCCCATTAAAGAAATTAATCTGGCCATATTGAGACCTTGTTCGGCCTCCGGCATAGCATTTCCGACAATTACATCGTCTATTCTTTTTTTATCCAGTTCAGGGAGCTCTTTCATCATAAAGGCGATGGTTTCTGCCGCCAATTCATCGGGTCTTTTAAAACGAAATAAGCCTCTGGGAGCTTTACCTACTGCTGTTCTATATGCTTTTACTATATATGCTGTTTTCATTTGACTAATTTCTTAAGGGTTTACCGGTTTTTAACATATGCTGTATTCTCTCTAAGGTTTTTCTCTCAGTACATAAAGAGAGAAAAGCCTCCCTTTCTATGTCTAATAGATATTGCTCGCTTACCAAGCTTGCCTCAGATAAATCTCCACCCGCCATAACGTAAGCCAGCTTATTGGCAATTTTTTTATCGTGCTCACTAATGTAATGTCCGGCTTCCATAGAGTCTGTTCCTACTAAGAACATACCTAGTGCCTGTTTTCCTAAAACTTTTACATCTTTTCTATGAATGGGCTGGGTATATCCATTTTCGGCCATGATTTTGGCATGGGCCTTGGCTGTAGCAATTTGTCTATCTTTATTTACCACGACCAAATCTTTCCCTTCTTGAAGTAATCCTAGGTCATAGGCCTCATAAGCTGAGGTAGATACCTTGGCCATTCCAATGGTCAAAAAGTACTCCTGCAATACATTGAGCTCAACATCGTTTTTTCTAAAAATATCTGAAGCCCTTAAAGCCATTTCTTTGGAGCCTCCACCACCGGGAATTACACCAACTCCAAATTCTACAAGACCCATATACGTTTCCGCAGCGGCAACCACTTTATCTGCATGAAGCGATAGTTCGCATCCACCGCCCAGGCACATCCCATGGGGAGCAGAAACAGTAGGAATAGAAGAATAACGCATTCGCATCATGGTGTTCTGGAACATCTTAATAGCCATATTTAGCTCTTCATACTCCTGTTCAACTGCCATCATAAAGATCATGGCAATATTGGCCCCTACCGAAAAGTTAGCCGCCTGATTACCTACAACAAGACCTTGAAAGTCTTTTTCTGCTAAATCAATAGCTTTATTGAGACCAGCTAAGACATCACCTCCAATGGTATTCATTTTAGACTGAAACTCAACATTCAGTATTCCATCTCCTAAGTCTTCGACAACCACCCCAGAATTTTTAAATACTTCGTTTGATTTACGAATGTTATCTAAGATGATAAATGAATCATGTCCAGGAATCTTTCTCATTTCCTTTGATGGGATATCGTAAAAATAAGAGGCTCCTTCTTTTACAGAATAAAAAGAAGATTTTCCGGAGGAAAGTAATTCTGCAATCCAACTGGCTTCTTCAAGTCCTTCTTCTTTAATCAAGGCCAGACCTTTTTCCAAACCGATAGCATCCCAAATTTGAAAAGGACCATGTTCCCATCCAAAACCAGCTTTCATAGCATCGTCTATCTTGTATAATTCATCTGTTATTTCGGGGATTCTATTAGATACATAGGCAAAAAGTGCAGCCAAAGTCTTTCTATAGAACAAACCGGCTTTATCCTTTCCATTGATAAGAATACTAAACCTATCTATAACTCTATCAATTGGTTTTGTTAGCTCCAGGGTAGCAAAATTCGCTTTTTTACCCTTTCGGTAATCCATGGTTTCTAGATCTAAACTTAGGATTTCACTCTTACCTTGCTCGTTTTTAACCTTCTTATAAAAACCTTGTCCGGTTTTGCTTCCCAACCATTTGTTTTCATTCATGGTGCTGATGAACTCAGGAAGTTGAAAAAGATCGTGACGTTCATCTTCTGTACAATTTTCAGCTATCCCGTTTGCCACATGTACTAAAGTGTCCAGACCCACAACATCTACTGTTCTGAACGTGGCAGATTTTGGACGCCCAATAACAGGCCCTGTCAGTTTATCCACTTCTTCTACTGTAAGCCCCATTTCCTTCACCATATGGAAGAGGCTTTGAATACTGAATATGCCTATTCTATTTCCTATAAATGCCGGAGTATCTTTTGCTACTACTGAAGTTTTTCCTAAAAACTTTTCGCCATAACTATTTAAAAAATCTAATACCTCCGGTTTCGTCTTTGGTCCTGGAATGATTTCGAAAAGCTTTAAATATCGAGCAGGATTAAAGAAATGTGTCCCACAGAAATGCTCCTGAAAGTCGTCGCTTCTTCCTTGACTCATAAATTTGATAGGTATGCCGGAAGTATTTGATGTAATAAGTGTTCCGGGGCGTCTGTGTTTTTCAAGATTTTCAAACACAATCTTTTTGATATCTAAGCGCTCTACCACGACTTCAATAATCCAATCTACTTCTGAAACCTTGGAAATGTCATCTTCTAAATTTCCTGTCAAAATTCTTTTGGCAAAGTCTTTATGGTAAATAGGGGAAGGCTTTGATTTAAGGGCTGCATTTAAAGAGTCATTTACAAGCCTATTTCTAACAACCTTATCCTTTAAAGTTAATCCCTTTTTGTTTTCTTTATCAGTGGTTTCCCTGGGCACTATGTCTAATAATAAGACCTCTACTCCAATATTGGCAAAATGACATGCGATGCCACTCCCCATGATACCAGACCCTATAACCGCTACCTTATTTATATGTTTATTCATTTTTGATTATTATTATAAGTTGAATCAATTGGATAAATCTTTTTTTCTGATATTAAATTGTGAATGGTCTCAACAACCTTAAAGAAACCATCAAGTTCTTCCTGCAAAATATGCTCTTTCACTACTTCATTAAATCTGAGAACAACGTCTTTAGAATCTTTTCTTTTTTCCAAACCAAAAGGGGTTAAAAAAATAAGTACTCCTCTTCCGTCTTCCGGATTGGGCTTGCGGATTATTAATCCTTTTTCTTCCATATTTTTTAGTATTCTTGAAAGACTTGTGGCCTCCATACCCATCTTAGGTCCTAAGGCGGTAGAAGGTGTACCTGTTTTGGGATCAATACTCAATAAGGTAAAACCTACGGCCATGGTGGTGCCAAAGTTTTTAGCCTCTTCATTGTACATCCTCGCGACTGTTTGCCAGGTTGCCCTAAGGGCATAATCTATAGTTTTATCTGTCATGATTGGTTTTCAGATTCTCAAAGATATAAAAAATTTATTATGCATGCATAATAAATTTTTAGAGAGGAAAACCAAGAGGAGGGAGCCTATTAAAAATTTAAAGTATACTCTTTAGGGCCTATATATTTGTTCGTAGAGGTCTTTATATTTTTCTTTGATAACTTTGCGGCGAAGTTTCATGGTAGGGGTGAGCTGTCCTTGATCTACGGTCCAAACATCCGGTGTAAGACGGAACTGTTTTACTTTTTCCCATTTCGCAAATTGTTCGTTTGCGGCGTCTACTTCTTCTTGATAGCGTTCAATTACTTTGGGATGGTTTACTATCATTTCTTGGTCTTCTAATTCAATATTATGTCTTTTTCCCCATTCTGTAATGAATTCAAAGTTCGGTTGAATAAGAGCAGCAGGCATTTTTTCACCTTCTCCAATGACCATAATTTGTTCTATAAATCGAGATTGCTTAAACCTATTTTCCAAAATCTGTGGGGCAACATATTTCCCGCCGGATGTTTTAAACATTTCCTTTTTGCGATCCGTAATTTTAAGAAAACCTTCGGCATCAATTTCTCCTATATCTCCTGTATGAAAGTAGCCATCTATGATAACTTCCGCGGTTTTTTCGGGATCCTTGTAATATCCCATCATTACTTGCGGACCTTTTACACAAATTTCACCATCACTGGCAATTTTTACCTCTGTATTATCAATTAGCTTTCCTACTGTTCCAATTTTAAAGCCATTATTTCGCATATCATTTACCGAAACAACTGGGGAGGTCTCCGTAAGCCCGTAACCTTCCATGACACACATTTCTGCTGCGTTAAAAACACGTGCTAACCTAGGCTGTAAGGCAGCACTTCCTGAGGCTATTAACTTTAGATTTCCACCTAGTCCCTCCTTCCATTTACTAAAGATGAGTTTTCTGGCCAAGGCTAATTTTTTTTCATACAACCATCCATTTTGTCCATATGGTTCATATTTCAAGCCAATTTTAACAGCCCAGAAGAAAAGGGCCTTTTTTATCCCATCAAGATCTGTTCCTTTAGCAATAATCTTGTCATACACTTTTTCTAATAACCTGGGAACTGCCGTCATAATATGAGGTCTGATCTCTTTTAAGTTGTCACTTATGGTTTCAAGGGATTCTGCGAAATAAATTGAAACGGATGAATATTGATATAAATACATCAGCATCCTTTCATATATGTGGCAGACAGGTAAAAAGCTCAAGGCCTTAAAACCAGCTTCAACGGGCATTCTTTTAGAACTTGCCAAAGCATTACTTACCACATTCTTATGTGAAAGCATAACTCCTTTGGGTGTCCCGGTTGTGCCGGAAGTATAAATTAGTGTGGCCAAATCTTCCGGTTGTACAGCAGCCATTAATTCTTCTACCGTTGTCTGATTGGAATTATCTTCCCCTAACGCCAGAACTTCTTCCCAATTCTTACAGCTCGGAATGTCATCAAAAGAATAAATTTCCTTAAGAGAAGGAACTTCCTTCTTAATTGCCTTTACTTTATCATAGACTTCCTGACAAGAGACAAAACAGAAGGTACATTCTGCATGATTGAGGACATAGGCATAGTCTTCCTGGGATATTGTTGGATAGATGGGGACATTTTGAGCGCCTAATTGTAGAATACCAATATCCATGATATTCCACTCTGTTCTATTGTTCATGGATATTAGAGCTACTTTATCATTTGGCTTTACACCTAAACGCAATAGTGCTCTGCTCACTTTATTCGCTTGGTCTATATAGGATTGCGTAGAGGTTTTAATCCATTTACCATCTTTTTTGGTAACTAAACAGTCTTCTAAATTATTTTTTTCCAGCTGGTAATAGGGAAAATCAAAGAGACGCGTAATTTTTTGCATAGGTTCTTTCTATATAGTCTTTGCAAAATAAGAAAAGGGAACCGTATTATAAAATAAAACAAAGTATATGATGAGGACATAATTTTCTACATTCTTAGATACCAAAAAAATCTTCGAAATACATTCAAGGATTTAGCTATATATGAAGCTTCATTCCCTCGTGAGTTCCTTTAAATCCCAAGGATTCATAAAAGCGCAGAGCTTTAGGTCTTTTTTTGTCCGTGGTAAGCTGCACTACATGAGCGTTTTTCTCTTTCGCCCTTTCTATGGCCCATAAAAAAAGCTTTTTCCCTAAACCCTTACCTCTGTAATTTTCATGAATTCTGACTGCTTCTATTTGTGCCCTTAGGCCTCCTTTATAGGTAAGATAAGGGATAAGACTTAATTGAAGGGTTCCAATCACAATTCCTTCTTTGTTTTCTGCCACCATCAATTCTTGATTTGGATCGGAATCTATCTTATGAAATGCCCGGTAATAAGAGTCTGGCAAAGGGAGTTTATAATCTTCTCTTTGCTCACCCAAAGCGTCATTAGCCAGCATTGCTACTATAGCAATCACATCCTCTTTATAGGCCCGACGAATCTTCATTTATTTTTTAGGGTGTTTCTCTACCCATTTTCTGGCATTTATAAAAGCCTCTAACCAGGGAGAAACCTCATCTATTTTCTCCTTGGGGTAATGGGCCCAGTTCCATGGAAAAATGGATCTTTCAATATGAGGCATAGTTACAAGATGTCTACCGCTCTTATCACAAAGCATGGCTGTATTATAATCACTTCCATTCGGATTAGAAGGGTAAGCTGTATAACCATAAGTACCTACTATTTCATAGGACTCTATAGATTCAGGCAATCTAAATTTTCCCTCTCCATGTGATATCCATACCCCCAATTTAGCTCCTGCTAGGGATGATAACATTATAGAATTATTTTCTTGAATTTTTACAGAGGTAAATCCACTTTCGTGTTTGTGGGAATCATTAAAATCCATTTTGCCGTGCTCCTTATGCTCAGGATTAATAAGCTCTAGCTCCATAAATAATTGACATCCATTGCAAATCCCCACCGATAAGGTGTCCGACCTATTAAAAAAGGAGCGTAATGCATTTTTAGCCTTTTCGTTGTATTTAAAAGCCCCGGCCCATCCTTTTGCGCTGCCTAAAACATCTGAATTTGAGAAACCACCTACTGCACCAACAAAGCTGATATCTTCTAAGGTTTCCCTCCCTGAGATTAGATCTGTCATATGAACGTCTTTCACATCAAAGCCGGCCAAGTACATTGCATTTGCCATTTCGCGCTCAGAATTACTTCCTTTTTCTCTTAATATTGCGGCTTTAGGACGTGGACCTTTTGAACTAATTAAAGGTAGCTTATTCTGATATTGCTCTGGAAAGCTAAACTGCAAAGGTTGGTTCTTATAATTGTCAAAACGTTCCTTAGCCAGTCCTTTGGCTGTTTGCTTTTCATCTAATAGATAAGAGGTTTTAAACCAAGTGTCCCTAAGCGAGCTAATATTCAGTCCAAGCTCTACGCTATTGTTTTTAATTTTTAATTCTGGGGTATTAGTTACTTCTCCAATTTTGTAAAAAGGAATTTCGAAAGAGTTTAAAACCTCTTCTACAGACTCATCTTTTGCTTGGATAATGACCCCTGTATTTTCAGAAAATAAAAGTTTAATAAGATCACTTTCTCCTATATGACTCATATCGAGCTCTGCTCCAAGGGATGTTTCAGCAAAACACATTTCTAATAAGGTGGTAATAAGACCTCCGGAAGCGATATCATGGCCTGCTGCTAATTTATCATTATTGATTAGTTCTTGAATGGCATCAAAAGCTCTCTTAAATAGATCTATATCCTTTACATCCGGAGCTTTTTCTCCCACCTTGTTGATGATTTGAGCAAAGGAAGAGCCTCCTAAAGTGTGTGAATCGGCCGATAGATTGAGATAGTATATTGCTCCCCCATTTTTTTGAAAAACGGGTTCTACAACTTTGGTAATATCAGAACAACTTGCAGCGGATGAAATAATTACTGTACCAGGGGAGATAACCTCTTCATTCTGATATTTTTGTTTCATGGATAAGGAGTCCTTCCCGGTAGGGACATTAATTCCTAAGGCAATGGCAAAATCTGAAACCGCTTCCACGGCCTCATAAAGTCGCGCATCTTCTCCTTCGTTTCGACAGGGCCACATCCAGTTAGCCGATAACGCAACCGACTTTATTCCATCTTTCAGAGGGGCCCATACGATATTGGTGAGAGCTTCGGCAATACTATTTCTACTACCAGCCCTTGGATTTATCAGCCCACTTATTGGGGAATGACCAATGGAGGTTGCGATTCCCTCCTTTCCTTTAAAATCTAAAGCCATTACCCCACAGTTATTCAGAGGTAATTGCAAAGAGCCTACACATTGTTGCTTTGCCACACGCCCACCAACACATCGGTCTACTTTGTTGGTAAGCCAATCTTTACAACCGACTGCCTCTAATTGAAGGACGCTTTCTAGGTATTCATGAAAATGCTCTAGATTATAGGCGATAGGGGCATAGTGTCGATCTATGGTTTTGTCATTCATTATTGTTTTCGGAGAGCTTCCAAACATATCATCTATCTCCAAATCCATAGGTTTTGCCCCGCTCTTAGTTGATTGAAAGGTAAATCTATGATCCATAGTCACATCTCCGACATCATATATGGGGGACCTTTCTCTATCTGCAATTCTGTGTAATAAATCTAAATCAGATGTGCCTATAACCAGACCCATACGTTCTTGGGACTCATTGCCAATAATTTCTTTAGAAGATAATGTAGGATCCCCAACGGGTAATTGGTCCAGATCAATAATACCGCCCGTTTCTTCCACTAATTCGGAAAGACAATTTAAATGTCCACCCGCTCCATGATCATGTATAGAAACGATAGGGTTATGTTCATTTTCGACCATGCCTCTAATGGCATTGGCTGCTCTTTTTTGCATTTCCGGATTAGATCTTTGAACAGCATTTAATTCGATTGAGGAGCTAAATTCTCCTGTATCTGCGCTAGAAACAGCGGCTCCTCCCATGCCAATTCGGTAATTATCGCCACCGAGTATGACGATTTTATCACCTTTTTTTGGCACGTCTTTTAAGGCCTGATCTGCCTTGCCATAGCCAATGCCTCCGGCTAGCATAATTACCTTATCAAAACCTAATTTTCTGTCATGTTCCTCATGCTCGAAGGTGAAAAGAGAACCGGCAATCAGGGGTTGCCCGAATTTATTTCCAAAGTCCGAAGCGCCATTTGAAGCTTTTATAAGAATGTCCATGGGGGTTTGGTATAACCAAGGTCTGGCTTTCATACCATCTTCCCATGTTCTGTTTTTTTCTAATCTGGAATAAGAAGTCATATAAACGGCCGTTCCGGCCAAGGGCAAAGATCCCTTTCCACCTGCCAGTCGATCTCTTATTTCTCCTCCTGATCCCGTTGCTGCTCCGTTAAAAGGTTCTACGGTGGTTGGAAAATTATGGGTTTCTGCTTTTAGTGAAATAACCGATTTAAAAGGGGATTCTGTGTAATAATCAGGTTTGTCAGAAGTTTTTGGAGCAAATTGAATGACCTCAGGTCCTTTTACAAAAGCGACATTATCTTTATAAGCCGAAACGATGTCATTCGGATTTTTTTCAGAAGTCTTGCGGATTAATTTAAATAAAGAAGATGGCATTTCTTTCCCATCTATAATAAAAGTGCCGTTAAAAATTTTATGTCTGCAATGTTCAGAATTTACCTGACTAAAGCCAAACACCTCAGAGTCGGTTAATTTCCTTCCTATTTTTTTTGATAAATCTTCCAGATAGACAACCTCATCATCACTTAAAGCAAGGCCTTCCTTTTTGTTGTATTCACTTATGCTATCTATTTCAATGATCTCCTGCGGAGCAATATTAACTTCAAATATCATTTGATCAAGTCGTGAATATTTTGCAGTTAACATAGGATCAAATCCCGTGTAGTTTTCGCTTACGGGGGTGAACTCTTCAATTCTTGAAATTCCTGTAATGCCCATATTCTGGGTTATCTCGGTCGCATTGGTGCTCCAAGGAGTAATCATAGCTGCTCTTGGACCAACAAAAAAGGCGTCAATAGACGCCGAATTTAATAGAGGCTTATTTCCAAAAAGCCAGCTTAATTTATCAATATGTTCTGAAGAAAGTTTTTGTGAGGATACTACGGCAAAAACCTTTGTGCTTAGGTCTCCAAAGAAATGAATCATGGATCGTTTCTAGATTAAGATTAGAAAAGAACAAATTTACATCTTTCTTGCGGGTTTTTTCATGAGAATTCCCAACAGTTTTCAAATGCAATTGTTGATTACTTCTTGACTAAACGAGCCATGTAAAATCCATCGAAACCACTTTCTGAAGGAAAGATTGTTTTTTGAGATTCTAATTCAAAATGTTCACCCTCTTTGGAGCCCAGAAACCAAGCCACTTGTTGCTCATTTTCCTGCGGGAGTATGGAACAAGTTACGTAGATTAGCTTTCCTCCATTTTTAACCATTTTGGAATAATTAGTAAGTATCTCCCTCTGGGTCTTTATTAGTTTATCTATGAATTCAGGTTCAAGTTTCCACTTGGCGTCAGGATTTCTTTTTAAAACTCCAAGACCAGAGCAAGGAGCGTCAATTAATACTCTGTCCGCACTATCATAGAGCTTCTTATACACTTTGCTATTAGAGATATGACGTGTTTCCACATTGTGTGCTCCGGCGCGTTTGGCTCTTCTTTTTAATTCTTTTAATTTATTTTCATAAATATCTAAGGCAATCAATTGTCCCTTATTCTCCATAAGAGCGGCAAGGTGCAAGGTTTTACCTCCGGCCCCGGCACAGCAATCAATAACTCTCATACCAGATTTTACTTCACAGAAATAGGCCACTTTTTGAGAAGAGGCATCCTGTACTTCAAAATTACCTTTGCTAAATGCCGCTGTCTTAAAAACATTCTTTCTCTCATCTAAAACCAGAGCGTCTTGATAACCCTTTACAATATCCGTTGTAATTTCTTCTTCTTGTAGTAGTTTCTTTAGATTCTCTTTAGTGGTTTTTAGAGTATTTGTGCGCAATACAACAGAAGCCTTTTCATTTAGAGCCTTTAATTCTTTGGTCCAACGTACTTCTCCAAGCTGTTCTACCCCAATTTCGTCTAACCAATCCGGAATAGATTCTCTGAATTTTCTTATTTGAGATAATTCATCAAACCTTCCTTTTATACGGCGTGCAGGGGTAAGCTCAATTTGTTTCCAGTCGGGTAATTCTATTCCTCTTAAAACGGCCCAGACAGCAAATAACCTAAAGAGATTAGGTCTGGAATAAGGAGCATTTACCTCTGCAATTTCAGAATACAGTCTTTTCCATCGAACTATATCATAGGTAGTCTCGGCAATGAAACCTCTATCACGAGCTCCCCAGCGCTTATCTCGCTTTAATAATTTTTCTACTACCTTATCGGCATATTCACCTTCATTGAAGATTAGATTAAGGCCGTCTACTACAGCAAAGACAAGATTTCTATGCAACCGCATTTCACAAATTTTAAGAGGCAAAGGTATCGTTTTTAATTCTTAATAAAATGATTATAGTTTTAATATATGGTTCCTTGTATTGCTAACAAAATCTAAAGCATCAATGTGCAAGGAGGGTTTCTTTTTAAACCGTGATTTTCCAATTGGTAATATTTTTAAAAATGTTTTATACCTACTTTTACATATGCGTTATATGTCACTTTTTATTTTGGTATTATTTATTGTATCCTGTAAACAGCCTAATACAAAACGTCCTTTTGTCGGAGTAAAAATAATCCCCTTGATAGAGGATTCAATGAGTGTAAGGGCTATTGAGATGATGGGCAATAGTTTAGGTTTTGCAGGGAATAAAGGTATTTACGGTTCAATTGATCTTACTAGCAATAAGGTTCTAATGGGGCGACAGTTGCATGATGATATTCTCCCCGAATTTAGAGCTGTAGCACATACAAATAATGATTTTTTCATGCTGTCTGCAGGCAACCCGGCCTTGCTTTATAAGACAGGTTCTTCTGGAAAAATGGAATTAGTCTACAAGGAAGAAGGAGAAGGAGTTTTCTATGATGCTATGAGATTTTGGAATGATAGAGAGGGAATTGCTATAGGGGATGCAATAGGAGATTGTCTTTCGATAATAATTACACGGGATGGAGGAAATACATGGCAAAAGCTATCATGTGAGGTATTACCTGAAGCCTTAAAAGGAGAAGGGGCTTTTGCAGCGAGTAATACAAATATTGCAATTATAGGGACAAGTACCTGGATAGCTACCAGTATGGGTCGCGTATACTATTCTAATAACAAGGGAGCAAATTGGTCCATACAAAAAACGCCTATTTCACATGATACGAATACTCAAGGAATATTTTCAATCACTTTTTATGATAATCAGCTTGGTGTAATAATTGGAGGTGATTTTCAAGAACCTTCCATAAACAAAGGAAATAAGGCCATAACCTATGATGGGGGAGTTTCATGGCAGCTTATAGCTGAAGGTCTGGAGCCGGGTTACAAAAGTTGTATAGAATTTGTGCCAAATGGTGATGGCAAAGAAATGGTTAGTGTTGGTTATACAGGAATCAGCTATTCTATGAATAGTGGTGAGCATTGGGAAAACCTTTCGGACGAAGGTTTTTATACTTTAAAATTTTTTAATGATACGGTGGCTTATGCAGCGGGTAAAAATCGTATCGCCAAATTGCAGTTTACAAAATGATAGTTAAGGGAATTAGCGTTCACCTCTTCTTCTTTTCTGCATTTCTTGCAGAAGTCTTTTTTTAAAGTCAATCTCAGCCCGAATAAGTAAAAATGTTTTTTTAGGAGAAATTATTTTTCTAATATCGGAAATAAAGGAAGCGTTTAATTCTTGTTTCTGTGCCTCTAAATCTAATAAGGTATCCAAAACTTTATCAATCTCATCCTCAGTTAAAAGATCTAAATCGTTTATTTTATTATTAACCTCTCTTCTCTCATTTCTCCTTAACTGGCCCAGAGCTTCTTCATGTTCATTATATACAGGCCAAAAAGAGGTAGCCTCAGAACTTGTCAACCCGACTCTTTCTGTAATAAAAGCGACTTTTAATGATTTAATCTTATCTCTACCCTGACCATTTTGCGAATAGGCACATAGAGAAAGCATCAAAAAAAGTAATGATAAAAAGTATTTCGTAATGTTATTCATCCTCTTGAAATTTAAATTCGTCCATCTCATCGATGGTGTCTTCTAAGTAATTTAAAATATTTTCTTCCTCTATAGTTGTGACGTCATTCATGTTCCATGTCATATCACCTTGAGGAAAAATCTCTATCAATTCATTCGAGGGCTCTTCAAGATAAATATCCTCTAAATAATTAAATAGTTCACTTTCTTCTAAACTTGCAAAGTCTAAACTTTTTTCCGTTGAATTACCTGAGTTAAGTCCAATCGCAAGTACCACAATTAGGGCTATCGCGGCTGCAACCAAAAAGTATGGCTCTAATCTTAAGCTTTTTTTAGGTGTTTTATTTATCTCAGTTGTTTTTTGAAGAACTTCAAGCTCCAGCTTTTTCCAATAGTTTTTAGGCACCTTAAAAGATGTTTTATCAAGCTTTTTAGAAGAGGGTTCTTCTAATTGAGGAAGTAACTTTTCGGAGAATTTCTCCAAATAGTCTTCAGGCATTTTAAACCCGCTCTCTTTTTTATTTTTTTTCTTGTTATTCACAGACTATCTTTTATAAAACTCTCAATTTTTTTGACGGCTAAATGGTAGGATGCTTTAAGGCCTCCAACGGAAGTATCCAGAATAGCTGAAATTTCTTGATATTTTAAATCATCAAAATATTTCATATTAAACACTAATTTTTGTTTTTCTGGTAAAGAGGCTATTGCTTCTTGCAATTTATATTGTATTTCATCTCCTTCAAAATAACTATCTGCTTTTAAATTCATCACCATTCTGTTTTGTAAATCATGATCACTAATTCCTAATTTACGTGATTTTGAAGTAAGAAAACTAAGTGCTTCATTGGTCGCAATTCGATATAACCAGGAGTATAACTTACTTTTTCCTTCAAAGCCATCGATACTCCTAAAAACCTTGATAAAAGTATTTTGCAACACGTCGTCCGCATCGTCGTGATTAAGAACAATTCTTCTTATATGCCAATAAAGACGTTCCTTATATTTATCCAAGAGTACCTCAAAAGCCTTGGCTCGTGTTGTCTCATCTTTAAGATTCTTAAGTAAGATTTCTTCTTCAATCAAAGCCAAACATTTCTTGTCTTTAGACTAGGATAAATCCAAAAGGTTTAATTAGCCACTATTAAATAGCACCGAGAGATTGCATCTGGACCAGGTTCTTATAGACCCCATTTTTTTGTAAAAGTTCACTATGCGATCCTTGCTCAACAATTTTACCCTTCTGTAATACAACAATAGCGTCTGCTTTCTGAACTGTGGATAATCTATGAGCAATAACGATAGAAGTTCTGTTTTTCATCATTTTCTCCAGGGCATCCTGAACTAGTCTTTCACTTTCAGTATCTAAGGCTGAGGTTGCCTCGTCCATTATCATGATTGGAGGGTTTTTTAGGACTGCTCTGGCTATAGATAAACGTTGCTTTTGTCCCCCGCTTAATTTATTTCCACTATCACCGATATTGGTGTCGTAACCCTGAGGTAGATCCATTATAAAATCATGAGCATTGGCAATCTTAGCCGCTTCCTTAATTTCCTCAAGACTAGCCCCTTCTTTTCCAAGGCCGATATTATTTTTTACCGAATCGTTAAACAAGATAGAATCTTGGGTTACCAATCCCATAAGACTTCGCAAAGATTTTTTAGTAAGCGTCTTTATATCAGAACCATCTAATTTTACAGCGCCCGAATTGGGATCGTAAAACCGAGTAACTAAATTTGCTATTGTTGATTTACCACTTCCTGATTGTCCAACTAAAGCGACTGTCTGTCCCTTTTTAACCTTGAGGTTAAAGTTTTCCAAAACATTCTCCTTATCATATTTAAATGTAACCTTGTCTAATTCTATGGTGTCCTTAAAGTCATTTTTAACAACTGCATTTTTAAGGTCGGCTATAGGGTTTTCCGTTTCCAATATTTCCAATACTCTTTCGGCGGCTGCATTCCCTTTCTTTACACCATAAGAGGCTTTGCTAATTGATTTGGCCGGAGTTAGAATGTTATATGCCAATCCCATATAAGCAATAAAAGAAGAGGCATCAAGCGTTTTATCGACCAATACCATCTTACCCCCAAACCATAGGAGTATGCCAATTACCAAGATGCCTAAAAACTCTCCTGTGGGGGAAGCTAAATTTTGTCGGTTAAGTAGCTTGTTCGAAAATTTATAAAAGCGGGCAGTAGAATTGGAAAAAGTCTTGTAGAATTTGTTCTCGGCATTAAATGCTTTAATAACTCTCAGTCCGCCCAAGGTTTCCTCCACTATGGAAAGGAATTCTCCTTGCTCTTTTTGTACGTCATCAGACTGCTTTTTTAAAGACTTCCCAATTCTAGAAATTATCATCCCGGCAATAGGGATGAAAATAAAAACAAAAACAGTAAGCTTTGGGCTTATAGCAAGCATGATAAGAATAGTAAAGAGGATTGTTAAGGGTTCCCTGACAATTAACTCCAAAATAGAAAGAAAAGAGTGTTGTATTTCTAATACATCTGAAGAAATTCTTGCGATAACGTCTCCTTTTCTCTTCTCGGAATAATAGGATAAAGGGAGATCAACAATCTTTTTAAACATGGCATTTCTTAGGTCCTTAAGAACCCCATTCCTCAAAAAAGTGATGAAGTACATCGCCAAATAATTGAAGAGATTTTTTAATAGAAAGAGTACCAGGACCAGTCCGATTACAAGTACCAAACCTTTCATTTCATCCTCTCCGGAATAGGCAGTTACCCTATAACTTATATATTCCTGTAAATAGTCTTTGGCTCCACCAATGCCCTCATAGGTCGGTTTCTCTAATACTTTTTTGCCCTTATCAAAAAGGACATCAAGCATAGGAATTAAGGCAGCAAAAGAAAGGGCACTAAATAAGGCATAAAGAACATTAAAAAATATATTTAGAAAACCGTATCTGCGATAAGGAAGGGCATACCGCAGGATTTTTTTAAAATAATCCATTAATCAAGTTTCAGGTCTGAGATAATATCCGCTAAATGCTTTTCTAGCTGCTTTTCTACCTTCTTAAAATCGTCAAAGTTTTTAAGTTCAGCATTTGTGCTGAAATAGAATTTTATTTTGGGTTCCGTTCCACTGGGTCTTGCCGCCATACGGGTGCCATTTGCAGCTGTATAGATCAGAACATTGGATTTAGGTAAGTCTATGGGTGTTTCTTCTCCAGTATTCGGATTCGTGGAAGTTGAGGTATTGTAGTCGTCTAATTTAATAACCTTGGATCCTCCTAAATTCTTGACTGGGTTTTCTTTAAAAGAAATCATCATTTGATTGATTTCTTCTGCTCCTTGCATTCCTTTTTTGGTTATTGAAATCAGTTTTTCTTTATACAAGCCATAGTCCAAATAACAATCAATAAGTTTTTTGTAAAACGAACTGCCCTCAGCTTTAGCCGCTGCTCCAATTTCACAAGCCAATAGGGTAGAGGTTACCGCATCCTTATCTCTTACAAAATCGCCAACCATATATCCGAAACTTTCCTCTCCTCCTCCAATAAAAGATTGTTGCGGAAAGTCTTTGATCATTTTAGCAATCCATTTAAAACCGGTTAAAGAGGTCTTGCATTCTACGCCATAGTCTTGGGCCATTTTTTCCATCATAGGCGTAGAAACTATGGTGGTTGCTATATATTCGGTGCCATTAAACCCTTTATCTTTTCTTTTTTCCAACAGAAACTTAGTCATTAGTAACATGGTCTGGTTGCCATTAAGCAGCTCCATTTCCCCTTCTAAGTTCCTAACGGCTATACCCAATCGATCACTATCGGGGTCCGTACCTATTACCATATCTGCGCCAATTTCTTCTGCTTTTTTTAAGGCAAGCGTTAAGGCCTCCGGTTCTTCAGGATTTGGAGAAATTACCGTAGGAAAGTTACCGTCTGGAACAGCTTGTTCTTTAACGATGGTGACCTGGTTGTAACCTGCTCGTTTTAAAACCTCGGGGATTGCCGTGATGGAAGTACCATGCAGAGAAGTAAAAACAATTTTAAAGTTATCTTTTTCCTTGGAACCAAAACTTCCATTTTCTACAGAAGCCGAAATAAAGGCCTCATCAACATCTACATCAATGTAATTGATAAGTTCAGGATTTGCATCAAAACGAATTTCTTCAAAAGAAAGCTTGTTAATTTCGGTTATTATCTCTTGATCTTGCGGAGGAACTATTTGTCCGCCATCAGTCCAATAGACCTTATATCCATTATACTCAGGAGGGTTATGGGAGGCTGTAAGGACAATACCGGCTTTACAATTGAGATGTCTAACAGCAAAAGAGAGCTCAGGGGTGGTTCGTAAAGCAGAAAATAAAAATACTTTAATCCCATTGGCAGAAAAAACATCAGCCACCGTTTTTGCTAAAGTGTCACTATTATGTCGGCAATCATAGGCAATTACTACCTTTAATTCCTGATTGGAATATACTTTTTTTAAATAGTTGCTAAGGCCCTGAGTACTTTTGCCTAAGGTATATTTATTTATACGATTAGTACCTGTTCCCATGATGCCCCTCATCCCGCCGGTACCAAACTCCATATCTTTATAAAACCTATCTTTTAGCTCTTCCGGTTCATTTTCCATAAGAGATTTTACCTCTTCTCGAACAGAAGGATCAAAAAAAGGACTAAGCCAGGCCTTGGCATTGGAGAGTATAACATCCATGTTTTAGGGATTAAGGATTAGGGTTCAAAATTACAAAGAATATTGTAATGCAATTCATATATTTTGTTCTTCGGAGATGGTGTATCGTTGTTCATTTACTCTGGAGCGAACCATGATTTCTCCTATAAAACCAGCTAAAAAGAATTGAGTGCCAATAATCATGGCTGTCAAGGATACATAAAATTGTGGTCTTTCCGAAAGAAGTCTTCCGCTAGGATTAATAAATAATTTATCTATTCCTAGATATATCGCAAAGCCAAATCCAATAATGAACATAAAGACGCCTAAAGCGCCAAAAAGGTGCATGGGTCTCTTCCCGAACTTAGAGACAAACCAGATAGTAATTAGATCCAAAAGACCATTAATAAATCGCTCAGCCCCAAATTTAGTTTTCCCATACTTTCTAGCTTGATGTTTGACTATTTTTTCTCCAATATTTGAAAACCCGGCATTTTTTGCCAGTACCGGAATATAGCGATGCATTTCTCCCGATACGACAATATTTTTTACAACTTCATTTTTAAAAGCTTTTAGGCCACAATTAAAGTCGTGCAATTTAACTTTAGAGGTAATTCTAGCTGCCCAATTAAAAAGTTTAGAAGGGATATTCTTTGTTAATAGTGCGTCGTAGCGCTTTTTTTTCCAACCTGAAACCAGATCAAACTCCTCCTCCATAACAAGTCTATACAACTCAGGAATTTCTTCAGGATCGTCCTGTAGATCTGCGTCCATGGTAACGACTACCTCTCCCTTGGCTACTTTAAATCCGGCATGAAGTGCTTGTGATTTGCCAAAATTCTTACGGAAGCGAATCCCTTTTGTGTTTGGATCTTTCTGTATAATCTTTTCGATGATACTCCAAGAAGCATCCGTGCTTCCATCATCAATGAAAATGATTTCATATAAAAAATGATTGGACTGCATAACATCTACAATCCAATCATGTAATTCTGTTAACGATTCTTCTTCGTTAAGTAAAGGGATAACTATGGATAAATTCATTCAGTTTAAAAGGAAATTCCCATCAAAAGTACAATATTTGAAGTTTATTCCATAGGTTTTGATTTTTTCAAAATCAATCCTCCAAGAAGACCAATAATCAAACCAATGATGATGTTAAAAATTAGAATAATGGGATACGATATCCAAAAATAGTTTAATGTTCCTTGGTATTGTTGTTCTATTTGTTGTTCGGTCATTGTGCCAGCTTCAATACCAGCGGCCCTTTGAGCGTCTGCGACCTTAGTAATAAATTCTGTATCTAAGACATTGGCCAGAAACATGGTATAGGCTACGCCAATAATACCCGCTATAACGGCTATACCAGCTCCTAATTTTAAAGCTTCCCCAAGACTTAGGTATCCACCATTGGCTTTTTTAAAACTAATGATTCCCCATATAATTATGGCTACTGTAATGATTATACTGATAATAGTGTTTAATGAATCCTGGGAATAGTGGGCATCCATTGAAAAGAGCATAAGAGCAAAAGCTACAGAGATTCCCCCTAGAAAGAGTCCATAAATAAGTGAATACTTTCCGGTTTTTGGTTGATTTTCTTCCATTTTTAAATATTTTTAGGTTTATTTGGTTAGTAAGAGGAACTGAAACTTTGTTACACTTAAAGATACAATTTTTAACTTTTCTTTTTTCATAAATATAATTGTAGTTTCATAGAATTTTAATTAAATTTGCACGCTGAAAAATTCAGTTTATAAAAAGCAGTAACGATGAGAAAAGGTATACATCCCGAAAATTATAGATTAGTAGCATTTAAAGATATGTCTAATGATGACGTATTTATTACTAAATCAACGGCTGATACAAAAGAGACTTTAGAGGTAGAAGGGGTAGAATATCCTTTGATTAAATTGGAGATATCCAGAACCTCGCATCCATTTTATACTGGTAAAGCTAAACTAGTTGATACCGCCGGTAGAATTGACAAGTTTAAGAGTAAATACAAAAAGTTTAAGAAGTAGACAGTCTTGTTATGAGCTAAGAGACCTTTGTTTCTGTTCATTTCAGCTGTTTTTTACATAATTTTATCTTATTAACGCCTTCGATACATTTCGAAGGCGTTATTTTTTTAATTTTATCAAAACCATTTTTGATGAATTATATTCTCTTTGATGACGAGGCCAGGGCTAGTCTTTTGCCTTTTACCTTTACGAGACCCGTAGCGGAGATTAGAATTGGTATTTTGACTATTAGAGAAAAATGGGAAAAGTACTTAGACAAGAAGACAAGTACTCTGACTGAGGACTATTTGTCTAAAAAATTCCCCCCCAAAATTGAGTTACAAAATACTTTTATTAATGCTTCATTTTTGCCAACGGTAAATTTGCTAAAAAGTATTGAAAACCTAGGTGAAGATTCAGCACTTTTTAAGGATGAGGTGTTAATTGCCTATAAGGCTTCAGAACCTATGTTATCTAAACAATGGGAAGGCCTTAATAAAAAATATTACAAAGACTCGCTACTGAGAATTGTAAACACTTGGGATATTTTTTCAAAAAATGGGATAGCCCTTCAGGAAGACTATGACTTATTAACTAAGGGAAGGAAAAGTGCCCCAATATCCGGAACAAATCATTTAATCAATGCAGAGAATATTTTTCTTGAAGAGGGAGCTAAAGTTGAATACAGCATACTAAATGCTACTCATGGGCCTATTTATCTAGGAAAGGATTCCGAAATATTAGAAGGCAATTTAATTAGAGGAGGTTTTGCTTTGTGCGAAAAAGCGGTAGTAAAAATGGGTGCCAAAATCTATGGTCCCACTACCGTGGGTCCCTATGGTAAGGTATGTGGAGAGATTAATAATTCGGTCATCTTTGGTTATTCAAGTAAGGGACATGACGGTTATTTGGGAAATGCTGTTTTAGGGGAATGGTGTAATATTGGAGCAGACTCTAATAATTCAAATCTAAAGAATAACTATGCGCAGGTTAAGTTATGGAGTTATCCACAGGAACGTTTTGTGCAAACTGGATTACAGTTCTGTGGCCTTATGATGGGAGACCATAGCAAAACAGCTATAAACACAATGTTCAACACGGGAACCGTTATTGGCGTTAACTCTAATATCTACGTGCCTGGTTTTCCAAGGAATTTTATTCCTAGTTTTAGTTGGGGTGGCGCTTCGGGATTTACTACTTATCTTCCCAAGAAGGCGTTTGAAGCTGCTAAGGTAATGATGGCCAGAAGAGGCGTAGAGTTTGATGAAGTGGAAGCAGATATTCTAACCCATGTTTTTGAATTAACGAAGAAATATCGAAATTTTTAGGCGATTCAATAGTATAATGCTAAATTGAAAGCAGCTCTTAGTAAGACAGAATCAGAAGCTTTTGGTATCTTTGCCTGCTCTTTATATGTTGGATAACTAAGATGAAAAAAAAAGTTGCCTTTTATACTTTGGGATGTAAACTGAATTATTCAGAAACATCTACTATTTCCAGGGATTTTGAGCAAAAGGGCTTTGAACAAGTTGGTTTTGAAACTTCAGCAGATATTTATGTTATCAATACCTGTTCCGTAACTGAAAATGCAGATAAACGTTTTAAGAACTTGGTAAAACAAGCTCAAAAGAAGAATCCGGAAGCATTTGTTGCTGCCATTGGCTGTTATGCACAACTAAAGCCTGAGGAACTAGCTAAAGTCCATGGTGTTGATCTGGTTTTAGGAGCTACTGAAAAATTTAAAATAACGGACTATATAAACGATCTTTCCAAAAACGACTTTGGGGAAGTTCATTCTTGTGAAATTCAGGAAGCTAATTTTTATGTAGGTAGTTATGCTGTAGGAGACCGTACAAGGGCCTTTCTGAAAGTGCAGGACGGTTGTGATTATAAATGCACTTATTGTACCATTCCTCTGGCGAGAGGACTTTCCAGAAGCGACACGCTCTCGAATGTTTTGAGAAATGCTGAAGAAATAAGTGCCCAAGGAATTAAAGAGATCGTTTTAACTGGGGTTAATATTGGAGATTATGGGAAAGGAGAGTTTGGGAATAAACGCCATGAACACACTTTTTTAGATTTAGTAAAAGCTTTAGATCAGGTAGAAGGAATACACCGTTATAGGATTTCTTCAATTGAGCCCAATCTTTTAAAAAATGAAACCATCGATTTTGTAGCTAAAAGCGATGCATTTGTCCCACATTTTCATATTCCGCTTCAAAGTGGTAGTGATTTATTATTAAAGAGTATGCAAAGACGTTATCTGACGTCTTTATATACCGAACGAGTTGAAAAAATTAAAGAAACTATGCCCCAGGCTTGTATAGGGGTCGATGTAATTGTAGGTTACCCCGGGGAAACGGATGAGCTATTCTTGGAAACTTATAATTATCTAAATAATTTAGATATAGCCTATCTTCATGTTTTTACCTATTCGGAAAGGGATAATACACCCGCTGCACTTATGCCGAATGCCGTGCCTAAAGCAATAAGACGAAAACGCAGTAAAATGCTAAGGGGATTATCAGCAAAGAAAAGACGGGCATTTTATGAACAACAACTAGGGAGCAAACACGTCGTTCTCTTTGAAAGTGAAAATAAGGATGGCTACATTCAGGGCTTTACAGAAAATTATGTAAAAGTAAAAACACCTTGGAACCCAGACTTAATTAATACTTTGAATGAGGTCTTTCTTGAAGAACTATATGAAGATGGAATGGTTAAAATAAAAATTTTGGAAAACATCAAGGAGCAAAAAAAAACCTCCAAACTGGAGGTTTAAATCTTTCATATTCGTATACCTACCGGTAACATTTCTTTATATTGCCTATTCTTTCTTAAAAAACCTGCAATTTGCGGACTGGTCGGAACAACTCTTAAATTTTGATCCTGAATGTGATGTAGAACCGCTTTTATAAATTCTTCTTTAAAACCTTTTTGAGTAATTTCCTCTGGGATAACCAACTTAGTGAGAAAGACTTTTCTTTCTTGGGATGAGTACTCAATTTTCGCCAAATGACTATCTACTTTCGTTTCAAATTGACGCAGAAAACTGTTATCCTTAATTGCTACTTCATTCATATAGTATGTGTTATAGTGGTTTCAGATAAAATATTTACGATCTTGTATTCTCGTAAGACCAAAAGCTTTCCAAATACATAGTAGGACTTTTTGGGGGTAATTATGGTCGGGGAGCAAAAGTAATAAATAATATAGTATATTCCTAGTAAAATCAAGAGTTTAAGACCTATGCCAATTTCAAAAATTCCTGTTTACTTCATGCCTGGAATGGCCACAGGCCCCTCTATTTTTAAGAATATACAGTTGTCAAATGATGTTTTTGAGTGTTATTACCTGGAATGGTTTATGCCCTCAAAGCAGATGAGTCTTTTAGATTACGCTAAGATAATGTCCAAACAGATAGTGAAGAAGAACCCTGTCCTTATAGGAGTTTCCCTAGGTGGGCTGTTGGTTCAAGAGATAACCAACTATGTAGAGGTCAGAAAGCTCATCATAATCTCAAGTGTAAAAAACGAGTATGAATTACCCAAAAGAATGCTTTTTGCGCGATATACAAAAGCACATAGAATTTTGCCTACGGGTATTGTCAATAATATAGAATTACTTGTAAAATATGCTTTTGGAGAGACTGTTAGTAAGCGGCTAGAATTATATGAACAATACCTGACAATAAGAGATAAGGCTTATCTGGATTGGTGTATAGATAAAATTGTGAATTGGAAACGCAAAGAGTCACTTCCTAATATTATCCATATCCAAGGAGAAAAAGATCCGGTCTTTCCGGTAAAATATATAAAGGACCATATTGAAGTGAAAAATGGCACTCACGCAATGATCATTTATAGATTTAAATGGTTTAATGAACGATTGCCTACAATTATTTTGTCTTAACATAGTTCTATTTTATACCTTTGATAGTAAATAAACAAGTATCTATGAAGCTCATAAAGAATATTTTAATGGTATTGGGGATTGTTTTTGTTTTCAGTACTCTCATTTTTGCGGTGCAGCAAGATGATGATTTTAGTCAGGAACCTCAGGTATCCGCAGAAAATATAGAATCTGATAAAAATGTGTCGACGGCCTATAAAATATCTGCTATAGATATTCCGGAAGATTTAAATTTTGCCGGTGAAAGTGTCCCTCAAGAAGACCCTGAAATTATGGAAAGGGTAGATCGAGAGTTCTTGGTAAATACTTACTGGCAGTCCAATGCCCTTTTGTTGATGAAAAGAGCTCACAAATATTTTCCTGTAATTGAGCCTATCTTAGCAAAGAATGGAATTCCCGACGATTTTAAATATTTGGCGGTAGCCGAAAGTGGTTTGCAAAACGTGGTGTCCCATGCAGGGGCAACGGGTTTTTGGCAGATTATGAAGGCAACAGGCAAAGAATATAGTTTGGAGATAAATGCGAATGTTGATGAACGCTATCATTTAGAGAAATCTACGGAGGTTGCCTGTCAATATCTAAAAAAATATAAAGAGAAGTTTGGTAGCTGGACTTTGGCTGCTGCTGCTTATAACGCCGGTCCGGGTGCAATAGATAAGTATATGGGGATTCAACAAGTCAATGATTATTATGATTTGTTGTTGGGACAAGAAACTGGTAGATATGTGTTTAGAATCATGGCAATCAAAGAAATATTAAGCAATCCCGAGAAATATGGGTTTGAGATTAGCAAAGAAGATATGTACAATGCCATTCCAACTTTTAATGTTGAAATAGATCAACCAGTGGCTAATTTTGCTGACTTTGCACAAGAATATGAAATTAACTACAAGATTTTAAAGAGACATAATCCTTGGCTTCGTGAACCACACTTAAACAATGACTCCGGTAAAAAATATACCTTGGAGATTCCAAATAAGGGATATTACAAGCCATCAAAATAAAGAAATTAAATCTTTTTCATTTGTTGCTGCATCATCTTGATTTGATCGGTAAGCATATTATTTTTATCTAATTTTTTGGCTTCTTGTAATAAGGTAGTTGCTTCCCTTTTACGCCTTTTTTGCATAGCTATTCCGGCCAGACTAAGTTTGGCCATGGCTACATCATAATCCATGTTTAATCCTAATTTCAGCGCTTTTCTAAAATACTTTTCGGCTTGGGTAAGGTTCTTTTGTGAATAAATAATTCCATAGAGGTAATTATAATACCCCTGTTGTTTTGGTGTTAGTGAGGCTTCCGGATTTTTTATTTTTGAAAGCCATTTTTCCGTGCCTACCATATCTTGCTTGCGCATCCTTAAAAAAGCTAGAAGAATCATTTCATTCCTGAAATATAAAAAGACAAAAATGGAAGCTAAAAGAATTAGAGAAATACCATTGCCTATGTTTCCTTCAATAAATTGATATACCGCAAAAGCGATGATTAATGCTGCAAGGATGAGTTTAAGGTTCTTGTTAAACATAAATTAGTTTTCTATTAATTGATAAATTATCGTCGATTTTATTTGAGTTGGAATTTCTTTTGCTCCCAAAGCCCCAACCAAAGCTACTCCTTCAGCAACTCCTTCAACCCTCATTTTACTAACAAATCCGCTTTTTGCGTTAGCATTCACTGTGGAATTTTGGGATCCCTCTAATTTCATAGAAGAGTTTTCATCATTAATATCCATCGTGATCTTAGAAGAGCCTTGTATATGTAAACTGTCTTTAGTTATACCTGCCAAGGTCCAGGTGTTCTTTGCTTTAAGCTTACCATCAAATTCATTTTCCCATAAATCTCCTTTTTTCTGAGCTTCAGCCGGATAAATAAAAGTAAGTTGTTCATAACTCTCTGATAGGGCTTCGGAACCAAATTCATTATTTAAAGAGATTTTGAGGTATTCTATCTCGTTGGGATCTTCTGTTCCGGAGGCTTCTATCATTTTTGCCACCAGTTGGTCGCCGCCAATTACTTCTTGGATCTCACCTCTGTTAGACATTAAAATGGTAACAGGGATATTTAAAAGACTATTAAACATCTTAGATTGTGCATCATCTTTCTCGAAATCAAGGGCGTCAACTAATAATAAATCTCCCTGAAGACTAGAATTTACCTTTAATTTTAGATTTTTAAAAACAACTTCTATTTGATAAGCGTCTTCCTTTTCCTTTACCACATCAAATTCCATAACTCCTTGTAAATCATTGGTGATAACATGTGCCATTCCATCAGATTCCTGCGTTATTGTTTGATGAGCATCCTGTTGTATTAGAAAACGATCTCCCACTTTTAAGTGGTACCTCAATAGTGTTTGCCCAACAGAATAGTTGCAAATTAGAAATATAAAAAGAAAAAAAGACGTAATTTTCACCTTGGAAGCTCTTATTTTGTGTGCTGCGGCAAAAGTAATAAAACTATCCGAAATATTTTTTTAAATCCATTTGTCAAAGCAAAAACTCTTCGTATATTTGCGCCCAGATTTTGCACATGCAAAGTAAAAATAATCGGTAATGAAAAGGACATATCAGCCATCCAAGAGGAAAAGAAGAAATAAACATGGGTTTAGGGAGCGTATGGCTTCTGTTAGTGGACGTAAAGTCCTTGCCAGAAGAAGGGCAAAAGGAAGAAAAAAATTAACTGTATCTTCAGAGCCGAGACACAAAAAATAATGATCAAATATCTTTAAATAAATAGGTGTTACTTTTTAAAAGTAGCACCTTTTTTTTGCCTAATTACGAACAAAATCTAAATAATAGTAAAAAAAATGCCAAAACGTAAAGATCTAAAATCAATACTTATTATCGGATCCGGTCCTATCATTATCGGGCAAGCTTGTGAATTTGACTACGCAGGTTCTCAGGCCTTACGCTCCTTAAGAGAAGATGGAATAGAGACTATTCTTATAAATAGTAATCCAGCTACTATAATGACAGATCCGTCTATGGCAGATCATGTTTATTTGCTACCTCTTACCACCAAATCCATTATAAAAATATTAAAGGACCATCCAAATATAGATGCTGTTCTTCCTACTATGGGAGGACAAACGGCTTTGAATCTATGTATTGAAGCAGGAGAAAAAGGTATTTGGGAAGATTTTGGCATAGATATTATAGGGGTAGACATTGATGCTATCAATATTACGGAGGATAGAGAGAAATTTCGTGAATTAATGTTGAAAATTGGTGTTGGGATGGCTCCGCAGGCAACAGCAAGCTCATTCCTAAAAGGTAAAGAAATAGCCCAAGAATTTGGATTTCCTTTGGTGATACGCGCTTCCTATACATTAGGAGGAGCAGGTGCCTCTATAGTTTACAAACCAGAAGATTTTGATGAGTTATTAAGTAGAGGTTTAGAAATTTCTCCAATCCATGAAGTGATGATAGATAAGGCGCTGATGGGATGGAAGGAATATGAATTAGAATTACTTAGGGATAATAATGATAATGTCGTTATTATTTGTACCATAGAGAATATGGATCCTATGGGGATACATACCGGAGATTCTATTACAGTAGCACCCGCTATGACGCTTTCCGATAGAACTTTTCAGAGAATGCGTGATATGGCCATCCACATGATGAGAAGTATTGGGGATTTTGCTGGAGGATGTAACGTTCAATTTGCGGTAAGTCCTGATGAAAAAGAAGATATTATAGCCATTGAAATTAATCCTAGGGTATCAAGGTCTTCTGCCTTAGCCTCTAAAGCAACCGGTTATCCAATTGCCAAAATAGCTGCTAAATTAGCAATTGGCTATTCGCTTGATGAACTTGATAATCAAATCACAAAATCTACTTCTGCATTATTTGAACCTTCATTAGATTATGTAATTGTAAAAATACCTCGATGGAACTTTGATAAATTTGAAGGTTCTGACAGGACTTTAGGTTTACAAATGAAATCTGTTGGCGAAGTAATGGGAATCGGTAGATCCTTCCAGGAAGCTTTGCACAAGGCTACACAATCTCTTGAAATTAAGAGAAATGGGTTAGGAGCCGATGGAAAGGGCTATAAGAATTATGATCAGATAATATCTAAGCTTACTATTCCTAGTTGGGATAGAGTTTTTGTAATCTATGATGCCATACAATTAGGGATACCTCTAAGCAGGATACATGAGATTACTAAAATAGATATGTGGTTCTTAAAACAGTACGAAGAATTACATCTTCTGGAAAAGGAGATTTCAAAATATACTATTGAAAGTCTTCCAAAAGAACTTTTGCTTGAAGGCAAGCAAAAGGGATTTGCAGATCGACAGATTGCACATATGTTAGACTGCTATGAGAGTGAAGTGCATAAAAAAAGAATGGCATTAAATATAAATAGGGTATTTAAATTGGTTGATACCTGTGCCGCAGAGTTTAAGGCGATGACACCCTATTATTACTCAACTTTTGAAGCAGAAATAGAAACTCCTGATGGCAATCGTTATGTGGCCAATGATAGTGTGGTTACAGATAGAAAGAAAATTGTTGTTTTAGGCTCTGGTCCAAATAGAATAGGGCAGGGAATAGAGTTTGACTATTGCTGTGTGCATGGGGTATTGGCTGCTGCAGAATGTGGGTATGAAACCATCATGATAAACTGTAATCCCGAGACCGTATCGACTGACTTTGATACCGCTGATAAACTGTATTTTGAGCCTGTATTTTGGGAGCATATCTATGACATTATCTTGCATGAAAAGCCTGAAGGGGTTATTGTTCAATTAGGAGGTCAGACAGCTCTTAAACTTGCTGAAAAATTGGATAAATACGGTATAAAAATTATAGGAACTAGTTTCCAGTCTTTGGATTTAGCCGAAGATAGAGGTAGTTTTTCTCAATTGTTAAAAGAGAATGAAATTCCCTATCCAGAATTTGGAGTAGCTGAGAGTGCTGATGAAGCCCTTGAATTGGCGGACAAATTAAATTTTCCATTACTGGTTAGACCATCTTATGTATTAGGAGGTCAGGGAATGAAAATTGTTATTAATAAAGAAGAATTAGAAGCCCATGTGGTTGATCTATTGCGTAAAATTCCAAATAATAAATTGCTTTTAGACAACTATCTAGATGGTGCCATTGAAGCAGAGGCTGATGCCATTTGTGACGGGAAGGATGTCTATATTATCGGAATAATGGAACATATTGAGCCCTGTGGAATACATTCCGGTGATTCAAATGCGACTTTGCCTCCATTTAATTTAGGAGAATTTGTAATGCAACAGATCAAAGACCATACAAAAAAGATTGCTTTAGCCTTGAACACAGTTGGACTCATTAATATTCAGTTTGCCATAAAAGATGATATGGTATACATAATAGAGGCAAATCCAAGAGCTTCGAGGACAGTTCCATTTATAGCCAAGGCTTATGGAGAGCCCTACGTAAATTATGCTACCAAAGTTATGTTAGGAGAAAAAAGAGTGAAAGATTTTGACTTTAACCCTCAATTGGAAGGTTTTGCCATAAAGCAACCAGTTTTTTCCTTTAATAAGTTTCCTAACGTAAATAAGAACCTGGGACCGGAAATGAAGAGTACAGGAGAGAGTATTTTATTTATTGATAGTCTTAAGGATGATCAATTCTATGAATTGTACTCAAAGCGTAAAATGTACTTAAGTAAATAGTAGCAGTAAGCTCGGAATGGATTGTTAAACCTTTTCTGAAATTCTCAGAGAGATATTTTTAGGACGACAGATTAATTAAAATTCAGAGGCATAAATTTGCTGGAGATTATTGTTCCATCTTTTACCTCATATAGGGTAAAACCTGATTTTACCATAAACCCTTGATAGTTAAATTGATCTGGTCTGGTGATGGCTGAGGTTTGAGCAAATAGGGTGTTGTTTCCTTCTATTTTTCCTTCTTGAGCAGCATGATAATGACCCGATAGGGCTAGGGGGAAGGAACGTTCCCCAATAATATTTTGAAGCTCATGGAAGTTATAGACAATATGTCTATGGTGTTTTTGACCCTTATGCTCTAATAGTTGTGGGCCATAAAAGGGATGCGTTTTAAAATCCTGAAACGAAAAGCCGGGAGACATGAAGGGTATGTGATTAAAAGTTATGATTGATTTCTTTTTTGAAAGTAATTTAATATCCTTTTCCAACCAATTAAGTTGAATAGAATCTATCCCTCCAAAGTAATATAAGTTTTGATATTCCACAGCATCCACAGAAATGAAATGGATATCTCCATAATTGAAAGAATAATAATTAGGCCCTAAAAAAGAACGATACATTTTTTTGCCATATAAAGGATGTTCTTGGCTCACTAATGACTTGTCACGTTCAATACCAAATAATTCATGATTACCAACGCCACTATAAACCGGGGTATTAAACTTGGCTATTTCATTAAGATACATTTGATAATAATTCTTAGCAGTTTCTTCATTTACCCGGAGAGCATCTCTAATTAAATCGCCTGTAATTAAAACAAAATCAGGTTTAATAGAATCTACCATAATTCTAAAGCGCTCCATTCGGGGCAAGTTCAGGGAATCTACATGCGTATCAGAGGCATGTATGAACTTAAAGCTATCTTGATTCTTATCCTTGTGTAAGGGGAAATTTACCTCAGAAACCTTGGAATAGAAGAAAACACCTTTATAACCAGAAGGCATGGATATATTTATTTGAGGAAACTCATTATCTGTTTTTAAAGTATATCTTCCCTCTGAATCTGTTGTGGTAATGGCTTTTTGATCGGAGACAACTACCTTTGAAATTCCTTTCTCATTCTCTTCCTTTACACCATTTTTATTAAGGTCAACAAATACAACCCCATACACTTCAATTTCCTGGCAGTAAGTTTGGATTCCATACAGAAGGACAATAAGCAGTACATTAAATTTCAAATACCTCATATCAAAAAAGTAATAATTTATTGTCTTTTGTAATTTGTATTCTATTCCCACTCCGTATGGAATATACCTTCCCTATCTATACGTTCGTAGGTGTGAGATCCAAAATGATCCCGTTGAGCTTGTAAAAGGTTTAAGGGAAGTCTAGCAGAACTAAAGGCATCAAAATAGGAAAGAGCACTAAATAATCCGGGCATCGGAATTCCTTGCTTAGCGGCAAAGGCAACAATTTCTCTGACTGCAGGAAGCGTTGATGAAATCTTCTCTTTAAAATTAGGAGACAATATTAGGTTTTGAAGATCTTGGTTTACCTCAAAGGCCTCTGAAATATCTTCTAGTAATCCTGCTCTTATAATACAGCCTGCGCGCCATATTTTGGCAATAGTAGCTAGTTCTAAATTGTATTTGTATTCTTCGGAGGCATCTGCTAACTGATGAAGGCCTTGTGCATAAGTTATAATAAAGGCAAAATATAAGGCAGCCTCCATTTTTTTCTCTAAATCATTTTTGTCTCTTAATTCAGATTTCGGTTTAGCATATATGGCATCAGCTGCAATTCTATCCTTTTTTAAAGCTGATAATTCCCTCATGCTCACTGCCATATCTATGGTAGGTACCGGAATACCTAAGTCCATTGCATTTTGAGATGTCCATTTTCCAGTACCCTTCTGTTTTGCTTTGTCCAAAATCTTATCCACTAATTTTCCCTCTGAAAGAGTATCGTCTACTGAAAAAATACCAGCAGTTATTTCTATTAAAAAAGACTGAAGCCTACCATTATTCCAAGTAGAAAAAACAGTGTGTAGATCATCATTTGTGGCATTGCCTCCTTTTTTTAAAAGGTCATAAGCCTCTGTAATTAATTGCATAAGGCCATACTCAATGCCATTATGGACCATTTTTACATAATTTCCGGCAGATTTTGGACCTAAATAGGCTACACAAGGTTCTCCCTTAAATTTTGCGGCAACAGCTTCGAAAATAGGCTGTACCTGTGCATAGGCTTCCTTATCACCTCCGGGCATAATACTTGGGCCTATTCTGGCCCCTTTTGCTCCACCAGAGACGCCTGAGCCAAAGAAATGGATACCCTTCTCTTTTAAATAGGTTTCTCTTCGATCGGTATCCGTAAAAAATGAGTTTCCTCCATCTATAATGATATCTTCCTTGTCCAAAAACGGAAGAAGACTTTCTATTACCGTATCAACCACTTTCCCGGCAGGGACTAAGAGCATTATTTTTCTAGGTCTGGCAATTGCCTCAACGAATTTATCTGCTTTATTGGTAGCATTAATTTTAGATACATCTCCTCCCTCTTCAATTAAGGCATTAACTTTTTCAACGTCTAAATCATAACCAATCGCCTTGAAGCCATTATCTGAAACGTTTAAAATAAAATTTCGACCCATTACTCCTAAACCAATCAGACCAAATTCGTAAGTGTTTTGTTGCATGTATTTTATTGTTTTGATATTCTTATTTTCCGGGGATATCTTGCAAGGTAACTATCTTATGACTTAAATATATTTTATCTTAGCCCAAGAGGTCTTTCAAAAATAATTGAAATATTCTAATAATAGGTTTGGGCTTCGCTTTAAAAGAGTCCTGCTAAAATATATAAAAAGGAAATATGGGGAAAGTAGACAATCTAGTGTTAATTATTTTTGGGGCTTCTGGGGACCTTACAGCACGAAAACTCATACCGGCACTGTTTGATTTATATAAAGGAAACAATTTGCCTGAAAATTTTCTTGTTCTGGGTGCGAGCAGAAGTAACCTGTCAGATGAGGAATTTAGAGATAAGGTGGTTAGGGAAAGTGGCTATTTGGAGAAAGAACGCAATGGAAAGAATGCCTCTTTCTTAAATTCTTTTGCAGATAAATTGTACTATCAGGATTTGGGTGAGAGTTACGATACAGATTATAGCAATTTGGCTGATCGAATTGCTGCCTTAGATAATCAGCACAATATTGGGGGTAATTATATTTTTTACCTCTCTACACCTCCGGATATGTATGAAGTTATTGCCCGGAATCTTTCTGCAAAAAGTTTATCGGACCAGTCTAATGGATGGAAAAGACTTATTGTGGAGAAACCTTTTGGTTATAGCCTAAATTCGGCTAAGTCACTAAATAAGGGCCTTCAGAAATATTTTAAGGAGTCTCAGATTTATAGAATCGACCATTATTTAGGCAAAGAAACCGTACAGAATCTGCTGGTAACTCGATTTGCCAATAGCATATTTGAACCCCTTTGGAATAGAAATTATATTAATCATGTAGAGATTACCAATGCAGAAAGTGTGGGTGTTGAAAAACGCGGGGGTTATTATGATAAATCAGGGGCTTTACGCGATATGTTCCAAAACCATCTCTTACAGATAGTTTCCCTAGTGGTAATGGAGCCACCTATAGATGATCGGGCAGAAGCTATCAGGGATGAAAAGGTAAAAGCCTTAAAATCCATCAGGATAATGGATGATGAAGAAACACTTTACAAAAATACTATCCGTGGCCAATATCTTGCGTCTGACTTTATGGGAGAAAGCGTTCCGGGATATAGGGAAGAACCTGGCGTTGCGGACGATTCAACTACTGAGACTTTTGCAGCCGTTAAGTTCTATGTAGATAATTGGCGCTGGAAAAATGTTCCTTTTTATGTGAGAACGGCTAAAAGAATGCCAACTAAAGTTACAGAAGTTGTTATACATTTTAAATCTCCACACCATCATATTTTTAGTCAATCAGAAGTGATTGATAAGGATAATAAACTGATAATTCGAATACAGCCAGATGAAGGAATATTAATTAAGTTTGGAGTTAAAGTTCCCGGTCAAGGGTTTAAAGTAGAAAGGGCTAATTTAGAATTCAATTATGACGACCTTGCTGAAACGACCATAATGACTGCATATGAGCGTCTTTTGTTAGATGCTATGATGGGAGATCCTACCCTTTATGCAAGAGCAGATGAAGTAGAAGCAGCCTGGTCATTTGTTGATCCCATCTTGGACTACTGGAAAAACGGAAAGAACGTTGTCACTTATGGTTATTCTGCCGGAGTCTGGGGACCTCAGAATACGAACGATCTTTTTGAAGGGAAATATTCATGGAGAAATCCCGGAGCTCTTTTAAATGATGATCCCGGATTTTGTGTTATTTACTAAAGTATCTTTATGGAAATAGAAATATCTAAAACAAAGGAAGAGACAGCGAAAGCTTTTTCAAAGTTTCTTGCTAATCGAATAGCCGCTTCTGCAAGCTTTCATATTTCATTATCCGGAGGTAGTACGCCGAAACTCGTATTTGACCTACTAGCTTCATCCTATAAAGATAAAATTGATTGGTCTAAAGTCCATTTATATTGGGGAGACGAGAGATGCGTTCCTCCAACAGATTCAGAGAGCAACTATAGAATGACTAAGAATCATTTAATTTCGAAGGTAGAAATTCCTGAAGATCAAATTTATAGAATTAAAGGGGAAGATTTACCTGCCATGGAAGCAGAACGCTATTCAAACCTAATGGCTAAAAACTTAGTATCTGTTAATAGCATTCCGCAATTTGATTTGGTGATATTAGGCTTAGGAGATGATGGCCATACGGCTTCTATTTTTCCTCATCAGATTTACTTATGGAATGCAAAAGAAAATTGTACGGTGGCCCTTCACCCAGAAACCAATCAAAAACGAATAAGTATTACCGGTAAAATAATTAATAATGCTGATGAAGTAGTTTTCTTAGTTACCGGGAAAAACAAAGCTTCCAAAGTGGCTGAAATTATTCGTAAAAGAGGAAACTATCTTGATTATCCTGCTAATTTGGTAAATCCTGCTTCCGATAAACTCACTTGGTTTATGGATAAAGACGCTGCTATGGGTCTTTAGTGGAGGTAAAGAGCAAACTCTAAAGAATCGCTATAAATAAGGATTAATTACGAGATTGTCTGGAGGTCTCTATTTCCACTCCCGTAATAAAATACTTAGTATCTCCCCACCAAAAAAAGGATTTGTAACGTTCTTCATATTCAAGCTTCACGTAAGCCCCTTGGTATTCATTCAGTTTTTCAATGATATCTGTTCTTTTACCGGACACTGAAAATGGAAAGATTTGGGCCCCAGAGATTCCTTGACTAATTTCACCTTCCCAGGTCTTAACTACAACACCCTTATGACTAATTTTTATTAATTCTCCTGATCTTACGCCTTTACTATAGGGCACATAATAGACAAAAGAAAAATACCCTATAGCACCCAGGCAAATAGCCAACAAAGTTATGACTAAGGCTTTTTTCATAGATTCTTTATTTCATTCATTTATATCATCATATTCAGCTCTTTCCAAATATTTCTCAGGAAGAGCTTTTTTTGCTTTGGCACCCATTTTCTTGAGCTTTTCAATGCTACTTATTATATTTCCTCTTCCTTCTACAAGCTTATTCATAGCCCCTTTATACTCTACTTTGGCTTCATCCATCTTTTTGCCCACCTTCGTTAAGTCTCCTATAAAACCTTCAAATTTATCGTAAAGTGCACCTGCTTGTCTGGCAATTTCCAAAGCATTCTTTTGTTGCTTGTCATTGTTCCACATACTATCTATGGTTCGCAAAGTGGCCAAGAGAGTTGCCGGAGTAACAATAACTATTTTTTGTTCTAAAGCCTTGCTATACATTGTGTTGTCCTCGTTGATTACCACAGCAAAAGCAGGTTCTATAGGAATAAACATAAGCACGAAATCCGGGCTTTCCATTTCATAAAGATCTTCATACTTCTTGGAGGAGAGCTGACCAATATGTGTTTTTATTGAATTGATATGTTCTTTTAAATGAGCAGGACGTTCTTCTTCATCTGCATTTACAAATCGCTCATATGCCGTAAGAGATACTTTAGAATCGACCACCATTTTTTTACCACCCGGCAAATTAATAATAACATCGGGCAACTGTCTGCTACCGTCTTCTAGTGTAAAACTTTGCTGTACGGTGTACTCATGGTCCTTTTTAAGACCGGATTTTTCTAAGACTCTTTCCAAAACCAATTCTCCCCAATTCCCTTGCATCTTACTATCTCCTTTAAGGGCCTTGGTAAGGTTCATGGTTTCTTTGGACATTTGCTCATTTAGCTCTTTAAGACCGTAGATTTGTTGTCTAAGGGCAGCATGGTAGTCAATACTTTCTTTATGTGTTTTATCAACCTTCTCTTCAAAAGTTTTTATTTTTTCTTTTAAAGGGTTTAGGATATTCTCAATATTTTCCCTGTTTTGCTTGGTAAACTTTTCTGACTTTACCTCCAGGATTTTATTGGCGAGGTTTTCAAACTCCTTAGTGAATTTCTCTTGTAGCTTTTCTACTTCACTTTTTTGCTCCTCATTTTTTTCTTGCAGATGAACCATCTTTTCTTCATAACGAATAAGTTGAAGATTAAGACTGTCTTTTTGCTGCTTTAGATCGTCGATATCCGCATCTCTTTTATTGATGCGTTCTTCTAAAGATTCAATAGCCATCTTGAGTTGTTGCTCTCTTTCTAATAAGGTACTCTGACCAGATTTCGTCTTTAGCCCTTTGATATAATTACCTAAAAAATAACCAATTCCAAGGCCTAGTGCAATAAGAAATAGATACAATACGAGGTTTTCCATGAAGCAAAATTAAGACAGCATAAAGATAGGGTATTAACTTGAAAAATTTCTTGGACCTATCTTATTTCACAATCTTAAAAGTACCCGTATTGGCATTAAAGGCAATGCTGTCTTTAGGAAACAAATCTTCAAAGCTTTTCTGCTCTATTAAACTACAAGGATCCCCAAATATGGAACTATCCTTCTTTAAAATTAGCATTTTATGGCATAATTGAATGGCCAAATCTATTTCGTGAGAAGTAAATAATACAATTTTTCCGGTATCAACTGCAATGCGTTTTAATAGTTTAAGTATTTCAACTTTGTGGTAAAGATCTAGATGCGTGGTGGGTTCATCCAGCATTATTATCTTTGTGTCCTGGCATAAGGCTCTGGCAATCAAAGCTCTTTGCATCTGTCCGTCACTAAGTTCAAAACACTTTTTATATTTTAGCCTATCTAGTTCCAAAAGCCGCAACGAATAATTAAGCATTTCTTTATCTTCTTTTTCCAAGCTGCCCAACCAATTTGTATGTGGTTGCCTACCCAATGCTACCAATTCCAAAACACTAAGGTTCTTTGTAGCAATAGGTTCTGTGAGTACAACGCTAATAATCTTTGCAAAATCCTCATTTCTGTATGCCTCCAAGTCTTTTTTATTTATCTCTATTGTGCCGGATAATTTTGGCTGTACCTTGGCCAAAGAACGCAGTAAGGTAGATTTCCCAATTCCGTTTACTCCAATAATACCTACCAACTCACCATGGTAAAGTTCAAAATTAATGTGGTTACATATAAGGGTTGTTTTATTTCCCTGACGATAACCAATGGATAAGTCTTTTACTATTAGGCCTATATGTTCTTCTTGTGTATTAATTTCTTTTTTATTTTAAAGTTTTTAAAAAATCATTTTCTTTCTTCTTACCAGAAGCCATATAACTACCGGGGCTCCAACTACTGATGTTATAGCGTTTAAAGGTAAAACATAGGTGGAGGATGGTACTTGAGCAATTATATCACAGAATAAAAGAAGTATAGCTCCATAAACAAGAACTGCCGGGACCAGTATGCGATGTTCTGTGGTATTAAAAATTTGTCTTGTAAGATGTGGAACGGCTAAGCCAATAAAGGCTATTGGTCCTGCAAAGGCTGTTACGGCTCCTGCCAGTAAACCGGTAGCAATGATTAATAGATAACGTATTTTTTTTACTGGAACTCCAAGGCTTTGAGCATAATTTTCCCCTAAAAGTAAGGCATTAAGTGATTTAATGGAACCTATGCTAATGACAACTCCCAGGCCTATAAAAGTCGTTAGAAGTGCTAGTTGAGACCAAGATAAGTTTCCTACACTGCCAAATGCCCAATAAATATATTGCTGAAGTTGTTCTGCATCTGTAAAATAGGATAGGACACTTACCACGGCCGCTGAAATACTCCCAAACATCAAACCAATTATAAGTAAAGCCATGGTGTCTTTAACTCTAGTGGCTACAGATAAGACGGCCAGCAAGACTAAGAAACTACCCAGACTAGAGGCTAAGGCCAGGGAAATATCGTTAACTGTCCCGAAAAGGGAATAGGCCGTAAAAAAACTGCTACCCATAATCAAAAGTGCAGCACCAAGGCTGGCTCCAGAACTAATTCCCAACACAAAAGGACCTGCCAGAGGATTTCTAAAAAGTGTTTGCATCAAAAGCCCACTCAAGGAGAGACCTGCACCTACAAGAACAGCGGTAAAGGCTTTTGGTAATCGATAGTTCCAGATAATATACTGCCATGATTCATTTTCTATTTTATTACCTAAAAGACTTTTGATAGTATCAGAAAATGGGATATTAACCGAGCCAAGACTAATATTTAGAATAAAAAATGTAAATAGCACCAATATCAGCACTAAAAAAGAGAACAGGAAAGAGCGCTTTTTTTTCACTTATTCTAGAGGCTTAAAAAAATAGGGTTGATAATTTGATAGCAACTCTGGGTGGAATATATGTATCAAATCTTTTAAAACCAAGTCGGGCCTGCCTGGACCAATTTCATAATACAATAATCCTCCCGTTTCCCCTTTGGTATTTGCAAAAGTAAATATCTTTTTTTGTCTAAAAGCCTTAAAACGTTCGTAATGCCTGTTTGCCTCTCCAAGCTCTTCATAAGAGATAAACTGAGATGGTGATATCCAGATATCGGCCTCGCTAGCCTTTTCTAAAACACTTTCAACGCTTAATGATAGACTGCCTGTATCTTCATTTTTATTCCATAGATAATCCGCATTAGCATCTTCAATAAACTTAGCGGCCCAACTTTTTCCTCCTGGGAGATACCATACATCTTTATATAAGGCTCCACTAAGAACGGTGGGTGTTTTGGTAGCTTTTAAAGCTAGGTTTTTGGCTAATTCATAGTCCTTTGAAATTTTCTGAAATATAGAATCCCCTTTCTTCTCTAGACCATAGAAGGGTGCAAAAAACCGGATCCACTCAGCCTTTCCCAAAGGGGTTTGTTCTGTCCAATCTCCATTGTAAACAATTGGAATATTGGACTGAGTCAAGGTCTTGTATATCGTATTTTGACTATTTATGCTAAATCCAAAGATAACATCAGGCGCCAGCTCAATGGCAAGTTCTGTATTCAGGGATTCATTTTTGCCCATTTCCTTTATGAGGCCTTTATTTATTCTCTTTCTGGTAGCTTTTGAGGAGATATAGGACATGTCCGGAAAGCCAACTATAGAATTCTCTACTCCCAGAGCCTCCAGAGCTGCAATATGGGTTGTTGAAGTCGCTATGATTCGCTCTACGGGAATAGGTATTATGGCATCATAGTTTCGTTTTTCCAAAGAAGAGGGAAGTGTCATTCCTCTTTTTACCAGAGCATAGGAGTAGGTGCGATTGGCATCTGGCCATGGGGAGTTTACATTAATAATGGTAATTCCTGAGGGCAATGTATTTATAGAAAATCCTTTCGCAAAGTCTATAGGATAATCCTTTTTGTTTTCTACAGGATTCTTTTTTTCTTGCTTAGGGCTACATGAGAATAGTAAGAAACAAGAGATCATAAATACCACAAAGCTGCTTTTTAAAAAATAATTTTTCACTATTGCAAGGTAACAAAAGTCAATTATTATCATTAGATCTAATACTATTTGTTCAACATTTTATTCTTTCCAAATGAATTGTCAAGTCAACTATTACAGCAGTTTTAGGAGTTATGACAACATAACCTCAAAAAGTAGCATTTTTAACTTTAAACAAAATTGATTGGTTCTTGATAATTAATATTACTTTCGTTTAGAATTTGGTTTTTATGTCATTTTGGTAAAGACATAAGATTAAAAGGGAATCCAGTGATTCTATTTTTTTTAGGAAGAATGAAAAATCTGGAACTGTTCCCGCAACTGTAAGCTTTGTTCCTTTTTAGGGATGCTTATTACTAAATCAATACCACTGTGAATCCAGTAACTAGCTGGAACTTTTTTAATGAAATCTCATTAATTAGGTAACGGGAAGGTAAGTAATAAGACGCAAGTCAGGAGACCTGCCATTTTTATTTATAGTGTAAAACTTTCGGGATAGAGGTTTTCGTATGGATGCTCCTGCGCCTTATACCCGTCTCTAATTTAAAGAAATGATCAAGAAAAGTGTTTTAATTTCTGCACTGGTGTTTGGGTTTATTAATTTATCTCTTGCACAGGAAGAAGGACCGATGGAGATTCAAGAATTGGATGAAGTTGTGGTAAGTGATTCACGCTTTTCTCTAAAAAGAGAGAATTCCGGTAAAACCGTTATCCAAATTAGTCAAAAAGAACTAGCACAAAATCAGGGTAAAACAGTAGCTGAGATTATCAATACCAAAAGTGGAATTGAGATTAATGGAAGCAGGGGAAGAGAAGGGGAGGTTTTAGGGGTCTTTCCTCGAGGAGGACGCGGCAGGCAAGTGCTAATCCTTATTGACGGGGTTAGGGTGTCCGATCCTTCATCTTTTTCACAGGAGTATGATTTAAGACTCCTAAATACAGCAGCAATTGAATCAATAGAAATAATTAAGGGAGCAGCTAGTACGCTCTATGGTATGAGCGCAGCAACAGCGGTTATCAATATCACTACAAAAAAGGCCTCTAAGAATAGAATTGGAGCAAACTTTCAATCGAGTATCGGCACAAACCAAACATCCAAGGATCAAAACTATAATATTGCCGAATTTAAAAATGCAGCTATGGTAAGCGGGACATTAGAAAGATTTACTTACCAACTAGGATTTTCAAATGCATATTCAAATGGCCTGTCTTCTCTAATTACTCCGGAGAACGAGGAAGATCCATTTTCCAGATATAATTTAGATGCTAAAATTGGGTATGAATTTAGCCAGAAGTTTAAGATAGTTATATATGCCAATCAAACTAAAATAAATACTGCCTATGACGAATCTTTTGGGATGGTGGATGCCCCTTATGTATTTCTATCAGAACAAACCCGAGCAGGTCTTTCGTCCAAATGGTCTTATGAAAAAGGGGATTTAAACTTAAATGCTGCTTACTCATCTTACAATTCGGAAAATCAAAGTGCTTTTCCGTCTGTCTTTGAGGGAAGTAATTATGTGGTTGATCTGTTCAATCGCTATACTTTTAGTGATCAGTTTTTAACTGTTTTGGGACTTAATTACAATTTAGACAGGACTTTTATTGAGGATACCAAAGAATTCTCGGTCATCGACCCCTATGTAAATCTAGTATATCTTTCCTCTTTTGGCCTGAATATTAATGCAGGGGCGAGGTTAAATTTGCACTCGGAATACGGATCTAACTGGGTATATAATTTAAACCCCTCTTATACCTACAAGCTATCTTCCGGATATTTAAAATTCATGGCGACTTATGCAACTTCCTATATTACCCCTTCATTAAGTCAATTATTTGGAATTTTTGGAGCAAATGAAATGCTAGAGCCTGAGGACGATCGAACTATTGAGGGTGGGGTAGAATACAGGGCCTCTTCTGCTCTGCGTGTAAGCGCACTTTATTTCAATAGGAAAGAAAATAATTTTGTCTTTTACGACAATACCCAGTTTCAATATTTTAACGCTGCAGAGTCTATTGAAGTACAAGGGCTTGAGGTAGAGTTGCAATGGCGCCCTATCGAGAACCTTTCTATAGATGCCAACTATACCTATACGGAACGTATAGGCGATAATGCTATTAGACTACCCAGGAACAAGATAAATGCCGTGGCAGGGTATTCCTTTTCAAAGGATACATTTGCTTCTTTTTCTTATGCCTATACGGGACAAAGGGTCGACACCAATTTCAATAATTTTGAAGATCAGGACCTGGATCCATTCTCACTTTTCGGATTTTATATTGAGCAGGAAGTCATTCAGCAAAGGCTCAAAATCTTTTTGAATGCTGATAATTTGTTTAATACTGAGTTCACCGAGGTGATTGGATTTACTACCCGAGGCAGAAACTTTCGCTTAGGTTTAAATCTTATTTTCTAATAAGAATTAGGTAGTTTAAAATTAAGGGGCTTATCCATAATCATGATATCCTTCATCGGCCTGAACATTTTGGAGTTTGTAAAGGGTTCAACCGGAGATTTTACCTCAAATGATTTTTTACCGGTCACTCCCGTTATCTCTTCAATGGCTTTTGCCAAAAGTGGTTCATTTAAATCTCCTAAGACTCCTAAATTTTCTAAGTCTTCATTTAAAAGAATTTCAGGGGCAAAACCTGCTGTATAATCAAAAAAGCCAACAGAGTTTTCATTTCGACCTACTAAGGGCTGAATAGCCCATTGATTGTCAGGATTAATTTGATTTTCCCTTGAGGGAGAATAAATATAGGGAGCTCCGTCCCGGTCAGGATCGTCCACTAAAGTTAGTGAAAATTCATTTTTACCCCTAGTCGTGTCGCCAATTTTTATAACATCCATATAAGGATTTAAACCATTGATAACCAACTCACTGGCGGAAGCAGAGCTATTAGTTATAATAACGTATACTCTACTTAGATTAAGGGTGTTAATGGGGGTTCCTTCTCCTGTTTGATTAGCAAAAAAGTCAACCAAATCTGCCTCGTTAAATTGTCCTTGTATTTTGTCATTCCAGCGTTGACGTATGTACACCTCATTGGTGTTGGTGCCGTAGACCATACTGGATATTAGTCTTGAAGAATTTACAGAACCACCTGGATTATATCTGAAATCCAATACTAAATCTGTTACCCCGGCTGCCTTTAGCTCTCCAAAGGCATTATTTAAATTTTCGTCAAATTCGTTGGTAAAACCATTATACATAAGGTATCCGATGGTCTGCCCATTAATTTCGTATGTCCGTGTGATAAAGACCGGGTTTTCTACCAATCCATCTTGTTTGGTAAGTTCCACATTTTTACCATTTGGCGTAACGACACCGTTGTCTATGTCGGCCATATTTAAGGTATAGGTAGCATTTTCTCCAAATAATAAGTCGCGATAATTTGCTTCTGTCAGGGTTTGGCCATCTACCCCAGAAAATAATTCTCCTCGACTAATGTCTTTGTTGGAAGCGTCGGAGTTAGCAACAATATAACGCACGTAACCAAAGATATTATCAGTGCCATCTCCGGCAAAGAATAATCCAAATTCCACACCATTGCTTCTAGAAATCCCAGAAAGATTATTTGTAAGTTCTTTGTAATCTTCATTAAAAAAACTGAATCTGTCTTCTGAAAACCTCAGTTGACTATTAAAAAAAACGGCCGGGTCCTCTTCCGACTGAAGAAATTCATTGTATTCTTCATTAGTTGTAAACCTATCATCAGCGAGATTTTCTACATCAGACTGCCAGAAATACCAAATATTCATGGCTTTCCACATAAAATCCTGGGTGCTTACAGAGTCCGTTCCCGGACCTTGAATACCGCCATCGTCATCTTTATTACAACTTACATAAAGGAATAAGAATACCACTAGGGCAAGGGTGTACTTCTTCATCTAGATATTTTTGGGCAAATATACTTTCTTTATACAATTATTATACCAAATTTAGTATTCCTTAACACTTGATGTTCTTCTCTTTAAGCTTTAGATTGTTTAAGAAATTCATAAATTAAGGAGGTAAATAGCAGATATCGGGAATAAATTTAAAATGTTTGTAACAAAATTGAACATACTTCGTCTTCCTTTTGTAACACACCGATAAATGGTTTATACAACAACAGAACAACCAACAATGACGCAGTCAGAGTTTCTTAATGTGGTAATGCCTTTTAAAGATAAATTGTATAGATTATCTAAAAGACTATTAATTTCAGCAGAAGAGGCTGAAGACGCTACTCAGGAAATTTTATTGAAATTATGGGCCAAAAAGAAGAATATAGAAGGCTATAAAAATGTAGAGGCTTTTGCCATGACAATGACTAAGAATTTTTGTCTGGATAGATTAAAATCCAAACAATCGAGTAACCTTAAATTAGTTCATAGCAATTATCGGGATGGAAACAGCTCTTTAGAGAGTCAGTTAGAAACGAAAGATAGTTTAAGTTGGGTAGAGCGGATTATGCAGGAATTACCGGAACAACAAAAAATGGTATTACAATTGCGAGATGTAGAGCAGTACGATTTTGAAGAAATATCAGAACTGCTTGAAATGAAACCTACGGCAGTCCGCGTTGCACTTTCAAGAGCGCGTAAAACAGTTAGAGAAAAATTAATTCAAAAACATAGTTATGGAATTGGATAGAATAGAAAAATTATTAGAAAAGTACTTTGACGCCAATACCACGGTGGCTGAAGAGGAACAATTAAAAGAGTATTTCACCAAAGCGGAGGTAGCACCTCAGTTGAAACAATATGCTCCTATGTTTACCTACTTTTCTGAAGCCAAAGACGAACGGTTTACTAAGCAGGTTCCATTAAAACCTAGTGTAAATTACTACAAATGGATTTCTATTGCCGCAGTAGCAGTAATGGTCTTTGGAATATATTTCGGGAATAATTACCGAGAGCAACAAGAGGCCCAATATGCCTATACTCAAACTCGAAAGGCATTAGGGTTATTAGCTGAAAATTTCGATCGTGGGACCGAAAAAGTAGCATATTTAAAAGAGTTTGAACAAGCGAAACAAAAAATTTACAACAACAATTAAAATTGAATAAAATGAAAAAGTACATATTAATTTTCGCATTGGCTGCCATGCCTTTGTTAGGGTTCTCTCAGTCTATTTTTGACAAATATGAAGATTCGGATGAAGTAAGTTCCGTAGTCGTCAATAAAAACATGTTCAACCTCTTAATGAAAATGGATGTTGATGTAGATGATCCAGAAGCCCAGGAGTTTATGGATATTGCTAAAAGTCTAAGTGGCCTAAAAGTATTCGTAACTGAAAACAAAGAAGTTTCTGCAGATATGCAGGCTACCGTAAACAAATATTTGAAATCTTCTTCATTGGAAGAACTTATGAGAGTTAAGGACAAAGATACGAATGTTAAATTCTATATCAAGAATGGTAAAGACGAAGATCATGTAAGTGAGTTGTTAATGTTTGTCACCGGAGTTAACAGGGATGATATTGAAATAGATGACAGAAATATTGAAACGGTTTTACTGACCTTAACAGGAGACATCGACCTTACCAAAATTGGTTCGCTTACTAAAAAGATGAATCTTCCTGAAGAATTAAATAAAGCTGAGAAAAAGGGCTAAACAAAATTTCAGGCTCCCAAAAGAAGAAGAACAGATTGCTTATTAGTTTGTCCTTCTTCTTTGGAGTTCCTCAATTAATTATAAAACTTACACAAATGAAAAAAACACTAATAGCTCTATGTAGCATGGCATTACTTCTGATAGCTTCTTGCTCATCTAAGCAGACTCTTCAGGAATATTATGTTAGCAATTCTGAAAATCCAAATTTCCTGACCGTGGATGTACCGGCTAGCATTTTAAATATACAGGATAATAATCTTACAGAAACCCAGAGAGAGGCTTTAGCATCTTTAAGAAAACTTAATGTTCTGGCATTTCGGGTAACCGAGGAAAATGCTTCCGACTTTGAGTTGGAAAAAGGCAAAGTAAACGCCATATTGGACAATGATGCTTATGTTGAGCTCATGAAACTAAATTCTAAATACGGGAAAGGCGCTATTAAGTATTTGGGCGATGAAGATGCCATTGATGAAGTCATTATTTATGGTAGTAGCGATGATCAAGGGTTTGCGATTATTAGGGTTTTGGGTAAGAATATGAATCCTGCTCAATTGGTTCAACTTATGAAGGCTATTCAAAATTCCGATATCGACACGGCGGCATTAGGAGAAATCGGAGATTTTTTAAAGGGCTAAATAGAAGACTTAACATATGTAAGACCTGTTCCTTTTTATAAAGGAACAGGTTTTTTGTTACTAAGAAGTTTTTATAATTCTGCTTTTTAAGTTATTGAGCTTCCAACATTTTTTTTATATTCAACGTTCAAAAATATTAAAACAAGAATAACTATATGGAAAATGCGGAACTTTGGGTAAATAAAGGAATCAATTTTATAGTAGAGTACGGACCTAAACTTCTAGGGGCCATTTTAATCTTTATTATTGGTTCATGGATAATTAAAAAAATTATTGGCGCCTCTAGAAAGGTAATGGCTAAGGGTAAATATGATGCTTCTTTACAAAGCTTCCTCTTAAACCTTACCAGTTGGGCTTTAAAAGTTTTACTGCTAATTATTGTTATTTCAACCCTGGGGGTAAATGTCACTACCTTTGCTGCGGTAATTGCAGCGGCTGGTTTAGCGGTTGGCCTTGCCTTACAAGGTTCACTTTCCAACTTTGCGGGAGGGGTACTTATTATGATCTTTAAACCTTATAAATTAGGAGATTTAATTGAGGCTCAGGGAGTTCTTGGAGCTGTTAAAGAAATTGATATATTCACAACAAAACTAATAACTCCGCAAAATAAACAGGCCATTGTGCCCAATGGGGCTATGGCTAATGGAAATATTGTTAATTATACAGCTGAGGGAAAAATAAGGGTAGATATGGTTATTGGGGTAGGTTATGAGGAGGATATTAAAAAAGCGAAGGAAGTGTTGCTAAATGTCCTGACCTCTAATGAGAAAGTCTTAAAAGACCCTGCTCCTACGGTAAATGTCCTGGAATTAGCTGATAGTTCCGTCAATTTTGCAGTCCGTCCCTTTGCTAAACCTGAGGATTATTGGGATGTGTACTTCAGATCTGTTGAAGGGTGCAAGATAGCCTTAGATGAGGCCGGAATTGAAATTCCATATCCACATTCTGTTGAAATACATAAAAAAGGGTAAGCTTAAAATAATAAACTTTAGCCCGGAGCTTCTAATAATTGTTTAAATCGAAGTATTATCTTATTGCATTATATCCCGGTATAATTACGGGGGTTAATGGCCTTAAGTTCGTTTTTAAGAGTTTGTGAAATTTCCAATTCATCAATAAAGGCTGATATAGAGGACTCTGTAATGCCCGTATTGGTTCTGGTTAATCCTTTTAGAGCCTCATAAGGGTTGGGGTAACCTTCTCTTCTTAGAATAGTTTGAATAGCTTCTGCAACTACCGCCCAGTTAGCCTCCAGATCTTTCTCAAATTTTGCTTCATTTAGTAGGAGCTTGTTAAGTCCTTTTAAAGTAGCCTTAAAGGCCAATAGGGTATGAGCAAAAGGGACTCCAACATTTCTTAAAACGGTACTATCAGTTAAATCTCTTTGTAATCGAGAAATAGGTAGTTTGGCCGATAAGTGTTCAAAAAGAGCATTAGCAAGACCTAAATTTCCTTCTGAATTTTCAAAATCGATAGGATTAACCTTATGTGGCATAGCAGAGGAACCTACTTCCCCTTCTTTAATTTTTTGTTTAAAATATTCCATGGAGATATAGGTCCACATATCCCTATTTAAATCTATAACAATATTATTAATTCGTTTTAAAGCGTCAAATAGCCCTGCCATATGATCATAATGTTCAATCTGGGTGGTGGGAAAAGAGTGCTTTAAACCAAGTCTGTCCTCAACAAAGTGTTTGCCAAACTCTCTCCAATCTAAATGGGGATAGGCAACATGATGAGCGTTAAAATTTCCTGTGGCACCGCCAAATTTGGCTGCATTGGGGATTGCTTTAAGTATTCTTATTTGCTCTTCAAGGCGCACTACAAAGACCATTATTTCTTTCCCCAAACGGGTAGGGGATGCCGGCTGCCCGTGAGTACGAGCCAACATGGATATATTCTTCCATTCTTCTACATAGAATTTCAAAGTGCTTATTAACTCATCAAAAACAGGTTGATAAACGTTTTCTACAGCCTCTTTAATAGAAAAAGGAATGGCTGTATTATTTATATCTTGGGAGGTAAGTCCAAAATGGATAAACTCTTTGTATTTCTGTAGCCCAATCCTGTCAAATTGCTTCTTGATAAAATACTCAACTGCCTTTACATCATGATTAGTGACGCTTTCAATTTCCTTTATGGCCTGAGCATCTTCAGTGCTAAAAGATTTGTAGATTGATTGCAGCTCTTTTTTTTGAGAACTAGATAATTGGGGAAGTTGTTCCAGATTAAAATCGCACAAAGCGATGAAATATTCAATTTCTACCAATACCCTATATTTAATGAGTGCTTCTTCTGAAAAATAGTTTGCTAAGGCTTCTACTTTAGATCGATAGCGCCCATCAATAGGCGAAATAGCGGTTAAAGGATTTAATGACATATAGGTAAAAATTGAATCGAATTAGAAAGTGTCAAAGATACTTAAAGGCCTTGAGTATAAAAATATTATATCCGTGAAGTTATAGGTAAGACTGAAGCTTTAGTTATTCTTTTAAATGACCTAATATTTTCCTTGCTTTAGCTTGGTAGCCAGCAGAACCCGTGGAATAGTCATGTTCTAATACCAATTTTAATTCTGGTCTTATCCATGGTATCTTTTCACCCAAATAATACAAACTGGTCATTGAATATACCTTACTAGCTACTTTATAATTTCCAACAAGCCAATCAAAGCAGGCTGTGGTCATAATTTCCAAATGTTCATTAAGAAGGGCATCCTTGGTCTTTTCTTCTCTCCTTAAAAAATAGGAAAGCGTTAAGATTTCGCAAAGCTTAGCCATAGGTCTAATGGAAGAATCGGCTTTTAGTCGATAAAGATTCTTTACAAAAAAATCAATATTATTCAGTAAAAAGCTAAGGTCACTTTTGGAAACAAATTCTATGATCCAAGATGCTTTGGAACCAATTTCCCGGTCGGAATAAAAAGCAATCTCCATTAGAGGTGTCATTAGATGAGGATTTTTCAATATTATATTTGCAATCCTCTGTCTATTGGCTTTTGTAGCATTGCAGGTATTTAATAATGGAATTAAGTCTATGGTGTTCACAAAATTTGTATTTTGTAAGTTGTAATTATTGCCCCAAACATGAAATTACTAAAAAAAACGGCAAAAATATTTTTGCTCATTTTTGTATTCCTGCAATTTTTTAATCCCGATAAAAATATCGAACCAGGAGAGCATTTGGTGAGTTTTAAAAATGAAACCAATCCTTCGGATTCAACGGTTGAGGTATTAAAAAGTAGTTGCTATAACTGCCATAGCAATCATACTAATTATCCCTGGTACAATAATATTGCACCTTTATCTTTTTGGATGGCTAATGATATAAGAAGTGGAAAGGAAGCGCTAAATTTTTCTAATTGGGAAGCCTATACAAAAGAAGAAAAGGCCGACTTAATGGAAGAAATATCTGAAGCTGTATACCAAGGCACTATGCCCAAACGCTCTTATTTATGGTTTCGTCCTGAGGCTAAAATTTCTGAAAGCCAAAAAGAAGATATTACTAATTGGGCGAAAAGAACTAAAGTCCTTTTTGAATTAGGTCCCTTACCAAAATAGGCACTCCTATCGCTGATCTCATATTTATAATTTCCAGATTGGCACAGTAGTTTTTATCAATACTGGGATTGGGATCTATATAGTACTTCGTTATATTTTCCGAGGCATAATGGATTAATCCGGCTGCGGGATAAACTTGCAGAGAGGTCCCTATAACTATTAAAACGCCAGCTTTCGAAGTAATTTCAGCTGCCATGGGAAGTAGTGGTACTTCTTCACCAAACCATACGATATCTGGCCTTAATTGATACCCGTCTTCCGCAGTTTGACCCATAACAAGATCTTCCTTCCAAGGCATTGTCAGATTAGGATTTGCAATACTTCTGGCTCTTAACAACTCGCCATGAAGATGGATAACATCAGAGCTGCCGGCTCGTTCATGTAAATCATCAACATTTTGTGTAATTACGGTTACCTTAAAATGTTCCTCTAATTGTGCGATAGCAATATGCCCGTCATTGGGTTTTACTTCTTTTAATTGTCTTCTTCTTTGATTGTAAAAATCGAGAACTAAATCGGGGTTTTTAGAAAATCCGATGGGGGATGCAACTTCCATTACATCATGTCCCTCCCATAGACCATCTTCATCTCTAAAGGTTTTAAGACCGCTATCGGCACTCATCCCTGCGCCACTGAGTACAACAATATTGTCAGACATAATCTATAATGAGAATTAAATATACGTTTTTATTATCTTAGAATCATGGTAGATATTGCTTTACTCAACTATCTGGAAACCCTTATCACAGAGGAACGAAAAAAGCGTTTTATGGAGGTGCTGTCAGAACGCACAAATTTTTTAACCATTGTAATGGAAGATGTTTATCAATTACATAATACTAGTGCAGTGCTTAGGAGTTGTGACGTTTTTGGTATACAGAATCTTCACGTTATTGAAACTCGATTTGGAGATCGATTGGATAAGAATATTGCCATGGGTGCAGAAAAGTGGGTGGATCTTAGCAGGCATGATAATGTCAGAAATTGTTTGGCAGATTTAAGAAGCAAGGGGTATAGTATTGTTGCTACTACTCCGAATGTAGATGGAATTCTAATAGATGAATTTAAATTAGAGAAACCAACTGCTCTTTTTTTTGGTACTGAAAAAGAAGGACTTAGCAAGGAGGTATTAAATAATGCTGATCAGTTGATAAGGATCCCTATGTTAGGGTTTACTGAAAGCCTGAATATTTCCGTTTCTGTTGCTATCATATTATTTGAAATGTCAAAAAAATTACGCGCCTCTGCTATTGAATGGAATTTGTCAGAGGAAGAGGTTTTGGAAAAAAGATTGGATTGGAGTAAGAAGTCTATTAAAAGTATAGATCAGATCATTATGCGCTTCTACAAAAAGCAATAATTTTTTATTATCTTTAGACATAACCTCTTAATTTTCAATCAAATGACAACATTTTTATACATTCTGGCTGCAGTTCTAATATTGGTAATAGTATTGGGATTGATAGCCCCCAAGACCTATAAGGTAAATAGGAAAATCTCTATCAATAAACCAATTAATGAGGTTTTTGAATATTTAAAATTTTTAAAAAATCAAGATGCCTGGAGTCCGTGGATGAGGAAGGATCCTAATATGAAAAAGAACTTTAGCGGAACAGATGGAACTTCCGGGTTTTTAAGTAGATGGGAAGGAAATAAAGAGGTAGGAAGCGGGGAACAGGAAATTACGAGAATTGTTGATAATGAAATTATTGAAAGTAAACTCAGGTTTTTTAAACCGTACAAATCAGAATCTGATGCTTATATAAGTGTCAAAGCATCTGGAGAGGATGTTACGGAGGTAAACTGGGGTTTTTCAGGGAATAACAAATTTCCAATGAGTATTATGATGCTTTTTATGAATATGGATAAAATGGTTGGAAAAGAATTTGAAGAGGGATTGTCCAGTTTAAAATCAATAATGGAAGAGTCAAAATAAATAATTAAAGAAAGTTAAATGATAGGATGGTTTGAAATTCCTGTTTCGGATATGGAAAGAGCCAAATCTTTTTATGAAAAGGTATTTGGGATAACGATCACTTTGCACGATTTAGGTGATTTTATTATGGGTTGGTTTCCAAGTGACCCCAATATAAATGGAGCAACCGGCTCTTTAGTGAAACATGAAATGTATACTCCAAGTAGCTCTAAGGGGCCATTGCTCTATTTCTCATGCAAAGATCTCGCTAATGAAATGTCGCGAATAATAGAGGCTGGAGGTAAAATTTTACAGGATAAAACAGCCATAGGAGAAGGACATGGTTATATGTCCTTATTTCTAGATTCTGAAGGAAATAGAATGGCTCTGCATTCTCAAGTTTAATCTGCTAATTCCAATAAGGCAATAGAGTAATCATTTTCCAGAAGTACTTGTCCATTTTTAACTTCTACTGCTGTTTGGGAATAGGTGTCAAATAATTTAGTGCCATTGCCAAAAAAACCTTTTACCCACAAATATTTTTTTCCTTTTGGTAAATCTAAACCTACCACTACTTTATCCTTGTAGTCACCATCATTATAAGTCCTACTAAATACATAAGGTTTTTTGGCCAATCGTTTGTGTTTGCCTGCGCCAATAGCCAGATGATTTTTTCTAAAATCACCAAGCTTTTGCCAGTGTTTCATCAATTCTTGCGTTTCTGCAATACTATCTATTTCTTGCCAATTCATAAATGATCTTAGGGTAGCATCTCCAACAGAGCCTTCAATAGTTAAATCTCTATTAGATTCATCTCCATAATAAATTTGGGCTGTTCCAGGGGTTAGCAGTAACACGTTGGCAGCCTTATAGGATTTTTCCCTTTCCATGTCAAACGGACTTGAGTCATCATGAGAGGTTAAATAGTTCACCACGCCTATGTCCTTGAATTTTGTGTTTAAAAGGCGGCTATATTTTTTAAAAATAGTTTCATAGTCTTTTTTGGCATCTGTCTTTAAGTCAAAATTGATTAAACTTTCGAAACCATAATCAAAATAATCTACCTTCTTATCTCCAAAATCATACTCCCTGCCTTTTGATATTTCAAAGCCATAAACCTCACCAACCATATAAAATGGATTTTGGTCTAATACTTCAGAAGGATGTTTTTTCTTCCAAGCTTCAAAAGCATAAGAAGCTTGCGCATATAATTCTGCCCAAGTTTGCTCGTCGGCATGCTTTACCGTATCCACTCTAAAACCATCAATCCCTAAATCATTTACATAATCAGTAAGCCATTTAATAATATAAAAGCGCGGCGCTCTAGGGTAGCCAGTTCTTTCAAAAAATAATTGAAGCTCATCCAATTCTGTACTTAGTCTTCCTTCCTTTTTCCATTTTGCAAGTAATGGATCTGGCAATGCTACGGCTTCGTCAGACTCCGTATATATATCCGGTAAATTTTCAACCAAGGTACAACTCGTAGTAGTTTCATAATCGATGTTCTCACAGGTAGGGCTGGTCCTTACCCATTCTTTCGGCCAAACCGGATCTTCATCAGTTACTGGTCCGGTATGATTGACTACAACATCCATTAAGACCCTAATTTGATTTGCATGGGCCTCTTTTACTAGTGTTTCCAGATCTTGTTTAGTACCAAAATTAGGATCTAAAGCAGTCCAGTCCTTAGCCCAATATCCATGGTAGCCGTAAGAATTGCCTGTCCCTTCATCAGTGTCGCCATGAATCTGTTCTACCACTGGAGTAAACCAAATGGCATTTACCCCCAATTTGTTGAAATATCCTTCTTTTATTTTTTCGGTAATTCCTTGGAGGTCGCCTCCCATAAAACCCCTTAAAACTCCTGTTTCATTGGTTCTTTCAAAATTAATATCATTAGATGTATCTCCGTTATTAAATCGATCCGTTAGTAAAAAATAAATAGTTGCGCCCTTCCATAAGAACGGAACTTTATTTTCCGGGATAACCTTTGTAGCGTTTAGAGTTTGAGTATCCGGGGTAGTCTCAGGGATAGGCTTATTCTCTTTACAAGTAAGAAAAATTGCAGAAATTGCAGTGGCAATAAGCAGTTTTTTCATGTTTATAGATTTTGACTAAAGCTATAAAATGAATAGGGAAATATGAAATTTATTTAATGCCCAATCTCGGTTGTTGTATAAATTTATCTCTTCTGTCGCTAGACTGCTAGTGCTTAGTTATTTAGCCAAAAAATTATTTGCGATTCAATACCTTATACTCCTCATAACAACTACTGATAGCATCCAAAATCTGAAGATCATTTGCTGTTTTTATAAAAGAGGTAGAATAATTACAGTTGGAAAGAATATCATTTAAGTCAGCTTTATCTAATTGCAAAAGCTCCGTTAAGATCTCCCGATCAAACTTTGAGGCTAAGAGATCTCTGATGTCTTCATCGTCTTTAATTAGTCTCATTTTTGCCATTTGAGCAGGTTTTTTGCCAAATAGGTTTCGCAATAAATCGGCTGGATTTAGAATAGAACCCAAAACTTTGGTTACAGCACCAGGGCTTTTACTACCGGCTTCGTAACTAGTAGGTAGTCCTGAAATACTATACTGATAAGAGTTGTTAATGGGTAGATTTTTTATGTCGATCTCCAAATATCCTGTTAATGAATAAGGACGCACCACTACCTCTTCTAAGGCATAGGCCAGTTCAGTAAGGGCAATTTTGGTATCCTTAAAGCGGAACATATCGTTGGTTACCCTAATTTTTTGAGACTTAAAACCTAAATATGAGAAATAAAGCGTATCATTTACAGATGCCGTTACTGAGAATTCTCCCTTTTTATTTGTTATGGTACCGACTACTCTGTTTAAGTTTACTACGTGAACACTTTCTAAAGGGCTATTAGACTGCGCATTAATAACGATTGCTTGAAATTCCTGTACTACAGGGTCATCTTCCGATTCTTGGGTAAATCCAAGTAAAGAAAACAGAAATATGTAACCTATTAAGAATTGCTTCATAAAGTATATAACAACTTGAAAGCACGAATAAAACAAAAAAAGGAATCTGTAACCAATTTTTATTATAGAATTAACTAATAAAACCCGTCCCTTTTTTTGCTTCTCCTACCAGATGATGATGATGCGCCAGATCTTCTAGAACCACCACCTCCTTTTGAGAAATTGGAATCTCGCTTTTTTCCTCTGCTTTTGTCTTTGGATCTATCCCCATAACTGTCATTGGATCTTCTTCCGTCTTTGCTATCCCTTCTTCTTTTTCTTCCACCACCACCACCAGGGTTATCTGAGACTTCGACATTGATAAAGCGTCCATCTACTTTAAAATTGGTAAAGGTTTTAAGAATCAAATCTTTGTGTTGGGTATCTGCATTAAAAAACGCAAAACTTTCCTTAACATCTACTTTGTATAAATCATCTTTACCTAGTGATAGCGTATCTTTTAAAAAGTCCTTTAAAGACATCCAATCATAACCATCTCGCTCTCCAATATTAATGAAATATCTTACCGAATCAGAATCTGTTTGAAAATCATTATCCCTTTTACTTCCTCATTCCCCCTCAGAAGTATTTAAATCTTTTGTGCGATTGTAATAATTAAAGAACCTTGTAAATTCGACAGATACAATCTTTTGAATTAATTCATCTCTATCTAAGCCCTCCAGAACATCATTGATAGCCGGGAGATAGTTGCTAACTTCTTTGTTTATTTTTGTATTGCGAATTTTATTGGCAAGATGATATAATTGGATTTCACAAATTTCTATTCCGGTCGGGATCTTTTTACTTATAAATTTTTGTTGAATTTTTCGTTCAATAGCGCCGATCTTTCTAGATTCACTTCTGGTAATAATAACCATTGAAATTCCTGATTTACCAGCTCGTCCGGTCCTTCCGCTTCTGTGAGTGTAGGTTTCAATTTCATCTGGTAATTGGTAGTTGATAACATGTGTAATATCATCCACATCTATTCCTCTAGCCGCAACATCGGTAGCTACCAACATTTGGATTTGCTTCTTTCTAAAAGCATTCATTACCAAATCACGTTGGTTTTGACTTAGATCTCCATGAAGAGCACCTGCATTATAACCATCTTCTATAAGTTTTTCGGCAACCTTTTGAGTATCTCGTTTAGTTCTGCAAAAAACCACAGAGAAAATCCCGGGATTTGCATCAGCTAAGCGTTTTAAAGCAGGATAGCGATCTCTTCCACCTACGGTATAATACTCATGTTGGACTGTATCTACACCAGAATTTTTAGATCCTACCGTTATCTCAGTAGGATTTTTCATAAATTTTTTAGCTATTGTAGATACCTCTTTGGGCATAGTAGCGGAAAAAAGCCAAGTAGATTTAGATTCCGGTGTATTGGAAAGGATGTCTTTAATATCTTCATAGAATCCCATATTCAGCATTTCATCTGCCTCATCTAAAATACAGTAGTCTATTTTGGAAATATCTATGATTCCTCTGCCAATCATGTCTTTCATTCTCCCGGGAGTGGCAACGATTATCTGTGCCCCCCTTTTTATCTGTCTAGCTTGATCTGTAATACTAGCACCTCCATAAACTGCAACAATGTTGAGTCCTTTTACATATTTGGAGTACAATTGCATTTCGTTAGTGATTTGCAGACAGAGTTCTCTTGTGGGAGAAAGTATTAAGCCCTGCGTTGTCCTACTGGCACTATCAATCTTTTGAATTAAAGGAAAACCAAAAGCAGCTGTTTTTCCCGTACCAGTCTGCGCCAAGGCAACTAGGTCTATTTCATCACTTAGTAAAAGTGGAATGGATTTTTCTTGTACCTCAGAAGGGGTATCGAAACCCAAGTCGGTAATGGCATTTAATAGGGCTTTATCTAGCCCTAGCGCCTCAAATTTTGTCATAATGTGTTAATTACTAAATCGCAAATATCCATGTTGCATAGAGCGATTGTTCATCTAACCTAAAGAGACTCAGCGCAACACATGCTATACCAGCGGCGTTATTTAAAGGCGCAAAGATACTCTTATTTATTAAGAACTAATTCTTAAATGTATTATAATGTTTTTGTTAGGTAATCGATCAAAAGATGGAGGGCTTGGCCTCGATGACTTATCTTATTCTTCTCCTCTAAGGACATTTGGGCAAAGCTTATGTCATATCCTTTTGGAATAAAAATTGGATCGTATCCAAACCCTTTGTCGCCCATTCTTTCCATGCTAATGTGGCCTTCAACAATTCCCTTAAAGAAATGAGTTGTATTAGCTGTATTAAGAGCAACAACCGTAATGAATCTGGCCGATCGATTGGACTTATTATTCATTTCTCGGAGCACTTTATTTATGTTTTCTTCAGAATCTCCTTTAGGTCCGGAATATCTTGCGGAGTATACACCCGGAGCACCATTCAGAGCATCAATTATTAGTCCTGTATCATCAGCAAAACAAGGAAGATTATATTTATTCGTTACAAAATCGGCCTTAATTTGAGCATTTCCCTCCAAAGTGTCTGCAGTTTCAGCTATGTTGTCATGGCAATCTATTTCTTTAAGGGATAAGACGTTTATCCCTTTTGGTAATAGTTGTCTGACCTCCTCGATCTTATGCTGATTTTGAGTGGCAAAAACAAGATTCATTTGTACAAGATTTAGTAAAAAATAGGTAAAAAAGGAATCAAATGTAGTAATTTTAGCAACTAACTTATGAAGCAACTAGAACTTAAAATACCACCCGTAATTGTTTTTTTAATTTTTGTTTTTTTCATGTGGGCCCTGGAGTCGCTTCTGCCTTTTGGACAGTTCGATTTTTATGGTCGCATTATTTTTTGTAAAATTTTAATATTAATTGCGGTCTTAGTTGGGATTATTTCGCTTTGGCAGCTCTACAGGGCAGGCACTAGTATACACCCTGCAAAGTTTTCCAAAGTATCTACTTTAGTTACCAGCGGTTTATATAATTATTCAAGAAACCCTATGTATTTAAGTCTTTTAATTTTTTTACTTGCCTGGGGACTATGGTTGGGTAATGCTTTCAATGTGTTGTTGGCAGCCGGTTTTGTGGCTTACATGAATACCTTTCAGATTGGCTTGGAAGAGAAAGTACTTCTTGATCGTTTTGGGAGAGATTACAAGAACTACTGTATCCTCGTGAGAAGGTGGTTCTGAAACGGAATACTTTTATAAGCAATTAAAGATATAAGACTATAATATTAGCAAATAAGGTTATATTTTCATAAATTAGCACTTTTACTTATAATTATGATCGCAGTAGTCACCGGTGATATTGTTAATTCGGAGCGTATTGGGCCAGAAAAGTGGATGCCATCGCTAGAAAAATATTTTTTGCAATTAGGGAAAAGTCCCATGGTCTGGGAAATTTATCGCGGAGATGAGTTTCAATTAATTACTACTCCAGAAAAAGCTTTAGAAGTAGCCTTAACTATCAAGGCCTTAGTGAAGAAAATTCCGGAATTAGATGTTAGAATAGCCATTGGTTTGGGCGAGGAAGAATTTAAGGGAAAAGGAGTAAGTGATTCCAATGGATCAGCCTATAGGCGTTCTGGCAGAACTTTAATGGGGTTAAAAGAAAACGGAGTCAATCTGGGGATTGGAATAGGAAATAACCAGGAAAACACATTTAACTTGCTTTTTAAATTAGCCTTAGATTTTATGGATTCATGGAGCGTTGTATCTGCAGAAATCGTATTTATTACTTTACAAAATCCGGACACAAAACAAAGGGAAATAGCTCAAAAGTTAAACATACAGCAATCAGCCGTTAGTCAGAGAAAAAAAAGAGCCAGACTTCACTTAGTTCAAGAACTTTTGGACTACTATAAAGAAACTACCAAAAACATGGCACTCTAATGTTGTTTACGAAACTTTTACTGGCACATATACTTGGAGATTTTATTTTCCAGTCGAAGAAGTGGGTATTACATAAAGAGGCCAACAAAATTAGATCTAAATATCTGTATGCTCATATATTAATCCACTTTGGATTAATCATGGTCTTTCTTTGGGATCCTAAAGCATGGAAGATAGCCGCCATTGTTGCGATGTCCCATTTTGTAATAGATCTTTTAAAGATTTATACAACACCTTTATTTAAGGTTAAAAAGGTTCCTTTTTTTATCGATCAATTCTTACATATTCTGGTTATATACGCTTGTGCCTATTATTCAAATCTATGGGAACACACGCTTTACATGTATCATCAACTTAATTGGCCATTATTAACTGCCTTGGTTTTTGTTACCTATCCGGCCGCCATCATCATGAATGTTCTTTTAGAGGGAATGTCAAATCAAATTAATCTAGATCATAAGTCCTTAAGAAACGCCGGGAGATATATCGGAATTATAGAAAGACTTTTTGTTTTTGGATTTATAGTTATGGGTAGGTGGGAGGCAATTGGATTCTTAATTGCGGCCAAATCCGTGTTCAGATTTAATGACCTCAAAGAGACCAACAACAGAAAATTAACAGAGTATATTTTAATTGGTACTTTGTTGAGTTTTGGAATTGCTATGATCACTGGAATTCTATATATTTATTAGAAAATATTGGTATGAGAACTTTAGGTAGTTTACTTTTTTTAGGTCTCTTAATTTTGGCTTGTGCAGATCAAAAAGGGGATAAAAAGCCATCCAAAGAGGATGTCATTATTGGAAAGCGTTGGTCTAAAGAAAAGGCCTGGAAATGGTATGATAATCAACCATGGTATGTAGGTGCCAATTTTAATCCAAGTACTTCTATAAATCAGCTTGAGTTTTGGCAGGAAGCTACTTTTGATTCCGAAACTATTGAGAGAGAATTAAAATGGTCATCAGAACTTGGCATGAATTTGCATAGGGTTTATCTGCATAATCTTTTATGGGAACAGGATTCCTTAGGTTTTTTAGGTCGTTTAGATACTTACTTGACTTTGGCAGATAAATACGATATTAAAACCATGTTTGTTTTATTAGATGATGTATGGCATCCAATACCAAAACTAGGGAAACAACCAGAGCCTCTACCTCATGTTCATAATTCCGGATGGGTACAAGCCCCTGGAGCAGAAATATTGCGGGATAGTAGCAGACATGTAGAGCTTAAGGCTTATGTAAAAGGTGTTATCTCCAAGTTTGCTGAGGATAAAAGAGTCGTTGTCTGGGATGTCTATAATGAACCCGATAATGTTGCAGGTCAGCCTGGTCGAAAGGAATTGGAAGTACCTAATAAGCATATTTATTCCTTGTCATTACTTAAAAAAGTAATGCAATGGGCGAGGGAAGTAAACCCTGAGCAACCACTTACGACTGGTATTTGGAAAGGGGATGTAAGTCGATGGGGAACCCCAGATAGTTTGCCGCCATTAGATCGTTTTATGATAGAAAACTCTGATGTAATATCTTTCCACGCTTACGATGGGGATCCGGAACAGGTTATGACCAAAATTCGGGAATTAAAGAAATATGAACGCCCCCTTCTTTGTACCGAGTATCTAGCACGTGGAGTTGGGAATACTTTTCAGGCCATTTTGCCCATCTTCAAAGAAAACAAAATTGCGGCCATTAATTGGGGGTTTGTTGCTGGAAAAAGCAATACAATTTATCCTTGGATCAGCTGGGATTCTACCTTTGTGGCAGAGCCGCATGTTTGGCATCACGACATTTTAAGGAATGATGGGACACCATTTTCTGAGGAAGAAATTAGCTTTCTAAAGGAATCTATCCTTTCTAGGGAATAAAAAATTGCATTATTCTGAAATTTTTCCCGTCCACAATGCTTTTAGAAATTAATGTATTTTGAACCTATTTTGTTATATATAAGGTTATGAGGAAGATCTTCTAAAACTTGCTTTAATTTTGATGGACATTAGGTGAGTTGGAAAAAATAAATTTTTACTTTTACAGCCTAAACAAGCAAGAAAAAATGTTAGACGTAGGTAGGAAGTATGTGTTTGATTTTGATAGTACCTTAACCAGGGTAGAAGCCTTAGATGTTTTGGCCGAAATGACATTGTTAGGGAAGGCCAATCGTGAACAGGTAATTCATGAAATTCAAGAGATTACTAATCTTGGGATTGATGGAGAAATTTCCTTTACAGAATCTTTAGAAAGAAGAATCAGCTTACTGAAAGCACATAAGAGTCATTTGGTTCCTCTAGTACAAGAGCTTCGACAAAAAATTTCGAAGTCAATTGAATCCAATAAAGAATTCTTTGAAAAGTATTCTGAAGATATATACGTTATTTCTTGTGGCTTCAAAGAGTTCATAGACCCAATCGTTAAAGACTATAATATTCCTTCAGAGCGTGTATTCGCTAATACATTTCGCTTTGATGAAGAGGAGAATATTATTGGCTTTGATAAAGAGAATGTGCTGGCAACTCATAATGGTAAAATAGAGTGCTTAAGACGATTAGATTTAGACGGTGAGGTACAAGTTATTGGAGATGGATATAGTGATTACGTGATGCGTGAAGCCGGAATTGCCCATAAATTCTTTGCCTACACTGAAAACGTACATAGAGAGAAAGCAGCGGATAATGCAGATCATGTAGCACCGAATTTAGATGAGTTTCTTTTTATAAATGATTTGCCAAGAAACCTTTCTTATCCCAAGAACAGAATAAAAATACTTCTATTGGAGAATGTACATCCTGTGGCTTTTGACAATCTTTCTAAAGATGGTTTTTCAGTTGAACTCATAGAACACAGTTTGTCAGAAGAAGAATTGGTAGAAAAGATAAAAGGGGTTCATGTTTTAGGGATTCGTTCAAAAACTAAGTTAACGCCGAAAGTTCTTGAAGCAGCGAATAAGCTTTTAGTAGTTGGAGCTTTCTGCATTGGTACAACTCAAATTGATTTAGACTACTGTAAGAAAAAAGGAATTGTTGTTTTTAACGCTCCTTATAGTAATACCAGGTCTGTGGTAGAATTAGCTGTTGGACAGATGATTATGCTCATTCGAAATATTTTCCCCAGAAGTACAGAATTACATCAGGGAATATGGAATAAAACAGCCAGTAATTCCAAAGAGATTCGGGGCAAGAATTTAGGCATAGTTGGGTATGGCAATATTGGGAAACAGTTGTCTGTACTGGCAGAGGCTTTGGGCATGCGTGTGTATTATTACGATATCGAAGATCGTTTGGCCATGGGTAATGCCGTAAAATGTGAGACTTTGGAAGATTTACTAAACGTTTCCGATATTATTTCCTTGCATTTGGATGATAATAGGGCTAATGCTAATTTCATAGGAGAAAGAGAGTTCAATCAAATGCGGGAAGGGGCTATCTTATTAAATCTTTCAAGAGGATTTGTGGTGGATATACCCGCCATGGTAGAGGCACTTAAAAAAGGTCGACTTTCAGGAGCAGCGGTTGATGTCTTTCCGGAAGAACCTAAAAGCAACGGTCCTTTTGTGACCGCCTTGCAAGGTATTCCAAATGTTATATTGACCCCACATATTGGAGGGAGTACTGAAGAGGCACAAAGAGATATTGCCGATTTTGTTCCTAACAAAATCATGTATTACGTAAATTCTGGGAATACTGTAGATGCTGTTAATTTCCCGAACATAAGATTGCCAAAACAAAGCAATGCGCATCGATTCCTGCATATCCACAAAAACGTTCCGGGGATCATGGCGAAAATAAATGAAGTTTTAGCCAAATACGAAATGAATATCGTAGGACAATATTTATCTACCGATAGTGAGGTTGGTTATGTTATAACAGATCTAGATAAGGAATATAACAAGGAAGTAGTTAAAGCGCTAAAAAAAGTTGAAAATACAATCAAATTCAGGGTCTTGTATTAAACATCTACTTAGTTATAGGGCTATTCGTGATGATAAGGCTGGTTGTTTAATATGGTAAACGCTCTATAGATTTGTTCCACCAAGAACAAGCGAATCATCTGATGTGAGAAGGTCATATTAGATAGACTTAGACTTCCGTTTGCTTTTTGTTTAAATTCCGGGCTAAAGCCATAGGGTCCGCCTATTATTAAAACTAATTGTTTCGTTCCCACATTCATTAATTTTTGAAGCTTTTGTGCAAATCCCTTTGAGTCATAGTCTTTTCCTTTTTCATCTAAAATAAACACAGTATCTGTGTTTTGAAGATGCTTGGAGAGCAGTTCTGCTTCTTTTATCATTTGATCGGAAGGCGATAGGTTTTTACTATTTTTAATATCGTTTAAAACAACTAACTCCAGTCGGACATAGTGCTTAAGCCTATTTAAATAAATATCAATAAGAGCTTGCAATTCAGCTTGATCCGTTTTTCCTATGGCTAATATCTTTATCCGCATGTTTCAAAGTTACTATTTGTCTAATTTGAAATGCCATTTTGGTATTAGTTTTTATTAATTTCGTATTATCTAAGAAACCTTTAATGATTTCACCCACACTGTTTCAAAAAGAGATAGATTTAATTATTGCAAATGCTATCCGAGAAGATATTGGAGATGGAGATCACAGTTCTTTGGCTTGCATTCCTTCTGATGCCAAAGGGAAGGCTAAGCTCCTGGTCAAAGAGGATTGTGTGATAGCCGGGGTAGACTTTGCGATTCAAATCTTTAAATATGTGGACCCGGAGCTAAAGGTTGAAGTAATAATTCAAGATGGATCTAAAGTCCAAATCGGAGATATTATTTTTTATGTTTCTGGAAAATCTCAATCCATATTAAAAGCAGAACGTCTTGTTTTAAATAGTATGCAAAGAATGTCTGCGATTGCCTCTAAGACAAGATCCTACGTGGATATTTTGAGGGGAACAAAAACTAAAATACTGGATACGAGAAAAACTACTCCGGGAATAAGAGCTCTGGAGAAATGGGCAGTTAAAATTGGAGGAGGAGAGAATCATCGATTTGCCCTGTACGACATGATTATGTTAAAAGATAATCATATAGATTTTGCCGGCGGAATCACCTTAGCGATTACCAAAACACAGGAATATTTGAAGCGAACCAAAAAAGATTTAAAAATTATTGTCGAAGCTAGAAACTTGACAGAGGTTCAAGAAATATTATCAAATGAAGGGGTGTTTCGTATTCTTCTTGACAACTTTAATTACGAAGACACTAAAAAGGCAGTTAGCATGATAAATGGAAAGTGTTTTACGGAAGCTTCCGGGGGTATAAACGAAGTTACCTTAAGAGAATATGCATTATGCGGGGTAGATTTTATTTCTTCAGGAGCCCTGACACATTCGGTGTATAATAAGGACCTAAGTCTAAAAGCCGTTTAAATGTCTAGAGAAATTGAGGAGAAATTAGATAAAATTCCCATTATAAATTGGCTGGTGCGTCTCTTAAAGCGTATAAAACTTTTTAGTTTTGAAGGTCTTTCCTTATACGACCTTATTGAAATGTATATTATAGGAATTGTTGAGGGAGCCTTATCTACCAGAGCAAGTTCCATTGCTTTTAGTTTATTTATGGCTTTATTCCCATTATTGCTCTTTTTGATAACCTTAATTCCATTTGTAATCCCTTACTTTAGTCTGGGGAATGAAAATTTTGACCATCAGTTTCTTTTGTTTTTGGAGTCCTTTTTACCAACGGCAACTGGAGATTATTTTGAAGAAATTTACAGTCAAATTAAGGGCCAACAGCGGGGGGGTCTACTATCATCTACTTTTTTATTGTCCATTTTTCTTATGACAAATGGTGTAAGTTCAATATTTGCAGGATTTGAGTACTCTTACCACATTGAACTTACTCGTAATTTCTTTAAACAATATGCTTACGCACTAATGGTGGGTTTTCTTCTTTCAGTTTTGCTTTTAGTGGGAGCCATGGGTTATGTTTATTTTGAATTTTATATTTTGGGATATCTCGGGGAAATATCCACACAAACGGCTGGACAGGATTTAACAGAAGACGAATTGATAGGGGCTAAAGTAGGAAAATATCTCTTTTTTATAGTGCTGTCTTATTTAACAACAGCAGTTCTGTATTATTTTGGGACACATGAAGGAAAGGAAGCGAAATTCTTTTCCTACGGGGCTTTAATGACTACCTTATTATTTTTACTAACCTCTTATTTATTTGGTGTTTATGTCGAAAATTTTTCCCGCTATAATGAATTATATGGTGCCCTAGGAGGGTTGATGATTCTGATGGTTTATATATGGCTTAATTCTAATATTCTTCTGCTGGGTTTTGAGTTAAATGCTACCTTAAACTATTTGAGGAGGAAACACAGTTAACGGAATATTTGGACCTTGGCAGAAATAGAATAAAAGATGTAATTTGAAATCTGTCAAATATAATGGGAAGCTATTTTATTTATATCGGGCAGATATATTTTACTAATCTTAAGTATATGACAACTACCTAATGAACTTATTTATTAATGTCATTTTACCCATCCCTATTGATAGGTTGTTTACTTATAGCATAACCCCAAAGGAGGCTGAGCATTTAAGCCCGGGTTTTCGGGTAGCGGTTCCTTTTGGGAAGAGTAAGATATATACTGCCTTGGTTTATGAAATTCATAAAACACCCCCCGGAGCTTATGAAGCCAAACCCATACATGATATTTTGGACGAAGATGCCTTGGTTACGAAAGTTCAGTTAGAACATTGGCGATGGATTTCAGAATATTATATGTGTTCTATAGGCGAAGTGTTTAGAGCTGCAATGCCAAACACTTTTCTTTTAGAAAGTGAGACTACAGTTCAATTAAATACACTAGATAATTTAGATGATTCTACTTTACCGGATGATGATTTTATGGTCGTTGAGGCCCTTAGGCATCAGCCAAATTTAAAGGTGGAAGACATAATGAATATTGTTGATAAAAAAAATGTCTTCCCCATTTTAAATAGACTTTTAAAACTGCAGGTAATCATTCTACAGGAGGAAATTCGGGAGTTGTATAAACCCAAATTAGCACAATATCTAAGTTTGAACGACAAGTATAAGGAAGATTTTGAATTAGAAAATCTACTTAAATCATTGTCAAGAGCCCCAAAGCAAAGTCAGGCAGTTTTAATGCTATTTCAATTGGAGGCCGCTACAAAAAAACCAGTTAAATCCAAGGATTTAGAAAAGGAGGGAAATATAAGTAAAGCAATTATTAGATCACTAATTAAAAAAGAAGTCTTGGTAGAGAGTTTTATTCAGCAAGACAGAATAGAATATAGCGGCTCCGACAAACTTGCACCAATTAAACAGCTAAATAGCTATCAGGAAGAGGCTTTTAACAGTTTAGAGGACCAGTTTAAGGAAAAAAGAGTGGCTTTGCTAAGAGGTGTTACATCCTCAGGTAAGACAGAGATATATGTTAGATTATTGGCTGCCTGTATTCATAATAAACAACAAGCACTTTATTTAGTTCCGGAAATAGCTATTACAACACAATTGATTAGAAGGTTACAAGAATATTTTGGACCTAAAATCGCGGTATTTCATTCCAAATATAATGGACAAGAAAGGGCAGAAATTTGGAAAAATGTACTCGAAAATTCAGAAAAGGCCCAAATAGTCCTAGGAGCTCGATCATCTGTTTTTTTGCCTTTTAAGAACTTGGGCTTAATTATAGTAGATGAAGAGCACGAGATTTCATTTAAACAATTTGATCCTGCCCCTCGCTATCATGCCAGGGATACTGCCATTGTTCTAGGGAGTTTATTTAACGCTAAAGTTTTGCTGGGTTCTGCCACTCCTAGTATTGAGAGTTATTATAATGTCTTGAATGACAAATACGGATATGCTCAAATAGATAGAAGATATGGCAATGTTCTAATGCCTGATATTGAGTTAGTAGATATAAAGGAGCAGCATAGAAAAAAAAGGATGAAAGGGCATTTCTCCGAGCGTCTTCGAGAAGAAATACAAGAGGCCCTTCTCCAAAACGAACAGATTATTTTATTTCAAAATAGAAGGGGGTTTGCTCCAATCTTAGAATGTGATGTCTGCGGTCATAGCCCTCAATGTCCTAATTGTGATGTAAGTCTGACCTATCATAAGCAAAAAGGACAACTGAGATGTCACTATTGTGGCTATAATATGAGTTTACCCAATAATTGTCCCGCCTGCGGAAGTAGGGAATTAGATACGAAGGGTTTTGGAACAGAGCAAGTGGAGCAAGAATTAATAGCACTATTCCCTGAACTTAAAGTAGGAAGGATGGACCATGATACCACCAGAGGTAAATTTGCTTATGCCAAGATTATTCAGGCATTTGAGGAGCATGAATTGGATATTTTAGTCGGTACACAGATGTTAACCAAGGGGCTCGATTTTAGAAATGTTGGTCTTGTGGGGATCATGAACGCTGACTCGCTATTAAATTTTCCGGATTTTAGGGCTCATGAACGTACTTATCAAATGCTTACACAGGTATCGGGTAGGGCAGGGAGAACAAAAAAAAGAGGAAAGGTTATTATTCAGACTTACAATCCTTATCATCAAATTTTAAAACAAGTGACTACGGGCGACTATGAAACTATGTTTAAGGAACAGTTGTATGAGAGATCACAATTTAAGTATCCTCCTTATAACAGAATTATTCGCCTTACTTTTAAACATAAGGATTTTAATAAGTTAAATGAGGCCTCTTTATGGTTTGCACAGGCGCTTCGCAATATTTTAACAGAAGATGTTTTGGGTCCCGAATACCCTGCTATTTCAAGAATAAGAAATCAGTATATTAAACACATTTTAATAAAAATTCCGAAGAAGGCTCCTTTGGTAATAACCAAAAAAAACATCAAAAGAATACAAAATTCTTTTGATGCTATTTCACAGTACAGAAGTGTACGGGTAATTTATAATGTAGATTATTTCTAACTATACGTTACTCAAAGCCTCTGCTAACTCCGTTTTTTTATTTCTACTCAAGGGAATAGATCTTCCGCTTACTTCAACGTTCTTACTATTAAACTTCTCGATTTTTTCAAGATTTACAATATAAGACTTGTGAATACGAAGAAATTTGTCTTCTGGAAGTTGCTTTTCAAATGCTTTCATGGTTGATAAAATAACTATATTGGCTTCGTCAGTAACTAGTTTGATGTAGTCACCAAGCGCCTCAATCCACTTGATATCATTTAAAATAACTTTTCTTTTCTTAAGGTTACTTTTTACAAAGATGTGTTCTTCATCTTCATTTACCTTGTGCAATTGTTCATATTTTGCAACAGCACGCTTTACAGAGGCATCAAAACGAGCCATAGTAATTGGTTTGTGAAGATAATCGGTTACATCATAGTCAAAAGCCTTAAGGGCATAGTCAGGTTTTCCGGTAATAAGAATAACCTGTGGTCTGTTTTCGAGAGACTCTAATAAGTCAAATCCGCTTATAATCGGCATCTCTACATCAAGAAAGATCAAGTCAATTTCATTGTTCTTGATACCATTCTTAGCTTCAATGGCATTACTGTAATCTGCGACTAATGCCAGATTGGGATGATTGTTCACTAACTTTGCAACTGCCATACGTTGCATTGATGAATCATCAACTACAATACTTCTTAGTTTCATAAAAGGGTTGATTTGTGGGGTTAAATCATCGACAAAGTACCGAAAAAAGGAGTTCAACTGCAATTAAAGTTGTAAACATTGTTCTTTTTTCTGTGTAAATGGTAAATGATTAATCATTTTAAAGTTATAGGTTAAGTTTAGATTTTGTGATTCTTGTAAGGTATAACGAAGATTTTTTCATTTTCTTGTAATTAGAACTAATTATTATTACTTTTGCGCTCCTTTTAAAACAATTATATTATGAACAATTATGAAACTGTTTTCATTTTAAATCCCGTTCTATCAGATATTCAGATAGAGGAAACAGTAAAGAAATTTGAAGATTTCTTAACTAAAAATGGCGCTAAAATGATCGCCAAAGAAAATTGGGGCCTAAAGAAATTGGCCTATCCAATTCAAAACAAAAAAAGTGGTTTCTACCATTTGTTTGAATTTACATCAACAGGTGAAGTTGTTGCTCCTTATGAGCAGGAATTTAGAAGAGATGAACGTATTATGCGTTTTTTGACCGTAAAACTAGACAAGCATGCCATATTATGGGCAGAGAAGAGAAGAACCAGATTAAAAGCTAAAGCGTAACATTATGGCATCAATAGAACAACAAGCCAAAGGCAAGAAAGATGGGGAAATCAGGTATTTAACCCCTTTGAACATTGAAACTAACAAACAAAAGAAGTATTGTCGTTTCAAAAAGTCTGGTATCAAATATATCGATTATAAAGACCCGGATTTCTTAATGAAATTAGTCAATGAGCAAGGGAAGTTGCTTCCAAGAAGACTTACTGGGACATCCTTAAAGTATCAGAGAAAAGTGGCTCAAGCAGTGAAAAGAGCGCGCCATATAGCCTTAATGCCTTACGTAGGAGATTTATTAAAATAAAAATAGCGGATCATGGAACTTATATTAAAAGAAGACGTCCAAAACCTAGGTTTTAAGGACGACGTAGTGAAAGTTAAGAATGGTTTCGGTAGAAATTACCTAATACCTCAGGGTCTTGCTATGATGGCAACTCCTTCAGCCAAAAAGGTTCTTGCTGAAAATATCAGACAAAAAGCTCATAAGGAGAAGGAAATCATAGCGGTAGCTAATAAAACTGCAGAAGCTATTAAGGAATTAGAAATTAAGATTCCAGCGAAGGTTGGAGCTGCTGAAAAATTATTTGGTTCTATTTCTAATATAGATGTCGCTGATGCTTTGCAAAAGCAAGGTTATGAGATTGATAAAAAGTTTATTATCATAAAAGGTGGTACTATCAAAAGAACCGGACCTTATGAAGCTTCTATAAGACTTCACAGGGATGTTGTGATAGAATTTCCTTTTGAAGTAGTTAGTGATAAAAAATAGAACTAATTAAATCAAATTATTAAAGAGCTATGGAATCATAGCTCTTTTTTTATTTTAGCATAATTACATATGTTTCTTTGTTAATAAGTTAATTAAGGAGGTGTAAGAAAAACTATTTTGATACCATGAAGTACACACGTTTATCAAAACAGCAATTTGAAGAGTTGCATAAGGAATTTATTAACTTTCTGGCTACCCAATCTATTACGGCAGAAGAATGGAAGGATCTGAAAACGAATAAACCAGAGGTTGCCGAAGAAGAATTAGATATTTTTAGTGATTTGGTTTGGGAAGGTGTCCTGTCAAAAGTCGTCTATCTGGAAAATATTTCTAAACAACATATGCATCTATTTCATTTAGCAGAAAAAGAAATGAAGTTAATCTCTGTAAAAGTGATGAATCCAGAGGTTGATTTAACAACTTCCTTAGGTTTTAATTGGTTTAAAAAGAATTGGCAATCCGATTTTGTAGAATATTTGAACGCTTCAAAAGCATATTCAGAAGATCGGAATTTGGATGTTTTTGGACTTATTCGGGAAGGTGCCGTAATTACTAAAGGAGAATTGTATCAGTGGTTTGATAACATTATTGGATAATGTCTACCTTCATTAACACACCTTTAAAGAAACTTCTATCTTTGTAGTCTAAGCGGATTATATGGCAAACAAACCTTCTATACCCAAAGGAACTCGAGATTTTTCACCTAGTGAAATCGCTAAGAGGAACTATATATTTTCTATTATCAGAAAGCACTTTGAGACTTTTGGGTTTCAGCCTATTGAGACTCCTTCTTTTGAGAACCTGGACACTTTGATGGGGAAGTATGGAGAAGAAGGGGATCGCCTAATTTTTAAGATTTTGAATTCCGGGGACTTTTTAAAAAAAGTTGATGAGGACCTTTATTCTTCTAAGGATGCAGCAAAGCTTACTTCTTTAATATCAGAAAAGGCCTTGCGATATGATTTGACCGTACCTTTTGCACGCTATGTAGTAATGCATCAAAACGATATTAGCTTCCCGTTTAAGCGCTATCAGATTCAACCCGTTTGGAGGGCTGATAGACCTCAAAAGGGAAGGTTCCGAGAGTTTTATCAGTGTGATGCCGATATTGTTGGTTCTAACTCCTTATTGCAGGAGATAGAGCTAATACAATTATATAATGCGGTATTTAATGAGCTAAAGTTATCCGGAGTAATGATTAATCTCAATCACCGGAAAATTCTTTCAGGAATTGCTGAAGTGATAGGGGAGAAAGACAAGTTGATTCCTTTCACTGTTGCCTTGGATAAATTGGATAAAATTGGTCCCGAAAAGGTAATGACGGAAATGTTGGCCAAAGGAATTTCACAAGTAGCCATTGATAAGGCTGCGCCACTTTTTTCTATGACAGGATCTAATGAGGCGCAATTAGAATTGCTTAGGGACTTCTTGAAAACCTCCAAGGAGGGATCTAAGGGGGTATCGGAATTGGCTTTTATCCTCGATAGTGTCGCTGAGTTGGGAGCTACAGATATTGTATTAAAGCTGCAAGTTACCCTCGCCAGAGGACTTAATTATTATACAGGAACAATTTTTGAAGTTGCTGCTCCGTCGGAGGTGCAAATGGGTTCTGTAGGAGGAGGAGGAAGATATGACAAACTAACAGATATTTTTGGTCTAAAGGATGTTAGTGGGGTAGGTATTTCTTTTGGTTTAGATAGGATATTCCTTGTAATGGAAGAAATGCAACTTTTTCCTACTGATATTAATCGAGATCTTGATGTTTTCTTTTTAAATTTTGGACCAACTGAAGCCTTTGAAGCTATGAAGTTGCTGAGGGAGCTACGTGCCAGGGGGATTCGGGCGGATTTATATCCCGATATGGCAAAAGTTCAAAAGCAAATGAAGTATGCCAATCAACGAAAGGTGCCTTTTGTGGTCTTATTAGGAGAGCAAGAAATAAAGGAAGGCGTCTTTGTAGTAAAAAATATGGATCAGGGGGATCAGACCACGTTTCAAATCAATAAGATAGATGATTTCTTAACTTCCATTCAAGCGGTTTTGAATTGATTTTATAATAGTAGAATAATAAGACGTGCCGTGAGGGACATAGGCGGATAGATTAGCCAATCCCCAGGTTTCTTCTGCCATTCTTATAAGCGGAATTAACCTCAAGTCCTTTACCTCTTCTTTTTGCTTTTTTAGCTGATGAATATCTGATTTAAGCAGACATAAAAAAGTGTGATGAAATTCGCAGTCTCTTAAAAGCTTGTGATGTTCTTGGACTGATTTAAAAACACCAATTTTTTCTAAGTTTTCTTTGCTTTCAGCAATGCCGATCTCTTCTTTTATTTCACGTAGAGCTGCATCCATTATGTCTTCTCCTGCCATGATGTGTCCCGCTACGGAGACATCCCATAATAAGGGATAGGTATCTTTTGTCTCAGCGCGCTGTTGCAATAAGACCTGGCCGTTTTTGGTGTAAAACCAGATATGAACGGTAGGATGAAAGACGCCTCTCTGATGTGCTTCTGATTTTAATAAAGTAGCACCAGTATATCTTCCTTGGTCGTCCAATTCATCCACCCATTCCTCCATATTCATTTTTTACAGTCAGGCTAAAACATATTGCTAGTCTTAATCAAAATAACTAAAAGTTTCCCCACTTTTAATATTCAATAGTGTTTCATAGATTAGGCGAATTACGTTTTCCACGTCATCCTTATGTACTGTTTCTACAGTAGTATGCATATACCGCAGCGGCAGGGATATTAAGGCAGAGGCAACCCCGCCATTGCTGTAAGCAAAAGCGTCAGTATCTGTGCCAGTAGCCCTTGACGCAGCCATTCTTTGAAAAGGAATATTCTTGGCTTCAGCCGTTTCAATAATTCTTTCTCTTAATTTGTTTTGAACAGCAGGGGCATAAGAGATGACGGGACCCGCTCCAAGTTCTGTATGTCCCTGTTTTTTCTTTTCTATCATGGGGGTAGTGGTGTCATGGCATACATCGGTAATAATAGCAGCGTTCGGCTTAATGGTATGTGTGATCATTTCTGCGCCCCTCAATCCAATTTCTTCTTGTACGGCATTAGTAATATATAATCCAAAGGGGAGTTTTTTCTTATTTTCACTAAGTAGTCTTGCAACTTCTGCAATCATAAAACCTCCGGCGCGATTGTCAATGGCTCTACAGACATATTTATTGCCATTTAAAATTTGAAACTGGTCCGGGTAAGTGATGACGCATCCTACGTGTACTCCCATTTTTTCAACTTCTGCCTTATCTTTGGCTCCTACGTCGATGAATATATTATCTAATTTGGGTGGCTCTTCTTTTGCGCGGTCACGAGTATGAATAGCGGGCCAGCCAAAAATACCTTTGACTATTCCTTTCTTGGTATGAATATCAACCCATTTAGAAGGAGCAATTTGATGATCACTTCCTCCATTCCTAATAACATATAATAAGCCGTTATCAGTAATGTAATTTACATACCATGAAATTTCATCAGAATGTCCTTCAATGACAACTCTGTAAGGGGCGTCAGGATTTATAACACCTACGGCAGTCCCGTATGTATCTGTAATAAATGTATCTACATAGGGTTTAATGTAATTCATCCAAAGTTTTTGACCTTCCCATTCATATCCGGTTGGAGAAGGGTTATTTAGATATTTCTCAAAAAACGCAAGCGATTTTTTTGTAATTATTTTATTGCTGCTCATTTTAATTTTGTTTAATTACAAACTTAAGAATATTCACTTTTATTTAGGTGTTCGGTATGAGGTTTAATTGTAATTTTGGCAAGAATTTTGAAAGGAGGTTCAGGTGAGAAATTTAAGTGTATTTGTTTTATTGGTGTTTATAGCCTTTTTTGGGACTGCTCAGGTAGAGGAGACCCCAATGGATTCTATTGCCGAAAAAATGATCATCATTGAAGGAGACTCCCTATTTCAAAACTACATACCTTTAAATGAGGTGTATATTTTTGGAAGATTAGAATTTTCCTCTTATCAGGAAAAATTGCGCTATTATATTTTAAGACGAAAAACACTTAAAGTATATCCTTATGCCAAATTAGCTTCTGAACGCCTTGAGGATCTGAATGATAGTTTGGTAATTATCAAATCAAAAAGGAAAAGGAAGAAGTATACTAAGGAACTACAAAGTTATATCGAAGGAGAGTTTTCGGAAGAATTAAAAAAACTTACCAGGACCGAGGGTCAGATTCTTGTAAAACTTATTTATCGGCAGACTGGGACTACCGCCTATGATTTGGTCAAAGAGCTTCGATCTGGATGGAGAGCCTTTTGGTATAGCACAACAGCCAAGATGTTTAAAATAAGCATTAAGGAGGTTTATAATCCAACAATGGTGCATGAAGACTATCTTATAGAAGACATTTTACAAAGGGCTTTTGCTGCGAACGAGTTACAAAGGCAGGAGACTGTTCTGGATTATGATTATTCATCCTTGACTAATAAATGGGGTAAGATTGAAAAGAATAAAAAATAGTTGCAGGAGACCATTAAATAATGTAGATTTATAACCCTTTTTTATTTTGACAGACAAGTCAAAAACCTAGTTATTAGAACATTAAAAATTAGGGTAAAATTTATTTCATAAAAATCCTTAAAATTAGTTTTTAATTTAAAAAAGGTGTTTATATTTGCAGCCGCTTAGGCAGGGATGTAGGATTGGTAAAGAGAGAGTTTAAGTGATACAGAAGTTCATTGACATATTGACAGACAGCGTTTTTTTAGATACTTTTCGGAGTATTTAAGGGAAAGAATTATTTTGAGAATAGAGGATAAAAACGAAGGGTTAGGCATTAAATTTTTGTAATTGGTGTAAGAGTATTTTACGATACAACAATGAAGAGTTTGATCCTGGCTCAGGATGAACGCTAGCGGCAGGCCTAACACATGCAAGTCGGACGGTAACAGGGATTGCTTGCAATCCGCTGACGAGTGGCGCACGGGTGCGCAACGCGTATAGAACCTACCCTGTACAGGGGGATAGCCCAGAGAAATTTGGATTAATACCCCGTAGTACCTATTAGAGGCATTTTTAATAGGTTATAGTTTTCGAACGGTATAGGATGGCTATGCGTCTTATTAGCTAGTAGGTAAGGTAACGGCTTACCTAGGCAACGATAAGTAGGGGCCCTGAGAGGGGGATCCCCCACACTGGTACTGAGACACGGACCAGACTCCTACGGGAGGCAGCAGTGAGGAATATTGGACAATGGGCGGAAGCCTGATCCAGCCATGCCGCGTGCAGGAAGACGGCCCTATGGGTTGTAAACTGCTTTTATACGGGAAGAATAAGGGATACGTGTATCCTGGTGACGGTACCGTAAGAATAAGGACCGGCTAACTCCGTGCCAGCAGCCGCGGTAATACGGAGGGTCCGAGCGTTATCCGGAATTATTGGGTTTAAAGGGTCCGCAGGCGGGCAATTAAGTCAGAGGTGAAATGGTGCGGCTCAACCGTAGCACTGCCTTTGATACTGGTTGTCTTGAGTCATGGTGGAGTGGCCGGAATATGTAGTGTAGCGGTGAAATGCATAGATATTACATAGAACACCGATCGCGAAGGCAGGTCACTAACCATGAACTGACGCTGATGGACGAAAGCGTGGGGAGCGAACGGGATTAGATACCCCGGTAGTCCACGCCGTAAACGATGGATACTAGCTGTCCGCTACCTTGAGTAGTGGGCGGCCAAGCGAAAGTGATAAGTATCCCACCTGGGGAGTACGTTCGCAAGAATGAAACTCAAAGGAATTGACGGGGGCCCGCACAAGCGGTGGAGCATGTGGTTTAATTCGATGATACGCGAGGAACCTTACCAGGGCTTAAATGCAGAATGACAGGTTTAGAGATAGACTTTTCTTCGGACATTTTGCAAGGTGCTGCATGGTTGTCGTCAGCTCGTGCCGTGAGGTGTCAGGTTAAGTCCTATAACGAGCGCAACCCCTGCCGTCAGTTGCCAGCAAGTAAAGTTGGGGACTCTGACGGGACTGCCGGTGCAAACCGCGAGGAAGGTGGGGACGACGTCAAATCATCACGGCCCTTACGTCCTGGGCTACACACGTGCTACAATGGCCGGTACAGCGAGCAGCCACTCCGCAAGGAGGAGCGAATCTATAAAACCGGTCACAGTTCGGATCGGGGTCTGCAACTCGACCCCGTGAAGCTGGAATCGCTAGTAA
>CALOAJ010000001.1:0-382500 GCA_942491255.1 uncultured Flavobacteriaceae bacterium | reverse complement strand
CATAAAAATAATTTAAAGGTGGTTGCCCATGCACATAGACCTGAAGAAATCAGAAGAGGAATTCGCGTTGGCGTAGATTGTTTTGAACATACAGGACTTTCATCGGCCCCTCGATATCCTGATGACGTAATCCAAATGATACAAGAGCGCACGGCACAAATGAACAAAGGACCTTTATTCTGGTGCCCTACAGTAGAAGGACTTTATAATTATGAATACGTAAGGGATAATCCAGAAATGCTAGATAATGACTCTTGGCACTTAGGTCTTCCGGATAGTATAATTACTGATATAAAAAATAGCATTAAACACCCGGACCGTTTACCTTATTTTCAACTGACCCCTAGTAGAAAACCAACTTTACAAACAAAAATTCAGCAATTGCTAGACGCAGGGGTAGTTCTGTTGGTTGGCACAGATAGCGGAATTCCTATGAAGTTTCATAGTCAATCTACCTGGAACGAGTTAGATGTTTGGGTAAATGAATTTGGAATAGATCCGATGTATGCAATTAGAGCCGCTACCTACTGGCCGGCACTATGGATGGGCGTGGCAGATGATGTAGGCACCATAACGCCAGGTAAATATGCAGATATTATTGCGGTTAAAGGAGATGTTTTAAGACACATTAGTTTGTTAAAAGATGTGGATATGGTAATAAAAAAAGGGAAGCGTTATAAATAATGAAATGGGACTATCATAGAGAAGAAAAACTAAATGCCTTATCTCATAGTCTTGGAATAGCTTTAGGTATTATAGGCTTCTTATTACTTTTAAAGGCAAATGCTTCAAATACAAAATACGCGACCTTTTCTATTGTTGTATATAGCCTGTCAATTATACTCTTATTTTCTGCTTCAACTTTATATCATTTTGTAAACAAACAATCCTTAAAATTAAAATTACGGATCCTAGATCATATCAGTATCTTCTTTCTTATTGCGGGGACATACACTCCTGTAGCCTTAATATCTCTTTCTCAAGGGAATGGATGGTTTATTTTTTATGCCGTATGGGGAATAGCCTTAATAGGCGCGATACTAAAGGTGTTTTTTACCGGCAAGTTTGAAGTATTATCTTTGCTAATGTATTTGTTTATGGGGTGGTTAATTGTCTTTGATCTTGGAAACTTGATCGATAATACCACCTTCCCGGGTCAAATGCTTTTGGCATTAGGTGGTGCTTTCTATACATTAGGAATTATTTTTTATACGATTAGGAGAATTCCTTACAACCATTTAATTTGGCACTTTTTTGTATTAGGGGGTGCCATTAGTCATTGGCTCTTTATCTATTATGACGTAATTCAATAAGCTTTCTCATTCTTTTAATCCAATCGGGCTATCATCACATTCTAGATCGCCTACGACATATTGCATTCCATCCAGTAGAAATTGTAACATTTCTTTATTCTCAAAACTTTGAGGATTATGAGAAGGAGAAGAATAAAAAATCCTCCCTTTTCCATAGCGTTTAATCCATGCAATATATCTAGTAGATTCTGTTACTTTTTCTCTAAGACCATCTAAATCATTAGCATCCATATAAAGTAGGGGTCTAAAATTATAATTATAATACTCGTCCATAAAAAAATATGGTTCATCCACATGAGTGAATCCCTGCCGATTAAAGGAAGCTACTAAAGGATGACTTGGATCAACTAATTTTACTTTAATGGGTTGTTGTTTTGGATGATAATCAAAACTACCCCCTACCATTTTCCCAAAGGAATCGGACTTGTTTTGCATGACGATCGCCCCATGCATCAACATTAAACCTTTTCCTGATTCTACATAATCTAATAAATTGTTTTCTAGATCCTTAGATAGATCAAAAGCTTGCTGTTGTGTTAGGTTTTTGTCTTCACTGTACACGTCGTAAAAAAGATTTCTAAAATCTCTTTTGGAACAAGTGTTATTTAATATTATCGCATCATACTTCTGCAGTTTTTCTTTTTTAAATTCATTGATATCTTTAGACAATATAAAAGTAAAAGCGTTCGCTTTTTCACCAATTATTGTAAGAACCGCTTCTGTATGAGGAATATTCCAGTGCTCATAACCGGTGTGTAATGAAAAAATTAATATATTTTTCTTTCCATCAATTGCAACGGTTGTTTTTACCGGGGCTAAACTTTTTATTTGTGAAAGCCATGCTTCGGTTATTTCAAAAGGTTCTATGTCTTGGGTGTAAGAGTTAAAACAGATTATATTTAAGGCAAAGAGTAAGATGATATTCTTCATAGTCTGTTGATTTACTTATGGATAAGGGATTATATGTCTAAAATACTCATTGTCGTTTGCTCGAACTATATTAAATTCAAAATTATTCTACCAACTAGAACTTTTTTTACAAGATGTTAAAAAGACTTAACAAGGAAGTGATTAAAAACAGATTTTTTCTTGGCATATTCTTATCCCTGCTTTCTATTGCTTGCATGGATAAAAAAAATACTGAGACAAAGCTTAGTCTTTCAAAAACACCTATGTTTTCCATAGAGTCGCCAATGATACTGCACGAAGGTCTTAAAGAGGGTCAAACTTTATATAGGAAAAAAGGAAAAATTGAAAAAGAAATACCGGTGCAATCCGATGGAGAGCTCTTTTGGTTTATGTCAGATTTTGATGCAAGTGATAAAAGTCTAACCGAATTATATATAAAGACAGGGAACCCTTTTCCAAATCAAAATATAGTCACAATTACGAAATCGGAGCAGGAACTTCATTTAAAGTCTGAGAAAACTCCTCTCTTGTCGTATCGATATAAGATGAACTATCCACCACCAGGTGTTGATTCTATATACGGAAAATCAGCTTATGTTCATCCGCTATTAAGCCCTTATGGAGATACTCTTACTAGAATACAACCCCCCGATCATTACCATCATTACGGGCTATGGGGACCATGGACCAAAACTAAAATTGCCGGTAAGGGAGTCGATTTTTGGAATTTGGGATCAGGGCAGGGTACGGTTCTCTTCAAGGAGGTGCTATCTACCTATCAAGGACCTCTTTTTGCTGGATTTAAAGTGCGACAAGAACATATAGATTTTAAGGCTACACCTCAGAAAAGATTGGCCATTGTTGAAGATTTAGACATCAAAACATGGCATTTAAATAATCAGAAGAATAGATATATAGTGGATTATATTTCTAAGTTTTCCACGCCTCTAGAGGATGGTCTGTTGTTAGAACAATATCGATATGGAGGAGGCTTAGCAATGCGTTTTAATGAACGTTGGAAAGCTGATAACAGTAAACTACTTACCTCAGAGGGAAAAGACCGGCTTACAGCAGATGGTACAAAGGCAAGATGGTGTTTAATTAGTGGAGAGTCAACAGATGGGAAGACTACCAATGGCGTACTTTTTCTTAGCCATATAGAAAATAAATCTCATCCGGAACCGATGCGAGTATGGCCTATTGATGCTAATGAAGGTCGTGGTGATATGTTCTTTGAGTTCTGTCCCATTAGGCATCAAGAATGGTTCTTAGAAAAGAATAAGTGGAATACTCTAAAATACCGACTCATTGTTTTTGAAGGTACTTTGACATCTGAGGAAGCCGAAGCTTATTGGCAGTCTTATGTTAACCCTATTACTGCTAAAAGCGTTTCGTACTAAGATCTCAACAAATAGATGGAAGGAGGGAACGGTTCGGATGACCTAACCACACAATTAACAGTTCAGGAAGAATAATACGGAATTTAATTGTACTCTAAATATTCTTTATAATCTAAAAAAAAACACTCAAGATTCGTCATTTCTGTGTTAAAAAACTCCATGGTTTCTCTCCAACTTTGTTTATTGTGGATTGAGACATTTTGCTTCATTATGTAAATTCTTGAGATTTCCTTATTGTTTTCAAGAAGAAATGAATCTTCAAATTGAGCTTCTTTGGCGTATTCACTTAAAAGAATTGATTTTAGGGCTAGAAGTTTTTCCCATAGTTCAATTCTTTTGGATAATTCCCTCGGTTCTATGTCAATGGAGACCATGGCACTTTTTAATCCAAATGAAAACCTTAGGGCTACTCCTTTTATTTTGGTATCATATAGCAGCCACTTTTTTGGAAAGGACTTACCAAATGCAATCCAGAAATCCTGTCGGGTTTTTTTATATTCTTCTTTGCTAAACATTTAAACGAAGAAAGCGATTAGAATTCCCAGTAATATCACTATTATCTTTCTTAAATTGAAGTGGTGTCCTTCTGAAGTTTCAAATAAAATTACAGTAGAAATATGAAAAAAGACTCCAATTACCAAGGCTGTCAATTCTCCAGAATACTTCTCAAAAAACGTCATATGAGCAGCCATATATGTCCCCAAAGGGGTCATTAATGAAAAAAGAATTATAAATAATACGGATTTGCGCAAAGGGATGGAAGAACTTAAAAAGAAAAAGCTTAAAATTATGGCAATGGGTATTTTATGTATTAAAATCCCGTATAATATTGAAGAATTATGCTCTATCGGAATGCCTTCTAAAAGGGAGTGTAAAGAAAGACTAATAAAGAGCAACCAAGGGAAAGTTGGTTTTAATTGATTAATATGTACATGGCCATGCTCGGCCCCTTTTGAGAAGAATTCTAGAAAAATTTGCAATAGGATTCCCAACATAATAAAAAGACCGGCCATTTTTGGCTTTAGGCTTGAATAGACTTCAGGGAGTAATTCGAAAAGGGTTAAGGCTAAAAGAAAGGCCCCACTAAATGCAAGTAAGAGTTTAAAGGCACCCGTTTTTTTTGGTTTGACTAAGTAAACAAAGAGAAAACTTAGTATGACTGATACTATTGGAAGAATATAAATCATTGGTCGGTGGTTCGGAATAGGTGATTTTTGGTACCCCAAAAAATACGGTGCAAAATTAGTGTATTTTTGTATCAATTTTAAGTTACGATATGGGGAATAATTTTACAATGGTGGCTAAGACATTATTTGGGTTTGAAGAAATTTTAGCCAAAGAACTTAGGAACCTCGGAGGCACTCAAGTTAAAGAGGGAGTAAGAAATGTATCTTTTGTTGGTGACATGGGTTTTATGTATAAGGCTAACCTTTGCCTAAGAACAGCAATTAAAATATTAATGCCAATCCATTCATTTTATGTTAGAAATGAGAGAGATCTTTATAAAAATATTTATGACTTTGATTGGACTGCCTATTTAAATCTCGATAAAACATTTGCCATAGATACTACTCTTAGCTCTGATCTTTTTACCCATTCGCTTTTTGTCTCACAAAAGAGTAAAGATGCTATTGTCGATAAGTTTCGGGCTACTCATGGTGAAAGGCCAAATGTAGATACTCAGGATCCTGATATTCGTATTAACGTACATATTCACAACAATCAGTGTAATATTTCTTTGGATTCTTCCGGTAAATCTTTGCATCAGAGGGGCTACCGAACGGCAACCAATATTGCACCAATAAATGAGGTCTTGGCTTGTGGGCTATTATTATTAAGTGGATGGGATGGACAATCTAATTTTCTGGACCCTATGTGCGGTAGTGGGACTTTTTTAGTAGAAGCCGCTATGATTGCCTGCAATATTCCGGCAAACATAAACAGAAAGGGATTTGCGTTTCAAAAATGGGACACCTATGATCCTGAATTATATGACAAAATTTTGGAGAGCAGTTTAAATAAAACTAGAGAATTTCATTTTAAAATAAAGGGTTACGATAAGGCACCTTCAGCAGTTGAAAAAGCAAAGGATAATGTTGAAAATGCCAATCTAACAGAATATATTGATGTAGAAAGAAAGAATTTCTTCGAAACACAAAAAGAAACAGATAATCATTTGCATATGGTATTTAATCCACCTTATGGGGAAAGACTATCAATTCAAATGGAAGATTTTTATAAAAATATTGGGGATACCTTAAAACAGAATTACCCGGGTACAGATGCCTGGCTAATTACTTCAAACTTAGAAGCCTTAAAATTTGTTGGTCTCAGGCCCTCAAGAAAAATTAAAGTTTTTAATAGTCATTTGGAGTCTAGGTTGGTGAAATATATCATGTATGAAGGATCAAAAAAAGCTAAATACAACAAGATCGACTAGACATGAATCCCAAATTCAAAGCCCTTCTTTTTAATTTTATTGGTTTTGCTGTTTTATTTTTAGGAGTTCGCTTTTCAATGGGTTATTTAATTCCCTTGAACCCAATTTTTTTAGCAGTTGTTTCTGCCATTATTGCTAACATTTTAGCACCAAAGTTTGGTGTAATAGAAAAGGATCAGCAAAGGAAGATTATGATGAAATGGATTTTTATTAAAGGGATACGCGAAATTTGATTTATTCGCTTACAGGAACGTCTTCTTTTGGTTTCTTCGGTTTCTTTGGCTTCATTTGGAAAAGAGGGATAAAATAAGAGATAGTATAATTGTAATTGGCTCCAAAATTACTATTATCGCTAACCCGACCATAACCAGGAATCCAAAGATTAGGGAATACTTCAGATTCTTTATTTGTAAATAAATAAGCCAAACGTGCGCTAGCACTTAGATAAAAGTTATTAAATAATTCCACCTTTATTCCAAAGAGAATTTCTAACCAAGTTGCGTTAAGAGACTTAAATTCATTTGGCGCACTTTGTCCCTCCGCAAATCCATCAGGAAGCCAATATCGATTGCTGTCATATACTGTATTGCTATTAAGTGTTTGACTAAAGGTGCTACCGGCATACCTTCCCCCTATAAAAATCGCATTGGACATTCCATACCAGTTTTCATATGTGTTAAAATCGACTCCTAGTTTTAAATAGCTCCCAGAGGCAGTATAATTATAAAGTTCTACTATATTTATATTGTCTGTATTATCCAGTAGTTCATTACCGGTAAATTCTTCATTCCCTACTTCTGCTGCGATATAAAGTCTATTTGTAACTCTGAAATCTGCAACAAACTCGAGTCCATTATAATTCTCATCAAGTAGACCTCGTATAGGTTTACTAAGATCAATTCCTATTCGCAAGCCATAGCGCTGAGAAAATTTAACTGAATCCTTACTTATCGCCGTCAGGGAATCAGACTGAGATCTTCCTGCGATACATATAAATAATATAAAGAGACTAATGAAAGATCTTAACATGTGTACTAGTTTGATTTTCAACTGTGGGAGAGACTATTTCAATATCTTTAATCCAATTATCTACATCCGGGACAAGGGTATCTGTAAGATCATTATAATTAGCAATAAAACCACAAGCTCTAGATATAAAAACTTCGGAAGTAATATATTGAAAGGACAAATTATCTACGTTGCCCGTTTCCTGGTCTTCATCATTATTCGCTGAATCGGAGATAAATATAAAACTCGTTGCACTTTCGTTTATTCGCAAAGGAATACCAATTGAATCTAGAGATGTTCTGTCACTGAAAGTATTCACCGTAAAACTTTGGCCTTGTCCAACTATTCTGAGGCTTGGTACAGCCTTGGTCTCTTCTGGATTATCAATATCGTAGAACTGAATAACCAATAGAGGGGTATCACCATCCACACAAATATCATCTTTTTCGCAACTCCCGTTAATACTAAGAAGCAGAAAAAGGCAAAACATTATTCCTATGTAATGAATACCTCTGGTATTGCTTAATCGGTTAAAAATCATAGTCAGAAATCAGAGGTTTCGTTTTTCCAAAAGTACAACATTTTCTACGTGATGTGTTTGTGGAAACATATCTACAGCTTGTGCTTTAATGATTTTATATTTATCATTCATAAGGGCCAGATCTCTGGCTTGTGTAGCACTATTGCAGCTTACATAAACAATTTTACTGGGAGCAATTTCCAGGATTTGTGCAACCACTTCCTTATGCATTCCCTCTCTGGGAGGGTCAGTGATAATGACATCGGGACTTCCTTCTTTTTGAATTAGGTCTTTGTTGAAAATATTCTTCATGTCACCGGCAAAGAATCGGACATTTTCTATTTTGTTCTCCTTGGCATTTGTTTTAGCAGCTTCAATGGCATCAGGTATAGCTTCAATTCCAATAACTTTTAACGCATTTCCCGCTACAAAAAGGGCAATAGTGCCAATGCCGGTGTAAAGATCATAGACAACTTCTTTTCCAGATAGAGCTGCAAATTCTCTTGTGATCTTATATAATTCATAAGCTTGTTCGGAATTTGTTTGATAAAACGACTTGGCCGTAATCTTAAAACAGAGGTTCTCCATTTTTTCGACAATATAATCTCGCCCATGAAAGCAAAGTACTTCCTGGTCATATATAGTGTCATTCCCTTTCTTATTTATTACATAAAGAAGTGAATTAATTTCTGGAAAGGTTGTTTTTAGGTGATTTAAAAGTAGGTTCCTTTTGTCTTCTCTATCTTCAAAAAATTGCAATAGAACCATGATTTCATTAATACTGGAGGTTCTGATCATCAGTGTTCGTAATTCACCGGCATGCTTTTTTGGATTAAAGAAAGTCAGACCATTTTCCTCTGCAAATTTTTTAATTGAAAGTCTGATGGCATTGGAAGGATCCGCCTGAAGATGGCATTTCTTTATATCTAGAATTTTATCCCACATACCCGGAATATGAAATCCCAGAGCATTTCTGTTTTTTATTTCCTCTTCTGAATTAATTTCATCTAGCGAAAGCCAGCGATTATCTGAGAAGGAAAACTCCATTTTATTGCGATAAAAATAGGGCTGTTTGGAACCAACAATAGTTTTAGTTTCGGGAATTTCTAAATGTCCCAACCTCTGAAGATTATTAGTTACCTCTGCTTGCTTAAATTCTAACTGATGAGGATATCCCATATTCTGCCATTTGCAACCCCCACAGACGCCAAAATGCTCGCATAAAGGATTTACTCTTAATTTTGAGAAATGATGAAATTTAATGGCAATACCTTCAAAGTAGGCTTTTCTTTTTTTGGTGGTCTGAATATCACAAATGTCTCCAGGCACAACATTTGAAAGAAAGATAATTCTACCATCCGGAGCTTTAGCTACACACTTACCTTTTGCGGCTGCATCTAGAATCTCAACATTTTCAAAAATCATTCGTGCTGCTTTTTTTCTCATGTGGCAAAAATACTATTTACGGTGAATCTATAATCTTATCTTTAAAAGGATTTGGAAAAAACCCAAATAATTTTGAACCTATTGCGGAAGTTAGCGTCTAAGAAGTAGTAATGGTTAATGAATAAATCTGAACAAATATTTGATGGATTACTTTTCTTGCAATTTCGAGCAGGCAAAAGAAAAGCTCTTTCACTTCTAGTAGGCCGATACCAGCAGCGAATGTTTGCAAAGGCCTATTGGTATACTAAGAATAAGGGCGTTGCTGAAGATATTGTACAAGATAGTTGGAAGGTAGTATTATCTAAATCACATCAACTTAAAGACCCCAATAAGTTTGGTAATTGGGTGCTTCAAATTGTGGCAAGAAAAGCTATAGATTATTTAAATAAGAATAAAAATGAAAGAGATCAACTGGAAATTTGGAAAAATACCCCTAAACCGGATGGTTCCAATAGTTTAGAACCGCGATTAGCAAAACTAACGAATGCTATCTCAAAATTACCACACGATCAGCAAATGGTATTAAGACTATTCTATCTGGAAGCCTATTCCTTAAAGGAAATAGCTTTAATGTTAAAAGTTTCTACAGGGACTGTAAAATCGAGACTTTTTCATGCACGAGAGAAATTAAAAGTAACTTTAAAAATATAAATGATGAGTACTAAGAAAGACAAGATTGACGAGTTGATTAAAGAAACACTATCACAGGAGGAAGCCGCATTTTATGATGAATTAGAAGAGCAAAGTCTCATGGGAAAGATGGGGGAAGTATACAAAGGAAAATTAGGATGGCTAGCCATTATTATGAATGTGGTACATCTACTTTTTTTTATAGTTTTTGTTTTTAGCATTGTTCAATTTATGGGAACTGATGAGATCACAGCTATCATAAGATGGGCTTCTCTTGGATTCTTATGTCTGATAGCAATGGGAATGCTTAAATTGTATGTTTGGATGCAAATGGATAAAAACGATATCCTAAGAGAGTTAAAGAGACTAGAACTTCAGTTAGCTTCTTATTTATCTAAAAGCCAGCCTTAGACGAATGCTTAAAACCTTATGTAGATAGGCTAGCTTTTTGTAGATTTGTATACTATGCAAGGATGATTTCTCTCCAAAAAGAAGGAATTGCTATTGTTTATTTTAATTGGTTAGAATTATGTCAGTAATGGAAAAAATTTCTTCTAAAGAAGCGATTGCTTTAGAAGAAAAATATGGAGCGCAGAATTATCATCCACTTCCTGTTGTTTTAAGTAGGGGAGAAGGCGTTTTTGTTTGGGATGTGGAAGGAGAGAAGTACTATGATTTTTTATCAGCCTATTCGGCTGTAAATCAGGGGCATTGTCATCCTCATATAATCACTGCACTAAAAGAACAAGCGGAAAAGCTTACCCTTACTTCAAGAGCATTTTATAATGATATGCTGGGTAAGTATGAAAAATTTGTCTGTGAATACTTTGGATTTGATCGTGTTTTGCCTATGAATACAGGTGCAGAAGCTGTTGAAACGGCTATGAAGTTGGCTAGAAAATGGGGTTATGAAAAAAAGGGCATTCATTCTAATCAGGCAAAAATTGTAGTTTGTCAGAATAATTTTCATGGCCGTACCATTTCCATTATTTCGGCCTCCAATGATCCCATAGCAACAGAAAATTTCGGACCATTTACTCCTGGAATAATATCTATTCGATATAACGATTTAAGGGCATTGGCTGAAGTTTTAGAAGATCCGAACATTGCGGCATTTATGGTGGAACCCATTCAAGGAGAAGCCGGGGTTTATGTTCCAGATGAAGATTACCTTAAAAAGGCATATCAACTATGTAGTCAAAATAATGTCCTTTTAATTGCCGATGAAGTACAGACTGGGGTGGCAAGGACGGGAAGATTGCTAGCTAGCTGTGGAAATTGCGATTGCAAAGATAAATTGTGCAGTGGATCGGCTGATGTAAAACCGGATATTTTAATTTTAGGTAAGGCACTTTCAGGTGGGGTTTTCCCCGTATCTGCTGTCTTGGCAAATAATAACATAATGGAGGTTATAAGACCAGGAAACCACGGTAGTACTTTTGGAGGTAATCCCATAGCTTGTGCAGTTGCTATTGCTGCCCTGGAAGTAGTAAGGGATGAGAACTTAGCTGAAAATGCAGATTATCTTGGTAAGCTTTTTAGAAGTGAAATGGCTAAATTAATTGAAGATAGCCCCTTGATAAAACTAGTTAGAGGGAAAGGGTTATTAAACGCCATCGTAATTAATGATACGGAAGATAGTTCTACCGCATGGGATATTTGCATGGCTTTAAAGGAAAATGGCTTGTTAGCAAAACCAACCCATGGCAATATAATTAGGTTTGCACCTCCCTTGGTAATTACAGAAGATCAGTTATTGGACTGTGTTTCTATAATATCTAAGACTATTAAATCTTTTGAGGTTAAAGCGAAATATTAAATAAAAGCCATAAAAAAACCCGATAAATAATTATCGGGTTTTTTTTGAAACTTCTTAATTTATGAACGAGAACGTATTTCTTTAATTCTCGCTTTTTTACCTGTAAGGCCTCTAAAGTAAAAGATTCTTGCTCTTCTAACTTTACCTCTTTTGTTCAATTCAATTTTCTGTAAGGCAGGCATGTTAATCGGGAAGATTCTTTCAACTCCTATAGTTCCAGACATCTTGCGAATGGTAAAAGTCTCAGTTGCCCCAGTACCTCTTCTTTGTACTACTACACCTTTAAAAAACTGTGTTCTTGTTTTTTCTCCTTCCTTTATTTCATAAAATACCGTAATGGTATCACCTGAACTAAACTTTGGAAATTCTTTTTTGGGAATAAATTCGTTTTCTACAAAGGAAATTAAAGATTCCATGTTTTTTTCTTTAAAAATTCATAAAAACCAACTTTCACGGATCTCGTCAGAGGTTGATTTAAATCGCTTGCAAAAATACTCCTAAAAAATTTACATACAAGTAATATGGAGTAATTTTTTTAAAAATAGAAAATTTATTCCTCCAAGAGGTCTGGTCTGAGTGCTTTCGTCCTTTGGTAAGCTTTTTCCTCACGCCATTTCTCTATAGCAGGAAAATTACCACTTAATAGTATTTCCGGCACTTCAGCTCCTTTGTATTCTCTTGGTCTGGTATAAATTGGAGGTGCCAACAATCCGTCTTGAAAAGTATCCGTTAGCGCTGATGTTTCATCATTTAAAACCCCGGGAAGTAGTCTTATAATACTATCGCAAAGAACCGCAGCTCCCAGCTCACCTCCCGATAGGACGTAATCTCCAATAGAAATCTCTTTGGTAATAAAACTATCTCTTACCCTTTGGTCCACTCCTTTATAATGCCCACAAAGAATTATTATATTTTCCACTAGAGAAAGTCTATTGGCCATTTTTTGATTTAGGGTGTCACCATCAGGAGTCATATAAATTATCTCATCATATTTCCTTTGCTCTTTTAGGGTAGAAATACAATTGTCTATGGGCTCTATCATCAGTACCATACCTGCCCCGCCACCAAATTGATAGTCATCTACTTGATTGTAGCTCTTATCTGTATAATCTCTGAGGTTATGAAAGTAGACCTCAACTAAACCTTTTTCTTTGGCTCGTTTTAAGATTGAAGCCTCAAAAGGGCTTTTTAATAATTCTGGAAGAACCGTAATTATATCAATTCGCATAGGGCCTAACTTTAAGGTCGCGTCGGTTTAGACTGGACGCTGCCAAAAATAATGAAAATACCCCACATCTTTCTTCCAACCAAGGCGCTCGTATAGATTTTGTGCTGGATTATCCACGGCTGTTTCAAGAGCGAGACCTTTGTATTCAATAACTGCACAAAAATCCTGAGCTTTTCTAAGCAATGCCTCGCCAATTTTCTTATTCCTATGAGTTTTCTTTACAAACAAATCATTCAAAATGAGGATGGGTTGCAAACTAACAGAAGAATAAGAAGTGAATAATTGACAAAAACCAGAAGGGGTTTTGTCATAATAGGCTAGAAAAACAACAGATTCAGAATTTAATATCCTGGCAGAGAGGAATTCTGTGGCTCCAACAAGATTAGATTCTTGTTGATAGAATTGCCGGTACTGATCTAAAAGAGGTGCAAGAATGGGGATATCGGTTCTATTTGCCCTGACAATATCTATCATTTTGTTTATATAAAAAAAAGCTCCTTAATACGGAGCCTTTTTTATTTTGATTTTTTGTATTTGTTTATCTCGTCCTGAAGTTGACGGCTAATTTTTTGCTCTCTCTCCAGAGCCCTTCGTCTATGATCTTCATATTCCGTTTCTAATTCTGAAAGATTGCTCTTGGCATCTTGTGTTAGAATGTTACTTCTTCTGAATTTATAAACAAAAAGGAGCAATAATAGCAGCAATCCTACGATTATAGTCCATAAAATAACATTATAAGTTCCTTTTGAGACTTGCGCGCCTAAAAGCGACATACTATCCTTTTCATCAGTCACCGTAGTTAGATTATCAGTAGTTTCTTTTAGTTTGGTATTCAAGGATTCAATGGTAGCCTCATGAGTGCTAATAGTACTTTTAAGGGCGGCGGCATTTGTTCTGGCAGCACTGACAGAATCCAATACATTTTTCTTAAGCTTGTCAAGATTAATCGTTCTGACTACTTCATATCGCTTACCTTCAGCATTATAATTACCTGATTTTTGGTAGAGATATTGAAATTGACTTTCAATAGTACCCTTATCTAAGGATAATTCTTCAGTTGCATCACTTTCCTGAGCATAGTGTAGGTGGCATGTCAGCAAGGCAAGGACAATATAAAATTTGTTAAAACCTTTCATTGAATAAAATGTAAAAATTAAAATATGATTTAGAGAGAGAACTAAAGTACTTCATTAATGTTAATTAAAAAAAAAAAAACTTTTTACCATCTACCATTAGGTCTCTCATTTAAAGCCGTATAAGCTTAATAATAAGTAAAACGTCTTACCTTGGCAATATATTTTGCAAGTCTTATAACTTGATGTGAATAACCGTATTCATTATCGTACCATACATATAAAATCATGTTTTTTCCATCATCAGAAACAATGGTTGCATTGCTATCATAAACGGAAGGCGAAGAGGTGCCCACAATATCAGATGAAACTAGTTCATTGTTTAATGAATACTTTATCTGTTCTACTAAATCACCTTCTAAGGCGTATTTTTTTATAATGGTGTTGATAGCTGTCTTTGAGGTCTTTGTACTGATATCTAAATTTAAAACTGCCAGAGAACCATTGGGAACTGGCACTCTTATAGCATTTGAAGTCAATTTACCATCCAGGGAAGGAATGGCTTTCGCCACAGCTGTTCCGGCCCCAGTTTCTGTAATGACCATATTTAAGGCTGCCGCCCTGCCTCTTCTGTATTTACCATGGAGGTTGTCCACCAAATTTTGATCATTTGTATAGGCGTGGATGGTTTCCAAATGTCCTTTTTTAATTCCGAGAGAATCCTCTACAACTTTTAAGATGGGGGCTATTGCATTGGTGGTACAGGAGGCCGCCGAATAAATGTCAAAACTATCGGGATCAAATTCATACTGGTTTACGCCATGGACTATGTTAGGAATATCTTTTCCTGGAGCAGTAAGTAATACCTTGCTAACTCCTTTAGCTTTTAAATGTTTTTCTAAGCCTTTTTTATCCCTTAAGACACCGGAATTATCAATAAGCAGGGCTTGTTCTATACCGAAGATCTTATAATCTATGTTCTCTGGCTTATCCGCACTTATCATATGAACCGTAGTCCCGTTAATCAAAAGTGCCTTTTTATTAAAATCTGTATCTACTGTCCCTGTGAATTGTCCGTGTACTGAGTCTGTCTTGAGCAAAGTGGCTCTTTTTTCAAGTACTTCGGGAGTTAATTGGCCCCTTGTTACTATTGCTCTTAACCTAAGTTGATTCCCGTTACCTGTTTTGGCCATGAGTTCCCTGGCCAAAAGTCTGCCAATTCTTCCAAAACCATAAAGAATTACATCTTTGGGTATGATATTTTTGGAATCATTTGCGTCTTTTAATTTGTCTAGTATAAAAGCTTTGATGTCGCGAGAACTATTCTCATCAGAATGATATTCATAAGTTAATTTACCAATATCAATTTTCGAAGGAGGAAGGGCAATATCATTAATGGCACCTAATAGTTCTACAGAATCAAAGATTGAAATGGGTTTTTGAACAAATTGACCTGCATATTCGTGAAGGTTAATAATATCACTAACGTTTCTGTCGATTACTTGATTTTTAAAGAGAACAATTTCTATGGATTTATCATACCATAAATCGCTAATTATTTTGATAAATTCGGTGGTAGCTTTTCTTCTGTCGGCCTGAAAGGCAAGCTCTTTTTCGTAGGACTTAATCGAGTTCATTTTGTTTATAATTGGGTCCTACAAAATTATAGATTTAAAACATCTCCTCATAGCAAAATAAGCATAAAAAAAGCGTCCTTTCCAGAACGCTTTTTTTACTAAAAGTTGTAGTTTATTGGAACACAATTCGTTCTCTCTCTCCTTTATTATCTACCAAGGTAATAACCGTTTTTCCATATCTTGAAATAGCACCAAAAAGTGTTTTGGCTTCGTATATATCATTGACATTTTCGTCGTCAATCTTTAGAATTACTTTTCCATCAAGGCCATAGCCCCTATAGGTTTCGGGGACTCCTGTTATTTTCACGCCTACATCTGTTCCAAAAATTTCCTTGTCTTTTTCAGTCAAATTTTTAACTGTAAGACCCATGATAGGCACTACAATGGTCTGTCTTTCCTTTAAAGTAACAGCTAAGGATAATTCTTCTCCCTCCCTTTCTATGGTTACGTTTAATTGATCTCCGGGTCTTTTTGTAGAGACATAACCCGTAAGGTCTGCAAATTTTCTGACCTTTACTTCGTCTACCATTTTAATGACATCCCCTGGTCTAAGATCAGCTTCATAAGCTCCTGAATCCTCTTCAACGTCATCTATATAAACTCCGTCGATTTCATTTATTCCATTTTGCATCGCGTATGGCGTACTTAATCTTGGGGATTGGATTCCCAGTATTCCTTTTTGCACATTCCCATATTCCATAATATCTTCCACCACTTTTTTGGCAATATTACTGGGAACGGCAAAGGAGTAACCTACGTAGGATCCAGTTTGGGAGGTGATGGCCGTATTAATGCCAATTAAATCACCATTAGTATTTACAAGTGCTCCTCCACTATTACCTGGGTTCACTGCGGCATCTGTTTGTATGAAAGATTGATTTCTACCTAAATCTCGTGCCTTGGCACTAACAATGCCTGCTGTTACGGTAGAAGTCAGATTAAAAGGATTGCCAACAGCTAAAACCCATTCTCCTATTTTAGCATTGTCCGAGTCACCAAAGGCTAAATAAGGAAGTTTGTTGTCTGGTTCAATTTTTATTAAAGCGATATCCGTATTTGGATCTGTCCCAATTATTTCAGCTTCATAAGTCTTATTATTGTTCAGAGTTACCCTTAATTCATTTGCTTTTGCAATGACATGATTATTTGTAACGATATAACCATCCGCTGAGATAATAACCCCGGAACCTGTTCCAATTTGCGGTCTTTGATTGTCTTGAGATCCATAAAAGTAATCAAACAAACTTCCCGGGCTAGAATTTGTTGTAAGGTTTTTTACGTGTACCACGGCATTGACCGTATTCTCCGCGGCGATAGTAAAATTAATTTCGCTATACGCCGGATTGTCATATGAAACCGCCTTGTTACTAGTGGTGAAAACAGACATTTCTGTGCTGTCTTCAATCATTTCATATTGAGGTTTTTCAAAAAAAGCCTTATAGGCTCCTAGTGTTACAGCACCCGCCAATACTGCCACCATAAATAAACTTGCAAGTTTTTTCATTTGATAAAGTCTTTGAATATTAAATGATTTAGATTAGTAAAAATATTACATTCTTTAATGCTATTGAACCATTTAACTAGTTTTTAACTGATAAAAAAACCTTAATAAAAGATTATATTTGTTGCTTGAAAAAACTATGACAATTTCATTTTATAAATATCAAGGCACAGGAAATGATTTTCTTATAATTGATAATCGTTCCAAGGTTTTTCCTAAGAATGATGCCAATTTTGTGAAACAACTCTGTAATAGGCGTCTAGGGATAGGAGCTGACGGTCTAATCCTGCTAGAAAACGATATGGAGTCAGATTTCGAAATGGTTTATTATAATGCAGATGGACGACTTGGAAGTATGTGTGGAAATGGTGGAAGGTGTATTGTTGCTTTTGCCAAATACTTGGATATAATTGGTGACATAACCACATTTAAGGCCGTTGATGGAATGCATAGTGCAAAGGTCAATAATGAAGAGGTTAGTCTAAGGATGAAGGATGTTTCTGAAATAGCTGTCAAACAGCAATACTTTTTTCTAGATACCGGTTCTCCTCATCATGTTCAATTGGTTTCAGACTTAGAGACTCTTGATGTAAATAAAGAAGGTGCTAAAATACGTTATGGACTATATGGCGCTACGGGAAGTAATATTAACTTTGTTGAACAAAAAGGACCTAATCAATTTTTTGTAAGAACTTATGAACGCGGCGTTGAGAATGAAACCTTATCTTGTGGAACAGGAGTAACAGCAGTGGCTTTATCCATGTATTCTAAGGGGGCTACCAAAGATCACAATGTACAGATATTGACCAGGGGCGGAGCACTTAGTGTTAGCTTTAAAGTCCTTGATAGTAGTTTTATTGATATTTCATTGAAAGGACCGGCAAAACAAGTATTTAAAGGTAAAATAGAGGTTTGATGTTAGACGGAGAGCATATTAAATTGAGGGCACTTGAACCAAGTGATTTGGATTTTTTATACGAATTGGAGAACAATACAAAAATCTGGGAAATAAGCGGGACAATTGCACCTTATTCAAAACAGGTTTTAAAACTTTATTTAAAAAATGCACATCGCGATATCTTTGAGGTCAAACAACTTCGTCTGGCTATTGTAGATTTAAATGATTCTTTAATTGGCTTAATAGATCTGTTCGACTTTGATCCCAAAAACAGGAGAGCGGGTCTCGGAATTGTCATATCAAACAAGGCGGATCGAAATAAAGGTTATGGCTCTGAAGCTATTAATCTACTCTGTGATTATGCTTTTAAAACCTTGGGTGTTCATCAAATTTATGCCAATGTTGGGGAACACAATACAAATAGTATTGAATTATTTAAAAAGTTAAACTTTCGTTTAGCAGGTGTAAAGAAAGATTGGATTTTATTCCAGGGAGAATTTAAAAATGAATTATTGTTTCAAAGAATAAAGAGCTAATGTATATAAAAAAAATTCTTTTGGCTGTAGCACTCATTGGTTTGGTGGTAGCAGGAATATTTGCTTACTTAATTTATGATGCCCTTCTTACTCCTAATACCTCCTTTAAGAACGAAGAAGCCTATGTTTATATACCTACAGACACTTCTTTTGAAGAATTAATTCCCCTCTTACAGCCTTTACTCAAGGATGTTGGGAATTTTGAAATGGTGGCAAAGCGAAAACAGTATGATAAAAGAGTTCGTGGTGGAAAGTATATTCTGAAAAAAGATATGTCCAACAACGATATTGTGAACACCTTGCGGAGTAATAATATTCCCGTTAAAGTATCATTTAATAATCAAGAAACTCTTGAAAAGTTAGCCTCAAGAATTTCAACTCAAATTGAGGCAGATAGTGTCTCGCTTTTATCTTCCTTTACGGAAGAAGCCTTCTTAACGGCTAATGATCTTACTTCAGAAACAGCTTTATCTATTTATATACCAAATAGTTATGAGTTTTTTTGGAACACTTCCGGGACCGAATTCAGGGATAGAATGTTAAAAGAGTACAACTCTTTTTGGAACAAAGATCGTTTGGCACAGTCTAAAGAAATCGGTCTGAGCCCCAAAGAGGTTATTGCTCTGGCTGCTATTGTTCAAAAAGAGACTGCCAAGGTAGATGAAAGACCTAGAGTGGCTGGACTATACCTAAATAGATTAAATAGCAAGATGCTTTTACAGGCAGATCCTACGGTTATTTATGCCATAAAAAAGCAATCAGGAAACTTTGATACGATTATAAAACGGGTGCTTTATAAGGATTTGGAACTAAAATCCCCCTACAATACTTACAAATACTCTGGATTACCACCTGGGCCAATTACAATGCCCGACATATCCTCTATTGATGCTGTTTTAAAGCCAGAAAAACACGAATATTACTACATGGTTGTTAACGTGAAAGACTTCGGCTATCACATGTTTGCGAAAAGTCTTACGCAACATAACCGAAATAAAGAGCAGTATATCCGATGGATAAATGAGCAAAAAATCATGAGATAGCCACTTTATCCTGAATTTTATTCCATTTAACAAAAATTCCGTTCAAACTAAACAATTGTTAGGGAGTCGAAATTAAGAGCTTTGTATCTTTGGTTTGTAATTTAAGCATGTCTTTTTTTGGCAGTCAGTCTTAAGAAATCAGCTCTATGAGAAAGTGGATGAGAATAATCTATCCGCTTACCATGATGTTATTATTAGCTGGTTTTGGCACTTCTTCAAATATTGAAGTAAAAGTCCCAAAAACGTTAATAGTTCTGAAACCTACTCCAGTACTGTACCCCAAAAGCAGTATTGAAATTAATGAAACCAATATAGTGCCTCCATTTTTAGGGAGTACTTATGTCGGTTTTAAAGAAGCCTTGGCATTTAAAGAGTCTCAGGGTAATTACTTTATTATCAATACCTTCGGATACCTTGGCAAGTATCAGTTTGGTATTGGTACCTTACAGCTAATGGGGGTTTACAATGCCTCTAGGTTTTTAAACGATCCAAGGCTGCAAGAAAAAGTGTTTCGTACCAATATTGCTAGAAATAAATGGATCTTAAGACGTGATATCCATTGGTTTGTTGGTAAGAAAATTAAAGGAATAGTGATTACCGAATCAGGTATTCTTGCTGCGGCGCATTTGGCAGGTCCCGGGAACGTAAAGAAATTTTTGCGTACCAATGGGAATATAGACTATAAAGACGCCTACGGAACAGGTCTTTCTGATTATATGAGAAAGTTTTCTGGATATGATGTATCTACTGTTATGGCCCTGAGAAATCCGAAGGTATAAATAATTATAAATAAGATTCTTAGAAAAGGGTTTTGATATATCAGAACCCTTTTTTATGCTTGAATAAGAAAGATTGCAGGTCTTTTATGAAGATCTAATTCTTGTAAGCTCCAATTTTTGACCTTTTTGGTAGATATAAACTCTGTAGCAAGGGTTATATCGGCAGCAACGCAAAGTCTCGTTTCTTTAGAAAGAGTTTTTAATAGTTCGGATAATAGGGTATTGTTGCGATAAGGTGTTTCAATAAATAATTGAGTTTGATACTTCTCCTTTGATAGTCTTTCAAATTGTTTAATAGCTTTCTTACGATCGGTAGTTTCAATAGGAAGATAGCCATTAAAAGCAAAATTTTGGCCATTAAGACCACTAGCCATAAGAGCTAAGGTGATGGAGGATGGTCCTACTAAAGGGACTACCTGGATACCCTTTTCATGAGCCAAAGCAACTACATCTGCTCCAGGGTCTGCAATCCCGGGGCAACCGGCCTCAGAAATAATACCTACATTGTTTCCTTGAAAACATGGATCCAAAAAACTCGGGATAACTGCTTGGTCAGTAAATTTATTTAGTGAATATAATTTAAGTGAGGGCTGGGACTTACGTGGACTTATCTTTTTAATAAACCGCCTGGCAGTCTTTTTTTCATTCTCAACAATAAAGTAATCAATTTCTTCGATGGTTCTTTTTATGGATAGAGGTAATACTTCCAAAGGCTCATTATCTCCCAAAGTAGTGGGAATCATATAAAGTTTTCCTTTGCTAGTGTTTCCTTTTGACATTCTATCTAGGATTTGTCTGTCGAATTTAATTTTATTCTTATCCTCTCACAAGCCATATCTATCAAAGAATATACTTCTTCAAAACCATCTTTACCGCCATAATAAGGATCAGGGACTTCCATAACCGGACCATCTAACTCCTCTAATAACAACCTTACTTTGCTTTGCTCTTTTAATCCAGGGGCTTTGTTGATTAAATTATTATAATTAGCGTAATCCATCGTGTAAATTAGATCAAAATCCTCAAAATCTTTGATTTTAAACTGGCGGCATTTTTGATTAGAAATATCAATACCATGGTTTTGAGCAATATTTATGGATCTTATATCTGGCGGATTACCTATATGATATCCTCCAGTACCCGCTGAGTCTATGAATACATCCTCGTTTTCTAGTTTTGATTTTAGAATTCCCTCGGCCAGGGGCGACCTACAAATATTACCCAGGCAGACCATAAGGATTTTCATGCCCATGTCGTTTTTTTAGGAAAACTTCTTGGTGAGGTCTTCAATATACTTTCTAAATTGTTTATCCGTTTCGGCGAGATTGTCTACCGTTTTACAAGCATGTAGTACTGTAGCATGATCTCTTTTGCCAATTTGGGAGCCTATACTTGCGAGAGATGCTTTTGTAAACTTCTTGGCAAAGAACATGGCAAGTTGTCTTGCCTGAACAATGTGTCTTTTTCTTGTTTTAGACTGGAGTGTTGCAACATCCATTTCAAAATAATCTGACACCACTTTTTGAATGTAATCTATCGAAACTTCTCTTTTGGTATTCTTGACAAATTTTTCTACTACTTGTTGGGCTAATTCCAGCGTGACCTCTTTTTTATTAAAAGATGATTGTGCAATTAATGAAATAATAGCTCCTTCAAGTTCTCGAATGTTTGTCTTTATATGTTTTGCAACATAATCCACAATATCATCAGGCATTTCTACCCCATCACGATAAAGTTTATTACGCAATATGGAGATACGGGTTTCATAGTCGGGAGTTTGCAGTTCAGCTGACAATCCCCATTTAAATCTGGATAGCAATCTTTGTTCGATATCCTGCATATCTACCGGAGCCTTATCGGAGGTAAGGATTACTTGTTTCCCGTTTTGGTGTAAATGATTAAATATGTGAAAGAAAACATCTTGAGTTCCAGATTTTCCTGAAAGAAATTGTACATCATCTATGATGAGAACATCTATCAGTTGATAAAAATGAATGAAATCGTTTCTAGTATTCTTTTTGACCGATTCTATATACTGTTGTGTAAATTTCTCAGCTGAAATATAAAGGACTGTACGTTCAGGATATTTATCCTTTATTTCTACGCCAATAGCATGGGCCAAATGTGTTTTTCCCAAACCAACCCCTCCAAAAATTAGCAAAGGATTAAAAGATGTTCCTCCTGGTTTATTGGCTACCGCTAAACCAGCAGATCTTGCCAGCCTATTGGAGTCTCCTTCAAGAAAATTGTCGAAATTATAATTAGGGTTTAATTGAGATTCAATTTTAATATTCCGAATCCCCGGGATAACAAAAGGATTGCGTAATTGAGGGTTTTTAGATTTAATCGGGACATCCATTTCTTGAGAAGCAACAATTCCTCTATTGGAACTTGGTATTCTTTCAGTAAAAGGTTCCTTGTTGCCGTAGGTATTTTCCATTTTAATAATGTAAACCAGTTTGGCTTTTTCTCCCAGTTCTTTTGTAAGGGCTACTTTAAGAAGCTTAACATAATGTTCTTCTAACCATTCATAAAAAAATTTGCTTGGTACCTGAATGCTCAAGGCATTTTCGGACAATTTAACTGGCTTGATAGGCTCAAACCAGGTTTTGAATGCCTGCGGTTGGATGTTATCTTGGATAAAAGCCAAGCAATTGTTCCAAACGGAATTAGCAGTAACACTCATTATAGATGATATCTTATTTGATTGGTTAGTTTATATTGTTGTTGGTAAAAGAAAATGCCTAATTTGGCCTTCTTTAGAGTGAGACAAATATGTGAACAATTATCCTAAAAAAAAAATCATTTAGTATTGAATTTTCTGTTTTTTTTTTGCATGTTCCAAGCGTATTTTCTGTCTCATAATAAATATATTGTTTTTAAAGGATAAATTATGCATTTTCATCGATTTTCTTTTCGAGTTCGCTATGGCGAAACCGATCAAATGGGAGTGGTCTATCACGGCAATTATCCCCAATTTATGGAGATGGGTAGGGTAGAGTGGCTCCGGTCATTAGGAATTTCCTACAAAAATATGGAAGAAAACGGCGTCATGTTACCCGTAATTTCTTTAGAGATGAAATTTAAAAAATCAGCAGTTTATGACGATTTAATTACCGTTGTAACTACCTTAAAAAAAAAGCCTTCAGTACGCATAGAATTTGACTATCAAATCTTTAACGAAAATGAGGAACTTTTGGTAGAAGGGAATACAGTTTTGGCTTTTGTCAATATGGCCAGTAAAAGGCCAATAAGATGCCCTGAATATCTTTTAAAAAAGTTGGGGTATTGAAGTAAGTAGTACTCAATAAAGACTTTTGTATTTATTTTTTAGCCCTGCTTTATTATTTTTTTTACCCTAACACCATAGAGATCTTCAAAGGCTAATTCTGTTTTGGCCGAATCCTGTTCCATAACCTTGATTGTAATAATACAGTTATCTTTAAGTTCTTGATGATGAATTTTTATTCTCTTTTGTTTAAGAAGACGCATTACGGCATTCATATCTGGATATTTAAAATGTAACTCAAAAGTATCTTCTATAATTAAAGTGCTAATCACACTTTTTTCAATGGCCAATTTCGCCGTAGTCCGGTAAGCATTGATAAGTCCGCCTACTCCAAGTTTTGTACCCCCAAAGAAGCGCACTACAATGATTAAGCTATTGGATAGACCAGTTGCCTCAATTTGTCTGTAAATAGGAAGGCCTGCAGAATTTGTAGGCTCCCCATCATCATTTGCTCTGTAAGACGTAGGATGCTGTCCAAGCCTCCAGGCATAGCAGATATGATTTGCTGATGGATATTTTTGTTGAAGATCTTTTAAAATAGATTTAATTTCATAAGTTGACTTGACTCCATACGCATACCCATAAAACTTACTTTTTCGATCTTTGAACAAAATAGGCCCAGATGATTTTTTTATCGTTTTATAGGTTATCTTTTTTTTCATCACATTAAACTCACCATCAAAATACTTATTACGGCCAATACAATCCCCGTCCAGTTTTTAGGGCTTAGTTTTTCTTTAAACAATATTATCCCAAGTAAAGTCGAGAACAGTACTATGGCTACATTGTTAATCGTGAATATGGAAGCACTATTTAGTAGTTCATCCTGAAGCGCTCTTAACAAGAAATAAATTGAAAAATAATTTGGTATACCAAGGGCAATGCCTCCTAGAATGTTTTTCACATTTACCTTTAGAGGAATCTTTAAGGATCTTACTCCTATGAATATAAAACCTGTAAAGGCCGCCGAAGCAAATACAGTGGCAGAAAACAATGGGTAGTCAGAACCGCTCAGGTGCTTTGCTTGGGCAAATTTTAAACTGGTATCTATTATTCCAGATCCTAAAAATACTAGCAAGGGTAAGACTAATGATTTAGAAGATATAATTATATGGGTGGTCTTAATAGAGGCGAGATATACTGCACCCATGGCCAATAATATGCCAACTAGTTTAAAAATATTCAGAGTTTCTGAATAGACTAACACTCCAAATATGACGGGTAAAACAAAAGACATTTTCGTAGCCACAGAGGCCACAGAAACACCGAGTTCTTGAGAAGTACGGGCCATCAAGTTAAAAACAACTATAAACAAGGTTCCCAATAAAATAGTTCCGTAAAACCAGCTATAATTGGGGATTTCTGAAATGTTTAATGGGCCTTTGGCAAAAATTAAGCCAACCCCTGCAGCCGTTATATAATTGACAATTATAGCGTATACCGTTTGAATCTTATACGTCTTAAAAAGCTTAAAAATAACAAAGATTAAACTTGAAAAAAAAATACTTAATACCAGATTAAACATGATTTAAATACCTTTTTAATTGCGTTATATCTTCTTCTCCGATCTTTAAATGCCAAGCATGTATTCCGGCAGCTTCAGCCGCGGTAGTATTCTCTTTTGAATCATCGATAAATAGGGATTTATCTGCTTCAAGATTATTTTGTTCTAAAACATAATTATAAATCTCACTATCTGGTTTTCGCATCCCTATTTCATGGGAAAGATAGAATTTCTTAAAGCAGCTTTTAAATCGCCAAAAGCGTTCTAATCCCATACTTTTTTTTACGGCCTGTATATGCAGTTCATTAGTATTGCTTAACAAGTACAACTCATAATCATTTTCTTTGGCTAGTTTTTCAATGAATGTCAGGCGAAATTCCGGAAAATCTTTGATTATAGCATTCCATGCTTTTTCCAATTCGGCGGTGGTTGCTTTAGGAAAATATCGTGACATCTTATCAAGAAAATTGTGCGTACTGATAGTGCCTCTTTCATAGGTATGCATGTAGGCTATGATTTCAGGAGTTAAGTTCTCGAAGCCGAACTTTTTCATCTCCATGGCTGTGGCTTCTTTATCTAAATTGATAAAGACATCGCCAAAATCAAAAATGATATTTTTAATCATTGTAATATATTTCTAGGATGTCATTTCCCAAGGTCTCTATGGTCTTTGCCTTATTAAGTATTTTCGGGGCTTTTAAGCCATTTTTAAAAACTGACATACCTGTAAAAACTCTGGCTTCGTCCCACAAATTATCACCAATAAATCTTTTGAGTGTATGTGCGCCGCCTTCTACCAAAACACTGCTAATATGTCTCTTATATAAAAAGTCACATAACTGCTTAGTCAAGTCTTTTTTAAAATCAATAAGTACATATTCTATTCCCTTATTATAGAGTTCCTGATTGGTATTTTCTGTAAGTATTATGGAAGGGGAAGTGGCCTTATCAAAAATGTTATAATTTCTGGGAATTTTCAAAGTCCGGTCTAATATTATCCTTAAAGGTGAAGATCCTTTCCAATCTCTTACATTTAAGTGCGGATTGTCAAGAATCACTGTATTTGTTCCGGCCAATATACTCTGTTCTTCACTTCTCCATTGATGTACGCGCTGTCTGGAAAGAGGATTGCTTATCCAATAGGGCATAGGACTATTCTGTCGCCATTCTTGAGAGGGAGCTAAAAACAAATCTTTAGATTGGGCCCATTTCAAAATGATATATGGCCTTTTTTTTTCTTGATAGCATAGAAAGCGTTTGTGATGATTTCTACATTCTTTTTCTAAGATTCCTACCACCACCTCACAACCTGCTTCTCTTAATTTTTTTATACCCGCACCAGCGACTTTAGCATGTGGGTCCCGGATACCAATAAATACTTTTTTGATCCGATGTTTAATTATTAAGTCGGCACAGGGTGGCGTCTTACCATGATGCGAACATGGCTCTAGGGTTACATATAAATGAGCCTTGAAAAGAATATTTTTGTCTGCTACAGAATTTATTGCATTAACTTCGGCATGAGATCCCCCATAAGGACTTGTATAGCCTTCTCCAATAATCTTATTTTGATAAGTGATTACACTTCCAACCATGGGGTTGGGAGCTGCAGTTCCAAGGGCTTTTTGACCAATTTCTATGCAGCGTCGAATATATTTTTCATGTATCTTCACCCAACAAAAATAGGTATTCCTAATAGATATGGATTAGGGTTTTATACTCGTACGGGAAATTTTATGTTGCTGAGAGAGATTAAGAAAATATTTCATAAAGAATTAGCTTCTTTATATCCTAAAGAAGAGATTGATAGTTTTTTCAATTTGATGATTTCCCATTATTTAGGTCTGGAAAGATTTGTGCTGGTGCTTAAACCTAATCTTGTGATAGATAAGAAGGAAGAACAGCTATTTTTCCAAGGCTTAGCGGCTTTAGCAGAAGGAATACCTTTGCAGTATGTTCTGAGCGAAACCGAGTTTATGGGACTGAAATTCTTTTTGAATAAAGAGGTTTTAATTCCAAGACCGGAAACAGAAGAATTAGTGCAATGGGTCTTGAATGATTATGTAGATAGTGAGCAACCACTTCGTATTCTTGATATTGGGACAGGCAGCGGCTGTATTGCAATTTCACTAGCCAAAGGACTAATTAAAAGCCAAGTAACTGCTGTTGATGTATCTGCTGAAGCCCTTGCGATAGCCATAAGAAATGCCAGAAATAATGATCTTTCAATACAGTTTGAAGTGATGGATATATTAGAGAATGAGGATTTTCCAATTAGGAAATATGATATTATAGTTTCTAATCCACCATATGTTAAGCTATCCGAGAAATCACTTATGCATCAAAATGTATTGAATCATGAACCACATCTGGCGCTTTTTGTTCCGGACAGTTCACCTTTAAAGTTCTACAAAGCCATTATTCAATTTTCTAAAAAAAGTCTTGTTGAAAATGGAAAATTATATCTGGAAATAAATGAAACAGAAGGCGAAGGGATAAAAGCTTTATTAGAGGAAAATAGTTTTAAAAATGTCGAAATCAGAAAAGATATCTTTGGAAAGATAAGAATGGCAAAAGGCAGTTTTGTAAATGCAAAAAGTTAGGCTAAATTATGCCAAAAAAATAATCAAATGTTCCTCATACCAATATGAATGAATTAAAAAGTATTGTAGTTTTTGCGGCAGTAACAGCGGGAATGTTACTCTATACGCTGAACAAGCCTATTCGCTTGGAAAGGAACTTGCTAAACAGGAAATTAGATTGGTATATGGTGCGGCCAAAATTGGTATAATGGGCCAGGTAGCTAATGGCTCTCTGGATAACAAGGGAAACGTGGTTGGTGTAATTCCCGAATTTTTAAAATTAAGAGAAGTTTATCATGACGGTTTAAGTCAACTGATGATCACCAAAAATATGCATGAGAGAAAATTGAAAATGTTTGACTTATCGGATGGGATTATTATGCTTCCCGGTGGATTTGGAACTTTGGAGGAATTTTTTGAGATGCTTACATGGGCTCAATTAGGTTTGCACGCTAAGCCAATAGGTATTTTAAATGTAAATGGCTTTTTTGATAGCTTGATGCAAATGTTAAAGCACATGGTACAAAGTGGCTTTGTGAAAAAAGAAAATTATGATATGATTGTAGTAAATTCAAGTATAACAGAACTCTTGAACGAAATGGAGCACTATAAGCCAACTCAAGTTAAAAAGTGGATTCAAAAAGAACATCTTTAATGAAGGTAAAAGAACAAATAGAGACCTTAAGGGAAGAATTAAGAAAGCATAATTACAATTACTACGTTTTAGATGCTCCTGTTATTTCCGACTTTGATTTTGATATGAAATTAAAAGAACTTCAGGCTTTAGAAGAGAAGTATCCGGAATATGCAGACCCAAATTCTCCTACGGTTAGAGTGGGAGGAACCGTAACCAAGAATTTTGAAACCGTAAAACATGAACAAAGAATGTACTCTTTGGATAATTCTTATTCGAAGGAAGAACTTTTGGAATGGGAGAAAAGAGTTCACAAGAATTTAGGAAATACCGACGTAACTTTTACATGCGAATTAAAATATGACGGGGCCTCAATTAGCCTTTCTTATGAAAATGGCGTCTTTTTAAAGGCAGTGACAAGAGGTGATGGTTTTCAGGGAGATGATGTAACGGCCAATGTTAGAACTATTAAATCTGTCCCCCTGTATTTAAAAGATGATTATCCGAGTAAATTTGATATTCGAGGAGAAATAGTGTTGCCTTTTGATGGTTTTAATAAAATGAATGAAGAGCGGATAAAACAAGGCGAAGATCCATATATGAATCCAAGAAATACTGCGGCAGGAAGTTTAAAGTTGCAGGATAGTGCTCTTGTGGCTGAAAGACCTTTAGAGTGCTTATTGTATACTATTGTAGGTTCAGATCTAGGGATTTCTTCTCAATGGGAAATGCTTAATAAGGCAAGAAAATGGGGGTTTAAAGTTCCTGAAATAGCGGAGGAGTGCAAAAATACGGAAGAAGTTCTGGCTTTTATTGAGCATTGGGATAGGGAACGCCACAAGTTGCCTTATGAGACGGATGGCGTTGTAGTGAAGGTAAATAGTCTTCAGCAACAAGAAGAGTTGGGTTATACGGCCAAATCGCCCAGATGGGCTTTGGCATATAAATTTAAGGCAGAACAGGTCGAAACCATTTTAGAAAAAATCACCTATCAGGTTGGCCGTACAGGGGCTATAACCCCCGTGGCTAATTTAAAACCAGTTCTTTTGGCCGGTACGCTGGTAAAACGTGCTTCCTTGCATAATGCTGATCAGATTTCTAAATTGGATATAAGAGAAGGCGACACAGTTTTTGTAGAGAAGGGAGGGGAGATTATTCCAAAAATTGTTGGGGTCGATTTTTCCAAAAGACCCACGAATTCAGTGCCTACTCATTATATTGAAGAATGCCCTGAATGCCATACTGTCTTAAGAAGAAAGGAAGGGGAAGCGCAACACTTCTGTCCAAACGATAGTGGTTGTCCTCCTCAAATAACGGGGAGAATTCAACATTTTATTTCGCGCAAGGCAATGGACATAGAGGGATTGGGTAGCGAAACCGTAGAATTATTGTTTAAAGAAGGTCTTATTGAAAACTATGCGGATCTCTATGTTCTTACTAAGGAACAGCTTATTCCTTTAGAACGGATGGCTGATAAGTCTGCTGAAAACTTGATAGCAGGAGTAAAAAAATCATGCGATATTCCTTTTGAAAGAGTTCTTTTTGGACTTGGTATTAGATATGTAGGGGAAACAGTTGCTAAAAAGTTGGCTAAAGCCTATAAAAATATTGATGCATTAATGGCGGCATCAATGGACGAACTTATTAAGGTAGATGAAATAGGAGAACGCATTGCAGAAAGTGTGGTCGACTTTTTTGAAAATGAAATTAATATAGATTTAGTAAATAGATTAAAGGAATACGGCTTACAATTTTCACTTACTGAGGAGCAATTAGAGGGACAAACCGAGAAGCTTAAAGATAAAATTTTTGTTGTTTCAGGTGTTTTTCAAAAAATTAGCAGAAATGACTTAAAAAAGGCAATCGAAGACAATGGGGGTAAAGTAAGTTCCTCTATTTCTTCTAAAACCACTTATGTTGTAGCAGGAGAAAATATGGGTCCGAGCAAGAAAAATAAAGCGGAGGATTTAGGAGTGCCACTGATAAGTGAAGATGACTTTTTGGCTATGATAAAATAAAAAAGCCCTCCGCAAGGGAGGGCTCAACTTATTTTTGAAGTACTCTTGTTAATTAATTTCCACTTAGATTTTTATCGTATACCCAGATTTCATCCCAGCTATTGTCCATAACCTGATCCATATTTCTTATAAAAGCATCCCAGCTGTTTTCACCATGTACCTTTTGATAAGTTGCTTTAAAAGTAGGGTCTTCATCAAATTCAGCCCAATTTTTGTAGAAACTTACCGTTGCAATGTGCCTTCCTATGCGAGTGCCTTGTCTGTAAGCATTATAATAAACACCAAAAGCATTGTTTCCGCCCATGGCTTTTATCGTTTCACTGATATGTTTTAACATAGTTTCTACATTGTGAGAGTGCTCTAAATTAACTTCCCAATACCTGATAAATTGAATGGGATATTCTCCTGCGTCCCCTGTAAGCATAGATGTATTAGAGTTTTTTACATCCTGTGTCCAATGTTCTCCATGTTCCATTTTTTTGACATAAGGCATTATATTATCCCTCCAATCTTCATCATGCCCACCAACGGCTGGTCTGCTATCGAAGTCTTTATATTGTAAGGGCCCCATCATCCATACAATTTTTCCTACATCCGGACCAGTGGAAATATTATATACGGTAGCCCTATGCGGACCTTCTTTATGGTAAGTCTGATTATGCTTTCGCATGTTTTCTCCCAATACTTTTAGTTTTGTATTATCAGGTGTAAGTACTATCGCTTCCCACATTGGAACAACATCAGAATCAGCCTGGGCAGCCATTTCCGGATTAGCGCCCAATAAAAGGGCAAAAATGATTACTAAATTGCAGAGATTTTTTTTCATAATAGTGTTTAAATTTTATAATGTTTTTTAATAGTTGATCTAAAGAAATCAATTTTTTACTTAATACAAGGACCAGTAAGGACGAAAAGGCCTTATTATTGTCCGTAATGGCTAAAACAATTACCCTAGAGAAGAATGGAATCATCTAAAGAACATACCGAATTCATTGAATCTTTAAAAAAAGCCTTTCCGCAGGAAAATTGGCCTTTACACAAAAAGGCATTATGGTGGATTGCTAGAGGAGATTGGAATAGGGCCCATAATATAGCCCAAGATCTTGACACCCCTATAGGATCTTGGATACATGCCTATTTACACAGACTGGAAGGCGATAGGTTTAATGCCGGTTATTGGTATAGGCTGGCAAAAAAACCATACCCGGATGAAAGTTTAGAGAAAGAATTTGAATTTATGTTGATAGAACTACTTTAAAGATTTAATGAAATAATCATTTGGAGAATTACTTAAATAGTTCATTTTAACTTAAACTTTGATGCTTATTCCATTGGAATTCAAGTTGTTATCAGCATCAAAATAAAAATCAATTCTCCCTAGATTAATACCGAAACAACCAACTTGATTTACAAGGACAGGCTTTCCCTTTCTATTTTCTTTAATTATCGGTCTATCTAAAAAAGTATGGGTATGCCCACCAATGATGAGATCTATATTTTCTGTTTTCTTAGCCAAATGAAGATCGCTAGGCCTTTGTTTATTTTCATACGCGTAGCCTAAATGCGAAAGACATATTACTAAATCGCAATGCTCTTTTTGTTTAAGTAGAACGCTCATATCCTGAGCTATTTCAATAGGGTCTAAGTATCTCGTTTCTTGATATAATTGCCGTGTAACCAATCCTTGTAGCTTAATTCCCAAGCCAAATACACCAACTTTAAGACCGTCCAAGGCAAATATTTTATAGGGCTCAACAAAGCCATCCATAATGGTATTCGAGAAATCATAATTAGCAGAAAGAATTTTAAAATTAGCAATGGGAAGCTGGGCTAATAAACCCTCTAAACCATTGTCAAAATCATGATTTCCTAAGGTAGCGGCATCGTAATTCAGTTTATTCATTAGGTTAAACTCCAATTCTCCACCATAAAAATTAAAATAGGGCGTTCCCTGAAAAATATCACCTGCATCTAACAAGAGGGTGTTGGGATTTTTCTTTTCGAATTTTATGAATAAGAGATGCTCTTCTGGCGACTCCCCCTAAATTAGGAAAGTCCCTATGATTTGCTGGAAAGGGATCAATATGACTGTGCACATCGTTGGTATGGAGAACAGTGAGATGTCTCTCATTCTTTACACTACAGCCTGTTAATGAAAGCCCCCCTAAACTGGCAAGAGCAGAACCAGCCAAAGATCTTGATATAAACTGACGTCTTTTCATTAGTTCGGGAGTTTTACAAATCTGTCATCCACAGAAGATGTTAGGGTATCAACTTTTTTGAAATAATCGATAATCGCATTTCTCAAATAATAATTTAAATCAGTCCTTTCTAAAAGGTCGTCATAAAAACCTATATCACTACCGCCATTTACCAAATAATCTACCGTAGCCACGTGATAGGTTTTGTTCTTGTCGAACGCCAAACCTTTTATTTTGAAATCTTTTAATTTCCTTGACGCGTCTACGGTAATTTTTAAGCCAGATATTGGATGCGGGTTTCGAGACTTAATCAAGAAATTTATTAATTGAACAACTTCGTCTCCCTTTAAATCAACAACCACTATTGTATTTTCAAAAGGCATTACTTCGTAAGCTGTTCTTTCCGTAATATTGCCAGCGGAAATAACACTTCGGATACCGCCATAATTGGCAATCGCAAAATCCAAATTTTCACCCGTACGTTGGAAATAAATAGGATTAGCTTCACTCAGGATAATATCAGCCAAAAGATTACCGGCCGAGGAATTAAATTTCCCATCAGTTTTTGAAATGGGTATGGGAGCGTAGGCCAAAACACTATCTAAGACCTCATTTAACCTAATTTGATAGGGTTTGATATATGATTCAATTTCTGGGTCGAATACAAGGGTGTCTTCAATACTTAATTGCTGCCCTTTTATTGCAGACAGTTTGGAGGGCTCATTGACACAAGAAATAAAAATAAATGTTATAAATATAACAATATGTTGTATTTTTAAATGCATTATCCAATGTATCTTAGCCTCATATTTGAATGGATATTAATTACCTTTGGAAAAAGGTAAAGATAAATGTTTTTTAAAGGACTAAAAGAGAAGTTTAAATTAAAATCTGGACATAAATTCTTAAGGAATGCTCTGGATAATCCGATAGCCGTGGGTCAAAGAAAACAAGGCATCATGTCGGTGGCAGTTCTTGTAGATTTGGATCGATTTGATAATGCAGAAATATTTTATCAGTTTGTGGAAGATTTTAAACTGAGGCCTAATGCTATAAAAATTATGGGTTATAAATCTTACTATGATAAAAATTCACCTTACGCTACTCCTGTGTTTTCTGACAAAGATCTGGGATGGCATGGAGAAATTCATAATAGTTATGCGCTTGAATTTTTAAGTAAGGATTATGATATGCTGGTGAATTATTTTAACGAGGAGAATTTGATGCTACAATTGATGTCGGTAAAAACAAGGGCAAGGATTAATGTGGGTTTTGCCGAAGTTGATGAGCGCCTTAATGATCTTATTTTAGAAACCTCTTTACAAGATTTTAAAACTTTTAAGCAAGAATTGAAAAAGTATTTAAAAGTGTTCAATGAAATTGAGGTCTAGCTGATTTTTTAGGTTTTATATAGTCCTTTTGATTCGGTATCGATCTTCTTAATTTTTTATTGCATTAGAGTTTTGCAAATGTGAAATCATGACTCGATTATCAAATAAACTGAAATTTGAGGGAACAGGAGTAGCGCTTATTACTCCTTTTAAGGAAGACTTGTCTATTGATGTACAGGCTTTGAGAGATCTTGTTAACTACTGTATTGATGGTGGTGTAGATTATTTGGTTGCTTTGGGAACGACGGCTGAAGTAGTAACCTTAAGCTCTTCTGAAAAAGGCCTGATCAGAGAAGTCATTGTCGAAGAAAATAAGGGAAGATTGCCTTTGATGGTTGGTATTGGTGGTAATAATACAGTGCAATTAGTGGAAGAATTAAAGCGCGATGAACTTCATGGATTTGATGCAGTTTTATCTGTCTCACCTTATTATAACAAACCAACTCAAGAAGGGATTTATCGTCATTTTATGGCCTTAGCAGAGGTATCTCAAAAGCCTTTACTGGTATACAATGTTCCTTCACGAACCGGTAGTAATATGAGCGCCGAAACGGTAATCAGATTGGCCCATTCTCATCCCAATATTATTGGGGTTAAAGAAGCTTCTGGTGATATGGAACAAGTAGAGACTTTGATAGGTAATGCCCCCAAGGGTTTTATGGTTATTTCTGGAGATGATCTTACAGCCTTACCGACTGTTTTGAAAGGTGGATCCGGGGTTATTTCCGTTCTAGGACAGGGGATCCCAACAATATTTTCTAAAATGATTGCCTTAGGTCTTGAAGGAGAAAAGGAAGAAGCAGAGAATCTCAACTCCTCTTTGGTTTTTATGATCGATCTTATTTTTCGAGAAGGTAATCCGGCCGGTATTAAATCGGTACTCGAATTAAAGGGTATTGGTTCTTCTATAGTACGTTTACCGCTGGTAGAGGCTACTAAAACCCTTAAAGTAGATATCCAAAAAGCACTTACATCCTTGGATAAAACCTATAGTCTGCTAAGCTCAACAGAATGATATTGTTTAAATTTTTAAGAATGAAAATAGATTTTTTGGTTAAATCTAAACTAAAATTAGCATCTCGAAACCGGGGACATTGTATATTCGTTGTTAATTTTTGGGTGTATTCCACTAAATAGTATTAATTTTGCCAGATGTTTTTTAGACTTAAGTTACTGCCTTTTATGATTTTAGTAATTTTGGTGTCCTACTCTTGTAGTGAATATCAAAATGTACTTAAAAAGCCTAATACAAATGCTAAATATCAATTAGCTGAAAAATTATATGAAGAAGGTGACTTTAAAAAAGCCAATAGGCTTTTGGAGCAGATAGCACCTAGTTATATAGGTAAACCTCAAGGTGAACGTGTGATGTTCTTTTTTGCGAAAAGCTATTATGAGATAGAAGATTATAATTTGGCTGGGTATCAATTTGAACGTTTTTTAAAATCATATCCAAAGAGTGACAAAGCAGGAGAAGCATCTTTCTTAGGAGCAAAAAGCTACTATATGTTGTCCCCTCGTTATTCAGTAGATCAAACGGACACGGATAAAGCTTTAACTAAATTACAATTGTTTATTAATTCTTATCCTGATTCAGAGAATTTGCCGGAAGCAAATATAATGGCCCAAGAATTAAGAACTAAAAAGGAGAAAAAGGAGTTTGAAGTTGCAAAGCAGTTTACCAAACTAGGAAAGTCCTATATCATGGACTATAGCATTTCGGCCATCGCCGCTCTAGATAATTTTGTTAACGATAATGCCGGTTCCATTTATAGAGAGGAGGCTCTTTATTTAAAAGTAGCGGCCACAACCAATTTGGCTCTTAATAGTTCAGAGAGTAAAAAACAAGAAAGATTAAATGACGCTAGAGAGGCTCATGCTGATCTATTTAAAAATTATCCTGAAACAGAATATGCGGACGATGCCAATTCATTGGTAGAAAAAGTAAACGAAGAATTAAAAATTTATTCAGAACAAGAAAACATTTCAAAATGAACATGAACGATTTGAAAAATTCAAAAGCACCTGTATCTACAATAACCATTAATAAGAATGAGTTTGATGCAGATACAAACAACATATATGAAGCAATCTCAATTACTGCAAAAAGAGCTATTCAGATAAATTCTGAAATCAAAAAAGAGCTTTTGGAAAAGTTAGAAGAATTTGCTACCTATAGTGATAGTTTAGAAGAAGTATTTGAGAATAAAGAGCAAATAGAAGTATCTAAATTTTACGAAAAACTACCTAAACCACATGCTTTAGCAGTAATGGAATGGTTAGAGGAAAAGATATATTACAGGAATACAGAGAAAGACCAATAAGAAGATGCTAGGCGGCAAAAGAATCCTTTTGGGAATTACCGGAGGTATCGCTGCTTATAAAACAACATTTCTTGTACGATTATTTATAAAAGCAGGCGCTGAAGTTAAAGTGGTTTTAACTGAAAGCGCTCTTTCTTTTGTTACTCCCCTTACTTTAGCGACACTCTCTAAAAATCCTGTTTTAACAAGTTTTACAGAAGAAAACGAGGAGGGTCTTGATTGGAATAATCACGTTGACCTCGGTATGTGGGCAGATTTAATGATCATTGCTCCGGCAACCGCCAATACATTAAGTAAAATGGCAAGCGGACAATGTGATAATCTTCTAATGGCTGTTTACCTTTCCGCTAAATGTCCTATCTATTTTGCTCCGGCAATGGACTTAGATATGTACAAACATCCTTCTACAAAGGCTTCTTTGGCAATCTTACAGTCGTTTGGTAATTTTATGATTCCCCCTGGTAAAGGAGAATTAGCCAGCGGTTTAAATGGAGAAGGCCGAATGGCCGAGCCGGAGGAAATAATAGACTTTATTAAACTGAATCTTTCAAAAAACCTTCCTTTACAGGGTAAAACAGTTCTTATTACGGCCGGACCGACTTATGAGCCAATAGACCCCGTTAGATTTATAGGGAATCACTCTTCTGGCCTAATGGGATTTTCTCTTGCAGAGAGAGCAGTGCAAATGGGTGCCAAAGTAATTCTTATAACCGGTCCTACGCACCTCAACATTATAAATGATGGTATAGAAATAATTCGAGTTTCTACTGCAGATCAGATGTATAAGGAAGCTCACACCTATTTTGAGGAATGTGACTTGGCGATATGTGCTGCTGCTGTCTCGGATTATAGACCAGAAATGGTTGCAGAACAAAAAATTAAAAAAGAGGGTACTAGTCTTCAAATCAAGCTTGTTAAAAATAAAGATATTTTATTCTCTTTGGGACAAAAAAAGTCAAATCAAATCTTGATTGGTTTTGCCTTAGAAACTGAAAATGCTTTGGAAAATGCCAAGAAAAAACTAATAAAGAAAAATTTAGACGGGATCGTTCTTAATTCTCTGCAGGATGAGGGTGCAGGATTTGGAATAAAGACTAATAAAATAACCTTTATAGACAAGAATTTGAAGATTAAGTCGTTTGAAGTTAAAGACAAGATAGATGTTGCTTTGGATATTCTTCATGAAATTGTCAATATAACGTATGCGTAGGTTCACAATCCTTTGTTTTAGTCTTTTTCTCTATGGTTCTCTGATAGGGCAAGAATTGAATTGTACCATTACCGTAAATGCCGATCAGGTTAACCAGACTAATCAACAAATCTTTAAGACGTTGGAGCGTTCTTTAAACGATTTTGTGAATAAAAGTCAGTGGACCAACAGGATTTATCAGGAAAATGAAAAGGTAAATGCTAGAATGTTTATCACCATTACTGAATTCAATGCGAACAGGTTTAATGCTAATATTCAGATACAATCCTCTCGTCCCGTTTTTAATAGCTCTTATGAAAGTTCTGTCTTTAATTACAAGGACAACCAATTTAATTTTGAGTATATTGAGTTTCAACCTTTGGCGTTTAATCCCAATGTTTTTGATTCTAATTTGGTAGGAGTAATTTCGTTTTATGTTTATATAATTCTTGGTATTGACGCGGATACTTTTTCCCTTGAAGGAGGAGATACTTTTTATCAGCAAGCACAACAAATTGTTACTTCTGCACAAGGAAGTAATTGGACAGGATGGAGCCAGTCTACCTCTGAAAATAAAACCCGCTTTATCTTAATTGATAACTTACTTTCAAATACCTTTAGGGAATATCGCATTGCGATGTATAATTACCACCGAAAAGGATTGGATATTATGGGGGATAACAATAGTACCGGCAAGCAAGTAATAGCAGGATCTATGAGGCTTTTTGAGACCATGATGCAGCGAAGACCAAATGCTCTTCTAATTCAGACCTTTTTTGATGCTAAATCAGAGGAGATTCAAAACATCTTTTCTGACGGTCCTAAAGTCGATATTGTATCTTTAAAGGAAACTCTGAATAAAGTAGCTCCATTTTATTCATCTACCTGGAATGAAATTTCCTATTAGTAACTTGCCTCTTCCATTATTGAATTATATTTACAGTCTATAATTTTACATTTAGACCGTGCTTTTAAATTTAGCTATTAGAAATTATGCCTTAATTGAAGACCTTAAGGTGTCATTTAAAGAAGGACTTACGGCTATCACTGGGGAGACTGGGGCCGGTAAATCTATTCTTCTGGGTGGACTGTCATTGGTTTTAGGGAAAAGGGCCGACAGATCTTCCTTGAGGGATCAGGAAGTGCGTTGCGTAATTGAGGCTACCTTTGATATTAACAAGTACAACCTAGAATCTTATTTTGCTTTACATGATTTAGAGTATGATCCGATAACTATTATAAGACGGGAAATTCATCCAACTGGAAAATCAAGGGCATTTATCAATGACTCTCCGGTTACCTTAGAAGTTTTAACACCCTTAGGAAAACGATTAATTGATATTCATTCACAGCATCAGACCCTGCAATTAACAGAGCAAGATTTTCAACTAAAAGTTTTGGATGCCTTTGCGGGAAATAAAGAAATTTTAGAGGCATATCAACTTAAACTATCCCAGTTTAAAAAGAACCAAAAAGATCTGGAAGTGCTTCTGACCTCTCAAAGACAATTTTATAAAGAACATGACTATAATAGTTTTCTTCTAAATGAATTGCAAGAATTTGAATTGGAAGAAGGATTACAAGAAAGACTTGAGGACGAATACAATCAACTTACAAATGCCGAGAATATTATAGAATTTCTCTCTAAAGGAAATCAGCTACTGACAGATGATCAAATAGGTATTGTGAGTTTATTGCAAGAGTTGAATGCTGTTAGCTCTAAATTGATGGGATTAGGCAAGAAATTTGAAATCTTTAAAGAACGTGTTTCTTCTGTGCAAATTGAAGTAAATGATATTTCCGAGGAAATGCAATCCTTACAAGGTGAAGTAGTTGCCGATCCTATAAAATTAGAAGAAGTTAATCAATCTTTGCGACAGTTATATGATCTTCAGCGCAAGCATGATACCAGTAGCATTGAGGGGCTGATTGAAATAAAAAAAGAATTAGAAGTAAAACTTGATACCAGTGAACATCTTGATTCGGAAATTAATAGGTTGGAATTGAACTTGAAGAATCTCGAAGATGAACTGACACTTCTTGCGACCAAATTAACGAAGCAAAGAAGAAAAGCTATTCCAGAATTAAAGTCGAAATTAGAAGAATTCTTAAATGTATTAAGCCTTCCTAATGCTTCTTTTAGTTTGGATCTTAAAACAATTGAGGAATTTCATAAAACAGGAAAAGATGATCTTCAATTTCTTTTTGCTGCTAACAAAGGTTCCGAGTATTTACCAATTAAGAAGGTTGCCTCTGGGTGGGGAACTTTCAAGGATAATGTTAACTATCAAGGCTATTTTAGCATCATACTCTCAATTACCTACCCTGATTTTTGATGAAATAGATAGTGGTGTTTCGGGTGAAATATCTAATAAAATGGGTGATATTATGTTGCAAATGAGTCAACATATGCAGGTATTTACTATTACTCATTTACCACAAGTTGCTTCTAAGGGAGATCGCCATTTTAAAGTGTTTAAAACCGATGAGGAAAATAGAACTAAGACCCAAATGAAAGAGTTAAGCCCGGATGAAAGAATTGTAGAGTTGGCAGAAATGCTAGGGGGAAAAGATTTATCGGATTCTGCACTTGCCCACGCGAGACAATTATTAAACTAAATAATAGAAATCCTCGCCAATAGTACATTTCTTCTCAAATTCCTATAATTGAACAAGGGGCCTATACTTTCTACTTTTTTAGATATCTTTGGAGTCAAAACTAATCCAAACTAATACAAAATGACTTATAACTTATTAAAAGGTAAAAAGGGAATTATTTTTGGTGCTCTGGATGAAAACTCAATTGCCTGGAAAACTGCCGAGCGAGTGCACGCTGAAGGAGGAACATTTGTATTAACGAATGCCCCTATTGCCATGCGAATGGGCCAGATTAATACTTTAGCAGAAAAAACAGGTTCAGAGATTATCCCCGCCGATGCTACGAATGAAGAAGATCTTAATAATCTAGTAACAAAAGCTACCGAAATCCTAGGTGGGAAACTAGATTTTGTATTGCATTCTATAGGCATGTCTGTTAATGTGAGAAAGGGTCGCGCCTATACAGATGAAAAGTATGATTTTACTACAAAAGGGTGGGATGTCTCGGCCTTATCTTTTCATAAGGTAATGCAAAGTTTATACAAGGCAGATGCCATGAATAATTGGGGGAGTATAGTTGCCCTAACTTATATGGCCGCTCAGAGGACATTTCCTGATTATAACGATATGGCTGATAATAAGGCCTATTTAGAATCCGTTGCCAGAAGTTTTGGTTATTTCTTTGGAAAAGAAAAGCAAGTTAGAGTCAATACCATTTCACAATCACCAACACTAACGACTGCAGGGCAAGGAGTAAAAGGATTTGATGCCTTTATTAATTATGCCGAAAAAATGTCACCACTTGGCAATGCTACTGCCCAAGAATGTGCGGATTATACTGTATCTCTTTTTTCAGACCTAACAAGAAAAGTAACCATGCAGAACCTATTTCATGATGGAGGCTTTTCTAATACCGGAGTAAGTCAAGATGTGATTGAGCATTTCTCTGAATAATTAGACAAGTAAAAACCTTAAAAGCCATCTCGTTTCGGGTGGCTTTTATTTTAGATATATGGCTGTCTTTTTCTCTATTGTTATACCAGTATTTAACAGACCGGAAGAAATTCGGGAGTTGTTGAGCACCTTTGTATTACAATCCTATAAAGATCCTTATGAAATACTGATTATTGAAGACGGATCAACGCTTCCGGCCAAGGAGGTGGTGGAAGAATTTAAAGACAAAATTCCCGTAAAATATATTTTTAAAGAAAATAGCGGTCCAGGTGACTCCCGTAATTTTGGAATGGCCAGGGCCGAGGGTAATTATTATATTTTACTCGATTCGGATTGTTTGCTTCCCACCAATTATTTGACAGAAGTAGCCAATTCTTTAGAAATTTCTTATGTGGATTGCTTTGGTGGCCCGGATGGTGCACATCCTTCTTTTAGCAATGTTCAAAAGGCAATAAATTATGCCATGACCTCTTGGTTAACAACAGGAGGTATTAGAGGGCATAAAAGGGCAGTTGATCAGTTTCAGCCAAGAAGTTTTAATATGGGACTTTCAAAGAAAGCCTTCGAGGTTTCTGGAGGGTTTGGTAATATTCATCCAGGAGAAGATCCTGATCTAAGTCTTCGGCTAAAAGAAAAAGGATTTAACACAAGGCTGATAGCTAGCGCTATGGTTTATCACAAGCGTCGTATCGATTTTAAGAAGTTTTTCTCTCAAGTAAAGAAATTTGGGAAGGTGAGACCTATTTTAAATCTATGGCATCCGGGATCTTCTAAGATAACATATTGGTTTCCATCAATATTTTGCCTGGGATTTATAGTTTCTCTTGTAGGCCTATTTTTATATAAGCCACTGGCTTCCATTTTAATTATAGGTTATCTGCTGTATTTTTTATTGATTTTTTTGGATGCTCTTAGGAAGGATAAGAGTTTTTTGGTAGCCTTATTGGCTATCTTAGCTGTGATAATACAATTTTGGGGTTATGGCATGGGTTTTTTAAAATCAATAATCTTAACTACTTTTAGTAATAAGCAACCACAAAAACTTTTTCCAGAATTATTTTTTGAAAGCAAATAAAATGGCTAAAGAACTTAAAAGAAGTAATAAGCAAAGAAAAATAAATATTTTTCTAGTATTTCTGCTGTGTTCATTTTTAGCCTGGCTGGTAAGCAAATTATCTGAGACATACACCACTACGGTTAGTTTTAGCCTTAATTATATAAATACACCTGATAGTTTGGTTTTTTCTGAGGCTTCCTTTGATCAAATAGATTCGAGATTACAGTCTACTGGTTTTCAGTTACTTAAAAATAATTTTTATGATAATAAAATAAATATTAACCTTGAGTCTATCCGAAGTAAAAATGGTAGCTACTACCTAACTCGGGCCGATTATCAAAAACAAATTGAAAAACAAGTTTCAGGTACTATGAATTTGTTGGAAATAAATGGAGATACCTTATTCTTTAAACTTTTTAGTCTTAAGGAAAAAGAGGTTAGTATAATAACTGATCTTAGTCTTAATCCGGCTCAGAATTATCTTATAGATGATATGCTTTTGGTAGAGCCTGCTGTCATAACCATCAAAGGGCCCAGGGAGGAACTGGAAATGATTTCTTCCATCTCTACTGTTGAAGTAATTAAGGAGAATATAGCTGATGATTTTTCTTTTGAGGTTAATTTGGTAAAGCCTCTAGAATTGAAAAATAGTGTACTTTCTCATAGTAGTGTCAGAATTTCAGGCAAGGTCTTTCGTTTTTCTGAGAAGTTATTAGAAGTAGCTGTAAGAGTTATTAATCTTCCTGAAGGAACTGAAATAAGTACTTTTCCTAATACGGTAAGTGTTTTATGCAAGGCAAGAGTGGATGCATTAAAAAATATAAAAGCCAGTGATATTCAATTAATTGCAGATTTTAAAGAGCGCGAGCCCAATACAGCTTTATTACCACTACAATTAGGTCCAACGCCGGAAGGGATTTACGATATGCAATTACTTACAAGGGAAGTGGAATTTATTTTAAAGAGACCATGATTTATGTTGGTCTTACCGGAGGTATAGGCAGTGGTAAAACTACCGTTGCCGGGTATTTCAAAGAGTTGGGTGTTCCCATTTATAATTCGGATGAGAGGGCCAAAACACTTATGAATTCTTCCAAAGATCTAAAAGAAGCTATTATAAACCTCTTAGGGACCAATGCGTATCAAGATGAAAAGTTAAACAAAACTTATATTGCTAAGCGCGTTTTTAGTAACAAAGACTTATTGCAGAAGTTAAACGATATTGTACATCCGGCAGTAAGAAATGATTTTCATGATTGGGCGTTAAAACAGAATTCACCCTATGTGATTCAAGAGGCTGCCATACTTTTTGAAAATGGCTCTTATCTGAATTACGATAAACTAATTCTGGTAAAAGCCCCAAAGCCAATACGTTTACAAAGGATTGTAGCCAGAGACAGCTCTTCCCTAAATCAAATTACCGAAAGAATGGATGCGCAATGGGATGATGAAAGAAAAATACCCTTGTCCGACTTTATAATTGAAAATATCAACCTCGATCAGACTAAAAATCAGGTTTTTAAGATTCACAAAGACCTTTTAAAATTAATTAGTTAAGTCATTTTTTAACATTTTTGTTAAGGTTTGGTTAAACAGACAAATTGCTAAATGTTAAATTTCTAATTTTACTCAAACGATGAATAAGAGATTATTTGTAAGTCTGGTGGTTTTAATGAGTTTTGCGCTTATTGGGATCATTTCGGTACAGCTTTACTGGATTAAAAGTTCAGTGGAGGATAAAGAAGAGCAATTTTCCAATGCTATCACACAAGTCTTATCAAAGGTTACTGATAAGATTGAAGATAGGGAAATGCACGATTACTCTGAGAGGTTTTTAAACATCAAGGATAGCGTAGGTGAATTTAAAAGTTCCCAACTAAGTAATATATTTTTTATTGATCGCGATCTAAATTCTAATGAAATTCTATTTTATTCACATGGAATTCTAGAAGAAGATTATAATATAGCATCTACGTTCTTTGACAATGGCAATGGAAATGATTCAACAGCTGTAAGGAATTACACAAGCAAAAGAACCAAAACTGTTTATAAAGAAGAGTTTGGTTTGGATGGTAAGAGTTATAAGTTAAATCCAATTCAAAAACTTGAGAAAGTTGGAGGCTTGTCTTCTATAGACAAAGCTGTTTTTGATGATGTTTATAGGGTTTATGCAGAAAAGGTACCCATTCATAAGCGTGTTACAAGACAGGAAATAGAACTTCTTTTGGATAGGGAGTTGGAGAATAGAGGAATGGAGATAGACTATGAATATGGTGTTTATAGTCGAGGACTTCCTACAAAGGTGAAATCATCAAAGTTTAAATATGGGGAGTCTACTACCTACAAAGCTCCTTTTTTTAAGGATAGTGAAGGAAATAGTAATTTCTCTCTTCTTCTAAATTTTCCAAAAAAGAAAAAGTTTTTACTACAGTCTATTTTGGGGATGGCTATCCTCTCCTTAGTTTTTACTTTAATAATTGTAATAGCCTATTCAGGAGCTATTTATCAATTGATTAAACAGAAACAGATATCTGAGATTAAATCAGATTTTATAAATAACATGACACATGAATTTAAGACACCAATAGCAACTATTAACTTGGCTGTGGAAGCTATTAAAAATCCAAAAATTATTGGCGATCCAGAAAAAGTGCAGCGCTATTTGCAGATGATAAGAGAGGAAAATAAACGCATGCACGCTCAAGTAGAAAATGTACTGAGAATATCGAAGTTGGAGAAAAATCAACTTGATATTAGTAAGGATAGGGTTAATGTGCACGACATTATAAACAAGGCAATTACACATGTGCAGTTAATTGTTAACGATAGAGGTGGTTATATTAAAACACATTTAAATGCAGAGAGATCTGAATTGTTAGCAAATGAGATGCACTTTGGAAATGTGATAGTAAACATTTTGGATAATGCAGTTAAATATTCTCCAAACGAGCCTAAAATTGATGTTTTTACTGAGGTAGTAAATAATTCAATTGTCATTGAAATTAAAGATCAGGGAGCCGGAATGAGCAAGGCTGTTTTGAAGAGAGTATTTGAAAAGTTTTACAGAGAACACACAGGAGATATACATAATGTCAAGGGTCATGGCTTAGGTTTGGCTTACGTAAAAAAAATAGTAGAAGATCATCAAGGGGAGGTTTATGCTGAAAGTGAAAAAGATAAAGGAACTAGCTTTTATATTAAACTACCATTAATCTAAAGAATTATGGAAACAATTAACAAAAAAATACTTCTAGTAGAAGACGATCCAAATTTTGGTATTGTATTAAAAGACTATTTATCTATGAACGATTTTGACGTCACTTTGGCCAAAAACGGGATGGAAGGTTTTGAAAAGTTTAAAAAGGATAATTATGATATCTGTATTTTGGATGTCATGATGCCTTATAAAGATGGCTTTACATTGGCTAAAGAAATAAGAGAGAAGAATGAAAATGTTCCCATCGTCTTTCTTACGGCTAAAACTATGAAAGAAGATGTTTTAAAAGGCTACAAGGCCGGAGCAGATGATTATCTCAACAAACCATTTGATTCGGAGGTCCTGCTTATGAAGCTTAGAGCAATTCTTCAAAGAAAAGCATCTAATACTTTGGCAGACAGTAAACAATTTGAATTTGAAATTGGAAATTTTCATCTGAATTCGAAATTGCGTTTCTTAAAATATAAGGAGGAAGAGCCTATCAAACTTTCACCCAAGGAAAATGAGCTTTTAAGATTATTGGCCCTACACGAAAATGATCTTATGCCTCGAGAATTAGCATTGACAAAAATATGGAGAGATGATAACTACTTTACCTCAAGAAGTATGGATGTATATATTGCCAAGTTGCGTAAATATTTAAAACGAGACGACGTGGTGGAGATATTGAATATTCACGGGGAAGGTTTTAGATTAGTGGTAAAAGCTTAACCCACTCGTGCAATAATAAAAAGGCAAAGGCATTCTTTTTTAGGATGCCTTTTGCTTTTCAAATACTTATACTTTGCAATATTTCTGAGATAATATCCTCAGGAGATTTACTTATAGAAATAACAATTGCATTTTCTGGAATTTCTAGGGACCTAAACTGTGATTTTAATAGGGTAGGAGGCATAAAATGATCTTTTCTATCTTCCATTCTAGACATAATTTCTTCGTATGATCCGTCAAGGAATATCCAAACAACACTTTTTTCTATGTTTCTTGCCAACAAATTTCTATAGGATTTTTTTAGGGCAGAACAACCAATAATGGCGCCACTACTTAGATTTTCTATTGCCATCGAATTCAATACTTCTAACCAGCCAATGCGATCTTCATCGGTTAAAGGAATACCAGATGCCATTTTTGTAACATTCTCTGTGGAATGAAAATCATCTCCATCAAAGAAAGGCAGATCTAACTTTTTAGCCAGTAAATTTCCTATGGTACTTTTTCCACAACCGGAAACCCCCCATAATATAGAATATATTGCAAGATTTTTTCATGTTAATTTTCGGCTATTAAATTTGAATCTATGACATCAATTATATCGGTAAGGGGCGTATCATAATCAAACCATATACAATTTTGATCTTTTTTGAACCAGGTAAGCTGTCGTTTTGCAAATCTTCTTGTATTTTTCTTTATTTCTTCAACAGCTACTTCCCAATCAAGGGTTTTATTTAAATACTGAAATATTTCTTTGTAACCTACTGTCTGTAAGGCGTTCAAGCTTTTATGAGCGAGTAAGGACTCTGCTTCAGATAGCAAACCAGCACTTATCATTTCATCTACTCTTGCGTTTATTCTTTTATAGATAGTATCTCTACTTGCCGTAATCCCTATTACTATTGAATTAAAGGATCTTTTGCTTTTTTGTGGAACCAAAAAAGAAGAAAATGATCTACCTGTTCCCAGGCATATTTCTAGGGCTCTTATAAGACGCTGAGGGTTTTGTAAATCTACTTTCGCATAGTATACCGGGTCTAATACTTTTAACTTGTATTTGAAGGCTCTAGGCCTTCCTTTTCATATTGTTTATTGAGATCCTCCCTGATTTTTTTGTCAATTTCAGGAAAGTTATTTAATCCGTTTAAAATGGCATTTACATAAAGCCCACTACCCCCAACCATGATCGCCAAATCATGCTTAGCAAAAATACTATCAAGTGTTAGCAGACAGTCTCTTTCAAAATCACCTACGGAATAAAAGTCCTTTACACTCTTGTGTTGAATAAAATGATGCTTCACCAGCTTTAGTTCCTCCTTACTGGGAACAGCCGTTCCGATACTCATTTCCTTATAAAACTGTCGGGAATCTGCGCTAATAATTTCAGTATTGTAATGCTTTGCAAGAGAAATGCCGAAACTCGTTTTACCAATTGCTGTGGGTCCCACAATGGTTATTAAAGTTTTTTTCATTTTAAAGGACTTCCACAATTATAACAGTGCTTGGCATTCTCTTGATGTTTTTCAGTCGCACAGGAAGGGCATGCTAATTCATCATCATTTTTTTGGTTTTTATTGCCTTTTGCAATTTCTACGGTAACAATGCCGGTAGGTACTGCTATGATTCCATAACCAATTATCATAATTAAAGTAGCTATAAACTGACCAAGCCCGGTTTCTGGAGATATATCTCCGTAACCCACTGTAGTAAGGGTAACAATAGTCCAATAGACACTGTGAGGTATGCTATTAAAACCATGTTCTGGGCCTTCTATTAAATACATGATAGTACCCAATATTACAGAGACAACTAAAACAAAGAATACAAAAATGAAAATTTTGGTTCGGCTAGCCCTTAAGGCTCTTAAGAGGTTGTTGGATTCACCTACGAAACGGACTAGTTTTAAAATACGAAAAACCCGTAATAAGCGCAATGCTCTAAAGGCAGTGATATATTGCGAACCGCCTATAAAGAAAGATAAGTATTTTGGGATAGTAGATAATAGATCAACTATTCCAAAAAAACTAAAGATATAATCCTTAGGCTTTCTAATACATATTAACCTTAAAATATATTCTATAGTAAATAGAATGGTTACCAACCATTCTGATATATCAAAAAAAGTATGATATTTTGTATCCATACTAGGAATACTCTCTAGCATAACGATGATTATACTATAGACTATAACAACCAAGAGGATGATATCAAATAATTTACCCGCGGGCGTATGGGTCCCGTAAATTATTTCATGAATTTTAAATTTCCAGCCCTTTTTGGGCTCAATTTCTGGATCTAACACTACGATTCTTTTAACTCAATGACCTCTAACCCTTTTTTGTGCTTGAGATAGCCTTCAATGATAGTTTTTGAACTGGTAGAATTTGTCATTGGGGTAATTACAGATTCTAAGATATGAATATTATTTATTTGGTGATTTAAATTATAATAGCCTAAACCTTTAAAGTTCCCATTTTTAATAAAAACAACACTCTTTTCTCCTAACTCTCTCCCCTTATCTATTATTAAGAATGAGCGCATTTCTGCTTCGAAACCATTCAACTGTATAGGTTTTGGCCCTTTCCCTTTAGACTTGGTGATGCCCTGATTATACTTAGGTCGGATTCTTTGCAATTCTTCATTTTCTTTTAATAAAGCTACTAATTCACTTCCTGTTTTCTCGAAGGTCACCGTTTTTGTCTCCTTTTGAAGTTTTCTCGCTTTTTCACCTTCTTGAATAAAATGCCTATTCAGGCGTTTTTTTAGGTTACTACTTTTACCCAAATAGATAACATCACCTTCCTTATTATGCATATAATAAAGACCTACTTCCGATGGCATACTTTCAACCAAATCTAATTGCCTGGCTGATAACTCCCCTAAAGTTTCAGCTCTAACAATATTTTTTATTATTTTTTTATCGCTGTCTTTTGTAAGGAGTAACTTAAAAAGCATTAAAGTAGCAAGAGCATCTCCATTTGCGCGATGCCTATCACTAACAGGAATCCCTAACGATCTAACTAATTTACCCAGACTATGTGATTCGGCCTCGGGAATTAATTTTTTTGATAGATCAACCGTACAAAGTGTTTTTCGCTCGAACTGATAACCCAATCTTCTGAATTCTGTTCTCAATATACGATAATCAAATTGCGCATTATGTGCAACAATCACAGCGTCTTGTGTTATTTCTACAATTCGCTTTGCTACCTCATAGAATTTAGGTGCTGTGCGTAACATCTTGTTGTTTATCCCTGTTAGGTTCACGACAAAAGGTTGTATTTCCTTTTCGGGATTCACCAGACTAATAAATTTATCCACTACTTTATGACCATCAAATTTGTGGATGGCAATTTCTGTGATACCTTCTTCATTGTATTTTCCACCTGTTGTTTCAATATCCAGTACAGCGTACATAAAGAGATTAAGTTATTAGAGAAGATTGTGATTAATAATTCCTTTTACCAAATATACTACTTCCTATACGGACCATAGTGCTTCCCTCTTTAATACCAATGTTATAGTCGTTACTCATCCCCATAGAAAGGGTTTTAATAGCATTATTATTTTTCTGAAGTGCTTTAAAGAGTTTATATAGACTTTCAAACTCTCTTTGTACGATGACATCATCTTCTGTAAATGTAGCCATGCCCATGAGCCCAATTATCTGAACGTTTGTTAATTCTGATAAAACATGATCATTCCAAAGTGTAGTTATTTCCTCTTCACTAAATCCAAACTTAGTGTCTTCTTTGGCAATGTGAACTTGCAATAAACATTCAATTACTCTTTCATTTTTAGCCGCTTGTTTATTGATTTCTTTGAGCAATTTTAAACTATCGACACCATGAATAAGTGATACAAAAGGAGCCATGTATTTTACCTTATTAGATTGTACATGTCCTATCATGTGCCACTCAATATCTTTGGGTAGATCTTCCCATTTTTCGGCCATTTCTTGGACTTTATTCTCACCAAAGATTCTTTGGCCAACTTCGTAGGCTTCCATTATTTCCTCATTCGATTTTGTCTTGGAAACAGCCACTAGCGTAACATGCTTGGGTAACTTCTTGCTTATTTCTTTTAAATTGGTTTTGATTGACACCGTTTTCGATTTTTAATACTTCCTTGAAGCAAATTTCCTCCTAGGAATTTGTTGTTTACTTGATTTAATATCTGTTAAAGTTTGTAAATGGTTAGGCCACTTCTTAATTTAGGTTCAATATAAGAACTCTTAGGTGGCATCACTAAGCCAGCATCTGAAATATCTTTAATCTCCTTAACGGTTAATGGCAAGAGACTAAATCCAACCTTATACTTCCCCCGATCAATGCCGTCTTTCATTTCTTTTATGTTATTCTTTCCAAACCCATATTTTATTCGCTTGTCATTTCTTAAATCTGTAATTCCTAAAATTGGTTCTAAAATTGTTTTGTATAATATTTGAGTATCCAGTTCACTAAGGGGATCGGTGTATTCATATTTCTCGGTTTTCAAGTGTAAGGAATAGAACATCCCATCAAGGTACATACTAAAATGGTCCTTGGATTGGGGTTTGTAAATCTCTTTACCTTTGGGATAGATATTAAAATAAGTCTCTAATTTTTTTAAAAAAGTTTCTTTTGTAAGTCCATTCAGGTCCTTAACCATTCTATTAAATTCGTAAATTTTAACTTCAGATTCGGCCAATAAATAACTCATTATATAATTGTATGACTCTGCTCCTGTATGGTTTAGGTTTTTTCTTTTTCTTCTTAATGAATAGCGATTCGTAGAGGCACACCTATGATGCCCATCTGCTATGTAAAATGCATTTATTTTATCAAACTCACTTTTTAGTAGATCAATAGTTTCGGGTTTTGATATTTTCCATAAGGTATGTGTGATAAGGTCAGAAGATTTAAAATGGTATTCCGGAGACTTTTTTATTTCGAGCTTAATAATTTCTGAAATTTCCTTTCTATCCGGATAAATCATTAGAACGGGTTCTGCTTTAAACCCAACTCCCTCGAGATAATTCGCAAATAATTTTTCGCGTTTTTCTATAGTGCTCTCATGCCTTTTAATAATATTGTTCCTATAATCTTCTGTTTGCGTAGCACAGAAAATCCCGCAACAACTAAAATCTTCTTTTTCAATTTTATACAAATAAAAACAAGGTTTGGGGTCTTGTATTAAAATCCCATCCTCTATGAATTCTAGAATTTTTCCGTGAATTTCTTTGTAACGATTTTTGGGACTAAGTTTACTATTAGAGCCGAAATCGGGCAGAATAATTTGAAGAAATGAATCTTTATTTTGTTGTAAAATATCTTTGATTTCTTGTTTTGAATAGGTTTCAAGGGATTGAGATGCAACCTTGGAAGCTTTTTCCGGAGTAGGGCGAATGGCCTTAAAGGGTTTTATAAAGGCCATAATTAGGATCTAAATTGAGAAGCTATTTTTTCAGCTTTTCGAGATTCTGAGTAGTCATAAAACCCTTCGCTTGATTTGACTCCATTTTTTCCGGCAGCAACCATATTTACTAATAGAGGGCAAGGTGCGTATTTAGGATTTTTGAAGCCTTGATACATTACTTCAAGGATGGCAAGGCAAACGTCCAATCCAATAAAATCAGCTAATTGTAAAGGTCCCATAGGGTGGGCCATTCCTAACTTCATTACAGTGTCAATTTCTTTTACTCCGGCTACTCCTTGGAAAAGGGTTTCTATAGCTTCATTAATCATTGGCATTAAAATTCTATTCGCTACAAAACCTGGATAATCATTTACTTCAGTTGGGATCTTATTAATTTTTTTAGAAAGGGCCATGATTTTATCAGTTGTCTCCTTACTGGTATTATATCCATTAATAATTTCAATCAACTTCATTATAGGCACCGGATTCATAAAATGCATCCCAATCACCTTATCAGGTCTCTTCGTTGCAGCGGCAATTTGTGTAATTGAAATGGAAGATGTATTTGTAGCTAAAATTGTTTTTTTGGGACAAAGGCTATCTAATTCTTTAAATATCGTATGTTTTAAACTGGTGTTTTCGGTTGCAGCTTCTATTACCAAATCTGCTTTTGCAACCCCTTCTTCCATTGAGGTCGTTGTATTTATGGCTTTCAAAGTACTGGCTTTTTCCTTTTCAGTAATAACTTTTTTAGAAATCATTCTGCTAAGATTATTGGAGATAGTTTCTATGCCTCGTTCCAAAGCTTCTGATGAAACATCTACTAAATTAACATGATATCCATTTTGTGCAAATACGTGGGCTATACCATTGCCCATTGTGCCTGCTCCAATTACAGTAATGTGTTCCATTTATATTAATTCTAATGGTTATTGATTTTTATTTAGGCCTCTATGATTAGCCTTTAAAAAGCATCGATTATTTTAAGTGCAACGCCAAGGGCTTTACCTCCTTGTAACAGACTTACCTTAGGTTCTGTATTGTTGCGAATAGATAAAGCAAATGATTCTAGCTCATCTTTTATGGCATTGTTGGCGTAAATCTCGGGGTTTTCAAAATAAATCTGTTTTTTCTGTCCCTCAGCATTTTGCAGAATCATATCAAACTCTCCAGTTTTTTCAGGGGCATCTTTCATTTTCACAACTTCTACCTGCTTTTCGAGAAAATCCACGGATATATAGGCATCCCTTTGAAAAAAACGGGACTTTCTCATGTTTTTTAATGATATTCTACTCGCCGTAAGATTGGCTACACAGCCGTTTTCAAATTCAATTCTTGCATTCGCTATATCTGGAGAATTACTTATTACGGATACCCCACTGGCCATAATATTTTTGACCTCAGAATTAACCACACTTAGTATTATGTCAATGTCGTGTATCATTAAATCTAATACGACAGGCACATCTGTTCCTCTAGGATTAAATTCCGCTAAGCGGTGCGTTTCAATAAACATGGGATTGTTTACCATGTCTTTTACCGCAGTAAAGGCAGGGTTAAATCGTTCTACATGTCCTACCTGACCTTTGACTTTTTGCCGCTTTTCAATTATCAATAATTCCTCAGCCTCTTCTAAGGTGTTGGTGATGGGTTTTTCGATAAAAACGTGCTTTCCTTCATTCATAGCACGTTTGGCACAATCAAAATGAGAAAGGGTAGGGGTTACAATGTCAACAACTTCAACATCTTTAATCAATTTTGGTAAGCTGTCATAATAGGTATATCCAAATTCGGCCGCTACTTTTCGTCCATTTATGGCATCAGGGTCATAGAATCCCATTAATTCATATTCTTTGGACTCTGCTAAGAGACGTAAATGAATTTTACCTAAATGTCCGGCACCTAATACACCAACTTTGAGCATACGTTTTAGTTTTTTCAAAAATAAGGAGATTAATTTTAAAATTTGGGAATCAATACGTCCTAAATCTTGTTGTTATTCAATAGTATTTTCTAATTTTAACGACATAAAACAATTCTTTGAAAGATACATTTAAGCATAGGGGGATGCGCAATAAGCTTGTTGATACTATTGCGTCCAAAGGAATAACTGATAAAAAGGTGATTGAGGCTATTAGGGCAGTGCCAAGGCATATGTTTATGGATAGCAGTTTTGAAGGTCATGCCTATCAAGACAAGGCGTTTCCTATTGCAGCGGGCCAAACTATCTCCCAGCCTTATACGGTAGCATTTCAAACAGCACTCTTAGAAGCTAAAGCAGGAGATAAAATATTAGAGATTGGAACGGGTAGTGGCTATCAAACGGCTGTTTTACTTTTTTTAAAGTTTAAAGTTTACACGATTGAAAGGCAGTTAGAACTCTTCAAAAAAACCTCGCTGTTTTTCAAAAAAATGGGATATAGACCTAAAAAGGCAATATTTGGTGATGGTTATAAAGGTTTACCTGAGGAAGCTCCATTTGATGGGATCCTTGTTACTGCGGGGGCTCCAACCATTCCAAAAGCCTTATTGTCTCAATTAAAAATAGGTGGCCGTCTAGTAATTCCAGTAGGGGATGAAAATCAAATTATGACCTTGGTGACAAGAAAATCGGAAAAGGAGTTTGAGAAAGAGGAATTTGGAGCTTTCAGATTTGTTCCATTATTAGAAGACAAGAATTAAAAAGACCTATTTATTAAAACTTTTTTTTAAGCGATCTAAATCTCTTTTATTATCTCTGTCTTTAAGAACTTCTCTTTTGTCATAGAGTTTTTTCCCTTTAGCCAAAACAATTTTCAATTTGGCCAACCCTTTGTCATTAATAAAAAGAGTTATGGGAATAATTGTTAGCCCGGTATTTTTTACTTCTTTAAATAGTTTTTTGAGTTCTTTTTTCTTGAGAAGAAGTTTTCTCGCAGCTTTTGGTGTATGGTTAAAATGATATGCATGAGAATATTCTTGTACCGTCATGTTTATTACTAACAATTCTCCTTTTTCATTGAATTCACAAAAACTTTCTGAAATAGATGCTTTGCCCATCCTTATAGCTTTAATTTCAGTACCTTTGAGTACTATACCAGCGATATAGGTGTCAAGAAATTCGTATTCAAAACGAGCCTTTTTATTTTTGATATTAATAGCCTTCTGCATAGAAAGCAAAAATAAGAACAAAAACAGCATCAAAAGATAGTTCCTAATTATTTTGTCAGCAAAATTTGTAAGTTAATGCTTTGTGTAACGTTTATGCTTTAAATGATAATTATGTTTAGATACATTATACTTGCGGCTTTTTGTTTTATAATAGCTTGTAAAGAAAAACCCCCGCAGCAACTCACAGCCCAGCAAATAATTGATAAGTCAATTGAAGCATCGGGAGGATTGTTACTTCAGCAAAGTGAGGTATCCTTTCTTTTTCGCGATATGTCTTTTGAACGCACTAATACAAAACAGGGTAAAGTATTAAAAAGAACAGTTAACAAGGATGGCACTCTAATTCATGATGTATATTCCCCATCAGGCTTTGAAAGATATGTAAATGGAGATCTCACACAAATTGCAGATTCAATGGCAAGGAAGTATCAGAATTCAATTAATTCTGTACATTATTTTGCCTATCTACCAGAGGGGTTAAACGATGCTGCAGTACATAAAAAGCTTATAGGCGAAACAACTATCAAGGACAAATTATATTATCAAATAGAGGTGACTTTTGATGAGGAAGATGGAGGAGAAGATTTTGATGATATTTATATATATTGGATTGATAAAGAGACTTTTAAGCCAGATTATTTAGCATATCAATTTAGTGTTAATAAAGGAGGTATACGTTTTAGAGAAGCGTTTAATGAGAGAATAATAAACGGCATTCGTTTTGTTGATTACAAGAATTATGGCCTTGATGGCAACTTGTCTGTATATGACGCCGAAGAAAAATATAATAACCAAGAACTACCACTAAAATCAACAATAACTCTAAAAGAAATTAATGTTAATCGGGGCAGTTACAATTGAAATGTAAACGTTGACTACTAACGTCACTTCCAGTTATTTGAACGATAAATAAACTACCATTGTCATAATCACTCATACTCTCATACCTTTCTTCTCCTAGAACCTTATTTACAAAAGTTGGAGTGCTGTTACTATGGCCAACTACCAGGACATTCTGCCCTAGGTGATTATTTTTAAACTGATTTATATCAACGGTTTCCGGGTCGTAATAAGTTACATTTAAATCTTGCTTTACGGCCGAAGGGGCTGCTGTCATGGCAGTTCTTTCATAGTCCGTTGTATAAATGGCATCAAGAGGAATATCTTTTAATATTTCTGCCCAGTGCATTGCTCTTCCAAGACCTTTTTGATTTAGTTCCGGGTCAATATTACCCGGATCGGTTCTATCTTTTTCCGCATGCCTTATGAAGTAATAGGTGGAGGTAACAGCTTCCGGGGTTTCTATGGGTCTTTGTTCGTTTTTACAAGAAAGAAAACTCAGGAATAAAGTAGTTAAGAATAAAAGTTTAAATGTTTTCATACTCGTTTGGTTTGATTATTTTTGTGGGCATGCTCTAATGTAACTGAATTTCAGTAAAATTAGTATGCTAATCGCTTATTTTTTCCTTTAAAATGTTTAAAAAAAACCTATTTTTTTACTTGGTTTTAGCCGTGCTTTCTGTAGCTTCTCAAGAGCCAGATTTGCCTTCTGATTTTAGACAGCATAATCTTACGGAATTTAATAGTAGTTTACTAAGTCCGGTTTTTTCCTTAGACAGGAATAAACCTCAATCTATAGCGCTATGGACTAGATGGCAATGGCAGTCAATAGATGCAGACCCAACGACATTATTTTTTAATTATACTAGAAAACTAAACGAAGAATCTGCTATAGGGGCAGGGTTTATTCAAAATAATACAGGAGTTTTTATCAATACGGGTGGTATCCTAAACTATGCTTATAACTTCGTTTTAAATCCTAGTACAGCCATTTCTGTTGGTGTTAATCTTGTTGGTTATCATAGGGAATTGGCGAATCCTTTTGAGCAGGATCCCGATTTTGATTTTCCACAATTTCAAGAAAAGAACAGTTTTATTATTCAATTAGCACCGGCTGTTAGGTTGCAGTATTATTCCTTTAGTTTTGGAATCGCCATGGAAAATATTATTGACTATAACTTTACAGAGAGTGAAGGAGCTGCAAGCACTACGGGAAAGATTTATAACATTTTAGCAAGTTACGATATTCCAATAGGCACTTTATCAGATTCAACTACTTCTTTTATCAGACCATCAATTTACTACAAGAGACTACCTCAGTTTGATAATCAATTTGGCCTTAACGCTTATTATTCTCACCCAAAATTCTGGGCTCAAGGTGGTTTTAATAGCTTTTACGGGCTTTCAGCTGGTGTTGGCGGACATTTCTTCAAAAAGTTTTCGTTAGGTGCCCTTATTGAATTTGGTACAGGAGGAGATTTAAAAGGAGAAGACCCCTCTTTAGAAATAGTGACAGCCTTTAGTTTTGGTAAACAAGTGTTTAAGCCAGAAGAACTACCCGAAGAAGATATTAGTCCAGAAGCAGAATTAGAAGAAATTGAGAAACAAGAAGAGAAAGATCGTTTGGCAGCAGAATTAGCCATAATTGAAGCACAAAGAAAACAAGATTCTATTATATCAAAAGAAGCTCAGATACTTGCGGACCAGCAAAAAGATCAGAAGTTAAAAGATTCAATTGCTCAAATAAACAGGGAGAGTCAGTTAGCCGCGGTAAAAATTCAGGAGGAAAAGCGCAAGGATTCTATTCGAATTGCACAAGAGAAAGAGGCCTTAGCAGCTAAAACGTTACTGGCTGAAGAGCGTCGCAGGGATTCAGTTATTGCTGTTGAAAAAGCTGATGCACTTGCCGAAGCGAAAAGACTTGAGGTGCAAAAACAGGACTCAATAAATAAAGCCCTGAAGGAAGCCCAGGTGGCAGATACACCTGAGACTATTACTCCTGAAAAAGGGGAAAAATATGAAGAAGTTACCACAGAGGATGGCTTAAAACCAGGATTTTATTTAATCACCAATGTTTTTGGTACTAAGACCTATTTCAATGCCTTTATGAAGAAGCTTACCGATCAAGGATTGGATCCAAAGTCTTTTTATAGAACTAAGAATAAATATAATTATGTTTATTTAAAAAGGTACGATACCATGGAAGAGGCTAGAAAAGCTAGGGATAGTAAGTATGATGGTAAGTATCCCGATAAAACATGGATCTTTAGGGTAATAGGAGAGTAGGCTACTTCTTTATCTCTTTTTGTACCAGAAGATCTAAATAAGCTATTGTATTTATTAAATACTTCCTATCATCGCTCATTGTAGCCATAGCGATGGCTCCTTGCAACATGGTATATAACTGCTTCGCAAATTGCAGAGGAGTTACCGGAAGCTTTAATTCGTTATTCTTTACGCCATTTTCAAGGACCAAGGCAATTTTTCCTTCAATTAATCGGAGGGTTTCTCCGGCAGCAGCCCTTAAAAGATGATTGTTGTATTTTGCATCTATACCCACATTTAGAATTGGGCATCCGCCCATTTTAAAAGTGAAAACGTCATAGTTTCTATAAAACTTTGTCAACTGAAATAATTTATCCAGGGCCGTCCCCTCTACAGCCAGCTGCTCGTCTATAGCTTCTAGAAGTATTTTGCTATTATATTCAAAAGCGGATAATGCAAGGGCTTCTTTATTTTCAAAATTACCGTAAATAGCTCCTTTTGTAAGGCCCGTTGCTTCTGTAAGATCATTCATACTGGTTCCAATATAGCCTTGTCTATTAAAAATTGGAGCTACTGTTTCAATAATGTAAGCTGTGGTCCTTTCTGCTTTTGATGCCATATGTAATCCTTTTTAACGAAGATAGAAAAACTATATACTGTATGGTATTTAAAAACAAAAAAAAACCCTTCTCATTTTTTCATGAGAAGGGTATCATAAGAATAGCGCTTTTAATTTACTAACTCATTTTGATTTCTGAAAACTAGCTTGTTGTCAAATGAATCAATCAATACAATACTATCAGCTGTAACCGTGCCACTTAATAACTCCTTGGACAAATTATTGAGCACTTCTTTCTGAATAACCCTCTTAATAGGTCTTGCGCCATATTGTGGATCATATCCTCTTTTTGCCAGAAAAGCAATGGCTTCGTCTGTGGCGTCTAAAGTAATATGCTGTTTAGATAACATCTTCTTCAATTGGGACAATTGTAGTTTAACAATTTCAGTAATATCCTCTTTATTAAGAGGTGTAAACATTATAATGTCATCTATTCTATTTAGAAATTCCGGTCTTATAGTTTTTCTCAATAAACCAAGCACTTCTACTCTTGCAGCTTCGCCTGCGGATTCTAAATTCTCAAGAGTCTCATATTTTTCCTGAATTATATGACTTCCGATATTACTGGTCATTATAATGATGGTGTTCTTGAAATCGGCCACTCGGCCTTTGTTATCTGTAAGCCTACCTTCATCTAATACTTGTAATAGAATATTAAAAGTATCAGGATGGGCTTTTTCTATTTCATCTAAAAGTACAACAGAATATGGTTTGCGACGCACAGCTTCAGTGAGTTGTCCTCCCTCATCATATCCTATATATCCCGGAGGTGCTCCTACAAGTCGACTTACCGAATGCCTTTCTTGATATTCACTCATGTCAATTCGGGTTAAGGCATTTTCATCGTCAAATAAATAAGAGGCCAAAGTTTTAGCTAATTCCGTTTTTCCAACTCCTGTAGTACCAAGAAAAAGGAATGAGCCTATGGGGCGCTTAGCGTCTTGTAAGCCAGCTCTGCTTCTTCTGATAGCATCAGAAACGGCTATAATGGCTTCATCTTGCCCAATTACTCTTTTGTGTAATACGTCTTCTAATTGGAGTAATTTTTCCCGCTCACTTTGCAGCATTTTTGCAACTGGTATTCCAGTCCATTTAGCTACCACTTCGGCAATATCATCTGTGGTTACTTCTTCTTTAATAAGGGTGCCTTTTTCTTGTTGTAGGGCTAATTCCTTTTGAAGAGCATCTAAATTCTCCTGGGCTTCTTTAATTTTTCCATAGCGCAACTCCGCTACAGCGCCATAATCTCCATTTCGTTCAGCCCTTTCTGCATCTAATTTATAGTTTTCAATATCTTGTTTTGTTTTTTGGATATTATCCACAACCGATTTTTCACTTTCCCATTTAGTAAAAATCTCGATACGATCTTCTTTTAAATTGGCAACTTCTGCATTTAGTACTTTTAATTTTGCCCGATCATCTTCTCTTTTAATGGCCTCTATTTCTATCTCGAGTTGCATTATTTTTCGATCCATGATATCTAATTCCTCCGGTTTAGAGTTTATTTCCATTCTTAACTTGGAGGCGGCTTCGTCCATAAGGTCAATAGCCTTGTCCGGGAGAAAACGATTGGTAATATATCTTTGGGATAGTTCAACCGCGGCAATTACGGCTTCATCTTTTATTCTTACCTTATGATGTGCTTCATATTTTTCTTTAATCCCTCTGAGAATAGAGATAGCACTCTCGGTATCTGGCTCGTTCACAATAATCTTCTGAAAACGCCTTTCCAGAGCCTTGTCTTTCTCAAAATATTTTTGATATTCATCAAGGGTAGTTGCTCCTATGGCTCTCAGTTCTCCCCTTGCAAGTGCTGGTTTAAGGATATTTGCAGCATCCATGGCTCCTTGTCCTCCTCCGGCGCCAACTAGTGTGTGGATTTCATCAATAAAAAGTACAATATTTCCTTCCGAAGAAGTAACTTCTTTGATAACGGCTTTTAGCCTTTCTTCAAATTCACCTTTGTACTTGGCGCCAGCAATTAAGGCTCCCATATCCAAAGAGTAAATAATTTTATCCTTTAAGTTTTCCGGAACATCCCCTTGTACTATTCTATGGGCCAGACCTTCCGCTATAGCTGTTTTTCCTGTGCCAGGTTCTCCAACAAGCATGGGGTTATTTTTTGTTCTTCTCGATAAAATCTGAAGAATTCTTCTTATTTCTTCATCTCTACCAATAACAGGATCTAACTTTCCTTTATCGGCCAGATCATTTAGGTTACGTGCAAATTTATTTAAGGAATTATAGGTCTCTTCTGCACTCTGAGAGGTTACTCTATCTCCCTTTCGCAATTCGTTAATGGCAGCCGTAAGTTCTTTCTCTACAACACCTTGGTCCTTTAGAATTTGGGCGATTTTACTTTTCGATTTTAATATCGCCAGTATTAAATGCTCAATTGAAACGTATTCATCTTCCATTTTTCGGGCAATGACATTGGCTTCATTAAGAGTTTTACCAGCTTCTTTGGAAAACATTATCTCTCCCCCTGAAACCTTAGAAAAACTCTCAAGTTCCTTGTCGAGTATCTGATTTACAAGATTTACATTTACATTTAATTTCTTTAAAAGGAATGGAAGTACATTTTCATCCACTTCGGATATAGCCTTAAAAAGATGTTCGTTTTCTATTTGAGCATGCTCAAATCCTTGCGCAATAAGTTGAGCCTGTTGTATGGCTTCTTGTGCTTTTATTGTGAAATTATTTATGTTCATTCGATATATTTTATAGATGTTAATGTTTAATTTTGATTATTAAAGACAACAACCTTACCAAGCTTAATATAGCGACAATTTGGCAACTTATTTACAAAATAATAAGACAATTAGTCAGGTGAATCAAGAGAATAGGATCTCTTAAAAACATATAAAGTTGCATTATGGGTTTTTTAAATGGATTATTTAATGATAAAGGAAGGGATAAGAAAACTACTGAAAATAAGACTGATTGGATTGATTTAAACTCTCAGGATCAACTTAAAGAAATAGTGGAAAACTCCTATGATAGAATGCAAATTATTTTTAAGCATTCTACCAGCTGCGGTATTAGTAGCATGGTTTTAAGAAGCTTTAAAGCTTCTTTTAATTTGGAGCCGGATAAGGCTCAACTATACTATTTGGATTTGCGGAGATATCGTGATATTTCGGATGAAATTGCTAATAAATTTCAGGTAGCACATGAATCCCCTCAGGTATTAGTTATAAGGAACGGGGATGTGGTTGAACATGACTCACATAGCGATATAAACAGACTACAATTCAATCAATTTATCTAATAAAAAACCCGACTGTAAGTCGGGTTTTTGTTGTTTGTTTTATCTAAATCTTTGGCGAACTACAATATCTTTCAATTTTAGTTTTAGATCCTCACCGGCATCATAAACCATTTGTTCATTAGTAGGGAAGGGAACTGCTACTTGATTTACAAGAGGGACAAGATTTTCGTCTAAAGCTCTTTTGTCTCCATTGTAATGAGCATAAACATGTTCAAAAATAAACTCACTACTTAATGGATAGGTGTTCACTTGTTGTTGTCTTCTAAGATCAACATAGCTTACATTTCCACTTACTTGTGCCGTTTTTAACTGAGTAAATTCATAATAGTTACAGCTAACTGTTCTAAAACGATCAATTTTTATTTCATTTCCTAAACTATCTTTAATTGCTCTCCCATTATCATCAAGCAGAACTTCATAACCATCCTTTATTTGCTTTTCCTTTATTACTTGCTTCTCTTGCACTTGTTCCGGTGAAATATTAATAGCTCTAAAGGCCACTTGCATTTCATAGTCATAGGTTATGTCCGATATTGGATTTGTATGATATTGCGTCCATTGGTCATCTAAACCATAAGTATTAAAGTTTAATAACTCTTCTTCCAATCTAATGGGCACTATTTGTTCAGTTTCATTTACTACCTGTACTTTTACATAATCCTGACCCTTACTAAGGGCTTCTTCCATTTTAATCTTTGCATCCAAATACCCCGGGCTAAGTTCGTTTAGGTAAGCGAAATCTCTATAAGCATTTCGATAATCCTCTTTAAAGGAGGCGTTTTGCAAAAGAATGGAGGCGTTATCATAGAGATAATTAGATAAATTTTCTTTTGCCACTAGGATTTCATTATCATAATTATTAAAAGAAAAATTCGCGTCTCTACCTTCTTCTACTAGATATAAAGGAAGCAGTGGTCTAATGCGTTCTTGTGCTTGCTTTAATTGCGTATAGCTATTGTATATTGCATCGTAATTAGCAGGATTTCCTTCTTTTTGCAAAAAAGAAATATGATCCAATTCTCTCTGGGTATTTTTATTAAAAGCCTCTTCAAGCAACTGAATATAAGGTTGATTGCTTTTTTTAGTTTTATTATCAGCTAAATTTCTAATCGAAGTATTTATTGCTCGATAATAATTACCACTATTAAGGGCTTCTTGGGTTTTTTTAACGCCACCACAGGCAACGATTAAAACGAATAAGACCAAAGAAAGTATTGCTTTTTTCATGACTGTTATTTATAGGGTTTAACATGAGCTAAACAATAGCTATGCCAAAACCTTTATTTTTCATAACGAAAAACGTCCAACAATCGTATAAATTAGTTAAAAGGGTTAAAAAGAATAATAAACTTAAAACTTACTTAGCAGGCAGTAATTGGGTAACTACCTGTCCAAAACCAATGCGTACTTTTTCATTTTTGCAATGGCCACTTAAAGTAACAGTATCATTATCTTCTATAGACGTACGGGTAGCTCCATCTAATAGCTCAATTGGCTTAGTGCCCTGCCAAGCAAGCTCTAGCATAGACCCATAGGAGTCCGGAGTATGGCCTGAAATAGTTCCACTCCCCATTAAATCTCCGCTTAGGACCTTACAGCCATTAGAAGTATGATGTGTTAGTTGTTGGGCCATAGTCCAATACATATATTTGAAATTTGAATTGCTAACCGTTGTGGGAACCCCTCCCTCAGGTGTTATAGATACCTCGAGATGAATATCAAAACTATTAGCTCCTTCTTGCTTTAAATAGGGTAGTGGTTCAGGATTTTGTTCTGGACTTGGAACCCTAAAAGGCTGTAATGCATCTAAAGTGACAATCCAGGGTGAAATGGATGAGGCGAAATTTTTAGCCATAAACGGTCCTAGGGGAACATATTCCCATTTTTGAATATCTCTGGCGCTCCAATCATTAAATAGCACTAATCCAAAGATATATTTCTCGGCATCTTCAATAGGTATTGATTCTCCCAACTTATTCGCATCTGTGGTAATAAAAGCCATTTCTAATTCAAAATCCACCATTTTGGAAGGCCCATAACTAGGGGTATCTTCTCCTGCAACCATGGTTTGTCCCTTGGGTCTTCGGATATTAGTTCCACTTGGGATAATAGTGGAGCTTCTGCCATGGTAGCCAATAGGCATATGGAGCCAATTAGGGAGTAAGGCGTTCTCAGGATCTCTGAACATTGTACCAATATTGGTGGCATGCTCTTTACTTGAATAAAAATCAGTATAATCTCCTATTTGAACGGGTAGCTGCATTTCAATCTCTTCCATGGTAAATAAGACCGTTTTTTGATGCTCCAAGTTTTCCTTTAAAATTGGATTGGTTATATCAAAAATTTCACTAATTCTATCTCTAACAAGGCGCCAAGTTTTTTGTCCGTCTGAAATGAAGTCGTTTAAAGTATCTTGTAAAAAAATATCATCCGTTAAGGGGATTCCTTTAAAATAGCCTAGCTGATGAAGCGCGCCTAGATCGATGGCATGGTCTCCTATTCGCGTTCCTATGGTAATTACATCATCTCTTGTTAAAAAAACACCAAAAGGGATATTTTGAATTGGAAAATCAGAATCAGCGGAAACTGGAATCCATGATTTTTTGGACGGATCATTGGCTTTGTTTGGCATAAGACTATTGTTAATTTATTTTTAATAAAATCCTTATCAAATATATTATTTTCTTCCTATTAAAGTCTGGCAATTTGTACTTTTACCGATCATTTAACAGAAGATAATCATTATGGAACGCGATCTCGAGATTTTTGAACTAATTGAGGCTGAAAAACGTCGACAAATAAATGGCATAGAACTTATCGCTTCTGAGAATTTTACAAGTCCGGAGGTTATGGAGGCTGCTGGTTCCGTTTTAACTAATAAATACGCTGAAGGATATCCCGGTAAAAGATATTATGGTGGATGTGAGATTGTAGATCAAATAGAACAATTGGCCATAGATAGGGCCAAAGAGCTTTTTGGTGCGGTTTATGCCAATGTTCAGCCTCATTCCGGGTCTCAGGCAAATGCTGCTGTATTTCAAGCGTGTTTACAACCTGGGGACACTATTCTTGGATTTGATCTTTCCCATGGAGGTCATTTGACCCATGGTAGTCCAGTGAATTTTTCCGGAAAGCTATATAACCCGGTTTTTTATGGAGTGGAGAAGGAAACAGGGACTTTAGATTATGATAAAATTGAAGCAATTGCAATAAAAGAAAGACCTAAATTGATTATTGCAGGTGCTTCTGCGTATTCCAGAGATATGGATTTTAAAAGATTTAGGTCCATTGCTGATAAGGTTGGAGCTCTTTTACTGGCAGATATTGCCCATCCTGCTGGACTCATCGCAAAGGGGATTTTAAGTGATCCAATTCCTCATTGTCATTTTGTTACTACAACAACCCATAAAACTTTGAGAGGTCCCAGAGGAGGTCTTATTTTAATGGGCGAAGACTTTGATAATCCCTTCGATATTCGACTTAAGAATGGAAATCTTAGGAAAATGTCTGCTTTAATAAATCTAGCTGTATTTCCCGGTAACCAAGGAGGGCCTTTAGAGCACATAATAGCGGGTAAGGCTATTGCCTTTGGAGAAGCGCTTACTGATGAGTTTTTACATTATATGCTTCAGGTCAAAAAAAATGCTGCCGCCATGGCCGCTGCTTTTGTTTCTAAAGGATATAAGATTATTTCAGGAGGTACAGATAATCATATGATGTTGATTGATCTTAGAAATAAAGATATTACCGGTAAAGATGCGGAGAATATTTTGGTAAAAGCTGATATAACGGCCAATAAGAACATGGTGCCATTTGATGATAAATCTCCTTTTATTACTTCAGGAATTCGTTTTGGAACCGCCGCCATTACAACCAGAGGCCTTAAAGAAAGTGACATGTCCGTTATTGTTGACCTTGTGGATAGGGTAATCACCCATGCGGATAATGAAGAAGAAATTATGAAGGTAAAAAAAGAGGTCAATGCCTTAATGGAGCATCGACCTTTATTTTGCACTAACTAAAATTGAGGTTAAATTACATGGGGGAATTACCGAATTTTATTTTTTTAATAATCGTTGAGCATTAATAAATCCCCTGGGATAAAGGATTTATCTTTTAATTTATATATCAGGGCGTCTTCTTCAGATTCGAAATATAGACCCCAATAGTTGAAATAGTCTTTTGGCTGATTGTTGCTAATTCTAATATCCCTTATCTGGGTGTTATTTTCAAATAAGTCCTCCTCAAATACAGGGATATAAATTTCGTATGGTGTCTCCGTTAGTTTTTTAGTAAAATGAACGTAGTGGGCTGCAATTGACTGTAATATTAAATTTAACTGATCCTGTATGCTGTTTTTAAAGATATTTTTAATCACAATAGAAGAATCCTTTAGAAAAATAGAAAACTCTTCAACGTCAATTTCACTATCATTAAGTTGTCTTAGTCTATTTAAAGCTTTTAACTAGGGAGAAGCAGTTCCATCGGAAATAGTAGTGCCCCAATTCCCTTTTTGTAACTGTGAGAGAACTTCAACTAAATTAAAAGTACAATCCAACTCTATAATCAAATTTATCTGATCTCGATCAGCAGGAATAGTTCGGACCATCACCTCTGAAAAATAATCCTTTTCAAGGACGCCGTATAAAATCAGACAAGCCCAATATATCTGGGTTTTGATCTAATTTCAGATTAAAATTATCTCTATATTTATTTAGGGGGTTTTGCATAGACTATAAAATCCTTATGAATTAAATCAAAATTAGATTTTAAAAATCATAGTCCATTATATAAAAACCATAGAATAATTATGGTTTTACTATGGTTTTAGAAAATTAAACGAAAAAAGATGACCAAATAAATCAGGAAACCTCGTTCTTCTAGATAAAACCTCTTTTTTGAGATTCAATAATTAAGGCCTGATCTGTCTGCTTTTCAACCCCGAAAACTGATTTTAGATGACGTTTTCTATTTTCAATACTGGGCAGTGATAGTGATATGTAATTAACCATGTCCTTGGTTTTAACCCCTCTAGATAAATGATAGAGAATTTTTTTATCATTCTCATCTAAGAGTATATTATCATTGGCCATTTTCTTTCGGATGGCAGCTAAAGCCTTCTGAGTGTAATAAGGAGGGTTGAATAAAACAACTGGGATCATTGCTTCCAAAGATTTTTTATCAATTTCTGTTTTAACCATATATCCTTCCGGATCTACTGTTTTTAGGATACTATTTATCCGGTAATTATCACTAAAAGACGACATGAATACAATTTTTGTATTTGGAATTACAGATCTTGCATAGATTCCCAAATCTTCACCATTACCGGAATTAGCTCCATTACCATTACTAAGTTGAATGTCTAGCAGTAAAATATCATAAGCTTGGTTAGATTTCCCCGCATGATCAATTTTTTCTTTGGCTTCTATAAAAGTCTTGGCGGTTTCTACTTGAACCTGAAATTCTTTAAAAGGAGCATCTTCTAAAATGAATTTATAGCCCAAAGTGGTCATTTCGTGATCGTCGACTGCCAGAATTTTAATAATATTCATATTTTTCTTTTACTACTCTGTATATGAGAACTTTAATTGCTATGACTTGATTCCAAATAATAAGGTAAAATTATATTCACTGTGGTTCCATTTTGGGACTTACTTACAATATCCCAAGATCCATTCAATCTTTTCATACGCGATGAAATATTCTTATGTCCAATACCTTTTTTTACCTTTCTTTTATCAAACCCAATACCATTGTCTTTATAAGTTATATTTAATTGATCCACGCTTCCATCGAGTTCCAGTTCTACGGCCGTGGCAGATGCATATTTTATGGTATTATAAAGTAATTCTTGTATGATCCGGTATAGATTGATTTTAACATCCCCGTTTAAAGCATCCCAATCAAGGTCCTTATTATATTCAATTTTATAGCTTAAACTCTCAGGATCACAAGATTCCTTCACCATCTCTTCTAAGGAAATGATAAAATTATTGAATTTTTGGTTAGATGAGTTATTTAATTCATGTGAGATACTTCTAAGTTCTTCTTGAACCGATTGTAATTTTGTAATAGCGTCTTCCCTTAAGTTCACAGCAGAAGGATCGGATTTATTGTTTAATCCCAGTAAAACCATGCGTATCCCATTCATCTGTCCTAAAACACCATCATGCAATTCTTCGGAAATTCGTCTTTGTTCATTTTTTTTACTCTCTTCTACTTTTTGATTTTGAGACATCATTAAATTAAAGACCTCTTGGTTCGCCTCCTGTTGCTGTTTTAAGAAAAGCAGCTTTTGATTTTTGGCTCGTTGATAAATGATAATATAAATCGATAAAGCTAAGAGTATTAGGCCCATAGCAATCCCAAACCATAATTGTTTCTGCCTGGAAAGCACTCTGTTTTCGGCAATGAATGCATCTGTTTCAAAGCGAATTCTGGTAAACTTATTCCGAATCTTTCGTTCTTCTTCCAAAAGACTATCATTTAGGACCAAATACTCTTCTAAAAATTCAGAAGCTTTATCGGGCTTAATATCAGTAAGTAGTTTTAAGGTCGCCAGCGTCTGATTGTAGGCTTTCGTTTGTTTTGAAAGATTTAGGGATCGATTAGCATAGACATTGGCTTTTACTGTGTCTCTTAGGTTTATATAATATTCCGATAAATGATAATTGGTCACCGAAGCCTCTTCCAAATTATTTAAACTATCATGGATTTTTAAGGCCTTTTCAAACATTACCACAATGTCTTCATTCTCCCCGGATTTAAATCGGCTATAGGTCAAATTATCCAATGTACGGGCAAAGTCAATAGGAAACTGTTCAAATAAGCTATCACTTTTTAGTACTCTTTCAAAATAGGGAATACCTTTTCTGTAAGCCCCTTCTTCTTTAAAAGCATTTCCAATATTATTATTTAGGCTATTTTGAAGTTCTTGTTTTCCTGTCTTTAGTTCAATTTTATCCAAATACTCCTGTGCCTTTACAAAGTGACGTTGGGATAAGTCAAATTCCTTTAAGTTTTTTACTGTAGAGCCCAGTAGATTATAGCAATAAAATAACTGAACATAATTATTTAAGGGAAGAAAGCCTTCAATGGCTTTAATAGAATTTATCTCACTACCGGTTAGGTCGTTTATATCTTTTTGGATCACGGCCATATTAAAGAACATGCTGGAGCTTTCATTGATCTTCCCTAAGTTTCCATATATTTTTTCGGCTCTGCCGAATGTATAATAGGCGCTATCTTTTATAAAATTTCTATTAAAAAAAGAGCCCAAGTCCCAATATAAACTTGCGGTAGTTAAAGAGTCATTTAATATATGAGATAACTCGAGGGCCTCTTTATGAATCTTTCTAAATTGCAATGAATCTTCTAGGTCCAGACATACCAAAGCAAATGCGGAAAGTTTAGATAAGCGTACGGAATCTGATTTTATATTATTAATAGCATAACCAGCCTTTTTAAGTATAGAATCCCTATACTTAATTGACGACCTATTTTGCCGGGCCTCGGACAACCATAGACTTATACTATCCTTAGTGGAGGTCGAAGTATCATTTCCAGCCGTTTTAGTCGAATTTTGGCAGGAAAATAAACATAGAAAGATAAAGATAGTGCCAAGAACATATTTTAACATAAACTACAGTAGTAAAATGAGGAAAGTTCTAAAGCAAAGTAACTAAAAAAGCCCTAAATATAATTTTTAGGGCTTTGTATTTTAAATTAAATCAAAACCAAAGGCTTAGTTTGGATTTCTAGAGTTGACTCTTTATGCTAGTTGATTTATTTTGGTATTTACTAACCACGAGGTCTTTCAATTATTTTGTTACTGTCACCATCAGTGGCTTTTTCATATAGGGCCTGGTCTTCAGAAGTACTATCAGCCTCACAAGAATACATTCCTACACATAGTACTATTACGGATAAAATACTTAATACTTTCTTCATTTTAATTCAATTTTAGGTTTGATTAGCTTTTATAATAATGATCCTAAACTACAGATTTTGAATAGGTTGGAGAACAAAAATGGAATAGTTTTAGTGAAAGAAGGGTTTCTGTGAGTGTATGACCCTTTTCTGTGAGGTTGCTTTAATTTAGTGGGGTAATTGCGTTTTTAGAAAGCACCTGTTTTAAGCTGTCAATATTCTCCTTATACGATTTAGAGAAGGGTAATTGTGTTTTTTGTCCTTTTATAAAACAGATAGATTTTCCATAGTTTATTCTTGTAACAAAGTCGGTATTGATGATATAACTCTTATGGACGCGAATAAAATTTTCAGGCAATTGGTTTTCAAAATGCTTTAATGTTTTAAAAGCGCTTATACAATTGCCGTCTTTCATGATAAAATCGGTAGCATTATTGTCGGCTTTTAAATATAAAATGTCCTGAGTGTTCAAATAATGAAAGTCTTTATATGATTTAAGGCAAATAGTGGCGTTTGCTTGCTCTTTAGGGAACTGTTTTCTAAGCTTTAGAATCGTCTTGCGAATATCGAACTCATTATAAGGCATTAACCAATAATCAAAGAAATTACTTTTAATAGCGTTATAGGCATATTCTTTTCCTTTTGAAATGCCAATGATTAAGGGGATACTTTTGATGTATTGGTATAATTCAGACACCATTCTAAAATAATCACTGGCCTGATCATTTAGATTAATAAAAACAATATCAGGAGAGAATTTTAAAATAAGATTTAGACCCTCATCACTTCCTCTGGCTTCTCCTAGACACATAAAATCTCCATAGTCTTCTAAATAGTGCTGAAGTTGCAATTTAGAAGTAGCTTCGGAATCTATTATGGTATAAGAGTACTCCACGTCTTGGATATTTGGGTACAAAGTAGTAAACCTATTTCATAAGGCACTATGAAAAAACCATAGTATTCTTATGGTTTTTGTTCTTATTCGTTGAAATACACCTTTTTACAAGAATTAAGGCTTACCGAAGAGTGCTAATTCTCCAATTTAGCTTCAAAAGCGCCTATATCGGGTTCTGTTGTGCGATCTATTCCAATAATATCAAAAGGTACTTCCAATGCACCTTCCGGAAGAGCATTATTAATAGCTGAAGAGTTTTCTCCAATTCGAAAATCTTCGTTTGAAGTGTTATTAAAATCCGGGGCTTGATTTAAAATGATATCCCGATAATATTCAGGATTATCAAAATCATACAAAGGATTAATAGTATCAATTTCTTCAAAATCCCTAAACTTGATGAGGCAGTTAGTAAAGCTAAAGGCAAATAGGTTCTGTTCATTAGCCCGCAAGTCTAATTCTTTGAAAGAATTACCCTCAACAATACAATTAATAAACTCTGCAGTTAAATCATGACTAACGTTGGAACCGGGGTTAAAAGTGTCTTGGTTACTTATTTGCAAAGCGGCTCTGGTTCTAAAACCATTACTCCAATAATTGGCTATGGTGCTGTGTAAAAAACGGTAGTGCCCGCCAACTTCACAGAGCATGCTGCCGTCCCCGGCATTGCCTAAAACAAGGTTTTCTGCACTGATATTGGCCGACTTAGCCAAAAGATTGTTTATTGTGCTATTGTATATTCTAGAATTTTTGATGAGTAAATTTGAATTAGAGACTTGTTTATCACCTTCAACAGATAGTCCTCTAGTAGCATTTTTAATGGTTAGATGGTCAATTGAATTAGCAAAACTACCTTTACTTAGCAAGATGCCTCCCCACTGACCGGGAATATCACTCAACTCAGGTTCTAATCGATCACCTTCAAAAATTACTTCATTTTCCAATAATAAGGTGTCGTTACTCTGCAGTCCATTAATTTCTATACTACCTCCGTCACCTACAATCAGGCCGGAGTTTTTATGGAAGTGTACTCGCACTCCAGCATCAATTATTAGCCTCTTTTCAGGAGCTATCCCCGCATATCCATATATTACATAGGGTTTCTCCTTAGTAAATGTTAATTGATCATCTTTTAGTATAAATCCTTCAACATTTATTTCCTGTCCATCAGCGTCTACCCCAATAAATATAGTCTCCTTAGTGCCATCTGTATCTGTAGATGGAAAAAGAAAAATCGCGTCTTTAACCAGGGTTACCAGCTCTACTTTTTGTTCTAAATCCCCCTGATCAAAAAGGATGGCATCCGTATATAGAAATTCATTTACACCAACAGTATTGATGTCAAAAGTGGTTTCAATAAAAATAAAGAGGCTATCCTTAGCCAATAAAGGAATATTCGTGAAGGTCCTCCCAGCCAAACCATCAACGTTTAATCTATAGCCACTGGTCTCACCTTGTGCCAATCGAATATTGGGAATTTCAATATCTGAATTAGAGTTATTGTATACTTTTAAAGAGTAGGTACTGCTACTAATATTACTAAAGATGGTATCCAAATACACTGTATCCTTGGAAAATTGTAGCTCACCATTACTAGATTCATATTCAAAATCCTTCCTGCAAGAAGAATAAAAAATACAGGCAGCTACTAAAAAAATACCTAAAAAAATTCCACGCATAGTCCTTAGCTAGGATACTTGGTTACCCCTTTAAAAAGAGAACGTATTTCATCGGAAATTCGTATTGGCTTTAGTGTAACCGGATTTAATAAACACCATTTAGTCTTCGATCGAACCAGCAGTTTTTTTGTTTCAAAATTGTACATTTCAACAACTCTTATGCATAGAGGACCTTTAGAGCTTTCAATATAAGTTTGTTGTAAAATTTTATCTCCTAATACCGCGGCACTTTTATAATCAATATTGTGATTTAAGACTACCCAAATAAATTGATTTTGTATACTTTCTGTTGTTAGTTCATTCCAATGCTCTTTGGAGATATCCTGAATCCATTGTACATACCTAACATTATTCACATGCTTTAGATCGTCGAGATCTTCTTCCTTAACCAGAATATTTCTTTTGAAGGGTTCCATTTATTTAGGAGTAAAAGTTACCTCAAACAAAGTATCCCAATTTTTACCAGTCACAAAAAACGTTTTTCTTTCAGGATGATAGGCAATACCATTGAGAACATCTAGATTATTGTGTTGCTTGACTTTTTCCTTTAGACCTGCCATGTTAATAACGCCTTCGATGGCACCACTTGTGGCATTTATTATCATAATACTTTCTTTTTGCCAGACATTGGCATATATTTTACCATTTACATATTCCAATTCATTGGCCATATTAAAAATAGATTTATTGGTAACAATCTCAATAAAACTAAGTTCCTGCAGGGTATTTGGGTCTAAGAGCCAGATTTTCTCTGTCCCATCACTTTTGTAAATATTAGTGCCGTCATTACATAAGCCCCAACCTTCTCTGCTTTTACCATATTTGAACTCACCAAGATTGTTGAAATGGGAGAGATCATAGATTCTTCCAAACCCGCTTTTCCATGTAAGTTGATACAGTTTGTCATTTAAAAGAGTAATACCTTCACCAAAATGAGGACTTTCTAGGTCTTTCTGAAGAAGAATCTCTCCGGTTTGGTAAACAATTTTACGTATAAATGATTTAGCCATGCCTCCACTGCCAGTGCCTTCATATAGCGTATCCTGAAAAAACTCTAGCCCTTGAGTAAAAGCTTTAATATCGTGAGGGTATTGATTTATTATCTCGTAAGTATATATTGTGGGAGGGTCTTTTGCTAAAACCCGAATATTTATAGAAATTTCCGCTGTATTCTCTTCGTACTCAATAACCGCTTTAAGTGTTTTATTACCAAGTTTTTCAATATCTAACTTTATTGTATTATTTTGAATTTCTAGGATCTGTCCATCAATAGAATATCGAACGCGATCAATCTTTTTGTTCTTTTTATTCTTTATAGAAACTTCTATCTGTTCTGATTGAAAGTACTCTCTTTTCTTCCCATCTAGTTTGATTTCGAAAAGGTCAGCAGAAGAGACTTCTCCCTCACATGCCAGAAATAAGAGGCTAATAAAAGTAGTTAAGCTGAATTTTAAGAGACCCATATTATTCTTTTTTTTCCGATTTATTGGAACTTTTCACTTTGATTATTCAGTAAAATGTAAACTTCTAGGAATGAAAGCGAAAATAAGACCCTAAAACGATTGTAGCAAATTTAAATTGATTGTATATTTGCCGCCGGGCAAGTCCTACACGACCAGCTCCTGCAAAATCCCCCAGGGTGGGAACGCAGCAAGGGTATGTAGTTGTAGCGGTGCGATGTAGGTAGCTTGCCTTTTTTTTATGCCTTTTAGTGGACTCTACAAAAACTTAAGGGATATCATTTCAACTATTTTTTGTTTTTTGAAGCCTAAGTACTTTATGCCTTAGTACGCTTTTATTTTTGTTTCTTTGTGGCGCTTATGGATACAAAAGTTGTTTTAATTACAGGAGGTTCCTCTGGCATAGGAAAAGCAATAGGATTGTTTTTAAAAACAAAGGGTTTTCTAGTTTATGCTACTACAAGAAATCTCAAAAATCATCATAATTTTACGGCATTCCCTCTTCTAGAACTAGATGTTCGAGAAGCAAGTAGCGCCAACAGAGTGGTAAAAGAATTATTTGAAAAAGAGGGACGACTGGATGTTTTAATTAATAATGCCGGTATTGGTATTACAGGACCTATTGAAGAGATTTCTGTTAAAGAAATGAATAAGGTTTTTGAGACCAATTTTTATGGACCCATTCACATGATACAAGCGGTTCTGCCTTTTATGAGAAAGCAACAATCTGGTTTAATCATAAATATTACTTCCATAGCAGGGTATATGGGCTTACCTTATAGAGGTATTTATTCTACAACGAAAGGAGCATTAGGATTGTTAACGGAGGCTCTTAGAATGGAAGTCAAGGATTTTGGTGTTAAAGTAACCAATGTTGCTCCGGGTGATTTTGCCACTAATATAGTCTCAGGAAGATACCATGCTCCCGTACTAGATAAATCGGCTTATAAAATACCCTATAAAAAGACCTTGCAGCTTATTGATGATCACGTAGAAGAAGGCGGAGATCCTATTTTAGTGGCAAAAAAGATAAATGAGATAATAAACACTAAGGAACCGAAAGTTCATTATAAGGTAGGAAGTCCACTCCAGAAATTCTCCTTATTTCTGAAAAGTATTTTACCGGATAAATTATATGAACGTTTACTTTTAAATCATTATAAATTGTAGGTTTGTAACCTAGCACATGGTTTTCATTAACAAGTAGCATTAAAAATCTTAAAAACGGGAAATATGAAATTTTTTATAGATACAGCAAATTTGGATCAAATTAAAGAGGCACAAGAACTTGGGGTCTTGGATGGCGTAACTACCAATCCTTCTTTAATGGCTAAAGAAGGTATTACGGGAAGGAATAATATTTTAAAGCATTATGTTGATATATGTAATATTGTAGATGGAGATGTATCTGCTGAGGTTATTTCTACTGATTTCCAAGGGATGATTAAAGAAGGAGAGGAATTAGCTGAATTACATGACCAAATTGTGGTTAAAGTTCCCATGATTAAGGATGGCGTAAAGGCTTTAAAATATTTTACTGATAAGGATATACGAACCAATTGTACTTTGGTGTTTTCGGCTGGCCAGGCATTATTGGCAGCTAAGGCCGGAGCTACCTATGTTTCTCCATTTATTGGTAGATTAGATGATATTTCTACCGACGGTTTAAATCTGATATCAGAAATTAGGCATATTTATGATAATTATGCTTATGAAACAGAAATTTTAGCTGCTTCCATTAGACATACGATGCATATTATTGATTGTGCTAAGATTGGCGCAGATGTTATGACCGGCCCTTTATCTGCAATAGAAGGATTATTGAAACATCCATTAACGGATATAGGTTTAGCAAAGTTTTTGGCTGATTATCAAAAAGGAAACTAAGGGTATTTTGACTACTTAGGTCTATGCCTTTATTAAGTCATTAGCCTTCCTTTACGGGAAAGAATTGTAGACATTGGCAAAGGCATTTACTATTTTACCATCCTTTGTAATAATACCTCTATTTGGGTCATAAATGACTAAAGTATGAGCTATGTCTTCAAAATCATTTGTCCAATATTGCTGTGACTTGTCTAAGTCAGAAACTTCAATAAGATTCATCCATCTAGCCTTATCCGTTCTTACGTTTAGGCCTACAAACATATAATTAGGGTATTTTTCCTTTAAATAATTAATACGCCTGTTCATATTATGAAAATGCTTTTGCTCCGGACCGGACCAAAAGTAAAAGACAACCTCCTTATCTTTTCCAATTTCTTGTAAAGAGACTAAATTCCCTTCTATGTCTTGTACCCATACTTCCGGAAGATCCTTTTGTGGCTGTAAATTCCTTATACCCTGATAGAGATTATTAATCTCTCTCATATGCCGATTATTTCCAGATAGCCTTTGAAAATCATCTATAAAGGTTTCTATGTTCTCCTCAGAATCATATTTCAACAAATAGTCCAATGCAACATTTCTAAATAAATTGTCGCGTAGCTCATTTTCTGGAACCAAACTATCAATGAGCTTTAGTTTATGTTGGTTAAAATGCAATTTATCATGCATTTCATCCGCACTCATTTCACAGTCATTCTTACAACTCATGTAAGATAGATTACCAAAATGGTACTTCATGAAATTGTAGTAAGGTCTATAATAGGTAAGACCATTACCATCGTAATTAATCTGCGACCTGTAATCATAAAAATTATCCGGTAGATCATGAATTTTTTTATCTCCAACTTTTTTCTTGTGATAAAATGGATAGGCTTCTTTGTTGATATAGGAACCGTACATGATACCCGCATTCGCTAATTCGTAGGCAGAAGGGGATAAATCGTTTTCCTGGACTAGCACATCTAAAGTCTCCAATTTTAAATTCCTTAAGGAATCTACTTTGACGATAAAATCTACTGGTTCTAAGTCGTACCATTTATAAACCAATTCATTTTCATTTTCCATAGTTAAAAATAGTTCTACGAGAAAATTATTAATGGCGTCATTGGAACCAGAGAAAACAAGAGACTCATCAAAATCTACTGTATTTAATCGAATTTGTAAGCTATCTCCCTTTTCGATATAAACATATTGTTCTTCCGGAGCATGGTAAAAATGATATAATCCTTCATCGAGGGAATTTAGCTGAAACGCAAATCGATTCTCTCCATCCAATTTGGCAGAATCAATTACCATATCCCCTTTGAAAAGAAGTATTTGATCATTTGTTGGGTTCACAATTTCACCTGCAAAATAGACAGTAGAGTTATCTTTTTTTGCAGTATTGCAAGATGCTATTATAAGAATAAGAAAATAGAGTAAAGTTTTATGCATATATCTTTGTCTCACTTCCAACAGTCAAAATTAAATAATCAACTAGGGCATCGCTGTTAATGCACAGTTAAAAGTTTCTAAAAACTCTTCTGGCCTTTCGAGGCAAATCCATCAAAAGTGAGGCCCTTAATTACGTGTAATTTTAGTACTTTTGCCGAAATTTTTAAAACCAAAAAAATGCTATCTGTATCTAATCTTTCAGTTCAATTTGGTAAAAGAGTACTTTTTGATGAAGTAAATGTCAGTTTTACGCAAGGTAATTGCTACGGTATTATTGGCGCCAATGGAGCTGGGAAATCTACTTTTCTCAAAATACTTGCAGGGGAAATCGATCCTACTTCAGGGCATGTTCATTTAGAGACCGGCAGAAGAATGTCTGTTTTAGAACAGAATCATAATTTCTATGATGAACATTCTGTTTTGGAAACAGTGGTCATGGGCAACAAACCTTTGTTTAAGGTTAAGAAGGAAATAGATGCTTTGTATGCTGATTATAACGATGAGAATGCTGATAGAATAGGGGAGTTACAAGTTATATTCGAAGAAATGGATGGCTGGAATGCAGAAAGTAACGCGGCCACTCTGTTGTCAAATTTAGGGATTCCGGAAGCCTTACATCATTCCTTAATGTCCGATATTGATTCAAAGTTAAAAGTAAGAGTATTACTGGCTCAAGCACTTTTTGGAAGTCCGGATGTTCTTATAATGGATGAACCTACCAATGATCTTGATTTTGAAACAATCGGTTGGTTAGAGAATTTTTTAGCTTCTTATGAAAATACCGTTATAGTGGTTTCACACGACCGTCATTTTTTGGATGCTGTTTGTACACATGTAGCCGATATAGACTTTGGTAAGTTAAACTCATATTCAGGGAACTACACTTTTTGGTATGAAAGCAGCCAGTTGGCGGCACGTCAAAGGGCGCAGCAAAATAAAAAGGCGGAAGAAAAAGCTAAAGAATTACAGGAGTTTATTCAACGATTTAGTGCAAATGTGGCGAAAAGCAAACAAGCTACTTCTCGTAAAAAAATGTTGGAAAAACTAAAAATAGACGATATCAAACCGTCCAGCAGAAGATATCCGGCTATAATTTTTGACAGAGAAAGGGAAGCGGGAGATCAGATTTTACATATCGAGAATATGTCGGCCGTAACGGATGATGGGGAAATCTTGTTTCAGAATTTGAATCTTAACCTTACAAAGGGGGATAAAGTAGCTGTAATTTCAAAAGATTCAAGGGCTACCACGGCGTTCTATGAAATTATCAACGGTAATAAAAAACCAAAAAGCGGAAGTTTTAAATGGGGAGTTACCACTACACAATCTTACCTGCCGGCTGATAATTCTTCTTTTTTCAATGAAAATTTAAACTTAGTTGATTGGTTGAGACAATGGGCTAAAACCGAAGAAGAGAAAGAAGCTGTATATCTTCGAGGATTTTTAGGTAAAATGCTTTTTAGCGGAGAAGAAGCCTTAAAAAAATGTACTGTGCTGTCGGGAGGTGAAAAGGTGAGGTGTATGTTGAGCAGAATGATGATGATGAGGGCGAATGTATTAATGCTTGATGAGCCAACCAATCATTTAGATTTAGAAAGTATCACGGCCTTTAATAACTCTTTGAATAATTTTAAAGGGACTGTTCTTTTTACTACACATGACCATCAATTCGCTCAGACTGTGGCGAATAGGATCGTAGAATTAACTCCTAAGGATACTATTGATCGTTATTTGACGTTTGATGATTATATGTCCGACAAGGCTATTAAGGCTCAACGCGAAAAAATGTACGCGATACCCGTATAGTCAGATAGGACACCCAAATCCTATGACTATGCGTATTTCAAATATTTTGTTAGTGATTACGCTGATGACCATTCTTAGTTGCTCTAATGATAGTTCAACGGAGAATGCCTTATCAAATGAACAGAACATTTCAGTTCAATATTCTTTATTGCAAATTAATAATGATATAGTTTCAGCAACTAACATTGATGCAGACGGTGAGAATATACAATTAGACCTATCAGCTAGTTCTTTTACGAGCATGAAATATCCCACATTATCCAATTTGTTTGATGGGAAGGCAATATTCTATGAACCCCAAAATGATTGTTCAGGAGAACTGGTGTTTTTTAGTTTAAAAAACGGGGAGTTTATAAAATTTAATGTTTTTGAAGATTCTAAGAATTGTGATAGGGAAGTAATTGCCATTACTGGTTCAGGGAATACTTTTTTTGTCTTATATGTGATTCCCGGAGATTTTTTAAAAGAAGTACGGTATTATTTAAGAGTTATAGATTCATTGAATCCCTTGGAGGGATATGAAGACTTTGAAATTGAAAATTATCCCTCGCAATTGACATATTTAAATAATCGTCTTTTTGTTTTAACGGAAGACCTTATGGAAGAGAACCATTTTTTAATGCTTGTTTTTGATTTAGAAACTAAATCGTGGTTATCCGAAATGAATCTGGGGAATAATGTGGAAAGATTAATTAGCACTTCAGAAAATAATCTGTTGATCACCTATCCTGAGTTACATAACCTATATTCTGCTTCTACCATGGAAATTCTTTCGACCACAAGGTATTTGGAAGGAACCGAACCTAATTTTGGTAAATCGAGCACCCATTATTTTGCACCGGATGGCAAGCTTTATTTTACAATGCCAACTGATTTAGAGGGCACTAAGTTACGCTCATATTCCTGCAGTATATGACTTTGAAAGAAATACCGCTTCCTTATATTATTATGAAAATTTTCTTACTCAGGAAGAACAGAACTATAAATATGACATTGGCAACACTACTGTACTTGCCTATGATTCCAAAAATAATCTTATGCTTATTGGATATCAAAAGTCGTTAGAGAAAAACCTGGGCGGTATTATACGAATTAAACCCACTCCTAATCCCAAACTAATTGATCATATAGATTTAAATGGGGTGCCTATTTATATTTATACAGAATAGTTTTTGTACTATTTCAAACCTATTAACGGATGTCTTTAGGCATTAAAGTATTTACTTTTCCAAATGGCAGGATTAAAATTCTTCCCAAGAGCAAATCCATAAAAAATTACTACTGCTGCGATAGATTTAAACATAAAAAAGAATACTATCCAAAACTCAACAAGACTATCATTTTTTGAAAAGAGTCCTTCAGGCACCAAACAAGTAGCTAAAATACTTACTAAAACTACCAGCGCAGCAAGGTTTATGATGTTTTTAAATGGCCAGACAAGCATTTTTCTTAAAGGATGAAGGTCATTACCCCATTTATGAACCAGATAATAATAATTGTTGCCAATAGGGGCAAATAAAAGAGGGTCATCCTTGTCTTCTAGCTTAAAAAGCTTAGAGGGAGCCATAATTTTAAATCCATCTAAAGTAGTAGCATGATTTTCCTCTAATAATTTTATTTCCTCAATCGCACTATCCGGAATGGGACCTTTGAAATATTTTGTATCTAAGAATCTAAGGCGATAATCAATACAAATTTCTCGTATTTGACTAAGATGAAATATCCTAGATGTATCAAGGAGATCAAAGGTAAATTCATTTACTCTACCCTTTGGTGGCTCTGACAATTTTTTACGGATTTCTTGATCTGTACTTGAAACTTTTATTCAGTACTTCATAGACCTCCTTAAGCAAGTTTTTTTCGAATACCTCATCTCTTTTTGTTCGAGAAAGGCATTCCTCAATATTCGTAGATTTAAATAGCATTATTTTCTTTTTTTAGCAATTACCCCAAAAATAAGGATAAGTAGGTAGGAAGTCAATCGTTAACTCTTCTATTAACTTGTTAATTTTATGTTAAAAGAAATATTATTAGTCGAATTGTTTCACCATAACTGAGCTTATCATGTATCTTGTCGATCTTTCTATACTTTTTAAAGATTATTTATTTTAAGTCTAAATAGCCTACATGTTGCAAAGTTCCCTATCACTTTTTCTTTTCATTGTGCTGTTTTGTGGTCAGGCCCCGGCACAGTCCAAAGAGAGTTCCTTAGGTAGTGCTTCCCAATTAAGTTGGAAGGATGCTGAGTCAACCAAGAATAATGAAACTTTGAAGACTTTAAAATCTGCTTTTAAAGCAACAAATTTGGATTTCACAATAGAGGGAAGCAGTAATTTTACAATTTTTGGTCCGTCAGACGAGGCTATTAATAGCAAAAACAGTTTAAGTTTAGAGACATTATTTGAGCCTGAAAATAGAAGAGCATTGTATTCATTTGTAACCTATCACATGATAGCTGGCCGACTGACTGCTTCTTCTATTTTGAGAGCCATGTCCAGCGGAAATGGAATCGCTCGATTTACAACGGTTCAAGGAAACGAGCTGTTGGCGTCTATGGATGGTACCGATATAGTGCTAATGGACTGCTTTGGGAATAAGGCCCGGATTACTTCTGCCGACAAAAAAATTGGAAATAGTGTTTTGCATATAATAGATAATGTAATTCTTGCTAATTAGGTGTAGTTAGCGAAGAATGGCCCCGACTTCCTTTTCCAGATTGGCCTGTATTTTATTCATTATTTTATCTATCTGTTTATCCGTCAACGTTTTACTCTCATCTTGTAATATAAAGCCAACTGCATATGACTTTTTTTCCGGGGGTAGTTTGTCGCCGGTATATACATCAAAAAGGCTTATGTCTTTTAAGAATTTTCTTTCCGTTTTAAAGGCTACTTTTTGTATTTCATCAAATGTGATATTCTCATCTAATAGTAGTGCCAAGTCTCGTTTGACTTCAGGATATCGAGGAATATTTTGAAATAGAATTTGATTTTTTTGCACAAGAGTTAGGATGAAATCCCAGTTAAAATCAGCATGAAAGACTTCTTGTTTAATATCTAAATCACTGGTTATCTTAGCCTTTACTTTACCAATACGCAAAATTTCTTTTTGACCTGATTTAAAAATGACACCCTCTTCATAATCTTGAAAATCAACTACTTCTATGTTGTAGTCAACAATCCCTAGGCGCTTTAATATACCCTCTGAAATCCCTTTTAAAAAATAAAAATCCGAGTCAACAGCCTTCGCATTCCAATGATTTTCTAATCGCTTTCCAGTGCTTAATAAAGACAAATGTTTTTCCTCAATATAATTCTCCGAGCTGGTTTTATAAGTACTTCCAAATTCGAATAACAGCAAATTGGAATTCTTTCTATTAATGTTATAATTAACTACTTCCAGGCCAGTAAATAAAATAGATGTTCTGAGGACAGACAAATCATTACTCAAAGGATTTAGCATGGTCACTGCACCGTCTGCTTCATTTTTATTCGCAAACTTATCATACTCGGGTTTGCTGAGACTATTCGTTAATATTTCAAAGAATCCTTTTGAAGCCAATAGATCTCCAATGATTTTTTGAATTTTATAATCTTCAAATCTGGAATTTGATGCAATTGATGCCGTCAGTTTTTCTTTAGAATCTATATTATTATATCCATAGACTCTTAAAATTTCCTCAATTACATCTACTTCTCTTTGAACATCAACTCTATAAAATGGAATTAAAAGCCCTAAACCAGATTCTGTAGCACTTTTTACTTGGATATCCAGAGAAGTTAAAATAGATTTTATTGTATCCCCGGGGATTTCTTGTCCAATAAGATTGTTTATTCTATCAAAAGAGAGAAATACTTGGTAATCTTCTTTTTTTCGAGGATATAGGTCTACAATATCCGAGGTAATATAGCCACCGGCAATCTCACTGATTAGAAGAGCTGCCCTGCGCAAACAATATTCTACATTATTAATATCAATACCCCTTTCAAACCTAAAGGAAGCATCTGTGTTTAAACCATGTCTTTTAGCCGTTTTACGTATCGTTACCGGATCAAAATAGGCACTTTCAAGGAAGATAGAGGTAGTATTTTCAGTTACACCAGTATTTATTCCTCCAAATACGCCGGCTATACACATTGGCTTTTCATCATCACATATCATTAAATCTTCGGCATTCAGGATACGTTCTTCTCCATCTAGTGTCATAAACTTAGTTCCCGCTTCTAAACGCTTTACAACTATCTTTTTACCGTGTATTCTATCTGCATCAAAGGCATGCAGGGGTTGTCCAAGTTCATGTAAAACATAGTTGGTGGCGTCAACCACGTTATTAATAGGTTGTAGGCCAATAGCTCTCAATCTATTTTTTAGCCAATGCGGGGAGGGTTGTACAATGAGATTACTTATGGTTACACCACAATATCTAGGTGCAAGACTGACATCCTCAACATCAACATCTATTTTTAAAGACCTCTTCTCTACATTAAAATTGCTTACCGAAGGGGTAATAAGTTCGGCTTGTATATCTCTTTGTTTGAGACCAGCTTTAATATCTCTTGCTACCCCATGATGACTCATGGCATCTGCCCTGTTAGGAGTAAGTCCAATTTCGAAAACTTCATCAAGTTCTAATTCAAAAACTTCAGAGCATGGAGTTCCCGGAATTAGTGCGTCATTCAATACCATAATTCCATCATGGTTGTCTCCCAAACCTATTTCATCTTCAGCACAGATCATCCCATGGCTTTCTAAACCGCGAATTTTACCTTTCTTGATCTTTAACTTTTCTCCGGCAAAAGAGGTAAGGGTGGTGCCAATAGTCGCAACAGGTACATACTGACCTTTTGCTACATTGGGAGCACCACATATTATTTGAAGTGGCTCACCTTTTCCTATATTAACGGTAGTAATCTTCAGTCTATCGGCATTTGGGTGTTGTTCACAACTAAGAACTTGTCCTACTATAACCCCTTCCAAACCTCCTTTAATAGATTCAAACTTTGTAATGCCCTCTACCTCTAGACCTAAATTTGTCAAGAGTTCTCCAGTTTTTTCGGCTTCCCAATCAAGTTTAAGAAACTGTTTTAACCAGTTATAGGAAATTTTCATCGGTTAGTTTTAGCCCCCAAAGATAAAACAAAGCAAGTATACATTCAACAGTCTTTGCCGTTAATGAGTTTATTTTTGAATATTAGATTTTAGTTGTTATTTTATAGAATAATTGAAGAGAAGATTTATGAGATTTTTATTGGTTTTATTTAGTTTGTTTGTCATCTTATTAGGTTGTGAGAATTCTCCGACTACTGTTTTAAATGAGGGGATATGGAGAGCTAAGTTAACAACTTTGGATAATCAGGCATTGCCCTTTAACTTTCAATTAAAAAAAGGAACACAAGGTTACTTTATGGAAATCTACAATGCCCGTGAAGTGGTTATGGTAGATGAAATTCTAATAAGAGGGGATAGCATTAAAATTAAAATGCCTGTCTTTGAGGGTTATATAAATGCCCAGTTTAATGATTCTCTTATTAATGGTTTTTTTATAAAAGAGAGTTTGGATAGAAAAGTACCTTTCTCAGCCTCCTTTGGCGATAGTACAAGATTTCTGGTAAAAGAAGATCCATCAGTAAATATTTCCGGAATATGGGAGACTATTTTTAGTGCAGACACAGAGGAAGAATATATGGCTAAGGGAATTTTTACTCAACAAGGGCGGATGGTTTCTGGTACTTTTAGAACCAATACCGGAGACTACCGATATCTTGAAGGGAACATTAAAGGAGACAGTCTTCTCCTATCTACTTTTGATGGAGCCCATGCCTTTTTGTTTAAGGCTAAGGTAACCGACAGTACGCTAAACGGTTATTTTTACTCGGATAATCATTTCAAGGAACCTTTTTATGCCTTTCGAAATGAAGGGTTTGAATTGCCAGATGAAGCTTCCTTAACTTTTATGAATGAGGGCTATGAAGAAATAAGTTTTTCATTCCCAGATGTGAATAATAAAATAGTTTCACTAAAAGACCCACAATTTAAAAACAAGGTGGTATTAATTCAGGTAATGGGAACATGGTGTCCAAATTGTTTGGATGAAACAAAATTCTTAACAGAATATATCCATAAAAACCCTTTTGACGACTTTGAAGTCGTTGCTTTGGCTTTCGAATATGCTAAAACAAAAGAATCTGCTGTAAAAGCAATTAACAGATTAGTAGAGAGGATAGGAGTTAATTATCCTATTTTATTGGCCCAGTTTGGTAGTTCTAGCAAAGTAAAAGCCAACGAAAAGCTTCCCATGTTAAATCACGTCATCTCTTATCCTACGACCATTTTTATAGATAAAAAAGGGAAGGTTCGAAAAATTCATACAGGATTTAATGGCCCTGCAACAGGAGAGAAATATGAGGAATTTAAAAAGGAGTTTAATTCCTATATAATGGAATTAAGAAGTGAAATATAAGAACATATTAGAGCTTGTTCTCTCTAAATAATGGTTGATTTTCCTAGCCAAATATTTTCTCTGCTGAAAGTTAAGTTTTCCTCAGAATCAGTAATAGTATTGGCGATATAGTCGCCAACTTCATTGGTCCCGTAAGTGCTATTAGTTTGTAAGTCTGGTGTTACAATACCTTTTTTCATCGCATTTAAAACGGCGATTACCACTGCCCGGGATTCTTCATCCAAGTGAAAGTGATCTAGTATCATAGCTGCAGATAAGATAGATGCTACCGGATTTGCCATATTGGTACCTTTTTTTTCCAAAAAGACCTCATGTATTGGTTCAAATAACGAGTGGCTATCTCCTACGGAAGCCGAGGGCAGTAAACCAACAGAACCCCCAATAACCCCTCCTTCATCAGACAATATATCTCCGAACATATTGCTGGTAAGAATAATATCAAATTGCCTTGGATTCAATATCATTTCCATAACCGCTTCCTCAATAAATAAATTTTGTAATTGTATTTCAGGATAGCTATCGCTAATTTTTCCCACAACTTTTCGCCATAATCGAGATGTTTCCAGACCATTGGCCTTATCCACCAAGGTGACTTTTTTGCGGCGATTTTTTGCTGCCTTAAAAGCTAAATGGGCAATCCTACTTATTTCGGCTTCAGAATAAGTACAAACATCTTTGGCTACTGTACCTTCTTTATTGGTACTTTTTTCCCCATGGTAAATTCCCCCAATTAACTCTCTATAAACCACAAAATCCGTTCCTCTAATGACACTTTTCCTTAGAGGGGACTTGTCAACTAAGGTGGGAAATACTTTAACAGGTCTAATATTACTGAATAGACCTAATTCTCTACGAAGCTGCAGCAGACCATTTTCCGGCTTAATTTTTCCGTCAAGATTCTGATTATTCTTGGGGTCTCTTACCGTGCCAAATAATATGGCATCCGAATTTTTACATAATTCTATGGTCTTAGTTGGAAGTGGTTCTCCAGTTTTCTCAATGGCTATTGCTCCGACTAAACCTTCTTTGAATAAAAATTTATGGCCAAAGACCTCTCCTACCATTTTTAGGCATTTAACGGCTTGATCTGTAACCTCAGGGCCAACGCCGTCCCCAGATAAAAGGGCAATGGTAAGTTTCATTTAAGCAATACTTTCTATGTTGACAGAGCTAGAATCAATAATTTCATGAATATCTTTATCCTTTACTTCTTTCTTTTGATCGGCGTATTTTAAGAATTCTGTATATACGCTGTCTAATTGCACTTTGGTTAATTCATATCCAACTTTTTTAGCCCTATAGGCCAGTGCTGCTCTTCCACTCCTTGCAGTAAGTACAATGGATGACTCATTAACCCCAACATCTTCAGGATCTATAATTTCATAAGTTTCTCTCTTTTTTATAACACCATCCTGGTGAATGCCTGAACTATGTGCAAAAGCATTAGAACCTACGATTGCCTTGTTAGGTTGCACCATCATTCCCATTTTTTGAGAAACCATTTGACTGGTACTGTAAAGCAATTTACTGTTTATGTTAGTATCTAAGTCTAAATTAGGGTGCTGTCTTAAAATCATTACTACTTCTTCCAGTGAAGTATTACCAGCTCTTTCCCCTATGCCATTAATAGTACATTCAATTTGTCTAGCTCCATTAATAACACCTTCTATGGAGTTGGCAGTGGCCAGTCCTAAATCATTATGGCAATGACAGGAAAGAATAGCCTTCTCAATTCCTTTTACATTTTCCATGAGGTATTTCATCTTGGCCCCATATTCATGTGGTAAACAGTAACCTGTGGTATCCGGGATATTTAATACTGTAGCTCCGGCCTTAATTACAGCTTCGCATACTCTAGCCAAGTACTCATTGTCTGTTCTGCCGGCGTCTTCTGCGTAAAACTCAACATCTTCTACAAAGGTTTTGGCGTATTTGACAGCTTCTACCGCCCTTTCTAAAATCTTTTCTCTTGTAGAATTAAATTTAAATTGAATATGAGAATCCGAAGTGCCAATTCCTGTATGTATCCTGGGTTTTTTGGCATGCCTGAGGGCCTGAGCGGCAACTTCAATATCTTTTTTTACAGAACGAGTAAGGCCACAAACGGTTGCATTCTTCACTATTTTAGCTATCTCATCCACCGAATTAAAATCGCCCGGACTTGAAATAGGAAATCCCGCTTCAATTATATCTACGCCTAGTAGATCTAATCGTTCTGCAATGACAAGTTTTTGCTTTGTATCCAATTTACACCCTGGTACTTGCTCGCCATCCCGAAGGGTTGTATCAAAAATATGTACTTTATCTTTACTCATTATTTTTTCCTAATTTTGATCACCTATACGAATATATGGCTAGCAAAGTGAATACGACTAAAAGGCTTAGTTTATTTACAATGTTGATCTACTTTTTTGTATTCATAATACACTGAATAACAATAATTTAAATTATAATTTTTACGATGACAAATGCCTATAAAGACGCGTTATTTGTTTTAGTAAAGTCCTTATCTAAGTCTGAAAAGAGGCAGTTTAAGCTTTATGTCGGAAGGCTAGGGGTGAACACAGATGCTAAATTTCTAGCTTTATTTAATTTGCTTGATAAGAATAAGAGTTATGACGAAAAGTCCATATTAGAAAGTGGCATTGTAAAAAAATCCCAGCTATCTAACCTAAAAGCACATTTATATAAACAAATACTAGTTTCTCTTCGACTTAATCCGGTTAATCAAAATATTAGAATTCAGATACGGGAACAACTAGATTTTGCAACCATTCTTTATCAAAAAGGTTTATATAAGCAAAGTCTTAAAATACTGGATAAAGTAAAAGGGGTGGCCATAGATAATGAGGAAAAAAATATTGCCTATGAAATAGTTGAGCTTGAAAAAATAATAGAGACTCAGTATATCACCCGAAGTTTACCCGATAGGGCAGATGAATTAGTAAAGCAATCTAGAAAATTGTCACAGCAAAATGAGATGACCAGCAGGCTTTCTAATTTGTCCTTACAGCTTTATGGAATGATGCTTAAAGTAGGTTATGTAAGAAATGATGAAGACCTTAATAGAGTACAAAAATACTTTAGTAAAAACTTGCCTTCGTATAAAATAAATGATCTTGGTTTCAGGGAAAAATTATGGCTTTACAAGGCGCATTTGTGGTATAGTTTTCTAGTTCAGGATTTTTTATCTTGTTATAAATATTCTACAAAATGGGTAGACCTTTTTTACGACAACGAGGGTATGATTTATTTAAATCCTGTTTTTTTTCTAAAGGGAAATCACTATTTATTGGAGTCTTTATTTTTTGTGAAATATGCCTCTCAGTTTAGAGAAACACTAGACAAAATGGAGATAATAGTAAAGCATCCAGATTTTCCTAAAAATGATAATATTTCTTCTCTTGCCTTTCTTTACCTGTATTCAAATAAATTAAATCTACATTTTTTAGAAGGCACTTTTGAAAAAGGACTATATCTGGTTAAAATTATTGAATACGGAATAGTAAAGCATAGTGATCGTATTGACGCTCATCATATAATGATTTTATATTATAAAATTGCCTGTCTCTATTTTGGGATTGGTGATAATAAAACTTGTATCAAGTATTTGAAAAAAATAATTGATAACAAGAGTTTAAAAATGCGCGAAGATTTAATGTGTTTTGCAAGGGTACTTAGTTTGGTGGCCCATTATGAAGCCGGGATGGATTATCATTTAGAGATTCAATTGAAAAGCACCTACAAGTTTTTACTTAAGATGAATGATCTTCAGGCTGTCCAGAAAGAAATGATCAAGTTTCTTAGAAACTTGGGTGATATATATCCGCAAGATCTCAAGAATGAATTTCAACGTTTATATATAGAATTGAAGAAATATGAAGATCATCCTTATGAAAAAAGGGCTTTCCTTTATTTAGATATTATATCCTGGTTAGAAAGTCATCTTCAAAACAAACCGGTAGGTCAAGTCATCCGAGAAAAAGCGTTGACTGCTGCCAGGTGATTTACAAGTAACTATTTCAATTCTTCGTACATGAATTCCATAGAGTTTCTGACGGTGGAGGCGCATCTATTTGCAACTCTAGTTTTGTGACTGGATGTATTAGACGAACTCTTCTGGCATGTAAATGAATACTACCGTCTTTATTAGATCTGTCAAAACCATATTTTAAATCTCCTTTAATTGGACTTTTAATAGCGCTTAGTTGGGCTCTAATTTGATGATGTCGTCCTGTTTTTAAATTGATCTCAAGAAGATAATAATTATTTAGTGCCTTAATCAGAGTGTAATCTAAAACCGCAATTTTACTATTTGGAACCTCCTTTAAATGGGCATATGACTTATTTTGTTTAGGATTTCTGACTAGCCAATGTGATAAGGTCCCATTTGATTTAGAAGGTTTATTTTTTACTACTGCCCAATAGGTTTTTTCTAATTTCTTATCAACTAATAACTTATTTAGCCTGGTCAGTGCTTTGGAGGTTCTGGCAAAAATGACAATTCCGGAGGTGGGTCTATCTATTCGATGTACAACTCCTAAAAATACCTTACCTGGTTTCTTATATTTCTCTTTTAGGTATAACTTAACAATTTCACTTAGGGGAAGATCTCCAGTTTTATCTCCCTGAACAATGTCTCCGGCTCTTTTATTGACAACAATCAGATGATTATCTTCAAAAAGCACCTGCAGATTGTTTTTGTCTGTTTTTTGGGACATTAGAGATTACTAGTATTGCTCTTCTTCATTAGGAAAATCCTGGCTTTTTACATCCTTAACATATTGGGATATGGCATTTCCCATATCCTCATATAAATTCATATATCTTCTTAAAAAACGCGGATTAAATTCATGTGTCATACCCAATAAGTCATGGATAACCAGCACCTGCCCATCCGCAAATTTGCCTCCCCCAATTCCAATAGTTGGAATAGTAAGTTCTTCGGAAACTTTTTTGTTAGTGAAGCGGGAATTTTTTCTAAAACGATAGCAAAACAACCAAGGCGCTCTAAAAGCTTAGCATCTTCTATGAGCTTTTTTGCCTCTTCTGTTTCCTTGGCTCTTACTGAATATGAGCCAAATTTGTAGATGGCTTGTGGAGTAAGTCCTAAATGCCCCATTACCGGGATTCCTGCATTTAGAATGCGCTTAACGGATTCTTTAATTTCAATCCCTCCTTCGACTTTAACCGCATGGGCGCCGCTTTCTTTCATTATTCTGATGGCAGACCTTAAAGCTTCCTTTGGATCACTTTGATAACTTCCAAAAGGGATGTCTACCACTACTAAGGCTCTATTCGCGGCCCTTATTACCGAGGAGGCATGGTAAATCATCTGATCTAGAGTTATGGGTAAAGTTGTCTCATGCCCAGCCATAACATTACTGGCAGAATCACCTACAAGAATAACATCAACATTGGCATTGTCAATAATACGGGCCATAGAAAAATCGTAGGCGGTTAGCATAGAAATTTTTTCGCCTCGTTTTTTCATATCCACTAAGGACTTTACGGTAACCCTTTTAAACTCTTTTTTGGAAATTGACATAGAAGTAATTTTGAAGGACTAAATGTAAGGAGTTTTGAATAAAGATAAATAGTCCGGAATTAGGTTTAATATAATTTCATTATTTTTCAAAAAACTTTAAAATGAGATTAATAAAAATAGTCCAGGTATTTCTTTTGCTTCTTTGCTTGAATATTGTAAAAGCTCAAGACAGCGAAACCCTTAAGGTTCAAAAAACTATTGAGACTTTTTTTAAGGGTTTTCATTCTCAGGATTCACTTCTTCTTTCCTCATGTGTTGCTTCAAGGGTTTTAATGCAAACTATAGGGGTCGATAAAGAAACTGGAAATACCGAACTTAAGGATGTTAACTTTGATAAATTTCTCACATCCATTCTTAAAATACCGGACTCCATTAATTTTCAAGAGAAACTACTTTCTTTTAATATTCAGATTGATGGGGATATGGCACATGCATGGACACCTTATCAGTTTTGGTATAATGAGTCTTTAAGTCATTGTGGAGTGAATTCCTTTCAATTGATTAAAGAAAGAGATCAGTGGAAGATCATTTATATTATTGATACCAGGCGCAAAGAACCCTGTTCTTAATGAAATGGCATCAAGTTACAGAAAAGGCCATATTTAGCTGCAAAGATTTAAGTGTAAGACATGTTTAAAGTTATTAGTAAATGACATCCTGTCAGTTTTTTTGAGTTGGCATACTGTTTGTAATTTAGGAAGGCATAAGAATTAGAAATAACTATTAACTTTTAAAAAAATATATAGATGAGTAAAATAATAGGAATTGACTTAGGAACAACAAACTCTTGTGTCTCCGTGATGGAAGGAAACGAGCCAGTTGTGATACCGAATGCCGAAGGTAAAAGAACAACTCCATCAGTTGTAGCCTTTGTAGAAGGTGGTGAGATTAAAGTTGGAGATCCTGCTAAAAGACAAGCAGTTACCAATCCTCAAAATACAGTATACTCTATTAAACGTTTCATGGGAAATAAGTTCTCAGAATGTAAGAAAGAAACAGAAAGAGTACCTTATAAAGTAGTTAAAGGAGACAATGATACTCCCAGGGTAGATATTGATGGACGTTTGTATACACCTCAGGAAATTTCAGCAATGATCTTGCAGAAAATGAAGAAAACGGCTGAAGACTATTTGGGGCAGAGCGTTAATGCTGCAGTAATTACGGTCCCTGCTTACTTTAATGACGCTCAAAGACAAGCCACAAAAGAGGCAGGAGAAATTGCGGGTCTTAAAGTTGAGCGAATTATAAACGAGCCTACTGCGGCTGCACTTGCTTATGGGCTGGACAAAAAGCATACCGATCAGAAAATCGTTGTATTCGATTTTGGAGGGGGTACCCATGATGTTTCCATACTTGAATTAGGCGACGGTGTATTTGAAGTTTTGTCAACAGATGGGGACACGCACTTAGGAGGTGATGATATTGATCAGAAAATTATAGACTGGCTAGCCGATGAGTTTAAAAAGGAGGAGGACATAGATCTAAGAAAAGATCCGATGGCTTTACAGAGACTACGAGAGGCCGCGGAAAAAGCAAAAATTGAATTATCCACTTCTGCACAAACCGAAATTAATCTTCCGTATGTGACAGCTACGGCAACAGGACCTAAGCATCTCGTTAAAACACTGACACGCTCAAAATTTGATCAGTTAATCGATGATTTGGTAAAAAGAACAATCAAGCCATGTGAAACTGCCTTAAAGGCTGCGGGACTTTCCAAAAGTGACATAGATGAAATTATTTTGGTTGGAGGATCTACCAGGATTCCTGCTGTACAAGAAGCTGTAGAAAAATTCTTCGGAAAAAAACCATCTAAGGGTGTTAACCCTGATGAAGTTGTAGCAATTGGAGCTGCTATTCAGGGAGGTGTGCTTACTGGAGACGTTAAAGATGTATTACTGTTAGATGTTACGCCTTTATCACTTGGTATTGAAACTATGGGTGGCGTTATGACTAAATTAATTGAGTCGAATACTACCATACCTACAAAAAAATCTCAGGTGTTTTCCACAGCGGCAGATAATCAGCCATCAGTTGAGATTCATGTTTTGCAGGGAGAAAGACCAATGGCAACCGATAATAAAACTATTGGTAGGTTCCACTTAGATGGTATTCCGCCTGCACAAAGAGGAACACCTCAGATTGAAGTTACTTTTGATATTGATGCTAATGGAATCATTAAAGTTTCGGCAACTGATAAGGCTACTAATAAAACTCAAGATATTAGAATTGAGGCTTCTTCAGGATTAACTGAGGAAGAAATTAAAAAGATGAAGGCAGAGGCAGAAGCAAATGCTGAATCTGATAAAAAAGCAAAAGAAACTGCTGATAAATTGAACGAAGCAGATAGTATGATCTTCCAAACAGAAAAGCAACTTGGTGAGTTTGGGGATAAGTTATCAGAGGATAAGAAAAAGCCCGTAGAAGAGGCCTTGGAAGAGTTGAAAAAAGCCTTTGAAGGAAAAGATGTAGCGGTTATTACTCCTGCTCTTGACAAACTTAATGAGGCTTGGAAAGTTGCATCAGAAGAGATGTATAAAGCTCAGGCTGAGGCACAACAAGGGGAGCCTTCTGCAAATGGAACAGAGGAGGCATCAGCGGAATCAAAAGAAGGAGATAATGTTGAGGATGTTGATTTTGAAGAAGTGAAGTAAGACAAAAAGTAATTTGTGATTAAAAAAGGGCAGTTTTACTGCCCTTTTTTCGTTAAGTAACGCTACTTAGGTTTTTCTTTTCTTTTTTAAAGGAGTAATTTTATGCCGATGATAAAAAAATACTTCTTCTTATTCTTTTTAGTCTTATGTCAAAATTTTCTGAGTCCTTTTCAGATTTTGATAAATGCTCAAGAATCTCAAATATTTAAGCGCTCAGATTTTGATTTGAGAGGCCCTGTAAAATCTTGTTTGGTGATAACCAAATATGGTAAAGAGGAATTTGAATTTAATGAAGAGGGTCTATTAACTAAAAACCTTACCCGTTTCAATGAGCAAGATTATAATGTAACCTATTATAAGTATTCAAAGGATATTTTAATTGAAAAAAAGGGACGAGGTTTATAGAGATGGGATATTTGATAAGCAAACTTCCATTGCTAATTTTTATAGTATTGATACCTCGCAGACCAAGATAGTAAATGAGGAAATCATTTCTTATACAGGAGAAACTCTTGAAAGCTATGAATATCAATATAACGAGGATGATAAACTTCTTCGAATTATTAGATCCGATAATAACGGTATTGATGAAACCGAAGTTGTACACACCAATTTTAAAGGTGAAAAAACTGTGACCTATTCTCAAAACGGAATTATACAAAAATCCATAAGGACCTCCTTGAAAAAAAAATTAAAACAGAAAGTTGTACTCACAAAATCTTTTTTAAATGGGGATCCGGTAAAAGCACAGGAGGAAATATTTGATGAATACGAAAACATTATTTCTTTAAAGGAATTTACATACGATCTGCAAAAAAAATCATTTACCCCAGATAAAACTATTTTATACTTTTATGACCAGGCTGGTATGTTATCAAAGGAAAATATCAAGAAAGGAGGGGCAACTAGAACAGTAGAATATATATATCAATACGACGATGAAACTAAAGGAAATTGGGTGAAACAAATTATTAGTCCGGAGAACCTTTTTACTACCAGGATAATTAGTTATTATGAAAATGACGAGAATAAAGAGCCTTAGTATTCTTAAAGTTGTATATTTTACTATTTGAATTTCTAGCAATCCACTCATCTTTTAGAATGCTGTAAATGCAGGTATTTCTCTTAAAACCATTCAGCAGATAAGTGTCCTGTCTCAAAACTCCTTCCAAAATGGCACCTATTTTCGCTACTGCTTTTTTGGATTGCTCATTCCGCTCATCAATTCTAAAACTTATTTTTTCAAAATCCATAGTAAAAAAAGCGTAATCCAACATAAGTTGTTTCATTTCTGAATTAAGCCCTGTTCCCTGGAAACCCCTTCCTATCCATGTAGATCCAATTTCAAGATTTTTATTTTTCCAATCAATATTCATATATCTAGTGCACCCGGCAAAGGCCTTTTTTTGCTTGTCATAAACTATGAAAGGAATAGCACTTTTTTTATCTCTTAGGTTAAGAGCAATTGTGGTGTAATGCTCAAGCGCCTCAAAAGTCTCAATGTCTGAAGGAGAATACTGGATGAGATTTTTTTCCCGGGCAATATGGGATAATTCTCCAAAGTTTTCTAGACTTAAGGGAGCTAAAAGAACTCGATTATTCTCTAGGGTTGGACTATTCATTTGGCGATTAGATTATGAAGAAGAAACACTTTTACCTCATGACCTCCTTCAAAAGAGATTTCCTCCGTTTTATCTCCAAATACTTCTTTTGTTTTTTTTCTTTCAATTACAAGCCGCTCTGCAGTAATATATTCATCCTTATCGCCGTAAATATAAGAAATGGTTGTTTTTGGGCTCAGGTGTTCAAAGTCGGACTTCTTAAGGTTTGAAGGGATGCTACCCGCATATAAAACAAGTTTATCACAATTAATTTTTCTTTTCGCCACCCATCTGGTGGCTATAGAAACCCCTTGTGAATATCCGAAAACCAGCAATTTATAAGAAGAGGAAACTAATTCATTAGACCATACAGCATCCAAATATGAAAAGACATTTTCTATTGACTCCTGAGTTTCTTCTTTTGTTAGCCAAGAAGCCCCAACGTGTTTAAAGTCTTCTTTTAAATAATACTTAGAAGGTGCTTGCGGACAAATAATATAGTTTTCTTCAGCAGGTAGTTCACGAAAGTACTTTAAAAAGTATTTACTCAAATAACCCATCCCATGAAAGACGATCCAAACATTCATGGTTTTGGGACCTATTTCATTTAAGGTTTCATAGGTGTTTGAATTTTGATAGGTAACGGTTTTACGAGTAGATTTCTGATTCATACAATTAGTTTGCCTCGAGTTTCTTTCTAATGCTTAATTTTACGCAAAAATAGTTTTATGAACGAATTCAAGGAGAAAATTTTACAAGTTTGTAATGCCATTAGACCTAATACTTTAATGGAAACGCTTAAAATAGAGTATGTAGATGTAGGGGAGAATTATTTGGTAGCGAAAATGCCGGTAAATTCTGCTGTTCATCAACCTGATGGTATATTACACGGAGGAGCAACTGTTGCTCTTGCAGAAAGCGTGGGAAGTGCAGCTTCTTATGTTTTTTTAGATGCACAGAAGTTTGTTGTAAGAGGAATAGAGATTTCAGCCAATCATTTAAAAAGTGTTTCTGAGGGCTATGTTTATGCGAAGGCATCACTTATTCATAAAGGAAGAACAACGCAATTATGGGAAATTAAAATTACAGACGAGCAGGATCGGCTCATTTCTATTTGTAAATTAACAACTATCGCTCTCGCTAAATCCTAATATGCCCCAAGATTATTTTATTAAGTTCCAGAAGCAATTCAAAAACGAATTGCCTTTTGTATGTTATAGAAAGCCCGGTGAAAAGGAGGTTAAAGGTGTTCTTCAAAGAGATGCTAGACTTCATAGATGCAGTGAACTGGATAAATCTGGTTTTATTTTTGCTCCTTTCGAAGACATTCATTCGACGGTATTGATACCTTTTGATGAAGTATTAGTGGAGACTTATAAGAACGAAGCCTTGACCTCAATAAAGACCAAGTTTTCGGATTCTTCAGAAACTACGAGGATGGACTATGTAAGTCTAATTGAAAAAAGTTTGCTGGAGATTAAAAACAATAGCTTTAAAAAAGTTGTCCTTTCCCGAGCAATTGATTTAACGGTCAGCATCAAACCCTTTGAAGTATTCATGAATATTTTAAATACTTATGATAATGCTTTTTGTTATTTGTGGTATCATCCTAAAGTAGGTCTGTGGTTAGGGGCAACTCCTGAATTACTATTAACCGTCAAAGATGGTAATTTAAAAAGTATGTCATTAGCAGGAACGATTCCATATAATAGTTCTAAAAAGCCTGGTTGGGGACAAAAAGAAAAGGAAGAACAAGAATTAGTCACGGCTCATATTAAAGCTAATCTAGAAACTAAACTTGAAGATATAAATATTGGACCCCAAGAGTCAATTAGAGCCGGGGAACTGTGGCATCTAAGAACTCTTGTATATGGAAGGATAAAAGATGTTAATCTAAAAGGGCTTGTCGAAGAATTACATCCCACACCTGCCGTTTGCGGCCTGCCAGTTAAAGAATCGGCCTCATTTATAAAGGAAAACGAGGGTTATGATAGAGAATACTATGCTGGTTTTTTGGGAGAAATGAATCTTGATCATCCCTTGTCGGCTTCCCTTTATGTAAATCTTCGTTGTTTAAAAATGACAAATAGGGGTGTAAGAATATTTGTAGGTGGAGGAATAACCGAGCGTTCCATTCCTGAGAAGGAGTGGTTAGAAACAGTTCATAAGAGCAAAACAATGGCGAATATGCTACACTTTTAACTACTATCATTGTATTTTTGTAGTCTATGAAATACTCTAGTATTCCTTCTGCACAAACAGTAGTCTTATACTGTAAAAAAAGAGGTATAAAAAACATAGTCATCTCTCCTGGATCAAGGAATGCTCCTCTAACATTGGGGTTTACTGAAGATTCTTTTTTTAATTGTTTCAGTATTGTCGACGAACGTTGTGCTGCATTTTTTGCACTTGGAATGGCTCAGCATTTAGAAATGCCTGTGGTAGCCATATGTACCTCCGGGAGTGCTCTTTTAAATTACTATCCGGCAGTTGCTGAAGCTTTTTATAGCGACATCCCGCTTATTGTTATTTCAGCAGATAGACCGTCCTATAAGGTAGACATAGGAGATGGGCAGACAATTAGACAGGTGGGTGTATTTGAGAAACATATTGCTTATACGGCAAGTCTAAGGCAGGATGTGGTTCATGCCACAAGTACAATTAAAAAATTAGCTCCGAATCTACTTTCTAAAAAAACTAGCCCAAGGGAAGAGCAGATTCTGATACAAAACTATAATGAAGAGGAGCTTGCTAAATTATTCGATATAAATAAGGATCAAAATGCCCCTGTTCATATTAATATACCTTTTGAAGAACCTCTGTACGAATTGGTTAAAAAGCCATTTGAACTGAATTTTCCAGAGCCCCAGAGAAGCACAGAAACAATACCGGAATATCCCTGGGACGATCTTTTACAGCTATGGAATTCTAGTGATAAGATTATGATTATTATTGGAGTTAGTCACCCCAATACGATTCACGAGGAGTATCTGAATTTATTGGCAACGAAACCTAATGTCATTGTTTTTACTGAAGTAACTTCTAATGTAAATCATCCCTTATTTTTCCCGAGCATTGACAGCATTATTGCTCCCATAGAAAAAAGTCCAGATAGCGATCTGCTTTTTAAAAAGTTGCAGCCCGAATTATTAATTACTTTTGGCGGACTAATTGTTTCTAAAAAAGTTAAAGCCTTTTTGAGAGATTACAAGGCTGATAATCATTGGCATATTGACCCTAAAAAGGCCTACAATACATTTTTTAGCCTGACGCTTCATTTAAAAATAGAGGTAAATTCTTTTTTTGAAAAAATATTTCTTTCTAATGATCCCGTAAAAAGTAATTACTTAAATACATGGAAAGAAGTGAAACAGGCTTATATTAATAAAAGGGAGTCATATCTTAAGCAAATACCATTTTCAGATTTTAAGGTTTTTGAGCAAGTTTGTCGGTCTATCCCATCTAATTATATGCTTCAATTAGCAAATAGTTCCACGGTGCGTTATGCCCAATTATTTGACATGGACCCCGGGGTAAAGGTTTATTGCAATAGAGGTACCAGCGGTATTGATGGTTCAGTTTCCACTGCAATTGGAGCTTCCATTTATTATAAATCTCCAACTATTTTAATAACAGGAGACCTAAGTTTTTTATATGATAGCAATGGGTTATGGAATGCTCATATTAGAAAGGACTTTAGAATAATTGTTATAAATAATGGAGGAGGTGGAATATTTAGAATCTTACCTGGCAAGTCAGATACCCCTCGTTATCAGACTTTTTTTGAAACTACTCAGCAATTGAATCTTAAGATGTTTTGTGCTATTTATGGTTTCGATTACGAACAAGCTTCAGACGAAACTTCTTTAAAAGAAAAGCTCCAATCTTTTTATTTACCATCTTCATTACCAGTGCTTTTAGAAGTTAAAACACCAAGAATATTAAATGATAAAATTTTGCTCGCTTATTTTGATTTCATATCTTAGGACTTTATAAAATTTCAAATAGAACACTAACAATATGAGTGGAAAAAAAGAAGAATTAATTGTACAATATGCTGCCGAAATTAAGGATAAATTTGGTGTAACACCTGACATGGATTTCCTTAAAAAAGTAACTACGGGTTTAGGACCTTCTATTTACAATTTGGATTCTTCAAAAGTTTCAGCTTCAGATGATGCAGAACTTGAAACAGTAAAAAATAATTTTTTAATCAAGAAATTAGGTCTCGCTGATAGCTCGGAGTTAATGGATGCAATCAAAAGTGTTTTAGATACTTATGGATCTTCCGTAAGAAATAAACATAGAGCAGTAGTTTATTATATGTTGGCTAAACATTTTGGTAAAGAGTCTGTTTACAATTAAATGAAAATTACATAAAGAACCGTTCAGCTTCTGAGCGGTTTTTTTATGCGCTAAACTGTCTATTAATGATACAATTAGGTAATTATAATACGCTGGAAATTCTTCGAGAAACATCTGTTGGTATGTTTTTGGGAGATGATGATGTAGATGATCTTTTGTTGCCAACAAAATATATTCCTGAACAAGCTGAGGTGGGCGATTCAATAGAAGTCTTCTGTTATTTAGATCATGAAGAGAGACCTATAGCCACAACCTTAAAACCTTATATAAAAAGGAATGATTTTGGATTTTTAAGAGTAGCAGAAGTTAATGAGATTGGTGCCTTTTTGGATTGGGGTTTAGAAAAACATCTCTTGGTTCCTTTTAGAGAGCAAACAGAGCGCATGAAAGAGGGTCACTGGTATGTCGTTTATTGCTATTTAGATGAACAGTCTTTTAGACTTGTTGCCTCAGCTAAATTTAAAAAGTTTCTAAAAAATGACAAGCTTACTTTGGCACCCAAAGATGAAGTTGACCTATTGATAAGTAGGAGTACAAACTTAGGATTTGAAGTGATTGTAAATAATCAACATTTGGGCCTTGTTTATCATGATGAGATTTATCAACCCATACAAATAGGGGATAGGATAAAAGGATTCGTCAAGAAAATTAGATCAGATAAGAAGTTAGATATTGCCTTAAAACCTATAGGACACCTGAATATCGAGCCCTCAGCAGATAAAGTCTATTCTTCACTCGTAGAGGCAGGTGGCTTTATGGCATTACACGATAAGTCGACCCCAGAGGATATTCAGGCTATAATGAATATGAGTAAAAAAACCTTTAAGAAAGCTATTGGGACATTATACAAAGCCAGAAAAATAGATATTCAACCAAATGGAATCCATCTGGTAATAAAGGAAGATTAGTTAGTTCAGATTTTTTGGTTTCTAATTTTTTTCTTGAAGCAAATGGTCTACTTTTGTATTATAGAAAATATTTATTTTGTTGATTGTAAGCTTTTTAGTTAAATTTAACTGAAGTTTTCCAAAACTAAACGAACTATGCCATTTATCGAAGAAAGTGATTTACTTGAATTACATAAAGATATAGATAAAGCTCAAATAATAAACGAGCGTCTTTTAGATCAAATTAAGTTCAAGAATAAAGAGCTTAAAAGAAGTAAAATACAGCGAAATGTATTGGCAGGGGTTACCGCTTTATTTTTAATAGGTACACTAGCTATTACTTCTTTTACTGCCGGACTTTCTAGCAGTTCTAACACCTATGATGATAGAAACCTTTTAGTTTCTATTGATAGTCTGGATGCCGTCAAAACAAGAATTGATAATCTTAAGCAAAAGAATGAAGAGCTTAGTTTGGTCAATGAGTTTTATATGGCGAAACGTTTTTTAGAAAAGGAAAAAATATACTCCGTTCAGGTTAAGTCTTTCGTAGATAACAATATTACTCTTTCAGCTGAATCTCTTGCCAATACCATGTTTGTTAAAACAAATCCTTTCTATTCTTACTCCTTAGGAAATTTCGAAACTCTTGAAGAGGCAAGATCTTTCAGATATCAACTTGTTAAAATGGGATTTGATGACGCCTTTGTTGCCTCGTATCAAGATGGTAAAAGAATAAAAATTGAAGATCCATATTAGTGCTTAAGTTAAAGGCGTGGCTTGGTGCAGCGCGTTTAAGAACATTGCCATTATCTTTATCCGGAATCATTGTTGGGACAACCTTGGCCCATATAGCCGGGAAAGAAGATTCGCTTATATTTATTTTAGCTCTTTTTACTACCGTAGCCCTGCAGGTTACATCTAATTTTGCCAATGACTATGGAGACGGTGTTAAAGGAACTGATGGTCTAGATAGGATAGGTCCAAAACGTGCCTTGCAAGGCGGTCAACTTAGTAGAAGAGAATTAAAAAATGGGATTATTGTAGCTGTTGTATCCTGTTTACTATTGGTTCTTCTTCTTTTATATGTAGCCTTTAAAGAGCAATTTGTATATTTTTTAATCTTCTTTGCTCTAGGATTATTGAGTATTTGGGCCTATATAAAATATACAGTTGGCAAGAATGCATACGGTTATAGGGGGTATGGAGATGTCTTTGTTTTTCTTTTTTTTGGATTATTAAGTGTTTTAGGGACCCAATTTTTATTTACACAGACTATTCCTTTTGACTCTTTTCTACCTGCTTTCACTATAGGTTTTTTAAGTACTTCTGTACTTAATTTAAACAATTTAAGAGATTTTGCTTCTGATAAAAAAGCTGGGAAAAATACGGTAATTGTTAAGATGGGAATTTCAAAAGGAAAAACCTATCATTATATACTACTTTCATCTGCAATTATCTGTTGGTTGCTATATTTGAGCAGGCATTTTTCATCTTGGGAAAACGCTATAAGTATGATAGCCTTTATTCCAATTATATTTCATTTTAAGGCAGTTAGAGGAATAGAAGATCCTAAATATTTTGATCCGGAATTAAAAAAGGTCGCACTTAGTACTTTCTTGTTGGCAATCTTATTTTATTTTGGTTATTATAATTTTTTGTAAATTTGATAGCATATAACCAATAAATACCTCACATACTTTGGAACAAGCTATAAAGATTCTTATCGTTGAAGACAACGTAATTATTGCAGACGATATGCAATCTATGTTAGAAGAAATTGGCTACGAAATTGTAGATAATGTTATTGTCTATGAGCAAGCAGAGGAGGTCCTAAAAAATAATCATGTAGATTTAGTTCTTATTGATATCATCCTCGCCTCCGACAAAACAGGAATCGATCTAGGGAAGCATATTCGAGAAAATTACAATATTCCTTTTATTTTTGTAACCTCTAATTCGGATAGAGCCACTGTAGAAAATGCAAAATCAGTAAAACCCAATGGTTATCTGGTAAAACCATTTGAACAGCAAGATTTATATACTTCTATTGAAATTGCCTTATCTAATTTTGACTATACCAGTAAAACAGGCAAGGATGAAAGACCTGATGAAGGCGATAAAGTAGTTTCCAATTCCGTACTAAAAGATTCCATTTTTGTAAAAAAACAACATCTCTATTATAGAATTCAATTTGGAGATATTCGTTTTATAAAGGCCGATAATGTCTATTTAGAAGTAAATACGGTAGATAAAAAGTTTTTGGTTAGATCACCTCTAAAAGACTATTTAGAAAAACTACCTAAGAATAAATTTTATAGAGCGCATAAGTCCTATATCGTTAATGTAGATCATATTGATGCTATCAACTCGAAAGATATTATGATCAATAATACACTAATACCTATTTCAAAAGATTTTAAAGAATTCATTATCTCTTCAATGAATTCCTAACTTTTGTAAGATTTACTTTAACAAAACAGACTCCTTCGAAGCCATAGAAATATGCTTTTAAGGAGTTTACCACATATTTAGATCTCTTCACAACAATAATTTCATATTCAAATATTAGGCGCTTAGTTTAGTGGTGTAATAAAGAATAATTATTTTCATTTTCATATAGTGTTCTCGTAAAAGAGTCTTGTCAGCAATGATGAGGCTCTTTTTTATTGTATGCATCGCATATCCTCAAAGAGGTTTTTAATCTCCCTTTTTTAGAACTCGATAAAAAGTCAAATAAATCGATAAAATGCATTTCACTATCTAATTCTGTCTTTTCACAACAAGAATTTGCGCTTACACAACATATTTCAAAAAGAACCACTAATTGAACATACATTTGAAATGATTTATAAGACCCCAAATCTTATCATTTATTATCTGTAAAAAAGGCTGTGCTATCGCGTAGCCTTTTTTGTTTGTAGCTACTAGTTGTTATGGATGTATTTAGTAAAGCATATTTATTGAGATAAAGAAAAGGAAAAAAAATGCTCAAAAGATAAATCGACTCCTTATTCATTGTTATGTAGACAACGATTATGGCAGGCTTTACAACAAATATTTATCTGAGCTAAAATTATATAGTAAGTTTAAATCATATAAGGGTAACCTTATCAAGGTTTAATAGAATAATCAAAAACAACATTTAGGTGCATTCCTAGGCATGTTATGGCAAAAACACTGGGTAAACTTATTACGCTATTCTTTTTATTAATAATTCATTCTACAGGAGCTCAGGAACTAGATTCCTTAGAGGGTAACCTATTGGATAAGTTTAAAGAAAAGAACACACTTAATGACCGTATGAATTTCTTTTTTAACACTGTAAATAGATACAGCGTTAATTCTGCCTATGATTGGTTAGATCAGGTAAATTTATATCTAAATGCGGCAGAGAAAGCTCAGGACACCTCGTCGATTCAAACTTATCAGTTGATGCAGTCTCAAATCTACTATGATTTAAGAGATTATGATAAAAGTGTTGCTATTGCCAATGACCTTTATAAGGACAAAGAAAGTCTTGACAGACAGACCAAGCAATTAATGCTGGATATTATTGACAATAACTACGGTCAATTACAATTGTATGGGAAACAAGTAGAAATTCGCCAGCAGAAAAGAGATCTTGGTTTTACCGAAAACATTACTTTTTATGATATATATTCCAATTTAGGATTGCATAGAAAGGCGATGGAAGATTACATCATGGATATGAAAAAAACCATTGATGATTCTGACTTGTACGGTCTGGCTAATTACAATAACAATGTTGGTTACTATTTGCTTTTGGATAAATCATCTTCCGTGGCCCTAAGTAATTTTAAGAAGGCTAAAGGTTATATAGATGTTTATCTAAATGATGTAACGCAGGTAAAAACAGAAAAGGAATTAAGGAATGCCAAAATATTAAAAGGAATTATAGAAGGGAATATCGGTAGGGCGTATCTGCAATTAAAACAATTTGAAGAGGCTCTTCCTTATCTGGAGAATAGTATATCTATTATTAATGAGAACAATAGTGGCGTATATTCTGAGGAAATTATTGCAAATAGTTTGGCCTTGGCCGACTGCCATCTTCAAAAAGGAAATTATGAGAAGGCTAAAGACTTGCTCGTCACAGATTTAAGACCTGTAAAAACAGAAAATATTGTAAAAAGGAATAGGCTTCTAGCCATATATTACGATAAGACCAAAGATTACCAAAATGCAACTTATTACCTTAAAAAAAATGTTCGAATAGCAGATTCTCTCAATTTAAATGATTCATCCCTTAAAAAACAACAACTTTCTACAGTTGCTAAATACGAGATTGAGAATTCGAAAAGGATGATTGACGCACAAAAATTGGAGATGGAGCAGGCAAGAAATGAAATGCAAGCGAAAGATGAGCAAATAAATTTAGTTTTTATATCCTTAATTTTTACATTATTGGGCTTCGCCGGACTAGTATATGCCTACCTAAAAAGTATTAAGAATCAAAGATTAATTGCACAACAGAAGTATATCATTGAAAACTCCTTGGTAGAAAAGGACTCGCTCTTGAAGGAAATACATCATCGTGTTAAAAACAACCTTCAAATGGTCTCCAGTCTTCTTAGTTTACAAACAAAAAACACAAGGAGTAAAGCAGCTATTGAAGCCTTAGAAGAAGGGAAGAGTAGGGTGAAAGCTATGGCTCTAATTCATCAGAAATTATACCAAAACGATGATCTGTCTGTGATTGAAATGCAGGGCTATATCGAGAGTTTGGTAAATAGTGTACAATCTGTATTCAAAAAAGGAGGTCATAATATTAATATAACCATTGATGCTGAAAATGTGGAATTGGATATTGATAGAGCTATTCCTTTTGGTCTTATCTTAAACGAATTGGTGTCTAATACTTTCAAATATGCTTTCCCTGAGGATAAGGAAGACGGAAAAATATATATCCATCTCAGAAAAAATGGAGATCACGGCTTTTTCGAATATACAGATAATGGTATTGGTTTGGATGATGATAGCGATGAAAGAGTTAATTCGTCAATGGGAATACGTCTTATGAATCGTTTGGTAAATCAATTACAATCTACCTTAAATATTGATAAAACTTCAGAAGGTGTTCGTTTTTGGTTCAATTTTAAATAAATTTGAACAAAGACTTCCAATATGAAAATTACTTTTTTGGGGCACGCTTGCCTTAGTATAGAAATAGCTGATTGTACAATCCTCATAGATCCTTTTATAACCGCAAACGAAAAAGCGAAGGGGATAGTAGATATACAAGAATTAAATCCTAATTATATTTTACTCACTCACGCCCATCAAGATCATATTCTTGATGTGGAGAGCATTGCTAAAAGGGTAAATGCCACTATTGTCAGCAATTATGAAATTGCCATGCATTATCAAGCCAAGGGTTTTTTGGTACACCCCATGAATCATGGCGGTAATTGGATTTTTGATTTTGGTAAAGTTAAATACACCAATGCGATACATACTTCCTCCTTTCCAGATGGAACATACGGTGGACAACCTGGTGGTTTTATAATTGAAGCGAATGGTAAAACTATTTATATAGCCGGGGATACAGCTCTGACCATGGATATGAAGTTAATACCTATGCAGTATAATTTAGATTTAGCTGTTTTACCAATTGGAGATAACTTTACCATGGGAATAGAAGACGCTGTTATTGCAGCCGATTTTTTATCCTGTAAAAATGTCCTTGGATATCACTTTGATACCTTCGGCTTTATTGAAATTAATCATGAACAGGCCATTGAAAGATTTAAGGTAGGGGGTAAGGAACTACATTTACTTGATATAGGAGGCTCTTTGGAAATCTAAAATCCGATCTTTTTTCTCCTTGACTTATTCTATCATTTTTTACTTAAATAACAGAATAGCCTAAAAATGGGGTAAGTTCGCGATTTAACTTTATGAAAGCCTACTATAAAAAATACGATCTCAATTTCAAAATACCTGGAGGTACTTCCAGAGGGGTTATAACTACCAAAGAAACGTGGTTGTTACTTATCTACAGTGATGGACGATACGGAATAGGAGAATGTGGTCTTTTTAGAGGCCTTAGTGTAGATGACGTACCTGAATATGAAAAAGTACTAAAGCGAAGCTGTTCTGATATTAATTTAGGGTTTGATAAGTTATATGCCAAGCTTGGGGATTTTCCAAGTATCCAATTTGGTCTGGAACAAGCTTTTTTGTCCCTTGAGTCTAAAGATCCATTTGAAATTTTCCCGTCTAAGTTTACAACTCAACAAGACGCAATAAAAATCAACGGGCTTATCTGGATGGGAGAGATAGCCTTTATGAAAAGACAAATTGCTGAAAAGCTTAAAGAAGGTTTTAATTGTATAAAAATTAAAATTGGAGCCCTTGATTTTGAAGCCGAATGTAATCTGTTAGCGGAAATTCGTAAGACTTATCCGGCCTCACAAATAGAATTAAGGCTTGATGCTAATGGTGCCTTTTTACCGGAGAAGGCCCTGGGTAAACTAGAAAAACTGGCAACATATAATATTCATTCAATAGAGCAACCAATAAGGCAAGGGAACATTCAAGAGATGAAATTCCTTTGTAAAAATTCTCCCATTCCCATCGCCCTTGATGAAGAATTAATTGGCATACGAAGTGTAACAGAGAAACAACGTTTATTACAGATCATAGCGCCTCAATTCATTATTTTAAAACCAAGCCTCTTGGGAGGTTTTAAGGCTAGTGAAGAGTGGATCAAATGGGCAGAAGAATTGAATATTGGATGGTGGGTAACAAGTGCCTTAGAAAGCAATATTGGTCTCAATGCAATTGCCCAATGGACCTATGTCTTAAATAATGGGATTCCACAAGGACTAGGTACGGGTAAGTTATATACAAATAATTTTCAAAGTCCCTTGGATATAAAAAATGGACATTTGATCTATGGAGAAGAGTATAATTGGAATTTTAACTATATTAAAAAATTATGTTTATAGAACAGGGTTTTAAAGGTTTGCATGAGTATTGGAGATATATCCTCGGAACATTCATTGTTTTTATTGGATGGCAATTCATTGGAGCTATTCCTCTATCTGTAGTGCTGTTAGGCCGTGCATTTAAATCGGGAGAAATGCCAACAGATATGGGTAGTATGTCAACAATGCTAGGGTCTAATCTCTTTCTTTTTTTAGTATTACTGACCTTTGTTGTCGGATTTATAAGTGTTTATTTAACAGTGCGATTTTTACATCAACAAGCTTTTTTAACAGTGATTACAACTAGGAAAAGTGTAGATTGGAAGCGAGTTGTTTTTTCATTTGGTTTATGGGCCGTAATTTCTGTCTTTTTTATTTGTTTGGATATTTATTTGTTTCCGGAAGACTACGTCCTCAATTCTGATTTAGTACCCTTTTTGGTCTTAGCAGTAATTGCCATAATCCTCATCCCTATACAAACCAGCTTTGAAGAAGTTTTTATGCGTGGTTATTTGATGCAAGGGATAGGTATTGCTGTTAAAAACAGATGGGTACCACTTGTGAGTACTTCATTTTTATTTGGTATTCTTCACATTTTTAATCCGGAAGTGGCAAAACTAGGATATGGTATTATGGTTTTCTATATGGGAACGGGTCTTTTTTTAGCAATTCTAACTTTAATGGATGATGGTTTAGAGCTTGCGCTAGGTTTTCACGCAGCAAATAACCTCACGGCCGCTCTTTTAGTCACCGCAGAGTGGACCGCCTTTCAAACGAATTCTGTTTACCGGGATATTGCTGAACCTACTTTAAGCTGGGATGTATTTGTGCCTGTTCTTGTTGTTTATCCCGTCCTTCTTCTTATAATGTCCAAGAAATACGGCTGGTCCAATTGGATAGAACGCCTAACAGGTAAAGTGCTGCCTCCTCCACCGAACAGTGAGATAATTATTGAAGAAGAAGTTTATGTCGACTAATCTTCATCCTAAGTTTCAAATTAATGGACATTACACTAATCGGGAAGATTTAATAGAAATCGCGTATAGTCTAATAAAAGAGGGGAATGATGAGGAACAAAAGGTAGGAGATTTTCTTTTAGACTGGCTATCTGAGGATGATACCATTACCGTTACTACCTCCGGATCTACCGGAACACCAAAGCAGATTGTTTTACAAAAAATTCAAATGGTAAATTCTGCCAAGGCCACTATAGACTTTTTTAATCTGGAGGAAGGAGATACGGCATTGCTTTGTCTGTCAGCGCAATATATTGCAGGTAAAATGATGTTGGTAAGAGCCATGGTAGCCGGACTTTCTTTGGATATTGTGCCACCTTCCTCAGATCCATTGCGATTTTTAGATAAAAGCTATGATTTTTGTGCCATGGTGCCCATGCAGGTACAGGCAAGTTTAGACAAGCTTTCGCAATTAAAGACCTTAATTATAGGAGGTGCACCTATAAATACCGAGCTATTAAAGGAATTGGAAAAAAGTGGCCATCAGAATTGTTTTGAAACCTACGGAATGACCGAGACTATTACCCATATAGCTCTCAAACGGCTAAGCAAAGAAAGCTCAGATCAACCGATTCCTTTTGCAGTATTGCCTGGAATTACTATAGGAATAGACAACAGAAACTGTCTCATCATAAATGCCCCATTGATTTTAGAGAACTCTATGATAACAAATGATATAGTAGAAATGGTCTCTGAAAAAGAATTTAATTGGTTGGGACGTTATGATAATATCATCAACTCCGGAGGGATAAAATTGTTTCCTGAGACCATTGAGAAAAAACTCGGGCAATTAATACCTCTTAAATTTTTTATTTCATCGATACCCGATGAAGTTTTAGGCGAAAAAGTTGTTTTGATCCTCGAAGGCGATAAAACAGATGCTTATGATGAAGCCATCGAAAAGGCTGGTCTCAGTAATTATGAGAAGCCCAAAGAACTATTTTTTCTTCCTAAATTCAAGATGTCCCAAAATGGAAAGATCCTAAGAACGAAAACTTTATCGGCTATTTTTAAGATTTAAACCCTCTGATATATTATTAATACAACAGTACGCTTTCTTAAGTGATAAATATTTCATTCTAATAATTGGTTTGATAAAAGTTAGCTTAAGACGGATAACGATAAATGAGGTTTCGTAAAAAAATTGAATCTAATTGTTTCCGCCATCCTAAATCCTTAGTATATTTCCCAAATATTCATTACAAATTTAATTGACTGGACTTATGAAGAATGTTTTTATCCTTTTGTTTCTGTTAACAGCCATTATTACAAAGGCACAACAAGTTCTTCCAATTGCGGAAAGAGCGGAGGTCATTGACGATATTTTAGCAGAAAGGTTTAATAATCTTTTACCTGAACTGATGGATACTGCACAAATTGATATGTGGGTTGTTATTTCCAGAGAATATAATGAAGATCCCGTTTTAAGAAATATGCTACCGGCTACATGGCTGAATGCGAGAAGAAGAACGATTCTAGTGTTCTATCGTGATAAAGCCAATAACACTATAGAAAAACTGGCTGTGGCAAGATATGATGTAGGGGAGAATATAGTCTCTGCTTGGGATAAGGAAAAAGAGCCGGATCAATGGAAACGACTAATAGAAATTATTGAAGAACGGTCCCCGAAGAAGATAGGGCTAAACTTTTCCAAGGATCATAATATAGCTGATGGTTTAGACAAAACAGACTACGATGAGTTCATGTCGTATCTACCAAAAAAGTATCATTCGAAGGTGGTCTCGGCAGAACAACTGGCGATTCGCTGGATTGAAACAAGAACTCCTAGGGAAATGATTATTTATAATCAATTGGTTACTTTGACGCATGATATTATTGCGGAGGCTTTTTCTGAAAAAGTAATTACCCCTGGCATAACTACTACTACAGAAGTTGAATGGTGGATGAGGCAAAAAGTATCTGATTTAGGTTTAAAAACCTGGTTTCATCCTACAGTGGATGTACAGAGGTCTAATGATGAATTAGTAGGGCATTTGTATTCTTTTTCAGGAAGACCTGATGATATGATTATTATGCCGGGAGACCTGCTCCATTGTGATTTTGGTATTACCTATTTAAGATTAAATACGGATTGCCAGGAATTAGCTTATGTTTTAAGACCCGAAGAAAAGGAAGCTCCAATTTACCTAAGAAATGCCCTTGAAGACGGAAATAAAGTGCAAGATTTCTTAACAGAGAACATGATAAAAGGGCGGACCGGAAATGAAATACTAAAGGCTGCTTTAGATGGTGCAAAGGCAGCTGGTCTGAGACCGGCGATTTATACACATCCCTTAGGTTCTTATGGACATTCTGCCGGAACTACGATTGGAATGTGGGATTCTCAGGGAGGTGTAATGAAGGATGATGGGGAGAATTACCCACTTAATCCAAATACTGTCTACGCCATTGAATTGAATACAACCGTGACAATTCCTGAATGGAAAAGAGATATCAGAATTATGTTGGAAGAAGCCGGTTTCTACGGAGAAAATGGTTTCCGCTATGTTAATGGCAGACAAACGGAATTATTACTGCTTCCAAGGGTTCAAAATCAACTAGGCAATTAAACTTGCAATAACCCCATATTGAAGCTTTTTTCAATGGGTTTATGGTTAGCAGCTTCAATGCCTAAGGAGATCCATTTACGAGTTTCTATAGGGGCTATAATGGCATCTGTCCATAATCGGGCAGCTGCATAATAAGGCGATATTTGTTTGTCATATCGTTTCTTAATTTGCTCAAAAAGTTCCTTTTCTTTCTCTTCTGTAATTTTCTCCCCTTTCTTTTTTAGGGATGCCTTTTCTATTTGAAGCAATACTTTGGCGGCAGAATTTCCGCTCATTACTGCTAATTCCGCCGAAGGCCAGGCAACTATTAATCTGGGGTCATAGGCTTTGCCGCACATAGCGTAGTTTCCTGCACCATAACTATTTCCAATAATGATCGTAAATTTAGGAACTACGGAATTACTCACGGCATTTACCATTTTTGCGCCATCTTTTATAATTCCCCCATGTTCACTTTTACTCCCCACCATAAAACCAGTAACATCCTGAAGGAAAACTAAAGGGATTTTCTTCTGATTACAGTTGGCAATAAAACGGGTAGCCTTATCCGCAGATTCCGAATAAATGACCCCTCCAAAACGCATTTCTCCTTTTTTAGTTTTGACTACTTTTCTTTGATTGGCGACGATACCTACTGCCCAACCGTCAATTCTGGCATAGCCCGTAAGAATCGTTTTTCCATAACCTTCCTTATATTGTTGAAATTCTGAATTGTCGACCAACCTTTTTATAATCTCTAGCATATCATATTGCTCCGTACGGGAATGAGGTAGAATCCCATAAATATCATCTTCCTTCTCTTTGGGTTTCAAACTTTTTACTCTGTTAAATCCAGCTTTTGAGGCATCACCTATTTTGTCAATTATATTACCAATAATGATTAAGGCATCTTTATCATCCGCGGCCTTATAATCAGTAACTCCACTAATCTCACAATGGGTAGTAGCACCTCCCAAAGTCTCATTATCAATGCTTTCACCTATGGCTGCCTTGACCAAATAACTACCTGCCAAAAATATACTTCCTGTTTTATCAACGATCAAAGCTTCATCACTCATAATTGGAAGATAGGCACCTCCAGCTACACAACTACCCATTACGGCAGAAATTTGGGTGATTCCCATGCTACTCATAATAGCATTGTTCCTGAAAATACGTCCAAAATGCTCTTTATCCGGAAAAATTTCATCTTGCATAGGGAGGAATACTCCCGCACTGTCTACGAGATATATTATGGGGATATTATTCTCAATAGCTATTTCCTGGGCCCTTAGATTTTTTTTTGCTGTAATAGGAAACCATGCTCCGGCCTTAACGGAAGCGTCATTTGCAACTACAATACATAATTTCCCCTTTATGTGCCCTATTTTAACAACTACACCAGCTGAGGGGCACCCTCCGTATTCTTCGTACATTTCCTCCCCGGCAAAGGCTCCAATCTCAATGGACTTTTCATCATCATCCAATAAAAAAGCCACCCGTTCCCTCGCAGACATTTTACCCTGCTCATGTTGTTTGTCAATGCGATCTTGTCCACCTCCAAGTTTTACTTTTACCAGTCTTTTCTTAAGTTCCGAGACCATTAACTTGTTATAATCCTCGTTTTTATTGAAGCGTATATCCATTATTACTTTCATTTCTTTAAGTGGCATTAAAGATAAGCAGTAATATTGATTAACTTTAACAAAAAACTACCGTAAAATATGGATAAAAACATTGGATGGGGAATTATTGGGTTAGGGAACATTGCCCAAAAGTTCGCAGATTGTTTAAAATTAGTCTCGGATGCCGAACTGATTGGCGTGGCCTCGAGGAATAAGGAAAAAGCTGTGGAGTTTGGAATTAAAAATGATTCAAAATATTCTTTTGGCTCTTATGAGGAACTTTTTAATTGTGAAGAAGTTCAAGTAGTTTATATAGCAACTCCACATACAGCGCATACAACGTGGGCTATTAAGGCCATGAAAGCGGGTAAAAGTGTATTGTGTGAAAAACCTATTGGAGTGAATAGGGGTCAGGTAGAGCAAATGATAAATGAAGCGAGAAAAAATAATGTGTTTCTTATGGAAGCACTATGGAGCCGATTTAATCCGGCCATCGCGGAAGTGAAGAAAAAGATTGATGCAGGCGATATTGGAGAGGTAGGTTATTTGCATGCTGATTTTGCTTTTTATGCCCTAGATAGGCCGGAAGAAGGCAGATTGTTAAACCCTGAATTGGCGGGAGGATCATTATTAGATATTGGGATCTATCCAATATTTCTTGCTTATCTTATTTTAGGAAATCCAGAAAAAATTAAATCTGCGGCTAAATTTCATAAGACAGGTGTTGAAATACAAATCTCTTTGCTATTTGAATACCAAAGGGCGATGGCCCTGTTATATAGTGGTTTAAACTCCTCTTCTGAAATGAAGGCCGAGATTTCAGGAACTAAAGGCAGTATTTATCTAAACCCAAGGTGGCATGAGACACAGGGATATACGCTTGAAAAAGATGGGAAACAAGAGGTGTTTTCTTTGCCTATGCTAGGGAAAGGTTATGAATATGAAATTATGGAAGTAAATGCTTGTTTAAAAGAGGAAAAAAAAGAAAGCGAACTTTGGTCTTTAAAGAACAGCTTGGATTTAATTGTCATTATGGATGAAATAAGAAGGCAATGTTCAATAAAATTTCCTTTTGAAAGTTAAAGTTTAGCGATAAGCTTTTAAGATATCCGATAGAATTACGATATTTGAAAACAACCAACCAAATTAAACAATTAGCATGGGAATGAATAAGAATACAGTTTTGGCATGGGCTACATTTATAATGATATCTATGGGTTTTGCTCTTATTGCCTTAGGAGCATTTCGATATGATGATGTTGCCGGATGGGGATTCGCTTCAGTAGGTATTGGATTTTTTGCTATCGCATGGGTTTTCAACGCGTTAAAAGGAAGAGTGTAAGACTAAAGACTCCATTTAGCATCGCTTAACACAATTAATTTCTATTTTTTTTACTTCTAAATTCACAAGTAATGTCTGACGATAAAAAAGTTATATTTTCCATGTCTGGGGTCACTAAGACCTATAAAAACGCCAATACCCCGGTGCTTAAAAACATTTATTTAAGCTTTTTCTATGGGGCCAAAATAGGAATTCTTGGTCTCAATGGTTCTGGTAAATCGACTTTGCTTCGGATTATTGCGGGTACTGATAAAAGCTATCAGGGGGATGTAGTATTTTCACCGGGTTATAAAATAGGATACCTTGAGCAAGAGCCTGGATTAGATGAGAGTAAAACAGTATTAGAAGTTGTTAAGGAGGGGGTGGCTGAAACAGTGGCAATCTTAGATGAATATAACAAGATAAATGATATGTTTGGCCTGCCTGAGGTTTATGAAGATGCTGATAAAATGCAGAAGCTTATGGATCAACAAGCAAAGCTACAAGATCAAATTGACGCCTCAAATGCTTGGGAACTCGACACTAAGTTAGAAATTGCTATGGATGCCTTACGCACTCCTGATGGAGAAATGAAAGTGGGTGTCTTATCTGGAGGAGAAAAACGAAGGGTAGCTCTTTGCAGATTATTGCTGCAAGAACCCGATATTTTATTATTGGATGAGCCTACCAATCATCTGGACGCAGAATCTGTACATTGGTTAGAACACCATTTGGCGCAATACAAAGGAACCGTAATAGCTGTAACACATGATCGATACTTCTTGGACAATGTTGCAGGTTGGATCTTAGAGCTAGATAGGGGAGAAGGTATTCCATGGAAAGGGAATTATAGTAGCTGGTTAGATCAAAAAACCAAGCGCATGGCCCAGGAAAATAAGCAGGCTTCAAAAAGACAGAAAACATTAGAAAGAGAGTTGGAATGGGTTAGACAGGGTGCAAAAGGTAGGCAAGTAAAACAAAAAGCTCGACTTAAAAATTATGATAAATTATTAAGTCAGGATCAGAAACAATTAGATGAGAAGCTTGAAATCTATATACCTAATGGGCCAAGACTAGGAACTAATGTAATAGAAGCTAGAGGAGTTAGTAAAGCCTACGGAGAGAAATTACTCTACGATGATCTCAATTTTAAATTACCTCAAGCAGGAATAGTTGGCGTTATAGGCCCTAATGGCGCGGGGAAAACGACCATTTTTAGAATGATAATGAAGGAAGAAGTTCCTGATAAAGGGGAGTTTGTCGTGGGTGAAACCGCAAAGATTGCTTATGTAGATCAAAACCATAGTAATATGGATATAAATAAGTCTATATGGGAAAACTTTAGTGAAGGACAAGAACTAGTTATGATGGGGGGTCGACAAGTAAATTCTAGAGCATATTTAAGTCGGTTTAATTTTTCAGGTAGTGAACAGAACAAGAAGTTAAGTATGCTGTCTGGTGGTGAACGAAATAGATTGCATTTGGCAATGACTCTTAAGGAAGAGGGGAATGTTCTTTTATTAGATGAACCAACCAATGATTTAGATATTAATACCTTAAGGGCTTTGGAAGAAGGTTTGGAGAATTTTGCCGGTTGTGCGGTTGTTATTTCTCACGATAGATGGTTTTTAGATAGAATATGTACGCACATTCTTGCCTTTGAAGGTGATTCTCAAGTGTATTTCTTTGAAGGCTCCTTTACAGAATATGAGGAGAATAAGAAAAAACGCCTGGGTGGAGACTTAATCCCTAAAAGGATAAAGTACAAAAAGCTTATTCACTAAGGTTAAGGTTGAAAACCTCAAAAAGGCTTTAGTAAGACTCTTTTGGATACCAATCTAAGCGAACTACTTCGATATCCGCATCACCCTTTGTAACTAGTTCCTCAAAAAGCTGGACATCACTGACATCAGGTCTGCCACGATAATGGTAGGGATAAACTTGAGCTGGCTTAAATTCTAAAACTGCACTGGCAGCACTTTCAACCGTCATGGTATATGGAAGATTCATACAGATAAAAGCCTTATCAATATTTTCTAAAGATCTCATTTCAGGAATATCTTCTGTATCACCAGAAAAATATAATCTTTCGCCATTTATATTGAGGACATAACCATTTCCTCTTCCCTTTTCGTGAAAAGATTTCGCTTCCTCTCTTAAGTTGTACATAGGGATGGCTTCTATAACAATTCCAAATCGCTCTTTTTCCTCTCCATTATTCAGAATATCAAGTTGAGGCGTAAAAGAGGCTGGTATTTTATCAGCTACAGCTTGTGGCACAATAATTTTGGCCTTTTCAGTATTTAACTCTTCAAGAGTCTCTACGCTTAAATGATCTCCATGAATATCCGTTATTAAAATTAAATCAGGATTTTTTTGACCTTCAAAAGCGGCAGCTCCACCAACTGGGTCTATATATATAGTAAGATCTCCATATTCGATAATGGCAGTAGCGTGTTCTACTGGAATAATTTCAACTTCCTCGGTCTCTACGACTGTATTCAGATTATCTGTTACCTCTTCAGTCTTGGCATTTTCTATGGTTTTTTTATTATCCTTACAACTAAGAGTGAGTAAGGCAATTGAAAATATAAATAGAATTATTTTTTTCATGTTTTTAATTAATTTTCTTAATGATTAGCATTGGTATAAAGTTACATATATTTTATCAATTGAAACTCAGGACCATTTTAATATTACTTCTATTATAGGGAGTTTCGGCCTCTAATGGAACTTCGATAAAACCATATTTCCTATAAATATGTATGGCTGCCTTTAATTTTATATGTGAATAAAGCATTAGTTTTTCACATTTCATTTTTTTGCAAAAATTAAGGGCATATACCAAAAGCTGCTGTCCAATATTATTTCCCTGATAGGTCGGGTCTACTGCCATTTTACCTAGCTCAAAAACGGTTTCAGAAACTTTTATAAGTGCAAAGCATCCAACTACACTCTCATCCATAAGGGCAAAAAAGATAAAACCTCCCTTATCTATAATTTCACTTTCACAATCCTCAAGCAGTAGTTTATCCTTTGGCTCAACTTTAAAAAATTGTTCTAACCATTCCAAATTTAAATCTCGGAAGTTCTTTGCTAAGGAGCTGTTAAATGAAATAATATTTATCATAAAATACTGAAAACAAATGGGTTGTAATATTTTTTTAATATTTTACCAAAGTAATCAAACCATTTTTTTTAACATAAAAAATCTAAAATTAATATTTGACCGTATATAGTTCTAAACAAACAAAACTTTTAGAAAAAGGTTAACTAATAATTACATTATGACTGAGACAAAAAACAATAACAACGGATTAAAGGTAATAGCTGGACTTCTAGGCGTAGTGCTTTTAGCCACTATTATCTATACCTATAGTCTTTATCAGGATAAAAAGAAAACTACTCTTGCTTTAACTGAAGAAAGAGACAATGTTGTTGAGGACTTAAATAGTTTAAAGTCAGAGTATGACAAGGCTATTTTAGAAAGTAATGCAACCAATGAAGAATTAGTAGAAGCGCGTGATAGAATTGCAAAATACATCGATTCTGTAAAAACTATGAAATCTGATATTGCTTCACTTTCACGTTACAGAAGACAAGTAGGTGTTCTTAAAGAGGAAAGAGAGCAATTATTGCGTCAAGTAGATTCTTTGACAAAGTCGAATACGCTTATTGCTATGCAAAGAGATAGTACTTTTGTAGAGTTAGAAAAGCAAACAGTATTTAGTGATTCTTTAGTAGTGCAAAACACTCAATTGGCTGATGCCGTAGAAAGAGGATCTGCATTAAATTTATCTGCTTTTACAGTTGATGCCGTAAGAGAAAGAAATAACGGAAAACTAGTATCCACTTCAAGAGCTAAGAGTACTGATAAATTTAAAATTTGTTTTACTGTAGCTGATAATGTAATTGCCGAAGCTGGTGATCGTGAGTTTTTAGTTGAGGTTTTAGATCCTCAGGGTAATATCCTTGGAGGAGGCGCAACGAAGTCAAGTGATGACGGAGCTTCCGTTTCTTATAGCAAGGCTACAGACTTCTACTATGAAAATAACAATTTAGACGTTTGTGATTTCATAAATAAACCAGCAGGTGAATTCCAAAAAGGAAACTACATGGTAAATGTTTATGATGATAAGCTTAAGTTATTGGGAACATCTAAGTTCACTTTAAAATAAAATATACTATCCATTAAATAAAAAAGGGACAATTTTTAATTGTCCCTTTTTTTATTCACTCAAATTAATAGATCGTTATCTACTTCAGACTGCCAACCATCTCTTCAGGCTTTACCCAGGAATCGTAATCTTCGGCACTGACATAACCTAAATTAATAGCTTCTTCCTTTAAAGTTGTACCATTTTTATGCGCTGTATTTGCGATTTCGGCCGCTTTATAATAACCAATTTTTGTATTTAGAGCAGTTACTAGCATTAAAGAATTGTTTAAAAGTTGTTTAATGACTTCATAATTTGGTTCAATTCCTACAGCACAATTAATATCAAAACTTATTGCCGCTTCCCCTAGTAGTTCAGCCGACTGCAATAAATTAGCGGCCATGACAGGTTTAAATACGTTAAGCTCATAGTGTCCTTGTGTACCTCCTATTGTAACAGCAACATCATTGCCCATTACCTGTGCACAGACCATGGTTAATGCTTCACATTGAGTGGGGTTTACTTTTCCGGGCATAATAGAACTTCCGGGTTCGTTGGCTGGGATTATTATTTCACCTATTCCAGATCTTGGACCGGAAGCCATCATTCTAATATCATTGGCTATTTTATTTAAGGATACTGCTAATTGCTTTAAGGCTCCATGAGTTTCTACTAAAGCATCATGAGAAGCCAAAGCTTCAAATTTATTCCCAGCAGTTTTAAAGGGAAGATTTGTAAAGTCGGCAATATATTTTGCCACCAACACATCATAGCCTGCAGGGGTATTTAAGCCGGTACCAACAGCCGTTCCTCCTAATGCAAGTTCACTTAAATGGTCCAAAGTATTCCTTAGAGCTTTTAGTCCATGGTCTAACTGGGCAACATATCCGGAAAATTCTTGTCCCAAAGTTAAGGGAGTAGCATCCATTAAATGTGTTCTTCCAATTTTGACAACACCTTTAAAATCTTCAGATTTTATTTTTAAAGTATCTCTCAGTTGTTCAATACCAGGGATAGTTACTTCCATTATTTTTTTATAAATGGCAATATGCATTCCTGTAGGGAAGGTATCATTTGATGATTGGGATTTATTTACGTCATCATTAGGCTGAATTGTTTTGTCGCCTTCACCAATAACCTTACCATTAATTTCATGAGCTCTATTCGCTATGACTTCATTAACATTCATATTACTCTGAGTTCCAGAACCCGTTTGCCATATAACTAGGGGGAATTGATCATCAAGTTTTCCCTGCAGTATTTCATCACATACCTGGGCAATTAAATCTCTCTTTTCCTCCTTTAAAACCCCTAATTCGCAATTGGTAAACGCGGCGGCTTTTTTTAAATAGGCAAAACCATAGATAATGTCTAAGGGCATTGAAGCCGCAGGACCAATTTTGAAATTGTTACGAGAACGTTCTGTTTGTGCACCCCAATATTTGTCGGCGGGCACCTTTACTTCACCCATGGTGTCTTTTTCAATTCTAAAGCTCATTTTGATGTAAATTTAGTACTAACAAAGGTAATATATGCATGCCTATTTTCTCTTATCATCTAATAATTTTATAGTCTTGATAAATTTTTTAAATTTGGTTTGTTTTAATGCACAAAATCAAAGTATCTTTGTAGCACAAAGTAGAAAACTATGTTTGAATTTGACCAATATTTAGGTTTTTTAGCATTCTTGTCCATAATAACCATAGGTTTTTGGTTAATGATCTTTTTATTAGTCTTTGTAGTTCCTTATTGGTTGGGAGGTAATCTTCTTGAGCTTTGGAAGGAAAAGCGCGAGGCTAAAAAGGCCGAGCGAGAGCAGCTATAAAGAACTTAATCTTTTCGAATAAGGAGTATTCTGTAGTAGTTAGGAACCTTCAAATTCAAAATCTTCACCATCTCCGCCTCTTCTGTTTCTTGACCGTTGGTTTTTTTGTTCGTTAAATCGATATAGAAACGATAAGGTAAATTGCCTTTCACGCCATTGAAACTCGCTATAGGTGAAAATATTCTCCGTCCTGGTTTCCGATATACGTTTTCTGCTATTGAACAAGTCGCTCACGTTCAGAGATATAGTTGCTTTGTCCTTAATAATATCTTTGCTAAAAGCTAAATTTGTTGTCAGCACCCCCAAATTCTTACTTTGTGCATTTCTTGTAAGTCCACGATAAAAAATATTCGTCTGGAAATCAATTTCAGCCGGAAGTGGAATTTTTGCACTTAGCCTGCTGAACCAGGTTAGATTGTCTGCATCAAAACTCTGAGTAATTTCTTCCTCATTAGAATTTATATAAGTATAGTCACCTTCAAGTGTTTGTTCAAAAACATTTACATTAAGCGTAAAACGCCAGTTTCTTTTGGGAACATAAGTAGTGGTTAATTCCATTCCATAGCGAGTTTCCTTCGCCAAGTTAATAGGTGTTCTTACTTGAACAGGAACGAAAATGGGATTATCCGGGTCTTCCGGGTCCTCAATCTCAACAAAATCGCCGGTCTCAAGTGTTATAAATTGAAACACTCCCGTTGATTTGTTATAGTATGCAGAAGTGGTAAACGTAATTTTATCCCACCTTTTAAGGTATTCAATGTTATAGGCGTTGGTATATGTGGGATCAAGATCCGGGTTTCCCTGAAAAAGGTTGGTATTGCTAGACCTTGAAGGAAATGGATTTATAAAACGCGATCTGGGCCTTCTTAATCTTCTGCTATAGCTTACCGTGAATTTTTCGAACTCTGAAAAATCATACCCTAAAAAAAGAGATGGAAACCAATCTACATATTTCTTTGTATTGTTTTCATTGGTAGTGATTAAATTGATTCCGATATCTGAAGCTTCCATTCTTAAACCCCCGAGAATATTGAAATTATTAATTTTAGTACCTAGCTGTGTATAGGCGGCATTTACGAATTCTTTGTAAATAAGTCTATTGCTAAAATCAGGATCAGGAGTTAAGTCTCCTTCGTCCAAAATTCCGAAAACAAAATCGGTATCAAAAGTGTTAAAGGTTCCCCTATAGCCTAACTCAAACTGAGAGAGTTTGTCTTTCCCAAAAGGGAGAATATAATCCATTTGAACCAATTGATTCACCTGCGATTCATCATTTAAAGTCTGCTCTACAGGGAGCTCAGTATTTTCACCGAGTACTATTTCATTTATAACAGCATTTTCAACTTCTACCCCGGTTGAATACTGATAATCAAAGCTGAGTTCGTGTCCCGCGTCTTCAAACTTTTTTAAAAAATTGAAAGAATACTGAATATCTTCCTCGTCCTCCGTTTCTATGGTAAAGCGGTTTCTTTGAATAGTAGGGTTTCCATTTGCGTCAAAGTTAAAAAAGTCAATATCTATAGTATCTTCCCCATCGGAGGTTCGATAAACAAAAGCGTTTGTGACCGAGATGGAAGGGGTGACAAAAATTTCCAAACCAACATTGGTGTTAAATCCATCTGATTGTCTCTGATAGTCCCTTATTTCGTCCTGAAAACTATCAGTAGTTCCGTCATCGTTAAAGTTTTCTTGTTTAAAAAGGGCATTTCCCGGAGCATTTCTATACCTATAGGTTGTATTGACATATAAGTTAAATAGATCTCTTCTTAAATTTAAACTCAAGGCGCCTCCATAATTGTCAGGATAACCGGCAAATAAGTTTAGTGATCCGTTAAGACCAGAATTTTTTCCTTGTTTCAAGATGATATTAATGATTCCTCCTGAGCCTTCTGCATCGTATCTTGCAGAGGGATTAGTAATTACTTCAACTTTTTCTATAGTTTCTGCAGGTAGTTGTTGCAAGGTTTCCGGATTTATTCCCGATAGGGCAGAGGGCTTACCATTTATAAGGATCCGCACACTTTCATTGCCTCTTAGACTAATGTTCCCCTCTACATCGACAGTAACCGACGGGACATTATCTAATACATCTGTAACCGAACCTCCCCTAACGGTAAGATCCTGACCAACATTATAAATCTTTTTGTCAAGTCTTAACTCAACTGTGGTGCGTTCCCCAACTAATTCTACCTCGTCTAATTGTTCAGCATCTATTTCTAGAATGATAGTGCCAAGATCAGTAGGATTGAAGAGCTGTAGTCCTTTAAGTTCGTAAGTTTTATAAGAAATATATTCGATACGAATATCGTAGATTCCCGGAATGATTTCAACTGAAAAATCACCGGAGGGATCTGATAATCCTCCTGTTACTCTTTCCGGATTCTCAGCACTTTGTAATACTAGTGTAGCATATTCTAGGGGTTGTCCCGATTCTTTATCGAGAACTTTGGCTTTTATTTCGATTAAAGGTGGTTTATCTCCTCCAGATCTTTGGGCTTGCAAAATATGAAGTGAAATAAGACAAAAAAAAATTAAAAGAATTCTCATTAATTCTTTACTTCTTTTTCCATTTCTTTTTTCTTTTTCTTCTTCTTTTTCTTTAATTTATTGTAGCCTTCTTCCCTTAGCTCTACCATTTTATTGTACTTGTCCTCAGGTAAACCTGCTTTCAATTCTTCTTCTTGATTTTCTTTAATCTGCTTGTGCTTATCTAGCGTTTGCTCATCTGGAAGCTGCAGTATTTGTAACTCTATTCGTTGTTGCATATACTTAGACAAAATAGAAGAAACCACTGCCTGTTCAAAGTCATTTAATTCTAGGGCCTCCGTAATTTTTGGCATTTCATTCGCAACAATCTCTTCTGCTGTAAGTTTTTCAGGTTCTCGTTCAGGTTCAGCAGGTCCTCTTGGAACAGTGCTTCGCCCCCTGCCATAAGGATTGTAGCGATTGTTATATTGGCCGTTATTAATCTGGGCTTGGCTTTCATTTATTCCTGTAAAAGCAGCAACAACGACAAGTAAATAAAAACTGATTCTGCGTTTCATAATATTAAGATGTTATAAAAGTAAATCAAGAAAAATATAATAATGGTTAATTCAATGTTAAAAGCCTATTATGAAAACACAATTCATCTTTTAACGTATTCAGTAGATACTTGTATGATTAATTTTTTTTTGTTAGAAATTTAGTTATTAATTCCTTGGGTCTGCCAATGATAGCCTTGTTATCTTTAATAATAATGGGTCTTTCAATTAATTTTGGATTGGCTATCATCGCTTCAACTATCTCTTCATCTGTCAATTTTTTTCCTTTAAAATTATCTTTCCAAACCGCTTCATTTTTTCTAACTAATTCATCAGGGCTTATATTTAAAAACGATAAAACTTCCTCTAATTCCTTTTTTGAAGGAACGTTTTTTAAATATTCTATTACTTCAAATTTCTTGCCAGAATTAGTTAATTCTAATAAGCCTTCTCTGGACTTTCGACATCTTGGATTGTGGTATATTTTGATCATTTATCCTAATTTATAAAAATCATCTGGTATTTCTAGTTACGTTTCTACGACTGCTGTTGTCCTGTAGCCATTAAATAGGCCTTTAAAAATCTATTTATTTCCCCATCCATAACTGCATCGACATTTCCAGTTTCTTCGGAGGTCCTTACGTCTTTCACCAGTTTGTATGGGTGCATTACGTAATTTCTTATTTGCGAACCCCATTCAATTTTCATTTTGGAAGCTTCAATTTCACTCCTTGCTTCTTGTTTTTTGCGCAATTCTATTTCATAAAGCTGCGATTTAAGCATTTTTAGAGCCGTCGCACGGTTATCATGCTGGGATCTGGAATCAGAACATGAAATTTGAATTCCTGAGGGTTTGTGGACTAGTTGAACTTTGGTTTCTACTTTATTTACATTTTGACCACCGGCCCCACTAGATCTGGAAGTAGTAATTTCTATGTCCGCCGGATTTACATCTATTTCGATGCTGTCATCGGCTAATGGGTAGACATAAACAGAAGCAAAGGAAGTGTGTCTTTTTGCATTGCTATCAAAAGGAGATATTCTTACAAGTCGGTGAACACCGTTTTCACCTTTTAACCAACCAAAAGCGTATTCTCCATCAATTTCTAAAGTAACCGTTTTTATCCCAGCTACGTCTCCTTCCTGATAATTCAGCTCTTTTGTCTTAAATCCATTTTTCTCTGCCCACATCATATACATTCGCATCAACATGGCCGCCCAATCACAACTTTCCGTGCCACCTGCACCAGCTGTTATCTGTAATATGGCTGTCATATTATCACCCTCTTCAGAGAGCATGTTTCTGAATTCCATATTCTCAATAGCCTCTAATACTTTGGAATAATGCAAATCTACTTCCTCTTCACTTACCTCACCCTCCTTTGCAAACTCCATCAAAACCTCCAAATCATGAGCTTTTTCTGAAGCTGTATTAAAATCAGTCACCCATTTCTTTTTTGACTGCACTAATTTCATTTGTTCTTGAGCTATTTGAGGATTATCCCAAAAGTCAGGAGCTAAAGTTTTTTCTTCTTCATTCTGTATTTCAATAAGTTTGGCATCTATGTCAAAGATACCTCCTTAACGCACCAAGGCGCTCTATAAGATCTTTCTGTTGATCTGAAGTAAGCATAAATAAAATTTTGTCCAAAAATACTAATCTTTGTTCTTATATAAGGGTCTTTTAAAGTATTTACTGATGATGCTGCGCTATTACCTGAACTAAATGTTGTGTATGGTTCTCACCTCTAGTGTAAATAATCCCTTGAAAAGGAAAACAATCTCGGTAATCCTTTTCATGAGCTACTTTTATATGATCTTCATTTGCTATAATATTATTAGTAGCATCGAAACCTATCCAGCCAAGTCCGGGGATAAAACATTCTGTCCAGGCATGCATTTGAGAATCTCCAAAGTAACCATGACCTTGATGAAGATAACCGGAAACATATCTAGAAGGAATTCCATTTACTCTGGCAATAGCAATAAACAGATGCGAAAAATCCTGACAAACCCCTTTTTTAAGCCTGATAACTTCCTCCAGCCGTGTATCGACACATGTAACATTGGGAGTATAAAAAAGTTCCTTATATACCCAATGCATAAGCCTTTGGAGGTTAAAAAAAATGGGCTTATCCATTTGAAATTTAAAAAGATTTTTGGGATTGGAGGATAATATGGTTAAGGATGTACGCTTAAAAAAGGCTCAAAAATGAAAATCAAATCGTTTAAAAGCAAAGCTCTTTATCAGATTGCTTATCTGGTAAAAAAAAACGGGTTTTTTTAATAAAAGTGGCGTTAAAAGAAATATTCTTAAATTTTTCTCTGGGTTGAACACGGATGGTGTTAAAACCATATCCGTTTATGGAGTATTCGTTAATGGCATGCACAGAGTTAGAGAATTCTATAGTTATTCCTTCTTGTGTATCATTTTCTTCCGGAATAATAAGAAATTGCCAATGTGCATCAGAAATCAATTCTCATAGATTATGAGCACTATAAGTAATATAAGATAAGGACATTAACAAAAAGATAATTCTAAGTTAGTCAATCGGTTTTTATTAATACTTAAAAAACTCTTTTTCCATTTTTTGGCTTACTTCCCCAAGTCTATACAAGATAGAATCAATAAAGTCCTGCACGTTGCCTTCTATTTCTTCAATTCTTTTGTACTCGTATTCCGATTTTACCTTACCTACCAAAAAGGCCGTAGTATTTTTGTTGTATTTGGTGTTATGATCGAGTTTACGAATATGCTTATATACCTGGTTCAGACTATTCATTATTGATCTAGGGCAATTTGGGTTTAAAATTAAAAATTCTAGGGTGCTTACACTAGTCGGAGGTTTTTTATATAACCTTCTCATCATGTCATAGGATTCAGCGCATTTTAAAAGAGTGGTCCATTCAAAACTATTATTGAATCTGTCACCATAACTACCCTGGGCTTCCAAGGCATCGTGGTATTTTGTATTAATAATTCTGATTATTTGGATCGCTCTTTCAATATTCACTCCCATCATAATAATGGCATAAGTCTCATCATGTAAGAGGGAACCTCTAATTTTACCCCTAAGGATGGCAGACATTTCCATTACATGCGTTGTGAAGTCATGTAATCCATTTTTAACAAATACCTCCGGGTTATAATTAATAATATAATGGTAAAATTTATTTATAGCTTCATAAAGGCCAGTGGATATTAGGTCTCTGGCGCTATTTGCGTTTTCTCGAGCTTGTTTTACTCCGCTATAAATGGAATAAGAAGATTCTGAATTTAGCGCTATATCATATAGGACATTATCTTCATTTAGTTCCTTGCTACCATCTTTCTCAGGCGTCCCTGCCATAAATAGCATGGATCTTAAAACAAACTGCCTGGATTGTGACAGGGCATTTGGGGCATCTAATGAAGAAAAGTAATTTACGTTCATATATCTGGCAATATGTTCCGATCTTTCTATATATCGTCCCATCCAGAAAAGGTTATCAGCTACTCTAGCAAGCATATTATTTTAGTTTTTTAAGACCCAAGTATCTTTTGATCCACCTCCTTGAGACGAGTTAACAATTAAATTTCCTTTTTTTAAGGCAACCCGGGTTAGACCTCCTTTAAGAACAAATGCTTTGTCCTTTCCCAGCACTGTAAAGGTTCGCAGGTCTACATGGCGCTGTTCAAACGATTCATTTTTTGAGATATAAGTAGGATGAACTGAAAGAGACATAATGGGCTGGGCTACATACTTTCTGGGGTTTGCCTGTATTTCTTTTTTTACAATTTCTATTTCATTTTTTGTCAACTTGTTTCCAATTGAGATCCCATAACCTCCGGCCTCATCTACAGGTTTAATTACTAATTCTGGTATATTTTCTAGAACAAATTTTAATTCATCGGGCCTATTGCAGTGATAGGTTTGCACATTATTTAGTATTGGTTCTTCATCCAAATAATATTTAATTATTTGTGGCATGTAGGTGTAAACGGCCTTGTCATCCGCTACTCCTGTACCGGGTGCGTTGGCAATAGTGACGTTCCCTTTTTGGTAGGCAGCGAATAGTCCTGGAACCCCCAAAGTGGAATCCGGGCGAAATTCTAATGGATCAATAAAGAGGTCGTCAATTCTCCGATAAATGATATCTACTTTTAACGGTCCTTTTATAGTCTTCATATATACAAAATCATTTTCGACAAATAGATCTCTTCCTTCAACAAGTTCTACCCCCATAATGCCATAGAAGGCAGAATTGTACATGTAATCACTACAGCATTAGGGATATCAACCCCATGAGGTTTAACGCTCTCTAAGAGCTCAAGTAGGTTCTCCGCATAATCCGTGACAGTATGCGTCTTATAATAATTAAAAACGCCGAATAAGGCTCTTTTTAGGGCCGTTCTGTTACAGATAACATAGCTGACCCCTGAGGGACATCTTATGTTGTCTTCAAGTACATAATATTGCCCATCATTGTGTTTTATGAGATCAGTCCCTGAAATATGATTGTATATTCCTCCCGGAGGATCAACATCCAGCATTTGATGAAGGTAATTACCAGAGGAACTTATAAGATCCATAGGAACAATACCTTGTTTTATAATCTTTTTTTCGTGATAAATATCCCAGAGGAATAAGTTAAGTGCTTTGCTTCGCTGAATGGCCCCTCTTTCAATTAAGTCCCATTCTTTGGGATCAATAATCCTTGGAAATAAGTCGAAAGGAAATATTTTTTCTTCTGCCTTATTCTTGCCATAGACCTGAAAAGTAATCCCTTGATTAAAAAAAGAGGATTTGGCTTTTTCATTTAAAAGCGCATATTCCTTAATATCAGCTCGCCATATAACTGAAATAACTTTTGATATATTTCCCTTACTTCACCATTTTTATCATATATTTCATCAAAAAGAGATGGGTTTCTCATATAAGAAGAAAAGATCTGATTTTTAATATTCGTCATCTTCTTTTCTTTTAGAAAAGTTAAGGGTTTTTAATATTAACGAAAAGGAGATAATCTGAATAATTAAGCTTTTTTTTAATAATTCTATAAAAATTTAAAGGGATAATTAAGGATTTAATTTTCTCATCAAGAACCATATACTTCCTCTTTTTTTAAAGTAATTTCTCTAAATTTATCGCTTGATTAAAAACTATGAAAAACATTCAGACAGTATTATTTATTTCTTTAATGATAACTTCATTAAACGCCCAGTTTTCTGAAAAAAGCAGTTCATTCCAAGAGTATCCGGGATTTTTCAAATTCTTCTACGATGAAGGATCTGACAAGATCTACATGGAGGTTGAAGATCTGGAGCAGCCCTTTCTATATGTTTATTCCTTAAGTAGTGGTATTGGCAGTAATGACATTGGTTTGGATCGAGGTCAATTAGGGGATGAGTCGCTCGTTTATTTTAAAAAAGCGGGAAATAAGTTGTTGCTAATTCAACCCAATTTAAAATACAGAGCTATTTCTGACAACGTTTTAGAGCGTAACTCTGTGGAGCAGGCTTTTGCAAAATCAATTTTATTTGGTTTTCCTATTGAAGAAGAAATAAATGAACGATATATTATAGATATCACTGACTTTTTAATGCAAGATGCCAAGGGAGTAACCAAGATACTTAAGCAAAAGAAACAGGGAAGTTATAAATTAGATAAAAGCAAAAGTGCCCTCAACTTAGAGAGGACCAAGGCTTTTCCAAAGAATATAGAATTTGATGCTTATCTTACCTTTAGTGGGGAAGCCCAAGGCGATTATATAAAATCGGTTACCCCAAATCCGGATTTGGTAACGGTTTCTCAGCATCATTCTTTTATTGAGTTACCACCGGCAGGTTATAAAGAAAGGGTTTTTGATCCCAGATGTGGATCCTATCCTTTTTCTTATTACGATTATGCTACACCCATTGAAGAACCAATACTTAAACGTTTTGTTACTCGACATCGTCTGGAAAAAAAGAATCCTGGCTGCTGCCATAAGTGAAGCAGTAGAACCAATCATTTATTATTTGGATAATGGGACTCCGGAGCCGGTAAGATCAGCTCTTTTGGAAGGTGGAAGATGGTGGAACGAGGCCTTTGAAGCTATTGGCTATAAGAATGCCTTTCAACTTAAAATTCTTCCGGATGATGCCGATCCCTTAGATGTTCGATATAATGTTATTCAATGGGTACATCGTTCTACCCGAGGATGGAGTTACGGGAGTAGTATAACTGACCCGAGAACAGGGGAGATTATAAAAGGGCATGTTAGTCTGGGTAGTTTGAGGATACGTCAGGATTTTTTAATTGCACAGGCACTGGCTGATAAGCCTTTTGAAGAAAGAGATGACAACAATGAGGAGATGATGAATTTGGCCCTGGCAAGAATACGACAATTATCAGCTCATGAAATCGGCCACACTTTGGGCTTTACTCATAATTTTGCTGCGAGCACCAATAATAGGGCTTCTGTTATGGATTATCCCCATCCAAAATTGGAATTGAAAAACGGAAAAATTGATTTTAGCAATGCCTATGATACCGGAATTGGTGCGTGGGATAAAGTGACGGTGGCCTATAATTATGCGGACATCCCCGCAGGTGAAGAGGAAACAATATTTTTAAATGAGGTATTAGAGAATGCAACGTCAGAAGGACTTAGGTTTATTTCAGACAAAGACGCCAGAGCTTCCGGAGGTGCCCATGTATTTGGGCACTTGTGGGATAATGATTCCAATCTGACAAATGGGTTGGAGAATATTTTACAAGTTAGAAAGATTGGAATAAATCAATTTTCATTAGATAACATCAGGACAGGTGATCCAAATACTGTATTAGAAGACGTTTTTGTACCGCTTTATTTTTTACATAGATATCAAACAGAGGCTGTATGTAAATTAATTGGAGGAGTCGATTATAATTATAAGGTAAAAGGCGATGGTCAAAAATCCGCAGAGTTTCTGGATAAGGATCAACAACGTTTAGCCTTAAAGCAATTATTAAAAACACTCGAAGCGAATACCCTTGCGATTCCGAAAGATAAACTTTCTTTATTTCCACCGCGTGCCATTGGTTATCCTGCTACGAGAGAATCTTTCAAGGGAAGAACGGGAGTGACCTTTGATGCCCTGGCCTCCGCAGAGACTGCTGCGGATATGACGCTCTATTTCTTATTACATCCCGAAAGAGCTTCACGATTGGTTCAGCAGAAAAGTATCGATAAATCGCAACTAGGCTTGGGAGAAGTGCTAGATGAGTTAGTATTAAATACAATAGCTAAAGGAAGTAAAGAGACCTATTTGGGGGAGGTGCAGAATACTATTAATTATAGAGTATTATATCATATCATGAATCTTGCGGCAAATACAAGTGTTCATCCTCAGGTAAATGCCATAGCATACAGTACTCTATCTCAATTACAAACTAATTTGGTCACTTCTAATGAATCTGATGATGTTGAGATAAGAAGAAGAATTAATCAGTTTGTAAAGGAACCCAAAGAATTTAAAGTGATTAAAACCCGACAAATTCCTGATGGGTCGCCCATAGGCATGGATTGTCCATATATTTTTGAACCGTAAACGATGAATATAAATCTAATAAGTGATACTGTAACCAAACCGACACCTAAGATGTTGGAAGCAATGATGTTGGCAGAAGTTGGGGATGATGTTTTTAAAGATGATCCTTCTGTTAATGCACTTGAGAATAAAGTAGCCAGCCTTTTTAATATGGAGGCAGCTTTATTTTTTCCTAGTGGCACAATGACCAATCAAACTGCCATTAAGCTTCATACACAGCCCGGGGAGCAACTTATTTGTGATAAATATGCACATGTATATAACTATGAAGGAGGTGGAGTAAGTTTTAACAGTGGGGTATCTTGTAAATTGATCGATGGTGACCGAGGTATGATGAAAGCCAAACAGGTAGAGGAAGCGATAAATCCACCTGATTTTTACCATAGTCCCTTAACTTCTTTGGTTTGTATCGAGAATACCACCAATAAAGGAGGAGGAGCCTGTTGGGATATGGAAGAGCTCAAGAAAATAAAAGAAATATGTCGCACAAATAATTTAGCCTATCATTTGGACGGAGCGCGTTTATGGAATGCGATGGTAACTTCTGGACATACTCCTGAGCAATATGGAGCATTGTTTGACACTATAAGTGTATGTTTGAGTAAAGGCTTAGGATGTCCGGTAGGCTCTCTTTTAGTAGGTGATAAAACCCTTATCGATAAAGCATTGAGAATAAGAAAAGTTTTAGGGGGAGGAATGAGGCAGGCAGGTTATTTAGCAGCTGCAGGGATCTATGCCTTGGATAATCATATTAAAAGGTTAAAAGAGGACCACATAAAGGCTAAAGAAATTGCAGAAGTATTGGAGACACTTTCATTTGTTAAAAAAGTAGAGCCTACAGAGACCAACATAATAATCTTTGAATTAAATGAATCGAAAATGGGGGAGTTGGACTTTATGGAACTTATGAGGCAGAATAATATTCAGATGATAGGTATGGGACAAGGGAAGCTGCGAATGGTAACACATTTAGATTACACCAATGAAATGCATCAATATGTTATTAAAGTACTTAAATCAATTTAATTAAACTTATAATTCAACTACTGAAAGTCTATTTCTTAGATTTTTTATCCCGTTTTCCATACCAGCTTCTGAGCGGTAAAGCTGACTCTGACCCAGAAGCAATCCCTGAGAGTCTTTTACGTAAAAAACGAAATTGCCTTGGTGGTCAGTATTTCTTTCGTAAATAACCTCGTTGTCTTTCGGATTTTTCATCTTTAAAAAAGCATGGTGCAATTGGTCTTTACTGGCATAAGGAATGCTGTCGAACAAGGAAGTTCCCTGTCCCGACAATAAAGAGAAGCTGAGGCTATTATTTTCTTGCTTTTTAATTTTTAACATCTGAAACTAATTAATCACTTTTAAATTTAGGTTGAAGGGTTATTTGAATAAGTTTTTAATTAAAATTGACTTAGTCAATGTAAATACCTTATTTAAGAAAATTTTCCAAGCCGGGTATATTAGGCATATTTTCTTTCGCTACTGCGCCCAGTTCTTGTTTATTCATCTCCGTGGCTTTTTCAATAGCTTTGTTTATTGTGAGAATAAGATAGTCTTCTAACTTCTCTTTATCGGTAAGCAAAGAATCGTCTATATCTATAGATTTTATGGTTGTGTTAGCAGTAATAGTTACAGAAATTAGACCATCAGATGATTTTTCTTGTAGAGTAACATTTTGTAACCTAGATTTTGTTTCTTCTACTTTTTGTTGTGTTTCTTTGAGCTTTCCCATCATACCCATTAGGTCTCCAAACATATCTTTTTTATTTAAGAGTTCTTAATTCAAAATTACTAAATTGCGCGGCTAAAAACATTTAAGGGTTTCTACTTTGTCAAAAGATTAACTTTTTTAAAAACGAGTTAGCCCTATTCAAATTATCAATAAAGATATCTATGACACCCCCAATTGCAAAAAAAATTCCGGTAGAATTAGAGCTTCATGGAGATAAACGATTAGATCCATATTATTGGTTAAAAGACAGAGATAATCCTGAAGTTCTTTCATATGTTCAGGAAGAGAATAATTATTTCAAGTCTCAAACAGCTCATAATGAGAATTTTAGAGAAGTGTTGTTCAAAGAAATGAAATCTCGTATTAAAGAGGACGACTCTTCGTTGCCATACAAACTCAATGGATACTGGTATGTTACTCGTTTTGAAAAGGATTTAGAATATCCCATTTATTCAAGAAAAAAGGAAGTTCTAAGTGCAAAGGAGGAATTGCTTTTTGAATGTAATGAACTTTCTAAAGGGTATGATTTTTTTAATCTTAAAGGCGTTTCTGTAAGTCCTGATAATAGGTACGCGGCCTTTGGAATTGATACGAATGGAAGAAGACAATATACTATACAGATAAAGAATTTAGAGACTTCAGAGATTCTCCCGGATGTTTTAATAAATACAACAGGTGCCGCCATGTGGGCAAATGACAATAAAACGTTGTTTTATACATCCAAAGATCCAATTACCTTGAGATCTGATAAGATATATAAGCATATTCTTGGCACACCAAGTGAAGACGATCAATTAGTTTTTCATGAAAAGGATGAAACCTTTAATACCTTTGTTTACAAGACTAAATCCAGGAAATATATCGTTATTGGTTCCAATAGTACCTTAACAACAGAATTTCAGATTTTAGATGCCAATCATCCTGAAGAAGAATTCTCTTTGTTTTCTAAGCGAATTAAGGGAGTGGAGTACTCCATTTATCACTATGACAAAGATTTTTTTATTCTCACCAACAAGGATGATGCCGTTAACTTTAAGCTTATGAAAGTCTCTGAAGAAGCCACTTCTATTGAACATTGGAAGGAGTTTATTTTACATCGCCCGGAGGTTTTATTAGAAGATGTCGATATTTTTAAAGATTATTACGTGTTATCCGAAAGGGTCAACGGTCTAAGCAAGATCAGAGTTTGTCGTTGGGATGGATCCGAAGATTATTATTTGCCATTTAAAAGTGAGACTTACATTGCCTATCCTTTTGTTAACCCTGATTTCGATACAGAAACCCTGCGTTATGTGTATAATTCTATGACCTCTCCCTATGCTATCCTGGATTATAATTTTAAGACGCGAAAAGCAGAAGTAAAAAAGGAACAAGAAGTTTTGGGAGAAGACTTTAATAAAGATAATTATACTTCAAAAAGACTTTGGGCTCCAGCCATTGACGGCAAAGAAATTCCAATTTCGTTGGTATATCATAAGAATACTAAAATAGACGGAAGTGCACCCCTTCTTCTCTATGGCTATGGAGCATATGGGAGTACCTCGGACCCCTATTTTTCTACTACAAGACTCAGTCTATTAGACAGAGGTTTTATTTTTGCTATTGCGCATATCCGCGGGGGAGAATATTTAGGACGACCATGGTATGATGCAGGAAAATTGTTGAACAAGAAAAATTCATTTATGGATTTTATTAACTGCTCACAATTTCTAATAAACAATAATTACACTAATAAATCACATTTGTATGCTTATGGTGGTTCTGCGGGAGGCTTATTAGTAGGAGCCGTTTTGAACATGGCACCGGAATTATACAATGGAGTAATAGCTGCAGTCCCATTTGTTGATGTAATTACGACTATGTTGGATACCAGCATTCCTTTGACAACAGGGGAATATGATGAATGGGGAGATCCAAATAAAAAAGTGTATTACAATTATATAAAATCTTATTCCCCTTATGATAATGTGATTACACAAGAGTATCCAAATATTTTGGTTACCAGTGGATGGTACGACTCACAAGTGCAATATTGGGAACCCACAAAGTGGGTGGCTAAACTGCGCGCGCACAAAAGGGATAATAACAAATTGTTTTTATATACTAATCTTGAGGCAGGACATGGAGGGGCTTCCGGACGTTTCGAGGCCCTGAAAGAAACTGCCATTGAGTATGCCTTTTTACTAGAATTGGAAGGGAAAGCGTCGAAATAAAAAAAAAGTATTATTTTTGTCCCCAAATAAGAATCTTTAAAAAGAGATTCGGCCGCCTAACTATGTTTTATGGAAAGCAAGATAAATGCTTATAGTTCGATCCTAGATCTAATAGGAAATACACCTCTTGTAAAGTTAAATAAAATTGCAGCTCCCTTAACCGGGGATTTTTATGCCAAGATAGAAGCCTTCAATCCCGGGCATTCCTCAAAAGATAGAATAGCATCCTTTATTATTGAAGAAGCAGAAAAGAAGGGCATACTTGAGCCGGGAAGTACAATCATAGAAACGACTTCGGGTAATACTGGTTTTAGTATTGCTATGGTAAGTATTATAAAGGGATACGAATGTGTGTTGGCTGTTAGTTCTAAATCCTCTAAGGATAAGATAGACATGCTTCGTTCTATGGGAGCTAAGGTATATGTTTGTCCGGCACACGTGAGTGCAGATGATCCAAGATCATACTATCAGGTAGCGAAGCGACTTCATGAGGAGACTCAGGGGTCTGTTTATATCAATCAATATTTTAATAGGCTAAATATAGAGGCTCATTACAGAACTACAGGGCCTGAGCTTTGGAAGCAAACTGCTGGAGAAATAACGCATTTAATTGCTTGTAGTGGTACGGGAGGTACTATTTCTGGTACAGCACGTTATTTAAAAGAGCAAAATCCAAATATTAAGGTTATTGGGGTTGATGCTTATGGATCGGTATTAAAAAAGTATCATGAAACTGGGGAATTAGATCGTGATGAAATATATCCATATCGTATCGAAGGTTTAGGTAAAAACCTGATTCCTTCTGCCACAGATTTTGAATCAATAGATGAGTTTATCAAGGTAACCGACGAAGAAAGTGCCCATACAGCAAGAGAAATCTCATGCTCGGAAGGAATTTTTGTAGGTTATACCAGCGGAGCTGTTATGCAAGCCGTAAAACAATTAAACGAAAAAGGAGAATTTAAAAAAGATAGTAAAGTAGTTCTTATTTTTCCAGATCATGGTTCACGTTATATGAGCAAAATATATAACGATCAATGGATGAGTGACCAAGGATTTTTTGACAGCGAAACGATCGGGGAGGAACAAGAAATTCAGTATATAAAATAAACTATTCTTAAAAAGTATACGAAAGGTGATGGTTTTCCATCGCCTTTTTTTATTGCCAGAAAATATTTTATGATTCGTGATGAAAATTCCATAATTTTGCACCACACAGCAAACTAGGCTACATGAGAGATTTATTTGATAGAATTATTGAGAATAAGGGACCTTTAGGAAAGTGGGCTTCACAGGCGGAGGGTTATTTTGTCTTCCCAAAACTGGAAGGACCAATTTCAAATCGAATGAAATTTCAGGGGAAAGAAGTTATTACCTGGAGTATAAATGATTACTTAGGATTAGCAAATCTTCCTGAAATTAAGCAAATTGATGGGGAAACTGCTCTGGAATATGGTGCAGCCTATCCCATGGGTGCTCGGATGATGAGCGGTCATACTGATTTTCACGAACAACTAGAGAAGGAATTAGCTGAATTTGTTAATAAAGAATCTTCGTACCTGCTTAATTTTGGCTATCAAGGAATTTTATCGGCTATTGATGCCTTAGTGTCGAAAGATGATATCATAGTTTATGATGTTGACTCACATGCTTGCATAATTGATGGTGTTAGACTTCATATGGGCAAACGATTTACTTTTAAACACAATGATATAGAAAGTTTAAGAAAGAATCTGGAGCGTGCAACAAAGATGGCCGAGCAAACTGGAGGAGGAATCTTAGTGATTTCTGAAGGAGTTTTTGGGATGAGAGGTGAGCAAGGTAAATTGAAGGAAATTGTAGCATTAAAACAAGAATTCAATTTTAGACTTTTGGTTGATGATGCTCACGGTTTCGGAACTTTAGGCAAAACAGGTGCTGGGGCAGGAGAAGAGCAAGGTGTGCAGGATGATATTGATGTATATTTTGCAACTTTTGCAAAGTCTATGGCTGGTGTTGGTGCCTTTCTTGCTGCTGATAAAGAAATAATAGATTATTTAAAATACAACTTAAGATCCCAAATGTTTGCAAAATCTCTTCCGATGGTTTTCGTTAAGGGGGCCTTAAAAAGGTTGGATATGTTGAGAACAAAACCTGAGCTCAGATCTAAGCTTTGGGAGAATGTTAATGCTTTACAAAACGGCCTTAAAGAACGCGGTTTTGATATTGGGACTACCAGTAGCTGTGTAACGCCGGTATATCTTAGTGGTAGTATACCAGAGGCAATGGCTTTGGTAAGGGATTTGAGAGAAAATTATGGAATATTTTGTTCAATAGTAGTGTACCCAGTAATCCCTAAAGGAATGATACTTTTGAGAATGATTCCTACAGCCACCCATAATTTAGAGGATATTGCTATAACATTAGATGCTTTTTCAGCAATTAGAGACCGACTTCAAAATGGTACTTACAAAAGATTATCTGCAGCAGTTGCGGCTGCAATGGGCGAATAATGTCTACTTAATTGTATTTCACATATAGATTAGAAAGGACTCATGTCTATAATGCTTTTTTATAGGTTCTTCTTCTTTTGTAGATGACAGGATCAAAATGTTTCCACAATTGTTTTATATCTTTATTTTCTTCTAATTCTGGGGTACGGTAACAGTTCTCAATCTTTTTCTCCTGGAATACTTTGTGAAATTGACTCATTATAATGGCAGTAACTCCCTTTTTTTGATATTCAGGATGTACGCCAATTAAGTAGAAAATAACATCCTTGCTGTTTTTCTTCGCATGCAATAAATGAAGAAAACCGAAGGGAAATAGTTTTCCTTTAATTCTTCTTAGTGTCTTTGCAAAAGAAGGCATTACAATTGCGAAAGCAACTAGTTGATCATCTTTATCGATTACGAATTTTATGTATTCCGGATTTATTAAACGAAGATATTTGGTCTTGAAGTATATTTTTTGAGCCTTCGTGAGAGGAACAAAAGAAGACAGTTTTACATAGCTTTCATTAAAAAGGTCGAACATTTGATCTGCCCATGGCATAATTTCCTTTGTACTCGAGAAATTCATTTCCCTGAGACTATACCTTTTCTTGATAAGTAATTGTGCCTTTTCGAAATATTCAGGTTTGGTATTACTTGCAGGAAATTTGTTCTCCAAATATTCCTTTTGTTTTACCAGGCCAAAGGCCTCATAATGATTTTTATAATAGGCATAATTATACCAGGTAATCATGGTTCCAATATGATCGAAGCCTTCAATTAGTACGCCTACCTTATCCAAGTTAGTTATTCCTACAGGGCCTTCCATAAAATCTAAGCCCCTTTCTCTTCCAATAGAGGCCACTTTGTCTAATAAAGATTTAGACACCTCTAGGTCGTCTATAAAATCGAACCAGCCAAATCGCATCTTTGCCACCTTCTGTTCCTTTACCTCCACCCAATTTATGATGGCCATAACTCTTCCCACAATTTGATTTTCCCTATAAGCGAGATAAAACCATGCTTCTGCCTTTTTGAAATTGGGATTTCGCTTTTTGTCAAAGGTTTCTAATTCATCAGAAATTAAAGGAGGAACCCAATAAGGGCAGTCCTTATAAAGTGAAAAGGGAAATTTTATAAATCTTTTTAAATCTTTTTTTGTAGTAGCTTCTTTGAGCTGAACCATATACTTATATTGACAAGTCAAGATAAGGGATAATTAACAAGACTTTGAAGTTTTATATTAGTTTTTCGAATTGTAAAATTAAAGATATTTTCTAAGAAAGGAAGGGAATAGGTTTAAAAATCAATTGCTTTATTCTTTTTCTTTTCTTTCCGTAAATCCTTTTTAGAAGGTCCAAGATCAATGTCTTCGGCGCCCGTGCCTTTATTCTTTTTCTGTTTCTGTTTTTTTTCCTTATTCTTCATAGCATTTTTTTCAATTTCTCCACCGTTTTGGTCTGGCATCTTGATCTTCAATCGGAATTAAGACATCTTTGTGAAAGTCTAATCTATACGAAACACCTAACGAACCGAAAAACTTACTTGGGGTATTTTTAAAACTTCCTCCAATAGAAACGTCTACTTGCAAGTTTTCATTAAATAAGTAGGCAGATCCTGCACGCAATAGAACATCTGCATAACGATCACTGTCTATACCTTGATTTTCTACAAAAACACTCCATTTTGGATTTCTAAGGGCATGAGATAAGGAAATAGTATAACTCAATTCCGGATAATCAGTGGCAATTTTGTCATAGGCTATATTAGTAATTAATACAAATCGGGGTGTTAACCTACTTTGAGTCGCAATCATTGCTCTTGGAGAAATTGTAGGATCCTCAGGGTAAAATGGATTATCACTAAATAAAAAATTCGCTCCGGCATACACGGATATAGCGGGGATTAGATTTTTAAAAACAAATTTATTATTTGCTTTCCAACTATAGAGATTAGGTTTATTTCTACTTGGATTTGCATAAGGATCATAAACTAGATATTTAAAACCAATCCTATTTCTTGAAAAATTAGATCGTGTATCACTAAATCCAAATTCCTCATAAGTAATGTTTTGGTTCTGATAAGTACCTTCCCAATTAAGTTCTAGTTTTTCCAGGAGCAAACCATATCTAAAGGAAAAATCTACTCCAAAAATTTTGGAATCTTGATTTAAAATATTGTGATCTTGTACTTCATACCCAAGACCAAATTCTCCCTGTATTACCCCTTTACCAATGGCATAGGCGCTTACAGAAACACCTGGACGATTAGAATTTATAACATCTGTATACTGACTAATTCCTAAAAAAGGGAGGAGTATAATTAATAAGTAGAAAGCTTTTTGACAGTATTTTAAGGGTGCTAAGCGGTGCATTAGACAGAATTTATTATTATTTTATGAATTTTCTAATGTTATTACAACGTTGGAATTGTATTTTTGATATATAGAAAACAGTAATTATGGGTTTTTTAAAAACGATTTTAATTATCCTTCTTATATACTATACGCTTAAATTACTAGCTAGATGGTTTGCTCCTAAGCTTTTTAACTATGCTGCCAAGAAAACTGAGGATCATTTCAAAAAAAGCTTTCAACAATACCAGAACTACTCTCAAAATGGAGAAGAAGTAAATGAAGGTGAAGTAAGTATAAAGAAGAAAACCTCTCCTCAAAAGAAAGTAAATACAGATAATGTTGGGGAGTTTATAGATTTTGAAGAAATCAACTAACCATTACCGCTAACCAATTTTATGAATAAAGGTACCAAGGCTCTTTTTATTCACTTTTTTTCAATTGTAATTTTTGTAGTAGCCGCTTTGGCCTATTTCTATCCTGTTTTACAATCTAAAACCATTGAACAGTCTGATATTATTCAGTTTACTGGAATGGCTAAAGAGCAAAATGATTTCAGACAAAAAACAGGGGAAGAACCTTTTTGGACAAATAGTGCATTCGGAGGGATGCCTACTTATCAACTGGGGGCTTATTATCCGAATGATTATGTGAGAAAACTGGATAGATTCATACGATTCCTTCCCAGACCTGCCGATTATCTTTTTTTATACTTCCTAGGTTTTTACATTCTTCTTTGTACAATGAAAGTGGACTATCGCTTGGCTGTATTAGGAGCCCTAGCCTTTGGGTTTTCAACTTACCTTATTATCATTTTGGGGGTTGGACATAATGCTAAAGCCCATGCAATTGCATTTTTGCCATTGCTACTTGGGGGTATTATTCTCACATTTCGAAAAAATTATATTTGGGGCTTTCTTTTAACTGCTGTTGCCATGGCACTCGAGGTGGGTGCTAACCACTATCAAATGACTTATTATTTTATGCTTCTGGTACTTGTAGTCGGAATAGTCTATCTGATTGATGCGATACAAAAAAAGACTTTAGCAGATTTTTTTAAATCAACAGGGCTTTTAATTATTGCCGTTATTTTGGGAATTGCCGCTAATGCAACTTCTCTTATGGCAACAAAGCAATATGCAGATTGGAGTACCCGAGGGAAATCCTCCTTAACCCTAGATCCGGATGGTAATTTAAAGGAAAGCAAGGCAGGATTAGATAAAGAATACATTACTCAATACAGTTATGGAATTTCGGAGTCATTGAATTTATTGGTACCCCGACTTTTTGGCGGTAGCAATAGTGAAGACCTAGGTGAGGATTCAAAATCGTATGATTTTCTAATAGAGCAGGGACTTCCCAGAACACAAGCTTTAGAATTCAGTAAAGGTCTGCCTCTTTACTGGGGAGATCAACCAGGAGTTGCAGCGCCAGCCTATATAGGTGCCTTAATCATTTTATTAGGCTTTATGGGTATTTTTCTAATAAAAGGAAGGCTAAAATGGTGGTTAGTTGGTGGGATACTTATGTCCTTATTCTTATCATGGGGAAAGAATTTTGGATTGTTGACCGACTTCATGATAGATTATTTCCCATTGTACAATAAATTTCGAGCGGTATCCTCTATACAAGTCATTTTGGAATTATGTGCCCCGATATTGGCAATTATGGGACTAAAACAACTTCTTTTAGATAAGGTTTCTGGAAAAGAGAAATTGGCCGCCTTAAAAAAGTCAGTAATCGTGGTTGGTAGTATAATTGTTGGACTCTTTCTTTTTAAAGGGATGTTTGATTTTATTGGAGCCAGTGATACTACCTACGAGAGGTATTTTGGGGAAGAATTGATGACCATGATCTTAAGAGACCGGGAGGCAGTTTATTTGAATGACAGTATTCGCTCCTTGATAATTGTCCTGTTGGGAGCGGGTGTAATTTGGTTCTTTCTTAAGAACAAAATAAATCAAAATATAACCATAGGACTTCTAGGTTTAATTTTACTGTTCGATTTGGTAGGCGTAGATCTTAGATATGTAAATAAGGATGATTTTGTAAGACAAAGGAGGATGAGTCAGCCATTTGCAGAAAGACCTGTAGACAAGGAAATATTAAAGGATCAAAGTATTTATAGGGTATATGATCCGTCAGAAGGATTAAACGGCGCAAGAACTTCTTATTTTCATAAATCAATCGGTGGATATCACGCAGCAAAACCTGCTGCTATTCAGGATATATTTGACTATCATATTTATAGGAATAATTTTCAGGTCTTAAATATGTTGAACGTTAAGTATCTTATTCAACAAGATCAGGAAGGAAAAAACACTGTTCTTACAAATCCTGAGGCCTCAGGTAATGCCTGGTTTGTTGAAAAAATCATCCAGGTTAATTCTGCAGATGAAGAAATAGCTAGCTTGGATAGTTTGGATGTATTAAATGAAGCTGTAGTAAACACTCAAGTAGTTTCTGGTTTAAAGGATTTAAATTTTGAAAGGGATTCCTTGGCCAGCATTACACTTCAAGAATATAATCCCAATGTACTTAAATATGTTTCCCAAAATTCAAACTTGGGACTAGCCATATTCTCAGAAGTATATTATCCGCAAGACTGGAATTGTTATATCGATGGTAAACTCACTGATCATTTCAAAGTTAATTATCTGCTGAGAGCGGTTGAAGTTCCTCCCGGAGAACATGAAATTGTTTTTAAATTTGAGCCTGAAGTTGTTAAAACAGGGGCTAAAATATCTTTAGCCAGTTCCATATTGCTTATGATTCTGCTATTGGGTGGTGGGATATATAGTTTTTGGCGCGCTCGATCAAAGGAAGAGGGCTAATGCACAAAGTACTTATCATTACATATTATTGGCCTCCTGCCGGAGGACCCGGAGTACAGCGGTGGTTGAAATTTGTTAAGTATTTACCCGAAAATGGAATTTTACCATTGGTATATGTACCCAAAAACCCTACTTACCCTATTGTTGATCCTAGTCTCAACAAAGAAGTGCCAAAAGACCTTGAGGTTTATAGTACAAATATTTTTGAGCCTTATAATATTGCTTCCTTTTTTGGCAAAAAAAAGGCAAGGCAGATTAGTTCAGGTGTAATTGCCTCGAAAGACCAGTCAACCTTAGAAAAACTATTACTTTGGATACGAGGGAACTTGTTTATTCCTGATGCCAGAAAGTTTTGGATAAAACCATCGTTTGATTATCTACTCCCAATAATCAAGGAGCAGCAAATTGATACCATTATAACTACAGGTCCACCGCATAGTATACATTTAATAGGTTTAGCCTTAAGTGAGCACACAAAGATTAGATGGATAGCCGATTTTAGAGATCCATGGACCTCAATTAGTTATCATAAAAAGCTAAGGCTAAGCAAAAAAGCTAAGGAAAAGCACAAGTCTTTGGAAAAACAAGTTCTGCAGAGTTGTGATGACCTTATTGTGACTAGTGAAACAACCAAATTAGAATTCGAGAAGCTAACGGCAAAGCGGATTCACGTAATCACCAATGGTTTTGATGTGGCTGTAAGCACTCTTAAACCTGAAGGACTTGATGTGATATTTTCACTTTCGCATATAGGGTCTATGCTTTCTGATAGAAATCCTTTAAATCTATGGGTAGCAATTTCGGAGTTACTTCATGAAAATAAGGCCTTTAAAGACTTATTTAAACTACAATTGGTTGGGGTTGTAGGAGAACAAGTCTTACAAAGCCTTAAGGATTATGGGATAATGGACAATACAATCAATAAGGGATATGTGTCACATCAGGAGGCTATAGAATTTCAAAGAAGATCTCAAGTACTTTTATTGGTGGAAATAGATTCTCAGGAGACACAAGGAATAATACCCGGCAAACTTTTTGAATATTTCGCTGCAAAAAGACCTATTTTGGGTATAGGCCCAAAGAAATGGGAGGCAGGTGATATGATTATTGACTCAAAAGCGGGAGTAGTTTTTGACTATTTGAATAAGCAAGAGCTTAAGGAGCTACTTTTAAATTGGTTCAATCTGTTTTTGCAAGAAAAATTAAAAGTAGAATCAGTCGATATTGAAAAATATAGCAGAAAATCGCTTACCTTAAAGCTTGCGCAACAACTGCTATGGGAATAGTCTATAAACAATCTGCTAAAAATCTTATAGTTACCTATTTCGGCTTCGGAATAGGAGCCATTAATACGCTATTTCTTTACACTCGTTTCTTGTCGGATGAATATTACGGTTTGGTAGGTGTAATCTTATCCACGGCTGGCTTACTGATGCCTCTGATGGCCTTTGGCGTGCCAAATACTTTGGTGAAATATTTTAGTCGATATCAGGATTTCAATCAAAGAGATAACTTTTTAAGTTTAATGATTTTACTTCCTTTAGTAACCATTATTCCCCTGGCTTGTTACAGTTACTTGGCCAATGAAGGGATAGGAAATTTCTTGGCTAGGAGAAATACTATTGTAAAGGATTATGTCTGGTATATCTTCTTTATTGGAGTTGCCATGGCCTATTTTGAAGTATTTTACGCCTGGTCCAAAATACAACTACGCTCTGTTTTTGGAAATTTTATGAAAGAAATCTTTGTCAGAGCCGGCATATCTATTCTTCTACTCCTATTGCACTTTCAAGTTATTACCGTCGCCATTTTTTTAAAGAGTATGGTGGTTTTGTATTTGTTAAGAACCTTAATAATGGCTTTTAAAGCATTTAGTATGCTTAGTGTTAAGTGGAGTTTTAGATGGACAAAAGATTTGTCTGAAGTTTTTAATTATAGTTTGCTTATTATTCTTGGTGGTTCCTCAGCGGTGATCATTTTAGAAATAGACCGCTTTATGATTAATCAGTTTATAGCTATAGAAAACGTAGCATATTATTCAGTGGCTGTTTTTATAGCTATTGTAATAGCTGTTCCTGCAAGGGCCATGCATCAAATAACCTATCCCTTAACAGCTGAATTGCTCAATAAGCAAGATTATCTATCCTTAGGGCAACTATATAAAAAGAGTTCTTTAACGCTTTTTATTATTTCAGGGCTGGTTTTTTTATTAATCATATTGAACTTGGAGCAACTCTATACTTTTTTACCAATTACATATAGGGGAGGTTTTATTGTTGTTTTTTTAATTGGAGCTACGAAGGTATATGACGCCTTAAACGGGATTAATAATTCTATTCTATATAATTCTAAATATTATAGGAGTTCTTTAATATTAGGAGTTTTTTTGGCGTTGTGTACTATTTTATTTAATTGGGTTTTTATTCCAAAGTTTGGGATAGATGGTGCTGCGATTGCCTCATTCATTGCTATTTTTCTATATAATTCTCTTAAACTGATCTATGTTTACCAGAAGTTTAAAATGCAACCCTTTACAAGAGACACCTTTAAAGTAGGGTCGTTACTTATATTTTTAGGGTTCCTCTTTTATAGTTTTCAGCTTTCATTTGCACCCATTATTAATATTCTTATTAAAAGTGTTTTAGTCATTGCTTGCTACTTTGTGATACTTTATCGTTTTCAAATATCAGAAGATATAGTCTCCAAAATTTCTCCGTTTTTTAAAAGTAAAAAGAAATAAAAAACCCGCAGGGAATATTCCACTGCGGGTTTTAACAACCAACCAACCTAAAAAACTATTGTTTTGAACTTCTTCCTCTAGTACTTTGTGACTTTTTATAAATACTAGGGGTTCTATCTTTACTTATAGAAGTCCGCTGTGCTACGGCTTTGTTTTTGTTACCCTGAACACTTCTATAGGAAGAATTTTGATTTCTATTATTAGATTTCACATTTTGTTTGTTATTATTTGTAATTCTTCCACTTGTGTTGGTATTTGTACTTTTTACAGTATTTCCCTGACGAATACCTACATTTCTCTTATTTGTCTTTACGTTTTGTAGGGCAACAGCACTACGATTTTGGGTATAGTTGCTAGATCTAACAGATTCTCTTTTTTGTACGCTTCGTAAGCCCTTAGTATCAGAAAAGGAGTTACTTCTTTTAGCCACATTATTTTGGCTTCTATTATTAGTTGATCTTGCAACACTAGTTCTTCCGCTATTATTTCGACTTTGCGAAACTACTCTATGATCATTTTTATAGACTTTAGATCTATTGGTATAATTATTATTATTCCCATAATGATGACCCACTTGAGCATAAGCTCTTCTATGATTTCCGTTATAAGGTCTATAATAACTATATCTTATAGGCTGATAATATCTCCTATAGGGTCTATTGTAAACCAAACATAAGTTTGCCGCAGGTCTTACGAAATAGTTATAGTATGGATTAAAAGTGTAATAGCGGTTGTAATAATTAACATAACCTGTGAAATTACCATAATAACCTCTACTGTTATAAAATACATTTAATCCGCCAACCCTTCTTACATAACCATTATTATACCTAATTGGAATAGCTCCAATCTGGTTTACTCTTCCGTAGTAATCGTAATATATAGGTACGTTTTCAACTTGTATAACCGCTCCATATGCATCGTATTGCACAAAAGAATTATAATTATAACCTGAATTAAAGGTATATCCAGTATTAAAAGCAGCAGCATTATTTGCTACGTTTATTCTATTTTGCATATAAAAATCGAATTCACCATCACGGTAAATAGAGAAGGTTATTCCATTTTCCACAAATATTATTGCGTTATTGGAGCTAAATGAGGTAGTGTACTGAACCTTATTCTCCAATGATTTCGCCTGTACTCCATAAGTGGCCAAGACGATTCCCGAAATTAAAAGGATTAAATTTTTCATGACATAAGGTTTAAAATTATAAATGCAATTATTTGCATTCACTATAGAAATAGCAATCAGCGTGCCATAAATTTAAAAAAACACTTAATTAATTGATATTAAGTTATTTATAAATTGGTTTCTGGAAGGATTTTGGAATTATTTTTTAGATTTCCTTTAAACTGAAACGGGCTTTTAGGAATATTTAGCCCTTTAATTTATCTTTCAAATAAATAGCTGTAGCAGATTTTTTATTTAATATAACCTCTTCCGGAGTACCTTCTGCCACAAGAGTTCCACCTTTATCCCCACTTTCCGGACCTAAGTCAATAAGATAATCAGCACATTTGATCAACTCAATATTGTGCTCAATAACTATAATTGAATGACCTCGCTCTATCAGGGCATTAAAAGATTTTAGAAGTTTATTTATATCATGAAAATGTAGCCCCGTCGTTGGTTCGTCAAAAATAAAAAGGGCCTTATCCTTGGTATTACCCTTTACTAAAAAGGAGGCAAGTTTAATTCTCTGAGCCTCTCCTCCGGAGAGCGTAGAGGAAGACTGACCCAAAGTAACGTAACCCAGACCTACATCTTGAAGGGGTTTTAACTTATTCACTATTTTTTTCTGTTCGGTTTTTTCAAAAAAGGACAGGGCATTATCAATGGTCATATTCAAGACATCATTAATATTGGCTCCATCAAACCTCACTTCCAGAACTTCTTTTTTGAAACGGCGACCATGGCAAGCGTCACATTCCAGATGTACATCAGCCATAAATTGCATTTCTACTGTTATTTCCCCTTCTCCTTTACATTTTTCACAGCGTCCTCCATCAACATTAAATGAAAAATGTTTTGGCTGATACCCTCTTAGTTTACTTAATTTTTGAGAAGCATAAAGTGATCGAATATCGTCATAAGCCTTAATATAAGTAACAGGATTAGAACGCGAAGATCTTCCAATAGGATTCTGATCAACAAATTCCACTGTTTTTAAAGACTTATAATTCCCACCTATGGAAGTAAACTGACCCGCTTTTTCTCCATAGCCACCTAGTTCTTTAAGTAAGACAGGATAGAGTATTTTTTTGACAAGTGTACTTTTACCACTTCCTGAGACTCCGCTAATGACAGTTAGCATATTTAAAGGAAAAGTGACATCAATATTCTGAAGATTATTCTCTCTTGCCCCTTTAATCTCAATGTAATTCATTGACTTTCGTCTATTAGTAGGAATTTTAATTTCTTCTGTTCCGTTGAGGTAAGCTGCAGTCAAGGAAGATGATTTCATAATTTCACTCATTGTGCCGGAAGCAACCACTTCACCACCTAAGGTTCCTGCTTCTGGGCCAATATCAATTATTTCATCAGCCGCAAACATAATATCCTCATCATGTTCTACTACAATAACCGTATTGCCCAGGTCACGAAGGGATTTAAGCACTTCTATTAAGTTTTCTGTATCTTTTGGATGCAGTCCAATACTTGGCTCATCCAAAATATACATGGAACCTACCAAACTACTTCCCAAGGAGGTAGCTAAATTTATTCGCTGGCTTTCACCTCCTGATAAACTGTTGGACTTTCTGTTTAGGGTTAAATATTGTAAGCCAACTTTATCCAAAAAACTAAGTCGCGTTTTAATTTCTTTTAATAATCTGTTGGAAATTTTAAGATCATGATCATTTAGTTCCAGGGAATCGAAGAATTTCAATAAATTAATAATAGGCATTTCCACAAGATCGGAAATAGAGGCATTAACTATTTTTATATAATCTGTTTCTTTTCTTAATCGTTTTCCCTTGCAGCTTGTACATTTTGTCTTTCCTCTGATACCTTGAGAGCATTACCCTGTTCTGTATTTTATAGCTCTTATCTTCCAACTGCTTGAAAAAGTCGTGCAAGCCCATAAAATGTTTATTCCCATCCCAAACTAATCCTTTTTGTTCCTCACTAAGTTCAAACCAAGGCTTGTGAATAGGGAAATCAAATTTATAGGAAGAATTGACTAGTTGATCCCTGTACCAACTCATGCTTTCACCCCGCCATGGGAAAATGGCATTTTCATAAATAGATAAACTGGTGTTTGGAACGACTAAGTCTTCATCAATACCAATTACGTCTCCATAGCCTTCGCATTGCGGACAAGCCCCATATGGATTGTTAAAACTAAAAAGGTGAACGTTAGGCTCCATAAACTGCATTCCGTCTAACTCAAATTTATTACTAAAATGAGTGACATTATTAGAAGCGAGCTCTTCAATATTACAATAGCCCTTTCCTTCAAAAAACGCAGTATCAATGGCATTGGCCAGGCGGTTGTAAAAATCAGGATCTTCTTTCGTAATAATTCGGTCAATTACTAAATCAAACTTATTTCCAATACTCTCATCAGCTTCGTCTATTCTGATGACTTCACCATTTATTTTTATACGAGCATAACCTTGCTTAGACAAAAACTCTATAGATTTTAGAAGATCACGATCTTTTGGTATTTCAATAGGAGCCAAAAGCAACAATTTACAACCTTCGTCAAAAGACTTAATGAAATTGACTACATCCGTGACCGTATGCTTTTTAACGATTTTTCCGGAAATAGGGGAGTAGGTTTTTCCTATTCGCGCAAACAAAAGCTTTAAATAGTCATAAATTTCAGTAGTAGTTCCTACGGTAGATCTCGGATTAGTAGAGTTTACTTTTTGTTCTATGGCTATGGCCGGTGCAATTCCTTTTATATAATCAACCTTAGGCTTGTCGAGTTTGCCTAAAAACTGCCTTGCATAAGACGAAAGACTTTCTACATATCTTCGCTGCCCTTCGGCATATAAAGTGTCAAAAGCCAAAGTAGACTTGCCGGAACCGGATAGACCGGTTATTACAATCAACTTATTTCTTGGGATAACTACATCAATATTTTTTAAATTATGCAGTTTGGCCCCTTTGATTATGATATTTTCTTTTGGATTTACTTCAGATAAAGCAGTCATAGCGAATTATAGGTTTGCAAAGATACGATATGTGGAATTCAATAACCAATGGCTTCTTTCACATCTAAATAGTTGATTACTTGCAACAATATTTTTACTCTAATAATATTTTTTCTATATTTGGAGCATAGTTATAAAAACAGAAGCGTATAAAACACCATTACTTTTTTGAAATTTTAGAATTGCTAAAGTCTTCTTCCCAAAGGAAGACTCCTAAGTTTAACCAAAAAAGTAATACGTATGCAATTATCTGTAACGGATCCCATTCTCGTACAAAATTATATCGATGGAGATGAAAAGTCTCTGGAGATTCTTATCAACAAACACAATCAGCGTCTTTCAAGTTTTATTTATTCCAAGGTTTTGGATAAAGAAGTAACGGAGGATATTTTTCAAGATACCTTTATTAAAGTAATTAAAACCTTAAAAAGGGGCGCCTATAATGAAGAAGGTAAGTTTTTACCTTGGGTAATGCGCATTGCTCATAATCTTATCATAGATCATTTTAGAAAAAACCAACGTATGCCCAAGTTTGACGGGGGTGAGGATTTTAATATATTTTCTGTTTTAGGAGATGATAAACTAGATGCTGAACGACAGTTAATAAAAGACCAAATTCAAAATGATTTAATCGCGCTTATAGAAGAATTGCCCCATGACCAAAAGGATGTAGTAATAATGCGCATATATCAAGGATATGAGTTTTAAGGAAATTTCCGAGAATACAGGGTTAGTATAAATACCGCTCTGGGTAGAATGCGTTATGCCCTGATTAATTTAAGGAAGATTATTGAAAAGAATAGCATTGTTTTAACGAATTAATATGTTTTAGGTCGAGTAATAAGATCTGTTCCTGAATAGTTGCGTTATTTAGGCATAACAATTTATATATGGATCAAACTTACTCGAAACAAGCAAACAGGTGTAAACTTGTAAAGGCCAGACCTGAAACAGTAGAACTATTATTACAGTATTCAAAATCATTGAATATTGTTCATCACAAAGGTCTGACTTTTGAGCGAAACCTTAATTAAGAAAGTCAATAAGACAAAATATAAAACCCCTTGATGTAAATCAGGGGTTTTTTTATGGGTCTATATCAAGTTGTTTTATCAATAAATAAGATCGTTCTGGACGTGTAGGAAAATCAAACATCAACTTTAGGTTTTTTATTTTATTGTATTCGAAATGGTAAAATCGCCTTTTGACATCAAAAATGGAGTGTTTTACAACATACTTTTTTAGAGAGGGGCCTATTTCTATACTTTTAGTTTGTAATTGTTTCACAGCAGTATTTTAAATAAAAACAAATAGCGAACCAAAGGCAGAGAAAGCCCCATAATCTTAACTAAAAAAATATCCAACTATGGAATACCAAATTGATGATTCAGAATTAGTAAGAGACTATATAAGTGGGAATGAAAAATCACTTGAAGTTTTAATAAAGAAACACAACCAAAGAATAAGCAGTTTTATTTATTCCAAAGTACTTGATAGGGATATCACGGAAGATATTTTTCAGGATACTTTTATAAAAGTTATTAGAACTTTAAAAAAAGGCAACTATAGTGAAGAGGGAAAGTTTTTACCTTGGGTAATGAGAATAGCACACAACCTTATCATTGATCACTTCAGAAAGAATAAAAGAATGCCCAAATTTGAAGGCAGTGACGATTTTAATATTTTCTCTGTGATAGGTGATGACAAGTTAAATGCTGAAAAACAATTAATAAAAGATCAAATAGACAGCGATCTAGGTTCTTTAATAGAGGAGTTACCGGATGATCAAAGGGAGGTTCTTTTAATGCGCATATATAAAGACATGAGTTTTAAAGAAATCTCAGAAAATACAGGAGTTAGTATTAATACTGCCTTGGGAAGGATGCGTTACGCCTTAATTAATCTTAGAAAAATCATTGATAAGCACAAGATTGTTTTGACAAATTAAACCAAGCCCTACATATAAAACAATATTTCCAGATTAGTTGCGTTATTATTTCGAAACAATGTGATACTAATATGGAAAAAATTTACTCTGAGGAACAAAACACCTGTAAATTGGCGAAGGCAAAACCTGCCACCATTCAATTCTTATTAAATTATTCTAAATCTCTTAGATTTGCCGAATACAGTGGATTTAAGTTCGAAACCAACTTAAATTAAAGCTTTAAAAGACTCGCATTAGCGGGTCTTTTTTATTTTATAGTAGTCGTTTAATATTTTTTTTCTCCCAACGGTTCTTGTAATAATATCTTTGTTTAGATCCCATCCTCGTGCCGGAGAATATTCTCGCCCATACCATATTATTTGTAAATGTAGATCGTTCCATAATTCCTTTGGAAAGAGTCTTTTGCATCTTTTTCAGTCTGGACCACATTTTTACCATTAGAAAAACCCCATCGATACATCAGACGATGAATATGGGTGTCCACAGGGAAAGCGCCGTGTTCCAAAGGCCTGGGAAACAACCACACTGGCTGTTTTATGACCCACTGATGGGAGTTCTTCTAATAAATCAATTTGCGAAGGTACTTTTCCATCATATTTATCTATTAAGATATGAGATAAACCATGTATTCCTTTAGATTTCATTGGCGAAAGGCCAACTGGTTTTATGATTGCCCTTATTTCTTCGACTGACATTTTAATCATATCATAAGGATTATCAGCTTTTTCAAAAAGTAAGGGTGTTATTTGGTTTACACGGACATCTGTACTTTGTGCGGATAATAGGACAGCGATTAATAGGGTATAAGGGTCCTTATGTTCTAAAGGAATAGGAATGCTGGGATAAATTCCCTGTAGTGTGTTAATTACATAAGATACTTTTTCAGCTTTCGTCATATTTGTTTAATTTTACATTGAAAATACTAAACACAAATTAAAAATTATAATTAATGAACACATTAAAAGAAGGTGATAAGGTATCCGATTTTTCGGTTCCGGATCAGGATGGAAATATGGTAAATTTAAGTGATTATTCTGGTAAGAAATTGATTGTTTTTTTCTATCCAAGGGCAAACACACCCGGATGTACTGCAGAGGCCTGTAATTTAAGAGATAATTATGCTGAATTAAAAGCAGCAGGTTATGAGCTTCTGGGAGTAAGTGAGGATAATCAAAAAAAACAGGCAAACTTTCGAAATAAATTTGATTTTCCATTTCCTTTATTGGCAGATGAAGATCATTTAGTCATAGATGCCTTTGGGGTATGGGGACCTAAGAAATTTATGGGCAAGGAATATGATGGCCTTCATAGGACTACTTTTGTAATTGATGAAAACGGAACAGTAGAAAGAGTTATAAGCAAGGTTAAAACGAAAGACCACGCAGCTCAATTGCTAAGTTTCTAAATAAAAAAAGCCCTTTTAAAAGGGCTTTTTTTATCTGGTATTTATACTTTTTCCTTTAGTTTATCTTGATCTCGAGTAAACAAATGGTTTTCTTTTATGGTTTCTGGCACTCCCTCCGGTAACATTTCTTCCCAGCCTTCTTCTCCGGTTGTAATTTTCTTTAATACATCTCTTGAGAAAATGTGCATGATTTCAGGATCGTAATCTATTATGTCCATTACCTTTCCATTATATTTAAAGAACTTGTAGAGTTCTTTCATTCTTGGATGAACCTTAATATTATTACTAGTCATTATTTGTCCGGTATCAGGGTTCTTCATAGGGTACAAATAGACAATTAATTCTTTAAAGAATAACTTACCAAAGGCCTCCAGAATACCTCCACTTAGATGGCGATAGTACTTTTCGTCAAAAATATCAACCAAATTATTGACTCCCATGGTGAGGCCTATTTTTGCTTTGGTATAATTGTTAAAATACTCAACTAATTTATAATATTCCTGAAATTTTGAAATCATTACAGAGTGCCCTAGAGAGCATAGTAACTCCGCTCGGTCCATAAAATCTCTTTCATCTATTTCCCCGGATGCCTTTAGATTTGACAAGGTAATTTCAAAAATCACAATGGTATTATCCATGTCGACAGCCGGATCTCGAATAAAAATATCGTATGATTTTTCGAACATATCCATGTTTACTTTTGTAACTGGCCGAAAACTTCCCCTGAGGGCCAAGATATTTTTCTTATAAAGGACCGCCGCTGGCAATAAATTGTTTCCATCGGGCCCAAACATTACGGCATCGGTCATATCGTTTCTAATTAACTGCAGACTCATCAATCTATTGTCAACATCTTTAAAATTGGGACCATTGAAAAATTAACCATGTCAATTTCAATGGTATCCTTATCGATATGATCGTAGAGATACTTTAAAAGTTTGCGGGGTTTATGGTATTTGTAAAAAGCCCCATAGATGAGGTTGACACCTACGATGCCCAAGGTTTCTTGTTGTAAGCGTGCTTCATTTTGTTTAAAGCGTACGTGTAAAACAATTTCGTCCAATTCTTTTTGGTCAGGCTCCAATTGATATCGGATCCCTAACCAACCATGTCCTTTATATCTTTTTGAAAAATCTATGGTGGCCACCGTATTGGCATACGAAAAGAAAAATCTATCCGGATGTTTATTTCTATCAAATACGTCTCTTCCATAAGCCGCATTTCATGGGCTAACATTTTTTTTAGGCGACTTTGAGTAACATATCTACCATCAGTTTCTATTCCATAAACGGCATCACTAAAAGCTTTGTCATAGGCACTCATTGCCTTGGCAATGGTCCCTGAGGCACCTCCGGATCTAAAAAAATGGCGGGCAGTTTCTTGACCTGCTCCAATTTCGGCAAAAGTTCCGTAAATATCTGGGTTTAAGTTTATTCTCAAGGTTTTGGCCTTTATAGAAGGAATATTCTCAAATGCTGTGTCCCTTTTTAGAACTGAAGACATATTATTGATTTTGTTTGCGGTAAAGTTAATAAGAATGGGTAAGCAATTAAATAAATAAGTTATAAATTTGAAATAAATAGATGAGCGGTTGAAAATTACATTTTTAGGAACGGGTACATCACAGGGAATCCCCGTAATTGGGAGCAAACACCCTGTCTGTTTAAGCAGTAATTCCAAGGATAAAAGGCTGAGGGTTTCGGTAATGGTTTCTTGGGATTCCTATAATTATGTAATAGATTGTGGCCCAGATTTTAGACAGCAGATGCTTAGCAATAATGTTGTAAAGATCGATGGCATTTTATTTACCCATGAGCATTCTGATCATACAGCTGGCATTGACGATATTCGTCCCTTTTTCTTTAAGCAAGGTGATATTCCAATATATGCTGATAAACAAGTTGCCGCCTCATTAGAAAAGAGATTTGATTATATTTTTGCCAATAATAATCGTTATCCAGGAGCACCGGCAGTTCAGGTTAATTTTATAGAAAATAATAAACCCTTTAAAATTGGTAATAAAACGGCCATTCCAATTGAGGCTTATCACAATCGACTAAAAGTCTTTGGGTTTCGGGTTTCCGATTTTGCTTACCTTACAGATGTAAAGACTATTTCATCTAAAGAAATTGATAAGATAAGAAACGTTAATGTATTGTCAATAAATGCATTGCGTATAGATCCTCATCACTCACATTTTAATTTAGAGGAAGCCTTAGATTTCATAAAAGAAGTAAAACCGGGAAGAACCTATCTTTCACATATAAGTCATCTTTTAGGTTTTCATGATGAAGTAGAAAAAGGTTTACCAAAAAATGTTTTCTTGGCATATGACAACCTTATTTTGAACGTTTAAATAATGTTTAATAATTAGTAAAAAGAACTTATAAGATTTACAATAGTATGAAAAGCAGAATTTTTATTTACCTATTTATATTTGCTTCTTTGGTGGGCCTCTACCTCTTTGTTAGCAGCGATAAAATTCTAGAGCAACAAGGAATAAGAATTATGAAATTAGAGTCAGAAGTAGCGTTGCTAAAAGATTCTTTGCAGCAAAAACAGCTGGATATTTTTGACATGCAGTATTTTTCATTAGAGAATAATGATGATGCGCTGGCTTATTATGATCATTTAAATAAGGAGAATTTATCTGGTTATATCTCTGATAAGTTATTGGAAACCAATGAAACCAAAGGCGATAATCCCTTAGTACCCTACGAAGGAATGGATAATGCTTTCAAGATTAACAAAATAAAAATTCTGAATCATCAGTGGATTGTAACTGATTTTTCAGATGGTAAATATTGGGGTGAACTTCTCTTAAAATATGAATTAAAGGATGATATGGGAATCGATTTTACCCTTGTTGATCATTTATTATATACCAGAAGCAATTAAAACCTTTCTTTTAACCACCTTTTAAAAGAGTAAAAGTTATCTGCTGATACGCCATGTCCAATTGGAAATTCTTCGTAGGTATAGTTTATATTTTGGCTTTTTAACAGACCCATGGATTTTTGTGCCCATTCAATGGGTATTACCTGATCTACCTGGCCATGTGAGGAATAAATGGCAACATGCTTATGATTTTTATCAGCATATCCTTCAATCAGAATTTTCTCATTTATATATCCGCTCAAGGCAACTATATTTCTGATTTTTTCAGGATAAGAAAGCCCCAGAGCATAACAAAGTACCGTACCCTGGCTAAAACCTAGCAAGTCGAGCTTGGCCGTATCCAAGTTATATGCTAAACAAGCCTCGTCAATAAACTTCAAAATTAGACTTATGGAACTAAGCGCCTCTTTATCATCGCTCCATTTGCCATAGGATGCATCAAAATTAATTGAATACCAGGCGTTTCCAAAGGGGGGCAGGGGGTAAGGGGCCCTTACTGAAATAATAAAATACTCTGAAGGTAATTCCTCAGCAAACGAAAAAAGATCTTCTTCATTACTACCATAACCGTGAAACATAAATAGCGCTGGTGGTTTTACATCTTTAAGACTAGAAGGCTTAATAATATGAAAAAGGGATAGGGGAGCTGTCTTCATTGCTATTGTATAAAAGTGAACCAATTTTGAAATGACTTACCAAGAAATGGAACCTCATTTTTTTTATTACTTAGCGCACCAAGAAATCCATAAAGCCAAAGGATAAAATAAAATGTATAGAGTCCAATCCAAATATAAAAGTTGAACCACTGACTTAGAAAGAGGGCAAAACCCAAAAAAACTATATGAAGTCCAAATGCCTGCCTTGCATGGAATCTGGCAAACTCATATTTGGGTTCCATATTCATAGAGATGGCAATGATAGCTCCTATGAGTGTAAAATATGCAATAATGGCTGTTGTTCTTCCTTTTTGGGCTGTGTTGTTCGTCAAAATGAATTTTTTGTGATTCTTTTAAAATAGATTACCTAAGTAAGATTAGTTTTGTTGTTGGCAATTACCCCATAGACTTTGCCCACTAATTTTTCTCCAAAAGTCATGCTGTTCTTTGAACTCGAAATACTTTGCTCAGATGTAAGAATATGTTCCGCGTGGGGGTCAAAAAGACAAAGGTTGGCAATTTTATCAGTTGCAATCAAATTTTCGTTAATATTGAAATACTGTCGCCCTTTCGTTAAAAAATTAATTGCCATTTCCATTCCTAACAATCGATTAAGAATACCGAAAGTACTTTCAAGTCCAATTGAACCGTAGTCGGCATTGTCAAATTCGATCCGCTTTTCATCTATTGTAAGAGGTTTATGGTCTGAGGTTATAAAATCTATGGTTTTATCTTTAAGACCTTTAAGAAGGGCTTTGTTATCCTTGTCTGTGCGCAAGGGAGGCATAACTTTATAAACACTATCAAAATCTTCTAAAACTTTGTCTGAATAGAGTAAATTGTGAATAGAAACACTGCAGTGCACATTTAAACCTCTCTTCTTAGCATTTGCAATTATTTCGACTGACCTTGCTGTAGATATGGTTGGAATAAATAATTCCCCACCGGTATACTCCAGAATAAATAAATCTCTCATAATCTGCAATTCCTCTGCTAAATTGGGGATTCCTTTTAAACCAAGTTTGGTAGAAATCTCTCCCTCATTTACCACCCCTTTTCCTCTTATGGAATTATCCATTGGAAAGGAAAAGACTTTTCCCTTAAAACCTTGTGTATACTGTAGTGCAATTTTTAAAAGATTAGCGTTGGTCAAGGGTTTTTTATAGTCATAAAAGCCTATGGCTCCTGCCTTACTCATATCGTAAAGTTCCGCAAGATCTATTCCATTGCTATTCACACTTAGCGCTCCAAGGGGATGAATTTTTGTCGCAGTATTTCTGGAGGCATTTTTTAAGTATGATATGGCACTATTATTATCGGGGATTGGTTGCGTGTCAGGATTTAATATGATATCTGTAAAACCGCTCATGGCAGCCACTCTCAGACCATTTTCCAGAGTTTCTCTTTCCTCAAAACCCGGTTCTCCAAAGCTTACTCCTGTATCTAGCCAGCCAAGACTAACGTGCAAATTAGGATAACGGATAGTTTTAAACGTTGCTTCTGGTTTGATCTCAGCTGCTATTTGTTTAATAATACCATTTTGTATAAGAAGATCCCTTTTTTTTAGATGAAGTTTGGCATTGGATTGATCTACAATTATTGCCGATTTAATTAGGATGTTCATTTAATAAATTTTTGGATAAGCACCTCACATAGCATGAATATCATGGCAAAAATAATAAACCATTTCCATAGCTCAGTTATGCTGAGGTCTTTTTCGATATTTTTAAATATTTCTGAAAGATTAGGTTTTACAAATCCATTTTGTAACAAGTCCATATCTGTGTAGACCAAATCGCTCTCTTCTCTGGAGTAATTAAACGCTAAATATTGGTATGTTTTTTCGCCGTTAGAGACCGCATAAATGCCATCTTTTTTAGGATTTTCAAAAAATTTTAAACTTGTTCTGTTCGCATATCTTACTTGATTTGGAATAAATTCAAAATCCGTATTCAAAACTTTTAATACATTATCCTGTCCTAAAGAAGCCTGTACGTCCACTTCACTATTTTGGCCTATTCGAAAAAACAGTTTAGATAATTGAAGACTATTGGTGCCAATGCTATAAAGAGTGGGTACAATAAGAGGAGAGCTTTTAAAATTTGAATTTTCCCCACTTATCGGAGCTGTAAAAAGATAAACCCCATTATCGCCTATTAAAAAAGGAGATCCATCTTGCAAACTTAAAATGGGAGCAGCATTACTTTTTATTTTAAAATGACCGTTCACTTTAGGAAACTGAAAGTTTTGAACGTTTTTTGTAAATACATTTTTATATAAGGGATGCTCAAAATTAATTGTGGTGATACTTCTTTCTTCTAAAATTGGAGTGAGATAGTTAGTCGATAAAATATCCGCCGTTAATCCGTTGTAATCAACCAAACTTCCGTCCATGGCGGGGATTACTATTAAATTACCACCCTCATTTAGGAAAGCCTTAATTGCTTTCACTAAAGAGTTTGATAAAGATTTTAGCTCGTTTAGAACTAATAAATTTTGATTTGCTAATTCACTATAATTTAAGTTCTTTAGATTAGTGTTTTTAAAAATAAATTCATCGTTGGTAAAGATTCTATTCAAAAACTCGGCATCCTCGTCTCCAATAGAAAGCACCTTTATTCTTTCCTTTTTATTAATGGTAAAGAAGTATTCATTATCATAGGCTAATCCCGCATCTAAAATTTGAATAGTTCCTTGGATTGATTCATTTGCTGGTAAAGTAAATACAACTTCAGAATTATTAGAATCATCAAATTTTGCCGCTGTTTTGGCTATTAGAATGTCCTCATTAAAAAGGGAAACAGGAGTACTTCCTATGCTATTATTAGAAGAAAGTTTCACCCATAATTCTAAAGTCGAAAGATTTATTTCTTTTAAATAGACCGAATCTATACTAACATTGATAAGATCTTCTACTCTCAATTGAGCAATATGTAAACTAATAGAGTCTTTACTATCTAATAAAGTCTCTTCCGATCTATTTTGAAAATCGGACACTAACACTAGGTTTTTAATAGTGTTATCACTCTTGCTAAACAAGTTTTTACCTTTTAACATTATCTCATTTATGTCTAGTTGTTCCGGGGTATAATTAAGAGAGAGTAGCCTATCTCGAAGCCCTTTCATGGTTGCTTCGGGAAATAGCTCGTCATTAGTAAAAAGTGAAAACACCATATCTTCAGGAACCGAATTAATCAATTCTTGTATAGCGTTTTCTAAGGAAGTTATGTTATTAGACCGCGCCTGCATACTAAAAGAATTGTCTAAATAAATAACCATTTCCTTTTCGAAATTGATTGCTTTATTCGCTAGATAAGGCTGGGTAAATGCTAAAATGAGGCCTAAAAGAATTAAGAGCCGTGTAAACAGCAAGAGCCATTTTTTAAGAATACTGCTCTTACGAGTTTGTGAAACAACTTTTTGTAAAAGTTTGACATTAGTAAAAGGGGTGTTTCGATATTTTCTAAGTTGGAAAAGATGAATTAAAATGGGAATTAGAAGTAGAAATAAGGCCCAAAAGAGTTCTGGATGTTTATATAGCATTCCCTTTTATAATTTCCCAAATATATAAAGTATTAAGTAGAATGTTCCATGTATACAAAACAAAATTTATCCTTAAAAAAAGGGGGAAAGATTGAAATACCAAGCTTTAAAAAGAATGTACCCAAACAATAGATTAAATCCTTAACAGAAGAAAAAGTAATCTAGCATCGACTTGCTTTCTAATGAGGATAGAAATGCTTTAATCTCTTTTTGTGAATTATCATTAGCTACCGTAATTATGCTTTGAGGCTTATTTATCTGTTTAAGCTTTTCATAATGCTCTAAAGGAATGTCATATATTTTTTTTCCAATTTTCTTTGGATTATCACATAGCCAAAAAAAATCAATATTTCGTAACAATAGTTCTTTGGCTAATTTTTTTCCTTTCTGGCCTGCTCCCCATAAACAAAGTGGTCTATTAATATTGTAATGCATTGCTAAAAAATAATGCAGTTTTAAATCTAAAAAATAGTTTTGAGCGTAATGTTCACTGGTTCTGGAAGTTCGGGTAGGGTAATCACGCCATAGATGCAATTTTACATTACAGGGAATTATTTTTAATCCTAATTTATAAAATCGAAATGTTAGATCGTAGTCTTCAGGATATTGATCTCCATCAAAACTCCCGGAAGCATCAAGATCTTCTCGATATACCAACCAGGCCGGTGAGGGAACTACACACTCTTTATAAAGTTCAGAGTAGTTTGTGCCTTTGGCGGTTAAGGTGTTTAGCCAGTTTTCATAACGTTCATAACCATTGCTTATTCCGAATTCAGAAAAATACTTTACTCCACTAATTGCAATATGACCCCGACCTTGTAAGGCAAGGGGTTTCGCCAGATAATATAATTTATCCGGAAGCATAATGTCGTCAGAGTCCATTCTTGTGATCATAGTTCCCTTGCTCATTTCCAGAGCCGTTCTTAGAGCCCAAATAATGCCTGAACCTATATTTGTCTCAAGGTGTATTCGTGAATCTGAATAAGTATAATTGCTCAAAATAGCCCTGCTATTATCCGACGAATGATCATCTACCGCTAGAATCTCCCAATTAGTATAGGATTGTCTTAAAATAGAATCAAGACATGCCACCAAATAAGAAGCGGTATTTTTAAATGGAATTAGGATGCTAATTAAAGGCTCTTTCAAGAGGTTTTAATGATTTTAAAACACTGACAAACCTTTCTAGAAATTAAGTTTAAGACAAAATAATCTAGTCTAATCAGCGCGTTTTTTTCTTTTGATTTCTTTAAATCTATGAACAAAACCCAAACTGAGATCTGTGAAATCGGCCTGTCCTAAATTTGCATTGATATGAACCCCAAGATAGAAATTATTTTTAGGATTTTTTACAGTGCTTATGAAATACCATTTAAGACCTAATCTGGTAGAAATTGTTCTTTTTAAGCGGTAATAGCTATCTAATTCCCCCAATACGATTACATCGTCTCCATCTTCTCTTTCAATGGTATAGCCATCATTTAATTGCCAGTCAACTTTATAAAAAGGTTTGTAAAAATTAATTCCCATATGAATGTCGGCCCCTACATGACCTAACAATAACTCGGCAGACCCGGAGACTCCAAAATTGGAGGCATATAACACTGGGTATTCTCTGAAGTAGGGATATAAATCTCGCACAAGTTGTTCATTGTCAGTAATATAATCGTGATAATGTTCATAAACTCTATAATAAACTCCAATCCCGTATTTAAATGTCCTATTAATTATTTTTCCGGCTCCAACGCTTATAGTCCAGACTTCTTTTTTTTCATTAAAAATAGTTGATAACACATTTTGTCCAATACCAAATCTCGCATCCCAAAATAATTGAGAAGTACGCACTTTTTCTAAAGGGACTTTATTCTGCTCATCAATAGGCGATTTTACTTGTTTATCTACTTGTACCGAAATACTTCCTACAATGGAGTTTAAACCCTGATTTGGCAGTCTAGTATGGCCGTTCGAATGATGAATATAACCTAAACCTAATCTCAAGTTAAAGCTATTTTCAGTTAGAAGGCGATAGTACAAAAAAGATCTGAATGACCAGTTTATTTTAGTGCTAATGGCTTTATTATTCGGATTCGTTTCAGGATCGTACTGCTTATTCATGTAGGACCCACCTAATCCGGCATGAAAATTCCATCTATCGGTATGTCCGGGAAATAATCTTAATTCTAAAAAGCTAAGAAGAGATAAGGCCTGACCAACAGTTTCACTATTGCCAAAATCTGTATAAGCAAATACCAGCCCGGTTATTGGTTTATTTAACTGTCTGGTCCATTCAGCTCCATATCCACTGTGCTTTTTTCCAATTCCGAGAAGTATCCCTTGTTGAATACCTAATTCAGGAAAATTTTTATTGGCACTAAAAGTCTTGCCTAAATAGTAATCCCCCATAATAAAGGGAATATCTAGGGATTCCATTTTTGTATCCTGTGCAAATCCTTGGAAATTACAATGCATTAAGAATAAAATGCAAAGGATAGGTAGTAATAATTGATGGTTATTCAATTATGTGTTTTTAAAAGAAATAAAGCGCTTTGGTTGGTTTTAGAATTCTAAAAAGAATCATGCTACGAACTTACTACTTTTGTGCAAGTAATAATAAAGAGTAACGAATATTTCTTGCTGTTGTAATTCCTTATCAAATTCATCCTAAATAATTCCCCGTCTGGTTTTAGCAAAAATCCTTGCTGATTTTTGGATCTTCATAAAACTCATTCTAATAATAAGAAAAATATTAAGTCTCTTTATTAGTCAAGAAGCCTTCGTACTATTTAGTGCAATGCACTTTTAATGGCTTCTTTGACCAAAGGAGCCATAATTCCATAACCCATTTTAGTGGGATGTACTCCATCAGAGGCTAATTCATCCCTCATGCCATTATTTCCATCTGTCATTGCAGAAAAATAGTCTAAATAAATAATGTCATGCTCTTGAGCATATTCCTTTATCATCAAATTAAGTTGAGGGATTTTAATATTTGGTTGAAGACCTTTTCGCCAAGGATAATCAAAAGCTGGCAGCACTGAGCATAAAACTACTTTTATATTATTTGCCTGTGCCAATTCTGCCATCGATTTAATATTATCCAGAATCATTTCTAAAGAAGAAGGCCCTGTATTTCCTGCGATATCATTGGTTCCTGCCAAAATAACTACCGCAGCGGGTTCCAAGTCAATCACATCTTGTCTAAATCGCAAAAGCATTTGTGGGGTTGTTTGCCCACTTATTCCTCTGTTTATATATGGATTATTACTGAAGAATTCTGGTTGTTGTTTAGACCAGCCGATGGTAATGGAATTACCCATAAAGACAACGCGATCTTCCATCGGTCCCCGTTTGTCCAGCAATTCATTCTCTGACCTAAAATGCTCTAAACCAGCCCAATCTTGTGCACTAATATTCATAAACGTACAAAGGTTAATAAGAATCAAAATGCTTATTATTTTCATATTTTTCATATTTTCTTCTTTAATTAAAAAGAAAAGGTACAAAATGTTAGATTATCTATTTCTAATAAATTTAGACTTAGGGTCTAGCTGGTATTTTTTCATAAAAAAACCCGCCATAGGGCGGGTTATATGTCTGTTGCGAATATTTTATTCGCAACTTATATCTTCTCCTTGGTTGTTCCAACAGTGCCAATCTTCATTTTCAAAATAATTAAAGGACCTTACACGCCCCTCGTATGTTTCTCTACTCCATTCAATTCTGACATCTGAGTAGTCCATTAAGTTGGCATCGTAAATGTATGCGTTAATATAAGCGTCAAGACTGCCTTCTTGAAGTCCATATTCCAAGGTGCTATCTTTAAATTTATCCTCTTTTTCTTCTTCATCAAGTACACGGACCCAGGTATATTTTATTTTACCTACTTCTTCCGTTTCGCGTTGCCATTCTATTTTTAATATGGCCTCTGGTTTTTCCGGACTTTCATTTAATAACCAGTTACCGCTATTGCCATCCATAGCAGAACTACCGGAGAACCATAAAAATTCATCAAAACCTTCAATCCCGTCTTTAGTAATATACATCTTCCATAAAACTTCTTCCCCGGTAACTTCTCCGGTTAATCTTGCAGTATATTGACTTGTAAAACCATCTACGTCATAGCTCCATTGCCATGTATTATCTCCAATGTTATCAGGTTTGTTATCAAAGGCAAATCGAAATGCCGATACAGGTATAGCCAAGGTATTAAAAACAGCCACGTTCCATACGCCAACAACAATCTTTGAAAAAAACCAATTTCCATTTGGTTCTTTATTTGCTATAAACAAATCAGTGGATTTGTTGGTTCCTGAATTGTCCTGAAATACATCCAAATCCATAATCATGGATTCAAATGGAGGTAAGACCAAGGCGTTGGTGTTCTCAGTTGTATCATCCGATTTATCACATCCAACGAATAATACGAGAATCAATAAAATAGAGAAACTCTTTGTTTTCCAGTTTTTCATCACATTAATATTTGTTTATTAATTATTGATTAAACGAAAAAACCCAACAAAAAGTGTTGGGTAGTTGACCGTTTGACGAAAAATTGGAGTCTATTTAGTTTTTGGGAGACTTTAGCACCGAGATGTAACATATATCAATGAAATAAGTCCAGTAAATTCAAGTCAAATTGATTAAAAGCTAATACTTAGCGGATTTTCCTTTGGCTTGTGTTCTAAGAATAAAATCTCTTATATCGCTATTGGCTTTTTCTAAATCTTCTTTTCTCAAATACATCATATGTCCACTTCTATACCCCTTAAAATCAAATCGATCTTTCATGCGGCCACTAGGATCAATTTGCCACATAGTGTATTTAGCATTAAAATAGGTGGTGGCACCGTCATAATAACCAGATTGGATCATTACGTGCAGATATGGGTTTTGCGCCATGGCCTGCCTTAAATCATCTCTCGTATTGTCATTTTCATTATTCCAGGGTCTTACAGGCCCAAACATATTGTATTTAATATCTGTTTTAAAATTAAGTTCTTCCTGTAAATAATAGTTAATTGCAGGGGTAAAGCTATGTAGCCAGGATGTGAGTTCGGCACTGTAATCCGGAGATGAACCACTTAATTGCTTGTCAATTCCCAAATAGCGACTATCGAGTCGACCTATCGTAAATCCTCCTTTTTCTCTTAGAAGTGATTTCCAGAAATAGGAGGTAGGCACGTCTAAATTATGATCTAAAATTTCTTTTTTACTAAGGCCTGAGTAATAGGCCATTTTCTCTGCTACTGCATTTTTTTCCGAATCTGTTATAAACCCACCTTTGGCTATAGCAGGAATGACAGTATTGATAGTATAATTTTCAGCTTCTGGTAAGATATCTAATAAGTCCTTTTGTTGTAATTCCGAGGAGAGTGCTTTTTGATACCATGCGGCAGCTGCGAAATATGGTAAGTTTAATGCACTACTCACCGGGCCACCAACCCTAATTACTTTATAATCGGCAGGAGAGACCATAATAACGCCATTTAGATACATCCACTGCTGATTTTGAAGAGCTAGAGCCAGACCCATAACCCTGGTTCCTCCGTAACTCTCTCCTATAATATATTTTGGTGAACTCCATCTATTATTTCTAGTGACAAAAGTGTTGAGCCACTCCGCTAAATATTTTATATCCGCGTTAATCCCAAAAAATTTACTTCTATCTACATCCTTGCCAGTTTCCGGAATTGTTCTAGAATATCCCGTATTTGCTGGATTTACATAGACAATATCAGTAACATCTAGGACAGAGTAAGGGTTTTCTTTAACCCCATAGGGTTGCACAGGATAACCCTCATCATCGATATTAAGAATTCTAGGTCCGGTATAAGCTAAATGCATCCATACAGAACCTGAGCCCGGTCCTCCATTAAATGAAATTAATAAAGGTCTAGATTTTTGGTCTTTAACATTATTCTTTTTGTAATAGGTGTAATGCAAAGAAGCCATAGGCTTCCCATGTTCATCCCAAACAGGTTGTGTACCCGTTGTAGCACTATAGGAGAAGGAAACGCCTTTGACGTTAACATTATGTTGGGTGGTAACAGTTGTATCTATTGGTAATTTTCTTTCCTGAGTCCAAACTAAGGTGATGCTAAATAAAAACAGGACAATTGAATATTTCTTTTTCATAGTAGTTATTATTTTTTCAAAAATATTGAATTTGTATGAGACAAATAAAGGCAATGTTTTTTTTATGATAAGTCGCTCATTTAACTTTCTTATATTTAGGGAAGAAGATGTTATAAATAATCTTAAAATTTAAAAGTTTGCAATCATGGATCATATTTCTAGAAGAAAATTTAATAAGACGCTTTCAAAAGGAATTGTTGGATCTACCTTTTTAAGTAGTTTACCTTATGCTTGTGCTTTGGGTGCAGATCAAAATAATCAGAAGAAACTAGGGGTTGCCTTAGTTGGTTTGGGAAGTTATAGCACCTACCAGTTGGCCCCAGCCCTCATGGATTGTGAATATTGTTATTTGTCAGCTATTGTTACAGGTACGCCTGAAAAGGAAAAAATTTGGCAAGATAAATATGGTATAACCAGAGAAAATGTTTATAACTATGATAATTTCGACAAAATAGCTTCTAACAACTCTGTCGATATTATTTATGTAGTCTTACCTAATTCTATGCATGCAGATTTCTCAATAAGAGCGGCCAGGGCGGGGAAACATGTTATATGTGAAAAACCCATGGCAATGAATGTAGAAGAATGCGATGCAATAATTGATGCTTGTAAAAAAGCGAACGTTAAGCTAGGGGTAGGATATAGACTTCACTCGGAGCCATATACTAAGGAAATTAAAAGAATAGTGGCTGCAAAGGAATTTGGTAAGATAAATTATATTGGGGCTGAGGCGGCTTATCGATCTACCAGCAATCCAGAACAATGGAGACTAAATATAGAATTATCAGGAGGAGGGGCTTTAATGAATATGGGGGTTTACGCCATACAAAGTGTAATTTATGGATCTGGTGAGAACCCAATTTCAGTGACAGCTCAGGAGTTTAGTACTCGTCCGGAATATTTTAAAGAGACAGATGAAACTATTACTGCTCAGTTTGAATTTGAAAGTGGTGTTTTTGCCAATATCATGACTTCGCATAATGTAAATGCCAATAAATTATTTGGTTCATGTGATAATGGTTGGTTTGAATTAGATCCTGCTAGCACTTATATTCCTTTGGCGGGCAGAACGAGCAAGGGACCTTTAAATTTTAAACAAGAGAGGCAACAAAAATTACAAATGGATGATTTTGCCAAACATGTATTAATGGGTGCTCCAAATGTAGCCCCGGGAGAAATGGGAAAGCGGGATATGATTATCGTAGAGGCCATTTATAAATCTATAGCCACCGGAAATAAAAAGATTCCTCTTAATTTAGGGCAATTGGGTCTTTAATTTTTTTTACGGTTAATGAGGGATCTTGTTATTTTTTTAGAATTTTTCAAATACCCCTAAACCAAATAAGGCAAAGTCATACTTAACGGGATCCATCGGATCTAATGATCTCAATTGGTAATCCAATTCTTGTACTGCCTTGGCATCGTTTTGTTTTCGTTCAAGTAATCCAAGTTTTCGGGCTACATTTCCGGAATGAACATCCAACGGACATGACAGTACACTAGTCGGGATACTTTTCCATATACCAAAATCTACCTGTTGCGCATTAGAACGGACCATCCACCTTAAAAACATATTAATTCTTTTAGCTGCCGAACCCTTTGAAGGATCAGAGATGTGTTTGGTAGTTCTTAAGGGATGTTCCAATTCAAAAAACACCTTTTTTAGAGCAGTGATGCCAGGTTGTATTGTTTTAGCTTTTACATGTTTACTCACAACAGCCTCTAGTCCCTGGTGATTTAGATATATATTGCGAAGGGACTTTATAAAATATACCGTGTCCACTGCATTGAAGGTTCTATGAACAAAATATTTAAATCTTTTGAGATCATTTTCATTATGATTCATAATAAAATCCATGGGACTTTGATCTAATAAATCCATTAAGGAGGAGGCATTTTTAATAATGCTTATTCTATTACCCCATGCAATAGTAGCCGTAAGGAAAGCACTTATTTCAATGTCTTCTTTCTCTTGAAACCTATGTGGTATTTGGATGGGATCACTTTCAATAAATCGAGGGCTGTTATACTTCTCGACTTTAGCGTCTAAAAATTCTTTTAAGAGATCTTTTTGCAAGTCTTAGCGTACTTTAATTTTATTAGTAAAAGTGATTTAATAAACAATTTGACCATCAACCATGGTCAATTTTCGATCCGCCATATTCGCTAATTCTTCATTATGGGTAACGATAACAAATGTCTGGGCAAATTGATCGCGCAGCTCAAAAAAAAGGTGATGTAGTTTGTCAGCACTTTCAGAGTCGAGATTACCACTTGGTTCGTCTGCTAGAATAATAGAAGGATTGTTTATTAAGGCCCTCGCTACAGCCACGCGTTGTTGCTCACCACCAGATAATTCATTAGGCTTGTGATGATAGCGCTCCGAGAGACCTAAAAAATCTAGTAATTCCTTAGCTCTTTTTTCTGATTTATCCCTGGATGTATTCTTTATAAAGGCCGGAATACATACATTCTCTAGTGCTGTGAATTCTGGAAGTAATTGATGAAACTGAAAAATGAAACCAATATGATTATTTCGAAAATTGGCTAAAGCCTTTTCTTTTAAATCGGTAATATTAATTCCATCAATTTTTAAAGAACTATCCTTCTTATTTGACTGTGAATCTAGGGTGCCTATTATTTGGAGTAAAGTAGTTTTCCCTGCGCCTGAAGGGCCTACTATGGACACAATTTCTCCAGCTTCTATTTCTAAATCTACACCTTTAAGAACTTGTAGTTCTCCAAATGACTTTTTAATGTTTTTGGCATTAATCATTACTAGTTTTATTTGCTCGTGAAAGTAAACATTACATACAATATTGCAAAATCAGACTCAATCCAATCGCAGGGGAGAATTCTGTTTTCGATTTGTAAACCGTATCGGTATTATTCGGGGTAAAATTCTTTTAAAACAGACATTTTTCTCACTAATTACATTAATCCGAAATCTTATAGTTATTTTAGGTTTTAAAACCAATTACATTATGTCTTCTTATAACAATCTTGAAGAGTACAATATTAAAATCACTAATGAAATTAAGGACCGTTATTCGACGATTCTCGAGGAAATAGGGGAGCAAGCTGATAGGGAAGGCTTGCTGAAGACACCCGAAAGAGCTGCCAAAGCTATGCTCTTTTTAACACAAGGCTACAAACAAGATGCTGCTGCCATACTTAAAAGTGCTATGTTTCATGAGACCTACAATGAAATGGTTATAGTTAAGGATATAGAATTGTACTCTTTATGTGAACATCATATGTTGCCTTTTTTTGGGAAAGCTCATATCGCATATATCCCTAAAGGCAAAATTGTAGGGCTTAGTAAGCTTCCTAGAATAGTTGATGTATTTGCTCGTCGACTTCAGGTCCAGGAAAGGCTCACGGAACAAATTTTAGATTGCATTAATGAAACTTTAGAACCACAAGGCGTAGCTGTGGTCATTGAAGCTTCGCATATGTGTATGATGATGCGTGGCGTGCAAAAGCAGAATTCCGTAACTACGACTTCAGGATTTAGAGGGAGTTTTCATAAAGAAGAAACCCGCAATGAATTTTTAAAACTAATTAGCTCCAAACTTTCCTGAATGGGAGGTCACTAAGAAAATTTCTTGAATAACATATTTTATATATGGATAAGAATAAAAAATATAAAGATTTGTTTTGGGGTCTCCTATTTGATGGAATAGGAATGTTATCTTTTATTTTTCCGGGTATAGGGGAGTTTTCCGATATGTTATGGGCTCCTATGGCCGGGTGGTTAATGACAAAAATGTACAAGGGAAGAGCTGGTAAAGTAGCTGGGGTCATTGCCTTTGTGGAAGAATTATTGCCCGGAATTGATCTTGTTCCCTCTTTTACTCTTATGTGGATTTATACTTATGTTTTTAAAGGCTTGGAGAAAGAAAAAAGTTAATAAAACAACTATGGGCAATTGTCGTAATCTGGTGGTTGAAGACTAACTTCATACCTCCTTTAAAGAGGTAAGCGTAAACCGATACTTACATTTCTTCCGATATTAGAAATACCATCAATTTTTAATCTAGATAAATGGGAGATGTAATTCTCATTAAATAAGTTTACCGCTGTTATGCGTACTTCAAGGGGTTGATTGCCTAATACAATTGTCCCCCCAAGACCCATATTAAAAAGGTTATAACTATCGGTGGGAGTTTCAAAATCACTTACCTTATTTTGATCAAAAATATTGTTTAATGTAAAAAAGATAAAGCTCTGAGTCAACCATTTATTGACTCTGTTAAATTCAAAACGGACGGTATTGCTCAATTTGTTAGCCGGAATTAAAGGCAGGCTTTCATCATCTTCTAGGGTGCCGGTAACGGATTCAAAACTTCCCTGAATATGGAGCCAGTCTAAGGGGTGTGGATGAATGTGATAACCCAATTCTCCGCCATAAAGAACAGCATTTTGCTGCTTATAAAGGTATACAGGATTTCCTTCTATAAAATCCCCGTTAGGTTCAACATAAATAAAATCATATACGCTATTATAAAAACCATTGGCAAAGAATTCAAAATGCTGTCCTTGGTATTCCATGGCAATATCTATTTGAATATTTTTTTCACTATCTAAATTGGGATCGCCAATCTCGTATCTATTGGTGCCCTCATGAATACCATTGGAAGTTAATTCTGACAGATTAGGAGCTCGGAACCCGCTGGCAAGATTAATTCTACCAATTAAATTTGGGACTAGGTTTAATCTGTAGCCAAATGCAGCATTGATACTATTGAAATTTCGGTTTAAGGCTTGTATATATTCGTCATCTCCAACAATTCCATTTTCTTCGCTATCTATGCCTCTATAGTCATACCTTAAGCCTATTTGGATATCACTTTTTTCAAAATGTAAATGAGAGGTACTTAAAACTCCAAAATCGTTAGTAATAGCATTTGGTATAAGAATTTCTTCCCCAAAATTCTTATTGCTTTGATTCATCCCCTGAACCCCTGCAATTATTTCCCACCTCCCAAAACTTGGCAAATTGTATTGCAGGTTATAATTAAAAGTTGAGAGTACCATATCTAGAGCAGCCTCTTCTTCTAAAACGTCTATATCTTCTTCATCTTCAAATTCCTTTCGATTATTATTAATATATCCCAGGGTAAGACTGATACTAGAATTATCGAAGAAGTAATTACTTTTTGAACTTATAATATTACTTCCAATTTCTTGATAAGGATTTAAGGGCTTTCTCTCTTTATCTTGTATGGTAATTTCTTCGGGGATTCCTAAAGTGGAATAATTGTAATTATAGCGAATCTCAGTTTTAAACTTTTCAAATTGGTATCCCAAGCCGGATTTTATATCATATTCTTTAAATCGGGAATTGGTTACTCTTATGTTATTCCCGCCTTTGTAATCTGCGTTACTATTAATTGCCCCTCTCAATAAAAACTTAAATTTTTCACCTGTAGTCTTGATTCCTGCGTTGGCCTGAATCCCAAGGGTATTGGTAAAATAATTGAGATTAATATCACCTTGAGTGGTGTTAGCTAAGGCAAATTTTTCTGGATTTAAATACAAAACACCACCCAATGCATCTGAACCGTAAAGAAGTGAAGCGGGCCCTTTTATTACTTCAACGCTTTCTATTCCGGCATCGTTGACGCCTAGACCATGTTCGTCGCCATACTGCTGATTTTCTAGTCTTATTCCTTGTGTATAGACAACGACCCTATTGGAACTTAACCCTCGAATAACCGGTTTACCAATTCCCATGCCTGTAGAGACACTTTCTACACCGGGGATATTTGTTATTCCCTCAGCCAGCGTTATGGCCCCCAATTCTCTCAAGGAGGAAACTTTAGCCTGTTCAACTTTCATTACGTTATCTCGCTGAAGTTTATGAAAGGGTGTTGAAACAATAACTTCTTCCATTTCTATGGCACTTGCAGTCAGGTAAATGATAAGTTTATTTTCACCTTCTTTAATTGTAATAGAGTTGGAGTAAGTACTAAAACCAATATAGGAAGCAATAATCTTGTAATTTCCATAAGGGATATTGTCAATTTCAAAGTGACCATTAGTATCGCTAACACTGCCCAACTCTAGTTCTGGCAGATATATTGAAACCCCCAACAAACCTTCACCAATTTCTTCATCTATCACTTCACCTTTAAGGGTGCTTTGACTAAAAGAGATGTTTACGGCCCCGAAGAGAAGAACCAATAATAAGTTTCTATGATTAAATCTAAATGCCATTAAATTTCAATTTTAGAGTAGAGATGAACCATTAAAAACTGGCGTAAAACAGTCTTATTTATTAAAGAGGAAACCCAACCCTAACCTGGAGAGCATTTTTTTTTTCAAAATTCCAAAAGAAAGTGAATTGGCCAAAGAGCCATCCAAAAAAAACTAATAGAATTTGATAAAAAGGAAAGATAATTAATATCCTTAAAGTCCAATAGATCCAGCCACTCCACCAAGCATCCGGGAAACTTTCTCTTTGCAGACCAATCCAACCTAAAAAAGGCTTTGCAACATATACAGCAGCCGACCCGGTAATAGAAAATACGACAAGGATAATAATAAGTTGAAAATTGGAAGTAACTCCCCAGCGTTTCTTTAGACTTTTCATAGCGTGTAATAACGCGTGCAAAGATATTCAATTAAATATTTGGAGCAAATGGTCCGAGTCGCTGTTTATATTTTCTTTGGAAATAGATAAAATAATTATAAAGCTGGTAATTTACATCATATCCATATTTGATTTGTGGATCATAATTAATTTGGAGTTCATATAAATTAGGGTCATAAAGGCGAGGTTGCAGTACCCTTTGATTCCAATTAGTAACATAAATTGAGTTTCTATTTTCAAGGTAGGAAAGAGAATAATAACCCGGTGGCTTTGCAACACTTTTTAACCAAGTTACAAAGCCAATTTCAATTATAGTTATTTCATATTCTATACTATCATTCTTGATTGTCAGGGTATCTGCCTTTTTCTCATTAAAAACAGCCTGCTCTTGCTCTGTTATGTCTAAAGTACTCCCAGTACTTTTACACGAGGATGAAAGAATGAGACCTGTTACCAATACAATCAAGAACCCTTTAATTAAATAATTCATCTTTAAACTCTTTATATTTCTATCTCGATAAATTACCCCAACTAACTAAATAATTATCCTTTATTAAATATATTTTGTGGTTTTGGGCTTTATTTGCCAAAGAATCCTCCTAGTAACCCTCCTAATCCACCTTTCTTTTTAGAGCTATTCATGACCATTCCGGCCACATCATCTAACATACTGCCGTCACCATCAGCATCTAGCAGGGTAGTAAGTAAACTTTGGTTTTGTTCGGGTTGCCCTCCCAATAATCCTCCTAATAATGAATCCATGCCACCACTATCACTTACTTTATTAGCAGAAGCTTGTTTGCCTAAATAAGCCATAACTAATGGTGCGGCAATCTTAAGTATAGTGGCAATAGTAGAGGGATCCATTCCAGCTTTCGCCCCTAATACGTTTTCAACATTGGATTGCTTCTGACCAAAAACATGTCCTAAAATGCCTGCTCCATCTTGTAATACGGCATTGTCTACTCCTCCTCCAAAAAAACTGTCCAAATTATCTAAACTACTCCCATCATGTTTTGAAGATAAAGCATTCATTAAACTTTCGGCGCCTTGGGGAGACGCTACATTTTTTTTCATAGCCCCTACCAATAAGGGCATAGCCATGGCTAGTACATCCGCCGATTTATTCTCTGGCTGCCCTGTTTGCTGGGCTACACCACTAATTAGTTGTTTGCCCATGGGGCTGTTTAATAGATCTAGTAATCCTTCCATATTTCAAATTTTATTAATCAGTAAGTTACAAAACAAATGACACTTTTTAATCATTAATACATTTATTAAAATTATTGTCAGTTTAGTTTTATTTCATGAGTGGTTTTGGGCGATTTATAGGAGTATTCTAAAAATTGTCTTATTTTAGTCTCCCAAAATTCCCTCAATATTTAATCCTCTTGGATTTAAATATTATTTCAATGACTATGAAAAGTATTCCGAAACAACCCCATATATTGGCTTCTTATTTTCGAGTTGGGCAATTATTGCATTGGTCCTTAATCCTCTTTATTCTGGAATCCTGGTTCTATTGGACAATGTTTGAAGGGGCTTTGGAAAAAAACTCACTGCTTGTTATTGCTTTTTGGATGAGCTGTTTTTTATTTTCTTTTGTTCATATATTTCTGGTCATTATGGATGGATGGTCTAGATTTCAAAACTATAAGAGGGCAAAGGATCTTTTTTTTGACCATGGTTTTAACACCAAAGTGGCCGAAATGTACACAGGATCTAAATGCCAAAGAAATGCTGCAATTGTCGCAGCAGATGAATTGGGTTATAAAGATGAAATACTTTCCTTTTACAAGAAAAAAGGCGTAAAATGGTATCACTACATGCCTTATTTCATGTCTCAAGACCCTTGGTTTTTATTTAGAAATTATTTTTGGGAAAGAACCTTCCTTGAAAAAACTTATACCCCAAAATACAACTTTCATAGCATGAGTATAGAGCATGCCTTATGATCTTTAGAGCCACAAATATTTCTAAATCTTATGGTAGTTTAAAGGCCCTTTCTGAAGTAAATTTAGAATGCAAAAAAGGGGAGATTTGCGGACTTATTGGTGCAAATGGTGCTGGTAAATCAACTTTATTTAAAATAATCCTGGGTTTAATAAAGCAAGATTCCGGAACCATAGAGATAGATTCTTTCGGATTAAAGCCCATTGGTGGAATTATTGAAAAACCCGCTCTTTATGAATACCTTACAGCCTATGGGAATCTAAAAGTCTTTTCTCAAGTTCAGGGTTTAAATATTTCTACCGCTTTATATAAAGAAATAATGGTGCAAGTTGGACTGCATCCTGAAAGAAAGGATATAGTGAAGAACTATTCATTAGGGATGAAGCAAAGGCTGGGCTTAGCCATAGCTCTTTTAAATAAGCCTGATTGTCTGGTATTAGATGAACCTTTTTCGGGATTAGATCCAATGGGTATTCATGGGTTTCATAAATTGATTAAAAAGCTAAGTAGTGAAAACAAAATAACCATACTTATTTCATCGCATATTGTAGGAGAGCTTGCAGAACTATGTGATACTCTTTACGTATTAAATAAAGGGAGAATGATTAGATCCGGACAAGCAGATGAATTATATAACACAAGTGTTTCTTCTTTTAAAATTTTGGGTAGTGGATTCCAAAAATTAGATTTTTTTAATGCTTTGAACCCTGTAGAGATTCAGGGCGGGTTATCTTGTAACTACCAGCAGAACTAAGATATCAAGTGTTATAAAAGAAATGGCAATCCATGGTGCTGAGATTACCGCCTGTATTCCACAGACTGATTTGAAAGTCTTATTTGATGATGAATGCTTATGATAGGAGTTCTAAAGGCAGAAATATACAAAATACTCAGACAGAGCAAGACGCTTTATGCTTTAGCTGCCATTTTTATTATTGAAGGTTTCGTGTTATTAAGCGCCTACTATCAGGGCACTGAAATTATTGATCTCTTATTGGCCAACCTCAAGGATTCTTTTGAATTTAAAGGAGATCTATTGAATGGGAATCTAATTATTTATATGATCCTGAATTCACTATGGTTTCATATCCCCTTAATTCTTATGATAGTTGTATCGGGATTCTTAACATCTGAATATAAAGATCGGACGGTGGAAGCTGTACTTCTACAACCTGTAAATAAAATCACATTTATTGGCAGCAAATATATTGTCTCAATAATCTTTACGGTTTTAGTGGTAATTCTTTTGGCTATTACCACCTTTTTAATTTCTTATATGATTTTTGGAAAGGGTGACTTGGTTGTTTATTTGGATGGTTTAAACTTTTATCCATCGGACGAAGCTCTTTGGCGCTTGTGTTGTGCCTTTATGGTCGGGACTGTTTCTATGCTTTTTTTCTCAGTAGTTAGTTTAACATTTGCCGTTTTTTTTAAAGACGCTACCAAGACTTGGATTGTCTCGGCGATTTTCTTGGTCTGCACGAACTTATTGCTTAAAATTGATTTTAATAATTCCTTTTTGAATAGCTTTTTTTACTCTAAATTAATTGACAGCTGGCAGTATTATTTTTATTACGAAATTCCATATCAAACAATTTACCTAAATATTGCAGTACTTATTTTTTATTGCTTGATCATCTCTGGTATAGGCGTAATTGTTTTTAAAAGAAGGGACTTATGAGTGCGAAATATTTTATTCTTTTTGTACAATTGATTGCTCTAGCCAATGTCGGGGCACAAGAAGTTGACCCTGACTTGATTCATGTCAGAAACCGATTGGATTCCATAAAATCTTTTAAGGCCGATATTATGATGGATGTGGATATTAGTTTTATTAATATGCCAACTAAATATGGCAAAGTATCGTACACTAGGGGTAATGGAACTAAAATCACCTCTAACGACTTTATAATGCTGCCAAAAAGAGGGCTTGACTTAACCATGGAGGATATATTTAAATACCCTTATATCACTGTTCAAAGAGGTGTTCAGGAAATAGGCGGAATAAGGTGTAAGGTGCTCAATATTATTCCAACCTCAGAAAAGGCAGATTTTTCTATTGCAACACTTTTTTTAGATAAACTAAATAATCGGATTTTAAAACTTGAGGTAAGTACGAAAAAAGATGGAGTATATACTTCATTTCTCAATTATAAACAAAGAAAAGCTATTTTACCATCTTCCGTGGAAGTGCAGTTTGAAGTGAGTAATGTAAAAATACCCCTTAGATTTCTAGGGAAGGAAACCAAAGTAGATAAATCTGCTTTGAAAGACGAAGAGGCGAAAACTGGCAAAATTTTACTTCAGTTAACCGATATGAATGTCATCTTATAACTAGTATAATTATTTTAAACGCCTATCAAAATGAAAAAATAAGGGTAAGGCAAAAAGAAATCTATTTATTTTAGCAGTGATACTATCTGATCTGCCAATTCTAAACCTATACGATCCTGAGCCTCTGCTGTGGCAGCGCCAATGTGCGGAGTTAGTGATATGTTAGAATGCATTAATATTTTTATCTCTGGTTTAGGCTCTGATTCAAAGGTGTCTAAGCCGGCAAAAGCCACTTTCCCTTCTTCCAAAGCATCTATAAGCGCAACTTCATCAATAACGCCACCTCTAGCAGCATTAACGATTCCAACTCCCTCTTTCATTGCCTTAAATTCTTTTTCACCGATAACGTATTCTTTTTGTGCCGGAACATGCAAACTGATAAAATCAGAACTTTTTATCAATTGTTCTTTTGAGATTCCTTCTAAATTAAATTCTAATTTTTGTCCATCATAGAAAGACAACACAATATTGGCTTTTTCAATAAATGGGTCGTGAAAAATAACCCGCATACCAACACCTAGGGCAATTCTTGCTGTAGCCTGACCAATTCGTCCAAATCCAATAACACCTAACGTTTTACCTCTTAATTCTATCCCCTTGGCGTAGTTCTTTTTTAGTTTCTTAAAACTACTATCTCCTTCTAAAGGCATATTCCTGTTAGCGTCGTGTAAAAAACGAACTCCTCCATATAGGTGTGCAAAAACTAGTTCTGCTACGGATTCAGAGGAAGCAGCTGGAGTATTAATCACGAATAACCCCTTTTCTTTAGCATAGACTACATCGATATTATCCATTCCAACACCTCCTCGGCCGATTAGCTTCAAGGAAGGACAACTATCTATTAAATCCTTTCGAACCTGAGTAGCACTTCTTACTAGAATACCACTAATATTATTCTTGTTGATATAATCAATAAGTTGTTCTTGAGCTACTGTTACCGTTATAACTTCGAAACCTTCAGCTTCTAAAGCTTCTTTACCTTTTGGGGAGATACCGTCATTTGCCAGTATTTTCATAATAATAAGATCTTAATTGTGTTGGATATGATAGTAAGTTGTTTTTAAGCTTTTCTTTCCAGGTCGCTCATGATGTCTACAAGGACTCCCACGCTTTCCAAAGGCAAGGCATTGTACATGGAAGCTCTGTAGCCCCCAACAGACCTATGTCCATTTATACCGCTAATACCAGCTTCTTTCCACATAGCATCAAAAGTATCTTTTAAAGAATCATCCGTTAAATTAAAAGTCGCATTCATGGAGGACCTATCCTCTTTTTTGGCAAATCCTTCAAACAAAGGATTTAAGTCAATTTCAGAGTAGATTAGATTTGCCTTTTTATCGTTTATTTCTTCAATGGCAGCAATACCACCAAGATCTTTTAGCCATTGTAAAGTGAGCATGGAAACATAGACGGCAAAAACGGCTGGCGTATTAAACATGCTATCTTTACTTATATGTACCTGATAATCTAACATCGAAGGAATTTGACGCGATACTTGTCCTAAAACGTCCTCTTTTACAATGACAAGAGTGGTTCCTGCTGGTCCCATATTCTTCTGAGCACCGGCATAAATAAGATCAAACTTTGAAAAGTCTAATTGGCGGGAGAAAATATCCGAACTCATATCACATACAAGAGGAACAGAAGTTGTTGGAAATTCTTTGATTTGAGTTCCAAAAATAGTATTGTTAGAAGTCAGATGCAGGTAATCCAATTCATTGGGAACAACATATCCCCTGGGGATATAATTAAAGTTTTTATCCTTTGAGGAGGCTACTTCGATAACATTACCTAACAATTTTGCTTCTTTTATTGCTTTTGAGCTCCAGGTTCCGGTATTGATATACCCTGCCTTAGTCTCAAGCAAATTATAGGCCACCATCAGGAATTCTAAACTTGCACCCCCTTGCAGATAAAGTGCCTTATAACCTTTGCCTTCTAGCCCTAAAAGTTCTATTGCCAAAGACCTTGCCTTTTCCATAACGTCCACAAACTCCTTGGAACGATGTGATATTTCTATTAAGGAAAGTCCAATTCCGTCTAAATCTATTACGGCTTCTGAAGCTTTTTTCATTACTTCCTGAGGCAAAATGCAGGGTCCTGCACTAAAATTATGTATTTTCATTTCTGTTTTTTTGGCGAGCTAAAGGTCCTAAATAATAAACAAAGTCACCTATAATCTATAAATTATTTCTAGGATGTTTTTAACAAGAATTCAACAGTATCAATACCGTCGGCATAATCCTTAAGAGTTGGGAGTTGAGCACTGCCAAAAGGTATTGTATTGGAAAGGGCAGGAGAGCCTATTATACATTGGAGTTGTTCCGAATCTTGCTGCAGTTTATCCGTTAAAGATTGAAGGTCGCTATAAAATTCATAAAAGACTGTGGCGATAGGAGATGCATAGGTTTTATCCTCTTTTAGGATAAAAAAACCATTATCTAAAAATGAAAATTCACTCATAAGGTAGACAGCCTTATTATAGTCATAATTATTTACATATTTATGCTGATTATTGAGGTAATTATAAGATTCTATACTTTCAAAAAAGCGATTAAATTTATAACCTTCAGGAACATATAATTTAGAAACATTTCGACAACCAAGACCATAATATCTGAAAATATCCTCGCCTAACGATTTAAGTTCCAAATCGCTTTCTTCCCCGCTAAGAATCGCTATGGAGTTGCGATTACGTCTTATTATATTAGGTTTTTTTCCAAAATAGTGTTCAAAATATCTAGCAGTATTATTACTTCCTGTAGCAATAACTGCATCAAAATCGGTTAATCTTCCTTCTGTGAATTCTATTTGAGATGATAAACCTGGCTCAATATCTTTAAGGTATAGGGATATCATAGGAAGCAGCACAGTATCGTTGGAGGAAGATTTTATCAGAGCCTTATTTCCTGTAATAATAGTACATAAGAAATCGTGAAATCCCACTAAAGGGATATTTCCAGCCATAACTATAGCCACTGTTCTATTGTTGGTCTGGGTTAAATTATAAGAAGATAACCATTTGTTTAAATTATTTAAAGTAAGTAGATCTCCCCATGTAATTAAGGCATATTCCACTTGTTCTCTGGTAAACCAGGGGTTCTTCTGACCTGCAGATACGACAGCCTGGTCTAAAGCAGAAAACCAAAAATCCTCAGGGGAATCAAAGGCTATTTCTTCCTTTTTTTTAGCAATATATTGCCTAAAGAAATCGCCAAGTTTAACAAAAGCTTTAATCCTGTCTTCTTGTTTGACCATTATATTTGTAGATAAGTCATTTAGGATATACCTTTGTGCAAAAATAGGTATGACAGCAGTTGGAAACAACTCTTTGATGCAAATTGTTAAATAAAAGAAGAAGAAAATTATGGCTATTATAATAACAGATGAATGTATAAACTGTGGGGCCTGTGAGCCGGAATGTCCAAATACTGCAATATATGAAGGAGCCGATGAGTGGCGTTATAGTGATGGTACTTCTTTAAAAGGAGATGTGGTTCTCCCTAATGGGCAGGCGGTAAATGCGGATGAGGTTCAGGAACCTATAAGTGATGAGGTTTATTATATTTCTCCCGACAAATGCACTGAATGTATGGGGTTTCATGAAGAGCCACAGTGTGCGGCTGTTTGTCCGGTTGATTGTTGTGTGCCAGATGAAGACCATGTGGAAAGCGAAGACGAATTGCTGGGGAAACAACGTTTTATGCACCCGGAATAACTTCAATAATTCTTTTAGTCTAACATCTTACTCGACAATTCTTTAAAGAGTTTAGCACAAACCATGGCTGTTATTTCTTGATGATCTCTTAAGGGGTTGTATTCAACTATATCCGCTCCAAGAATTGGGGCTTTAATATTTTGAATAAAACGCACTAGCTCACGAGTAGAGATTCCTCCGGGTTCGTGATGGGATACCCCGGGAGCAAAGGCAGGATCTAAGACATCAATATCAAGTGAGATATAAGTTGGACGTTCATTCAGTTCTTTATTAATTAAGGCCCATTGGTCTATCTCATAAGATTTTACATCGTATTTCTGTCTCACCTTTAATTGTTCTGCATTTAGTGTTCGCACACCAATTTGATAAAGATTTAGGCCAATTTCTTCTTCCATTATTCTTGAAAAGGTGCAGGCGTGAGAGTATTTTTCTCCTTCAAATTCTTCATAAAGATCGGCGTGGGCATCCAAATGAATTATATTAAGAGGTCCAAAGACCTTATAAAAAGCTCTAAGAATAGGATAGGTGATAGAATGATCTCCACCCAAGGAAATCAAGGGACTACGTCCTTTTAAATGTCTCAGGGTAATGTCTTCAATATCAAAATAAGAATTAATGGCGAAATCCCCTTTATCATCTAAAAAATGGGGGGCTATTTCTTCGCCATTCTCCGCATAGTAATTGGAAGAAGAACTGTTATAGGCTCTTCGGATCAGGGGTGGTCCTTGGGCCGAACCCTTTAAAAAGGAAGACTGTTCGTCATATAGAAAGCCTTGAAGACAAATTTTAGTCATATAGGGATTTAAATAAGCTTTAAATATACAGGTAAAAACTATATTTGCACCCAATTTAAAACAGTAGGCTTCTGCATATGCAAAGCTCAAAATTAAAATAAAATGAAAGCAGGTATAGTAGGATTACCAAATGTAGGCAAATCCACCCTTTTTAATTGTTTGTCAAATGCGAAGGCACAGAGTGCTAATTTTCCTTTTTGCACCATAGAGCCCAATATTGGTGTTGTAAATGTGCCTGATCAGCGGTTGCAGAAACTAGAAGAGCTGGTAATTCCGGAAAGAGTTATTCCTGCGACTGTAGAAATTGTAGATATAGCCGGTTTGGTGAAAGGTGCTAGTAAGGGGGAAGGACTAGGAAACCAATTCCTTGGGAACATTAGAGAAACGGATGCAATTTTACATGTACTTCGATGTTTTGACGATGACAATGTAGTTCATGTTGATGGATCTGTAGACCCCATAAGAGATAAAGAGACCATTGATATAGAATTACAATTGAAAGACCTTGAAACCCTGGAGAAAAAATTAGACAAGGTGGCAAGAGCAGCCAGAACAGGAAACAAAGAGGCGCAAAAAGAAGTAGAAGTTTTAAAGAAAGTAAAAGAAGGCCTAGAGCAAGGTATTTCTATTAGAGCTATTGATATACCAGAAGAGCAGCGAGCAGAATACATAAAACCTTTACAATTTATTACCGATAAACCAGTACTATACATTTGCAATGTAGATGAGAATTCTGCTGTTAATGGGAATGAATATGTAGAAAAAGTAAGGGAGGCTACCGCAAAAGAGCAGGCACAAGTATTGGTTTTGGCAGTTGGTACCGAAGCAGATATTACAGAATTGGAGACCTATGAGGAGCGCCAAATGTTTTTGGAAGATTTGGGCCTAACCGAGGCAGGTTCTGCTAAGATGATTAGAGCAGCTTATAGTTTACTTGAACTTCAGACTTACTTTACAGCCGGAGTTAAGGAGGTTCGGGCCTGGACCACAAAGATAGGTGCTACAGCTCCCCAAGCAGCAGGTGTTATTCATACAGATTTTGAAAAAGGTTTCATAAGGGCAGAGGTTATTGCTTATGATGATTTTGTAAAGTATGGAAGTGAAGTTAAGGTGAAAGAGGCAGGTAAAATGAGAGTAGAAGGAAAAGAATATATCGTTAAAGATGGGGATGTAATGCATTTCCGTTTTAATGTTTAATTCTATTTCAAACAACTTATAGCTTCATAATAGTTAAGCTTTTGGAATACTATCAACAATAAACAGAGCTTTATTGTTAATTACTTTCTATTGTGCACATTTTGTTTTCTGCCCTATAATTTTATATTAGCATAGGAAACCCCGATAAATATGGCACAATCTCAATATACAGAAGATAATATACGTTCATTAGACTGGAAAGAGCACATTCGGCTTAGACCAGGAATGTATATTGGGAAGCTAGGCGATGGTTCTTCAGCCGATGATGGAATTTATATTCTGTTAAAAGAGACTATTGATAATTGCATCGATGAATTTGTCATGGGGGCGGGGAAGACCATTGAGATTTCCATACAAGGGGATAAGGTTTCCGTCAGAGACTATGGCAGAGGTATTCCCTTAGGGAAAGTTGTGGATGTTGTTTCCAAAATGAATACGGGTGGTAAATATGATACTCGAGCCTTTAAAAAGTCTGTTGGTTTAAATGGGGTAGGAACAAAAGCTGTTAATGCGCTATCTGCTTTTTTTCGGGTTGAATCTACGAGGGATGGTAAGTCAAAATCAGCTGAGTTTGCCACAGGAGAATTAACTAACGAAGAGTTACTTGAAGAAACTTCTCGCCGAAGGGGAACAAAAATCACCTTTATTCCGGATGAGACTATTTTTAAAAAATATAAATATCGGAATGAGTATGTGGAGCGAATGCTCAAAAACTACGTTTACCTCAATCCGGGCCTTACTATACTATTTAATGGTGAAAAGTTTTTCTCAGAGAATGGTTTAAAAGATTTATTAGAGGATAATAATAGTAAAGATGATATGCTTTATCCTATAATACATCTCAAAGGGGAAGATATTGAGGTGGCACTAACGCACAGCAAAACTCAGTATAGTGAGGAATATCACTCTTTTGTAAATGGACAGCATACTACACAGGGAGGAACACATCAAGCGGCCTTTAGAGAGGCTCTTGTCAAGACCTTTAGGGACTTTTATGGTAAAAACTACGATGCGTCTGATATACGGAAATCAGTTATTTCTGCCATATCTATTAAAGTCATGGAACCAGTTTTCGAAAGTCAAACAAAAACGAAGTTGGGTTCTACTGATATGGGCGGCAAGCTTCCCACTGTAAGGACTTATATTAATGATTTTATAGGAAAGTATTTAGATAACTATCTTCACAAGCATTCTGAAACAGCTGAACTAATACAGCGAAAAATAGTACAAGCCGAAAAAGAACGCAAAGAATTATCAGGTATTCGTAAGTTGGCGAGAGATCGTGCTAAAAAGGCTAGTTTGCATAATAAAAAGCTACGAGATTGTCGGATACACCTGGCAGATATGAAGAATGAACGAAGATTGGATTCTACTTTGTTTATAACAGAGGGGGACTCAGCTTCAGGATCCATCACTAAGTCAAGAGATGTTAATACGCAGGCTGTTTTTAGTTTGAGGGGGAAACCTCTGAACTCTTATGGAATGTCTAAGAAGATCGTATATGAAAATGAAGAGTTTAATCTTTTACAGGCAGCTCTGAATATTGAGGAATCTATTGAAGATTTACGATATAACAATATAGTAATTGCCACAGATGCCGATGTAGATGGGATGCATATCAGGCTTTTGCTCATTACATTCTTTCTTCAATTCTTTCCGGAGCTTATTAAAGAAAATCACTTATATATTTTACAAACGCCCCTGTTTAGGGTAAGAAATAAAAAGAAGACATTTTATTGCTATAGCGAGGAAGAAAAGCGAGAGGCGATAAACGTGCTAACCGGAAAGCCAGAAATCACAAGATTTAAGGGGTTAGGAGAAATATCCCCAGATGAATTTCAAAATTTTATTGGGGACGATATCCGATTAGAACCAGTTATGTTAGACAAAGCATTATCCATAGAGGAATTACTGAAATTTTATATGGGAAAAAACACACCTGACCGTCAGGAATTTATAATCGAAAACCTTAAAGTAGAAATAGATTTAATTGAAGATAACTAGTTCAAAACTAAATTGATATTATTCGAATATGCAGGATAATGAGGAAGTAAATGAAGGGCAGGGAGAGGAGATGTCAAACGATCAGGTAGCTCTTACCAGAGTTACAGGAATGTACAAAGATTGGTTTCTAGATTATGCTTCTTACGTAATTCTGGAAAGAGCTGTTCCGGCCATTGAGGATGGTTTTAAGCCTGTGCAGCGTAGAATTATGCACGCGCTAAAAGAGCTTGATGACGGGCGCTATAACAAGGTTGCCAATGTTGTTGGGCACACCATGCAGTATCATCCACATGGTGATGCCAGCATCGCCGATGCCATGGTTCAAATTGGGCAGAAAGATTTATTGATTGATACCCAAGGAAACTGGGGAAATATTCTTACCGGAGATAGGGCTGCTGCCTCGAGATATATAGAAGCCAGGTTGTCTAAGTTCGCCTTAGAAGTAGTCTTTAGCCCCAAAATCACAGAATGGCAGTCATCTTATGATGGGCGAAAAAAAGAACCCGTTAACCTGCCTGTAAAATTTCCATTATTGCTTGTTCAAGGGGCTGAGGGAATAGCGGTAGGCCTGTCTACAAAAATTTTACCTCATAATTTTAATGAAGTAATAGATGCATCCATAAAGAATCTAAAAGGACAGCGTTTTAAACTTTTTCCTGATTTTCCTACGGCCGGAATTATAGACGTTACTAATTATAACGATGGATTAAGAGGAGGTAAAATAAGGGTGCGGGCAAGAATTTCTCAACTAGACAAAAATACACTTGTCATAAATGAAATTCCCTATGGCACAAATACGTCTTCTTTAATCGATTCTATTTTAAAAGCAAATGATAAAGGGAAAATAAAAATTAAGAAGATAGAAGATAATACGGCTGCTCAGGTTGAAATTTTAATCCACTTGCCAAGTGGTATATCCCCAGATAAAACCATTGATGCGCTTTACGCTTTCACTTCTTGTGAATCTTCAATTTCTCCTTTAGGCTGCATCATAGAAGATAATAAGCCTTTGTTCATTGGCGCAACTGAAATGTTAGAGAGGTCCACGCAGCACACGGTGGAGATGTTAAAACAGGAATTAGAAATTCAGTTGGCAGAACTAGAAGAGCAATGGCATTTTGCATCTTTAGAGCGAATATTTATAGAGAATAGAGTCTATAGAGATATTGAAGAAGAAGATACCTGGGAGGGTGTCATTGCTGCTATTGATAAAGGGCTAAAACCTTTCACTAAAAACCTGAAGCGCGCTGTTACGGAAGAGGACATTATTCGATTAACCGAAATTAGAATTAAAAGAATATCAAAATTTGATATAGATAAAGCGCAACATTTTATAGAAGGTCTCGAAGAAAAAATCGCCGAAACGCAACATCATCTTGATCATTTAATTGATTATGCAATAGATTATTTTAAAAATCTAAAGTCAAAATTTGGCAAAGGAAGAGAACGTAAATCTGAAATTCGAATTTTTGATGATATTGAAGCGACCAAGGTAGTAATAAGGAATACCAAACTATATGTGAATAGGGAAGAAGGCTTCATTGGGACCTCTCTAAGGAAGGATGAGTATGTTACTGACTGCAGCGACATTGACGATATCATTGTCTTTACTAAAACAGGTCATATGATGATCACGAAGGTAGATTCAAAAACCTTCATCGGAAAAAATATCATTCATGTGGCGGTATTTAAGAAAAAGGATAAGCGCACTACCTATAATATGATCTACAAAGATGGTCGTGGAGGATCTAGTTATGTTAAGCGTTACTTTGTAACCGGAGTAACCCGTGATAAATTATATGATCTGACAGCCGGAAAAAGTAACTCAGATGTTAGCTATTTTTCAGCCAATCCAAATGGTGAAGCCGAAGTTGTTACTATCAATCTAAGACAGGTGGGAAGTATCAAGAAATTGAAGTGGGATTTGGATTTCGCTGATGTTACGATAAAGGGGAGGGCATCCAAGGGTAATATTGTTACCAAATATGCTATTAAACGAATTGAACTTAAGGAAAAGGGTTTGTCTACTTTAAAACCGCGAAAACTTTGGTTTGATGACACGGTTCAAAGGCTAAATGTTGATAGTAGAGGAACTCTTTTAGGAGAGTTTACCAGTGAGGACAGATTGCTTATTATTAATCAGAAGGGATTATTGAAAACCGCAATTCCAGAATTAACGCTTAGGTTTGATGATGATATTATAGTCCTTGAAAAATGGGTCCCGAACAAACCGTTATCCATAATTTATTGGGAAGGAGATAAAGAGTTGTTTTATATTAAGCGGTTTTTAGTTGAAAACCCGGATAAGGAAGAAAAGCTCATCACAGATCACCCTAAGTCCTATTTGGAAAAAGTATTTGTAGACTATAGACCGATGGCAGAAATTGTGTTTGCAAAAAAAAGAGGGGAAGATCGAAAAGAGAATTTAAGTGTAAATATTGAGGAGTTCATTTCAGTCAAAGGGATAACCGCTATGGGGAATCAATTGAGTAAAGAAAAGATTCTGGAGATTAATTCTATAGAACCACTTCCTTATGAACCTCCTGTTATTCACGATGCTAAGGATATTGAAGTTGTGGATGAAGAAAATATACAACCAGAAGCTAAAGCTGCTGATGTAAAGCCAATAAAAGACGATAAAGATGGGAGTGATAAAAAGACTACAGATAAAGAAGATGATGGAGGGCAGACCAAATTATTTTAAATAAAAAAGACGATTAAACACTTCATGTTTAAAAGGATATCACTTTAACTTCTTAATTGGCATTCTTTTTTCTCATCTTTACCAAATCTCACTAAATAAAGAGTTAATAGCAAATTTTTATGGATTTTACGAACCCCCTAGTTTACGGTGTACCTATTTTTATTTTATTAATTATTTTAGAACTTATTTATAGTAAAACTCACGGGCATGACGAATTATATAAATGGAAAGATTTGTTTGCAAGTGGAGCTATGGGTGTGGGGTCTGCTCTAATTGGTCCTATATTTAAAGTCTTATTTGCATTAGCACTTTTTGAACTTACCTATGAACTTTTCAACCCAATTAGTGATGGAGTACGAACAAATATTCTTGGTTATGAGTCTTTTGGTTATGCTTGGTATGTTTGGGCGCTTTGTCTGTTTGCAGATGATTTTACCTATTATTGTTTCCATAGGGCAAACCATGAAATCAGATTGTTTTGGGCAGCTCATATTGTGCACCACTCTTCTGATAATTTTAACTTAGGCACTGCGGTCCGAAATGGTTGGTTCACAATTCTTTACAAACCTTTCTTCTATATGTGGATGCCTGCTATTGGATTTCCACCTGAAATGGTTCTGGTAATCATTGGAGTAGAAATTATGTGGCAATTTCAGTTACATTCTGTTTATGTTCCAAAATTAGGATTCCTTGAGAAGATTTTTAATACACATACCATGCACCAGGTGCATCACGCACAGGACATAGATTATCTGGATAAAAACCATGGGGGTATCCTTAATATTTTTGATAAGATGTTCGGAACTTGGAAAGAGTTGGATGATGATAAGGAAATTAAATATGGCGTAATTCATCCACCTAACTCCTACAATCCCCTTGTAATTCTAACACATGAATATAAAGATATCTGGAAGGACGTAAAGAAATCCAAAAAGCTATCGCACGCTTTTATGTATATTTTTGGGCCTCCCGGGTGGAGTCATGATGGAAGTACTCTGACAGTAAGACAGCAGCAAGAGAAGCTAAAAAGTGAAGGTGTTAATTAAAAAAAAGATCTGTTGGCTTTAAAGCAATCACAAATACCCTGATTTCAGGAGTTCTCTTTAGGTGGTTGTTCGGTTTTACTTTGTTTTCTCAGCTTCATATTTAGAAATTCTACCAAAAGAGAAAAAGCAATAGCGAAATATAGATAGCCTTTTGGAATGGCGCCAATTTCTTGTTTAAATATTATGGTGTGACTCAGATGGGCAGCTTCAGCAATAAGCAAAAACCCTATTAAGATTAAAAAAGATAAAGCGAGTAGCTCCATAGAAGGATGTTTATTTATAAATTCCCTTATGGGGTTGGCAAAAATCATCATAATTAATATGGAGACAATTACAGCAATAATCATTAAAACCAGGGCATCCATAGGTTTGGTTCCTATTCCGTTTGTCATTCCTACCGCGGTTAAAATAGAATCAATGGAAAAAATAAAATCAATTAGAACTATTTGAGTTATGGCCTTTGAAAAACTTGTTATTTTTTTTGACTTTAAAACGTTTTCGTCATGCCCTGGCATTTCTACCTTTTCGTGAATTTCAGAAGTACTTTTATACAATAGAAAGATTCCTCCAAGGAAAAGTATAACAGCTTGTCCGCTAATACCAACAGTTAGCCAGTCCTCTTGGATATAGAAAAACGGCTTTTCCAAGCCAATTAAATAAGAAACTGCAAAGAGCAATATAATTCTCTGAAGCATAGCAAGGAATAGTCCAATATTGGTTGCCTTCTTTTGTTCGTTAGCCGGAAGTTTATTGGCTGCTATTGATATAAAAACAATGTTATCGATACCGAGTACAATCTCCAGAAATGTTAAAGTTAAAAGGGCTACCCAAGCATCTGGGCTGGAGAGTATTTCAAACATGTTATTTTATTTTAAAGGCAGTTCCTTTAGACTTTTGAGTTTGCCCCACAAGGCCGTAAGTAAAAGTGTAAGTACTGTCGGTAGTACTTATTATTTTTATATGAACTGATTTTTCTTCCGCCTTATTTTTAGGATGAAGTTTTTTCAATATATATTCACAATTATTCAACCATCTTACTGATGAAGAATCCGTTTTGTCGTTAAAGACCTCAATTTCAAGAGAACCTTGACGGGTAAAAGTAGTGGTGATTTCTTGATTATTTAAAATGGTAGTAAATCTAAAACGACCATTTTTAAAAGGCTCGCATTCCCTTTGAGGTTCATAACAACCAATAGCGGTAAAGATTATTATAAAAAAATATAGTGCTTTTTTCATACCTGCAAATTAATCAAATCGGCTTAGAATTTGAGAGCTTATAGTTTAATTTTCTAATTCTAATGACTGGGTTTGTCCGACTTGTCTTTATAGATTCGAAAACTTCCATCCGTGTAAAAGAAAATAATTTTTTCAATTTCTTTTACAGAATCCACAGAAGTATTTGATGGAATTGCTTTTTCTTCTTTAGGGAGAGCAGTTACTTGTTTTTCCTGAGGGAATCTTCCTTTCCCGTTTAAAAGCCAGTAAAGGTTTACCTCAGGAAATGACTTCACTACTTTTAAAACGAACTCTAAGCTGGGTTTGTTTCTGCCAGTTAAAAGGTGGGAGATAGAAGACCTCTGAACATTAATTCTATCTGCAAAAGCAGAGGCAGTTAATTGGTAATAATCTAGGATTTTCTCTAATCTTTGAATAAAAGCCTCTGTGTTTACCATTGTAATCTATATATTGGTATAAAACCTATAAAAAAATCCTAATTCGGTTAAAAATATTGAAAGTAAATTATTAAGTAAAATGTTATATATAACTGAAATATAATATATTATATTATAAATATAAAATATTCGAATAATTTGTTTACTACTGTATATTCTAAGACTAAATTAGAGGTATTTCTCGTTTACAAAAGTAACAAATTATGTTACTTATGTAAAAAAAAATGCCATTACATTTGTAATTATTAAGGATGTCATTTATGAAGTATTTAGATCTTGACTTTAATGTTTACAAAGAGGATTTGGTTACGGGAAGATTTGTTTCAAATGAGGATATTGAAACATTTCTAAAAAAGCCAAAACTTGTTAAGACTTTTGAATTGCTAGGATGTTCTGTAGAAAATCGAAATGTTTACGGTATTCGTTTAGGAAAGGGTCAAATAAAAATTTTGATTTGGTCTCAAATGCATGGAAATGAATCTACAACTACTAAGGGACTATTGGACTTTATCAACTTTTTATTAGGAGATGATCTAAGAGCAAAAAACTATTTGGAAAATGTAACCTTATTAATTCTTCCACTACTTAATCCTGATGGGGCAGAAAAGTATACGCGGGTTAACGCTAATGGTATTGATCTAAATAGAGATGCTATTGATCTTAGTCAGCCAGAATCAGTGATTATCCGTGAGGCATACAATAACTTCAAGCCCGATTTCTGTTTTAATCTGCATGACCAAAGGACCATCTTTTCTGCGGGTACGGGCAAGCATCCGGCGACTATTTCATTTTTAACACCTGCATACAATAAAGCTTGTGAAGTGGATTCTTCTCGAGAAAAGAGCATGAAATTAATTGCTTGCCTTCACAAGACGCTTTCAAACTTAATACCGCAGCAAATAGGACGCTATGATGATGCATATAACCCCAATTGTTTAGGTGATACTTTTCAATCATTGGGAACTCCTACCGTTCTCTTTGAGGCAGGCCATTATCCGAAGGATTATGAGAGGGAAATAACAAGAAGCCTTATTTTCTATGCGCTTTTTGAAGCCTTGGATGTTATAACAACAAATAAATTCGAAAAAGTCCGCGTAGAAGATTATTTCAAAATTCCGGAAAATAAAAAACTTTATTTTGATGTTCTAATTAAAAACACTTCATGTATTTCTTCAAAGTATATGGAAGAAATTGGAGTTTTATACAAGGAGGTACTTGTGAAGGATAGAATTATCTTTGTGCCTAAAGTTGAAAAGGCGGGTAATTTGAAAGAATATTACGGACATAAAGAACTAGATTGTCTTAACGCTAAAGACCTCAAAATATTAAAAAACGACTCAGATTTATGGGGTTTGATATTTTAGTTTAATAAGTCAAAAGCGACCAATCATTACACATAACTCAAAAAAAAGGAACATTTATTACATTTAGTTCTTTAATTTTATACATTAGCAAAAATATTATTAATAATGGGTAAGATTAAATTGGACGAAATAGATCACCAAATTTTGGATATGTTGATCGATAACACAAGAACACCCTTTACGGATATAGCGAAGAAATTGTTAATCTCCGCAGGGACAGTCCATGTAAGAGTCAAAAAAATGGAGGAGTCCGGAATTATCAGAGGCTCTTCTTTAACACTAGACTATGTAAAGCTAGGCTATGCCTTTATTGCTTATGTCGGTATATTTCTTGAGAAAACACATCAAACTAAATTCGTTTTAGAACGTCTTAATCAAATTCCGAATGTTACCATAGCACATATTACAACGGGTAAGTTTAATATCTTTTGTAAAATAAGAGCTAAGGATACCACTCACGCCAAAAACATCATTTTTAAGATTGATGACATAGACGGAATAAGTAGAACGGAGACCATGATTTCCCTTGAAGAAAGTTTTAATGATAAGAAACGTTTGATGCACACAATATTTAATGAACTATAATTTCATTAAAAGACGGTATTGGCATTTTAGAAAAGGGAGCAATATCTTAATTTAGCTTAAATTCAAGTAAATGAGGTCATCTGATTTATCAAAAAGCGACTACAATAATTACTACTCACCTTATTTAGAAATCCTGGGGGATAAAGAACTAAAGGATCTTTTAGGAAGTCAACTCATTAATTTCCCACAATTCATCAAAAGTATTCCCAACGATAAATTACACTATTCTTATGCAGAAGGAAAATGGACTATAGCAGAAGTGCTATTACATGTCATTGATACTGAAAGAGTTTTTCAATATCGGGCCCTACGCTTTGCGCGTAATGATGATACCCCACTTCCTGGTTTTGATCAAGATCTTTTTGTCAAAGCTTCAAACGCTTCGAAATGGAATAAAGAACAACTCATTAATGCTTATGAGGCGGTACGACAATCTACTATAAGTCTTTTTAGTTCTTTTGGTTCTATTGAGCTAAAAAAGAGCGGTATTGCTAGTAATTCGTCAATGAGTGTGGCCGCTTTGGGGTTTATTTGTTGTGGTCATCAAAAACACCATCGAAATATAATTAGAGCGAACTACCTATAGTTTTAGTCAAATTCTATCCCTTCCTGAAAGCTCATATCTCTATTTGCCTGAAGGTCGGAATCTTCTATGTTCTGAGTAGAACTATCGGCAAAGAACTCCTTTTCAAGGGTTTCTTCAAAATTAGCCATAAAATTGGCAAGACTCTTACTTATTTTTACTAGATAAAGTGTGTCGTCTGTCCTTAATTCAACCGCTTCAATTACTTCTCCTTGGACATTGATAAATGAAATGATATCGTCGTCGCCATAACCATAAGGATATGCATCAATAAGGAGACTCAACATGGGATGGCTTAGTTTTTTGTAATCAATTAAAATTCGTTTCATGGTCGGTATTGGTTCGTTAAACTTATCGGTTGTTAATCCAATACCTAAGCTAATTTTTTTTTGAAGGCAAAATTCTAAAGAGTTGTCAAACCCATGATTTTAGTATATGTAATAGCTATTCCATGTAGTATAAAAAAGCTTCTAGCAGTAATGCATCGGAAACTTTGTTGTCAATTAGAGCATCTCCAATTCTTTTTAGCAAAACAAAATTGATATTTCCATGAGAATTTTTCTTATCGTATTTTAATAATTTGATAATATCCTCTATATCCTGTGTTTTAAAGGAAATTGGCTTAAAGTGCTTTAATATAGAAGTTTTAATATCTTCTAATTGGTTTGTAGATAAGCCAGTTAATTTGTGAGATAAAAAAGCTTCCATAATCATTCCTATAGCTATTGCCTCACCATGAAGTAGTGTATCCTTATTCTCATCTTCTAGATAAAAAGATTCAATGGCATGTCCAAGGGTATGGCCAAAATTCAATATTTTTCGAATACTTTTTTCTGTTGGATCTTGACGAACCACCTCATTTTTTATCACAATAGATTCATAAATGAAACTCTCAAATGCCTCAAGAGAAGTTACATTTTTAATTTCACTCCAGTACCTTTGGTTAGTTATTAGACCATGCTTCAACATTTCAGCAAATCCGCTATTAAGTTGACGATTTTCCAAAGTATGGAGAAACTCAGGGAAAATTAAAACCATTTGAGGTTGGTTTATAACACCAATCTGATTTTTTATCATCCCAAGATCAACTCCTGTTTTACCGCCAACAGACGCATCTACCATTGCTAATAGGGTCGTAGGGATATTTATAAAGTTAATGCCTCTTTTGTAAGTGGATGCTACAAAACCTCCTAAATCAGTAATTACGCCTCCTCCCAGATTAATCAATAAACTTTTTCTGTCAGAATTATTGTCAGAAAGAATATTCCATACCTTGACACAGGTGTCAATATTCTTGTTTATTTCTCCCGAGTTGATTTCTATAATTTTGAATTTATTTTCCACACCCATTTCAGCCAGAAAAAAGGGAAGGCAATGCTCCTTTGTGTTTTCATCAACCAAAATGGTTATGCTAGAATAATTGGCATATTTAATATGTGATTCAAAAGCTTCTTTAGCTTTATTGTTAAAATGAATAGGGCAGGTAGAAGATATGATAGATTCCATAGATGTCTCTAAATTACTTATTAATTCACTTTCCACAAGAAAGTCCTCACTAAAAACGAAACACAAAATAAAGGCTATTTTTTAGTTATCGAATACATTTTCTGTTATTATATTTGAATCACTTTCTAAATTTTTATAATGCAAGGAATTTTTGAGGATACTGCAACGGCTTTTTCATTGAAATCTGATTCAGAGCTCGAAAGAGCTTTCTTTTTGTTTAAATTAATTGCTAATGAACCCTTAGTAAAAATTGGTACAGCTATGACCAATTTTGCTATCAAGGCAAGGTTACCAGTTGATGGATTAATAAGGGCCACGGTTTTTGATCATTTTTGTGGAGGAGTAAGTGAAGAAGATTGTCTTTTAGTAGTGGATAGAATGTGGCATAAAGGTGTTGCTTCTGTCCTAGATTATTCAGTTGAGGGGAAAGACACGGAAGATCCATTGGATAATGCGCTGGCTAAGGTTTTGAAAATTTTGGATTTTGTCAAAGAGAAGGAGGCTATTCCTTTTGCTGTGTTTAAGCCAACGGGTTATGGAAGACTAAGTTTATTTAAAAAAATCGGTGAGAATAAACCCTTGAACAATAAAGAGAAAGCTGAGTGGGATAGGGTAGTGCATAGGTTTGATATTACTTGTAAAAAAGCCCACGACTTGCAGGTTTCCTTATTGGTAGATGCAGAAGAGAGCTGGATGCAAAAAGCCGCTGATGATCTTGTAGAAGAAATGATGCGTCGCTATAATAGGGAGCATACCATTGTATACAATACCTTACAATTATATAGATGGGATCGACTAGACTATCTGAAAAAACTACAAGCCGCGGCTTTAAAAGATAAATTTAAAATTGGGATTAAAGCGGTTCGTGGGGCATATATGGAAAAGGAAAATGAACGTGCAAAAGAAAAGGGTTATCCTACTCCCATTTGTAATTCGAAAAAGGCCACGGATGAGAATTATGATAAAAGTATTTCATATATCGTTGATAATCTGGAGCAAATTTCACTTTTTTTAGGAACACATAATGAGCTTAGTACTTATAAGCTTATTGATATTATGAAAGAAAGGGCCATAAAACCAGATGACAAAAGAATTTGGTTTGGTCAGTTATATGGAATGAGTGATCATATTTCCTTTAATCTGGCTGCCAGAGGATATAATGTCGCCAAATACCTTCCTTTTGGACCGGTAAAAGATGTTATGCCTTATTTGATTCGCAGAGCAGAAGAAAATACTTCAGTAGCCGGACAAACAAATAGGGAGTTAGAATTGCTTAAAAAAGAGCGTAAAAGGCGTAAGATATAAATGTAAATGATAGGTAATAATTCTAATGGTAGTTTATTTTATTACCTAATAACAATTCTATTGTTTTACTTCTATTAAAATAGCTTCACAACTTTGCATGTCAGAGTTGAGTACAATTTCTTCAGATTTAGAATTGTCCTTTATTTCTAAAGAGACAGTATTAGGCGGGAAATTCCCTAGGTTATGAGCATAAAGAAAAAGATCGTTACTCTTCGTGGGATGAAGCTTTATTTGGAAACTCTTTTTCTGATATGTAAGGATATGATTCGCTATTACGGCTTTTCCGTTTAGGTAAATGGATACAATATCTCCATCTTGCCGCCCATGGTCAAATAAATTAACAGTTAGAATTTCACTATCAACTACAATTCTTTTCTGATAAGATATCTTTCTTCCAGCAAAAAGTATTCTCTGTTGCTCCAGAACTTCGTCACTAATTTCCTCATTTAAATCTGTGCTCTTACTTTTAGCAACAAGAATGGAATCCTGCAGTTTTTCCGGGATATTCTCTATTGTTTGCCGTGTTGGATTTACAGTGGAAACTTCTGAATCATTTTTAATACCTGATACCGTTACTCCTTCACTAACTAGCATTTCCGTTTCTTTTACCTTTTTTCTTTCTTTTCGAATAGAGAAATAAGATGTAGCAAATTTTGCGATATGGAACTTATTGGCTGGATATAGTTCTATCCCCATAACTTTATAGGCATCACCTTCTGGCAGACCACTTCTTAATACCAAATTGTCTATTTCACCATTGTTTTTATAAATACCTAGAACCTGAATAACCACATCATCTCTTGTAAGGAAGAATTTAATGGATTTATCCTTATCCATATTTTTTGTTTGCCATTTAAGATTCACCTTAGAAGGGACAATCCAAACCGATTCACTTTTTGGATAGGTTATTTCCAGAGAAGTTCTCCATTTAATGCGTTCTGCAGTGCGTTCCTTATTTATAGGCTTTAAAGTGTTTGCGAAATTTGTATATGGGGGATAATTAACAATACCAATGTTCTCCTTTTGCATAATTAAAAAAATATCTGATAAGGCCGTTAGTGCTTCAATAACGGATATGTAAGGAGGGTACTCTTCTTTAATAGAGGCAACTTTTTTTGCTAATTTCTTGCTTACTTCTGATTTAGGCTCGCTTTGGGAATTAGTTTTTGTAGCCTTTAGTAATTCATAGGCAATCTCAGCTTTTTCATACCCAAAACGATTATCTAAGAACCTTATAGCATTATCATAATTCATGGTCTCAAATAAATTAGGCTGTTCTGTAATTTTCTGAGCTATTAAATACTCACTGATACTTTCATTTAAGCTTGCTAAGGCTAACTTATATGCCGCTTGCGAAGGATAATATATTATTTCTTCGAGTAAATTCACTAAGTCATTCTTTAGAATACCTTTATCCTCTTCTGTATGATTTCCTAAATATGAATCAAAGACCATATTTGGGGATTCAAGCATTAAGTAAATATCCTGATTTTCTCCTTCTGAGTTTTTGGCAGTGTAGGTTTTTAAAAATTGTTCTTTCTCCTTTGATGTCCACACCTCAGCTGTATTTCGGATAGTTTTTTCAGCAAAAGCAATAGGGTCTGACTGTAAAGGCGAACTAAATGAAAAGTTTACAACCCATAATGGCAGTAAATAGATGACTACTTTATAATAATAGAGTCTTTTCATTTAACTATGGTTATGCGATTTTTTTAAAAAATAAAGCCTTGTTCGAGTACATGTTAAAGCAGTTATCAATAATAACAACCATAAAAAGAAGTAAAAGAATTATGATTTTTGTGGATCTTTAGAATATAACTAATAAAGAAGGTCATTTATTATCTAAGAAATTCTTTAAACCGTTTATTAATCTAAAAATTCAAATTCTTTTATTAAAACTGTACTATCACAGTTGGCAACTCTCATAAAGGCTAATTTCTCCTCTATTTCCCCTTCAATATAGTATTCCTTGCAAGGAATTGCCTCTGTGTTACTTTTTTTAAAATCGATCTCGCCTTCCCTGAAAAAATGCTCAAGCTTTATGGAATCCAAGATTTGTTCTTCAAAAATTCGCTGTGATAGTGGTGAATTTATGAGTTTTTTTGACCTTATATCTTTTAAAACCCTGCAGTTTGGGAAATAGCAAAAGCTACTACCCGTTTCATCTGATTTTTTTTTAAGAAAAAAGAATAGAAATACAAGACCTATTGAGAATCCAATTAAGTAAAAACCCAAGCGCTTTAGGAAAGCCATAAGCTAAAATATAAGAAAATTGATATCACTATATTTCAAGTCGAACCACTCTCCCACGGATCGGTTGGTAAGAATTCCGTGATACATATAAAGGCCATTGCGCAAACCACGATCAAATCTTAACGAATTTTCTAATCCACCTTCTTCTCCAATTTTTAATAAATATGGAGTGAATATATTGCTTATAGATACGGATGCTGTTCTTGGATATCTTGCCGGAATATTTGGTACTCCATAATGAATAACGCCAAACACTTCATGTGTTGGTTTGTCATGCGTGGTAAGCTCACTAGTTTCAAAACAACCTCCCATGTCTATGCTCACATCTATAATAACTGCCCCTTTTTTCATATTTTCCACCATGCTACTCGTAACTATTACAGGAGAACGGTCATTACCTCTAACAGCGCCTATAGCGACATCACATCTTTTTAAACTTTTCAATAGATTTTTGGGTTGTAAGGTACTTGTATAGATGGTTTGTCTTAGATGTGTTTGAATATTTCTCAATTTGGTTAAAGAATTATCAAAAACTTTCACGTTGGCTCCTAAGCCAAGGGCGGACCTGGCTGCAAATTCACCTACGGTACCGGCGCCAAGGATAACGACTTCAGCAGGAGGGACACCACTTATATTACCGAACATTAAACCATTTCCCTGGTTTGTGGCAGCCATAATTTCCGCAGCAATCAAAACTGAGGCAGTTCCCGCAATTTCACTTAAACTTCTAACAGCAGGAAATTTTCCGTCTTCATCTCTTATATATTCAAAGGCAATGGCAGTAATTCTTTTCTTAGCGAGTTCTTCAAAATACGCCTTAGATCTTGTTTTTATTTGTAAGGCAGAAATAATTGTAGCTTGAGGATTCATCATTTGAATCTCGCCTAGGGTAGGGGGTTCCACTTTTAATAGAATTGGGCAAGAAAAAACTTTTTTAGTATCTCTACTAATAATGGCTCCGGCTTCGGTATAGTCTTTATCAGAAAAACTTGCACTTTCTCCGGCACCAGCCTCTAATAGTACTTTATGCCCATTTGAAGTAAGCGCATTTACAGCATCGGGTGTTAGGCAAATTCTTTTTTCCTGGTATTGGTATTCATTGGGAATACCAATAAATAATTCTCCCTTTTGTTTGAAAATTTCAAGTGTTTCCTCCTGTGGCAGCAATTGCTGTTGACTAAAAGGAGAAGAAGGTTGATTCATAGGTGTTGATGTAATTCTGCAAATGGTTCTATCTCAAAATTACAACTTTTTATGTAATCCTGCTGCTTAGATGAAGATGGTAAGCTTGGGACATGAAAACTACTGTGGTCTTATTATAGGCTAAAAAAAGATATTAAAAAAGCTGTTTAAAGTATGCTGTAAGCCTTCAAGGGCCTTTTTCAGGATTTTATCCGGGGTACTTTTGGACAGATCATCTAGACACTTCAACCACTTGAACGTGATCGGCTAATGGGTTTATATGTATTTGAGGATAAAATCTTTTCGTTTTCCCTTCTTTCCTTGTCCTTATAATATTGTAACTCCGCATCCATGGCATCTAAATCAATACCATGTACGAATTTATCATATAGCTTTATTCTAATTAAATATACAAATGGAATTATTACCATACAAACTGGTAGCAACCATAGAACATTATCTGTATCCACAAATAAATCATCACCATAAATCACTTCGAAAATTTGAAAGGCATACATACAAATTGGAATCAATAATATATGATACCACCAGTGCTTATTGGTAAAAAACCAAATCATAAGTAAATAGAATGGAATGATTTTCGTCAACAAAAACCATGTGTAAGTCCTAAGATCGTCGAAGCCATGCCTATCAATACTGAACCATAAGAAATCAATGGTTGCATTCGGATCGCGTGGCATATAATCATGCACTTTGAATAAAAAAGGTGCGGCAATTATAAAGAAAATGGCTATTGATTCGGTAAATAAACGCTTTTGCGCTCTTTTATTATCCTCTTGTGAAATTTTCATTATCGCAATATTTGTAAGAATTATATTGCTTCAACGAAAAAAAGAGCAATTTATGATTGCTCTTTTTAAAAAATAAAATAAAATTTTGTATTAATCAGGTATATGAATTTTACTTTTATCCACTCCTTTTATATGAATTTTACTTTTATCCACTCCATCTTCATAAATTTGATCATCCGCAGAGCTGTCAGTGCAAGCAGATGCCATCAAGACGAGGCAGGTACATACGCCAAAGAATAATTTTTTTGTGTCCATCGTAATAAGTTTTTCGTTAAAGATTTGATTCATTTTCACTTACAAATGTAGGAAAAAAAATACGAAGCAAAAACATTTCAACGAGAAAATATTACATTTTATCCTAAAAAACTAACCGTTTGTCGATTACTAACAATATCTACCTATTTTTATTTTGAAAATATTTGTAAGAATTATGTAGATATATTTTTAAATAATACCCTTTTCTAGTTTAAATCTATTTTTAGATTTAAAAGAATTTACACGAATCAATTTAAAACAAGTAAACAATTTATTGCGAAATGGATTTCTTAACCTGGCATTCCGGATAAGCTTTATAAAGACGCAAAAAAAAACGCAAAAAAAAAAATGGTTAGCTTTTCCCTTTGTCGGAGTTATAGCACATTTAATCGATACCGTAATAGAATTGAATTACTGTAATTTCATTAAATAGCCTCAAAAAGACTTCATTAATAGTATAAAATCATCCAAAAAATACTATTAAAATAATTATTTTAAAATACAGAAGTAGAAGTAATTTTATGCTATTTAAGAAAGGACATGCTCTATTTCTAATTCCCTACTTATCTCCTCGACTACTTTAATGGTGATTTTCGTATAATTTGGAGGTAAAAGATTCTCAACTTTGTTGGGCCATTCAATAAATAACCAACTATCTTGATTAAAATACTCCTCCAACCCTAAGTCTAAGGCCTCTATTTCATTTTGAAGACGATAAAAATCAAAATGATATCCCAGTAACCGACCATCTTTATGATGGTACTCATTTACAAACCCAAAAGTAGGACTACTTGCTTTGTCTTTAGCACCTAGTTTATGGACTATTGATTTTATGAGAGTTGTTTTGCCGGCTCCCATTTCTCCATAAAAACAAAAAACTTTGGATTTTGAAATATCTAGGAGCTTGTCGACAAGATTGTCAATATTATTTATTGTATAGAATATTTTCTCCATAAAAAATAAATATGTATATTTAATTAGCAATCTTATCATTATAATTTAAACGATCAAGGATTCTTAATTAAAATTCATATTTGAATTTAAAGTTCGAGATATGGAACGTACTTCTTCATGGCACTTAAAATTTAAATCCGACGTGATTGTGGCAATTGTCATTTTTTCCTTACCCCTTTTTGGATTTATACATTTGTTTTATAGTGATACCATTCTTCATTATAGTTCTATTTGATTTCAACTATTTTCACGTTTTTGCTAGTAATAGGACATTTATCTGGTATTTTTTTAGAAACTTCATTCCTATTTTATTACTAATAACATGGTTCTTTACTTCATCAAAACTTTGGAAATATCTATTAATTCCAATGATAGTAATATATACAAAAAATTTATTGGAATATATATTAAATCCATTATTACAACCAATAAGTAAGGAGGTGATTACAGATTTCGAAAGAGTCATTATTAATGTAATTGGTATATGTGTATTTTTAATTGTAATAATGCTATTGGACGTTTTCCTTTTTACTAATCTATAGAAAATATAAATTAGATATTTCAATAAAAACAATTTTAAACAATAATGTTCAAAGTACAGCTTCAGATAGCATATAAAAAGTTATAGATAAGATACGTAGAAGTAACAGAAATAAGTATACCCAAATTAATTATTTGTATCGTATTATGAATATTAAACTTTTAATTGACTTTTGGTTATCAAAAAATACATTATTTAAGATAAAAAATGAATCCTCAAAAATCATTGGCATTAAAAGATGTTTTGGTCATTTCAGTATTATTAATTACTATCGATGTTAATTTGGTATATCCATTTTTTAATTCCTGATAATGTTCAACAATTCAAGATTTTTGGTTTGATTATTGAAAATAACGGATTTAATAATGTTAAGATCTATGTTTGGTTCTTAGTCAGAAAATTAGTGGTTATAATCCCAATGTTAGCGTGGTATTTTAGTTGTGCAAATTGGTGGCGGTTTGCCATTCTTTCTCCTATTACCATATATTCCTATCAACTTTGGGAAGTCACACAAGATATCCAGCATTTAGATGCCGCAGGAAATATAAAAGCCTTCCCTATTGTTGTGATACTAGTGATTTTATTAATTATGGTATCTAAAATTATTAGGTATAGGGTAGATCTTTTAACACTTTACGATGCGGTAGTAAAAGAGATAGATTCCATTATCCAAAACGGCGAATTGAGGGCAAATAAATCATTTCATCAGAATTTACTCCGCATTAAACAATTAAGGCAAGAAATTGCTGGGGAATCGAATCAAAACAGAAGACTAGATCGACTTATAGCTTTAAGAGAAGAGCTCATATCAGAGACTGAAATAAGACCCTAGTTTTTAGAGGCTATATCATTTTGCATACGCTCAATTTCTTCTGTTACTTCTTTAATAATTGTTTTAACAGTTTTTTCCTGTTGGCTCCTTATCTTTTCTTCAATCATTATTTCGATTTCACTTTGCTTCAGTTTGGAAAGCTCCTCAAATTCTAATATTTCAGGCTTTTTATCTTTTTTTAGCATATCTCCTTCCCCCGTAATTAACCAGGCAACACTGAGCTGAGGATAAACCTTTAAGATTGTTTCTATAACATCACTTCCTATGGACGCTTGATTTTTTTTCATGCGTAGGGTATAGCCATTACTTGCTCCAATAGAAATATCAAATTGTCTAGCGCTGAGGCCTACATAATTTATGAATTGCATTAAACGATCTATAGTTTTTAACATAAAGAGGCGAAATATTTAAATGTAAATAAAGAATTAACAGGGTTCATATATAGTAAAAAATCTGATCTAAGATACTTCTTTTAATCTAAATAGAAAAAAAACTACAGTTTAATTTGTTTATATAGAAAATAATCTATATTATTATAAAAGAAAATTAGGCCATTTATCAGTCACTCTTAAGTCCAGTTAAAATGAACAAAATTAAAACCCTCGAAAACTTACAGAAAATGCATTTGTTAATAGAGTCAGAATGTACAGGACGACCTCTAAATCTAGCAAGAAGAATGAATTTGAGCGAGCGCTCTATCTATAATCTTTTGGAGTTATTAAAAGATTTTGATGCCCCAATTGAATATAGTAGGAGCAGAAAGACATATTATTATACCAGACCTTTTAGAATAGATTTTAAAATCTCTCTTTCTGTTACAAGTAATAATGAAGTAACGGAACTATTCAGTGGCAGCTATTTAAGTTATTAAAAGTCGGGTGATATAAGCATTAAAGAGGGATTTTGTGTTTTTCGTTAGCCCTCTTTTAAAGGCCAACTCATGTAGTTGGTCTTTTTTTTATTAAAAATCCATCTTTAACGAAGTTTCATAAAGATTGATAATTGCTAATACTTCTTTAAAAGTTTGTAAGTATGATATCTTCCGAAAAGAGCAATATTTATATATAAAGCGATATTCTTAGCTCTAAGTTTTTTCTTAAATTTTATTGAAGATGTATTAAAGTATTGAGTAATACTATAAATACTCTCTATCCCCATTTCTTTTAACATTAAATAACTATGGTATCTTAAAAAGGGTGCTAGATTTTTACCGCGGTGTTCTTCAAATGTATACATATGAAAAAGATAAGCCGCGTTGGCATTCAACGAAATCTTCCTTTTATGCCAATATAAATCATTTAGCTCTATTAGCATAAAGGCAGCAATTTGACCTTTGTTTATTATTCCTATCCCTTTTTGTTGATCATTAAAAATGGGCACGCCTGAATTTATATTAATTTCTACTATTTTCTTTTTTATTTCAGTAATTTCTTCAAGGCTTAATTCTATTACCTCGTATTCCTGGTCATCCCCTTTAATTTTTGGGGCTTCATAATCCATATTCCCTTCCAGGACCCAGTAATATGGATCAAAATCCAATCCCATACGGGCTAGTCTGTTTCTTACACCAAATAAGAAAAGGCCATTAGAAAGAATATTCCAAAACCATTTTAATTTATAAAATCTACTATTATTAACTTCCATAATTATATTAGTTAAGGATAGGATCTCTGCCATAAATCCCATTGCCTTCCTTAAGAACCATTAGTTTCCTTAATTCCTTTGGTGTCATTATTTCTCTCTCGTTGGCCTCTGCTATGGTATGAATTCTTTTTAATAATTCTATATTACTCGCTAACTCTGTTCTGCCCTTATCAAACCAAATATTATCCTCTATGCCTACTCTTACACCTCCACCATTAGCAATGCCTATTGAATTCATTTTTAGTTGCGCATCTCCAATACCTGCCAAACTATAATAAGAATCCTGTGGAAGGTCTTGTATCAGCATTCCTGTATGAAGTAAGTTGGGTTGTGAGCACGCAATATTTCCCAAAAGAAGATTAAAATAATAGGGAGGTTTTATTAATTCTTTTTTTATTAAATATTTTGAAAAATTAATCATTCCAAGATCAAAAGCCTCGAGCTCGGGTACAATGCCCTTTTCCTTCATTCTTAAAGCCAGTGCCTGTATCATCTCCGGAGAATTAATACTGGCTAACCTTATTGAAGTTTAATGAACTTAGTGTTAAACTTCCCATATCTGGTTTTAAATTTCCCTTCAAATTAAGTGCATCTGCCCTTTGCTCTAGTTCTTTAAAATTTCGGCCACTCAAGGACACACAAATAACCAAATAAGGATCAAAGGTTCTAATCCTTTGAATGATTTCTGCATAGATTTCTTTTTTATAAGTAGGCACTTCCGTTATTTCATCCCTGGCATGTAAGTGGACCATTGTTATTCCTAAATCACTTGCCCTTTTTACATCTTCCACTATCTCTGCAATGGTAATTGGCACAAAAGGTGTCATTTTTTTTGTGGGAATCATTCCGGTTGGCGTAAAATTGATAATCAACTTTTCCATTTGTAGTATTTAATAATCGGGTATTTTAGGAATTTGAATAAAATCTTTAGCTGTCCTGAAATCAAAACAATTCATAGCATATCCCTTAGCCTTGCTGTAATTTGACTTTTGGCTAAGTCTTTATATCCTCACCTCAAAAAAAAAGAACTATTTTCTTTTTCTTATTTAAAACAGGGTACTTCGTATGGTTAGGAAACCTTAAATACAAAAACATATAAGGACCAAACTATACAAAAAAGACAAAAAGCATACAGTAAATATGACTGAGTAGTTTTTTTCTTCATACAAGGTTTTTTAGCTTAACGCTAAAAAGTAAGCCCCAATATTGATATTCTTTTAATTGTAAGAAAATTCGTTGAAAGGTAAGGCAAGATAAAATATCCTGGTAAAATAGAATTTGATTAAAAACCTCTATAACAGTCCAAGGTATTAACTCATGGTGGCTTCCAGGGCTTTTGTAAAGGCTTTTATATCTTCTAGCTTTCCGGTACTAATCCTTGCCCAGTCAAGTAGGGGAGGAATGGACGTCCAACAATGATATTCTTTTCACTCATTTGTTCGCTAAAAGAAGTAATTGGCATACCCGTCTTAAAAAAGACAAAATTCGTGTGAGAATGAATATACTCCATTCCTAATTTATTTAGGGAATCATAAATCATTTCTTTAGCCTTGTAATTTTGAGTTATACTATATTTATAAAACTCATCATCTTTTAAAGCTTCTTTTGCCGCCTCAATAGCTAAAATATTGGTATTGGCCATCACAGCTGCTTTCAACTTTTTGGCTATTTCCGGTTTAGCAATCAAATATCCCACTCGTAAGCCGGCAAGTCCATATACTTTTGAAAAAGTTTTAGAGACAATTATATTCCTTCCTTCTTTTACAAGAGTTGTCATGGAAGGGTAATCTGGTTCAGTAATAAAATCATAATAAGCTTCATCACTAAATATTATGGCGGATTTATCGTGTGACTTACAAAAATCCATAAGATGATTTTTGTCTAAAAGGGTTCCGGTCGGATTATTAGGATTACAAATGAATATTAACTTCGTTTTATTATTGATTTTAGCAGCCATGGCATCAAGATCGTGTTCCAATTTTTCATTTAAAGGAACCCTGTGAATTTTGGCCTTAAAAGTCTCTGCATATGATAACATAGCTTGAAAGGTTGGGTCTGCGGCTATAATTTCTCCACCGTTCAAACCATATACCAATCCAGTTGCCTTTAATCCTTCCGTAGAACCTCCGGTAATAACGATAGAATCTTTATGAACTCCCTCTTTTTCAGCTATAAGTTTAACCAAAGTAGAAAGACTTCGGAAGGGATATCTGCAACCCTCATAGAGATGGTCCGAAATCACTCTTCTTACTCTTTCTGAAGGGCCGTATGCATTTTCATTTGCATTAAGCATTATTGGAGAGTCTGATAATATGGTCCTTGAAGGAATATCAAAAGCAAAAATATCAGTTCCTCCTAATAGCGCCATACCGCCAGATAATCCTAGTGTTTTCAACCATTCCCTTCGGTCTATGTTCTTCATATCAATCCGTTTTTAATTCGAATTTAAGATACAAAGAATTTTACAGACAAATAGCCTGGTTAAAGTTTTAGATGTGCAGTAGGTTTACTTCTTTTAATAAAGTGTATTAGATACGATAATTGTAAAGATTAATATTACCATAGCGGAATTGACGGTTATGGCAATAATTTTCTTTTCATTTATTGGTTCTTCTCTACCTTTATAGAGTATAAAGGAACCTAATACTCCTAAAAGGCCTGAAATAATTATTGGTAAACCGAATAAGTATCTCGAAAGGACAGGATTATTATTGACCATTATAGCAAAGGCAGCGAACGTTAGTAAATACAATATCAATTTACTTAGTCGATAGGATTTTTCAGTATAAGTACTATTAGTTTCCATCTGCGGGGTTTTAAATTAAACTTTGCTAAATGACTTTCTTTCTTGTTCTTAGTTCTTCTTTAATTCCGATGATATTTCCAACAGTTTCTGAAAGGAAATGTTTAATAAGGGTATGTGGTATGCGAATTGTTGTAAATCCGTTTTTAAAAGAATGCATAGTATTTTCTAAATCATTGAGAGCCTGCTCATGAGTCATCATATGATAGTCCGTATCTATTTCGATATTCAATTTGACTCGGGAAAATGCAATGTCTACGGATTTTTTGCCATCCCACCATTCTAACATAGGATTTGCACCTGCTTCTTTTAATCCGTAATAAAGCTTTATAGCTTCTATGGGTGTTTTGTTGAGTCTGTGCAATTTGTCCATCCTTGTTTTATGCTTTTCGCATAGTTCAACGCCATAGGTGTCCATGGAATTTTTATGATCAGTATAGCTCAACTTTTTTTTACATTCTAAGCACGTCATTCTTTATAGGCTGAATTATGATTTGGGATTATTATAACCTTAGCTTTTAAACTTTATTATAAATATTCGATGTATGACAACCCACTTTTAGACGAACTGCATTTTTTTAGATGAACTGCACTTATTTCTATTTTCTTTTTTAATCCTTGAGGCAATTAATTAAGTTATAAAGGCCATATATTTACTTCCCTATTTCAATTATTACGATAATCATGTTTAAAAATTTTGGTCCTGGCGTACTGATTGCTGCTGCCTTTATTGGTCCGGGGACTATTACCGCATGTACAATAGCCGGTGTTAATTTTCAATTTGCCTTATTATGGACAGTATTATTATCCATAATTGCCACAATTGTTTTACAAGAGATGTCCATGAGAGTGGGGATTATTACTAGAAAAGGTCTGCCAGAAATAATAAGGGAATCTATAAAGTTTTCTTGGCTAAGGTATTTGGTGCTTGGGATAGTTTTATGCGCTATAGTCTTAGGTAATACGGCCTATGAAGCGGGTAACATAAGTGGAGCTACATTGGGTTTGGAAGTATTATTCGGAGGTTTGGGGAGTCAGTTTTATCCCTTAATAGTCGGAGGGATCGCTTTTGCTTTGCTCTATTTGGGTTCTTATAAAACGATTGAGAAAGTATTTATTGGCCTCGTTTTAGCAATGAGTTTTTCATTTATACTGACGGCCTTGTTAACGGGACCAAATATTTTAGATGTTTTAAAAGGAATGTTTATTCCTTCACTTCCATCCGACAGTATTTTAAACATTATTGCTTTGGTTGGCACAACCATCGTCCCTTATAATCTTTTTCTTCATACCTCTCTAGCTAAAGAAAAATGGCCTTCAAAAAAAGATATTCCAGATGCTAGAAAGGATACCGTACTATCAATACTTATAGGGGGTCTGGTTTCCTTGGCAATAATTATTTGTGCTGCTTCTATTCCCAAAACCTCTATTATGGGAGCTATGGATTTGGCCTTGGGGTTAGAACCATTATACGGTAAAGCAGCTTCTTATCTCATGGGGATTGGACTTTTTGCAGCAGGCATAACTTCCGCAATTACTGCGCCTCTGGCGGCTGCCTATGTTGCCCAGAGTTGTTTTGATTGGAAAAAAGATATAAAGGGTACAAAGTTCCGACTTACATGGATGGTAATACTTTTGGCTGGGGTAGCTTCTTTATCTACAGGGATTCGTCCAATTGCAATTATTCAGATAGCTCAAATTTCCAATGGTCTTTTACTACCAATAATCGTAATAATTTTGATTGGTATTGTGAATAAAAGATCTCTTTTAGGTAAATATTCAAATTCTATTTGGCAAAATTTACTCTGTATTTTAATTTTAATATTGATTATAACTCTTGCTTCTAAAAGTATCTTTGAAGTAATTGGCTTTTTGTAATGATATGTATGAGATTGATATAAACTGTGATGTAGGTGAGGGGATAAAGACAGAAAGTGACTTATTTCCATTCATCAGTTCCTGTAATATTGCCTGTGGGGGTCATACGGGGGATAAAAATAGTATGTATAATACTATTCTTTTGGCAAAAAAATATAAGGTTAAAATTGGAGCACATCCCTCTTACCCTGATAAGACAAATTTTGGGAGAAGATCGATGTCAATTCCATTTAAGGATTTAGAGAATAACATTCTAGAACAAATTACTGATTTAAAGAGAGTTCTAGATAACAATGGTTTAAATCTTCACCATATTAAACCCCATGGAGCACTTTACAATGATATTGCCATTGATTCTGAGAAAGCTGATCTCTATCTAAAAATCATGGAGATTTATAAAAAGGAACTTATTTTATTTCTCCCTCTTAATTCAGTAGTTATTCATTTGGCAAAAAAAAGAGGTTTTATTTGTTGGTCAGAGGGCTTTGGTGATAGAACTTACTTGCCTAATTTAACGCTTGTTCCTAGAAACCAACCCATGTCCATTATTAATGAGCCAAAGAAGGTGGCCCGTCAGATTAGCCAAATTGTCAAAGAGAAGAAAATAACTACCTCAGAAGGAGATATTAAGGATATTTTAGCAGACACCATTTGTGTTCATGGTGACACCCCCAACGCATTGCAAATATTAATGTATCTTTCGAAAGAATTACCTAAACAAAATATCCTATTAAAAAAGTGAAACAAAACCCTCTAATCATCAAACCCTTCGGAGAAGAAGCAGTTTTGATAGAATGGCCCACTGAGGTTTCAGAAGAGATACTATATGATATTTTGGCTTTTATGGAGAATTTCAAAACCTCTTTTCCTAATGCAAGTCAATGGGAGCTTATCCCGGCCTATAATTCCCTTACCATAATCAATTCTGTGGAAAAGTTCAATTTTAAAAAGGTAAAAGCAGAAATAGAGGTTTGTTACCTCAATCGAAATTTGAGTATAAATAGAGGTCAGATATTTATGGAAACTACCCGTTTGTTACGATTTGGATTTTGGGATAGATTTAAATGAAACTGCCCAAACATTGAAGTTGGAAATTTCAGAATTAATTGAGAAACATACACATCAGCCATACACCGTCTATGGCATTGGTTTTTTACCGGGATTTATGTATCTCGGAGGGCTTCCAAAGGATTTAGAAATTAAAAGGCGTAAAAAGCCAAGAGCCAATGTTGTCAAAGGATCGGTAGGATTAGCAGGCGTGCAAACCGGTATCTATCCGCAAGATTCTCCGGGCGGATGGAATATCATTGGGAATTGTCCTGTAACAATATTCAACCCGGAGGAAGAAGACCCATGTTTTGTTCGTGTAGGAGATAAAGTCAGTTTTTATTCCATATCACGTGCAGAATATAATTTGCATAAAATTGAGGCCGAAGTAGGTATTTTTAAACCGGATAAAATTGAATTAAATGATTAAGATAATTCGCTCTGGTTTTTTTACCACCATTCAGGACACAGGAAGGTTTGGATTAAGACATAAAGGTGTACCCATTAGTGGCTCCATGGACCTTTATTCATCTTCTATTGCAAATTCTCTCTTAAATAATGATGTTAAGGACGCTGTGATGGAAATCACGATGACTGGCCCCAAGATGGTCTTTAATGTATCTACTTATTTAAGTATAACGGGAGCAGATATGTCACCTACCTTAAATGATAACCCCATAAATAATTATGCGGTTATCAAAGTACAGGAAGGAGATATTTTACAATTCGGGAAGCTCAGAACAGGTTTTAGAACTTACTTAGCGGTTAAAGGGGGCTTTAAAACAGCAGTAAAGTTAGGAAGTAGATCCTTTTATAAACCTATTACTTCTTTAAATTGCCTAAAAGATGGCATGGAAATCGAAATATCTGAATTTCAGTTATTTGAACCAAAGATTACACAAATGAAATCGCAGTCTCTTCATCACTTTGATGAGATAATAGCATATAAGGGACCGGAATTTAGTATGCTAAATAAAGAATCCGTTAAGAAGCTTAAATCACAAAGGTTTAGTATAGCTAAGGAGAACAATAGAATGGCATATCAGTTTATAGAAACTATTGAAGAACATAACTATGAGATGCTTACTTCTGCAACATTGCCTGGAACGGTCCAATTAACACCTTCCGGTAAACTTATAATTTTGATGAGTGATGGACAGACCACAGGGGGTTATCCACGTATTTTACAACTCACAAAAAGAGGTATTGCTGTTTTGGCTCAAAAAAGGTCAGGAGATTCAATAGCTTTTAAGATATCAAATTAAATCTTGTGATAGACATTTTTAAATGGCACTCTGAATCTGGGACCGTAAATACCTTTGTCTTCCCTAATTCCACAACCTATAACCATATTAATTTCCGCACCATAGGGTAGTTTCAGTATCTTTTTTATTCTTTTCGTATCCGAACCTTCCATAGGACAGGTGTCATAACCAACGGCTGCCATAGATATCATAAAGTTCTGGGCAGCCAATGCAGCGCTTTTATGGGCAACAATTCTCATGTCTGATTGTCGAACCTCCCTATACATCGGCTTGAAAAGACCTATTATACTGAATACTATAAATTTTAAAAGCCCTAATATGCCAAAGACTTCAGTATACAAAGAAGGAATAAGTTTTTTGTAGTAATTAAGCGCAAATTTCTCTCTGGTAGAATTGCTTTCATCACTGTTACTGAATTGCTGTTCCAGGAAGTCTAGATTGGCCTTCGCTCTTCTTTTCCAAAGATCTTTTCTAGTCACAACTATTACAAGTTGTTGGGCTGTTTTGGCCGCCGGTTGATCAAAACAAGCTTTGCTAACTTTTTCTTTAATATCCTTATTGATAACATGGTAAAATTCCCATAGTTGTAGATTACTACTCGTGGGTGCTAAAGCTGCATTTTTCAGACACTCTTCAACCAGTTCAGAGTTAATTTCTAAATTATTATTGTAGATTCGAACAGACCTTCTATATGCAATTGCTTCTGAAACAGTTTTCTCCATATCTTCACTTTTTTAAACTTGGCAAAGTAAAGCTTACTAAATAATAGAAGCAAATTTTTTAAATAATTGACATTTTTTAAGGGTATTTACAGCCTTTGATTGCCGATCAAGTTATTATTGAGTATGGGATAATTAAGAGGATTAAAATACTGAAAATCAGTTATATGTATCAATATATCGTTACTTGAATTTGAACCAAGAGAAAAGGAGAAAATGAGGAACTTTTTTAAAGATTTATCTTTGAGAAATATAGAACATATCCCAATTTAATATTTATAGAACTGTTTAAATGGAATTGAACAAATACAGCAAAAATGTTACCCAAGATCCAACCCAACCCGCAGCCCAGGCTATGCTATATGCTTTAGGGTTAAAGGAAGAGGATTTAAAAAAACCTTTTATTGGAATTGCCAGTACTGGCTATGAAGGAAATCCTTGTAATATGCATTTAAATGATTTGGCTCAAGAAGTAAAAAAGGGAGTTCAGAATAACAATTTAGTAGGACTTGTATTTAACACCATTGGTGTAAGTGACGGAATTTCTATGGGGACTTATGGCATGAGGTATTCTTTGCCATCTAGAGATATCATTGCCGATTCTGTGGAAACTGTTGTTCAGGCAATGAATTATGATGGCTTGGCCACTGTAGTGGGATGTGATAAAAATATGCCGGGTGCCTTGATGGCGATGATAAGATTAAACAGACCATCCGTTCTTGTCTACGGTGGTACTATTGCTTCGGGTTGTTTTAAGGATAAAAAATTAGATGTAGTTTCGGCTTTTGAAGCTTGGGGGGAAAAGGTTGCTGGGACTCTTAATGATGCTGATTATAAGAGTATTATTCAAAACGCTTGTCCAGGAGCTGGTGCCTGCGGTGGAATGTATACAGCAAATACAATGGCCTCAGCCATTGAAGCCTTAGGGATGGCTATGCCTTATAATAGTTCTAATCCCGCTACAGGTAAAGAGAAACAAAATGATGCTATAACTTCTGGAGAAGCCCTTTGGCATTTAATTGAAAATGATATAAAGCCTAGTGACATTATTACTAGGAAGTCTTTAGAAAACGCTGTTAGGCTTATCACTGTGATGGGTGGATCTACCAATGCTGTTTTACATTTTCTGGCTATTGCTAAAGCTGCCGAAATAGATTTTGGTTTAGACGATTTTCAGAAAATAAGTGACTCAACTCCCTTTTTGGCAGACCTTAAGCCAAGTGGAAAATATCTGATGGAAGATGTTCATAGGGTTGGAGGAACTCCGGCTGTATTGAAGTTTATGTTAGAAAATGACATGCTTCATGGGGATTGTCTAACAGTTACAGGAAAAACTATAGCAGAGAATTTGGCTGAGGTTCCTAGTTTAACCGAAGGTCAGAAAGTAGTGCACCCTCTAAGTAATCCAATAAAAGAGACCGGACATTTAAGGATTCTCTATGGTAATTTAGCAACTGATGGGGCTGTTGCAAAAATAACCGGCAAGGAAGGATTGCTCTTCACCGGACCAGCAAAAGTTTTTGATGATGAGTTTAAAGCTAATGCCGGGATAGGAAAAGGTTTAGTTAATAAGGGTGATGTAGTGGTAATTCGATATGAAGGACCAAAGGGAGGTCCTGGAATGCCAGAGATGTTAAAACCAACAGCGGCTATTATGGGAGCGGGCTTAGGAAAAGATGTAGCCTTAATTACAGATGGAAGATTTTCCGGTGGAACTCATGGATTTGTAGTTGGCCATATTTGTCCGGAGGCACAAGAGGGAGGGACTATTGCACTTCTTAAAGATGGGGATATTATTACAATAGACGCCGAGAAAAATCAAATCTCAGTCGATTTATCCGACGAGGAGATCGCAAACAGAAAAAAGGATTGGGTACAACCACTGCTTAAAGTTAAAAAAGGAAGTCTTTACAAATACGCTAAGATGGTGTCTTCGGCATCTTCTGGTTGTGTTACAGATGAATTATAAATAAAAAATAAGGTTTATTTTAAAAAACGAGCCTATGCAAACGGCAAAAGAAAAAAAAGTATTGAAAGAAAATAAGAAGTCAATTAGAATTAGCGGTGCGGAAGCGATTATCCATTGCTTATTAGCGGAAAAAGTTGATTTGATTTACGGATATCCCGGAGGAGCTATAATGCCCGTCTATGACGAACTATATAAATTTCAGGATCGCTTACAGCATATACTAACACGACACGAGCAAGGTGCGACCCATGCTGCACAGGGATATGCGAGAGTTTCTGGTAGAGTAGGGGTGGCCATTGCAACATCAGGCCCTGGCGCTACTAATTTGGTTACCGGGCTGGCTGATGCCCAGATAGATTCTACGGCAATGGTCTGCATTACAGGTCAGGTTCCAAGACATTTATTAGGATCTGATGCTTTTCAGGAAACAGATATCATCGGAATTTCTACACCAGTGACAAAATGGAATTATCAAATTACTAAGGCATCAGAAATACCAGAAATTATGGCTAAAGCATTTTTTATTGCCAGATCTGGTCGTCCTGGGCCTGTATTAATTGATATTACAAAAAACGCACAATTTGAGGAAATTGATTTTAGTTATGAAACATGCAAAAGTGTTCGTAGTTATAAACCTTCCCCTGCTCCAAAATTGGAAGCAATACTAGCGGCAGCATCGTTAATTAACAAGGCAAAAAAACCCTTAATTGTATATGGTCAGGGGGTTATTTTAGGGCATGCGGAGGAGCAATTAAAACAATTTGTCGAGAAATCGGGCATTCCCGCTGCCTGGACTATTTTAGGCTTGTCTGCCATGGATACAAGCCATCCTTTAAATGTTGGAATGGTTGGAATGCACGGGAATTACGGTCCCAATATGCTGACCAATGAATGTGATCTCTTAATAGCTATAGGAATGCGTTTCGATGATCGGGTGACTGGAAGTTTAGATACCTATGCAAAACAAGCCAAAGTAATTCATTTTGAGATAGACCCTGCTGAGATTGATAAAAATGTCCATGCCGATGTGGCCGTTCTGGGAGATGCTCGCAAATCATTGGAATTATTGATTCCCATGGTAGAAGAAAACACTCATAATTCTTGGTTAGCTAAGTTTAAGAGTTATTATGATATAGAATTTGATACAGTCATTAAAAATGATTTGCATCCGACAAAAGAAGGCCTTACTATGGGAGAGGTTATTGAAGAAATTAACCTTGCTTCAGATTGTAAGGCTGTTATTGTTTCCGATGTAGGTCAGCATCAGATGATTGCCTGCCGTTACGCAAGATTTAAACAGTCTAAAAGTAATATTACTTCAGGGGGTCTTGGGACTATGGGCTTTGCCTTGCCGGCGGCTATTGGTGCAAAAATGGGCGCCATGGATAGAGAAGTAGTTGCAATTATAGGAGATGGTGGTTATCAAATGACTATTCAAGAACTTGCCACTATTTTTCAGAATAAAACACCAGTAAAGATAGTTGTCTTAAATAATGAACATCTGGGAATGGTTAGGCAATGGCAGGAGCTCTTTTTTGAAGGGCGCTATGCTTCTACAGTTATGACCAATCCTGATTTTGTAAAAATTGCTGAAGGATATCATATAGAAGCGGTTAGAGTGAAGGATAGAAAAGATTTAAAACCTGCGGTTCAGGCTATGATTGCTTCCAGCGAACCATTTTTCTTAGAAGTTCGCGTAGAAAAAGAAGATAATGTATTTCCTATGATACCATCAGGAGCTTCCGTATCAGATATTCGTTTAAAATAGATTTATAATGAAAAAAGAGTGGTTTACTATCTCCGTATATTCCGAGAATAACGTCGGTTTATTAAATAGAATTTCAGGGATATTTTTGAAAAGACATATTAATATTGAAAGTCTAAACGTATCAAAATCTGAAATTGAACATGTTTCCAAGTTTACTATAGTAGTTAATACAACTGAAGATTGGACACGAAAAATTGTAGCTCAAATTGAAAAACAAATTGAGGTAATAAAGGCTTTCTATCATACAGATGAAGAGACAATCTATCAGGAATCTGCTTTGTTTAAAATAGCATCTCATTTACTTTTTGATGAGCCTCAAATTCAAAATATTATTTCGGAAAGTAAGTCTAAAATAGTAACCGTATCTAGAGAGTTTTTTGTTTTGGCCAAAACAGGTAGAAAGCATGAAATTGATTTAATGCATGACAGACTAGAACCTTTTGGAATTATGCAATTTGTTCGCTCCGGAAGAATTACTGTAACTAAAGAGGAAATGCCAATTACTTCAATAATAAATGAATCATATCATTCATAATACAATTAACAAAAACAAATACTTTTTTAAAAATGACAAATTATTTTAACACCTTATCTTTAAGAGATCAACTTCTGCAATTAGGAAAGTGCCGATTTATGGAAGCATCCGAATTTGCTGACGGCGTAACGGCTTTAAAATCTAAGAAAGTAGTTATTGTAGGATGTGGGGCCCAAGGTCTTAATCAGGGCTTAAACATGAGAGATTCTGGTCTGGACATTGCCTATGCCCTTAGAGAAGGTGCTATTAAAGATAAAAGACAATCCTATCTAAATGCCACTGATAATGGCTTTACTGTAGGTACCTATGAAGAAATGGTGCCTTCTGCCGATCTAATTGTCAATTTAACTCCAGATAAACAACATACTTCTGTAATTAATGCGGTAATGCCTTTAATGAAAGAAGGGGCGACTCTTTCTTATTCTCATGGTTTTAACATTGTTGAGGAAGGAATGCAAATAAGAAAGGATATTACCGTTATAATGGTGGCTCCTAAATGTCCTGGTTCTGAAGTACGCGAAGAATATAAAAGAGGTTTTGGAGTTCCTACACTTATTGCAGTTCATCCAGATAACGATCCTCAGGGAAAAGGTCTAGAGCAGGCTAAAGCCTATGCTGTAGCCACAGGAGGTCATCGCGCTGGCGTTCTTGAATCTTCTTTTGTAGCCGAAGTTAAATCTGATTTAATGGGAGAGCAAACCATTTTATGTGGCCTTTTACAAACAGGCTCCATCCTTTGTTTTGATAAAATGATAGCACAAGGAATTGAACCAGCTTATGCTTCTAAATTGATTCAGTATGGCTGGGAAACAGTTACTGAAGGATTAAAATACGGAGGTATCACTAATATGATGGATCGACTTTCTAATCCTGCAAAAATTAAGGCTTTTGAGATGTCTGAGGAGTTAAAAGACATCATGAGACCTTTATTTCATAAACATATGGATGATATCATGAGCGGTCATTTCTCTAAGACTATGATGGAGGACTGGGCCAACGACGATAAAAACTTATTGACCTGGAGAGCCGAAACAGGTGAAACAGCCTTTGAGAAAACTCCTGCCGGGAAAGAGTCAATCTCAGAACAAGCGTATTATGACAACGGAGTGCTTATGGTAGCTTTTGTTAGGGCAGGAGTAGAACTGGCCTTTGAATCTATGACCGAATCTGGAATAATTGGGGAATCTGCTTACTACGAATCTTTGCATGAGACCCCCTTAATCGCAAATACTATTGCAAGGAAAAAACTATTTGAAATGAATAGGGTTATATCGGATACAGCTGAATATGGCTGTTATCTCTTTGATCATGCCTGTAAACCTCTTTTGGCAGAATTTATGAAAGGAATCAATGTAGATGTTATAGGAACTGTATATGAAGAGGGGAAAGATTCTGGAGTAGATAATGCCAAACTAATAGCCGTTAATAAGGCCCTTCGTGAACATCCTGTTGAAATTATTGGAGCCAGACTAAGAGAATCTATGACGGCTATGAAACCAATAGTTTAAATACCAAAATACCCATAGGACTGTTTTAAAACACCGAAAATGGAGACGACATTAAATACAATTCCGGAATTATTCCGTATAAACGAGCCATTAATTCAAGATGATTACCTAATTAACGGGCAAATTTTAAGTTGGGAAGGCCCTACAGCTGACGTTTTTTCAACCATTAGCAGCACGGAAGAATACGCTCCCACACTTTTAGGTAAAGTTCCGAATATGGCTGAAGAGGAAGCGCTTAGAGCCCTTGATGCTGCGGTTAGCGCCTATGATAAGGGACAGGGAGTTTGGCCTACTATGCGTGTTAGTGATCGTATAGAATGCATCGAACGGTTTGTAAGCATAATGGAAACCAAGCGTGATGAAGTGGTTAAACTGTTAATGTGGGAGATTGGCAAGTCTTTGAATGATTCCAAAAAAGAGTTTGATAGAACCATTGATTATATACATGATACGATAGAAGATTATAAAAATCTGGATCGGGACTCTGCGAAGTTTGAGAAAAATGATGGAGTATATGCCCATATAAGACGAGGCCCCTTAGGTGTTGTTTTATGTCTTGGTCCTTATAATTACCCTTTGAATGAAACATTTTGTTTGCTTATACCAGCAATCATTATGGGGAATACAGCGGTTTTTAAACCTGCTAAACATGGAGTTCTTTTAATAGCTCCTCTAATTGAAGCTTTCAAAGAAAGCTTTCCCAAGGGAGTAGTGAATATTGTTTTTGGAAGAGGTAGAGCGATTGCCGGGCCCATTATGAAGACGGGAAAAGTAGATGTTTTGGCTTTGATAGGGAATAGTCTTTCCGCCAATGCTCTTCAGACTCAACATCCAAAAAGTAATCGATTGCGCCTGGTTTTAGGTCTTGAGGCCAAAAATCCTGCTATTGTTTTACCGGATGCGGACTTAGACTTGGCCATTTCAGAATGTATATCGGGAGCACTCTCCTTTAATGGTCAGCGTTGTACAGCTTTAAAAGTGATTTATGTACATGCTGATGTGGTGGATACCTTTAATAAAAAGTTTGCGGCTGCAGTAGATTCGTTAAAGTTTGGGAACCCTTGGGATCCAGAAGTAAATTTAACCCCTTTACCCGAACCAGGGAAACCGGCTTATATTCAAGAGTTAATAGACGACGCTGTTGAGAAGGGAGCGAAAATACTAAATCCTCGGGGTGGGGAACATAGTGAGAATTATATCTGGCCTGCTGTTTTATATCCTGTAAATAAAAATATGAGAGTCTATTCTGAAGAGCAGTTTGGTCCGGTCATTCCCATTCTTTCTTTCAATGATATTCAAGAGCCGTTAGATGATATGGCGGAATCAAATTATGGACAACAAGTAAGTCTTTTTGGGAGTGACGTCTTTGCTCTAGCACCACTAATTGATACATTGGCTAACCTAGTTTGTAGGGTGAATCTTAATAGTTCTTGTCAAAGAGGGCCGGATGTATATCCCTTTACCGGGCGCAAAGATTCAGCAGTGGCCACATTAAGCGTGCATGACGCATTAAGATCCTTTTCCATTAGAACCTTTGTTGCATCGAAGGATACAGAACTAAATAAAGAGATATTAGAAAAATTACTTGAGACAAAGCTATCTAATTTTATAAGTACGGATTACCTTTTGTAATTTTGATATTGAAAAGTCATAAAAAAGCGCTAACAGTAAAAATAATTACTATTAGCGCTTTTTATTTATGCTAAATTTTAGATATGAGAGGCTAGCCAATCCCCAACTGCACTAGTTTTATAGGCCTTTCCACCTTCCGCTAGGTCCTCGGTAACGATTCCCTGTGCTAACGATTCGTTTACCACCTTTCTGATAGCTTCCGCTTCTTCAGCTAGTTGGAAATCTTCAAAAAGCATCGCAGCTGATAATACAGTTGCTAATGGGTTAGCAATATCTTTTCCCGCAGCTTGTGGATAAGAGCCATGAATTGGTTCGTATAAGGCAATTTTTTCTCCCAGTGAAGCCGAAGGCATTAACCCCATTGAACCAGAAATAACAGACGCCTCATCTGTAAGAATATCTCCAAATAGGTTTTCCGTTATAAGCACGTCATATTCATTTGGCCATTGTACTAAACGCATGGCCACAGCATCTACAAATTCGTAAGAAACAGCGACTTCAGGATAGTCTTTTTCCATGGCTTGTACAGTTTCTCTCCATAGACGAGAGGTTTCTAATACATTTGCTTTATCAACACAACATAGTTTTTTAGATCTTTTTAGGGCCATTTCGAAGCCTTTTTTGGCAAGACGTTGTATCTCAGCTCTTGTATAGGTACAAGTGTCATAGGCCGTATTTCCATTGTCTTCTCTTCCTCTTTTTCCAAAATAAATACCACCAGTAAGCTCTCTTAAAAAGACCAAATCCGTGCCTTCAATACGCGCTCTCTTTAGAGGTGATTTATCAATTAAAGAAGGGAAGGTAAAAGTAGGTCTTACGTTGGCGAAGAGACCTAATTTTTGTCTCATTCTCAATAATCCTTGTTCAGGTCTAACCTTGGCAGAAGGATCATTGTCATATTTCGGATCTCCTATGGCTCCAAAAAGGACCGCATCAGAAGAAGCACAAATTTCATGGGTTTCGTCCGGGTATGGATCACCTACAGCATCAATGGCTGCAGCCCCGGTCAAAGCTGGTTTCCAATTAATTTCGTGCTTATATTTTTTAGCTATGGCATCGCATACTTTTACAGCTTGTTTAATTACTTCTGGACCGATTCCATCTCCGGACAATAAGGCAATATCTAATTTCATTTAGTTATAATTCTTTATTACTATATTATATTCAACATTTTTTCTGTAGCCTTAATGGCCGAAACTGTCTGGTCAGAGTCTAGACCACGTGTTATAAAGTCATTATTTTTATCTTGCCAGGTAATTATGGTTTCACATAAAGCGTCAGAATTACTTCCCGGCGGTATTCTTACGGCGTAATCTACTAAATTGGGTAATTCTATATTTCTTTTTTTATAAACTTTTCTCAAGGCATTCATAAAGGCGTCAAACTGACCATCACCCTGGGCATTTTCCTCGAAAGATTCCTCATTTATTTCTACAGATACCGTTGTGGAAGGTTTTAATCCCTTGGAATGGGTTAAGACATATGATTTAATAATCACCTGACTCTGATAAGATTGGCTATCTAAAACATCTGATATAATATAAGGGAGGTCTTCTTTTGTTACTTTTTCTTTTTTATCACCAAGCTCAATTATTCTTTGAGTTACCTTCTTTAATTCTTCATTATTAAGACTTAATCCTAATTCCTGAAGATTCTTTTGAATATTGGCCTTTCCCGATGTTTTTCCTAAAGCGTATTTTCTTTTTCTCCCAAATCTTTCCGGTAAAAGATCATTAAAGTATAAATTCTTTTTATTATCTCCATCTGCATGTATTCCAGCTGTTTGGGTGAAAACATTATCACCTACAATAGGTTTGTTTGCGGGAATTCCAAAACCCGTAAAAGTGGAGACTAATTTACTGACTTTGAATAAGGAAGACTCTCTTACATTAATGTCTATGTCAGGGATTAAATCATTAATTACGGCAACAACACTCGCGAGAGGAGCATTTCCTGCTCTTTCTCCCATGCCATTAACTGTTAAATGAAGCCCATGGCATCCCGCTCTTAATGCTTCCATAGCATTGGCTACACTTAAATCATAATCGTTATGACCATGGAAGTCGAAATGTAAGTTGGGATATTTTCTAACAATTTTATCAATATATTCAAAAGTCTCATAAGGAGTCAGAATCCCCAAAGTATCAGGTAATAGCACACGTTCTATAGGCTGACTGGCAAGAAAATCTAAGTACTTAAAAACATATTCACTGGAATTGCGCATGCCATTACTCCAATCTTCTAAATAGACATTAGTCTTTATGCCTTCTTTTTGGGCCTGATTAAGAATTTTTGCAATTTCTGAAAAGTGTTCTTCGGGTGTTTTTTTAAGTTGATAAGTAAGATGATTTAAGGATCCTTTAGTCAATAAATTTTGAACAATGGCACCTGAGTTTTTCATCCACTCCAAGGAAAGGCCGCCATCTACAAAAGTAAGTACTTCAATTTTTTCTAAATTCCCTGTTTCTCTTGCCCAGTCCGTAATTTGAACAACTGAACTAAATTCTCCTTCAGATACTCTTGCGGAAGCTACTTCAATACGATCAACTTTTAAGTCTTCAATGAGTAATTTGGCCAATGTAAGTTTTTCATATGCAGTAAAGGATACCCCAGAAGTCTGTTCGCCATCTCTGAGAGTAGTATCCATTATTTCAATCTTCCTTCGATTCATGACCTGATAAAAGATATAAGATTACTAAAGTGGAGTGTTTTGAGCATAAGCTTGAATTTCTTCTTCCATACTCAAAAGATAATCAATGTCATCAAACCCATTTAAAAGATTATCCTTCTTATAGTCATTGATTTCAAATTTTTCTATAGCTCCAGTTGCCAAAATGGTAAAACTTTGTTCTTGAAGATTTACTTCAAACTCAGTATTAGGATCTGCCTCTATAGCTTTAAAAATTTCATTTAGAAATTCGGCACTCACTTGCACTGGAAGTACACCAATATTTAAACAATTACCTCGGAATATATCAGCGAAAAAACTACTGACTACACATCGAAAACCATAATCATATATAGCCCAAGCTGCATGCTCCCTTGAGGAACCTGATCCAAAGTTTTTCCCTCCTACCAAAATTTTACCTTTGTAGATAGGATTGTTCAAAACAAATTGTTCCTTAGGTGAATTGTCTGTATTGTAACGCCAATCCCTGAAAAGATTATCACCAAATCCTTTTCTTTCCGTCGCTTTTAAAAAACGAGCAGGAATGATTTGATCTGTATCTACATTTTCAATAGGTAGCGGGACCGCTGTGGTTTTTAATATTTCAAATTTATCGTATGCCATCGTTATTATTCTTTTAAATGGAAGATTAAGCCGTTTCTGCAATCATTAATTCTCTTGGATCAGTAACTTTACCCGTAACCGCTGCTGCAGCCGCAACCAGAGGACTTGCCAATAATGTCCTTGATCCAGGGCCTTGTCTTCCTTCAAAGTTTCTATTTGAAGTGCTAACCGCGTATTTTCCGGCAGGAATTTTATCATCGTTCATTGCCAAACAGGCACTACATCCCGGTTCTCTTAATTCAAAACCTGCTTCGTGAATAATGTCTAAAAGCCCTTCTTCTTTTATGGCCTCTTCTACTTTATGAGAACCCGGTACCAACCAAGCAGTTACATTTTCAGCCTTTTTCCTTCCTTTAATAATACTTGCAAAAGCTCTAAAATCTTCAATTCTACCATTTGTACAACTTCCAAGGAAAACAAAATCAATACTTTTACCAATCATATTATCTCCTTCCTGAAAATCCATATAAGCCAAAGACTTTTTATAGGTTGCAACGCCTCCTTCAAGAGATTCAGAGGTTGGAATTCCTCCAGATATTCCCATTCCCATTCCAGGGTTGGTTCCATAGGTAATCATAGGTTCAATATCTTCTCCATTGAAAATAATCTCTTTATCGAAACTTGCACCTTCATCCGTATATAGTGTTTGCCAGTATTGCATGGCTTTTTCCCAAGCCTCACCTTTTGGAGTGAATTCTCTATTTTTTATATAATCAAAAGTTTTTTCATCAGGGGCAATCATACCTCCGCGGGCACCCATTTCAATACTTAAATTACATACTGTCATTCTGCCTTCCATCGACATTTCTTTAAAAATATCGCCTGCATACTCTACAAAATAGCCGGTAGCGCCGGAAGTACTTAGTTGAGAGATAATGTATAGTGCTACATCTTTTGGAGTAACGGCCTTGTTTAACTGACCGTCAATTTTAATACGCATTTTTTTAGGTTTCGGTTGCATAATGCATTGTGTAGCCAAAACCATTTCTACTTCTGAAGTTCCAATTCCAAAAGCAATGGCACCAAAAGCACCATGAGTGGAGGTATGAGAATCTCCACATACAATTGTTGCTCCAGGAAGAGTAATACCGTTTTCCGGACCTATTACATGTACAATGCCATTTTTTTCATGACCCAGACCCCAATAAGGGATATTGTGCTCAAGAGCATTATGCTCTAATGCTCTTAATTGATTCGCTGATAAAGGATCTTGTACTGGTAAATGCTGATTTAAAGTAGGGGTATTGTGATCCGCAGTGGCAAAAGTTCTCTCAGGGTACAAAACGGGAATGTTTCGAGTTGTTAAACCTAAAAATGCAACTGGACTTGTTACTTCATGCACTAGATGTCTATCAATAAATAGAACATCCGGACCATTGTTAATGCTTCGTATTACATGAGAATCCCAAACTTTGTCAAATAATGTTTGTTTCATAAATCAATCAATAAAAAAATAAGCTTACTATATAGCTAACAAATGTATAAAGGCAGTTAATTACATCCCATTCCGACCATCATAAATTACGATGTCCAATTCTATATTTTACATCATAAAATACTGTAAAACAGAAATTTAAATTATTTTTAATGCCTTATATGATTATGTTGACTTGTATGATTTTATGCAAGGTTTATTATTGTAATATTTGAATCTTTCTCTTGCCAACGGCAAAAGGTTTAACAGCTGTGAGGCTTGGTTTAACAGAAGTATAACAAGACACTCTTTATCATAAACTTATCTTTAATCCTCAAACACTTAACATCAATCAATTAAAAAACAACAAAATGAACAAAAATTACTTCAAGGGAGTATTACTTCTTAGCATGTCCATGCTTCTATTTAGCCTTCCTTCTCATTCCCAATTGAACTTACCTCGGGGAAGTCAACAAGCTAAAGTTGAGCAAACTATTGGGATCACTAAAATTTCAATTTCTTATTCAAGACCCTCTGTGAAGGATCGTGAATTATGGGGAAACCTAGTTCCATATGGGATGAATAATCTCGGATTTGGCACGGCTACAGAATCACCCTGGAGGGCAGGAGCAGATGAAAATACGGTTATTGAATTTTCGGATCAGGTAAGTATTGAAGGGAAATCCTTGGAGAAGGGCAAATATGGTCTACATATGGTGCTAATGGAAAATGACAAGGCTACTATCATATTCTCTAAAGATTATGAGGCATGGGGAAGTTACTTTTACGACCCTTCCAGGGATGCCTTGCGAGTAGAAGTTTCCACGAATGATATTCCTCACATGGAAGAACTTACCTATATGTTTAATGAACTTAAACCCAATTCTGCTAAAGTGTCATTGAATTGGGGACAGAAGCAAATTCCTTTTATAGTTGAAGTGGCAGTTACTGAGATTGTTATGGCGGATATTCGCAAAAAACTTCAAAATTCTCCAGGTTTTAATCGTCAAACATGGGAACAAGCAGCAAACTATGCCTTAAATAATGGGGGAGACTTGAATGAAGCACTTGGTTGGATAAATGCAACTATATCTGGGCAATTTTTTAGTGAAAAGACATTTAATAACCTTAGCATTAAATCTAAAATTCTAGAGAAACAAGGCAATACTGCAGAAGCTGAGGCAATCATGAAAGAGGCACTTAATTTGGCTACAGTTTTTGAAGCACATTCTTATGGTCGTCAATTAATTGCGAATGGACAACCGCAAAAGGCATTAGAAGTTTTTAAAATGAACGCCAAGAAGTATAAAAATGAATGGCCGGTAGATTTTGGGCTGGCTAGAGGATATTCTGCCAATGCCGAATACAAAAAAGCACTAAAGCATTTGAAAATTGCTGAAGGGAGAGCTCCGGATCAAATAAACAAGGACGCTATTGCTGCCTATGTTATAAAGTTAGAAGAAGGAAAAGATATAAATTAAGAATAATATTAAAGTAATTTCTATTAGGGCCTAACAGAAATGTTAGGCCTTTAGCTTATATAATTCCAGATATCTTTTTTTTGAACAAATTGACTGTAGGCGACTTTGATATTTATATTTTCAGATTTCTCAAGGCCTGGATCATTTTTCAGTAATTGCCTTGCCATAAACCGAGCCTGCTGCAATAAGTCATTATCTTTAACGATATCCGCAATTTTAAGATTGAGAATACCACTTTGTTGTGTTCCCATTAAATCGCCGGGACCCCTTAGTTTTAAATCAACTTCGGCAATCTCAAAACCGTCATTTGAACGTGTCATTGTTTCCAACCTTGTTTTGGCATCTGAAGATAATTTAATTCCGGCCATTAAGATACAATAACTCTGTTCTGCACCTCTTCCAACTCTCCCTCTTAACTGATGTAGTTGCGTTAAACCAAATCTTTCGGCACTTTCAATTATCATTACCGAGGCATTTGGTACATTTACCCCTACTTCAATTACCGTTGTCGCAACCATAATTTGGGTTTTACCCTGTAAAAATCGCTCCATTTCATATTCCTTATCGGCTGGTTTCATTTTCCCATGTACTATTGAAATCTGGTATTTTGGTAATGGAAAATCTCTTACTAAACTTTCATAACCGTCCATAAGGTCTTTATAATCTAAGGCTTCGGATTCCTGTATTAATGGATATACAATGTAAATTTGACGGCCCTTCTTGATTTCATCTCTTATAAATTGAAAGACTTTTAATCTATTTCGATCCGATCGAAGAACTGTTTTTATAGATTTTCTTCCAGGAGGTAATTCATCAATTACAGAAATATCTAAATCGCCATAGAGACTCATTGCTAAAGTTCTTGGAATGGGGGTGGCGGTCATTACAAGTATATGAGGTGGTATAATATTTTTACGCCATAATTTAGCTCTTTGGGCTACTCCAAATCGATGTTGTTCATCTATAATCGCCAACCCTAGGTTTTTAAATTTTACTTTTTCTTCTAGTACAGCATGGGTGCCGATAAGTAGGTCTAAGGATCCATCTTCCAATGAATTATGAATTAATACTCGATCTTTTTTCTTGGTAGAACCTGTTAGCAACTGAACTTTAATTTGTAGTTCTCCTAACAATTCTATAATCCCGTTGTAATGCTGATTTGCAAGAATTTCGGTGGGCGCCATGAGACAGGCCTGAAAACCATTGTCGATAGCCAAAAGGATCGTCATTAATGCCACAACTGTTTTACCGGAGCCGACATCACCCTGTAACAACCTATTCATTTGAGCATTGCTCCCTAAATCCGATCGAATTTCTTTAATTACTTTTTTTTGTGCAGTGGTAAGTTCAAAAGGGAGGTTGTATTGATAAAAATCATGAAAGTAGCCTCCTACTTTGGCGAACATATGTCCTTTAATTTTTTGTTTCCTAAGTAACTTATTGGAAAGTAATAGTAGCTGTAGATAAAATAACTCCTCAAATTTCAATCGGAACTGGGCCCTTGATAAATAATTAATATTCTTTGGAAAATGAATAAAGAACATAGCTTTTGATTTAGACAAAAGTTTGAGGTCGGCAATTATGTTTTCTGAAAGGGTCTCTCTAAACGCACCTGGCATATCTAGAAATAATTGCTGCATTAACTTCCCAAAAACCCTGTTAGTAATTCCTCTTGAACTTAATTTTTCTGTTGAGGGATAAATGGGTTGTAGTGTTACTTTTATACCTTTTTGATGTTCTGACAATAACTCCATTTCCGGATGTGGCATGGAGAAAGTCCCATTAAACCAGTTAACCCGTCCAAAAATCACATAAGCTGTATTTAACTTTATATTTTCTTTAATCCATTTTTGCCCCTTAAACCATACTAATTCCATCTGCCCGGTCTCATCTTCAAATCTTGCGACCAATCTTGTTCCCTTCTTTTGCTCTACAGTTTTAAGATGTATTATTTTTCCAAATAACTGGATTTCAGCATTTCCCTTTTGTAATTCCCGGATTTTATAATATTTAGTCTTATCAATATAACGATACGGAAAGTGGTGAAGAAGGTCTTGATAAGTATTAATATTTAATTCTGAATGCAAAAGACCGGCGCGCTGGGGACCTACGCCCTTTAGATAACTTATGGGGGTTTGCAAATATCTTGCGTTCATAGAACGAAAATAAAGGTTAGGACATACAACTGCAATACACTAAAATGCTAAATTTGAAATATCACCTAAATTAATCTAATAATGAAGAGGTTTTCATATTTAATTTTTTTGCTTTGGATTCCTTTACTTTTTGCCCAGCAGCAACCAAAAATAGATTTGCAAGAAGTTTATTTGGCGATTTCCATAGATACCTTATCACAAGAAATTAGAGGAGAGGTTTCTCATACAATATTTATAAAAGAGAAAAATGATTCTTTATTTCTGAATGCTAGCGATATGAATTTTGATGCCGTTCTTTTAAATGGAAAAAAAGTCGCCTTCAAAGAAATAGAAGACAAACTTATTCTCTATAAAAAGTTTAAGAAGGGACGTACCTATCAAATAAAAATTAAATATAAGGTGGCCCCTAAAAAAGCTGTTTATTTTCTAGGTTGGGAAGATACCCGTTTAAAATCACAAATTTGGACACAGGGCCAAGGTAAGAACAGCAGTCATTGGGTGCCTTGTCTTGATGACATGACCGATAAGGCTTTGTTTAATTTGGATATTACTTTTGAGGAGTCCTATGAGGTTATTGCCAATGGGAAGTTATTTAAAACAAATCAAAAAGATGGCTTAAAAACTTGGCAATATCGCATGTTGAAGCCAATGAGCAGCTATTTACTAGCTTTCGCTATTGGAAGATATAATAATATTAAAACAGAAAGCACGGCTGGGGTCCCCATAGAACTTTATTACTATCCTGAAGACAGCCTCAAAGTAGAACCCACTTATCGTTACTCAGGGAGAATTTTTGACTATTTAACCAAAGAAGTAGGGGTGTCCTATCCGTGGCAAAATTATAAACAAATACCTGTTCATGATTTTTTATATGCGGGAATGGAAAATACAGGAGCTACAATTTTTTCTGATAATTATGTGATCGATTCTATTTCATTTATCGATAGGAATTATGTGAATATTAATGCCCATGAATTGGCACATCAATGGTTTGGAAATATGGTGACGGAGGTGGATGCGAGTCACCATTGGTTACACGAAGGATTTGCTTCCTATTATGCACTTTTGGTAGAAAAGGAAATTTTTGGCGAGGATTATTTCTATTGGAAGTTATATGATTCGGCTAATCAACTACATTCTTTAAGTTTAGAAGGGAAAGGAGAGTCCTTAAATGATCCTGGTGCGAGTAGCATCACATTTTATGAAAAAGGTGCCTGGGCTCTTTTTTTCTTGTCGAACGCTATTGGCGAGGAAGCCTATAAAAAGGGAATAATTGCCTATTTAAATCGATTTGGTTATGACAATGTTCGAGTTTCTGATTTTATAAATATAATGGAAGAAATAACGGAAGTTGATTTAAAAGATTTTAAAGAGCAATGGATATTTGAAGAAGTATTTCCTTTTCAGCAAGCAAAGAATATTTTGATAAACCGTTCTGAAGATTTGAAAGGGTTTTTTGAACTTGAAAAAATGCTAATAACGGAAAATATAGCTAATGAAGATATTATTAAAGGGAAGTGGGGGAGTTTTTCCTTAAGTCAAAAAGAGCGCATTTTAATAAATTATAAAAAGTCATTGAGTGTCCCATTTTTACAAACTGCTTTCGCAGAAAAGGATCTGAAGGTTCGACAAGCCTTATCGTATTCGGTAGAGAGCGTTCCAGAAGAGCTTAGATTGTCTTTTGAATCTCTTTTGGATGATAATAGCTACATTACTCAGGAAAACTCTTTGTATAGACTCTGGATTTCTTTCCCGACAAATAGAATTAAGTATTTAGATAGTACAAAAGGTCGCTATGGTTTACCTAATTATAACCTTCGGCTCACGTGGTTAACACTTGCCCTCTTAACCAAGGGATATACCTCTTCTGAGGCTCAGAAAGTTTATGCAGATGAATTATTTGGATATACTTCAAACTATTATTCTTATGAAATAAGGCAGAATGCCTTTTCAATTATTTCAAGTGTTTTTCCCTTAAGAGATCAAAATTTAATCGATTTAATAGAAGCGACAAATCATCATTATTGGCAATTTAGAAACTATGCCAGAACGCTTTTAGATGAACTTCTGGATACGGAAAGGGAAAGAGAACGTTTATTGGCTTTGGCTAAAAAGCTAAATCAGAAAGATTTGCGTTATATTAGAACAAAACTGAACTTAGAATGAGAGCTTTGGTAATTTCTGGAGGAGGTAGTAAGGGGGCTTTCGCGGGAGGAGTGGCCCAATATCTAATGGAAGAATTAAAGTACAAGTACGACCTTTTTTTAGGTACATCTACGGGTAGTTTGCTTATTTCACATTTAGCTCTAGGGGAGATTCAAAAAATAAAAACAGTCTATACTTCTGTAAATCAGGATAGTATTTTTAGTAATTGTCCTTTTGTGATTCAGAAAAAACATGGGGTGTCCACCATTGGAATTAACCACTGGAATGTTTTAAAGAACTTTTATAATGGGAGTCTCACCTTTGGAGAAAGTCACAACCTTCTCGACTTAATAAAAAGGACTTTAAGCCTTGAGGAGTTCGAAATTTTAAAAAAGGCCCATAAAGACATTGTTGTAACTGTATCCAATCTTTCCCTAAATGCAGTGGAATATAAATCGATTAAGGATTTTAGTTACGACGATTTTTGTGAATGGATTTGGATTTCTTGCAACTATACCCCCTTTATGACCTTAGTTAGAAAGGAAGGCTGTGAATATGCTGATGGAGGTTTAGGAAGTATGGTTCCTATAGAAGAAGCTATAAAAAGGGGGGCGACAGTCATTGATGCGATTGTTTTGCAAACGGAAATAACTCACTTTAACCGCCTACCTTCTAAAAATCCATTTGCACTGCTTACCTCAATGTTTGCCTTTATGTTAGATAGAATTGAACGGCAGAATATCCGAATAGGAAAATTTGTCGCCAACAATCAAGATGCCATCATCAACTTCTATTATACACCAATAGTGCTTACGACAAATTCATTGATTTTTGAAAAAGAAAAAATGACCCAATGGTGGGATTCAGGTTTTGAGTTTGCTAAATCAAAAAGCCTGCAACTAAGTTCTATTGATCCTGAACATGAGAATTAACGATGTTTTCTGCCTACCAAAGTGCACTAATTTCCCTTTTGACATAGGATAGGGCAGTGGCCGAAGGCGACTGTTTGTCCATAGTAGCATTTAGAATGTCTTCACGCAATTTATCTGCATTATCGGACTCACTCATCCCTGCCTTTCGGATAGCCTGGATAGTGGCGTTTTTAGCCGCTTTTATGATGTTCCAACATTCATCACTCATATAGATCTGCTGTGAAAGATTATGGTCAAATTCTTTTTCGATGGTTCGGGTAAGCAACTGTTCGTAGTCATTTTTATTCTTTGATTTGGGGGCAACCCGCACCACAAGATTCGGAATGGCAATTCTTTCCAGGTATAATGCCATTCTTTCATAAGCTTGCAGCCTTATGGGTAAAGTATTAGTTTGAGAATCTTTATGCAATAGGAATCGTCTTCGACCCTCCTCATTTCGGGTATGAAGTCTAAAAAAATAGAAGGCTACAGCACCGGTAACAACCGCCGGCAAGAGAAAAGCAAAGAGTTGAAAAATTCCGTCTCCAGTCATGTTTATTGAAATTTAGTTTGGTTATGATTGTACAACGATGAATTCTAGAAAAAATTATTTTCTATAGAAATCGCTTTTAGACTCCATAATTCAAATAAATCGAGAACATGATTATTATTTTTTCATGTTTTGTCTCAACTGAAGGTAAAACGTATTAAAATCGGGGTGTAATTTAAATCGAATAGTGTTAGAAGGGTTGGTGCTTCTCAATAAGAGCATTTTATCTGCAGGCACGCCATTGGTTTCTCCAAAAGCCGTGATAAGAGATCCACTTTGACCCATCACCGTCTGATAACTAATGGTTTCTTCTGTTTGATTTTCAATGGTCATGATCATTCGATCATTGCTTTTTAATATACCCGCAATTTTACTAATAACATCATTTGCTTCGGGTTTCAGCGCTGGCCCTTTGCCTTGTGCATCAAATAATGAACTATGGGGCATTATTAGCGTTATTGCTCCTTTCTCAACTGCAATATTTGCAGATTCACCAAGGGTTTGTTTAAAACTAGTGAGCACCAATAAGGATATCGAATCATTGCTGGTTAAGGTCTCATTAATAAATTTTAATTCGTTCTCTTTTTTCCTTAGAGTTTCCATAACCCCACTGAGGTTATCTAGTTTATCGTTAGATTGTGCTGTAAAATTATTTAGGTTTGTCAGAAGTGTAGCGTTGTTTGCTTGTACTTCTACTAATTGAGTTTGGTATGACTGAGCTTGTGCCTGACTAATTTTTTCATTGTTCTTGGCTTCTGCAAGCTCCGTTTTAATCTGTTGTAACTCTGTTTCTAAGTTGTTTAATTCAGCTTGTAGCTCCTTTTTACTTTGGGCATTGAGTCCAAGTCCTGTAATTAATATTAAGAGGGTAGAAAAAATTACTTTCTTCATGTGGTCGTTAGAATTTTAGATTAAATAAAGCTGTTATATTAATTAATATAGGCTACAAAAATAACCTATTTTCTTTAGGGCTGTATTATTTTAACTTTGTTATTCTATTTACTGTTATTAAGATAATCTAAGCTTAATTCGGTAAGCGATTTAACTCCTAATAACAAGCCACTGTCATCTATTTTAAAATCAGGTGTATGATGCGGAAAGGAGGCTGTTGTTCCCGGACTCCTCCCTCCAAGAAAAAAGAAAAAACCTGGGACTTCCTTTTGAAAATAAGAAAAATCTTCTCCTCCGGTTACTGCCTTTTGTGTTTGCACATTTTCATTTCCTGCTACACGGTTTAACGTGGGTATCATTTCAGTAACCAATGTAGGGTTATTATAAGTGATGTCTGTCATATTTTGAATTTCAATTGTGGCCTCACCTTTATAGGCTTTAGCAATATCAGTAACCATTTCAGCCATTCTGGTATTCACCAATTTTTGCATATCATAATCTAAAGTCCGAATCGTGCCCGTCATTTCTGCGCTTTCAGGAATAATGTTGAACCTTACACCACTTTGAATTTTCCCCACTGTTATTACCGCAGCTTCCTCTGGTTAGATTAGCTTCCCGGCTAATAATCGTTTGTAAACCATCAATTATTTTAGCACTTATCAAGATTGGATCAATACCGAGCCAAGGCTGCGAACCATGGCTTTGTTTACCTTGAACTTTTATTACAAACCGTTGGGCAGCAGCCATAGTTCCACCTGATTTATAACGAATAACGCCCACTGGTATATCCGATTCTATATGTAGACCAAAAATTACATCAACATCAGGGTTCTTTAGAACGCCTTCCTTTACCATTAATAAAGCACCTCCTTCTTCTCCGGGAGGAGCACCTTCCTCTGCTGGTTGAAAAATAAATTTGACGGTACCTTTAATTTTATTTTTGTTCTTTGATAAGACTTCTGCTACTCCCATTAAAATTGCCGTATGCGTATCATGCCCACAAGCGTGCATTACCCCAACTTTTTCGCCCATAAAATCTGCAGTGACTTCAGATTTAAAAGCAAGATCGTTTCTTTCGGTAACAGGAAGGCCATCAATATCTGCTCTTAGCGCCACTACTTTTCCGGGGCTGTTTCCTTTTAGGATCCCAACTACTCCTGTATGGGCTACTCCAGTTTCTACTTCAATTCCTAAACTCTTTAAGTGTTTGCTTATTTTTTCAGCTGTTTTGAATTCTCTATTCGATAATTCAGGATTTTGATGTATCTCCCTTCTCCATTTTACAACTGATTCTTCAACGGAATTATAATCCCCTTCGGAAATTACATTCTGTGAAAATAGAAATGAAAATGAAAGCAAGCCTATGGTTAAAAATATTTTTTGCATGGAGTAAAATTTAGAATTTAATTAATTGGTAGCCTTCGCTTTGTAATTGAATTAGAGCCGTCATTGCCGAAAGAGCTAGTTTGGTGCCTTCAATAGTTTCTGTGATAGGGATATTTCTGGATAAAGATGATTGTCCACAAAAGATTATGTCAACATCCGCTTTCATCAGGTCATTTATCAAACCCTTATTTGGATTTTTAACTTTATATTTTTTTTGATAGAAGCTATTTTCAAGTAGGTCTTTAGAAGCCTTATTATGAATCACGAGAGCAACTTTTAAATTTTCTTTTGGAACACCTGCTTGGGCATGCATATTTAAAAATCGAGCTGCAGTTTCAATGCTTGCATTTAATTCTGAAGGTGAATCAGGACTATTCATAATGTCGAAAACCACTTTGTACTCTTTGTTCGTGGGCGTATTATAAGTGGGATTAGGGATATTCCATACGGCACCATATTCTTCCAAAATGGGACCGGTACTTTTTTCTTGGGAAAATAAGGATCCATAAATAAAGAAAAGAAGGAGCAGGAGGTAAAAGGGCTTGTTTTTAGTCACTGGATTTTTATATTTTCTAAATATATTCAAATTGATGTTAATTCCGGTCCTTTGTCCTTAAATAATGGAAGTCCATTTTTTCTTGAAAGGAAATATAGTTAAATTCACAGCATAAATATTTGATAGTTTGAGCACTTTTATTGATGAATTAAATGAAGCCCAAAAGGGTCCTGTTTTACATAAGGATGGTGCTTTAATGGTGATTGCCGGAGCCGGTTCTGGCAAGACCAGAGTGCTTACCTATAGAATTGCTCATTTAATGAGTCAGGGGGTAGATCCATTTAATATTTTGGCCCTAACCTTTACTAATAAAGCAGCCAGGGAGATGAAGAAAAGGATCGCCAGTATTGTAGGCGGTTCGGAGGCTAAGAATTTGTGGATGGGTACTTTTCATTCTGTTTTTGCTCGACTTTTACGATTTGATGGAGATAAATTGGGCTATCCAAGTAACTTCACTATCTATGATACCCAAGATTCTCAACGATTAATTTCATCGATAATCAAAGAAATGGGCTTAGACAAAGATGTCTACAAATACAAACAAATTCAAAACCGCATCTCCTCCTACAAAAACAGCCTAATTACTGTTAGGGCCTATTTTCAAAATCCTGAATTAATGGAGTCAGATGCTATGGCAAAGCGTCCAAGGCTTGGAGAAATTTATCAAAACTATGTTGACCGCTGTTTTAAGGCGGGCGCAATGGATTTTGATGATTTATTGCTGCGTACCAATGAACTCTTAAACAGATTTCCTGAAGTATTAATGAAGTATCAGGAACGCTTTAAATATATCCTTGTAGATGAATATCAGGATACCAATCATTCCCAATATTTAATTGTAAAGGCTTTGGCTGACAGATATCAAAATATCTGTGTAGTTGGAGACGATGCACAAAGTATTTATTCGTTTCGAGGAGCCAATATTTCCAATATTTTAAATTTTCAAAGAGACTACGATGATGTAAGTGTCTACAGATTGGAGCAAAATTATCGTTCTACCAAGAACATTGTAAATGCTGCCAATACGATAATTGCCCATAATAAAAATCAACTTGAAAAGGTAGTGTGGACCGATAATGATGAAGGTGCTCCTATCAGAATACATCGCAGTACTACAGATGCTGAAGAAGGTCGTTATGTGGCAGGTTCTATTTTTGAACACAAAATGCATGAACAATTGCCTAATGGTCATTTCGCTGTCTTATACAGAACAAATTCACAGTCTCGTGCTATTGAAGATGGTCTTAGAAAGCGTGATATACCCTATAGAATTTATGGAGGTCTATCTTTTTATCAGCGAAAGGAGATTAAAGATGTATTGTCTTATTTGCGTTTAATAATAAATAGCAAAGATGAAGAGGCTTTAAAAAGAGTCATTAATTTTCCGGCTAGAGGGATTGGACAAACAACTGTTGATAGATTGGTGGTGGCTGCAAATCACTATGATAAATCCATATTTGAGATTATGGCAAATTTGCAGCGAATAGATCTCAAGATAAATTCAGGAACAAAAAGAAAGCTGGAAGATTTTGTAACAATGATCCGGAGCTTTCAAATAATGAATGAATCTGCTGATGCTTTTACAATGGCCGAACACGTGGCCAAAAAAACGGGAATATTATTAGAATTTAAAAAAGATGGAACTCCTGAAGGAATTGCCAGAATGGAGAATATCGAAGAGCTTTTGAATGGTATTAAAGATTTTGTAGAGGGACAGAAAGAATTAGCAGATGCTAATGGGGATCTATCAGAATTCTTGGAGGATGTGGCCCTGGCCACTGATTTGGATAAAGAGACAGCAGATGAAGATCGGGTCGCTTTAATGACTATACATTTAGCTAAAGGCCTTGAATTTCCATACGTGTACGTAGTAGGAATGGAAGAAGATCTGTTTCCTTCAGCAATGAGCATGAACACTAGAAGTGAACTAGAGGAGGAGCGAAGACTCTTTTATGTAGCTCTGACCAGAGCGGAGAAACAGGCCTATTTAACTTATACTCAGAATAGATATCGTTGGGGAAAATTAATCGATGCCGAGCCAAGTAGATTTCTTGAGGAGATTGATGAAAAATATGTTGAAAACTTAACTCCGGTAGACACTTACCGGTTTAAACCCTTAGTGAGCTCTGATATTTTTGGAGAAGTAGACAAGTCAAGATTTAGACAGGTAAAACCAACAAATACTACTCCTCCAAGTTCTATAAAGCCAAATGCAAGTCAATTGCGAAAATTACGCAAATTAAAACCCGATTTATCAATTCCTTCAGAAAGTAATGGCAATAAAGAGATAAATTTAGCCGAGGGTAATTTGGTAAACCACAGTCGTTTTGGTCGTGGTAAAGTAATAAAAATAGAAGGAATCGGGAACGATAAAAAGGCAGAGATTAGGTTTGAAAAAGGGGACGTAAAGAAACTATTGTTAAGGTTTGCCCGGTTGGAAGTAATTGATTAAAATACAACTAATTTCGAATGAATTTGGAAGTAAAATATTTTAAATATATGGGTTTAAAAAGATTGATTTTTTTAGCTCTTTTGGGAATTATATCTTGTTCTAAGTCTAATTCACAAGATGAAAGTGATGAACCTATACAAGGAGTAATAGAAGAAAACATTCTGGATGTTTATGCGCCTGATTATTGGGATAATGCAGAGTTGGTATGGTCAGACGAATTTGAGGGAAGTGCATTGATTCCGGAAAATTGGACCTTTGAAACAGGTGACCATGGATGGGGAAATAATGAACTACAAAATTATGTGGAAGATGACAATGTTGAAGTAAGTGAAGGAACTTTAAAAATAATGGCTAAAAAAGTGGAGGGTTTTCCGGTAGGGGCAAAATATACGTCTACCAGATTGAATTCTAAAAAGCAATTTCTCTATGGCCGAATGGAAATTAGAGCAAAAATTCCGGAGGACAAAGGAAATGGAATTTGGCCTGCATTATGGATGTTAGGAAATAATATACAAAATATTGGATGGCCAGCTTGTGGAGAAATTGATATTATGGAATATGTAAGCTTTGAGCCAAATCAGATGCACTTTTCTATCCATAGTACTGCGAACAATCATAAAAATGGAACACAAATTACATCGGGACCCGTAGAATTGGAAACCATTGAAGAAGAATTTCATAATTATGGATTACTTTGGACAGATAAGTACATAAAATTCTATATCGATGATATTGAGAATATCACACTTAATTTCCAAAGACCAGCTATTTCCAACTCAGAAAATTGGCCGTTTTCAAAACCATTTTATTTCCTCATGAATATAGCGGTTGGAGGTGATTGGGGTGGTTTAAATGGTGTTGATGATTCTATTTTCCCAGCTACTATGGAAGTAGATTATGTAAGAGTATATCAGGTTAAATAATTGTTAGAGGTACATTTATGAGTCAATTTGTAAAAATCTACCCTGAGAATCCAAATCCAAAACAGATTGAAAACGTTGTATCAGTCTTAAAAAAAGGTGGATTAATAATATACCCCACTGATACAGTTTATGGGCTTGGTTGCGACATAACAAACACCAAGGCAATGGAAAGGATTGCTAGAATAAAAGGAATAAAATTAGAAAAGGCAAATTGGTCTTTTGTCTGTGCAGATTTAAGTAATTTATCTGATTATGCACGCCAAATTGATACGCCAACGTTTAAGATTCTAAAAAGAGCTTTGCCGGGGCCTTATACTTTTGTTTTACAAGGTGGTAGTAAATTGCCAAAGATATTTAAGAAGAAAAAGACTGTTGGTATTCGTGTGCCGGACAATCCCATCGCCCTAGCCATTGTATCTGCTTTAGGAAATCCTATTATTTCTACATCTATAAGAGATGAAGATGAATTGTTAGAATATACTACAGATCCTGAACTAATTTATGAAAAATGGAAAGGTTTAGTGGATCTTGTCGTAGATGGTGGCTATGGAGATAACCTGGCATCCACAGTAATTGATTTATCAAAGGAAGTTCCCGAAGTAATAAGAGAGGGAAAGGGACCTATTGATATTATATAAAAAAAAACCGCAGCATAGGCCGCGGTTTTAATTAAACTTCTTGAGGAAGTTACTTAATCATTAATTGCTGGATCTTTCATTCCTTCTTCGATCATACTGTAAAACTGATCAATTTTTGGAAGTACAACAATTCTTGTTCTTCTGTTTTTAGCCTTGTCTGTTTGAGACAAAGGAATATATTCTGACCTACCTGCAGCTGTCATACGTTTAGGATCAACATTGTAGTCGTTCTGAAGGATACGCACTACCGAAGTTGCTCTTTTTACACTTAAATCCCAGTTGTCTAAAATCGCACCATTTTTTCTATAAGGTACATCATCTGTATGTCCTTCAACCATAAACTCAAAGTCTGGCTTATTGTTAACCACTTGGGCAACTTTACCTAAAATTTCTTTTGCTCTTGCTGTTACATTATAACTACCGCTGCTAAATAGTAATTTGTCAGAGATGGATACAAATACAACTCCTTTTTCTACGCTAATTTGAATGTCTTCATCGTCTAAGTTTCCTAAGACTCCTTTGAGGCTTTGAACTAAAGCAAGATTCACAGAGTCTCTTCTAGTAATCGCATTTTGCAGTTTACGAATAGTAAGATCTTTTTCCTGAAGACTTTCTAATGACTTTTCTAAATTATCAGCACCTTTAGCAGTTAGGGTTGTTAGATTACCCATGTTGTTAATCAATTCCTGATTATTCGCTTTAAGGAAGTCATTCTGATCCTGCAAGGTCTTTAACTTAGCAGAAGCGGTAGCACTTTCCTCAAGGCAACTGTTCAATTTAACGGTAGCAGAATTAAGCAAATCTTGGGTTTCTTTTTGCTTTGTTTCCAATTCTGCATACTTCTTTTGAGATACGCATGAAGACAACAAAACCGCCATCCCCAAAAATCCTAAAATAACTTTTTTCATAATTGATGTTTATATAAATTAATCGTTTGTTTGTTTTTGTTTATTTGTTAATTGAAGTAAAATTATAACATTTGATCTCCTAAGATTTAGCAAAATTAGTTAATCTTTTACTAAAATGTTAAAATACCTTATTTGATTTACGAAATAAGACCATATTATGGATGTTGTTACATAATATAAGTTTACAAAGTTTACTTTTTCCCGTTTATTTAGCATTTTTCTTACCTGTCTATAATAGCTCAGATGAGCCCTGATTATGGCAAAACAGTGCTCAGGTTTCCCCATAAAAATAAATCTTATTGCTGCAATACCATCTAAAACCAATCGAGAAAGAATGATTAAAAAAGCCTTTCTCCTCGGTAAATTTTTGGTAATTGAAAAGAGAGAATTTCTAAAATTTAAATACGTCTTTTTGGGATTCATATTACTTAGTGTTGAACCTCCTAAATGATATACCTCAGACGATCCGACATAATAAACTTTATACCCTTTATTATGAGCTCTCCAACATAAATCAACCTCTTCCTGATGTGCAAAATAATCTTCATCAAATCCTTCCAAATCATTAAATACATCACTCTTAATAAACATACAAGCTCCAGTAGCCCAAAACACCTCTCTGGTATCATTATATTGACCCCGATCTTTTTCAACTGTTTGAAATATGCGTCCTCTGCAAAAAGGATAACCCAATTTGTCTAGAAAGCCACCAGCTGCACCGGCATATTCAAAATAATCCTTCTTTAGCAGATCGAGAATTTTTGGTTGTATAATACTTGCGTTTGGAAGTTCTTTAAATGCTCTTTTTATTGGTTCTAACCAATTGGGAGATACTTCTACATCGGAGTTTAGTAAACAAAAGATATCAGCCTTTATAAACCTAAGAGCATCGTTATAACCCTTTGCAAATCCACCATTAACTTTATTCTTAATGATGGTAATGGAGGAATGATATTTTTCAATGAAATCAATGGACCCGTCTGTTGAGGCGTTATCGGCGACGTAAATTTTAGCATTAGATGAATGCGCTATAACGGAGGGTAAATAACGCTCAAGTAGTGCCTCTCCATTCCAATTTAGTATGACAATTGCTATATTCAAAACGCTTGCAAATTAACGGCTAAAATCAGGAATTTGCTTTAAAAAAGTATATTTTTCTTTCTCGTAGTCCATTTGACAATAATAGTGTTCTATCCCATTGGTAACCATTAAATAGTCTGCTTCGAACTTCAAATTATAACGTGCTATTTGATCAAAAGCAAGCTGCGTTATTTTAATTTGCGGTGCTTTGCACTCTATCAGCAACCTAATGGCGCCATTCGGTTTATATACTAAAATATCTGCTCTTTTCTTTAGTCCATTTAGGAGTATCATCTTCTCAACCCCAATTAAAGATAAAGGATATCCCTTTTCATAAACTAAATATTGTAACGTATGCTGTCTAACCCATTCTTCTGGTTGAAGAACTACGAATTTTTTGCGGACGATATCAAAAATCTGCTGTGTATTTTCGCTATTTTTGATTCTAAACTGATAAGTTGGAAAATTCAGCGCTAGCATGAGGCAAAGTTGATAAAATTTTTTGGATGGAAGAAGTAAAACAGATCGTTAGTGATATCCGCAATAAAATATTTAGACCAATCTACTTTTTAATGGGTGATGAATCCTATTATATTGATAAGATTTCCGAATATGTAGCTCAAAATGTACTAACCGAAGAAGAGAAGGCTTTTAATCAAATGGTGCTTTATGGCAAAGAGATTACCATAGAACAAATTGTTTCAAATGCAAAGAGATATCCAATGATGGCCGATAAACAAGTGGTTATTATAAAAGAGGCACAGCACTTATCGAGAACTATTGAACAATTATCAACATATGCCGAAAATCCGCAGGAATCTACAGTTCTGGTGATATGTTACAAATATAAAACTATTGACAAACGGAAAAAGTTATATAAGACCTTAATGAAACACAATGGGCTTATATTTCAAAGTAAAAAGCTTTATGAAAATCAGGTTTCGGAATGGATCAGACTTACCCTTAAAAGCAAAGGATACTCCATTTCACATAAAGCGTCCGTTTTATTAGTAGAGTATTTAGGGACAGATTTAGGAAAGATTAGTAAAGAGCTAGAAAAATTAGAGTTCATTTTACCTAAGGATACTCAAATTACTCCTGACCATATTGAGGAGCACATAGGAATAAGTAAAGACTACAACAACTTCGAATTAAAAAAAGCCATTGGAGAAAAAGATGTTTTAAAGGCAACCAGAATAATAAAGTATTTTGCTGAAAATCCAAAAGATAATCCTTTCGTAGTTACTTTGGCATTGCTTCAAAATTTTTTCACAGTTACTGCAATACCATGGGTTAGCCGATCATACTCCCAAAAATGTCGCATCAAATCTGCGTATTAATCCTTATTTCGTAAGTGAATTTCAAGTAGCAGCCAGAAATTATCCTATGAAAAGTGTAAGTTCAATTATTAGTACCCTAAGGGAAATGGACCTAAAAGGAAAGGGGTAGGAGCAGGTAATATGTCCCAAGCAGATCTACTTAAAGAACTTTTAGTAAAAATAATATAAAACCTTACTTTCTGTCCAGACTAAATTTTCCGGGACCAATGAGGGCTACAACAAGAAAGCAGACTAAATATAAAAAGGCCATTTCTTTTCCTTTAAACGGATCAGAATGGTGGACAATAAACCCTGCAACAGCCATAACTATTACTACGGGGATACTTGCCCATCTGGTTTTATAACCAACGATAATCAAAATTGGACATACTACTTCGGCTATCATAGCCAAGAAGAGGCTGGGAAGCTCTCCTATCCCAATAGGATCTGCAAATCCGAAATCTCCGTTCAAAAGCCTTTGTAACTTTGGTATTCCATGGGTTAAAAGGAACATTGAGGGTAATATCCTAAGGAGCATCTTACCCAGATCATTTTGCAAACTATTTTTCATGTTTTCTAAGATTTGAGAAACTAATATACATTATTATTTTTTTTTGCAGCTTCTAAGGTTTTATCAATAGCTTTTACCAACCGCTTAGCATCCTGTTTTGAGAAGGATAGGGGCGGTTTTATTTTTAAAACATTATTGTAGGGACCATCAGTACTTGTTAAAATAAGACGTTCTTTTAGGCCCTCCTTTAAGTCTTTGGCCATCTCAGAATCCGGAAGGCCTTTTTCATCTAATAACTCTATTCCGAGAAATAGTCCTAAACCTCTGACATCTGCCATTTCTGGCCTCTTCTTACTTAATATAAGAAGTTCGTCTTTTAAGAATTCACCTACTTTTTTGGCGTGCGATTGTAGTTTTTCTTTTTCAATTACATCCAAAACGGCCATGCCAATTGCGCATGAAACTGGATTCCCCCCAAATGAACTAAAGAATTCAGGACCTTTTTCAAAAGCCTGAGCTATTTCATTAGTGGTGATTACGGCCCCAATAGGGTGTCCGTTCCCCATGGGTTTTCCAAGAATCACTATATCCGGAATAACACCTTGTTGTTCAAACCCCCAAAAATAATCCCCTAAACGTCCAAACCCAACTTGTACCTCATCGCTAATACAAAGACCTCCTTGTTTCCTTATAAAGGAATACATGATTTCTAAATATCCAACAGGAAGGGGTACCTGACCCCCACAACCTATTATTGGCTCCGCTATAAATGCTGCAATAGTATTTCCTAAGGGATCTAGTTTGTCGATTGCTTTCCGAGCAAATTCACGTCCGGCTTCAATTTCATTTTTATAGGATGAACCAAAGAATTTTGGCATAGGTATCGTAACAACATTTCTTGTGCTTAAAAGTTCTTTGTTTTCCTTGAACTTATAATGACTTATAGCTACCCCCATTTGGGTATTGCCATGATAGCCATGTTCTATTCCGACTAATTTTGACTTTTTTGTATAGGCCTGAGCCAGTCTAATAGCCAAATCACTTGCAGCACTTCCCGAATTCACAAAGAAGATCTTATTGAGTTTTTGAGGAAATTTTGAAAGAAGTTTTTCAGCATAATCTGTTATTTCGGGATATAAATAGCGCGTATTTGTGTTTAAGCGAGCCATGGTTTTATTGGCCTGAGAGACTATGTAGGGATGCGAATGTCCCGCTAACATAATGTTATTGTAGGCATCTAAATAGGTGTCTCCTTTACTACTGTACATATACTGAAAGGCAGAGCGAAACATTTCTATTGGTTTAACATAACTTAAGGAAAGGTTAGAGCTTAAATACTTCTTTCTTTTTAGAATGATTTCCGTTTTAGAATCTTGAGGTATATGAGGAATCTCACAAGCTTTAAAAAATTGTTCCTTCGCTTTTAAAGGGTTTATAGTGAGCCATTTTTTCAATAATAGCCATGCACCTTTCTCGCTAACGGTTATATAAGATGAACTTGGATTGAGCCGTTTTGCATATGCAGAATTACAAACACTTGTACATAGCCTTGAAGCGATAAGATAATATAGCAGTTCTAATTCAAGGTTTTTTAGAGGGACCTCTTTATTATAAGCTTTGATTACCGGGATAGCCTTTTCTAAAGGAGTATCAGTATTCATCATTATATAAGTCAATGCTATAGCTAATTCATTTATAAGCCATGTATGACACATATCCCCAAAATCAATAATACCATTGATTAAACCATCTTTAACCAGGACATTTAAATCGTTCGCATCATTGTGTATTATACTGCACCTTAATTCATAATAATACGGTCTTATCATTTCCTCATATTGAAGGAAAAAGTAATTAACCAAACTAGCTCTTTTTGGATCTTCTATATAAGCAACTAAATTTTTATTTTTCGCAAAATGCCGCAGGTCCCAGACGGTCTCTAATCCTTGAATTGTATGATTTTTTAATTTGACCAGCGATTGATCCATTTTTCCCAGAAACGTACCAAAAGAGGATAGAAGTTTTGTGTTTTGCTTACTTTCAATTAGTAAAACACCCTTAACATAAGTAAGTAACCGATAAATATATCCATCGTGTATAACTAGTTCAGGGTAGTTCATACTAGTGACGATCTCGGGAAATTTATAGGTTTCAATGCTTTTTAAATGTTTTAATACGGCATTTTCTGCTTCTATTACTTTTAGAAGTTCTTGTGAATAAGGATAAATTTTTAGAACATACTGGAAATTTGAACCGGATATTTTATAATTCAAGCTTCCATATCCTTCCATTTTATCAGAAGAATAAGACGCCAGAGAATAGTTTTCTTTTAAGACCTTTTTTATATCTATTTGCACAAACTCGATTTCTTGTTTAAACTTACATGTAATATGAGAATACACAAAAGAAAATTAAACCGAACAACTATCAGAGGCGTATTTTTATAGCTAAAATTTCGGATATTAATAATTTACCCAGTAAAAAGCGATCTTTATTTAAGTTTTGGATATTCAGTAGGGTTAGTCTCGTGCATCATTTCATACACCTTTTCAAAAATATCCTCAGAATTTGGTTTAGAAAAATAGTCCCCATCTGAAGCATACGCAGGTCTGTGCGCTTTTGCGGTAAGTGTTTGAGGGGCGCTATCCAAATAACCATAGGCTCCCTGTCTTTCTATAACATCTTGCATCAAATAGGCGGCACAACCTCCCGGTACATCTTCATCAACTATAAGAAGTCTATTGGTTTTTTTTACACTTTCTAAGACTATATTTTCAAGATCAAAGGGTAAAAGTGTCTGGGCATCAATAACTTCTACATCAATTCCAACTTCTTTTAATTCTTCACATGTACTTAAAACTATGCGTAAAGTTGATCCATAGGAAAGAATAGTAAGATCCGATCCTTCTTTTACCAACTCCGCAAGTCCTATAGGGGTGCAAATCTCACTTAAGTTTTTGGGTCTAGGCTCTTTTATTCTATAACCATTAAGACTTTCTATTATTAATGCAGGTTCATCGCTCTTCATAAGAGTATTATAAAAACCGGCGGCTTTCGTCATATTTCGAGGGACCAAAATATAAATTCCTCTTAAAAAATGAATAATGCCTCCCATCTGAGATCCGGAGTGCCATATTCCCTCTAGTCGATGCCCTCTTGTCCTTATTATTAAAGGCGCTTTTTGTTTCCCTACAGTTCTGTATAATAAAGTAGCTAAGTCGTCACTTAAGGTTTGTAAGCAATAAGGCAGATAATCTAAATATTGAATTTCAGCAATAGGTCGCAGACCTCTTAGTGCCAAGCCAATTCCCTGGCCAATTATGGTAGTCTCCCTTATCCCAGTGTCTGCCACTCGAAGAGCTCCGTATTTTTTTTGTAGTCCTTCAAGACCTTGATTAACATCTCCAATAGCCCCACTATCTTCTCCAAATATTAGTGCATTAGGATAATTATTAAAAAGGAAGTCAAAATTATCGCGAAGTATTACCCGACCATCAATCATTTCTGGATTTGAGTCGTAAATAGGGGATACTTCAGTTATGTTAGTGGCCCTACTCTCGGTTTCACTGTAAAGGTGAGAACTGAATTTAATTTGGGAATCTTCAAGAAAAGCATCTATCCAATTAATAAGGGCAGTTTTTTCAACAGATTTTTCCCCAATTGTATATCGCAATGCTTTTCGGGATTTAATTGCCAAATCTTTCTTTAAGGGTTCTTCTATGGCGATTAAATCATTTTTGATCTTGGTAATGAAAGCTCTATTTGGACTTTTTATGGCTAAATTATTAAGTAAATTAACTAAAGTCTTTTTGGCTTCTTTATGTGGTTTTAAATATTCTATCCACGCTTCTTTTTTAGCGGTCCTTACCTCTTTTTTAATCTTTACCTCTATTTCATTTAAGGAGGCTTCATCGGAAATTTTATTCTCTAATATCCATTCTTTAAAACGTTTGTTACAATCATTCTCCGATTCCCATTTAAGACGCGATTCACTTTTGTATCGTTCATGTGACCCAGAAGTAGAGTGTCCTTGCGGCTGGGTCAGTTCAATTACATGTATTAATATTGGAAGGTGTTCTTCTCTCGCTAGCTCTGAGGCATTCTCATAAGCATGAATAAGTGCAGTATAATCCCAACCTTTGACCTTAATTATTTCATAGCCCGGATTATTCTCATCTCTTTGAAATCCTTTTAAAATTTCTGAGATATCTTCCTTGGTAGTTTGATGTTTAGCCGGTACGGAAATGCCAAACTCATCATCCCATACGCTAATTATCATAGGGACTTGTAATACACCTGCGGCATTAATGGTCTCAAGGAAATGCCCTTCACTGGTGCTGGCATTTCCAATAGTTCCCCAAGCTACTTCGTTTCCATTATCAGAAAATCCTTCATTTTGTGTTTCTTTGACTTTTCTGTAGATTTTTGAAGCCTGTGCCAAACCAAGGAGCCTAGGCATTTGACCTGCAGTAGGGGAGATGTCTGCACTACTATTTTTTTGAGAGGTAAGGTTTTTCCAGCTACCATCCTTATTTAAACTATAGGTGCCAAAATGACCTCCCATTTGTCGGCCAGCACTCATAGGTTCTTTTTCTATATCCGTAGTGGCATAAAGCCCATGAAAAAAGTCTTTTGGACTTAATAAATCCAGAGCCATCATAAAGGTCTGATCTCTGTAATAACCACTTCTAAAATCTCCATTTCTGAAAGATCTGGCCATAGCCAATTGAGGAAGTTCTTTGCCATCTCCAAAAATTCCAAACTTTGCCTTGCCTGTTAACACCTCTCGTCTTCCCAAGATACTACATTCCCTACTTAGGACGGCAATTTCATAATCCCTTAGAATTTGAGCTCTGAAGTCTTCAAAGGAAATGTCATCGCTAGTTTTGGGTTTTACGTTCATTTGGGCTTGATTTGGCACAAAAATAGCAAAAGACCTCGGTTTTTGCAATCAAAAAAATGGATTATAAGCAATAACTTTATAATAAAAATTGAGTTATTTGGTATATTTTTGATAATTCATTAATAAATTATAAAATAAATGAGAATAGTGCAAAATGTTAAAACCATTTGCGGGTAAATAGACCTAGAAGCGTTTTAGGACTTAGGGTAATAATAAATCGTATTTTTTCTCCGTAATCAGGCTGCGCAATCTCCCATCCGTTGTTGGAGTAGATTGGGAAATACAGTTCAAAATAGTCAGTAAGTAGATTCAATCGAATCCCGGTATCGTATACAAATCGTGAATTCTGTCCTTTGTTTTTAATAAAACCTATATCCCCGTATGCCTCTATCCATTTCCAGATATTCACACTTCCGTTTGTAGTGATCATCCAGTCATTTGCAAAAGGGTCTTGAAGTTTGGATTTAAATCCTCCTTCAGCAATAATTATTTGCTGACTAAAAATGCCAGAATCTTCGGATCGCCCTAAGTAACTATAATCAAATAAATAATCGGTTGGCCTATCTAGTGCAAAGCTAAAATAGTCTGAATTAGTTTCATTGCGTAAAAACTTACCTGCAAAAAATCTTAAATTCAACTGAGTATTATTATCAAACAATTTTCTGTATTCCAAATTAAAAGCAACCTTGGAGAAATCTGCTGAATGCTGCGCATCGGCAAACCAAGAGAAGTAATCAATAATCCCGTTGTTTGAATTTATAAAGCGTGCATTAAGTACACTATAATCCGGATCCGTCTCAATCTCCAGACTAGGATCAATAGTTCTAAAAACATTTACATATCGCAGAAAAAATGTCTTTCGCTTGTTGCTTATTAAATCTTTAGGCCTCCAACCAAGACTAATTGATGGAACAATTGTACTGTACCTTGAATTGGTTTCAAAATGAAAAGATGAACCTCCAATTGAATAATTCGTTACGAAAAGTTTTCTGTTCTTGTGATACTGTCTAATATTAAGTCTTCCACTACCAACAAGTGCTTTTTCTCTAAAGGCGTAAGAAGGGGAAAAATCAAAAACAAAAGGTCTTTCTAAAAGGGTCTTGTTTGTAAATCTCATACCCAAACTAAGACCATCATAAATATTAAAACCTAAAACAGGCATATAAAATATTTGATTGTAATAGGGGTCTTCGGCATCCTTTAAAAACTGAAACTTCAGTTTTTTGTTTGTGAGAAAAAAATTATTTAACGACTTCCAGTTGTCTCTTTGATTAAACTCAGGAATTGTTTGATCATAATTCAATACCAATCTTCTTTCAAAACTTCTTGGGATAATAATCGTTCTCTCTTCTTTTATACCTGTAAACCAGTATTTTGAGACAACCTCGTCTTTATTAATCCCAAATAAAGAAATTGGAACGTCAACACCCGTTTTATTTTTTAAGGTTACGTATAAAGAATCTTCAGTTTTCTCTATTTTCTTTATTTTATAGTCAATTCTGTCATTTGTAGCCACATAACTATTAAAAAAACCAGTCGATATCTTTAGGTAGATTTTTTTTGAGTACCGATTCAAAGTCTTTTGTGTCGACGGGTTTAAGATTGTATTCCTTATAAAACTCTTTGATACTCTTATCAACATTTTCAACTCCTGTATAATCAGCTAAATAGGCTAACCCCAATCCGGCTTTATAGGTGTTAGCTATTTTTTGATTAAATTTAATTAGCGAGTCATTTTGTGTTATTAGTGATTGATCCAAATTTCTTCGGGCCATCAGCATATAAAGAAAGGAATATTGTTCATTAAAATCCATTTGCGCCAAATGAAACCCTTTTATTAACCAACCTTTTGATAGTTTTCCCAACAGCTTTTGATCCGGATAATAAACTTCAACAAATCGAATCATAAGGTAGTTGACCAAGGCATCTTCTACCCATTTTTCCTTTCGGGGATTGAGAAAAATAGTTTCTCTCATATATGAATTCAGGGCCGTTTTTAGAAATTTCATTTCAAATTGAAATTGTTTCTCATAAGGACGGATAAAGGAGGGTAGTTGGTTTAGACCATAAAGTGGATTTTTTAGAAAATCCACATTGCTTACTAAAAGCTGCTCATAAGGGTAATCACCCAGGTAGTTATTAATGAATTTTGTAATTCTATTAATGGAAATTCCTTGTGAAATTTCATCATATTTGGCGGCCTGAATATCTGTTACTACAATTAATTCAGGGGTGACATGTTTTATAAATTTTTTGTTAGTGTTCAATATAATATCACAACTCTTTCTATTAACACCTTCAAGGCTTGCTTGTAATTTGCCGGGTAGCTTGGTAATACTGACTTCGTGAAAATTAGTACCTAGAAACAAGGAGTCGGGATAAGTGAAAATAATATTGGTGTTGGTGTTTCCCGTATATAAATCTTCTAAATTTTTATTTGAATATAATAACCATGTTTTATCATAAACTGCCGGAGTCAAATACCAGTCTTTTAAATAATAGTCACCATTGCTGTTATAGCCATATGGAGTATATCTATTGGGTGGTAATTTAACGGAGTAAGTCATAAACAATTTAGCCTTTTCTCCGGGAGCTAGAGCTCTATTAAGAATTATTCTTATCAGGTCTTTTCCCTCCGTTCTTTCCCAAGAAGTGGCTCGGTATTCGTTATCTACTACGCTAAAAATTTGAGTTTTTCCACGATCTTTGTCTTTAGCAAGATGCAAACTCTTCTTAAACTCTTCATCAAATCGTTTGGCAAGTGCTGTGTTTTTATCCGAATAAGCATTAGCCCAATCATTAAAATACAAAGTGTATAAACTGTCTTTGGAGGTGTTGTGATATTCAAACTCTTGCTGAATATTTAATTCCTTAGTATCCTCTTCGAGGCTTACTTTTAGAGAGTTGATATGCTGGGAAAAGGCGGTGCCTATATCTATTAAAAGAAAAAGAATTAGGAGAATCCCAGATGTATTTAGCCACCGAATGTAAAACATACTACTCTTTAGAAATTAGGACTTAAGGTGTGGCTTTTATAAAATGAATCAATGATCTCTACTACTTCATCCTCAGTATCAACTAGCGTAATCAAATCCATATCTTCAGGACTTATATTACCTGCATTTAACATTGTGGTTTTAATCCATTCAATTAAACCACTCCAGAAAGTAGTACCTACTAAGATGATAGGAAATCGGCCTATTTTATTTGTCTGAATTAAGGTAATGGCTTCAAATAATTCATCTAAAGTCCCAAAACCTCCCGGCAAAACAACAAATGCCTGGGCGTATTTTACAAACATAACTTTTCTAATAAAAAAGTAATCAAAATCGAGACTTTTATCATCGTCTATATAAGGGTTATCATGTTGTTCAAAGGGTAAATCTATATTTAATCCAACAGATGTTCCCCCAGCTAAATGGGCTCCTCTATTCCCTGCTTCCATAATTCCGGGTCCCCCACCTGTGATAATGCCATAACCGGCTTCTGAAACTTTCTTAGCGATATTTACCGTGAGTTCATAATACGGCATTTTAGCTTTTGTCCTAGCGGAACCAAAGATGGTAACACATGGGCCAATGGCACTCATCTTTTCAAATCCATTTACAAATTCTCCCATTATCTTAAAAATAGCCCATGAATCATTGATTTTGATTTCGTTCCAACCTTTAAGATACTTTTCTTTAGTCATTTTGCTTTCTTTTTAGGATTTCATCTCTAATTTATTGGGTGCGTAAAACCATTCCCAACTTTTTTGGTGCCAACTCTTTCTTTAAATAAATGGCTGTGTAGCTTTTGGGATCCTTGGCTACAACTTCCGGTGTACCTTCGGCAACTATCATGCCACCTCCACGGCCTCCTTCATAACCAATATCAATTATATAGTCAGCCATTTTAACTACATCCAAGTTATGCTCTATCACTAATACCGTATTGCCTTTATCCACGAGCTTGTTTAAAACTTCCATCAAGACTCTGATATCTTCAAAATGTAAGCCTGTGGTTGGTTCATCTAGTATATAAAATGTATTCCCTGTATCGCGTTTTGATAGTTCAGTAGCTAATTTAACTCGTTGAGCTTCACCACCCGATAGGGTTGTAGATTGTTGACCTAAAGAAATATATCCCAGGCCCACATCTTTTATAGTTGTTAATTTTCTGTGTATTTTAGGAATAAGACTGAAAAAATCAACTGCTTCATCAATAGTCATTTCCAAAACATCTGCAATAGATTTCCCCTTATACCTTATTTCCAGGGTTTCCCGATTAAATCTTTTCCCGTAACAAGTCTCACATTCTACATATACATCAGGCAGAAAATTCATCTCAATAACTCTTAATCCACCTCCCTGACAAGTCTCACATCTTCCTCCTTTTACATTAAAACTGAATCTTCCCGGTTTATAACCACGAATGGCTGCTTCGGGAGTTTTGGCAAATAACGCTCTAATTTCCCCAAAAACACCTGTATAAGTTGCTGGATTTGATCTTGGCGTCCTGCCTATAGGCGATTGGTTTATGTCAATTACTTTGTCGATATGCTCCAGCCCGGATATATTTTTATAAGGCATAGGTCTTTTAACACCGTTAAAATAATATGCATTCATAATGGGATACAGTGTTTCATTTATTAGGGTAGACTTCCCACTACCTGAAACTCCTGTTACCGCGATCATTTTGCCTAAAGGAAAAACAACATCTATATTTTTTAGATTATTTCCGGTACATCCATAAAGTTGGATTTTCTTTCCATTTCCCTTTCTCCTTTTGGCAGGGGTTGCTATCTCCTTTTCTCCTGTAATATATTGGGCAGTGAGGGTATGATGCTCTATCAAGGAAGCCGGAGTACCTTCAGAAATAATTTCACCTCCATGCTTTCCAGCTTTGGGACCAATATCGATTACGTGATCGGCATTTTCTATCATATCCCTGTCGTGTTCCACAACTATAACAGAATTACCAATATCCCGCAGCGCTTGTAAAGATTTTATAAGTCGGTTATTATCCCTTTGATGTAATCCAATACTTGGTTCATCCAATATATATAAAACCCCAACCAGTTGCGAACCAATTTGAGTTGCCAGCCTTATACGTTGAGCCTCTCCTCCTGAGAGCGATTTTGAACTTCGTGATAATGAGAGATAATCAAGACCTACGTCTAATAAAAAACTTACTCGCGTAGAAATCTCTTTGTTAATTTCAAAAGCAATTTTAAGTTGATTTTCGCTTAATTTCCCATTGAGATTATTGAAAAAAGCAGCCAATTCTGCAATATCCATCCTACTCAATTCCGCTATATTCTTGTTTGCGATTCGAAAATATAAAGATTCCTTTTTAAGTCTTGTGCCATCGCAGTCTGGGCAATTTCTTTTATCCATAAAGTCCCGAGCCCACCTTTTTATGCCGGCAGAACCTGCTTCTTCATATTGATTTTTAATAAAATTAGAAATTCCTTCGTAATCAATGTGATAGTTACGTTTTACGCCAAGAGTTTTGGAATCAACTTCAAATTTTTCAGAACCACCGTTTAAAATAATGTCTATAGCTTCAGGCGGAAGCTCCAATAAAGGTGTTGTGAGTTCAAAATTGTAACGTTTCCCGATAGTTTCTAACTGTTTAAAGGCCCAGGAACTTTTATATTCCCCAAGAGGGGATATTCCGCCTGCTTTTATAGAAAGCTTTTTGTTTGGAAATATTTTTTCTTCATTTACTTCATACACGTGTCCAAGGCCATTGCAGGTAGGACACATTCCTTTAGGTGAATTAAAAGAGAAGGTGTTGGGTTCCGGACTGGGGTAGGAGATACCAGTACTGGGGCACATAAGGTCTCTGCTAAAATATCTCGGTATTTCTTGACCTTCTTCTAAAACCATGAGTACATTATTCCCATGATACATAGCCGTGTTAATGGATTCAGATAGTCTTTTATCTTGATTGTCATTAGCGTCAATTTTAAGACGGTCGATAACAATTTCAATGTCATGCGTTTTATAACGATCTACCTTCATTCCCTTGGTGATATCTAAAATTTCACCATCTACCCGAACTTTAACAAAACCTTGCTTTCCAATTTGTTCAAAAAGTTCTCGATAATGTCCTTTTCTGGACTTTATAGCAGGAGCAAGAATATTGATTTTCTTATTAAAATATGCTTCTTTTATAAGTTCTTTTATCTGGTCATCACTGTAACTAACCATTTTTTCTTCTGTCCGATAGCTGTAGGCATCCGCAGCTCTGGCATATAGAAGTCTTAAAAAATCATATATTTCCGTAATAGTTCCTACCGTAGATCGAGGAGACTTGGAAGTAGTTTTCTGCTCAATGGCAATTACCGGAGACAATCCGTCTATCTTGTCTACATCAGGACGCTCTAAACCACCAAGAAATTGTCTGGCATAAGCAGAAAAAGTCTCAATATATCTTCTTTGTCCTTCTGCATAAATCGTATCAAAAGCTAACGAAGACTTACCACTTCCGGAAAGGCCGGTAATTACTACCAACTTTTCACGGGGAATGGTGACATCGATATTTTTTAGATTATGCACTCTGGCACCTTTGACTTCAATATTTTCCTCGTAGTTTATCATTAAAATAGACAAAGTCGCAAAGGTAAGGTTTTGATTACTAATTTAGAAACAGCTCTTATTCTGTTTTTAGTTGATTCTCCTGTATCATTCCTTATTTAGAGATGCCTGTAGAAAAGATGCTCAAATAGAAAAAAAGTTGTGTTCTAGATAGCCTTTTATTAAATTTTTAACGGTCTATTAGAATTGTAAAAGCATAGAAAAGTAACCTACGGAATATATTTAGAGAATAGAATATTAGATTAAAACACTATACAGCTTCTCTATTTCTTTCATAGACCCTTTTTTTGCTGTGCAAATCATGTGTTTGAATTCGGTCTGAAACTAATTTTTGAATGCTTGCTTTTGTAAAAAAGGAATTCCAAATAGTTTGATCTTTATTCCCTATTGGTGGTGTTATCAATGAAGAACAACCCATCATATCATATAATTCCCTTCTATCAAAGGATATCAGTTGTACATTTTTTAAGTTATAATACAATCCATAATTTCTTTGACTGTCATATAATAACCAGCATCTGTCCTTATAGACGGATCTAAAATGCTTACTAACTAACGGCAACATATGGTATTCGGGGCTTAGAACCCCGTATAGGACACCATCTTTAGACAAGTTAAACTTCTGGGCAGCCTCAATTTTATTTTTTTTCTTACTCACCAATTCTGCTAAATGATAAATTCTTTGAATAGATCCTTCTGGTAAATCGGTGTGAATGAAAGTATTTTTAGCGACGATTTTTTTGATATATTTAAAAAGCAGAAAGGGTATATCTTCTGACTCACTTAAAAAGGCAAAATATATAGTCTTCATAGCAACACTGTTAAGATTACTTACGCCATACCAGACCTTTTTGGCTAATTCTAAGTTAGTAATGATATTGCGGTTATCAGCAAAGAGACCTTTTTGTTGCAGTTTATTACCTTGAATACCTGCGATCTTGAGATCACCTTCAAAAGCGGCATAAACTGCCGTTAAAAACCCATTGAAAGTGTCGTCATAAATTAAATAAATATCTTTTTCCATAATATCTTAAAATAAAGAAAGTTGCTTTTCATTTCCCTTATTGGAAGGCTTCCTTGAGACCTCAAGTTTTCTATTTTTTCTTTTTATGCCAAAGGATGATTTCGGTTTAGTTGAAACTAGCGAATGATCCTTTACCCCCTTATGGGCCCAATAACCCATTTCGTCTTGTATGAATTGTTCTAACATCCTTTAAGTGAATTAGTATTATATCCAAATATATGGAATAATTCCTAAATATGGAAATATTCCATAATATATTTTGGAAATACACCATATTATGTATCTTTGAGTACTTTATTGGTAACTAATAAAAAAATTAACTTCCGCACAGGAAAGCATTTACTATATCCTTGGCTTGTTTTAAACTTTTAATCTATGGAAAATGAATTAACAATTAAGCGATTTACCGAAGTTAGGAGAGATTTAGGCTACACTCAGTCTGATTTTGCGAGGAAGCTTGGTATTTCCAATACCACAGCCGATATCGAAAGAGGTCGTACTAAATTATCCGGAAAGATCGTTGTGGAGCTGTTAAAACAGTTTAAGATTAACCCGCTATGGCTTTTTGGGGATAGTAATAACAAATATTTAAATTCTTCAGGAAATAGTGTTATTCCTAAAGTAGTAACGGTTGATTCTTCAGAGAATGATAATATGGTATTGGTTAATGCCAAAGCAGCTGCAGGATATCCTCAGAATATACAGGATACTAGTTGGTACAAGCAATTACCGGCCTTTGATATTCCAATTCCGGAATTTCGTAATGCTTCTTATAGGGGATTTCAAATTGAAGGAGATAGTATGTTACCTAACTTACATCCCGGCGAATGGGTTTTGGCAAGAGCAGTTGAAAGTTTGGATGATTTGAATGCCAATAAAATGTATGTAGTTGTATTACACGATGCTGTTTTGGTAAAGAAAATAGAAAAACTGCCCAACAGCCTAAAGGTGCTATTAATTTCTTTAAATGAGATCTATCCTCCTTATGAAATACTCGCTGAAGAAATTCAAGAGTTATGGCAGGTTAGTAGTAAAATTACTTTTAGTGTTGATGCTACAACTGAAAAAGGTTTATTAAAACAATTACAGGAATCTATGGAGGAATTAAAAAATCAGCTCAAGAGTTCTTAAAGCTTTAAGGTCTATGAGGATGGATGGTTTAAATAATGTCTAAAACCCTACGGCAGTATCATCTCCCCTTTTATCGGCTCCTCCTTCTAACCTCCCGTCCGGTAAGATTTTAATAGCATCAACTTTTCCCAAAATAGGGGTGGGGTCCAAATTAATATTATACCCCAAATTCTTAAGCTCTTCCTTTAATTCATCTGAAAAACCCATAGTTTCAAAGACTATATGATCTGGTAGCCATTGATGGTGAAATCTAGGAGCATCAACAGCTTCTTGCATACTTTTATCAAACTCATAGGTGTTTAAAATAGTTTGTGCTACAGCTGTAATAATAGTTGAGCCTCCCGGTGATCCCACGACCATATACAGTTTGTTGTCTTTTTCTACAATGGTCGGTGTCATAGAACTGAGCATCCTTTTTTCGGGCGCTATACTATTGGCCTCAGCCCCTGTAAGACCAAACATATTTGGCGTCCCCGGTTTAGCACTAAAGTCGTCCATTTCATTATTAAGAAAAAAACCTAGTTCATCACAGTATATTTTAGATCCATATGCCCCATTCAAAGTTGTGGTAACAGAAACTGCATTTCCCTCCGAATCCACAATAGAATAATGAGTAGTCTCTTCACTTTCTATTATTTGTATTTCGCCATGGCTAATGTCTTCTGATTTTGTGGCTTTATCAAAACTAAAATCTTGCATACGATCTTTCACATAAGACTGACTTAATAAAACATCTAAGGGAATGTCCACAAAATCTGGGTCACCTAAAAAATAATTTCTATCGGCATAGGCCCTCCGTGCAGCTTCTGTAAATAATTGAACATATTCCGGTGAATTATGCCCATAATCGGCAATATCATACGGTTCCATCATTTTAAAAATTTGGTACAAAGTTACCCCACCGCTGCTAGGTGGACTCATTGATATAACATTTAGGTCCTTATACTTAAAAACCACTGGTTGCCTCCAGGCCGCCTTATAATTTAATAGATCTTCCTTTGTGATTATCCCATTTCGATTTTGAATAAAGGATACCAACTTATCCGCTATGACTCCATCATAAAAACCTTTAGCTCCCTCTTTGGAAATCACTTTTAAAGTCTCTGCTAATGCCGGATATCTCAGCGTATCCCCTTCAATACATTGGTTATAAAAATGGGTCTGTTCGCCTGTTTCTCTTAGGATAATTTCTCTATACTTTTCTAATCTAAGTGCTTGCTTTTTAGTGACAACAACACCCTCATCAGCCAAGAGTATTATTGGGTCTAAAATGTCTGAAATGGGAAGACTGCCAAAGGCCCTATGCGTTTCAAAGACGCCTGAAATGGCACCGGGAACACCAATAGCTGTACCACCATAGATACTTTTTCCAGGAATTACATCGCCCAAACTATCTAAATACATATCTCTGTGGGCCGCTAAAGGTGCTTTTTCTCTATAATCAAGGGCTCCGACACTACCATCGCTTTTGCGGTAAACCATAAAACCTCCTCCTCCTAAATTACCTGCAAACGGATAAGCCACTGCCAAGGCAAGTTCTGTTGCTACCATCGCATCAAAGGCATTACCTCCTTTTTTGAGAATCTCTAATCCAATTTTGGATGCTTCTTCTCTGGCAGAAACAACCATCGCCTTTTTACTAACGACTCCAGTAGGTGTAATCGATTTTTTTTTGCAACTAAAACAAAAAAGCATTAGGCTTAAAGCTAGGATAATACGCATAGTGAAATATATTTTTCTTTGGCAAAATCTATAAGTTTATCAAAAAAGGAATTAAATTCTTCCTCAAATTCAGAATAATGCTCTTCTAAATCAACAATAGCAAAATTCATTTTACTTTTATTATTAGTTCTTCGATTCATTCCATTTAATACCTCTGCAATCCCTTTTAATTTCGCATAATTTAGTAGCCAATTATTACCGATCAAATAAGGCATCATACGTTTTGTGTTTTCTGGAAGTATTTCTTTATTATTTTCTAGCAGTGTATAAAAATTATCTACAAAAAGCGATAGAGGTATATCAGAATAATTATTCCAATTTTTAGCAAGAAAATGATCGTAAAAAATGTCGACAACAACTCTGCTATAATGACTATAATTTTTGTGAAGTCTTTTGCTGCTTTGCCTTGCTATTGGATGTGAATCTGTAAACGTATCAATCTCTCTATGTAAAAAAATTCCTTTTTGCACTTTTTTTGGAAGGTGCTCGTATTTATTGCCTCGAATGCTGTCAGCAATGAAATTACCAATACTAATTTCATCATCATTAAAGGATAAATAAATATGGGCCAAGAAGTTCATTAGTAGCGAATATAAGTTTCAATTTGGAATTTACCAATATCAATTCTAATAGAATCAATTGGACGTGTATATTTGTAAAACTAAAATTTATCTATGACTCTTATAAAATCTATATCCGGTATACGTGGAACTATTGGAGGTGTTACCAACGAAAATCTCACCCCTTTGGATGCAGTTAAATTCGCGGCGGCCTATGGAACATGGCTTAAAGAGTATTCTAATAAAGAAAAACTTACCGTGGTTATAGGCAGAGATGCGCGCTTATCAGGTGAGATGATTCAGAGTTTGGTTATTTCAACATTAGTGGGATTGGGTATTGACGTGATTAATTTAGGACTATCTACCACACCTACAGTAGAAATAGCTGTTCCTTTAGAAAAGGCAGATGGGGGAATTATTCTTACTGCAAGCCATAACCCTAAACAATGGAACGCCCTTAAACTATTAAATGAAAAAGGAGAATTTCTAAATGCTAAAGAAGGAGCCCATATTTTAGAAATTGCAGACGAAGAGCGTTTTAATTTTGCCGGAGTTGATGATTTGGGTGAAGTGATAATCAATGATGCTTATATTGATATTCACATAGATCAGGTTCTTGATTTACCATTGGTGGAGGCAGATACCATAAAACAAGCTAAATTTAAAGTGGTTGTTGATGGGGTTAATTCAACAGGAGGGATTGTCATTCCTAAACTTTTGGAAGAATTAGGGGTTGAAGTTGTAAAATTATACTGCGAACCAAATGGACATTTTCCTCATAACCCGGAACCACTAAAGGAACATCTGGGTGTTATTTGTGAAAAAGTACTGGAGGAAGAAGCCGACTTTGGAATTGTTGTAGATCCGGATGTTGATAGACTAGCATTTATTTGTAATGATGGCTCTATGTTTGGCGAAGAGTATACTCTTGTTGCCTGTGCCGATTATGTTCTTAGTAAAACACCTGGGAATACGGTTTCTAATTTATCTTCTTCCAGAGCTTTAAGAGATATTACTTTAAAGCACGGAGGCAGATATGAGGCTGCCGCAGTGGGAGAAGTAAATGTGGTTGCGAAAATGAAAGAAACTAAAGCTATTATTGGAGGTGAAGGTAATGGTGGAATAATATATCCTGAAAGTCATTATGGCAGAGATTCTCTAGTGGGAACGGCTCTATTTCTCATGTTAATGGCAGAAAGGGGAGGTACGGTTTTAGAGTTAAGAAATAGTTACCCCAGTTACTTTATGAGTAAGAAGAAAATTGAACTTACACCTAGTTTGGATGTTGATGAAATTTTAGGTAGCATGGCTCGCAAATACAAGGATGAACAAGTATCTACAATAGATGGTGTTAAAGTAGATTTTGAAAAGAGTTGGGTTCATCTAAGAAAATCTAATACAGAGCCCATTATACGAATCTATACAGAGGCGGAAACTCAAGAAAAGTCGGATAGTCTTGCTAAGAATATTATGGAAGAGATTAAAGAGATAAGCATGCTTTAAAGGGAGACAACCCTTTGTCTATTTTTTTTCAAAGGATTTGGGAACCTTATCTCTATGCTTCCAGCGTTTATGTGTCCAAAGATAGTATTGCGGATTTTGTCTGATCTCTTTCTCCGTAAGCCTTAAAAAAGTATCCGTGATTTCATTTTTAACTGTTTTGGAACCTTCTATAGCGATCGGAATAAATTCTGTGCTATAATGACCTCTTTTAATTTTTGATACTTTAGCAAATACCACCGCATGATCAAACCTTTTAGCTAATATCTCTGGACTATTGTAAACGGGAACCGTTACCCCCATAAAGTCGGTCCAATATTGAGCTCTTTCTACTTGGGGAGATTGATCACTTACTATGCCATAGACCCCCTTGACGTCAGTTTGGAAATTACGCATCATTGTTCTAACAGTTTCCTTTTGTGAAATAGGCGTAGTGTTCCAGGTAGCTCTAATCTTCTTAATAAGCCTATCAAAATAAACATTTCCTATTTTTTGATAGATCGCAAACCCTTTTGATTTTACATAGCGATTGACAATAATACTCCACTCCCAATTACCATAATGAGCAAATAGCACCAAAATACTTCGGTCTTTTTCAATTTCTAATAACAGATCTATATTAGGAAGAAGGTATTGTTTTTTTAGATTCTCCTCACTTATACTCATTGTTCTTAAAGTTTCTAAAAACATATCACACATATGTTTATAAAACTCTTTTGCAATTTTCTTTTTTTCAGAATCACTTTTGTCCGGAAAGACAAGGGTAAGGTTATCGTAAACCACCTTTCTCCGATAACCTACTAAATGATAAACTATAAAGAAAATAATATCTGAAAAAAAGTAAAACAGTCTATGGGGCAGAATAGAAATAATCCACAATAAAGGGTACGTAAGTATAAAAACCAAAAACTGCATTCGATAAGAAATTAGGCAAATATAACTATATTTAATGCCTTACTAAACCGTCATTTTATGAATTTGCATTTGGCTACTATTGCCGTCATTGCCACCAACGTTTTAATATCTCTCAAAGGTTTCAATGATGTAGTATTTTTTGATAGATACAAATTTGCTATAGGTCCTATTAAGGGTGGACAAAAAGATAGAATAATTACCTCTGGTTTTCTGCATGTAGATGTTTCTCACCTTTTTATGAATATGTTTACGCTCTATTTCTTTGCCGATGTAGTAATAAATTGGTTTGGATGGGAGCGCTTTATAATTATTTATTTTATTAGTCTCATAGCAGGCAGCCTACTGGCCCTATTTTTTCATAAAGATGAGCCTTATTACAGTGCCGTGGGAGCAAGTGGAGCAGTTACGGGTATACTTTATGCCGCTATCTTGCTTCAACCTGATATGCGATTAGGTATTATGTTTATTCCAATACCCATACCAGCTTATCTTCTTGGACTGGCCTATATGCTTTATTCTATTTATGGAATGAAGAAAAGATTAGGAAATATTGGGCATACAGCTCATTTTGGCGGGGCAATAGGGGGTTATGTTACCACTTTAGTTTTTAAACCAGAATTATTCACTTCTGATCCTTTTATGGTTTTTATTTTGGCTGTGCCTATTGTCCTTCTTTTTATATTAGAAAAGTTGGGCAAGATATAAAATCACTCTTAAATGTAAGTAAATACTTCGATTGTTTATAAAATATATAGTAGGATAATTGCCTCATTTTACGCATTTCATCGAAATTATAGGTCGTTTTATATACCATTTTTATAGTTTTTGCGTTATTGCATTGCCCAAATTTATTAAAACCTACTTATGTATAGAAAATTATCATTTTCCATAGCAATCATTACGGCTCTATTTACCGGCTGTTCAGATGAAACCACTGTCTTCCAAGATGATCTTCAGGAAGATGTGATAGTTGAAAACAATGAATCAAGATTAGAAGGGAGTATTTCTTACAATAAATCTGGAGTTCTCGATATATTTGAAGAAGAGGCCCTTACTAATAAGATGTATAGATCTTCTAAGGATAGACCTGCAGGTGATTTCCCTTTAACTTTGGTTGCACAGGTTAAATCTCCTATATATCAGGGAAGAGATAATCTTACAGCCTCTCACGTATTTGTGGAAGGTAATTATGCCTATGTTTCATACAACACGGTAGGCGCCGAATATTTTGGAGCCTTAGATATAATTAACATTAGCAACCCTTATAGTCCAAGGTTAACTTCTCGTCTTTTCTATCTAAATGCGGATATTAATGCCATTTATTATGAAAACGGCTATGTTTATGCAGTGGGAGGTGTTAATGCCGAAACTTCTGTAACAGCCACTTCCAATTCTTTTGTTGCGAAAATAAACGCAGTAAACGGAAGGTTTGATACTAGTTCTGGTATTAAATATGGTTTTCAGCAAGGGTATAATGCCAACGATATTTTTATTGAGCAAGGAAAAGTACATGTTACCAGTGGAAAAGAAGGTTCTTTAACGGTTTACAATCAAACCGATTTAAGCATTGCAAACGAATTGCCTTTTGCAGATTTAAGATCCTTGTCTTATAATGATGGTAGCATAGCCCTATTAGATGCTGGAAAAGGTGTTTCAGTCTTAGGTAGTAATTACGAATTAATCAAGGAGATCCCTATTGCGACAGATTTAGGAGCTTCTACCAAAAAAATAATCGATTTTAGTGGTGATAAAATTATAGTTTCGGAAGCAGCTAAAGGTGCAGGAGTATATAGTTTTTCAACAGGAAATTTGCTAGAATATATACCAATATTAATTAACCCTGATGGAGTGGATCAATCAGATGTCGTTACCAATGCCGTAGCATCCAATGACGGGGTTTTATTGATGGCCAATGGCGGTGCTGGTCTTTGTTTATCCGAAGAAAATAGTGATACTACAGGTCTTGTAGGGATTATAGAATTAGAGGGATCTATTAATTATGTAGCCTCTAAAGGTGATTATATTTTTGCCGCTTCTGGTTTGGAAGGACTACAAATAATAAAGCTTAACAGACCATCAAATAGTCTTGAGGCTTCTTGTCAAGATACACCAAAATATTCAGGTAGTGCTAATTTAAATGTAAATCAAGGGCAGCAATTAGCTTATAGCGGTTCTAAAAGATTCAATAACTTCACGGTGAGTGGTGAATTGTTGCTTTGTGGTTCTTGGACAGTAAAAGAAACAGTTACAATAAAGAATAATGCCTCTTTTGCACTTAGCGGAACGATGGTTATCGCCCGAAATAATAAAAGAAGGGATTTAACAGTAAATCAAGATGCTAAGTTGACGATTGAAGGGGATGTAACTATTTATGGGGATTTAGTACTCGACAATGGCGCTACTTTGGAGTTTTTAGGCTCTGATTCAAAAATAAATATTTTCGGTGAAGTAATAACAAATGGAAATGTAACCATTACCGGTGAATTTGAAGACATTAGGAACAAGTTCTAAATGTTCCATAAAAAAAGCCCTTATTTTTATTAATAAGGGCTTTTTTTATTTAAACAATTTACTATTTAAAGCTAGTCCAAAAGTTCAGCAATTTTGTTTTCTAAAGCAACACCTCTGAGATCTTTGGCTATTATAATTCCATTTTCGTCCAAGATGAAAGTTGCTGGGATAGCGCTTACATTATATAAAGCCGCTATCTCATCGAAGTAATTAACATTAGAAATATGGTTCCAATTAAGACCGTCATCGTCAATAGCCTTATTCCAGTCTTCTGATCGCCTATCTAATGAGACTCCAACTATATTTAATCCTTTCTCGTGGTATTTGTTATAAACGTTTACAACATTAGGGTTTTCAGCTCTGCAAGGTTTACACCAGGCGGCCCAGAAGTCTAAAATGGTTACCTTTCCTAAAACGTCATATAAAGCTAGTTGCTCTCCATCTGGTGTAGGACCTGAAAAATCGGGAGCTTTACCACCAATTCTAGTAGAAGCACTCTTTACTAATTTATTAGAAATCCTTTTGCCAACAACAGTTTCTTTAATTAGGGGAGTAAAACCATCATATATTTCTTGTACTTGAGTCTCTGGAATACTCTTGGTAGTATAAACTTTGTCTAAAATTAAAGCAGAGATCAGAGCGTTTGGATTTTCCTTGGCAAATTTAAGTTCGAAGGTTTTGGATTCCTGCTGTAGTTCAAAATACTCATCTCGTAACGCTGTCATTGTCACAGTATCTTTTCTTTTTACAGCCTCTTCCATCTCTTTAGACATAGATCTAGCCCTCTCAGCCCATCCTTTATTTAATCTTTTAGAAAATCTGAAAAAATTGATTTTGTAGAGTTCCTTTAATATTAGCGTAGGTTAAGCTATCTTTTTGAGCACTAACTTTTATCGTACCATTTTCTAGCATCACAGGAATATTTCCACTTATTGCAGAAAAAAACAAATAACCTAATTCCGGAGATTCAGTTGTGCCCTTAAAATTAAAAGCACCATTTTCAATAAGGGTGGTATCTACTTCTATAAGATTATTATTATCATCTGTTTTTCTTAGGTAGACTTCAGAGCCATTTTCCACTTCGCCCTTTAAAGTTCCCTCAAGTTTAAAACCTTCAGGAGTAGAATTACAAGCTACCAGACTTATTAAGACTAAAAAAATAATTGTATATCGCTTCATCGTTTTTGAATAAGATGCGCAAAGATACTATTATATGAGAGAATAAAAAATGGTCCCTCGCTAAGGTTATGTTAAGGGTTTCATCATTGTCTTGTATATCAGAATTGATAACGGATACCCAGAGCTATATCAAAATCAAAACTATCCGAAAAGTCGTCATAGCCAATAACACCTAGTTCTGGCCTAATATCAAAAGACAGAAGTAAAGGAATGTCAAAATTGTATTCAACACCAACATCTCCTGCTACAAAAGCAAAAAAACCTCCATCAGGCGTAATACTGCCACCATTGGAAGGAACGGGCTCAAAACTGGCACTGCCAAATCCTACCCCAGGACCAAAAAACCAGTTAAAATTCCCAGAAATAGGTCTTACCCACTGGTAAATTCCGGAAACTTTAAAAGCATCATACTCCCTACTATCTCGCCATCCAAGATTGACTTCTAATCTATTGGTCCTAGAAAGAAGTCTTTGATATGAAATCTCAGCCCCAAAGCCATCACTATCACCTAAACGAAGCCCTAAGGCATTATCAGAAATATCTTGAGCCGTTAATCCCGAAAGGAAAAGAAGATTAACTATTGTAACAATTCTAAATATTTTCATATGTTTTGTTTTTAGATAAGGCTTAACTTTGCTTGGCAAAAATGCCCATATCCTTAGAAACTTGTTTTTCTACTTAAAAATTGTTTTCGATTGAATAAAAATACTCTTAACGACCTTAGGAATCAACTTGAAGGAGGTCTTGAGCTAGATAAACTATCTAGATCATTATATGCCACAGATGCTTCTGTTTACCGAAAAGTACCTCTTGGAGTGGCATTTCCAAAAAACGAAAATGATATTCAGAAATTGGTCCGTTTTGCACAGAAACATAAAATAGGTCTAATTCCTCGTACTGCGGGAACTTCCCTAGCCGGGCAGTGTGTTGGAGAAGGCTTGGTTGTAGATGTTTCTCGATATATGACCGAAATTATTGAGGTAAACGAGAAAGAGAAAACAGTAAGATTACAGCCCGGAGTAATTAGAGATGAACTCAATATATTTTTAGAAAAGCACAAGCTATTTTTTGGCCCTAATACCTCGACCTCAAATAGGTGTATGATTGGCGGCATGGTAGGTAATAATTCTAGCGGGACCACTTCTATTCAATACGGGGTTACCAGGGATAAGGTTATTCAGCTTAAAACAATACTTACCGATGGATCAATTGTCACCTTTAAAGCTTTGACGCCTGAAGCGTATAAGGATAAAATGAAACTGGAGAGCCTGGAAGGGAAAATTTACAGGGATATTTATGAAGAATTAAAAAACCCAGAGACACAAAAAAAAATAAAGGAGGGCTTCCCCAAAGAAAGCATTCACAGAAGAAATACAGGTTATGCTATAGATGCCTTAATCGCTAGCAGTTTATATGACCCTTCAAAAGAAAGTATAAATATATGTAAACTACTATGTGGAAGTGAAGGCACCTTAGCTTTTACAACAGAAATCACGCTGCAGTTGGACGAGATACCCCCATCTTTTTCCGCTATGGTTGTAACCCATTACAATACCCTGGAGGATTCTTTGAAAGATGTTGTTCCCGTCATGAATCATAACTTACATCTCTGCGAGATGATGGACAAAGTCATACTAGATTGTACCTTAAATAATAAGGAACAGATGGCAAACCGTTTCTTTGTTAAAGGTGATCCGGCAGCTTTGCTAATGTTAGAATTAAAAGATGAAACCGCGCAAGGTCTTGAAAAGCAGTTAGAGGAACTACTCCAAACAATTAATAAGTCCGGCCTAAGTTATGCTCACCCAATTCTTAGAGAAGAGGATATTAATAAAGCAATTGTTTTAAGAAAAGCCGGATTGGGACTATTGGGAAATATGGTAGGTGACAGAAAGGCCGTGGCATGCATAGAGGATACCGCGGTGGCCCTGGAAGATTTAAAGGAATTCATTGATGAGTTTAGCCAGATCATGAAAGAGTTTGGACAAAAAGCTGTTTATTATGCGCATGCCGGTGCAGGTGAATTACACTTAAGGCCTATTCTTAATTTAAAGAGTTCCGAGGATGTCATTCTTTTTAGGGAAATAACCACAAAAGTGGCCCATTTAACTAAGAAATATGGGGGTTCTTTTAGCGGGGAACATGGAGATGGGATCGTCAGAGCAGAATTTATTCCTTTGATGTTGGGAGAAGAAAACTATCAACTTTTAAAAAAGATTAAATCAATTTTTGATCCAAATTTCATATTTTTAATCCAGGTAAAATAGTCGATGCCTATCCAATGGATGAATCATTGCGATACGAAATCGATAGGCAAGAACCCAAAATTGATACCCTTTTTGATTTTTCCGATAATGAAGGTATTCTAAAGGCTACGGAAAAGTGTAATGGCAGTGGGGATTGTCGCAAATCGCATCTTTCTGCAGGCGCTATGTGCCCAAGTTATCATGCCACCAAGAAAGAGAAAGATACCACCAGAGGCAGGGCAAACGCCTTAAGAGAAATTCTTACCAATTCAGAAAAAACTAATCGTTTTGATTCAAATGAATTGAAAGAAGTGTTCTCTCTGTGCCTGAGTTGTAAAGCTTGTGCGAGTGAATGCCCTAGTAATGTAGATGTTGCCACCTTAAAATCGGAGTTTTTATATCAATTTCAGGAGAGTAGGGGTTATTCCTTAAGAAATAAACTTTTTGCCTATTCAACAGCTACCAATGCTATGGCTAGTAAATTTGAAAGAATTTCAAATACTTTTTTCAAGGGAAAAGTATCATCAAACTTTATAAAAAAAATATCGGGAATAGCCGAAAAGAGATCTATTCCTTTGGTTTCTAAGTTTGACTTTGATGCTTACCTAAAAACCAAGGATCGAACAATCATTTCACAAAGAAAGATTGTTTTGATGGTGGATGAATTTAACCAATACATTGATACTACCATCGGAAGAGATGCCATAGATCTTTTTACCTCTTTAGGGTATGATTTAGAGCTTGTCTATGCTGAAAGTGGGCGAACCTTTATTTCTAAAGGTTTTCTTAAACAAGCCAGGACTTTGGCTAAAACGAATATAGATCGATTATTTCCTTATGCAGACAAAGGAATTCCAATAATTGGCATAGAACCCTCGGCTATCCTGACCTTTAGAGATGAGTATAAAAGATTTCGATTCGATTCAAATAAGGTTGATAGTATTTCCTCAGCTTCTTTTTTACTAGAGGAATTTATTGCAAAGGAAATTAAAGAAGGTAATATTAACTCAGATTCCTTCACGGATGCCAAAACAACTATAAAAGCCCATATACATTGTCATCAAAAGGCTTTATCGGATCAAAAAGTAAGTTTCGATATATTAAATCTTCCTAAAAATTATAGTGTTAGTATAATTAATGCGGGTTGCTGTGGTATGGCAGGTTCTTTTGGATATGAAAAAGAACATTACGATACGAGTATGAAAATTGGTGGCTTAAGATTATTTCCTTCTGTCAATAAAGCCGATAAGGATGTTATTATAGCAGCAAATGGTACTAGTTGTAGACATCAAATTTTGGATGGTACCGGCAGAAAGGCATTACATCCTGTTACCATTCTTAAAGAGGCATTAAAAAACTAACACCTTTAGTTTCTTCCCAATAGTTAATCTTGAAGATCATGCTATTAGCGAGGATAAGTCATTGGTGTCTAATTTCTTAAGATCTTCATCAGCAAAAAAAGGACTGAATTTATCGTGAGAATAATTATAAATTTTCCATCGTTTAAAAGAATATTCCAAAGCGGTCATATGTTCTACCCAATCCCCGGAATTTAAATAGGTACATTTCCCTTTATGAGTTTCTAATAATTTCTTTTTAGGCTGATGAATATGTCCGCAAATGACATAAGTCATACCCTTTATCAATGGCAAGTCTATAGCATTGCGTTTTCAAACCTGTATTATTCAATTTTGAATTAAAACTCTGAAATTCTCCTGAGATATCAAATTAATCCTGATTTGATCTTTTGTTTAAATTGATTTATGAATCTTGTTAGGCCAAACCCCCAGCTGCCAAATTGATAGAGCCATTTATTAAGTTGATTATATGGAAATAAAGTGTCTCCATGGAGAAACCAAGCCTTTTTGCCATCAAGATCTAAAACCGTATCCCTTTTGAAAGTAAAATTGGACAAATTTAGCCGGCTTAGTTTTTTGGATAACACGTCCTTGTCCCCTGTTATATAGATAATTTCAGTACCATTAGCGGCCATATCTATCAACTTCCTGATAATGCTTAGTTCTATTGATGAAAAACTGTGAATAGACCTTGAAGCATCATAAATAAAGTCGCCATTAAGGACGAGTTTTTTTGGATTTATACTACTTAGATAGGCCATTAATTCATTTGCATGACACAATTCATGACCGAGATGTACATCTGAAATTACAGCTATGTCTAGGTCTTTTTTTCAAGGAGAATAATTTATTTTAGTACAAAAATAGACCTCAATGGTATAATTATGCTTTAATTTAAAGTGACAATTTATAGTTATGCAAAAGGTTAATTCTTTCCTGGAAATCTGGCTGAATGTTATGTGAACATTAAGTAATGAGCCTTTTGGATTCCCATGATTTAAAATATATCTTTGGTCTTTTACTTTTTAAAACAGAAACGCTGGCAGTTGATGTTATAAATATTTTAGAGAATGGCAGGAAATATATTTGGAGAATCTTTTAGGCTTATGACTTTCGGGGAATCTCATGGCCCGGCAATAGGCGGAGTTATAGATGGTTGCCCTGCGGGTATTAAACTAAATATTGAAGATATTCAAAAAGAGTTAGATAGAAGAAAACCGGGGCAATCTGCTATTGTCACGCAACGTAAGGAGCCAGATGAGGTTACCTTTTATTCTGGAATTTTTGAAGGAAAGACTACAGGAACTCCTATTGGATTTGCCATATATAATACCAATCAAAAATCAAAAGATTATTCACATATCAAAGATTCTTACAGACCCTCTCATGCAGATTATGTTTATGATAAGAAATATGGGGTAAGGGATTATAGAGGAGGTGGAAGGAGTTCAGCCAGAGAGACCGCCAGTAGGGTAGTGGCAGGGGCTATTGCCAAACAATTTTTAAAGAATATCTCAATTCAGGCTTATGTCTCACAGGTAGGTGCCCTAAAACTTGAAACACCTTATGAAGCATTGGATCTTTCTCTAACTGAAACCAATCCGGTACGCTGTCCCGATCCTGAAATGGCAGGCATCATGGAGGCCCATATTAAAGACATTAAAAAAGAAGGAGATACAATTGGAGGCGTAATTAATTGTGTGATTAAAGGAGTGCCCGTTGGATTAGGAGAACCTGTTTTTGATAAATTACACGCACAATTGGGCAAGGCTATGCTTTCTATTAATGCGGTTAAAGGTTTTGAATATGGTAGTGGTTTTGAAGGTGTTAGCATGCGAGGAAGTACTCACAACGATCAATTTAATTCAGATGGAACTACTACCTCTAATTTTAGTGGAGGTATACAAGGTGGAATTAGCAATGGTATGGATATCTATTTCAAGGTGGCTTTTAAACCTGTAGCTACTATTATACAAGCTTATGAGACCATTGATAAGGATGGTAATATGGTAAAGACCAAAGGAAAGGGAAGACATGACCCCTGTGTGGTTCCCAGAGCCGTACCCATTGTAGAAGCTATGGCTGCCTTGGTAATTGCAGATTTTACACTTCTTAGTCAAAAGTCGAAAATATAAGGCTCTTTTTTAGTGGTTCTGACATCAAAATAGTATCTTTCTCACCAAATTACTTTTAGATGAGGAAATTGGAATTGCATTGGCAAATCCTGATTGGAATGCTTTGCGGGTTGCTGTTTGGGTTTGTTATGACCTATGTAGATTGGGGACGAAGTTTTGTTCAAGATTGGATAAATCCATTTGGGACTATTTTCGTTAAGCTCTTAAAGCTTATTGCCATCCCACTAATTCTGGCTTCTCTAGTGAAAGGAATATCCGATCTAAAGGATATTTCAAGATTTCGGAATATTGGATTAAGAACAATTGGTATTTATATTGTAACCACAATCATAGCGATTACCATTGGCCTGGTACTGGTAAATATTTTGCAGCCCGGTGAAGGGATTTCTGAAGATACTATCACCAGACTAACAGAAACCTATGCTTCAGATAGTGGGGTTACCTCTAAAATTGAAGAGGCCTCAAGGCAAAAAGACAGTGGTCCTTTACAATTTTTAGAGGACATGGTTCCTGATAATGCCTTTAATGCCTTGGCCAACAACAGCTTGATGTTACAAGTAATCTTTTTTACTATATTCCTGGGTATTTCTATGTTGCTTATTGGAGAAAAACGAGCCAAACCTTTAAAAAAGTTTTTTGATTCACTTAAATGATGTTGTACTGAAAATGGTTGATTTGATAATGCTTACTGCTCCTTATGCCGTTTTTGCCTTATTAGCTAATGTAGTGGTTTCATCCGGAGACCCTGACTTATTGCTAGCACTTTTAAAATATGCTGGAGTTGTAGTTTTGGACTGTTTTTAATGATTGTATTTTATGTTTTGTAGTTGCTACGTATACAAAGAAGAATCCTTTTTGGTTTTTGAAAGAAATTAGTCCCGCACAACTTCTTGCCTTTTCAACCAGTTCCAGCGCTGCAACTTTACCGGTGACCATGGAAAGGGTAGAAGAGCATATTGGAGTTGATAAAGAAGTTTCCAGTTTTGTTTTACCTGTTGGTGCTACCATAAATATGGATGGTACAAGTCTTTATCAAGGCGTGGCGGCTGTTTTTATTGCTCAGGCACTCGATTTCGACTTAAGTTTGGGGGCTCAATTAACCATTGTCCTAACAGCTCTTTTAGCTTCTATCGGTTCTGCGGCAGTTCCAGGAGCCGGAATGGTGATGTTAGTTATTGTCCTAGAGTCCATTGGCTTCCCCGCCGATAAATTAGCGATAGGATTGGCATTAATCTTTGCCGTAGACAGACCATTGGATATGTGCAGGACTATAGTCAATGTTACCGGTGATGCTACCGTATCTATGGTGGTTGCCAAATCTGTTGGAAAATTGGGAGAACCCCATGTAGAAGATTGGGATGACTTTTATGAAGAAGTAAAATAAACCAAAAACAAATAAAATGAACATTTGCTTTCTAATGTATCCCTGGGAAGAAATAGATCCCGAAAATGATACAAGCCTTTCGCTAATTCATGAATGTGTAAAACGAAATCATGGGGTAGCATTATGTACACCGGCCAATTTAACCATACGAAATAGCGTAACAAATGCATTTTGTACAGTCATTAGTCGAATGGAAAAAGTGCCAAGTAGTTTAAAAAGCTTTTATAAACAAGCTAAAGTTAGGGAGGAGATGCTACCTCTTGCTGGTTTTGATGTCATATTCATGAGGGCTAATCCACCTTTGGATCCTATTATGCTGAATTTTTTAGATTCAGTTAAGGATGATGTATTTATTGTCAATTCCCTACAAGGTCTCAGGGAGGCGAATAATAAATTGTATACCGCCGCTTTTGGGGATAGCCATAGCAATATAATCCCTGCTACGCATGTTTCCAAAAACAAGAATTATCTGGTTAGACAAATCAAAGAGTCTAAAGCGGATAAAATGATATTAAAACCCCTCAATGGTTTTGGAGGTTCTGGAGTAATTTTAATCGAGAAATCTGCCATGTCTAATATTAAGTCATTATTAGATTTTTATGTTAGTAATTCTGATGGATCCTCAAATTATGTAATTCTTCAAGAATATATTGAAGGTGCAGATCAGGGTGATATTCGTATCTTAATTCTAAATGGAGAACCTATAGGTGCCATGAGACGAATTCCAGGTTCTGATGATCATAGATCTAATGTCTCAGCGGGAGGTTCTGTGGCAAAGCATACGCTTACCAAACAAGAAAAAGCTTTGTGTAAGCAAATCGGACCTAAGTTAGTTAAAGATGGTCTATTTTTTGTTGGAATTGATGTGATAGGAGGTAAATTGGTAGAAGTAAACGTTATGTCCCCAGGTGGAATTACCTATATGAATAGGGTATATAAAATTAAGATTCAATCAAAAATAATTGATTTTATAGAGAGTAAGGTAATAGATAAATTACAAGCTTTTGACAGAAGGTCAAGATTGAGAAATGAAGTAGAGAATGCTTAGGTTATCAGTTTCTCAGATGATTGCCAATATATCGGAGTTGCTTCCTTTTGAAGCGGTTTCAGAGGATTATTCTTTCTATATAAAAATTGAATCTTACAGTCCATACGTATGTGCAGCGGTACATGACGGCCATCAATTTCGAAAATCACTTTGGAAAAATTGTTTACATACAGAGTACGATCGATGGTATGAGGAAGATCCTTGTACCAAAGAAATGATCCATACACACCCAATTGTCATAGCGGGGGCGGATAGCAGATTTGAATATGATCTTAATAGACCTCCGGAAGGCGCTATTTATTCAGATGCATGGGGCAAACAGCTATGGAAAGAACCGCTTTCTAAAAAAGAATACGATCTCAGTCTTTCTAAACACAATTCATTTTACAAAGTGGTAGATGCACTTTTAGGACAAATTGAAACGCTTTTTTCTAAGGCAATTGTTTTTGATATGCATAGTTATAATTGGCAAAGATGGAATAGGGAAGTGCCAACATGGAATTTGGGAACCACTAATTTAGACAATGATAGGTTCGGATCTACGATAGTATCCTGGCAAGAAAAATTAGCTAGTATTCAACTGCCCCATGATATAAAATCTGATTGTAAGATAAATGATACTTTTCAAGGAAATGGTTATTTCTTGAAACACATTACGGCGAATTTTAATAATACCTTAGTCTTAGCTACAGAAATTTCTAAAATATATTGTGATGAAAGTTCAGGAATCATCTTTCCAGAAGTAGTAAGATCGGTGGCGCTGCAATTAAAAGAATTAATACCTTTGCAAGCCAAAGAATTTCAGGTTTCTGATTTATGATTACAGAAAATTCCATAGTCTCAATACAAAAAGAATATCCAAATCTTATAGAAGTAGATGCTAATTTAGACCGTCTAATTAGTCGGATTGAGTTATTGCATTACGTTAATCCTCTTAATATAGAAAAAGAGAAGCATCACTTTTTCACCTCAAAATTCACCTACGAGCCTCACTTCAAATACCCCAAACTCAGGTTTGATCCCTACAAACTACATAGATTGTTCTATTCACAACGTCTAGAAAGGATACAAGACGTTGAGTTAAGGAATTTATACACAGAAATTATTTATTATTACGCCAATATGGTGCAATGTATAAAGACCATAGGGAAAGGCAAGGAATTTTATTATAACTCCCTTAGAATATATGGGACTCCTACGGAGAAGGATGTCCAAAATGCTAAATTCATACTTCATTTTGAGGATGAACCTGCCTCTGCAGCTATGGAAAAAGTTTTTTCTCCCGAAGATGCTAAAGCATATTTTGAAGATTTTGCAAAATCCTATGATTTTCCCTTGCATATTAAGTTTGCTACTCATATATCAGCGGATGCTATGGTTAGTAATGCTACAAAGACCTTACTTATTAAAAGAAATGCAAGGTTTAGTCAAAACCAATTACTTACCCTGGCAAATCATGAGATTGGGGTTCATTTGGTAACTACCTTTAATGGATTGTTACAACCTCTTAAAATATTTTCTAATGGTCTACCTAAAAATGTAGAAACCCAGGAAGGACTAGCCGTATTCAGTGAATATATGAGTGGTGCGCTTACCTTAAAAAGACTTAAAGAGCTTTCTTATAGGGTTTTAGCATCCGATAGCTTAATTAAAGGTTACACCTTTTGTGATACCTTTGACCTTATTCACAATCAATATAAGTTAAATAAACACGAGGCCTTTAATATCACATTAAGGGCACACAGAGGGGGTGGCTTTACCAAAGATCGCTTGTATCTAAGTGGTCTAAAGAAAATCTATAGGAGATATCAAAACGGAGATTCCTTGGATGATTTAATGAGCGGAAAAGTATCTTTAGCTTATCTGGATGAGATAAATTATATGCAAAATAAGGGCCTAGCTAACCCTATTACCTACCAAAATCATGCTTTTTTTGAGAAGAAGCTAAAGGATGATAAACTCGATTTTATTTTAAATAACTTGAAATAATACTACTCTAAGAATTTAGACTTTAATTCAGGAGTGGGAATCATGCAGGCATCTTGTTTTCCGAACCACTTATACCTGTTCTTCGCTATGATTTCGTATACACCATCGCGTAAAGAGATAGGCAACCATTCAAAAACATTTAAAAGTGAATAAATGCCGCCAAAAGATTTACCTATTTTTAAAGCTGCTGTTGATTTGCTGTAATAAGCTACTTGCGGGTCATATAAAAGAATTGAATCCACTTTAGTAGTATCTATATTCCGCTCGCTTATAAATTCCTGACCGGCTTTTCCTTGCAAGGGGGCAAAAAGAAACAAATTCTTTCTATCTCTTTTAATAACATATTGAACCGCATTATTGCATAGGTTGCAGACACCATCGAAAAATATGACTTTTTTACCTTCAGGTATTTCCATTGAACAAAAATACAACTGAATTTTAAAATAACTTTTATTAATTAAGTTTAGGATATAGCTGTCCTGGTAACGCAGTAAAACATATTATGAACTTAGTTTGTAAAAAAAATGAAGTTTATTTACAAAGTAATACCATTCGGAATATTGAGACAAATTGGGTTATTTTTTCTTTTCTACCAGCTCCAATTGATCCACACTTACATTGGTCGTAAAAATTCCATAATTTACAACAGCTTTATTCTTTTCCAACTTATCAATAACACCAACGGCTTTTCCATCCTGCATCCGAACACGATCACCTATTTTTAATATGGGCCTGGGAATTATCCTTTCTTTAGCTGCAGTTTTTTTCTTCTCTACCACTTTTTTTTGCCTGATAACCTTTACCTCCTTCTGCACTTCTTGTGCCGTTTGGGCCTTTTTTTGTCGTGCCTTTTTTGTTTCAGCGGCTGTCTTTTTCTTACGCTTACTGTTTTCTGTTTCCACTATTCGCAGCAGTTCCGAGACCAAAACACGTTTCTTTTTATCTTGAAAATACCTCTCTGAAATGTTATTTACCTTATTGCCTAACTGAATCATCCGTTGATCATGATCGTACAATTCCTGATAATTTTCCAGCTTAGACTTTATTTTAGCATTTAATTTTTCTAAACGTAATCCTTCTTCCCGGGCTTTTAATTCTTCTTCCTGCAAACGACTACCGGTTTGCACCATTTTGGATCGTTCCTTCTGCATTTTAGCAATAGTAGCATCAAAACGTAACTTTCCGCGGGCAACTTTCTTTTTAGCTTTATTTATTAGGTTGTAGGGGATACCGTTCTTTTGTGCAACTTCGAAAGTAAAAGAGCTTCCCGGTTGACCTAGCTCCAAGGTAAAAATGGGCTCTAAGGTTTTTGAATTGAAAAGCATATTTGCATTGGTGGCGTGTGGCAATTCATCGGCCAAGGCTTTTAGATTGGCATAATGAGTAGTTATGACGCCATAAGCTCCTCTTTCATAAAAAACCTCTAGAAAGGCTTCGGCTAAGGCTCCACCTAGTTCGGGATCACTACCTGTTCCAAACTCATCTATTAGAAACAAGGTCTCTTCATTACAACTTTTAAGAAAACTTCTCATATTCTTTAAGCGATAGCTATAAGTACTCAAGTGATTTTCTATTGACTGATTGTCCCCAATATCCGTGAGAATATTTTTAAATAGACATACAGAGCTACGTTCATGAACGGGAATTAAGATACCACTTTGGATCATTAATTGTAGTAATCCAATTGTCTTTAAAGTGATACTCTTGCCTCCTGCGTTGGGTCCGGATATAACGATAATACGTCTATTGTTATCTAATTCTATGGTTTGTGCATAAGTTTCAGTATTACTCCTATGATTGGTTAGCCATAGTAAAGGGTGATAAGCGTTCCGCAGGAAAAGCCTTCCTTGATAATTAATTTCCGGTAAAAGAGCATTTATCTCTTTAGCATATTTAGCTTTGGCTGCAGTAATGTCTATCTGAGCCAAATAGTCCTGATAACAACTAAGTAAAGCAGCATAAGGTCTGATGTGATAAGTTAGTTGATTCAGTATTCGCTGAATTTCTTCCTTTTCATCAAATTGAAGATTATTTAATTCCCGGCTAAAATTTAAAGTTGCTTCCGGTTCTATATAAACAATACTCCCCGTTTTGGAGACCCCCATTACAGATCCCTTTACTTTCTTTCGATACATTGCCTTAACAGCCAGAACTCTTCTGTTGTCGACAACACTTTCTTTGATGTCATCCAGAAACTCAGAGGTATGGTATTTATGCAAGGCCTGATTGAAACTTCGGCTAATACTTGCCTTTACTGAATTCATTTGTATACGAATTGCTTTCAGCTGTTCAGAAGCATCATCTCTAATTTCTCCAAACTTGTCTATAATAAAATTAATCTGCCCAACAATATCTTCTTCATATTTGAAGTCCTCCACCTTCTTACTTAGTAATGGATAATACTCTTCGAACTTCTTGAAGAACTTCTTATGTGTAAGGATGGCGAGACAAACTGTTGATATACGCCTAAAACCTTCAACCTCCAGAGTGGTATTCTCAATTTTAAGAAACTTTATTTCCTTTGAGATGACTTCAAAACCATGGTTAGGAATGCGGTTGTCATTTGTAAAGGATGCTAAATATTCTGAGGTAGTACCTAGACTATTTAATATTTCTTCTTTGGAACCTAGTGGTAAAATATTTAAAGTTATTTCTTTGCCTAATTCTGTGTTACAACGCCCGGCAATTTCCTTTAAAACCAAAGGAAATTCTAAATCTTCTAATGTCTTTTGTTCTATTAGCTGTTTCATATGTTCTTGACGCTGGCAAAGGTATGGAATAGACGTCATACTCGAAAAAGTGATTAGACTAATCTAGAATAGCTTACTTAGATATTAGATAAAAATTTCTTTTAAAACTTTGTAATCTACTTTGGCTCATATAACATTTGTTCTATTTTTAACACTTGCATAATAAGCAGTAAAATGAAAGTTAATATAGATCAAACTTGGGCTAAACAACTTCAATCAGAGTTTGATGAACCTTATTTTAATTCATTGTCTCATTTTGTGAAGCAAGAATATGATTTACATACTTGTTATCCTAAAGGAGGGCGTATTTTCGCCTCCTTTAATAACTGCCCTTTTGAAGAAGTAAAAGTTGTGATTATAGGTCAGGATCCTTATCATGGGGCAGGTCAAGCCAATGGCCTCTGTTTTTCAGTAGAAAATGGAACGCCACATCCACCTTCACTTAAAAATATTTTTAAAGAACTTGAGAACGATACAAAAAAACCCTATCCATCAAGTGGTGATTTGGCGCTATGGGCTCAACAAGGCGTACTTTTATTGAACGCCACTCTTACTGTGCGAGAAAAAGAACCTGGAAGCCATCAAAATCAAGGTTGGGAAAAATTTACAGATGCTGTAATAAAAAGAGTTTCTGAAGAACTGGAGGGGGTAGTATTTCTCCTGTGGGGTGGTTATGCCAAAAAGAAGAGCAAATTAATAGATTCCTCTAAGCACTATATTTTAACCAGTGGACATCCCTCTCCTTTAAGTGCAAATAGAGGATTTTGGTTTGGAAACAATCATTTTAGTAAGACAAATAATATTCTCTTGAAAAGTAATAAGCGGCCTATAGATTGGTAAGTATTTCTTCCAAGCCGACTTTGTGTGGTATTAAGTTCAGATTTTTTAGTGTTTCCTGAACTTTTTCTACTGTTTTTTTAGATATTTGAGCCTGACTCCATTCCGTTAACTGTAGCCAACTATTTATATCCTCTAATTCTTGTTGATATTGGTTTGATAGGGTTTTATTTATACTTGGAATTGATTTGAATTCTGCCGTATAGTTATTGATGATCTCCAAAATAGTTTTGATTATAGCGTCGTTCTTTTTCAAAGATTTATCTGAAGAGGCTATAACAAAACAAGGCCAAGGGGTTGGACAATCTCCGAGGTGCCTAAAAATGCCTTTATCCACCAGAGGCTTTGTAGTAAAACGCTCCCACAAAAAATAGTCTGAAGTACCTGAAGTTAAACTAACAACAGCCCCATCTATTGTATTGATTACATTGAATTTAAGATTTTCTAAATCCCATGATTCATTCTCCGCATTTACATAGGACATCAGGTGGCTGCCACTTCCATACCTACTGATAGCTGCAATCTTCCCATTCAATTCATTGAGTTCTTGGAAGTTGCTTTTTGCTCCAACATGAATGCCCCAAAGCAGGGGAGAAGCTATATATTCTTGTACTATTTTACAGGGGTTTCCCTCAATAATACTCCGGATTATTCCTTCCGTAAGGATAACAGCCATATCGGCCTCATCGGCCATCAACATAGAACTCATTTTGCCAGTTCCTTCGGGAACATCAGTCCATACTAAGTCGATACCTTGTTTTTCAAAAGCCCCTTCTTCAATTGCCATAAGCCAGGGTAAGTTAAAATGTTCTGGCACCCCAACAATTCTAATAGTTTTCAAAAGCTAGTAATTTTATCTAAAGTATATTTAATAAGATTATTAATTGTTTCTGAAGGATTTTTAGAAAAAGATCCATTTGTTCTATTTGCTAAAATGCAATTTAAGGAGGCGGCTCTGTGTCCCATTAACTTCGCTAATCCAAAAATCGCTGAAGTTTCCATTTCTAGATTGGTAATTTGCTTCCCTTGATAGATGAAAGATGCTAATTTAGAATTTAGATCATTGTCTTCTAATCTAAGACGTAGTTTTCTTCCTTGTGGACCATAAAAACCTACATTGGTGGCTGTGAACCCTAAGGCTGTCTCGTTTGAATTTAGTCTTTCCGTTAGTTGTGCATCAGACTCAACGACATAAGGAATAGATTTGAAAACGGACCACTCCATGTGATCAATAAAGGCCAACTGAATTTCCGGATATTGAATATGCTCACTATCGTAATAATGAAGAACACTGTCGAAGCCCATAGCATATTCGCTCAGTAAAAAAGTATCCGTTTTAATATGCGGTTGAATGCTACCCGAGGTGCCTATTCGAATAATATCCAAACTGGTTTTTTCTTCCTTTACGCTGCGCTTATCAAAATCAATATTTACTAGAGCATCCAGTTCATTCATAACAATGTCTATGTTGTCAGCTCCAATTCCGGTAGAGAGAACAGAAATTCTCTGCCCTTTATAACTTCCTGTATGCGTAATAAATTCTCTTTTCCCCTTTTTTAAATCAATATGGTCAAAGTGTTTAGAAACCAAAGGGACTCTGTTCTGATCCCCAACAACCAGCACAGTGTGTGCTATGTCTTCAGGCAATAAATTAAGATGGTAAATGCTTTTGTCTGGGTTAAGAATAAGTTCAGAAGCACCTAACTGCATATTACAGTTTTAAGATCCTATTCGTATCCGTATTGTAGAGATAATTATATTTTATGGCTCCTCCAAGATAAACTTCAGTATCCCGAATTTGTGAGTAATAATTATTTTCAGTAAGAAGAATTGATTTCCCCTTTGCATTAACTCGTACGGGATTGAAAGAGGAGAAAAGAGGTTTTAAAGTAGAAATAACTCTTTCATATTGGGTATCACCAAACCCATATATCCCTTGATTAGTTATTAAGTTAGAAAGAAGTTCTTTTTTTGATTTGGGTTTGTCTTTAATAGAAATATCTAAAATTCGGTTTTCAAGTTCGTTTAATCCATTTTTAATGCTTGGAAAACGTTTCAAATGGGCCTTAATTGCATCAGGAAGATACTCGAACTGGTTGTTGTCAAATTCCAATAAATTTTCTAATCTTATGGGATTGTCACTACAGTATAATTGCCAAACATAGTCCGCATATTCTATATCATTCTGTGATAATTTGGTTTTTTTATCATATAATCTCAGAAGTTGATCGTCACTGAGCTCATTCAGGCCATAAAGCTTGTCCGTTTGATCTTCATTTCCACTGCATACCAAATAGATTTCAGCATAACGTCTGTGTTTTTTTAGCCAACTGAGTACTGCGAGCATGTTTACTTGACAAAAAAGGTCATATTCAAACCAAAGTATGATTTGATCTTGCTGCTTGTGATTACAAAGAGAACGATATTCCTTTAATGTTTTTTCTACGAACCAGGATTTGCTAACGTTATAGTTTTTATGAAGAAAATCAAAACGAGTTTTCCAAAAAGATTCACTTCCCACATTGGTCTCAGTTTTTCCTTCACAAAGCATCTCCCTCCAAGTAATTATATCTCCCTTAAGTTTTAAAGAATTTAACCTTTGGGTAAAGCTATCCCCGTTTGTGATATGAAGTTGGGAACTCATTTGGATATAGTTGTTTGGTTTATAACGATTAAAAGTAACATATAATCGAAATAAATAAAAAAAATTAACAGAAAAAGACCAAGGTTTTTTTTGAAAGAAGCAATAGTACTTTCGCCTTACAATGAAGTATGGACTTTATCCCCCTACACGCTTTGTCATAAACCCAATGGTTATGAGGTGTTCCATTATTTTGATCTCGGAAATCTCCTTGAATTATTATTCCGCCGTTTTTAACAGTCCCTCCAACGCTAAATTTTTTTTTTAAAATTTTAGCTAAATTTTTTAGTTCATTTTCACTCCCTTCATACCCTTCAATAATAGTAATTGGCTTTCCTTTTCGCTTTTCATATTTACAAATCAAAGGATTCTCTTGTAAGCCAACCTTTTTGTTTGGCACAGAATTGTCTACTTCTTTCTCCGGGATATGGTCAGGGAATAGGTTTTTAAGTTGGTCTTGTAAATCCATATAAAAATTGGATATGAAATGGAAATAATTATTTTTTAATCAATCCAAGTTCAATTAGTCGTTCGTTTAAATAGGCTCCTGCAGTTATATCTTCAAATAATTTAGGGTGCTTCTGATTAACACAATTATCCAGGCAGTCTAATTTCATACTGCTTATGGGATGCATAAAAAAAGGTATAGAGTATCTTGATGTTCCCCATAATTCTCTGGGGGGATTAACCACTCTATGTATTGTAGATTTTAATTTATTGTTTGAAAGTCTTGAAAGCATATCTCCGACATTAATCATTAACTGATCTTCCCTTGCAATAGCATCAATCCATTCTCCCTCACGATTCTGAACTTGTAATCCCTTTCCATGGGCTCCCATTAATAAGGTTATTAGGTTGATATCACCATGAGCAGCAGCGCGTACTGCATTCTTGGGCTCAACTTCGATTGGAGGATAGTGTATGGGTCTTAAAATTGAATTACCATTTTTAATATACTCATCAAAATAGGTTTCAGGGAGATCAAGATACAATGCCAAGGCCCTTAAAACGTACTTTGCGGTTTTTTCTAACATCAGATAAGCTTCTTTTCCAACTTTGTTAAAATCGGGTAATTCATCCACTACCACATTTTTAGGATATTCCTTTTCCAATTCAGCGTCATTAGAGACATATTGTCCAAAGTGCCAAAATTCTTTTAAATCCCCTTCTTTTCTTCCTTTTGCATGTTCTTTACCAAAAGAGGTATAGCCTCTTTGACCACCAATGCCCTCAATTTCGTATTTGTTCTTAACCTTCTGCGGTAGGTTAAAGAAATCCTTTACCTCTTTATAAAGCTCTGAAACCAAAGCCTCAGATAAAAAATGCCCACTTAGGGCAACAAAACCTATCTCTTCAAAAGCATTTCCAATTTCAGAAATAAACTTTTCTCGACTGCTTTTATCCTCATTCAGAAATTTTCTTAGGTCAACACTTGGAATACCACTCATGGTAGATTTATCTATTAAACCTCAAAGTTACTAAAATATTCATGGAAATATGAAGCACATATGCTACCCTAAATTGAAAGCAATTTTGTTACATTTATAGCCGGATGTAAAGTCAAATTATTCCTGTTATATGGATTATTCAAAAGGAGAGATTTCAAAGGAGAAACAGTTAGAGTTATATAAAGCTATGCTTAAACCTCGAATGATAGAGGAAAAGATGCTAATTCTTTTAAGGCAAGGTAAAATCTCCAAATGGTTTAGTGGGATAGGGCAGGAGGCCATATCTGTGGGTGTCACGAAGGCTTTGACAAAGGATGAGTATATTCTGCCTATGCACAGGAACTTAGGTGTTTTTACCACAAGAGATATTCCCTTATTTAGACTTTTTGCACAATGGCAGGGAAAGAAAAGTGGTTTTACAAAAGGGAGAGACAGAAGTTTTCATTTTGGAACACAAGAATATAATATTGTTGGGATGATCTCTCATTTAGGCCCTCAATTAGGGGTGGCAGACGGTATCGCTTTGGCCGACCTCTTAAAAAAGAGAGAAAAAGTGACGGCTGTTTTTACGGGAGAAGGAGCCACTAGTGAAGGAGATTTTCATGAGGCATTAAATGTGGCTGCGGTTTGGAGCCTACCGGTATTGTTTTGTGTTGAGAACAACGGCTATGGCTTGTCGACCCCTATCCAGGAGCAGTTTAAATGCAAGGACATTGCTGATAAAGGTATTGGCTATGGCATAGAGGCGCATATAATTGATGGGAATAACATTTTGGAAGTATTTCAAAAAGTTTCAGATTTGGTTAAAAGTATGCGCAAAACACCAAGGCCTGTCTTGCTGGAATTTAAGACTTTTAGGATGCGGGGGCATGAAGAAGCGAGCGGCACAAAGTATGTTCCTAAAAGACTTTTGGAAGAATGGGCGGCCAAGGATCCTATTGAAAACTATGTAGCCTACTTGCATGAGGAAGGGATTTTATCGGAGAGTCTGGAAGTTGAGTATAAAAAAGAAATTATTCATGAAATTGACAGGGAATTAAAGAAGGCTTTTGAAGAAGAGAAGGTTGATTTTGATGAAACTATTGAATTAAGTGATGTCTATAAAAAATTTGTATATCAAGATATTAAGCCCAATCATGTTACAAAAAATATACGCCTAGTAGATGCTATTTCCGAGGCTTTGAAACAGTCTATGGAAAAGCATGAGGACCTTGTTATTATGGGGCAGGATATTGCAGATTATGGTGGAGTTTTTAAAATCACAGAAGGGTTCACAGACTTATTTGGGGAATCCAGGGTACGGAATACTCCAATTTGTGAATCTGCCATTGTTTCCGCTGCAATGGGCCTTTCAATTAATGGTATGAAAGCTATAGTGGAGATGCAATTTGCAGATTTTGTTAGCAGCGGTTTTAATCCTATTGTAAATTATTTGGCAAAAGTGCACTATAGATGGGATGAAAAAGCAGACGTGGTTATAAGAATGCCTTGTGGTGCAGGGGTAGGAGCCGGACCCTTTCATTCTCAAACAAATGAGGCATGGTTTACCAAAATACCTGGGCTTAAAGTTATTTATCCGGCGTTTCCTTATGATGCCAAGGGTCTCTTAAATACTGCCATAAATGATCCTAATCCAGTTTTATTTTTTGAGCACAAGGCACTGTATAGAAGCATCTATCAAGAAGTGCCCTCCTCTTATTATACATTACCCTTTGGGCAGGCAGCTTTATTAAATGAGGGTGATGAAATTAGTATAGTTAGCTATGGGGCCGGGATTCACTGGGCTTTGGAGTTTTTGGAGAAAAATAGTCATATAAAAGCCGACTTATTAGATTTAAGAAGTTTATGTCCCCTGGATACGGTTTCAATTTTCAATTCAGTAAAGAAAACGGGCAGACTTATCATTTTACAAGAAGATACGATGTTTGGGGGCATAGGAAGTGATATTTCCGCTTTGGTTATGGAACATTGCTTTGAATATTTAGACGCGCCTGTAAAGCGCGTAGGTAGTTTAGAGACTCCGGTGCCATTTGCAAAGAGTTTGGAAAATGGTTTTTTACCCAAACAAAGATTTCACAAGGCGATAATGGAAATCTTATCATATTAATAGATTATTAAAAGACATTTTTATTATCTTGTTTGCCTAAACACATTTTAATAAATCTTGATTATGAAAAAAACCATTTACTTAGTTTTGGCTGTAATTATAATGGCTTTAGGTGCCACCGATACTGTCCATGCACAAACTAAAATGAAGAAAAAAACCCTAAAAGGTACATGGACCTTATCTGAAATGCGATTTGTAGGAGAAAAAGGCCTTTATAAAGCAAATTTGTTTGGGATTGCGGATTCTCCTTGCTTTAAAGGAGGAGAGTGGATGTTTATCCCTAACAATGGAACGGGTAGGTTCTCTATTAATGGATCTGAAAGATGTGATGAAGGTACACATAGAATTCTTTGGTCCTTCTTTGATAATGGAGATGGCACCGCTCAAATTGAGTTTAAAATGGTTGATGATAAGAATAAACCACTAAGTGGTAATCTAGATGGATATAGTATGTTGGTGGAGACTTTAACTCCGGAACAGACTGTGTTAAGAGTCCAAACTGATTATGATGGACAACCATTTGACATAGTGATGACCCTTGACAAAGTATCTAAAGATGTAACCCTCTAAACTTTAAAAGATGAAAATTGCAAAAAGAATTACCAGTATATTATTGATAGCTGCTATGATGATGGTGGTAAATACAGGCTGTAATGCCATAAAAAACTCTAATAAAACTCAAAGAGGAGCAGCTGTTGGTGGAGCAGGTGGTGCTTTGGTAGGCGGATTAATAGGAGGAAATATAGGTGGTGCTTTAATTGGTGCTGCTATTGGAGGCGTTGCCGGGGGGCTTATTGGTAACAAAATGGATAAACAAGCAAAGAAAATAGAAGAAGTTGTACCGGGAGCTGATGTAAAAAGAGTAGGGGAAGGGATACACATAATATTTGATGATACAAGTGGTGTTAACTTTGCTTTTGACAGCGCTAATTTAACAGCAGAGGCTAAAAGTAATCTGGACAAGGTTGCCGAAATATTTTTAGAATTTCCTGATACGGACTTGATGATACAGGGATATACCGATAGTACTGGAGATGAGAATTATAATCTGTCTTTATCTGAGAAAAGAGCAAATGCCGTTGGTGCATATCTGAAAAATCAGGGAGTGGCATCTAGCAGAATGTCTATAAAAGGTTTTGGGGAAGCATCCCCGAGATTTGATAATGCCACCAAAGACGGACAGGCAAAAAATAGAAGAGTTGAAATTGGAGTAGCAGCGAACAAACAAATGATTGATGACGCTAAAGCACAAGCCAATTAATTTGATAAAAATAATTTCATTTAAACCCAACTAATACGGTTGGGTTTTTTATTTATTACCTTTCATTTATGGATTTATATGATGTGATTATCATAGGTGGGGGTTTAGCTGGTCTTACAGCTTCTATTGATTTGTCAGAAAAAGGTCATAAAGTCCTTTTAATTGAAAAAGATAAGTATCCACATCATAAAGTTTGCGGGGAGTACATATCTAATGAAATAATCCCTTACCTCAATAAATTAGGTATCTCTTTAGCTAAATCTATCCCCATAGATACTCTTCAAATCTCCAATTTACAAGGTAAGGCCCTGGAGACAAAATTACCCTTAGGAGGCTTTGGTTATAGTCGATACGCCTTTGATTATTTACTTTATAAGCAAGCTTTAGAGGTAGGTGTTAAAGTTATTCGTGGATTGGCTCAAAAAATAACCTTTGTCAACACTCATTTTGAGGTTGTACTTATGGATGATGAGCGAGTAAATTCCAGGGTTGTTATAGGTGCCTATGGAAAAAGATCTGCTCTCGATAAAGAGATGAATAGGGCCTTTGCCTGGCAAAAGGCGCCATGGTTGGGCGTAAAAGCACATTATCATTTTCCTGATTTTAGGGATAACGTGGTAGGAATTCACAGTTTTAAGGGTGGTTATGGCGGTCTTTCAAAAGTTGAAACAGGAGCTGTAAACTTCTGTTATTTAGCGTCTTATAAAAGTTTTCAAACTTATAAAAGTATAGCTAAATTTAATGATAAGGTCGTTTCGCAAAATCCGATTTTAAAAGAGTTTTTGGCAAATGCGGAGCCGTTAATGCAGAAACCTCTGAGTATTGCACAAATATCCTTTTCTAGAAAAAAAGCAGTTGAAAATCATATCTTAATGTGTGGTGATACGGCAGGCTTAATTCATCCTTTATGTGGAAATGGAATGGCAATGGCGATTCATTCTGCCCAAATTGCCTCAAAAAAAATAGATCGTTTCCTCGTCGATGCGTCATTTAGCCGAATAAGAATGGAAAAGGAATATCAATTAGAATGGAATCGAATGTTTAAGAATAGACTTAGAACGGGAAGGATATTACAATCTATTTTTGTAAAACCATTTGTTTCTAATTTGGTGCTGGAGATTGGAAAGAGTTCTCCAAAAATGGTATCTAGGATGATAAAAAAAACCCACGGAAAACCTATTGAAATTTAATGGTCCTAAAAGAACGTAGTTGTGCTGTAGAACTAATGGACACTATTGAAGTGGATCATCAGACATTAAAAGATGTCTTTAATGATATCAATAAGGCTAATTTCTTTTTGGGAGGTAATTCGATAACCCTGAATGGCGTAACACAATTAATTGAAGATCATCCTAAAAACAACTATACCATTGTAGATATGGGTTGTGGAGATGGTACTATTTTAAGAAAACTAGCGCTCACCTTTAGAAAACATAGTGCCAGTTTTAATTTTATAGGGATGGATTTAAACCAAAAGGCTTTGGATATAGCCAATGCAAATTCTAAAGACTTTCCAGAGATTAACTATATCAGACAGGATATTCTTAGCCTGCAACCTAAACAATTTCAGTGTGACATATTATTGTGCACTTTAACGATGCATCATTTTAAGAATCCGGAGATTATAACATTTATGGATCATTTTATAAAGCTTTCGAAAATTGGAGTCGTCATAAATGATTTACAAAGAAGTGCTCTGGCATGTTATTTATTTAGGCTATTTAGTAGTATTTTTATAAAAACAAAAATTGCTAAATCCGATGGTCTTATTTCTATTAAAAGAGGTTTTAAGAAAAAAGAACTAGTTCATCTTTCTAATTTATTTCCAAATACTGAGCATTCTATTAGATGGAAATGGGCTTTCCGCTATTTGTGGATAGTTAATACCAGCAAATTAAGAGAAGAAAATGAGTAAAGTACATATAGTACATGTAGAAAAAGAATTACCTAAATGTTGCAGACATACCAATGAAATCATGCCATTTGTTGAGCTTTGGCTAGCCGACCAAGATGAACGGTTTAAGCGCAAAGTTGTTAAAATATTTGAAGGAGCTGGAGTGGACAAAAGATATTCCATAATGGACGCCGAGGAGGTATTTACAGCTACAAGTTTTGAAGAAAAAAACAATATATATGCAAGGGAAGTAAAGAAGTTAGGTACTTCTGTTCTACATAAAGCTTTAGAAAATAGTAATTGGAAACCTCATTCACTCGATTATATTATTACGGTTAGTTGTACCGGAATTATGATTCCTTCATTGGATGCCTATATTATTGAAAACTTATCTCTTAGGCAGGATATCGTAAGGCTTCCTGTTACGGAAATGGGTTGTGCTGCAGGGGTTTCAGCGCTAATTTACGCCTCAAATTTTCTTAAATCAAACCCCAATAAGAGAGTTGCAATTATAGCGGTTGAAAGTCCTTCGGCAACCTTTCAATTAAATGATTTTTCAATGGCAAATATGGTTAGTGCTGCTATTTTTGGAGATGGGGCGGCCTGCGTTTTGCTTAGTTCAGAAAGTGAAGCGAAGGGCCCTGTAATTATTGCCGAAGAGATGTATCATTTTAACAACGCTACCCATCTGATGGGCTTCGATTTAACGAATACTGGCCTAAAAATGATTCTTGATCCCAGTGTACCGCAGGTTATCTCCGATAATTTCCCGGATATTGTTCATCCATTTTTAAAAAAGAATGGAATTTCAATAAAAGACGTTGACCATCTTATTTTTCATCCGGGAGGAAAAAAAATTGTAGAGACGGTTGAACGGCTTTTTGGTAGTCTTGGAAAAAATATAGATGACACAAGGGAAGTTTTAAAAGAATATGGTAATATGAGCAGCGTTACTGTTTTGTATGTTCTTGAACGATTTTTAAATAGAAGGATACCAGTTGGCTCATATGGGTTAGTCTTGAGTTTTGGCCCGGGATTTTCAGCCCAAAGAGTATTATTAAAATGGGAAGGGGACAATAATTAAGACCTGATGAAAAATCAAAAGACTTTATGGGCATTGGTATTGGGAGGTAGCAAAGGCCTGGGTTTGGCTACGGCTCATAAGTTGGCCTCCCAGGGATATAACTTGATTTTGGTACATCGAGATAGAGCTCTATATATTCCTGAGTTCCTTGGGGAAAAGCATAAAATGGAAGCTCTTGGAGTCCAAGTTCATAGCTTTAATAAAGATGCAGTGCGCTCTATCCATAGAAATGAGATGGTTCAAAAAATCAAATTGCTTATCGGAACTTCTAAAATTGACGTTTTTGTACACAGTATCGCAAAAGGTAATTTAAAACCCATTTTTAAGCCTGGAAGCCCTGAACTAAATAAAGAGGACTTGTTAGTCACCTTAAATGCCATGGCCATTAGCTTTTATGACTGGACACAAACTTTAGTATCAGAAAGAGTTTTTTCGAATCAGGCAAGAGTAATTGCCTTTACAAGCGAAGGTTCTTCAAAGATTATACCCGGCTATGCTGCTGTAGCTAATGCAAAAGCTAGCTTGGAAACTCTTATGAAAAACATGGCCGTGTCCTACGCACCATTAGGACTGCGAATTAATTGCATTCAGGCTGGGGTAACTGATACAGAATCTTTTAGGAAAATACCAAATAACCTGGAAATTTTAGAAGAAAGCAAAAAAAGGAATCCCTATAATAGATTGACAACCCCTCAGAATGTAGCTGATGTAGTTGCTTTACTCTGTATGAAGGAAGCTGATTGGATTAATGGAACGGTCATTAAAGTAGATGGGGGTGAAAGTTTGATATGATATGAAATTTCAAGAGATATTATCACAACTCCCATATTCTCCACCCTTTCTTTTTGTAGATAAAATTCTGCACATTGATGATAATAGCGCCATTGGCGAGTTTTATTTTAAAAAAGAGATGAGCTTTTATGAGGGTCACTTTAAGAATAACTCCATTACTCCGGGAGTAATACTTACAGAGTGTTGTGCCCAAATTGGCTTGGTATGCTTAGGAATTTATTTGATAAACAAGAGTAAGGATCTTGACATTCATGAGGCTGGAGTCATTCTGACTTCGAGTAATATGGAGTTTTTAAAACCGGTATATCCTGAAGAAAAGGTAAAAGTTGTTTCCGAAAAAGTATATTTCAGATTCAACAAATTGAAATGTAAAGTAAAAATGTTTAATGACGAGAACGAATTGATTTGCAAAGGGGAAATAGCGGGGGTTATTAAATCGACTCAAAAATGAGTAAGAGAGTAGTCATAACAGGTTTAGGTGTTTGTGCTCCAAATGGTATTGGCTTGGATGATTTTTCTAATAGTCTGAAAAAGAGTATTTCCGGAATCAGATTTGATTCTCAGTTAAAGGAGTTAAGTTTTGGTTGCCAGGTTTCTGGAACCCCACAACTAAACAGTATAATAATAAACAATTACTTCAATAAATTAGACCTAAAAGGTTTAAAATCAAGTGGTTTATTATATGGCGTTATAGCTGGTACTGATGCGTGGAAAGACGCAGGTTTGTCCTCTAAGGAAAATATTGAACCGGACTGGGAAAGTGGTGTAATTTTCGGAACAGGTATATTAGGAGTTGATAAATTCAGGGAAGCTATACATCTCATTGATGCCGGACAGGTTAGAAGATTAGGTAGTACCTCTGTAATACAAACGATGGCAAGTGGTATAAGCGCTTTTTTAGGAGGAAGATTGGGCTTAGGAAACCAGGTGACAACGAACTCTTCTGCATGCACAACAGGGACTGAAGGACTTTTGATGGCTTATGACCGAATTGTACAGGGGAAAGCTAAAAGAATGCTTACAGGTAGCTGTAGTGATAGTGGGCCTTATGTTTGGGGTGGATTTGATGCTTTGCGGATCTTACCTAGAAAGTATAATGACTCCCCGGAAAAAGCGAGTCGGCCTTTAAGTGCAACTGCAGCTGGTTTTGTTCCAGGAAGTGGCGCGGGGGCTTTGGTACTAGAATCTTTGGAAAGTGCCTTAGAGCGAGGTGCTCATATCTATGCAGAGGTTTTAGGAGGTGCCGTTAATAGTGGGGGTCAATTAAATGGGGGAAGCATGACTGCACCCAATAACTCAGGAGTTCAGAATTGCATTAGAAAAGCGCTGAAGAATGCCGGGATATTAGCTCGCGATATAGATGTGATTAACGGGCATTTAACGGCCACAGCCAAAGACCCGGTAGAGATTTCTAATTGGAGCGCTGCCCTTGAACTCCAAAATGCTGATTTCCCCTATATTAATTCATTTAAAGGTACCATAGGACATTGCCTGGCAGCTGCAGGCAGTATTGAATGTGTTGGGGCAATATTGCAATTCAAAGAAGGTAAAATATTTGGAAACCTAAATGCAGAGGATATTCATCCTGATATTTTAAAAATTGTTGACGCTCAAAAAATTCCATTAAAAACGATTTCCTATCACCCTAAAATAGTAGCAAAAGCTAGTTTTGGTTTTGGAGATGTGAACGCATGTGTTATTTTTAGATCCTATTCCGACTAATTGACTTATGAAAGACCACAATTATATTGAAGAACTTAAAAACATCGTACAGCCATATTTGCCGGAAGATGTAAGCGTAGACAAGGTTACCGTAAACAGCCATTTTATAGATGAACTGAATATTAATTCAGCTAATTTAGTTGATATCGTCCTAGATGTTGAAGATGCCTATGACATTGTTTTAGAAAATGATGATATAGAAAAAATGCTTACCGTAAATGATGTTATAAAAATTATTGAAAGTAAAAAGAAGGAATAAGAATAATGAAAAAATCTATTTCTTGGATTCGTGAACAACTAAAGGTAGATCGAAAGTTAATTATAACCTACTGCGTAGTATATTTTATTTGGGGCAATTTAATGAACTGGTTTGGCGCGGAAGTGGAAATTGCTAAGTTTATTTATTGGTGGCAAGTAATAACTTGTTATCTGCTGTATATGGTCCCTATTTCACTTGTTTTAAGATCCTTACCGTTTCATATGCAATACGCATATGGCTTAATAGCGATGGGTCTTCTTGAATTTAGTGGATATTTTTTAGGTACCTCTTATGCTTTTCCTAATAATATACTAGATCAACTCTTCGGGATAAGAAATTTCACCTTAGGCATGGCGCTTTTCTTTGCTTTTTACTTTCCTCTTGGAAATTGGGGAGTACAAAGAATCTATAGGCTTGTTTTTAAGTGAGAAATAGTATCTATGTGTATGAAATCAATTGAATCTTTAAAGAATTAGGTTCATAAATATACCTACTTTATTGTCTTCCCTATTTTTTTGAATGTTAATATCAAAGTCCGAAGTATAAATAGTACTGCTGCCTTTGAGTGTATTTCCTTCTTTTTTAAAAATCCATATCATAGGTTTTGCAATATCCTTTATCTTTAGAGTACCGCTCACTTTAATAGAGCCATCTTCAATTTCTACGCTTGTACTTTTAAAAGAAATAAAAGGAAATTCACTTTGATTAAAGTACTTGCTATTTTTAAGATGCCAATCACGAATAAAATTTCCTGTTTTAATAGTCTCTACGGTTACAGATCCTTCAAAATTTGCAACTTCCCAGTTTGCAGGGGTTATTTCCCCATTAAATTCAAAACCCTCAATAGTACCCTCAACATCTTTAGATATAAAGCTAAACCGTATTTCAGCAGTTGTTTGCGGCAATGGCTCTAGTCCCTTTTCCGGTAAGGTTAAGAGAAAAAATAGGAGACTAATGCAAAAGTATTTCATTTTGTAGCAAGCGTTTTTTAAAGATAAATTAAAATCGCCAATAAAGGTTTAAACAAATCATCGAATTAATAAATTCTTTTAACTTCTTAATTATATCTTTTTTATTATTAATCAGTACATTAGGATAAGAACACTTGTTATGTCAAATCATTTTATTCCCATTTTTAAATGTCTCTTTGTGGGCATTGCTGTCCTTTTTATCACAAATAAAATTCAGGCTCAGGAACAGATTTCAGTATCCATTGATAGTTTCTATCTTGTAAACGAGCGCACTCTACTTGGCAAGTTTGATGAGGATTTAGTACTCGAAGCTTCTCAGAGAAAGAAGATGAAACTGGAAAGAATGCTTATGCTAAAAAAAAGAATGTTGATTTTGGATACCCTAAATCTTTCTGACAAGCAAAAACGAAAACTTTTAAAAGAAATTTCTCATGGAGCTTATTCTTCAAAATGGAAAGAATTATTGGCAGAATTATACTATGAAGAAGAGTAAATATTATAGTTAAAGTTTTGATGAATTCTGTTTTCGGCAAATACCTTTTACCCGTAAAGCACTTCTTTAGGTAAACTGGAAATTAATAAATAGTTAAACTTCTCTTTAACTCTAGTTTTTAAACTTATTTAAGATTAAAATTTGTAACTTAATGATGTTATTTTTTATCAATATTAAAGGCAAAATAGACTGTTATGACATCCTCGGATAAGATTGATGGAATGAATCGGAAGGCTAGTAAAAATGCTCTCGTCAGGAGCCTCGAGACAAATAATAAATGTTTAATTTCTCTTGAAAACAATTTAAACTCCTACATCTGTGAACCAAAAACTAGTTTGTTATTTGAACGTCTCTCTTTATTAAAAAGGAGTTTGGCTGAACTAAAAAAATCTCAACTGGAACTAATAAATGGATTAAAAGATAGTTCAGTATATTTTGAGGAAGCCAAATCACGAATCAGCAGGCAGTTGGAAACTTACAATACTCTGGAAATAAAAGTGCTTGAGTATATTGGGATGTCTAAAATGCATTGCTAGGACCCCATTTCAACATTTCAATCAGGTTTATCTACTTTTGTTTTCTCCGGAATTAATAACGAAGTCAAAACGCCTCCTATCAAGGAGCCTACTATTACGGAGAGAGATATCCATTCCTTTAAGTGCACATAATGTGAGAAAATCATTTTAAATCCAACAAAAGCCAGAATGACTACTAAGCTATAGTGAATATATCTGAATTTAGTCAACATTCTGGAAACGAGAAAATACATGGATCGCAATCCTAGTATCGCCATTATATTAGAACTGAACACAATAAACGGATCCGAGGTAATAGCTAATATGGCCGGAATACTGTCCAAGGCAAACATAACATCGGTAATCTCAATGACAACTAAGGCAACAAATAGTGGAGTTGCAACAAGAAGTCCCATTTTCCTAATAAAGAAATCATGACTATTGATTACTGAAGTTATAGGATATAGTTTTTTAATTTGTTTAAAAACAAAAGATTCTTTGGGATTATAATTAGCTTCATCTGAACGTAGCATTTTAAAGGCTGTAAACAAAAGGAAACCTCCGAAGAGATATATGATCCATTCGAACTCATTAATTAAAGTCACGCCAAAAAGAATCATTAAACCTCTAAAAACAATGGCTCCTAAGATACCCCAAAAAAGTACTCGATGCTGATAGATAGGAGGGATTGCAAAAGCAGTAAATATAACTGCTATAACAAACACATTGTCAATGCTTAAAGATAGTTCAATTAAATAGCCTGTTATATACTTTAATACAGCATCACTAGGAGTTAATTCCGTTGGATTGTTTATCAATCCGCTCGAAAAAAGCCAGTAAATAACACCACTAAAACTCATAGCGACCGTAAACCAGAGAGCAGTCCAGATCCCTGCTTCTCTTGATTTTATGACATGGTCTTCTTTATTGAAAACTCCAAGATCTAAGGCTAAAAAGATAAAAACAAGAATTATAAATGATCCCCAGACCAACATAGAAGAATGATTATTTGGCTAATATAAGAATCGTTCTTATAAAAAAGTAGAGATCAAACTTATTATATCTACTTGTTCGCTCAGTATTCTTTTAGGCAATAAATGCTTATCTTGTTCATCAAATTTTATCTTCATGAAAAAGTCAATTCACAGCTTATCACTATGGTTAATATTATTTACTCTATTTGCTATTAATAATCTTTCCGCCCAATTGGTTCCTAAAACACCTGAGGAAAAGAAAGCGGTCGAATTTGTAAAAGCTTATCAGGCAGAACTTGAAATGACCGTGGAACAGGCGAGTTCTATGTATAATAAAATACATGACAACTTAACTCTTTCTGAGGAAATTCAAAAAAGTGATAAACCAGAGGAAGAAAAGAAAAAATTATTGCTAAATCTCGATGAGCAGGAAACGATCTATATGGAGTCGATTTTAGATGCAAAACAATTTAGAGAGTATAAAAAAATGAAGAAAACTCTTCAAACGAGAAGTTAATTTCTATTGAAAATAAAAACTTGATATAGAGTAATTTATGTGACATTACTTAATTTATAAATAAATATAGTATTTGGTTTTAACATTTGTTCAGCCCTGAAAATTTTATTTTAAATCTATTTCTCCTTCCACAATTTTTGCGCTTTTTGTCTTTTTTCTAAAACTAATTCAGGCTTTAGAAGTTCATATTTTTCATATTTTCAATTTCAAGTCTTACAATTTTATGGTATTTTCGATCCCTTAAAATGAATTATATGAAATTTAAAATGTACCCCGTTTATGCTCTGATTATGTGTTGGAGTCTATTTATAAACCTGAATGCCCAAGAGGCAAAAAAAGATCCACTGGAAGGGCTTGCTTTCAGAAGTATAGGTCCTGCTTTTACTTCTGGTCGCATTGCTGATATTGCGATACATCCTGAAAATGAAAACGTTTGGTATATCGCCGTTGGCTCAGGAGGTGTATGGAAAACTATAAACTCCGGAACCACATGGGAGCCCATTTTTGATAAAGAATCTACTTATTCCATAGGGTCTATTGTTTTAGATCCTAGCAATCCAAGCACTATTTGGGTAGGTAGCGGTGAGAATGTAGGGGGAAGGCATGTTGGATATGGAGATGGTATTTATGTAAGTCATGATGATGGTAAGACCTGGAAGAATATGGGACTTAATAAGTCAGAACACCTCTCTACTATAATTGTCCATCCGGAAGATTCTAACACTATTTGGGTGGCCGCTCAAGGTCCGCTCTGGAACAAAGGAGGAGAACGGGGTGTATATAAGTCAACAGATGGAGGGGCAAGTTGGAAGAAAACCTTAGGTGATGAGGAATGGACGGGAGCCACCGACTTGCTAATTGACCCAACCAACCCTGATATCCTTTATGCTGCTACTTGGCAGAGGCATAGAACGGTTGCAGCCTACCTCGGTGGCGGGCCAGGATCGGGCTTACACAAAAGTTTGGACGGGGGAGAAACCTGGTCCAAATTAACTACTGGAATTCCTGAAGTTAATCTTGGTAAAATAGGATTGGCTTTAAGTCCTTTTAATCATGAAGTCGTTTATGCAATACTTGAAACCGAGAGGTTAAAAGGAGGGTTATATATTTCAAAAAATGCGGGACAATCCTGGACAAAACAGTCCAACACGGTTTCCGGAGGTACAGGACCTCATTATTACCAAGAATTATATGCATCTCCTCATAAAGAAGGACGTTTGTTTTTGATGAATAATTATGTCAAAGTTTCAGAAGATCACGGTAAGACTTTTGAAAACATGAATGAAAAAGGGAAACATGTGGATAGTCACGCGATGGCTTTTAAAGCTTCTGACCCGAACTATTTATTATTTGGAACCGACGGGGGCTTGTATGAGAGTTTTGATCATACCAAGACCTGGAAGTTTGTTTCTAACCTTCCTGTTACCCAGTATTACAAAGTGGCTGTGGATGATTCAGAACCCTTTTACAATATTTACGGAGGAACACAAGATAACGGTTCGCATGGAGGACCTTCTAGAACCAGGAATGCTGCGGGTATCCTTAATTCTGACTGGTGGATTACCCTAGGAGCAGATGGGCATCAGTCGGCTATTGAACCAGGGAATCCTAATATTACATATGGGGAGTTTCAGCAGGGTAGATTATGGAGAGTAGATCAAACCACGGGAGAGACCGTCTTAATTCAGCCTCAGGCCGGTTTTGGAGAACCATCAGAGAGGTTTAATTGGGATGCGCCTATCTTGGTAAGTCCACATAAGCCTACCCGTCTATATTTTGCTTCCCAACGCGTTTGGAAATCGGAAAACAGAGGCGATGAATGGCAAGCTGTTTCAAAAGACCTTACCCGTAATGAAGAGCGTCTTGCCTTGCCAATCATGGGTGGAGAACAGAGTTGGGATAATGCATGGGATGTTTTAGCTATGTCTAATTATAATACAATTACTTCTTTGGCTGAATCTCCAATACAAGAAGGTCTCTTATACGCTGGGACGGATGACGGAATTATACAAATATCCGAGGATGGTGGTGCCAATTGGCGCAAAATTGAATTAAGTTCAATTAAAGGGCTTCCGGCAAGACCTTTTGTTAACGATGTTAGAGCAGATCTCTTTGACGCAAATATTGTTTATGCCGCCTTGGATAATCATAAATCCGGAGATTACAAGCCTTATCTTCTTAAAAGTACAGATAAGGGACGTAGCTGGATTATGATTAATGGAAATTTGCCAAAGTCTCTTCTAACTTGGCGATTGGTACAAGACCATATAAAACGCGATTTGCTATTTGCGGCTACGGAAAATGGAGTTTATTACACTTCTAATGGAGGCACAAACTGGAGTCCTTTGAATTCAGGACTACCAACTATTCCAATTCGGGATATTACTATCCAAAGAAGAGAGAATGATCTGGTAGCTGCTTCTTTTGGGCGTGGTTTTTATATTTTAGATGATATCTCACCCTTACGTGATTATGAGAATGTTAAGAATGAAGAAGCGCATCTTTTTAAGGTGAAACCAGCCTATTGGTATGTGCCTAAAGAAGCAAGATATGCCCAAGGAAGTAATCAATACGCTGCTGACAACCCTCCTTTCGGAGCGGTGTTTACATACTATTTAAAAGATTCAATTTCATCTTTATCTGAGGTGAGAAAAAGTAATGAAAAAGGAAAAACTAATATTCCTTTTCCAGGATGGGAGGCCCTTGAAGCCGAAAAACTTCAGGAAACACCCTCTTTTCTTTTAACTGTTAAAGATAGTAGCGGTGAGGTAGTAAAAGTAGTGGAAGGCACCAATAAGAAAGGCTATAACAGGGTTAATTGGCCTTTAGATATGGCAGATAGAAGTGGAGAGGATCTCGAAGTATCTGAAGAAGAGGAAGATGATTGGGATGATAACTACATCATGGCAACTCCTGGTAATTATAGTGTTCAATTATGGAAAATGGTTGACGGTCAGTTGAGTGCTTTAGGAGATGAGCAATCTTTTAAAGTTGTTCCCTTGTCTGAGGGAGCTTTGAAAGGAGCTTCATATGATGATATTGTGGCCTTCAGGAAAAGCTTTGAATTATTTCAACAAGATTTAAAAGCAACCAATGATGTTTTACAAAAAAGTCAGTTACAGATAAAAGCTATGCAACGAGCTCTTTTAAAATCATCAGCTCCTTCGGCTGCTTTGGCGCAAAAACTCTACGAGGCTAAAAAACTTCTACAGGGTCTAGACTCAGATCTGAACGGAAATAAAGCCAAGGAAGAGATAGGGGAGCGTAATGCACCCAACCCAAGTACAGGAAGATCGGTAGCCAACAATGCCCTAACCAGCAGCACCTATGGTCCTACGGCTAATCATAAAGCAGCTCTAGAAACTGCCCAAAAACAATTGGCTAGCTTGAAAACAAAATTATCAGGATTTGTTAACTCTGAACTACCGTCCTTAGAAGCAGAGTTAAAGGCAGCAGGAGCGCCATGGATAGAGGGTCAGGGATTAATTCAGAATTAGGATTCAAAGCCTCCTCTTCAAACGTCCGTTATATGGGAGTTTCAGGAAAGCACTATTGGGGTGTTGACGATTTGCGAACCTATTAATCAACTACAGTTCAGGTTATACAAATAATCTTATCTTTATAAAATTGTATTTTTAACCAAATATCGGACTGCTGCCCACACTTAAATGAAATCCAATTGCACTAATACATTTTGGTCGAACGCAAAACTAATTGGAATATTCCTAATGATCCTATTAGTTGGAAATAGGGCAGTTTTAGCCAGTGATTCGATCTGTTTTCGCAATCCACCCAGCGTTACTTCAATAGATCATTACACTTTGAGTGATGGCCTGGCCTTAAATACCTTAAACAATGTGTTTGTTGACAGCAAAGGAAGAATGTGGGTAAATCCCGATGTGATGACCGCCAGGCAATTCAGGTCCTCCTTTTTTCAGTTTGATGGTACGAAAAGCATTTTCCATGAATTAAAGCCGGACTCGTTGTCAAAAAAGGGTGTTTCACAAACCTGGTTTATTATGGGTGAGGCGATTGATGGATTTATGTTTGGAGCTAATCGCTTAAACAAAACTCTATTTTGCTGGCATCCTGATAATGGCATACAATATTTTTTTAAACTGGAGGGCAATGAAAAGCTACTTAACATGGCTCCGCATCCGGAAGGAGGAGTTTTGGCCCTAACAGTAGAAATACTTGATCAAGATAATCTAGGCAATGAAACATACCGTGTGACTCACTTAAAAAATGGAATAGCAAGACAAGTAGGGTCTATTGAACTTGATTTCAAGGATGATCTAATTCCCCTTACTCCCAAACGCTTTGCATACCCATTTGAGGTGACTGCGAATATCGCTTGGTTTTTTCACCAACGAAAGGGATTGGTGAAGCTATCGTTGAACAGTGGAGCAATGGAGTTTACGCCATGGACCGATTTTGAGGGCATGCCGCTGATAAAAAGGAATTTTTACGATGTTCCCTACCATAGCTTTCATTGGAATATGGTTGGAGTACAAAAGGATGAATTATTGCTTTATCTCGGTCAGCAAAATGGTTTTTTCACTGTTAATATCCATAACAGCAAGCTAAAGCAAGATCATCGGCTAAACGAGTTAATAGTGAGGGAAAACGGAGCTGATCTTATGCTAAAAGTCTTCTTCGTCCGAGACAAGAAAAAGAATGTGTTCATTACGTCAGGATATTATAATCGAGATGTTTCACAATTTGACGTAGAAGATTTTCAGGCTCTGTTGATAGACCAAGCTGGATGCTGGTATAACTATACAGGACTTTTGGATCAAATGAACAAGAAAGTCAAAATGGATTATAAGCCGCATGGAAGGTATTTCAGTTCCAATTTTCTAAATGAAGTTGGATCGACAGTAATGGAAAAAGGGATGGCTGTAATGGATCTGCAACCAGATATGAAAATTGAAACCATTAATACCACGATTGGATATGGTCCACGTGCAATGGTTGGAGTTGATACCTCGACCTTACTGGTGAATAGAGATGATCAACTCATGCTTCTCAGTCTTACAGATCATACATGGACGCAGGTTGAAGACTCGGTTATCCAGTTGGTGGAATTTTCTCCTTTAATTTCGAAAAATGGAAGGATTTGGATGTCCAAATATCAAAGATTCAATGGGACTTTGCTCTCTTTCGATCCAGGCAATGATCAAATGGATTCATTTCCTGTTGAAACAGAATTTGAACAATTTATTTTTATTAATGAACAGGAAATTGCGCTCTTTAGTGATAATGGCGAATTGTTCAATGTCGGACAACTCCTCATTTATAATACTGAAACGAGGAGCAGTAAACCCTTTCTTCTGGAAGGCACTGCTTTTAGTATAGAAGCTAAAGTGAATGATTTACTTCTTACAGGAGAAAATTCCCTTTGGGTTGGAGCACAAAATGGACTTTGGCATTTTGACTTGTCCAAAAACAAAGTCGAGCATATAAAACATCATAATTTCCTAAATGATGCGAATATCACCTGTATTTACCAGGGGGAAGATGAAAGGTTTTGGTTAGGCACTGATAAGCACGGGATTCTCATTTTTGATTTTAAAACCAATGATATCGAGCAAGTGTCTGTAAAAGATGGTTTGGCAAACAATACTGTCGTAGGAATCATAGTTGATGATCAATCGAACAGGTGGGTTGCGACGTTTAATGGGATAAGCATTGTAAGTCCGAAAGGAAAAGTGCTTTCTAAATTAAGAAAATCAGACGGATTGATCGACAATCAGGTTAGACCTTCAGCTTTTGCGAACCTTCCAAACGGCAAGCTCGTATTTGGAGGGACTGCAGGTATTAGTATCCTTGAACCTGATTACATTCTGAATACTTTGGCAAAAAAAGAGCGAAATTTCATCTATCTTACCAGCCTTGAGTATTACAGTAAGAAGAAGGAGCAGGATGTTCTTATAAATAATTCCTTTAATAAGCTTGGTACTATTCACATCTCAGCTGAAGAACGCTACATAAACCTCGATTTTGCACTATCAAGATATACCAGCCTTCAGCAACAGACATTCCAATATCGTATACTGCCGGCAAAAGCCACAGATAAGCAAACTTCACAAGCTCCCTGGATAAATTTAGGAGCAGCCTCACAGGTGACGATTAATAACTTACCGGTTGGTGAACATATTATACAGGTTAAGGGTGAGCAATTAAATCAAGCAGCAGTTCCACTGGAGATCCCAATTCTGGTTGATGATTTTTTCTATCACAAGTGGTGGTTCTATGCATTAACTGCCTTACCCTTTCTATTGGGCACCTTCTTATATATCAGGAGGGTCAAGGGGGAGAAACATCGCCTGGAAAGAGAAGTACTACTCCGGACCGAGCAATTGTTCAGAGATAAGGAAATCATTAAAGAGCAGGCAGATCAGCTCCAAAAGCTGGATAAGGACAAAACCCGTTTTTTTACCAACATTTCCCATGAATTCCGTACCCCCTTGACCGTCATCCTGGGAATGGCGGAACAGATAAGGAATCAGGTAAAGGAGAAGGATATCATTCGCAGAAATGCCAATCAATTGTTGAGACTTATTAACCAGATCCTGGAGCTTGGTAAGTTGGAGACTGGTACTATGTCTGCTAGTTATATTCGGGGCGATATCATCATTTTTCTTAAGTATTTTATTGAATCATTTCATTCCCTGGCTGAGCAAAAAAATATTGAACTGGAATTCGAATCAACTGAAAATCCACTGGTGCTGGATTATGATCCTGAAAAACTGAATCACATCTTATCCAACTTGCTGACCAATGCAATTAAATTTACACCTGAAGGGGGAAAAGTACGTATTTTGGTGGAAGCTCATAGAAATATTTCGCCTCCGATCTACCAATTTTCAGTGATCGATTCAGGAATTGGCATAACTCAGGATAAACTCACAAATATTTTTGATCGCTTTTTTCAGACGGAGGATAAAGAAAGCCAAGGTAAAGGTGGTGTTGGCGTAGGATTATCAATGGTTCATGAGCTGGTAAAACTGCTAAAGGGCAACATCAGTGTCCAAAGTTTACCAGGCCGGGGAACTATGATCAAAGTTATGCTGCCCTATACAACCGTTGCACAGTCTGAGCCAAACCGCCAGGAGGAATTTTCAATAGAAGCGTTAAAATCCGGCAGCACTGAAAAAAATTCATTAACTCCTGGAGACTCAGGCAAAAATGACCTTTCTACACTGTTGATTGTAGAGGATAATCGGGATGTTACTGAATATCTCATCGACCGTTTGAAAGATGAGTATCACCTGCTTATTGCGGCTGATGGGCAGGAGGGTCTTGAGATAGCACTTGAAAAAGTCCCTGACATCATCATCAGCGATGTGATGATGCCTCGATTGGATGGTCTCCAAATGTGCAAGGAGATCAAACATGATGAACGGACCAGTCATATACCAATCATCTTATTAACGGCAAAGGCTGATATAGAATCCAAGCTTGCAGGTTTGGAATGTGGCGCTGATGTGTATTTGGAAAAACCTTTTCATAAAAAAGAATTGCGGTTACAATTGCGAAATCTCTCGCAGACACGCCAGCGTTTACGTGAGCGCTATATAAATATTGAAAATCTGGAGGAAACCCCTGATAAATCAGTCCAGAAGGAAGATGCGTTCATTTTCCGACTTCGGGAAATCATTATAGAATCCATGCATGAACAAAATTTAGGCGTACCAGAGCTATGCAAGAAAGTTGGGATGAGTCGCACACAGCTGCACAATAAAATCAAGGCGCTGACAGGTCATTCCACTTCTCATTTCATTAAGAAGGTACGCATCCGTCAGGCTACTCGGCTATTGCAGACTTCGGAAATGAACATCAGCCAGGTGGCTTTCGAAGTAGGTGTCGAAAGCCTCCCATATTTCACCAAAATCTTCACAAAAGAAATGGGCCTGTCTCCCAGCAAATACAGAGAAAAAGCGAGCTTGGAACAATAGGTTAACTTTTAAAACTATAGGTTAAGCATGATTTGAGCTTTTGATGGAACTTTGAATTGAAAAAGGAGTGGTTTATTTCAACGAATCAGGAATGCTGACTTAGAGCGCGACTATTATAAACAGTTAAAAAAATAGCGATGAAGAGAATAGCATTAATACTGATGTTGCAGTAGTAGTAGAGAAATCTAAAGTAAAAAAGGATGTTTTTCCAGGCATGCCAGTGCGCCGACCAATTATTTATTAATCAAGTATATGTTCTAAATCTATAAACGGATTTAATATAAAAAACCCCAAATACAAATAAGAACATGATGAAAATAATAAAAGTATTTAGCTTAAGTGCATTGGTAGGATTGGCTTTAGTTGCATGTAATAATAGTAGTGACTTGACCAAATCGCCGGCATGGTGGGCTTTTGTAGGCTTTAATCATTATTGGAGCAAAACTTTGAATTCAAATTTCTCTACGGCATGGGCTGGAACCACCTTGGCTTCATTTCAAGCAGACGAAACCATACAAAGAGCAGGCTCGTTCCATGCCAACCTGATCTGGTTTCCATATTCTAGAGTATCTACAGGCATAGAATACATGTGGGGCCTAAGAGAAAATAAAAACGGTGTTCAGGGCACGGCTTCACGCATTCAGTTTATGGTGAAGTTTATATTCAATTAGAAATGATATTCAGAACATAAGATGATTTCCGTGAATAATAATTTTGGAAAAAACAAAGCACAATTCAAACCAAAAACAATGGAAAAAGAGAATTTAAAACTTGTAAAAGAATCCGAAAAGGAAAGCTCTATGAGGCGAACACCTTCCTCATCTGGCTCTAATCATGAAAGATGGAAAAATATTTAAAAACAAATTATAAACAAGAAAAAATGAAAACAAAGATGAATTTTAAAGTTGTAATTCTTTCCCTGGCCTTGATATGGAGTATATCCGCAGTGCAGGCCCAGGATAAAAAGGAAACAACACTGTTTACCAACGTTAAGGTCTTTAACGGTATTGACGAAAAACTGATGGATGTAGATGTGCTTGTAGAAGGCCATCTGATCAAGCAAGTGGCCAAAGGAATCAAGGCCCCAAAGGGCACTAAAGTCATCGATGGCGGCGGGCGCACGCTGATGCCGGGAATGGCAGACACTCATGTGCATCTGGCCTTTGCAACTTTACCACAGCAAACGCTGCTTTTGGAGAGGCTTCTTACGGGTATATCAATTCCAGTGCTGATGCTAAAACCTTTCTTATGAATGGTGTTACGACAGTCAGGGATATGGGGGGGAATACGTTTGGGCTGAAAATGGCTATCGATCAGGGTATCGTTGAGGGACCAAGGATTTATCCTTCCGGAGGTGTAATTACCCAGACCGCGGGACACGTTGATTTCAGAACGCCAAACCAAAAACATCCCAGGTTTGGTGGCACCGATCAAGCGTAAGGAGAGTGAAGGGCACGCTTACATTGTAGATGGAGTGCCGCTAGTTCTCGCAGCGGCCAGGGAAAACCTGCGACATGGGGCTTCACAAATCAAGTTGGCCGCTGGAGGAGGTTACGCATCACCTGCAGATCCTTTATTGGGTGATCAGTTTACTTTCGAAGAGATCAAAGCAGCAGCTGATGCAGCCGGCAACTGGGGAACCTACGTGACCATTCATTCCTATCATCCAAGTGCCATAAATAAGGCTATCGATGCGGGTGTAAAGGATATCGGTCATGGGCAACTGTTGGACAAAGCCACCTTGCAGAAAATGGCCGATATGGGAGTCTTCCTAAGTACCCAGCCTTTCACCGTATGTAATGAGCCTCAACTTGATGATTTCTCCAATTCAAAACTGAACCAGGTTTGTAAGGGTACAGAGTTCATTTATAAGACAGCAAAAGAAATCCCAAACTTAAAACTCACTTACGGAACAGATATCTTTCTGAGCCCGAAAGAAGAATTGGCTAAGTCAGTAAAAATGATGGAACGCCTACTGCCATGGTATACGCCAGGTGAAATTCTTATTATGGCCACTGGAAATGCAGGTGAATTATTTAAATTGAGCGGATTAAGGAATCCATATACAGAGGGAGATCTTGGAGTGGTCAAGGAAGGAGCGTATGCAGATATGCTATTGGTTAATGGCAATCCATTAGATGACATAAAAATGGTTACTGAAAACTCGAATATCAGAATCATTATGAAGGATGGGAAAATCTTTAAGAATACAATGAGCAATTAAATGGAAACATCAATTATTAACATTTGAATTTTAAAGTTATGAGTACAAAAGACACCCCCATGACATTCTGGTCCATGCTGACGACGAAAGTGGACGCCGACGACACTTTTTGGGATACTACCTCCTATCCAAAGCTAAATTAGAAACTTCAATATTCGAAAATGGCACGTTAAAGCTTCATTAAAGAATGAGCGCCCCGATTTAAAGATATTCATACCCTCAACTGCACCAAAGCGCCCTTTTATTAATCTTTGTTTGTCGATTTACCGCTTGACCCTTAAAACTACTGCTAATACCTGTATTCAGCCCGGCCATCTATTATAATCCATGCGGGGGTGCTTCATTTTCCGCTTCGGAATCACTATAAAATCCATGCATGAACAAAATTTTGGCGCTACCAGAGCTATGCAAGAAAGTTGGATGAGTCGCACACAGCTGCACAATAAAATCAAGGCGCTGACAGGTCATTCCACTTCACGTTTCATTAAGAAGGAACGCATCCGTCAGGCTACTCGGCTATTGCAGACTTCGGAAATTAACATCAGCCAGGTGGCTTTGGAAGTAGGTGTCGAAAGCCTCCCATATTTCACCAAAATCTTCACAAAAGAAATGTGCCTATCTCACAGCACATACAGAAAAAAATCGCCATAGAACAATGGGTTAATTTTTTAGAACAATAGGTTAAGCCTGATTTGATTTTTTTGGTGTTATTTGATCAGGTTTGAGCAAGGAAGTATTGCCGTTTATGGGTCACCTGAGCTCGATTTAGGTGAAACGAAGATGTTTAAAACTCAAACAATTAAGAATGCTGACCACAGCGCGATTATTCAAACAATCAAAAAAATAAGAAATTGAAAAGAAACAAATTATTAAAAATTCCAATCATGATACATATAACTAAAAATGTGACCTCTATGAAAACGTGTTTAATCTTTATTATCTCATTGTTCACTTTCATTGGACTGAATGCTCAAGATGATACAGAACAGAAGCCAGAGCAAAGTGCTGATGATCTTGCGAAACAATTGGCAAATCCAAATGCAACATTAGGCGTTTTATTTACTCAATTTGACTACACAAATTATTCAGGAAATCTAGACGGAGGACAAAACGGTCTTGTTTTCAACTTACAACCCAGTTTACCTATTCCGTTGGGTCCAGGCACGAATTTATTCGTGCGACCATTGATCCCTGTCTATTTAAGCCAGCCGGTTGCGGGAACAGATGGTTTTAGCCAGAAGGCCGGCATAGGAAATATAAGCGCAGACGTTGCGTTGGGAAAAACATGGAAATCCGGTTTTATGGGCATGATAGGGGTATTTGCTGGATTTAGAACAGCCTCAATTGAATCGCTTAAAGCCCCTAATACGTCTATTGGGCCGGAAGTTGTCGTCGGTTACACCCCGAAATGGGGCTTTTTTGGTCTTATGGTGAATCACGGCTTTGGTGTCGGTGGTTCTGATCCTGGCACGGAAAGTTTTGACATCTTGCAGGATGCGATTGTGACATCAACGGCAGGCGTACCGAGAAAATCGAGCGTTACCGCAGGCCAATACTTCTACGTTGTGGGCATTGGAAATGGCTGGCAAATAGCAGGCACACCCACGTTTGCCTATAATCATAACGGAGAGGACGGAAACCGGTTTACCTTTCCTGTGGGAACAGGAGTCGTCAAAGTGACAAAGTTCGGCAAATTACCGGTTAAATTAGCCTTACAGTATTGGTATTACGCGGCATCGCCTGATAATTTTGGACCGCAGCATCTGGTGCGCTTACAAATCGCGCCGGTTGTGCCCTTGCCATGGTAGAACAATATAGCAAATGAACCCTATTCAACTTGAGCACAAGAATGCAAATTGAAAATGGACATTGGCGGGAAGAACTGCAGACTTTTACCTCGGCCAATAAAGGTCGTCCGGCCGCCATTACGAGCCATGGAATGGCAATAGTTGAAAATAAGCCATTCCATAGCGTTATTTATGATCCAATACGGAAGGGCAACGATATTGTCCTGGCGTTAGAGGGTTTTATCCAAATGGTCAATGAACCTGTGGAGATCTTTATGACACATGATTCGAATGGTGTGGTTTCCACACTGGAGATTTTGGACCAAAACGGTTCAGCAACATGTTTAAGGTTTACTTAAAGTATCAAATCGAATTCAAGTTTATGCACAAAGCATTTATGACAAATCCGCGCATTGCTGATAAGACTGGAATTCACAAGACAGAGGGAATTCTAATGAAACAGCTAAGACGACGAATAGGAGTTGGGCAATTGGGCCATAAACTCTCAGAGCGCCTGACTGCGACCAATTGGCTCAGAGTTTGCCCGGGACTTGTCACCCTCCTCGTGTTGCTATTTCTTTCCAGCTGCAAATCAATTGGGCCGAAGGTCGTACTTAAATCTCATATCGATTACAACAAGGCCGTCGAGCAGGTAATCCAGGAGGAGCTTTTGCTCAACATTGTTCGCCGGCGGTATTACGAAGCACCTCAGTTCGTGACGATTTCAAACATCAACGCGACTATGAGCATTTCGGCCGGTGGTTCGGTGGGCGCTTCGACCTCCTCTGTAGGTTCCGTCAATGCAGGAGCTAATATTGGCTACTCCAATACACCAACCATCACCTTCACGCCCCGGCAGGGCCACGAGATCCTCGGGCCCCTGACCTCTCGGTTGAGTGTCGGGACGCTCGCGATGATGGCCAACGCCGGCTACCGCTTCGATTTCCTGCTGGCATTGATGGCCGAGGGATTGACCGATGTTCGCGGACCCGAGACTGGTGTTGGCACCGATTTCCGCCCGGGTGATCCGGAATATATTGAAGTCATCCAATCGATAGGAAGACTGATGGACAATGGACAACTCAAAGTGGGAACCTTCAGCTGGAACGATCCCTTACTCCGACATTACCTACGATCGCGATCAGGTCACTGTAGATAACCAGCTTACCGCGATTGCCCTTGGCACGGTGTGCCGGTCGATTTCGGCAGCTACGACGGCGGAGAGAATTACTACTTCACCGATTGGAACAATTATCCGGCCATGTGGATCGATCCGGAGGCTCGAACATCAGGTGACGGTAAGTTTATTATTGAGACGCTGAATCTGCAGCCCACTCCCTTAAAGAGAGTCTGGACCTTTGCGCTAGCCGGGCTATAGACGGTACTGACTTGGAGAATGTGCCTGACAATCCTAGGCCAGAGATTAGGATGCAGCTGCGCACCTTCTATTCAGTTTTGAATTTGTTAGCCTATGGTATTGAACTACCCCCAGGGGACGAAGAGGAAGGCAGGGCTTTTACCAAGGCCCTTTATGATAAGGCGGTTAGTGAGGGACGAGCGGTAGATTTAAGTAATAAGTTCGTTGTGCATTCGAGCAGCGGCGAGCGCCCGGAGAACGCCTTCGTCGCCGTTAAGCATCGTGACACCTGGTTCTACGTGGACGATCGTGATTAAAATCTTCCAAGCGATTCTTCAATGCGATCTACGACTTCTTCAATATGGAGATAGCCCCCTCGAGTGGCGGCGGGGTCCGATTCTGACAATACCAGTGAAATAGCTATGCAATTCAGACCGGAGACAAGTACAATTCGATTTGATGGGCAGGTTCGTACCTCCTCGATCTATTCTGAGAAATAAGGACCTGTTATCAACTGAAAACAAGGAGTTTTATTAAAAATTAGTAACTATAAATTTAAAAATGTAATTATGAAGATTAATCGAAGAAATTTGACATCATTGGCAGGGTTATCTGCCGCCGGTTTGCTCCTACCTTGGAATACCCAGGCAGGAGCTAGAGACAAAGTTAAAACAAGCCCCATGGGAGCCCTGTAGCGCCTCCCCCACCGGGCAAGAACTTTCACCCCTTGGCGGCCAAGAGCGATCATAAGGATATTATGGCCCGTATTCAAGGCCTTATGAAACGAGACGGTATATGACGTATTAATGCTGATGCTAGGGGAAAATGTATGCTATTCAACAGGCTATTTTTCCATGTTTTCCTATCTGCCAAGTCTTCCTATAGGAGCGCAGACGATTGCAGTTATTCCGGCAGATGGAGATGCACATGTATGTACTAGACTCGATGGAAAGAGATGATGCTCAAGACATGACCAGATGAAGTTAAGATTGAGATCATGCCGGGATTTGTTTTTATAGATGACGGGACACCCGAGGAGTCACGTGCGCAAAAAGACCCCGCGACTAGACCCACTGACCGGATTAAAACTGCAGCAAAGATTGCACAAGGACTTGGCTTCCAAAGGGAAAATCGGTACGGAGATTGGCGTGTTGATCTGGGCATTTAAGGATGAGTTGGAAAAAGAAATAGATGATCGGTTGGCGGACTGTAGCGGTTTGATGTATGAATCACGCCTGATCAAGTTTCCCTGGGAAATCGATATGCTGAGCATTGCGGCCCAAATACGCAGAGCGTGTGCATGGCACGCGTAGCTAGAGAACTGGAGCCCGGGATGAACGCCATGGTTCTTGATAAGATGTGCAATGTAGGCGGCTTGGGAAGAAGATACAGGAATACTCATTGACCATCATGGCCAAACAGATCTGCAATAGGACCTTATTGGGGCATACAATTAGCACCTAGGAACTATGTGATCCAGGAGGGCGATGTTTGCCGTATTGATGGCGGAAGTACCCATTTGGGCTATATCAGTGACATCTCGCGTACCTGGGTCGTTGGTGGTTCGGAAGGCAAGCCGGATCAAAGCATGTAGAGACCTATGCCGCCTTGTATGCAGGGTTGCAGAAAGGCCTTGATATGCTCGGGCCTGGCGTGGTGATGGGAAATTTATGAAGCAGTCCGGGCAGAAGTGGAAAAATCTCCAATCTTTCCTAACTACGCCCGAGGCCACGTGGGGCACAGTATTAGCGTATAACCGCAAGCACGAGGACAATATTACGATCTCGAGAGGTCATGAAAGTCAAATTCGAGCCTGGTATGGTCGTTAGTGTAGAGTTCTCCTATATGGCTGCGCAGGGCGCCTATGCACCAGGAGGGTACAACATTGAGGACACCTTTGCGATTACGGAAGATGGATACGACCGGTTCACCATGGCCAATGATCATCTCATCTGGAACGTATAGTGCCTGGATAAGAACACCGATTGCCGAGGGGTTTTCTTCGTATTCGCGATCAAAACCCCTCCGGTATTTGTAAACAGAAATTACAGCCTAAAATGTCTATAATTTCTAGGCAGAGCAGCTTTTTGAACATGAAATTTAATCTTAATAAATATGAAATTATGAAAATCAACAGAACGATCCTAATAGCGCTAGCGCTGATTGGAGCTTTTACAACCTACGCCCAGGATTATGACGTTGTCCTGAAGGGTGGACGGGTCATGGACCCGGAGACCTCGCTTGATGCAATTATGAATGTGGGTATCAAGGACGGCAAGATTGCTGCGGTAACCAAGGATGAACTCTCTGGCAAAGAAGTAATAGACGTGAAAGGTCTTGTGGTTTCACCGGGCTTCATCGACACCCACCAGCACAGCCTCGACATTGCCGATGGCCGACTTGCTGCGCAGGACGGCACCACCACCCACATGGAGTTTGAGTTTGGCCGCAGTCCTGTGGCCGAGGCCTACGACATCGTGGCAAAGCGCGGCCACCCTATCAACTACGGCTTTGCCGCCAGCTGGCCCATGCGGCGGGCTGAGGTCATGACGGGCTTCAATGGCGAGGCGACCTTCGATGGCCTGACGGAGGCTTTCGCAGGGTGGGGCGAGACGGTCTCAAATCCCGAGCAGGAAAGCAGATCCTGGCGCTGATCCAGAAGGATCTTGACGATGGAGCCCTCGCGGTTCGGCTTCCCCCCCGCCTACGGCAGTGGAGCTGGCACGCAGGAGTCGATCAAACTTTGGAAGATGGCGGCGACCAACAACGTGCCGGTTTCGGTCCATGTGCGCTATCAGTCCATGCTTGATCCGAACAGCTCGGTTACAGCCATGAACGAGATGCTGGGCCTGGCGGCCTCATCGGACGCACACGCCATTCTCTGCCACATTCAGCTGCTTGGTCTCAGCGATCCCTACATGATGCTCGACGTCATCGACGCCGGTCGCAAGGCCGGGCTCAAGCTCACTACCGAGGTCTATCCCTTCGGTGTCACCGCTCCACCGATATCCGCCGACTACCTGAAATGGGACAACTCCAATGAGCGCATCGGCTTCGAGTGGAACGAGATCCGCACCGAGAAGAAGCCCCACTACACGTTCAAGGATAAGGCCGACTTCCAGAAGTACCAGAAGGAACATCCCATTGAATTCGTGCAGATGGAGTACATCGACGAGAGCACGGACAAGGGCCTGGCCGCGATGCGCGCCGCGGTGACCTTCCCCGGGACCATCCCGGCCGCCGATGGAACGCCCATCGCGTGGGAGGGCAAACCCAAGGGCGCGGACAAACTGGGCCTGGGGTCCGGGGTTGATGTATGGCCCTTGCCAAAAGATGCCGGTGGCCAGCCGCGAACCGCCTCTACCCATGCAATCATTCTGGGGAAATGGGTGCGAGAGCAGGGTGCACTAACCCTGATGCAGGCAATCGCCAACTCCTCCTATGTTCCTGCCAAGGAGCTGGGCTCACATATTCCTCAGTTCACCACCAAGGGACGTCTGCAGGTGGGCATGGACGCGGACATTACGGTGTTCGACGCTAAGACCGTAAAGGCTAACGCCACCTGGGATGATGTCGCAGCCCTCAATGACGGTTTCTATTATACCCTTGTCAATGGTGAATTCATCTTGAAAGACGGCAAGATCCTCACGGACGTTATGCCGGGACAGCCGATCCGACGAACGCCAATGGGGAACTAGGAATAGAACGAAAACGCCGGATATGAAGAAAGTAAAAAATATACGATCGATATACCACAGTAAGGTAGATTGGATGAGACGGATTATGCTGCTTGCGATTATTTTGAACCGGCGCATTGTGGTAATAAGCGCAATCTTTGCTCTCGTGGTTCCGGCGACCTTGCACGCGCAATCTGCAAGCGATCGGCTCGCCAGCCCGAGTTCGACGCCAGCCCAGCTTGACTCGGACAGTCGGTCGCAGCCTCGATGGTCGGATTGGAAAGCCAAGTTAAAGGATAGCACGGGCCTCGACTTCGGGTTCGACTTTATTGGCCTTGGGTATGTCGCGACAGAAAGCGTGGGCGAGGACACGGCCGCCACCGGTGTAATGCGTCTCTTCGGGGAGTGGGAACTGACCGGGCGCGGCACCAAAAACACAGGCACTCTGGTTGGCAAGGTCGATTACCGCCATCGCCTGGACACCGTTCCGGTCAAGGACTTCGCCGGGGAGCTGGGATATGCCGGCATTATCGGACCTACCTATAGTGATCAGAGATTGCGATTGACGCACCTCTTCTGGAATCAGAATTTTGCCCAGGGTCGCGGTGCCATTTATGTGGGTTGGCTCGATGTCACCGACTATGTTGATGCATATGCGCTTGCGAGTCCCTGGCAGGGATTCGCCAATCTCGCCTTCCAGACCGGGACCGGAACCATAGGCGGGCTGCCCGATTCCGCCCTGGGTGTGGCCGCGGGCTATTTCTTTGAGAATAATGTCTACATCAGTGGTGGGATTGTAGACGCCAACGCAAATGCCAGGAAACCCCTCGCCGGATTTGGCACGTTCTTCGGCGAATTTGAGACCTTCAAATCGTTAGAGGTGGGTTGGACGACGGGTCCGAAGGCGCGTTTCTTCAACAGTGCGCACGTGACCTTTTGGCAGCTTGACGCACGCGAAGAGGAAGGAACGCCCAGTGGGTATGGCGTGTCCTTTCACCTCAGCTACGTCGTGCGTAAGCATTGGCTTCCGTTCCTGCGCGGTGGCTGGGCAGATGCAGGCGACGCTCTCTATGAGACCGCTTTCAGCGCCGGCTTCGGATACAGCCGGGATCCAAGCAAAGGGCTTTTAGGCGTTGGCGTCGGTTGGAGCCGGCCGAACGCAGACACGTATGGTGCAGAACTGGACGATCAGGTAGCTTTCGAGGCTTTTTGGATGTTGGAGCTCGCCAAGGGCATCGAACTGACCCCGAGCGTCCAGTACATCCGCGACCCTGCCCTGAACCCCGAAGCGGACTCGACCGCGCTCTTCGGCCTTCGGTTCCGAGCAGCCTTTTAAACATGAAATTTAATCTTAATAAACCAACCCCCCCCCCCCCCCCCCCCCCCCCCCCCGATCCCCCCCCCCTATCCTCCTCCTCTCTTTCCCTCTCCTTGATTCTCCTCCTCTTCTCAATCTTCTCTCTTTTTCTCTCTCCCTCTCCTCCCCCTCTCCCCCCCCCCCCTCTTCCTTCCCTCCCCTCGCCATCCTCTTCCCCTCCTCCCCCTTCTCCACCTCTCCCTCTATTCCCTCTTCCTTCCCCCCCTCCCTCCCTCTTCTACTTACAATTCATTTACTCTCAACTTTATTCCCTCCTTTCTATTTCTAACTCTTTCTCTCCTCTCCCCCCCCTATCTGCCTCCTCCCCCCCACCCTTGATTTTCCCTCCCTTATACTTCTCTCTTTCGGCACTCTCCCCTTATCGATCTTCCCCCCCTCCCTCCCCCCCCCCAAAAAAAGACCACATATGAAATTATGAAAATGAACAGAACGATGCTAATGGCGCTAGCGCTGATTGGAGCGGTTACAACCTACGCCCAGGATTATGACGTTGTCCTGAAGGGTGGACGGGTCATGGACCCGGAGACCTCGCTTGATGCAATTATGAATGTGGGTATCAAGGAAGGCAAGATTGCCGCGATAACCAAAGACGAAATCTCAGGCAAGGAAATCATCGATGTGAAAGGGCTCGTGGTTTCGCCTGGCTTCATCGACACCCACCAGCACAGCCTCGAAATTGTCGATGGCCGACTTGCAGCGCAAGATGGCACCACCACTCACATGGAGTTAGAGTTCGGCCGCAGTCCTGTGGCCCAGGCCTACGACATCGTGGCGAAGCGCGGCTACCCGATCAACTACGGCTTTTCCGCCAGCTGGCCCATGCGGAGGGCCCAGGTCATGACGGGCTTCAAAGGCGAGGCGACCTTCGATGGCCTGACGGAGGCTTTCGAAGGGTGGGGCGAGACGGTCTCAAATCCCGAGCAGGAAAAGCAGATCCTGGCGCTGATCCAGCAGGATCTTGACGATGGCGCCCTCGCGGTCGGCTTTCCCCCCGCCTATGGCAGCGGAGCAGGCACGCAGGAGTCAATCAAACTGTGGAAGATGGCGGCAGCCAACAACGTGCCGGTTTCGGTGCATGTGCGCTATCAGTCCATGCTTGATCCGAACAGCTCCGTTACAGCCATGAACGAGATGCTAGGCCTGGCGGCCTCATCGGACGCACACGCCATTCTCTGCCACATCCAACTACTTGGTCTCAGCGATCCCTACATGATGCTCGACGTCATTGACGCTGGTCGCAAGGCCGGGCTCAAGCTTACCACTGAGGTCTATCCCACTTCGGTGTCACCGCTCCACCGATATCCGCCGACTACTTGAAATGGGAAAACTCCGACGAGCGCATCGGCTTCAAGTGGAACCAAATCCGCACCGAAAAGAAGCCCCACTACACTTTCAAGGACAAGGCCGACTTCCAGAAGTACCAGAAGGAAAATCCCATTGAATTCGTGCAGATGGAGTACATCGACGAAAGTACGGACAAGGGCCTGGCCGCGATGCGCGCTGCGGTGACCTTCCCGGGAACTATCCCGGCTGCCGATGGAACGCCAATCGCATGGGAGGGCAAACCCAATGGCGCGGACAAACTAGGTCTGGGGTCCGAGGTTGATGTATGGCCCTTGCCAAAAGATGCCAGTGGCCAGCCGCGCACCACCAGCACCCACGCGGTCATCCTTGGGAAATGGGTAAGAGAGCAGGGTGCGCTGACCCTAATGCAGGCGATCGCCAACTCCTCTTATATTCCCGCCAAGGAGCTGGGCCAACACATTCCCCAGTTCAACACCAAGGGACGTCTGCAGGTGGGCATGGACGCGGACATTACAGTGTTTGACCCCGAGACCGTAAAGGATAATGCCACCTGGGACGATGTCGCAGCGCTCAACGAAGGATTTTATCATACCCTAGTCAACGGTGTCTTCATCTTAAAGGACGGCAAGATTAACACCGAAGTCCTGCCAGGACAGCAGATCCGGCGAACGCCAATGGGGAACTAGGAATAGAACGAAAATGCCAGATATGACAAAAGGAAAAAGGTTAATTAGAGGATAGTCATTTTAATGGGGTTATACGGACTCTCGGTGAAGTATCGAAATAGGGATCTGTTATCCACCTAAGAAATAAGGGTTATTCTTTTAAAATATACAACCTTAAAAAAAAATTAATTATTAACTTCGATCCTTCTATTGTAAGGGTTAATTGAGATTACTTGAAATCTGTTTTATGGTAAAAAAATATTTTATCCGTGCTTCTATTGTTTTATCAGTGTTCTTCCTGGCATGTGATACCCCGGAGGATAGTGTCATCGCAGCTGTAAATGAAACTAATGCTGTATTAAACAGACATGTTTGGAAATTAGAAGAATTCACGCTGAAAGTTCGAAATGAAGATATTCCGCCTCCATTGCTGTTTAAAAGCACGGGTGCCACTTTAGAACCGGGTCTCTACGACCTTGAGAACACAGTTTTAGATGCCTCCGAGATGAAAAAGTACGAGGTTGAGTTTAAAGAAGATGGCAAGATCATAACGCGAAATGTCCTGATCGACCTGCTTCTTGAAGACGAAATCGGAAGCTACTTTGTGTTTAATGAACGCACTATTCGCATTAGTTCTGCACAAAGTGTAAACTATAGATATATTTACGAACCGAGTACAAGGGAATTTTCAATCATCGCCAATGCGGAAACTGCCGAATATCTAATTAGGAAGACTAACGACAAACTGGTCGACAGAGTCGCCAGTGGTTCACCTGGTATAGTTGGAGACGTTATAGCCGGTTTATTGTTTAATAATGAAGCACTTCAGAAACTTATAAATGATACCGTAGTTTCTGCGCTCTCTGGGAAATTGGAGTTTATAAACGAAATCGATCCTGAAGAGCTGTCGGGTCTATTGGCTGCCGAGATCAGGATGGCATTAGAGCAGATTGATTGGCAAACGGTCCTGTCCCAATTACTTCAGGAACAACTTGAGGGTATCTCAAATATTGATGTGGAGCTTGTTTCAGAGGCTATAGCGGCAGCAGTGTCTGATTATGTCAATGAGACCTTAACAGAGGAGACTTTATACGATTTCGTATTCCCTTACATTGAACAAATTGCTACAAATTCTGAGGAAGTTACCGAATATATCGCCACGCTCGTTGTTGATCTGTTCAGAAACATCTTCAACGAAGAAAATCTGCAACCGATACTAGCTGGTGCATGGAATGAGTTTGTATCCTTAAATGATGAACAGGTCTCAGAAATAGCAGGGATTCTTACAAATGTCATTGAAGAAAATTTTATAAATCAGGAAAGTGTTGCCGCCACGCTATTACCTTTTACCCAATTAATTGATGAAACGCCCTTATTTCAATTGGGCAATCTGGCAGCCCAGGCTACTGAGTCCATTAATAATCTGGTTGATAATCTGAATGAGCAAATCCCAGATTTAAATCTGAATCCGGACTATGAAAGCATGCAAGATGCCATACGAGTTGCTTTTATTGGGATTAAGCCTGTTATTTCAATAGTTGGTCCGGAAGGAGCGGCGAATGACGTTGCATCGCTTATTTTATCACAATTCCTGACCACGGAGAACATCAATACTGCCCTTGTTGCCGCCCTTAATTTCCTTCAGACCATTGATCCGGAAACAGCAGGCACTACTCTTAGTCAATGGTTGCTGAGCCTTGAGGATGATATATCGGAGGCACTGCTCAATACCATACGAGATTTATTAAGCCCCATACTGGACAATTTAAATCCCGAAGAAACTGCATTAAATATTGCCACAGCCCTTAATTCCTTCATAACGGACAATATTACACCGGATAACTTACAGAATCTCATACAGCCAATACTGGAGAGGATAGTGAATCTGAATGCCGAAGAGGTGGCCAATTTTTTAGCAGAGTTGATTTTAGGCTTAGACATCATCCAGGACAATGTTACTGAAGAAGCTATTCGGGAGTTCCTCCTTCCGGTACTACAATCTGTGCAGGAAACCAATGTGGAAGAACTATCACAAAATATTATTGATGCCATTGTAGCCTCAGGAATATTTGAAGAGACCATCACCGAAGAGAGAGTTTCACTAATAATTTCACTCCTCATTTACAAGGCTACTTGGGACAATGTATTAATTGCCAACAACTTTGAGGAAATAACAATAATCCTTAGACATGACTAAATTCCTTAAAAAACCTTTACTTCTATTAGCCTGTATTTTGTTTATTCAAACACAGATTGTCCAAGCGCAACAGGTGAGTAATCTTACCATTTCTGATGCTTATCAAAAATACCGCGATAGCCTTAAAGAAACACCATACGAGTGGCATCTGCCAATTCTTGGAAACAAAGTTCGGAAAGCGGGTTTTGATATTCCCTATCCCAATGGTATAAATGTGCTTTATGCTTACTCAAGGCAGGACATTGTCATTAGTGATGCCTTTGTCGGGTTCGACACTGATGACTTAATTGGCATAGATGGGATAGCACGTTTCCAAAAAATACAAGCAGAAGTTAACGGGTATTCGCTTCGTTATGATTTTTGGCTTCTTCCCTTCCTGAATTTTTACGGTATATTGGGGGGTATCAACTCACAGACTAATATACAATTAGGTCTGCCGATTGAATTAGAATTCAATACTGATAATAATGGCACTGTAGCTGGTTGGGGCGCAGTTGTCGCCGGTGCAATTGGACCCTTGATCGTACAGGGAGACTTTACAATGGCGTGGACATTTATGGATAACTTAAATGAACCCGCCCGAACCTTAGTTGCGGGTTTAAGGACAGGATATTTGTTTAGATTTCGCAATAAGCCTGAGAGGAATATTGCCTTCCTGGTTGGGGGTCAATATTTAGGACTTAACCCTTCTGGCAGTGGCGTCGTGGATTTGGAAAAATTGGTGGGTATTACTCCCGATGGTAAAAGCAGAGCCCTTGAGCAGCTGGATCAATGGTATGATGGATTGACTGATACAGAACAGCAAGTGTTGGCACCTATATATGATGGGGCTTCACGATGGCTTTCCAGTGATGACCCTGTTAATCTAAACTATAGATTTAAAAAGTCCTTGCCCTATCCTGTAAGTCTAAATGTTGGCCTGAATTTTCAGTGGAATAAGCGGTATAATTTTTTAGCCAACTATTCCTTTCTGGGAAGCAGAAATCAATTAGTCTTTGGCCTAAGCTATAGGTTCGGGTTTAAAGGGAAGAATTTGTTGCAGGGGACGACACTATAATTGTATTATGACGAGGCAACAGAGAATAGTACCTTTAACTTCACTTATGTCTTTATTTTAGTGTGTCTCAAGAGGGCCGTGTCTGTCCTTATAATTGCCTACAGCGCTTACCTGACGGCTGAAGATTGCATCGGATATGAACTTTATGGCTACTTCTGAATAAGGCTGTTTACGCTCAGGACAATCTATGCTGGTTAATCTTGACTTTGACGGTGGTTTTGTTGTATAAGAGTAATGTGAAGGCAGTAAGCAATCACTGAGCTTTTGATAGTTGGCAATGGGATGTGTCGTTTAATCCTAGTGATATTGAGAGAATTTCAACAAAGAATTCTAAGCGAAAATTAAATGATATCTGATCTTAACGGCCAATATTCGGCCAATATATAAACTAAAAAAACCTAGTTATTTGAATATCAAAAACTAAGCTCTTTCAATAAGTGACCACGCCAGGAGTACTCACCCGAAGCGTGCTTCGCTCTGCTTCGTGGTCGTGATCCTGAAAGTACTCCAACCTGAAAATGCAAACCCAGCACGGCCTCTGGCCCTGCGGTTTTGTTTTCCGTGTCCCCTTACGAAAGCAAGCTTTCGACGGTCGCTTTAAAAAAGAACCCCACGTTTGCGCGCAGGGTTTTGTGAGTGTCGTGACCACGGCAGAATTATTAACTATAAATATATATCCGGGAATTTTAGGAATTCCCGGTTTTTTTTTTGATCTGGTTAAGACCGGGACCTTCCAATTCGGTTTATTTTATTAAATCAAATCTAAGTATGAAAATTCGTGGGTTTCTAAAATGCGCTCTGTGAACCCTTTTTTGAAAGGAAGAAAAATGCCAAAACCACAAAAGACAGCAACCCGCAGACCAAAAACCCAATAAACATGGGAAGCACGCTGTTTATAACAAATTGCCCGATATAGGTGCTTATTGCAACGCCCATGATAGTTGCAATAAATCCGGTTATGGCGGCACCTATACCCGCTATATGCCCAATTGGTTCCATAGCAAGAGCGCGAAGGTTGCCAAAAAGAAAACCTACCGCAAAAAATTGCAGGGCAAAGAAGGTAAGCAGGATTCCGAATGAGGGATTTCCGGAACTGGCGAACAAAACTATGTATAGTAAAGAGGTTACTACATAAGCGGCCATAGAAATAGTCACCAAACGTAACATCCCATAGCGCAATACCAAGGTACCATTAAGAAGGGTAGCAGTCCCTATGGTAATAGCCAGGGCAGCAAAAATATACGGAAAGGATTCTTTTAAAGCATATTGTTCCTGAAAGATCTGTTGAGAAGTACTTAAGTAAACCAAAAATGAGCCGGTAATAAAACCCCAGATTAAAGTAAAGAGCATGGTTTGTTTATAATTAAACAATTCCTTATATCCACTAACGAAGACACTTAGCCACGAAAAGAAGTTCTTTTACGTGGGATAAGTGTTTCGGGTTGTCTCCTCCAGAACCAGATCGCGACCAGTATCCCAAATACCACCTGGATATGAAATATGGCTTCCCAACCGAATAAATCAAAAATCCATTTTCCTAAGGTTGGTGCAATTATTGGGACAAGGATAAAAATAACAGTAACAAAAGACATGATACGGGCCATATAGTCCCCATTAAACATATCTCTTATCATAGCTATACTAATGGTTCTAGGTGCCGATAAGGCAACCCCTTGTAAAATTCTACCTGTAATCATCAATTCCAGACTTTGGGAATATACACATAGCAGACTCGCAAAAATAAAAAGTCCGAAACCCATGTATACAACAGGTTTTCGACCTATACTATCAGATACAGGACCAAACAATAGTGGTCCGGTACCCAAGCCCAAAAAGAATAAGGTAATTAACAATTGATTTTGTGCAGGATTTGTGACGCCCACTGAAAGACCAATGATATCCAGAGCAGGAAGCAGTGCATCCAATGCCAGTGCGGCAATGGACATGAGCGCAGCCATTAGTGCTACAAATTCTAATTGGGATTTCTTGCTTACAGACATCCGGCAAAAGTACACTAATCCCCTAAAAGATTGATATGGAGAAAATGAAAGATTTTATCCAGATCTTAGAATTGACTCAACACGGAGTATTAAAGTATGTATTTGATTAAATCGTATTTTAGAGAAATAAAGAAATACCCATGAAAATTAGAATACAAGGCAATAGTATACGATATCGTCTAACCCGTTCGGAGGTTATTACTTTATGTGATAAAGGTCAAATAAGTGAACAAACTTTTTTTATGAATAACGTTTTTAACTATCGGGTGCAAAGTGAAACTTCTACGAATGTTATGAAAGCTGATTTTAAAGAAGGTAGCATTACTTTATATGTTCCTGAAGCCAAGCTCAAAAACTGGGATAAAGATAATATAGTTGGATTCTCTGAAACGCTAACTTTACCCAATAATGAAGCCCTTTCCTTATTACTTGAAAAGGATTTTGTTTGTTTAGACAGGCGAGAAGAAGATCAGTCTGATCAATATCCGAACCCTAAAGCTATACTTTAAATAATAGATGAAAAATAGTACTAAAAGAGATATTTGTATTAGAGGTCCTGAGGATTTTTTATCTCTTAGAATTGAAGAACCTCCTGCCTACGCAGCAGGCAAGGACGGAATTACGGCGGCTATGAAACACAGTTTTAAGGAGATGGGTGTGGTAAGAGCCATGACCACCCTTATGAAGATGAATCAAACAGACGGCTTCGATTGCCCAAGTTGTGCCTGGCCAGATCCGGAAAAGCCTTCAAAATTAGGAGAGTATTGTGAAAATGGAGCAAAAGCACTGGCCGACGAGGCTACCTTGACTCATATTGGAAGAGAATTTTTCGCAAAACATTCTGTAGAGGAATTATCATTAAAATCAGATTATGAAATTAATGCTTTTGGACGCATCACAGAACCCATGTTTTTAGCAGAAGGAGAAGTTCACTACAAAGCTATAACTTGGAAAGATGCCTATAAAATCATTGCGGAAGAATTAAAGAGTTTAAAGAATCCGGATGAAGCTATTTTTTATACTTCCGGACGTTCAAGTAATGAAGCTGCCTTTTTATATGGTCTTTTTGTAAGAGCTTTTGGCACCAATAATATGCCCGATTGCTCCAATATGTGCCACGAGTCTAGTGGAGTAGCCCTTTCTGAGACGCTTGGGATAGGGAAGGGGTCGGTAAAGTTAGAGGACCTCTATGGAGCTGAAGTCATTATTGTGGCTGGACAAAACCCTGGAACCAACCATCCAAGAATGTTATCTGCTCTTGAAAAATGCAAAGAAAATGGTGGGATTATTATCAGCATCAATCCTTTGAAAGAGGCTGGTATGGTGAGTTTTAAAAATCCTCAGTCAGTTAAAGGTTTGTTAGGGTCTGGAACGGCCATGGCCGACTTGCATTTGCCAGTGAGAATTAATCAGGACATACCTTTGATAAAATTGATTCTTAAAAAATTGGCGCAGCTGGATAAGGAAGAAGGAGCTGTTTTTGATCATAATTTCTTAGGTAAGTATACGGATGGCTCAAAAGCCCTTTTAGCAGATCTGGATAGGTATTCTGAAGAAGAATTATTAAGTCTCTGTGGTGTTTCAGAAGATGAGATAGATAAAGCTGTTTCGTTTTTAGCTAAAAAACAGAATATAGTGATTTGCTGGGCTATGGGCCTTACCCAACATAAAAATGGGGTAGAGACCATAAAGGAATATGTAAACTTATTACTTTTAAAAGGAGCTCTTGGTAAACCTTTTGCCGGAACTTGTCCGGTCAGAGGGCATAGCAATGTACAAGGCGATCGGTCTGTCGGTATTATGCACTATGTCAATAAAGATTTTAATGAACGAATAGCCAAACATTTAGGGTTTGATCCTCCTTCGAAAGAAGGTGTTGATGTGGTAGGAGCCATGCAAGCAATGCATGAAGGGAAAGCTTCTGTATTTATAGCTCTTGGTGGCAACTTCTTAATGGCTGCTTCTGATACGGACTATACGGCCCGGGCTTTACAGAATTGCACACTTACCGTACAGGTGAGTACAAAATTGAATAGGAGTCATTTAGTGACGGGTAAAACGGCTTTGTTGTTGCCCACCTATGGCAGATCTGAAAAAGAAGTAGGAGGGAAGGCTAATTCCTATGTGACCACAGAAAACAGTATGGGAAGGGTTAGATGGTCAAAAGGGGTTTTAAAAGCTCCCTCAGACAATCTCGAAAGTGAAGTAGCCATTGTAGGAGGTATTGCCAATGCTTATTTTAATGGAGAACATTTGGTAGACTGGAAAGGTTTAAGTCAGGATAATGACCGAATCAGAGAATTGATTGATAAGGTGGTGAAAGGATTTGATAATACGAATGCTCGCGCCAAGGGAGTTGGTTACTACTTGCCCAATAATGTTAGAGAATTAGATTTTAGTCGTTTACCAGGTGGCAAAGCGCAACTTTCTTTAAATAGTTTGCCGGATCACCAATTAGCTAAAGATGAGTTTATGTTAATGACTATTAGATCTCATGATCAGTTTAATACCACGATTTATGGGATGGATGATAGGTATAGGGGAATATTTAAAGAACGTAGAGTATTACTTATGAATACCAAGGACATGAAAAAATTGGGATTAGAAACCGGCGCTGTCGTGCACTTAAGCAGTACTTATGACGGACAGCTAAGAAGGGCTAATAATTTTAAAATTGTTCCCTATGAAATTCCCTTAGGGAATTTGGCTGCTTATTTTCCGGAGACCAATGTTTTAGTGCCTTATAATCATTATGCAGATAAAAGCAAAACCCCTATAAGTAAATCGATTAGGGTTCGTGTATTAAAGTAATAAAATAGCTAATCAGGCAGGTTAAAACGATAACGCAATACAGCTTTAAAAACGAAACCATCTTTAAAATCGGTATTTAAAATAGTTCTGTTATCTCCTAAATAAATGGAAGAAATGGAGAGGTCAACTTTATCATTTTCATCGTAAATTCTATAGTTTCTAAAGAAGGAATAACCAGTTTTAAATCGAATATTCAGGGAGGATGTCAATTCGTATTCGAAATAGAAATAGAGATCATTGGTATTTCTATTTACATAGGTGTCAGGGAAGCTTGGATTAGAGATAGCAAAAGAATTCCCGATACCATCAAAATTGGATCCTATATTGGTTCTTTTTCCAAGAGTATAATTGATGTCAACTAGGAGTGGAAGAAGGATGCTGGCCTCAAGTCGGTCATTTGGGCTTTTGTAGTAGATACCAAAAATAGGGACTATTAAAGGGCCAAATTCCTCACTATTATAAAATAAGCCGTAGGAGTATTTAAGTTTTTTTGTTTTTGTCTGACTAAACAATGCCAGCACACCAAACTGAAAACCACGTCGAAAACCACTGGAAAAATCAGTAGCCATTTTAGGAAAAAGGAGGTAGGTACCGCTCCATTTTTCGTTATATACTTGATTTAACCCTATTTTGGCTCCAACTATATAGAGCTGAGAAGCTTCAGAAAGTGCGGGGTCCAGGAATACGTCTGTTCGGTTTGCAAAACCGCCAACTAAAAGGACATTTGTACTATCTAAGAACAATGGGAAAATCTATCTGAAGACCAAATTCATGAATGGCTGTGGAACCGGCATTTTCCTGGTTAAAACTATTTTGCGGGGTGGTACTAACGAAGAACTTACCAATATCTATGTAATCCTGAGCATAGGAAAAGCTACAGCAAACCATAAAAATTAGTACAGTTCGGTATTTCATTAAAAGGTGGTTGTTATTTGAATAGGAAGGTACTAATAATTCCCTTACTAACTTGGCTTATAGATGTTTTAAAAATTTAAAAACTGTGAAAAATAAAGCGTTAATAGCGAAGGGACGTCTATAAAACAGGGTTTTTTTGTATTTTGAGAGAGAACATATATTTGAAAAATGAAAAAGTTAGTAGGGATCGCTGTATTTATGTGGATTTTATTTTGGACTAGTGACTGCGAGGCACAATATACGCCACAGAAAGAAGCAAAATTAAAGGCAGAAGCAGAGCAGGCGCCTATAGTTTTTCAATTTGAACCAAATTTATCTGAGAAGGAAGCCGAAAGAAAGTCAGAGATGAAACAAATGCGACTGCTAATAGATTCTCTAGATATTTCGGAAAATAAGCGTCGCAAGTTAATTCGCGATCTTTATCGAACTAATGGCGCCAAAAAGGTTTCAAAGTACTTACTGGTTGAAAATAATTTTGAGGAGAATTAAATTTAATACGCCCTTCTCTTAATTATTAAAATAAAAAACTCCGACACCAAAATAGAAGAAGGTGTCAGAGTATATATTTTAGAACAAAAAAGATAATTGTCTAATTTGCGTTAAGTCCTATATTGGCCGTTGCTACAACCGCATCAGATTCTGTTGGACTTTCCTTAATACTTACATGTCCGTCTAATACAAGCAGTCCATCAAAGTCGATTGGTGTTCCATCGTCCAACTGGGTAACTACCGTAGTGCCAATAGAGCACTCACATACCGTTAAGGTGATGGCCACAATACCACCTTCCTCTGCGCTGTTAAAGCGAATGTATGCAGGGTGTTCCTCAGTAGTGGTATTCTCCAATTCTATTATAATGGTTGTATTATCATTACTATCTCTGGTAAAAGTAGCCTTCCCGGTAATTCCTGATCCATTAGCAGGAACAAGGGAATATTCAATCATATCGATTATTACTTCATTGACTGAATCGGGAACTTCTTCCGGTTCTGGATCAATTTCTTCTTCGATTGGATCTACGGCATCAGGAGTGACTGGTGCGTCATCACTTTTACTGCAGCTAATAAAGAGTAATACAGAAAAGCACATTAAAAAATAAGGGGTGATTTTCATTTTCATCAATTTAAAGGTTATTAGAATGAATACAAAAATAGATGTTTCAGACGGTTAGTCCATAATATGTTAATAAATATCGATTAATAGAGAATTTACTCGTTAAAAGACATTTATTAAGAGCAATATGATTTATGGGGGCGTAGCTTTCAGATAATTACTATTTGACATAATATAAATTATGGAACAAAACTATTAGTAATTTGTGTATAGCCCGTTAAGGGCTATTTTAGCATAATATCAGATATGGCTTCTTTAGAACCATATCGGCAGATATTATGTAAAAACCAATTACGGGTTTTTACTAAAGGTATTCTTGATTGTTAGAAAAAAATCACCGTTTGTTACCATAATTCTATATTATTTCAAATATCCCAGAAACATTCATTTTTATAAGAATAATTGGAACTTGGGTCATTAAACAATTAAGCGTGCCAATAAAGTTTGCTTCGCAGAGTTTTTTAAAACATTATGTATCTATAATTAGCCGTTATGCAAAAAAAGCAACAAAACTGTGTCCCTTCTTCTTTACCTGCTTACCCTGGCCTTCCCCTCAACTAAACGCTCATTTCAACTATTGTTTTGACCAATACCTCATACGGCCATAGCACAGTTACATCTATTAAATCTGTTCGACATCATCACTATTATTGGTGCTACTTGTTTTTTTTTAAAATAATTTAATACCAAACAGCAGTAAGATTACACCACTAAAGTCAAAAAAGATACTAGTTGAAATGCTTTTTACAACTGAAAACATACAGGTTACAATAACTGTAGTTTCTGTAAAATCCGGATAATTGTTCAGCATTGTGATAATTCCGATGTTTTCAATATAATCTGCTATTCCTGCAATTATGGGTAATAAGCATAGATAAATAAATGGTGTCTTATGTTTATTAATTTTCTTTAGAAAATATGCCATTAGTAAGCAATAAGATACCCCAAAGAGTAATGGATAAATCATATCTATCGGAATCTGGCTGGTTAGATAAGCTTCACGCCCCTCTTTACCTAGAGTACTGAACAATTTATTCACATAATTGAAATCATATCCAGTTGGCATCATATCTAATAACCTCATTCCATTGGAAAACGCCATTGTCTTAGGTATTGTAACCATTAGCATAAAAGCATAAACTAGATTGGTAAGAATGAAAAGCCCTAAAACTTTCTTTCCTGATATATTTTTCTCAATAATTTTATTCAAAACCTCTATGTATAAGATTTACAATTTGTTTATTATCTGCACTATTTTGAACTTGTTTAGACTGTTCTAATACTATTGCTTCCTTTAATGAAGGGAATATTTGGTTGGCACGTTTAATCATTTTCTCGCCAGGAAATATCAAGTCATTTTTAGCCGCTTGCCAACCTGCCTGCCGGCAGGCAGGAAAGCAAAATTTTTTAGATTCTTTAGAAATTTGCGATTTATGAATAACTCTCCATCAATAAATTTTTCACAACATACTCGTTAGCTTACCCCAACAGCTCAAAATTTTGAATACGACTTTTTAGGAGATTCACGAACACCTTTAAATTTAAGAATTAAAAAGCTTAGTGAGTAAAATAAAATTTCTAAGCACTTGACCTCCATGCCCCTAGTAGCCTTTTTTTAATTTCTGTTTGACATAATGTTTAGAAATTTATTATTTGAACAGATTATTTACCCATCCGTATAAACCGCTATATTAGAGTTACACCAAGTTTACGTAGAGAAGGCAAGTTCAATGAATTTCCTCAGCGTTATCTGTTAGCGGGCCATATAGGAAGTAAGTTCAGCGTCTCCTGTTTGATAATACACCTGTCCGTTAATATCATCAACCGCATATAGGGGCTCTCGGTCCTTACCAAGATTTATTTCGCCTGCTACCTTCCCTGTAGTTTTACTAACTTTTAACAACACTATGTCTTTTTCTTGTTTTGACATGATGAACATGAAGTCTCTACCTTGTTTGGTGGCTTTGAGTCGCGCATTTGCCTTTCTGAATGCGGCACCGGCATAACTGGAAGCAGCATTGCCTAATTCTCCATAAGCGTCTCCTATTTGAGATACTAGTTCTCCTGTTACTTCGTCTTTTTGTCTTACGTCATATTCTGCCGCGGCCATAGCACCTGAAACATAGTAAGACGTAGCACCAATATAGGCTGCTCGTACTGCCGAGGCGTAAAGCAAGGCACGTTTCCATCCCTCTTCTTTTGGTGCGGGATAATACTGCTGATAAACCAGTGAGCCATCAAAATTATACTTAGCAACGTTCTGATCGGAGTTTATAAAAATACCGTCCTCCATGATTTCCAGATTCGATGGTGACTCTTTTCCTTCAAATCGCAGTTCCACCTGAGAAAAATCACTTACCTGGCCACTCGATTTATCCACTACTTTTAAAAGTCCGGAACTATAATCAAAAGCATAAATTTTATCCTGATGCTCGGCAGTAAGTCTTGGACTGGTTTGAATACTTTTATTCCACTTCAAGGTTCCCGTATGATAGTCTAAAATATTCATCGATTCGGTCGTAATATAAAGGACTGAGTTTGCCAGCGGCACAATACCGACAACCATACCATCGACTTTTACGGGTTTTTCAAATGTAATTGCCCCAACCGTTGGGTCTAAATAATTGAGAAAATCTTTATTGGTAGTTCGCGATATCAGCAAAATACCCTTGCCGGAATCTAAATAATCGTACACTCCACCTTTTATAGCTATACCAAGGCCCTTTTTACCCCACAGCCCTTCTCGGGTCTTATAGTCAAACAGGTTTATTTTCGTTCGATTACCATCATCGGGCAACACCAATATTCCCTTATCTAAAAAGCAGACCTGACTGAGTGCCCCGTTTACCTCTAATTCTTCGTTCCATACCATGCTGCCATCATTTATATTATAAGCGTTATAGTGATTGGTATAGTTAATTGTAGTATTGCCAGAGGATGTGGTCATACCCCCTTGTCGCTCTTGCTGTGATGCTAAATAGAAAACTTCACTGTCTTCAGGCTGATAGTAATGTAATTGTATGTCCATATCTTTGGATACATGCTCTGCGGCCTGCTTTAATAATGCACCAAACGCCCCCATATTGTCGATTTGCTCCGCTTCCTTGGAGTTCGTTTTCTTCCAAATTACTTCTCCAGTATCGACATTGAGTTTGTAGTTGTTGAACAACGTTACTATAAGTAATTCTTGATTATCAAGTTCATTGGCAGCAACGATACGGCCAAATTTTTCATTCATCGACCACGACAAACTAGCATCAGACATTTTCACGGAAACCATCAACGGTTCCCCATTATGATCTGTTCCGGAAACAAGAATTGCGTCTGCGTTATACAATAAATGATAGCTAGCGACCTCTTGAAGGCCGGCATTTTTAGAATTAAAAATTTCGTTGCCGCTAAACTGATCGATAAGATGTAAGCTGTTATCCGTTTTTACCGAAAAAAACGGGCTATTGGGAAGTTCTTCGTAAGCGGCTTTATCAAGATTGCCAAAGGCTCTTTTTCCCCAGCTAATATCACCTGTTTCAGTATCAATACCGATCAATTCTTCTCTTGAACTAACGATAAGGTTACCCAGCGAGGTAACTTCTTGCCATAAAATTTTAGTAGGTACCTCTTTGTTCCATTTCATCTCGACTTGTGAAAAGGATAGTAATGGAAACACAATCAGCAATATAAAAAGGGGTTTTAATGGGCTCATCATACTTGTTTTAGTTTAGATAGAACGAAGTACGTCTCTGTTTATTACTATCTTTTCTACTTTTCAATTTCAACCTTATCTCAACCAATATTCCAATACAATTGGCATAACTGCCCTGTAATAAAGGAAAACGCATTTGCCCCAAGGTCTCTGTGATGAAGATAACGACTTAGTTCCCTATGGAGTAAATATCACCATTCCACACATCCGCCAACAGGCGGCCAGGCATTGCCCTCCCTCCTCTCGTCGTCGCATAAAACGTGTTCCATTACCATTTTTTAAAGAGAGTTATAGAAAAAAATTTTCAGGAAGTGTGGTACAAGCTTTCGTTTTTACCAAAGTTCAACACCCCTTGCCTGCAACAAGTCTTCGGCAGGCAGATAACACGGCACAACTTGTCCGCCCTGCCTAACGTCAGGCAGGCTCTGGCGGATTATGGAACATTTTGTTTTTTTGGTTTAGCCAGTGGCTGAAGAAATAATCAAGAAAGATGGCGCTCATTCGAGATATTATGGGATACATTGTAACGGCTGCCGCACAAAAATATAGCCTATGTAATGTGCATATTGTATTTTCGTCAATAATTATAAATATTAAATTCTTCATTTAAATTGAATATGCAAGAGTTAAAATAAAGAATAGTTATTTTCATTTAAGATATTTAACTTCCAACTTTTTCAATGAAAAAAATTCAAAAATTCGGAACCTTTGCCGGTGTTTTTACACCCTCATTGCTTACCATTTTGGGTGTTATCATGTACATGCGCTTGGGCTGGGTGGTTGGTAATGCGGGATTATTTGGAGCGATTGTTATTATTATTATCGCCCATGTGATTTCAATAACAACAGGATTGAGTATCTCATCTGTTGCCACGGATAAAAAAATTGGTGCCGGTGGTGTTTATTATGTGCTTTCACGCAGTATGGGCATCCCTATTGGTGGCTCAATTGGCATTTCCCTTTATGTGGGTACAGCACTCTCCATTGCTTTGTATTTAATTGGATTTGCCGAAAGTTTCAATGATTTTTTTGACTTTGGCATGACCATTAATGATTTTAGGATAACTGGATCTATTGCATTGGTTGCGATTACAATATTGGCTTTAATAAGCACTTCTATAGCCTTAAAAATACAATACATTATTTTAACTGCAATTGCTGTATCCATTGTATCCATCGTTTTTGGAACAAGGGATTTAGTGCCTGAAACAGTTAGTATGGTTGCTACTGAAGGCGCAGTACCTATGGAAATTATATTTGCCGTATTTTTTCCGGCTGTAACCGGATTTACTGCTGGAATTGCCATGAGTGGTGATTTAAAAGATCCCAAGAAATCTATCCCAGAAGGCACCTTATGGGCTATTGGTGTTGGACTTATCGTTTATATATTCTTGGCAGTTTTTATTGCCGTAAGCATCAATTCGGAAACTTTAAAATCGGATTATAATATTTTAATGAAAATGGCTCTGTTTTCACCTGCTGTGGTAGCCGGTATTTGGGGAGCTACACTATCATCTGCTTTAGGGGGCATTCTTGGCGGACCAAGGATCTTACAGGCTATGTCGATGGATAAAGTAACACCCAAAGTGTTTTCTAAAGGAAAAGGACAAAATAATGAACCAGTTAACGCTCTTATGCTAGTATTCATTATTGCTGAAGCTGGAATTTTAATTGGAGAATTAGATGTTATTGCTCGTGTAGTTTCTATGTTTTACCTGACTGCTTATGGTTTTATAAATATTGCTTTTTTTCTTGAAAATTGGGCAAATCCTGATTTTCAGCCTACTTTTAAAATTAAACGCTGGATTGGTTTACTTGGTTTTTTTGCCTGTTTTGGTGTTATGTTTAAGTTAGACATGATTGCCATGTTTGCTGCATTAGCAATTATTGCGTCTTTATACTTTTGGTTACAACGAAAGGAGGTAAAAATTCAATCAAATGATGTGTGGCGCAGCGTTTGGGAAAATATCGTGAATAAAGGCTTAAAAAAAATAAATGCTAATACCGAAGTTCAATCTAGTTGGAATCCAAATATCATTTTGTTTAGTGGCCGAAGTGAACACCAATCATATTTATTAGAATTGAGTAAAACAGTATCTGGTCGTACAGGTATAGTTACAAATTTCAAACTCATTGTAGATAAAAACAATAATAAACCTCTTAAGAAAACAGATCAAATTGTTACAGACGATGCTTATTCAGACCTAGGTATTTTTGCTAGACAAATTAAAGTGGACAATATCTATAATGGTATTAAAAATATAGCCACCACCTTTGGTTTTTCAGGTGTTGAACCTAATACTATCATGATGGGTTGGCCAAAAGGGTTGGAAGACTCTAAGGAATATGCTGAAATGACAGAAGTCTTGCTCCATTTGGATTATAATTTAATATATCTGGATTTTGACAAAAAAACAAAATTTGGAAATTATAAAGCCGTCGATTTATGGTGGCGCGAAACCGATAGTAAAAATGCTGAAATGATGCTTAATATAGCGCGCTTTATTATCGCCTCACCTCGTTGGCAGGAGACCAATATCAGAGTATTATTTGTTAATAATAACAATGTAGATAATACTATAATTTACAATAAAATATACAAACTTGTTGAGGATCTGCGAGTAGACGTAGAAATTGAAATTATTGATAATGCTGTACAGCAAATAGCGTTTTATGATCTGATTAAGAAATATTCTGCTACAACCGATTTAACTTTGGTTGGTATTCCCAATCATAAAATTGAACAGCAAGCTGAATTTATAGTTAAAACCAATCAGCTATTTGAAACTATTGGCTCTACGCTTTTGGTAAAAGCTGCCAATAATTTTAATGTTTTGGACTTGGATTTTATTAAAGAAAAGTAATGAAATATACTGATAAATAGAACATTGTATAATATTCGTTCCTATTATTATATAACAAAAGCTTCAATTAATTGTCGATAGATTTCCAAACAGACACCATTTCACCTACCCGTTTATTTAATATGGTCTGAGTGTTTGCCCTCAGTCCCTTCTCCCATTTACAAAGAAACAGTTTTTTTGCAGTCAGCATTTTCAATAGTTCTCTTATCATTCCATATTCTTCTTCTCATCTCTGGAAATAGTTTGTGATATTGTTGTATTTATTCGGCTCGCTGCTCTCTTGTATTGCTGGCGTGCTCTGTGCCTCCTTGTTTTGTAGTTCTGTGATGTTGTTACTGGTTTGACGGTCGTTTCCAATATTTGTCCTATTTCATTACTTCTCAGTCCCTTACTTTGTATTTTTTTGATTTTTGAGTTCTTTATTGCATTTGCGCCTAATATACGTTTGCTCCCGGGTTTTCCGTGTTGTACGGGTCTACCTTAACCCGTACTCCTGCTCACAACAGTTCGAGCGCTCCACCCGTAAACTTAAATCCAAGCCCGGGTTATATAACTTACTGATATAACCGATAGATGTGCTATATCATTCTGGGGTCCACCCCATTGATGAAATATCCCCCCCCTACCCTCATCTCCCCTCTCTCCCCCTCTTTTTGCTGTTCTTTTCGCATGTGTTTTAGTTGTGTGCTGTTCTTTCTATCGTCTTGGAACATAGCTGTCTTTAATGACTTGATCATTGTGATTTTCCATGGTATTGTTGGTGTTCTCTTCTGTTTTCCACCATCAGGTACTGTGGGCATGTCTGTCTATTTAATATATTTACCGAGGCGAAGGTCCTATTCTAACGATGCCGTCTTTCGTTTGTTCCCCCTATGGCTCTGGTTGTTCTTTTAGGTTTACCGATTTGCTCTAATCTTGTCTCATCTGAGTTTTCCACAATTGGTTCCTAGTAATATACCATCATCCCGGTGAATACTGCTCTCCTATATTAAATTTCTGCCCGGCCACAATTACTGGTCCGGTTTTTTTATTACTAATACCCCACCATAATATGCTTGATCTATCCCTCTCCTTCTCGTCGCCCTACTCTCAATTCTACGGATTTGACTGCCATTACTCTACTTGCATCATGGCTCCTTTTTGTTGACTACCATATACCCATAGGATTGATTTCAGTTGATCTGTACATTGTCCGTGGTGGTTATACCTGACCCAGTTTCTACCATTTACGGTTACTACGCCCTGATCTGCGCGAGCTGATCTGGATGCATGGATTATCCATATGCATATATCTCTCCCCCTCTTTTATGCTCTGTTTCTCCTCTTCAGATTTGCTGGGTTATCCCTACCTTTTATATTTTTTGATGTCTTTAATTCTGCAATCACTGCTCTTCTCAGCGTCGTGTATCAGTCTTGCTTCCTGGATCATCACTTCTATCCCCTATTTTGATCTCTCTTTGACGTCTGCTTCTTCTTCTAACTGATTAGTCAGGTGTCTTTTGTGTCTTTCGCATGTTTTCACCATCGGAGATTTGTATGCCCTATTTTCCTGTTTCTTTTCGGGTCTTCTGGTGTCTACATTCGCTGTTCGGTTTTGGTATTTCAACTTTGCGCTCGGTATTATGGTTATGTTGTGTTTTTCATGTTTTCCACTATATAGATTTATACCACGCATTATTTGGATGGATGTCCCCCTACATATATGGATTGGTTGGTGTCGCCCTTTTGTGGAACGTGTTAACCAATATGTGCAATCTTACTATCGATCACTTTAAACATCGATACTACTGGGTCTGTATGGGCTTCACGGTTCCTATTATATTTGGATGTGAGGGGCCTCCCTCGGCCGTGCCTTATCTTGGATTATGTCGCATTTCGTTTCATACACCTCCATTATCACACTATAAGATAATTTGGCTGGGGTCCAACCGCCCTACTGTGCTACCCGGGGTCAATCATTTATATATTCTAATCTGATAATGATTTGTTTAATTTGTGTGGATGAATGATATGTATATATGGGGGGTTGTGGATCTATAGTTTAGTATTATGGTTGTGTTTTTTGAATAGATTTTTGAAATGCTTGATTCGATTATAAAATAAATTTACTCGCCGCCCCTGTCACTTTTTTATACGGTATAAACAATTAATATTATGCTTCCCTCCTATCCTTCGACTTCCGTCCTAATCGGACAGGCAAATAAAAAATACACCCGCCTTAGGCGGGTGTTTATTCAAGGCTCGTTTATTATTCTTTAAAGAATAATTTAAAAAAGTTTAGTGTCAAACACGCCAGTATATAGTCTCTCTCATAAAAAATAAAAGGTCCAACCGGACCTTTTGTTTTTATGCCTAACCGCCTTTAATTAGCGGTTATAATTTCTGCGCTCCCATACCTATAATTTTGCCAGAAGCAATTCCTTAATTTCTATTTTTTTGGAATTATATTCTGATTAACTCTAAATAAATTATCCGGATCGTAGCTATTTTTTATCCTGGCCAACCTATCGTAGTTATGCTTATAACTTGCTTTAATACGATCCTGACCTTCTTCCATCATAAAATTTGAATACGCTCCACCTGCTGAATGTGGATGTAATGCTTCTTGATAAGCTTTGCACCAATCGGTGATTTTTGTTGCGTTTTTTGGATCTGAATCGACCCCGATATAAACACCCGCATATTTAGCATCTCTATAAGCCCATGGCGTTTCTTCTGCTCCTACTCGACTTGCCGCACCGCTCAATGGATACAGATGCATTTGCGATAAGGGGGTTGGAATACTGGAACCATACTTTAGATGTTCCGCACGGACTTCTGGCCCTAATTCATTAAAAAAATCTGCTCTCCAATACCATTGTAATCCGGATGGTAAAAGACCATCAAACATACTTTGGAGCGCAGGAAAGGGCATTTCACCAACGTGTGCAAAAACAGGATTCAGCTCTAATACGGCCTTAAATAACGCATCAAACTTATCGGGGTTACCAACATAACACCAAACAATACCACAGAATTTTTTATTGTGTAAATGCTCCGGAAATGGGGATTCAGGAATGACCATAGTAGCAATAAATCCGTTTAAATCTTCTGAAACCTCCTGAATAAAAGTATCATACCAGGCCATAATTTCTTCAACCCGTTCAATAGGCCATAGTGTTGGACCACCCATAATCGTTTTAACAGGATGCGCCTGAAAAGTAAAAGAAGTAACCACTCCGAAATTACCGCCACCACCCCTAATGGCCCAAAATAAGTCTGTATTTTCGGTAGCATTAACAGTCACAAAACTACCATCTGCCAAGACCATATCTGCTTCTAACAGGTTATCAATGGTAAGACCATATTTTCGTGTTAAATAACCAACACCGCCTCCAAGGGTTAAGCCACCTACCCCGGTTGTTGAAATCATTCCGGATGGTATGGCTAAACCATATTCATGGGTAGCCGTATCGACTTCATTCCAAATATTTCCACCGCCAACTTTTACGGTATTATTTGAGGTATCGACTTCAACAAACTTTATACCTGATAGATCAATTACCAAACCGTCATCACATAAACCCAAACCAGCACCATTATGTCCTCCGCCTCTTATGGCGACTAATAAATTATTTTCTCTTGCAAAATTTACTGAGCTAATGACATCATCAACAGTTTTGCACATGGCGAATAAACCTGGGCGTTTATTAATCATTGCGTTATACACTTTACGTGTGTCATCATAGTTAGAATCTGTAGGAAATACTAGACTGCCTTTTAAATTCGATGCAAAGGTTTCTATGGATTTGGAAGCTATTTCTTTTATGGAATTTTTCATATTCTAAGATATTGATTTAATTATTAATAATAGGCTGGTTAATCGGTTTAAAAATAAGGACTTAGCGATCTGGTATTTTTTAAAATGAATTCTTAAGTACTTTTATTTAAATAGGCCTGAACTTGAAGAGGATTTAAATACATTTTTATTCTAATTAGAAAGAGATGTAATAAGCCATGAACAGAAATACCTGTAATTATCATGGCTATTACACTCTTTGGAATAATACAATAGCACATTTTTAGTTTACTATTGCTTTTAAAGGAGAATGATGTTCATGAACCATTTTCCATCCACTATCCGTATTAACGAATAACAAAGTAATTTGGTCATTAACTACAACAAGGTCTTCTCCGAACTTGAGATGAAAATCTGAATGAAAAGTTAGATTGGCTACCTCTCCGTAAACCGCGATTTTTAAATCCTTTGCTTCGAACTTGACGACTTCGGTCACGGATCCAAAAACATTACGTTCATGTGCTTCGTTGGCTACATCACCATTTCGTGGTTCTCCATTTTTGAATTCTGTAAACTTTGGACCATAAGCATGAAAAGATATTAGTTTATCCAAATCTTTGTCTATGATGCTTTGTGCAATGGCGCCAAAGGTTTCCATTACTTCTTGTTTGGCCTCGGGAAACTCATCATTTACTAAATCTGTTCTAGCTTCTCGAACTTCAACTTTTTCTGTGAATCCCGTTAGGATGATTCCAGAAATAATTAATACTGCTGCAAATGTCAATTTTGTTTTCATAATACGATATTTAAAAGGTTTATAATTGGTAATTGGATGACTCCTCTATAAAGCACGGGACTATAGAATCCGTACTATGGAGCAAACACGTTTTTTAATCTATTTCATTTGTACTGATACTAAGCTCAACCGGTGTTTTAGAGGGAAGTTTGAAAACCGGTGGGTTTCTCTAAAATGCTATAATCTATCCTAAATTCAAAGGGGAATGATGCTCGTGAACCATTTTCCATCCGGTAGCCGTCTTCACAAAGAGTAAGGTAATTTGGTCATTAACAACCACAATATCTTCTCCGAACTTTAGATGAAAATCCGAATGAAAGGTCAGATTAGCCACATCACCATAAACGGCAATTTTTAAATCCTTTGCATCAAATTTCAATACTTCGGTCACGGATCCAAAAACATTGCGCTCATGCGCTTCGTTGGCTACATCACCATTGCGTGGTTCACCATTTTTAAATTCGGTAAACTTAGGGCCGTAGGCATGAAAGGAAATTAGTTTATCCAAATCTTTGTCTTTGATACTTTGTGCAATAGCGCCAAAGGTCTCCATAACTTCTTGTTTAGCTTCAGGGAATTCATCAATAACCAAATCAGCTTTCACTTCTGGCGCTTCAACTTTTTCCTCGCATCCTGTAATCAATATTCCAAAGGCCATGATGCATACTAGTGTTAAATTTGTCTTCATAATTTTGTGTATTTAGATTGTTCTTAGCAAAAGTAGAATGGAATTATTTTCCATAATTCTACATTTAGACCAAAAAAATACACTTTTAGACCAAGAGAATATCTGGATTAATTATTTGAAAAACAGAGACTTATTTATTTGAAGTAAAATTTGATGGGAGAATACCGTATTTTTTTTGAAAACATTTTGAAAAGTAAGCAGGACTACTAAAACCTGTTTGATACGCAATTTCAGAAACGTTGCGGTTTTGTTTTTTCATTAATTCCAAGGCCTTAGTCAGACGATAATCCCTTAAAAACATATTGGGGGATTTGCCTACCAAATTCATCATCTTTCGATATAGTTGTGATTTACTGTAACCAAGATTTTTTTCAAAATCACGAACGCTTATGGTATTTTGTGACCAAATCTTTTCGGTGTATGCCATCAACAAAATCATAAAATCTTCTTCAGCAGTATTTAAAATACTAATCGATTTTCGCGCCAAGGGCCTATTTTGGTTTTCCCCTTCGTAAAGATCCTTAATTACATCTGTAATAGAAAATCCGCCTTTGGCGATATCACTTAGGTAATCTGCAGATTTTATAGTATCCTCAAAAATGCCATCTTTTTTGGTAACCGGAGTGCCGGCATTAATGCCAATTTTGAATTCTAAGTCTGGAGTAATAACCTCATGGAATACATCTTCAATTCTTATCCCGCAATGCACTGCGTCGGTCACGGTGTCAAATGAAATCAAAAAGGAATTGTTTTCATGTTTTACTAGACGGCCCTTATACTCTGATATTGCAGCTTTAATGGATTGAGTATAACCTCTAATTGCAGCTTTTAGAATGGCTATCTCGTTAGTTCTTAGGGTCTTACTTTTTATTTTAACCACCATTAGCGTTCTAAAGGCAGGTTCATTGATTATATTGAGGCGTATATTTTTAGATTTTTCCGGATCTTCGATGCGTCCTAAGAAAGATTCAACAATGGTATCGTTTACTTCGATAATTTGTGTGGGGATAGCGCCATGTGCGTTTTCGTGCAACTCTATCAAGGCTTCTTTACTCGGTGCTTCGATTAGACAAAATGCGGTTTTCCGTTTTTCGTCACACCAATAGGTAAGTCCACGACAATTGTATTTATGCTCAATATCTAAATCGGCCTGGTGCATTTCTGCAACGTGAGCTGCCGTAATTCCTTCAGGAAGGTTATGTAAATCTAAAAATAATGGCATAGGCCTAGTTTTGAATGTAACTTACGTCATTTTTCTCTAGCATAAATTTAAATTAAGAATTTGTTGGAGAGAAAACAATAAATATTTAGATATTGTTTGATTTATTCTAATCCACACGCCTGCCAGTTGGGGAGCAGGCATAATGCTTTCCTCACACTTTGTCGCATAAAAAGTGTTCATTCATTGTTTAACTTCTTTAAAAGGAATTTATTCACATTATTTTAGACCGTCTTAAGATCATTTTACTTTTCTGAATTCAATTGATCTACATGAAGCATATAAGTGGCTATGGTTTTCAATTCTTCATCGGAGATGTTTTTTAAAAACCCATCTATATTATCCTGCATAATGGTTACCTGACTTGCTGTGGTGTCTACGATGGGTTTGGCCTCGCCCTTTAAGAAGGCTACAATATCACCATTTTTCTCTTTATATATCTTCATAATTTCTTTTACTGAAGGACCAATTTTTATGCTGTTTACATCGTGGCAGGTAATACATGTTTTTTCTGAAAACAATCGATTACCAAGAAAAATTTGGGAGTCTTTACTCAATTCCCCACGTTCAGGCACAACATTTTCCTTAACTTCTTCGGATTTCTTATCCATCTTACAACTCAACACTAAGAGGAATACAAAGAAAAATGAAAAGAGACGCATGGTGAGTTATAATTAGGGAATTGTGTTACTTAAATATAATCAAAAATTACACTTATGGTATCCATTTCTCGCATCTTTTTAAGGAACTAGATGGGGCTTAATCGTCTGCAGTAAGTATATTCATATTAAGTATAACAACTATTGCAGTAATCTTTCAACTCAATAATCCTTCCCTAGGCCTTTTAAAAAGGTTACATCCCCATATTAAAGAGAGGCTAGAGTATCTGGAAATAATAACCCCTACTCCTCTGCAACGCAAAAATATTCCGATAATTAAAAGTAATGTCAATGTTTATTGCATGGCTCCCAATGACAGTGGAAAAACAACCACTCTCATACTTAATACCATGCAGAAAATAAAATGTGAGGCAGCTGGGAACGCCCCAAGAGCAGTAGTTCTTGTAGAAAACAAGGAAAAAGCCTTAGAATTATTTGAGACTTTTTTAAACTTTACCAAATATAATTCGTTGCGAGTTTTTCTGTCACAAGCTCTTTTCTAATTTTTTAACCCAGATAATGGAAAACAAGATCAATTAGTTTTTATTTAATGTAATTTATATCGTCGTTTTAACACAGAATCGAAACCATACAGCATCCACAAAACCAGGCATATACTAGCCATGGGAAGGATAAGTTTGTTTTTTACATCCATACTTACGGATAATTCTACTTTATGGGAAGTGATCATTAAAAATGGCAATACCACGGCGATTATGATGGCTATTATCAACGCTATTTTGGTAAAACGGACCCAAAAGACGCTGGATTTCTCTATAATTCTTTCCTCCTCAATTTTATCAATAACTTTTTGTGAGAAGCCCAATAAAGGTACATACGGGTCCTCAAATTCTAAAAGTTGGCTATGCAGTGTCCTTATATTTTTATAAGAATCATTACAATTTTTGCAGCTGCTTAAATGCTGCACTATGGTGGGTATATTTCTAGGGTCTGTATCCCCTGTTACATAATCCCATAAAATCTGCTCTTCTATATGTTTCATTAGTAGTCCTGAATAAAATCCTTTAAGTCATCTTTTACTAAAGACACGATAATTGACTTTAGTGTTTTTCGTGCTCTGAATAATTTCACTTTGACATTACTTAAAGACATTCCTATGGTTTCTGAAATCTCTTTCGTAGTCATTCCCTGTATATAATAAAATGTAATAATGGCCGCTTCCTCAGGTTCTAAAAGGGCTATAGCCTTATTAATTATTTCTTTACGGTTCTCACTAATAGCATGGGTTAATGGTGTTTTTTCGTCTTTATAATGCTCCTGCGAAATCTCATCGATGTTGGTCTTTGACAATTGTTTTTTTCTTATTTGATCTATTGCTTTTGTATAGGCAATCTTCATTAACCAGTTAGGAAACTTATTTGGATCCTTTAAACGATTCAAATTTTTAAAACACTTTACAAAAACATCCTGCGCCACTTCCTCAGCTTCTTCTCTTTTTTTTATAATTTTTATACAAATTGAAAAAACGCGTCTTTCATATTTTTCCACCAGTATTTTGTAGGTCACCAGGGATCCGGTTTCTAAAATGATCTTTATATATTCTTCGTCCTGGTTCATGTCTATACTTCTTTAGACGCATAAAAGGGCGAATAGGTTACAATATTATTTTTGCGATTATCTGTAACTAAGTATAGGACAAAACACGTCAATACCTAAAAACACACATCTCTTAAAAATTTAAACCATGGAAATATTTGCAATTGCCCTGATAGTGCTTACAGCAGTCATACTAATAATAGGCCTGTCTTACATTATGATAACCACCAGGCATAAAGAAAAAATGGCCTTGCTTGATAAAGGCCTAGACCCCAAAGAGTACTTAAATGACCGCTATGCTTCTAATATCCTAAAAGCAGGGATGCTATTACTGGGAATAGGAATCGGCTTTTTGACGGCTTTTTCTTTTGATGAGTTTATTATGCCCAATAATGAAAATCCCGCCATTTACCCGGGAATGATTTTGATTTTTGGGGGTGTTAGTCAAATATTATTTTATAAAACATATAAGAAAAAATAAATATTATGAAATACACATATAAAATTTTCAATATACTGATTATATCATTATTATACTTATTTACCATAACTATTACTTTAGGACAAAGTAACCTATTGAAACAGTATGAAAAGGTGGAGGATGCCGGATTTTCAGCCACTGCCTTGGATAAAGTAAAAAAGCAGTTGGATAGTTTGGATACCGCCTCATTATTAGTGGTTTATAAAGGAAGTGTCCTCTTTGATTATGGGGAGTCTAGACGTAAATTTATGCTTCATTCTATTCGTAAAAGTATTATGAATGCCATGATAGGTATTGAAGTTGAAAAAGGTACGATTACTTTAGATCAATCCCTTGAAGCCCTGAATATTGATGATACAGGAGCTTTAACATCCGAAGAAAGGCAAGCTACTGTTAAAGATCTACTATCAGCCCGTTCTGGAATTTATCATCCTTCGGCCTATGCCCCTGAAGGAATGATTGAGCATATGCCGGATCGAGGAAGCCATGCCCCGGGTTCCTACTGGTATTATAATAATTGGGATTTTAATGCCCTACTTACCATTTACGAACAACAATCAGGAAAGGCCTTCTTTAAAGCCTTTAAAAAAGAAATAGCTGATCCCATTGGCATGGAAGATTTTCTTCTGGAAGACTCCTTCTATAAAATAGAAAAGGAGAAATCGGTCCATCCTGCTTATCTTTTTAAAATGTCAGCCGTTGATTTGGCCAGATTTGGTATGCTTTATCTGCAGAAAGGAAAATGGAATAACCAGCAAATAATTTCTGCCGATTGGATTGCAAAGAGTACTGGGGTTGTTAGTTCTGATTTGGAAAAATTTTCCCAACAGGAGGCCTATGGCCTTTTATGGTGGGTTACCGAAGTTGACGGCAGAAAAATGTTCTATGCCAGTGGTTTAGGAGGTCATAAATTAATGATTTTTCCGGACGATGATTTGGTTATGGTGCATCGGGTAAACACTTATGAAAATCTGCATGTTAGCGACTATAAGGTAAAAGAAATAGCTGCGGAGATATTAGCTGCAAAATCAATCCCGAATAACGAACATCCGAATCCTGCGTTGACCGCCTATAACCCGCCGAGAAAAGCTCATAAAGTAATGTATAAGGGCAGCATGAATCAATATGTAGGGACTTATGAGCATCGATTTTTTGGTGAAATGACTATTAAAAGGTCATTAAACGGTTACGTTTTGGAAAATAGTATCGGTAACTTTAGTTTATTTCCAATATCCGAGAATACCTTTTTAACTGCAGATATTGAACTGCCCTTGGTCTTGCTAAATGCCCCGGATGAGCATAAAAAGTTCCTGATAGAGATCGTATTAATGAAGGATAAATCGATGAAAGAAATGATTTTTTATTATTGATAGTTGTATAAAAAATTCTTTGCTTGTAAATAAAGGGAAGTATTGGAAAAGACTGCAGGCCGTAATGGTGGAAAATTATGTAACAAATACTATACCCAGTGATGAATTTGAAATAGCGAAAGAGGTCGCTGCTATTTTATTAAAAGGGTAAAAAGGAGCTGCCGGTATTTAAATCGTCTGCAGTAAGTATATTTGCATTAAGTATTACAACTATTGCACTAATCTTTCAACTCAATAATCCATATGCCCTTTAAAAAGTTACATCCCCATATTAAAGAGAGGCTAGAGTATCTGGAAATAATAACCCCTACTCCTCTGCAACGCAACAGTATTCCGGTAATTAAAAGTGGTGTCAATGTTTATTGCTTGGCTCCCAAGGACAGTGGAAAAACAACCACGCTAATACTTACTACCATGCAGAAATTAAAATGTGAGGCAGTTGGGAACGCCCCAAGAGCCGTAGTTCTTGTAGAAAACAAGGAAAAAGCCTTAGAATTATATGAGACTTTTTTAACCTTTACCAAATATAATTCGTTGCGAGTTTATGTAGGGCATGAACAGCTGCATATTGATGTGCAAAAATCAGAAATCTTTGAGGGGATTGACATTCTCATTTCCACGCCAAAGACAATGAACAAACTGTTTTTATTGAATGGCGTAAGTACTTCTCAACTAAAGATACTTAGTGTAGACGATGCGGAGTTTCTAAGTCAACAATCTGATTACGCTGCTATTATGTCGATTACTCAAAGTATTGATAGATGCCAGTATGTGCTATACTCTGAAAAAATGCACTCAAAACTAAAGCGCTTTGAGTCCTATTTTATGGAATACTCTAAAATAGTCACAGCTTAAGGGTTTAGATATTCTTATAGATATAATCTCTTAATAAAATAATTAGAACCGATGATACCTAAACTACATTATATCGCTCAGGGAAGCTCTCCTAAAGAGCATCTGGAAAATATCCAAAAAGCCTGTACGGCCGGGGCAGAATTGGTGCAATTGCGAAGAGAAAACATATCAGAAAAGAAATTTTTAAAATTAGCTCTGGAGGCTAGAGAGATCACCGCTCATTTTCAAACCAGATTAATGGTTACTGATCATTACAGAATAGCAAAAGAAGTTAAGGCTGATGGTTTACAATTAGGAAAAATAGCCTCTAACCCAAATGCAGCCAGAAAATATTTATACACTTGGCAAATTATTGGCGGAACAGCAAATACCTTACAAGATTGTGAATCACTGATTGAAAAAGAAGTCGATTTTATTTGTTTAGGTCCCTTTAGAATTACAAACACAGAAGATCATTTAAGCTCGGTTTTAGGTTTAAATGGCTATACTTTAATTACAGAAGCCTTAAAAACAACAACTCCCATTATTGGTTTTGGAGGTATTACAACAGAAGATGTTACAGATATTTTGAAAACCGGTATTTCTGGAATTGCGGTGTCCGGAGAAATCACCCGTAATTTTAATACGATAAAAACCTTTAACCAATTACTAAAGGCATCTTCCACAAAAGAGCAACGCCATACTTTTAAATAAAACAGGATGGAATTAGAGGTTTAACAATCAAGTTAATTTTTAGATTTTGCATTGTCTTGTAAAAAAATGCCTTCTATTTTAAATCAATCCAGACCTAGCAAACCTTAAAAAAGGGTTTGTCTTGGATAATTTCCCCCTTAGCCAATTTGGCCTCTATTTCCTTGGCCGTTTTGGTAATTGCAAGACCTCCTAAACCTGTACAGCGCAGGGTATTTGGCAGTGCATCGCCGACGCGTTTCATGGTTTCGACTACTTCATCTAAAGGAATTAAATGATCATAATCTGATAGGGCCATATTTGCGCAAGAAATGGCATTGGTTGCGGCCATAACATTTCTATTTAGACAGGGCGCCTCTACTCTATCGGCAATCATATCGCAGATCATTCCTAAGCTAGATTGCAAAGCCATAGACGCCGCTGAAAGGGACTGACTCAAACTGCCCTTTTTTAACCCTACTATTCCTGCCGCTGCCATTCCCGATCCTGAGCCGCATTCTGCCATGCATCCACCGACTTCAGCAGCAAATGTTGCATGCGCGGCTATGAAAACCCCAATAATTCCTGCCGCTAACATGGCTTTTACCATTTCGTCCTCTGAAAGGCCTAATGTTCTGCCGATACCAATAATTGCTCCTGGCAAGGCTCCACAAGATCCGGCAGTGGGTGCCGCTACAATAACACCCATAGAGCTTTTGACTTCCATCATCGCGGAAGTATAGAGAATCACCTGGTTCAGGATGTCGCCTTCTACTAATTTTTTTCCATCCATCCTTTCCTGAAAAGTTAAGGATTGCGGACCTAAAATACGATCGGTATATTTCGTTCCTTGTAAACCAAGGTCGATGGCATTTAGCATGATTTTTAAAATAGCACGCATCTTTTCAAAGACGGTGTCCTCTGAAATATTACCTCGCATACTTTCATAAGCAACTGCCAGCTCCCACAATTCAAGATTCTTATCGGAATTGTATTCGAGCATTTCGTTGCAGCTAATAAATGGTACGTTAAGATCCTTACGTGCCATTATCGGAAGAACGGGTTGAACTTTCTTGATGAAAAGTACCTCTTTCATTTCGAGAAGTGATGCTTCAAGGCTTGAAGGAATAAATTTATTTGCTTTGATTTCAATAAAAGAAGAATCTCCTTTACGAACCGTGATTTCATCACAAGTAAAAGAGTTCTCAATATGATTGATAATTTGATCAGGCGATTTAATATATACCAGCGTCTGATAAAAATCTCCGGCCATAGATACAGATGCTCCATCGATTTCAATAATCTCAATCATTCCCCCTCCTACTGAAATGGCCGTAACCATTCGCGTTTCTTTGTGGTTTTTTAGGGTGATTTTATAGGTATTGGGATGTGTAGCCCCAATTGGATGAATGTCTATTTTAATTTGGATGCCTGCTTCTTCAATGGCCTTTAAATAATTAGGTAGTTGCTCCTCGTCGGCCTCCCAGCCCATAAAACCTCCGTATAAACCCATGTCTGACCCCTGGCCTTTATGGGTGGTAGCTAAAGAACCATTGGGGTCAAATTCGATATAGACTTCTTTAATGTCACCATCCATTAAGTCGAGACACATTCGGCCAATACGCAAGGAAGCCGCACAATGCGAACTGGATGGCCCCCGCATTACCGGACCGATAACATCATTAAATATACTGGGATAGGTTTTAATCTCCGGAGTCTCCATTCGTTTTTGTAAATCAAGCTTTTATAAAGATAATAGAATTTCCTTATTTACTTGCACATCGAAAAAAGGGAGAATCACCTATTTTTGCCTTTTTCAAGGCTGATTATCTTTCGCCATAAGCATAGATAAATAACAAAAATTCTCAGTGGCCAGAACCCAGGCTTAAAATTATATGATAGATCTGTACACCCGCAATGTTGAATAAAAGGTGAAAGGCTATAAGGGTGTAAAGATTCTTTCTCAGTTGCATAGTCAGACCAAAAAACAGGAATGGAACAATCAAAGGAAAGGTCTGTGGAATTTGCCATAAATGATAAACACAAAAAAGTACTGAACTAACAAACCAATTGTACTTACCTAAGAAGGCAGTTTTCTTCATGAGATAACCACGGAAGTATATCTCTTCGCCAATAAAGTTCCCTATCATCATCAGAATTAAAACGAAAATTGGGGCACCATAAAATGCTTCATAACTAGCGAATATACTATAGGCAGGGATTTGAAATCCAGGTTGTGATTTTAACCAAGATTGAAAGGGCTCATAAATTGACAGCATGTAGGGTAAAGAAAATATTACACTTAAAGCAAAGGCTATAGGAGCTACTAGTAAAACTTCCTTAAGAGAAAATTTATCTAGGCTCAGAAATTTTGGTATTTCATTCCATTTGAGTTTATCATGTTTACGGAGCATGATAATGGGAAACGCAATATGCCATCCTAGTGTAAATATCACAAAGGTGTAATACTGAAAATCATATCCCTTTAAACCAAAAAAATTTGATAATCCATAATAGACATAAGGGATATTTAACAAGATATATGCAGCAATTCCCGGAAGCAAATAAGAAAGTAGGTAGAACATTTTTGCTTTGATGGTTTTTGCCTGGCCAATTTCTTGGTAATGCTGGTATGTACTGTTTTGTTCTACCGCCATAGCTTTAAAATTTTTAGATATTCCATTAAAATTCATTAGGTTTTTTCTCTCTCTGTTTTTTCTCTGAATATTCATTTAAAAAATAATTTAGGTTTAGGCTTTGACGCGAATTATTAATATGGTTTTATGTATTTAAGGCCCAAATATCCTATACAACATCATGCCAGTCGACCCAATATGAAAGATGGCACCTTTATATTTATCTTAGTGTTTTATATTGATGCTGTTTTCTTTATGAATTAAAAATATTCCAATGAAGTATTTGTTTGTTGCTAGTGGCGGTATCGCTTTTTTTCTCTTGGTATTGGTCCTAGGGAAAAAAAATAAATCGAGAGCCGACTATACTTTTATAGGTATAATTTTCTCCTTAGGTCTCTATTTTAGCGGATTATTTATTTTAAATTCCGGGAAACCCGATTTTTCTTTTTTTGAAAAATTAATATTAGAATTTAATGAGGCCTCTATTTTTCTTTATGGCCCATTACTTTGGTATTATACCCTATTTTTAACTCAAACCAAACAGAAGTTAACGAAGGAATTTTATATACATCTTGCTCCCTTTTTTGTCGCAATGCTATATCTATGGACCAGAATAAGTATGGAAATTCAGACCGGAGCCTCTTTCCGAAATTTTCTTTTGTTCTTTAAACTTTTGAGTATTCTCTCCTATACAATTCTAATATTAAGAATTCTAAAAAAACATGATTTGAGAATTCGAGATTATTTTTCCAATCTCGATAACAAAAAGCTGCTTTGGCTAAAGTTCCTGGCTGAGGGAATTTTGGTAATTGCAATAATAGCTTGTGTTAGCCTTCTTATTGAAAACTTTACTCTTTTAAGTTTACCGCAGTATGGCGGGTTATTTACTAATATCTCTATATGTGTATTTATTTTCATTTTGGGTTACTACGGATTGCGACAGGATTTTATATTTAAAGATTTTAATAACAGTTCTTTAGAAAAAGTCAAATATTCGAAATCAAGTTTAAATGAAGAACATTCCAGAAGTGAATTTTTGCGATTACAAAATTATATGAGAATGAATAAACCTTATATTGAACCTGAGTTGAATCTGGAAACCTTGGCACAAGAACTTGATTTACATCCAAATAACCTCTCCCAAATAGTTAATAGCAATACTGAATCGAACTTTTGGGATTACATAAACTCTTATCGCATTGAGGAGGTTAAGGCTATTCTCGTTTCAGACGAAATTAAATCTAAGACTTTGCTTGGGATAGCACTTTCTTCAGGATTTTCTTCTAAGTCAACTTTCAACCGTGTTTTTAAAAAGCATTGTGGAATTACACCAAGTGAATATATCCTAAAGGAAAAAACGCTTTCCAAAAAAAGATAAGCTTCCTTTTAGATGGGATTGAAAATCATTCAAAAACATCCCCGACGACTTCCCTCCTCGCTATGGCTATCAAGAAGTCGATTAGCGGTAGAGGAAGTTAAGGGACATAATATTTTAGTCGACTACAGACTTTTTTTATTGAATTTTATTGGATTCGAAGGAATTTCTCTACAGTATCCCAAAATCAATTACTTTTATCACTGCTATGATTGTATTAACGTCTTTAGTAGCCTTCTCTACTATATCTTTTTTATTTTTTGGAATCAGTTGCTTTACAACAAATTATATGCGAACAGAATTTGTTCGTTACGGACTTGGTAATAAACAGCGGCTGATTGGATTCTTACAAATATTAGGTGCTATTGGGTTGTTAATAGGATATTTATACCTTCCTACTTTAAGTATTATTTCAGCAATTGGATTATCGCTATTAATGATTTTGGGATTTGGTGTTCGTCTGAAGATTAAAGATACTTTTATACAATCTGCCCCTTCCCTGTTCTACGCAATAATTAATGCATGGATAGCAATACTACTACTAAGAGGTTTATAAAAAGATGTTGCCTTAGGATGCAAAAGCCAAAAACAAACACATTATTAAAAATAATAATGCCGGGAAAGATTTCTTAATGGGATCTTTTATTTTTAAATGCATTAATACAGATCCTGTTAATAGAAAAGCTAGTCCCAGGGCGGCCGTTTTTAAAAGGAAAGGAAACCAAATAGCGGCTATAAGCGCTATGGCTAGTGCGACTTTTATAATACCTATAATATAAAGGCTCCATTCCGGTAGGCCGTAGGCTGCAAACTCCTCTTTAATAGTTGTTGCGCTGCCTCCCCGCCATTGGGTGGCTTTATTGGCTTGAAGAAGCCAAACATTTAAAATACTAAGTCCTACAATAAGCTGAAAAGCAAGTGTTAAATATTCCATGTTTTTTTTTTAAAATATACGAAAAGTAAAACGAAATCCCTTCACAGATTTAAAGGCAATTAGAAAAATAATTTAAGCCCTTTCTTAGATATGATGGCTTCAATTATAAACTTTACAAAATAGTAACCCGGACTTTTTTCTTTTTTAAGCGCGTATTGTTTAATTTTTCTACCAGCTTATCCGCAATAGCCACAGGAACGGCAACAAAGGCGCAGTCTTGTTTTAACTCAATGCTACCTAATTGATCTTGGTTGATTTTCCCTTGTTTAAAAAATAGGCCGGCAATATCTCCTTTAGAAATTTTATCTTTTCTACCTCCGGAAATAAATAAAGTCTCCCAAAATTGTGGTTTACGTATGGCTTTTTTAGAGATGTTGGCTACTTTAGAATTTTTAATGAAGTCCGGTAAATATTCCTTTTCCCATTTTAATACATAAGCGATCCCTTTTGAATTTACTCTGGCGGTTCTGCCATTTCTATGAATAAATTCTTCAGCTGCTTGTGGTACTTCATAATGAATAATAAATTTTAATTCAGGTATATCAAGACCTCTGGAGGCTAGATCTGTAGCAATTAAAATCTGACTTGTCCCGTTTCTGAATTTTATTAACGACCGTTCTCTATCTTTTTGCTCCATACCTCCCGAAAAGCAACTGTGGCTAATATTATTTTTTTCTAAAAAACTACTTACTTGCTCTATGCTTTCTCTGAGGTTGCAAAATATAATTCCTGGTTGGTTGCCAAGGTGCTCTATTAAGTCTAGAAGGGTTGCCAGTTTATTTTTTGATGGAGATATCACCGTTTTAATCTCTAATTTAGATACAAGCCTATCACTTAAGTAATTGATCGTAGCTGGCTTGTCTAAGCGGACAAATCCGGGGACCTTAAGACCTTGAGTAGCTGAAGTTAATATGCGCTTACTTACATGAGGTAGCTGATTGATTATTTGTCTCATTTCAGACTCAAAACCAATTTCTAAAGACTTATCAAACTCATCTAGAATTAGGGTTTTAATACTATTTCTGGAAAAGCGATCGCTACTAAAATGATCTGCAATTCTACCGGGCGTTCCTATTAAAATAGATGGTGTATGTTTCAGTTCTATTTTGTCCTTTGACATAGGGCGACCGCCATATACCGCATTTACCTTAAATCCGGATCCCATATTTCGTGCCACCTGTTCAATTTGAATAGCCAATTCTCTTGAAGGCACTAAAATTAATGCCTGTACCTCTTTATCATCTGGATCTAAAATTTTAATAAGGGGTAATAAAAAGGCCAATGTTTTTCCTGTTCCTGTAGGGGAAAGAAGTATAGTGTTGGGTGTTGTTTCAATTACAGAAATAGCCTCCTCCTGCATTGGATTCAACTGATGGATATTTAATTTTATTAGAATATCCTGTTGTTCTTTGATGCTATTTGCCATTATGATTGTTACTTATGAGTCTTTTTAGGCTCCTCGTTTTTGGGATGAATAGTGTTTTTTTGGGCCAAATGATTTGCCAATATTTTATCTATCAATTCTTCTTTTGTTAAATGATGAAATACTGTCTTTACCTTATTTCTAAAATCTTCTGAAATAGCGCGATTTGGCCTTGTTTTAAATATTTTTTTCACCCACAACAAGGTATTGTTTTCTTCTATGCTCTGAGGGTCAGCCTTTTTAAATTCAGTAAAAACAATACCTAATTCCTTTTCAAAATCCGCAATGTTTTCAACTTCCTCTTTTTGTAATATGGTTAAGCTAAACCCCTTCGCTCCTGCCCTAGCCGTGCGTCCGCTTCTGTGAACATAGGTGTCGTATGTATCAGGTAAGTGATAATTTATAATGTATGATATTTCTTTAACATCGAGTCCACGCGCTGCTAAATCGGTAGCCACCAAAATATCTATAAATCCTTCTCTAAACTGTCCCATAATACGGTCTCGAATCCCTTGAGATAAGCTGCCATGAATGGCTCCGGAGGAGAACTTATTTATTGCTAAGTTTTTTGCCAATTTATTAACCGCCGCTTTGGTTTTGCAAAAGATAATTCCCCTTTCACCTTCCTTACTACTTAAAAAATGAAGTAATACCTCTAGTTTTTCTATAGGTTCTACTACTATAAATTGATGATCAATTCCCTGATGACCTAAACTAAGCATGTCGGCTTCTATATTTACCACATGCTTGGACAGATAATTTTGAACCAATTGCTTTAAGGCACCCGGCATAGTGGCCGTAAACAAGAAAGTTCGTCTAGATTTTGGAATCTCCTTTATTATTTTGTCCAGGTCTTCCTTTAAAGCACTTACCATTTCGTCAGCTTCATCCAAAACCAAATACTTTACGTTTTTGATATCAATGGCCTCGCGATTTATTAAATCGACTAAACGCCCTGGAGTCGCCACAACTACATGTGTGGCATGTTTTAAGCGCTCTATCTGTGGCTTTATAGGAATACCACCAAAGGTGCCGGCAATGGAAATTGTAGGACTCTGTGAGGCAAAAGAAACAAGATTGTTGTGAATTTGTTGTCCTAGTTCTCTTGTAGGCGCCAAAATAACCACCTGTATTTTATTGTCTTCGGGATCAACTAACTGTAATAAAGGCAATCCAAAAGCAGCTGTTTTCCCAGTGCCTGTTTTGGCCAGAGCCACCAGATCTTCTTTCTGATGAAGCACAACAGGAATGGTCTTTTCCTGAATATCTGTAGGAACTGAAATTTGTAAAGCGGCTAAACTTTGTTGCAATTCCTTATTAATACCTAAATCAGAGAACAGTTTGGACATAAAATATTTTTAAACAAAGATAAGTACACTTTTAACTTGAATGATCTCAAAAGATTTATTAGGCAAATTCTTAAAGGCAGGAATCAATAGGCTTATTATTTAGAGTTATTTTGTCGGAAATTAATCTAAAAATGATTAAATCTTAAGTTCATTAAAGTTCCTTTAAAAACTTGTATAACAACTATTTAACCCTAGTATTTTGTATAATAAAAAAAGCCCATCAATAATGATGGGCTTTCTAATAAACTTGAAAGTATATGTATTAGATAACTTTTACGTTCACTGCATTTAATCCTTTGTTACCTTCTTGAAGATCAAATTCAACTAAGTCGCCTTCACGAATTTCGTCTATTAATCCAGAAATGTGTACAAAGTGATCTTTTTCAACACCTTCTTCGGTGATAAATCCAAATCCTTTAGAATCGTTGAAAAATTTTACTGTTCCTTTACTCATTGTAATGTAATTAAATTTTTATTATTTATTATCTGCAAAGGTGGGGCCAATTTTTTGATTTACAATAGATTTATTAGCTTGTTTTCAATTTACTATGAATTCGATAGCTTAAAACTTGATCATTAGACCATAATACTTCTTAATTGTTGCTTTAAACTAACTTTTGAATGTTTTGAAGCAACAAGTAATAATCCAAATCAAATTTCGTAAATGCAAACCAAGAAAATAAATTTTCCTAAGCGGCTATTGGCCTGCTGGCATCCTATTGGATATAGTCATGAGATAAAAGCCGGATCACCTTACGGAACTATTCTTTTGGATCAACCTATTGTTTTATGGAGAACTTCAGATGGTCTGCCTCATGCTATGCGCGATTTGTGTATTCACCGTGGAACGGCCTTATCCTTAGGTTGGATTAAAGATGATTGTTTGGTTTGTCCTTACCATGCTTGGCAATATGATAAAAAAGGGGCTTGTGTTTTAATTCCTCAAGCTCCAGACGCAGAAATACCTCAAAAAGCAAAAACACCTACCTATTATTGTCAAGAGAAATTTGGTTTGGTATGGGTGGCTCTAAAGAAACCTGAGTTTGATTTACCTGAAATTCCTGAATATGAAAATGGCAATTGGAAATTGGTAAACACGGGTCCTTTTAATTGGAATAGCCATAGTTCCAGACAGTTAGAAAATTTTACGGATTTCGGACATTTCCCCTGGGTACATCCTGGGCTGTTGGGAGATCCTGAAAGGCCGGAAGTGCCCGATTGCAAGGTAGTTGTCAAGGATTCTGTATTGCATTATTCGGTAGTAAGACCGGAAGCTACTAACAGTCAGGATTTTCCTGTTTTTGCCAATGAGGATATAGTAAAACCGGAAAGACGAAGTGTATATGAGTTACACCTCCCCTACACTATTGTACTCCGACTTGGCTGGGGCGGTGAAAAAGGAATGGTTTATTTCTTTACTTCACAACCCATTTCCCATAACCGATGCAGAGGATACTGTATTATTGGACGTAACTATGATTATGATAAACCCGATAAGATATTACAAGAATTTGAACAAGTTATTTTTGACCAGGATAAGCGCGTGGTAGAGTCACAAAGACCCCAACAAGTGCCTTTTGATTTTACAGAAGAACTTCACTTAAAATTTGATACTGTAGCCATGAACTATCGCAGAGCGATGAAAAAGCAAAAGCTTGATTATTAATGAACAAAAGCTAAACAAGTATAAACGCTAAGTCTTTGTTTATTTATTAAACGCATATTTTCTTGTAGTGTATCTCCTAAACTTTTAAAACACATCAATAGTTAACCATTTACTACTTTCAAAAATTTTACTTTAAGATTCCCATGGATTCATTTTTAGTATGATGTATTATTAAAAAAGAGGAATTAGAACATTTGTACTTTTCCTCACAAGGCTGTATGATACTAGATAGGAGCATAATTATTTATTAATATAGTAGTAATACTATTAATAATAGAAAGTTTAACTATTATTTATGAATAGTAATAGTTTCAAAAATGTTTTTGCATTCTATTTTTGCATCTGAATTTAAAGACAGACGTTATGAGAAAAAAAGTTATGATTTTAGCAGGTATGTTAGCCCTATCAACTGCGGTTAAAGCGCAACTATCGGAAATAGAGTATATTGAAATCGACAAGAATCAGATTCTTGTTGAATCCGTCTTGAGTGCAGAGGAACAGGCTGCTTTGTCTCCAAGACAAATATTAGAAAGTTTACAGGCGGGAAACGAAAGATTTGTTCGAAATGATCTTACTGCAAGGGATCATTCTCTTCAAATAAGAGAAAGTGCCGATAAACAATACCCAAAGGCCATGGTATTGTCCTGCGTGGATAGCCGCGTTCCTGTAGAGGATGTTTTCGACAAGGGAATAGGAGATATTTTTGTGGCAAGAGTGGCCGGAAATTTTATCAACGATGATATTCTTGGGAGTATGGAATTTGCGACTAAGGTAGCAGGTGCCAAACTTATAATAGTATTAGGTCATGAAAATTGTGGAGCGATTCATGCCGCAATAGACGGCGCTGAACTGGGACACATAACGGGAATGCTTAAAAATATTAAACCAGCCATAAAGCAGTCGACTGTTTCTGAAGGGCCAAGAAATTCGGAAAATAGACTATTTGTCCATGAGGTAAGTGAGAACAATGTGCGTATTACTATCGAGAAAATTATGGAAGAAAGTTCCATCATAAAAGAAATGATGAAAAATGGGGAAGTAGATATAAAAGGCGCTGTATATGATATGGACACTGGGGTAGTTAATTTTCTATAAAATATTAAGTGGCATATTTCTTCCCTTGTTTTAAGGTAAGATTTAATTCAAAGTGTAAGAAATAAAAAAACCGGTGTACATTTATGTAAACCGGTTTTTCGTTCTAATAATCTATCGATTTTTAGCTTTTAAGCGATGCCATATCAATAACAAAGCGATAATGAACATCGCTTTTAAGCATACGTTCATAGGCCTCATTAATATCCTGAATTTTAATAATCTCTACTTCTGAAATGATGTTGTGTTCCCCACAGAAATCTAAAAGTTCCTGCGTTTCGGCAATTCCACCTATCAAGGAGCCGGCAACAGTTTTTCTACCCATGATCATAGGGATAGAATTCAACATAGGATCTAATGGTCCTAAATATCCTACTAAAACCAAAGTGCCGTCCGTACTCAAGGTTCCTATATATGGATTTATATCATGTGCATAGGGTACGGTATCTATAATAACATCAAAGTTATTCTGAACCTTTTCCATTTGTGCCTCATCAGTTGAGATTACCACCTGATCGGCTCCTAAATCCATGGCATCTTTTATTTTATTAGGAGATCTGGAAATCAAGGTTACATGAGCACCTAAGGCACTTGCCAGTTTTATAGCCATATGTCCTAAACCTCCAAGACCCACTACAGCAACTTTACTGTTTTTCCCAACATTCCATTTTCTCAAGGGAGACCAAGTTGTTATACCAGCGCAAAGTATAGGTGCAATCCCGGCGAGATCAAGGTTTTTAGGAATAGTTAGAACAAAATGTTCATCAACCACAATGCTCTCAGAATAACCACCAAAGGTTGGCAAGTCTAAATGTTTATCATGGCTGCCGTAAGTACCAACCCATTCAGGGCAATATTGCTCTAGGTCTTTTTTACAATTTCCGCAGCTCCTACAAGAATCTACCAAACAACCCACGGCAACAATATCGCCGTTTTTAAACTTGCTTACCTCTGCCCCCACATTTATTACCTTCCCTACAATTTCATGGCCCGGTACTACTGGATACACACTAAACCCCCAATCGTTACGAACAAAATGTAAATCGGAATGGCATACACCACAATATAAAATTTCAAGTTCAACATCCTTTGGGGTAGCTTCTCTTCTTTTGATTTCTAAGGGTTCTACAGCAGCATCCGAGGCCTCTGCTCCATAGGCTTTAATATTTTTTACCTTCATTTCTTTTTATTTTTAAAAAATTATTTTATCAAATCTTGTTTCGTTTATCTGATAAATATCGACGAGACAAATTCAAGGTTAAAATACAAAAATCACTACAAACAGTGGGTAACAGTGTCCATTTAAATAGTGACTTTTTTTAGTCTATAACAGAACTAATAATTAGATGTTTTTTTCAATATCAGCCTTCCAACAGAACTTTTAGTTCTCGTAGTTAGTCAATTACCCAAGGTCTTATTTCTCATTTATTTATCATATATAAACATTTAGGAGTAACCATATGGCTTCGGGAAGAATAGAGAGGAGTACAACTCAGTAATAAACCAATTAATAGGATAATGCAGAAATATGGATATCTTGCTTATCCAGTGTTTTATATTATTGGTTTCATGGGTAGTTTTTAAAAAGTTTTTGCAAATTCTTAATTGAACTAACCTTAGAAACCAACTTATGCGTGAACCAAATGATTCCCGCAATTAATTCTTAGCTAAATTCCTTAAGGCTATCCATTGTTTTAGCATATCCCTGGAATCGCATGCGGGATAACCCAATACGGTTTTACCGGCCGCCACGTCTCCTACCACCCCTGATCCGGCACCTACGGTAGCACCTGCCCCGATGTAGGTATTGTCATTTATAGAAGCAGAGCCACCAATTACAACCCCATCACCTAAAGTTACAGACCCTGCGAGTCCACTACTACCTGCCATTATGCAAAAACGGCCCAATATGCAGTTATGTCCTATCTGCACCAGATTATCAATCTTACATCCATATCCAAGAATTGTAGAACTGAATTTAGCTCGATCTACACAAGAATTAGCTCCAATCTCTACATGATCACCAATTACTACATTCCCAATATGAGGAATCTTTACAAGACCTTGTCCATCTTCACTGGGACGATAACCAAAGCCATCTGCACCAATGCTAACATTATTATGAAAAATACAGTGGCTGCCAATTATAGAGCGTTCTCTTATTACAGTTCCTGACCATATTATAGTGTTATCTCCTATTTCACACTGATCAAAAATGGTAACATTAGGATATATAACCACATTATTTCCTATGATAACATCTTTTCCAATATAAGAGCCAGCTCCTATTCTACTATTCTCCCCTATTTGGGCTGAATTATGTATCACGGCAGTCGGAGCTATATCAGTTTCAAAATTCGGTGATTCCGGAGAAAAAAGATCGAGTAGTTTGGCCATGGCCAGGTCAGCATTGGCTACTTCAATTAAAGCAGCTCCTTTGTGAGGTTCCATCGGAATCCCTTTACTAAAAAACACTAGAGAAGCTTTAGAGTCTCCCCATTTTTTGGCGTATTTTACACTTCCAATAAAGGTGGCTTCACCTTTTTCTGCTCTATCGACTGTCTCTAAGCCTATTATTTCTTCGGAAATATCTCCTATGAGTTTTCCATCAACAGACTTAGTTAAGTCTTGAGCAGTAAATGATATCATTTCGACTGTTTTTTAATTGATTTGATAAGGTGAAAATGTAGTCTATATCTATGTTATTTTAACCCTAAAATATGTTAAAACGTATATATGATAAAAAAGTAGAAGACTATGAATCTTTTCTTGATCCCTATTTTTTAAATCTATTGCTTTTTAAATGTATGCTTTCGAAAAGAAATTCGAAGGAATAAAAGGTTAAATTGAATATTAATCCGAATAAATGACTTGCCCAAGCTCATTGCAAAATCGCTTTTGTGCTTCCGTAGGATTGAACAACAACGGATTTTTTCGGGAAAAGGCCTGAGCCAAAAGATTAAACTTTACACGTTCCAACATGTTTTGAAATTCAACAGCTGCCGTCGCATATTTGGTATTGAGCTGGGATAATATTTTCTCCCACCAGGCCATATCCAATTTCTCCGGCTGCTCGTAGTCCTTAATAAACTGCCGGTAAAGTATGGCGGTCCATTCCTTTTCTTCCGCTAGTGCCTTGCTTCTGGCCTTTAATGCCCGTTTGTAGGCACTATCTTTTGTAAGACGACTAAGGCGAGCTGCAACGGTATCCAGCGTATATAAAGAGCTATAGGTGCTTAAGATACGTTCATACTCTGCTGCCGCTTGCAGTGTATTGCCGCTGGATTCGGATTTTACCGCTATATTATAATCGTCTGAGTAGCTTTTGTATAGCTCCACTTCAGCCTTTACTTTCACCCCTTTTTTATGAGCCGCAACATCCAACCAATTAAAGGCCCTGGCAATTACCCGGGGAGGTGGCCAGTTATGATCCCCTTCATAAATAAACAGGGTATTATCATAGTTGGCTTTCGTCAGATAGGCTTTTACCTCCAGCATTTCTCCATAATTCATATCCCTATTGCCAATTATACCTGCATAGGACAATTCCTGTTTTTTAAGCAAGGGTGATGGTGCTTCTGAAAATCCGGCACCACAGGCAATTACCCCCCTAATGTTCCCGGCGGCAACAGCTATGGCCCAGGCCAGGCGGGACCCTCCGGAAAAACCAGCCAGATACATTTGCTTATCATCAATCGTAAAACGGGAGAAGATATGATCGAAAAGGTTTGCCGCAATATTAAAATTACGTTCATAAGGGGCATTTCTGGAATTATTGGAGCACACCAGGATAAAACCGTAGTTTTCGGCAACTTCCATAAAAGTTTCCACCCCAATCCTTCCCCTGCCGACCGGGTCGAAAATAAAAAGGATGGGCGAGGTTTGCGAGGGGTCAAAAGATTTGGGAAGGTAAAGAGCAAAAGTCTCGCTCGCCGTATTGGAAACAGGGATGGAATCTATGAGCTTTCCTATTTCATAGTTCTGCTGTCCGTTTATATGACAAACGGCTCCAAGGAACAGTATGTAGAAAAAGCGTTTCATGATTTAACTTGGGATACCGGTTTTCATTCCCTGTACAAAATACATCTTTAACTTGCCCCGGTTCTTTGCTTCTATTTCTCCCCGGTATTCACATTCTGCAACATCCTTGATCATCGCATAGGTATTTTCAGAGATATTAATGCGTCCCGGTTCAGACATAGATTCCATCCGGGCGGCAACATTTACGGTATCTCCCCAGATATCATAGGCAAATTTCTTGGTGCCTACTACCCCGGCCACCACGGGCCCGGTATTGATGCCAATACGGATGTCAAAAGTTAATTCACTGGCGGCTACATCATTTTTGGTCTCCTCTACAAATGAAGAAATTTCAAGAGCTGCCAGGACCATTCTCTGGGCATGATCTTTCTCATTATCATGTAAGCCTCCCGCGCACATATAAGCATCCCCTATGGTTTTAATTTTTTCAAGCCCGTGTTTTTCTATAATTGCATCAAATTTTGAAAAGTAAAAATCCACAGTTTCCACCAAAACCTCCGGCGACAGCTTTTCTGAATAAGAGGTAAATCCCTTAAAATCTGAAAAGAAAACGGTTACCGAGTCGTATTTTTTGGCCTTTACCTTTCCCTTTTCTTTCAGTTCGAGTGCCGTTTCCTCAGGTAAAATATTAAGTAATAAGTTATCGGAGCGTTCTTTTTCTTGTTCAATGATCTGTTTTGTTCTTCTGATAAATTTATTGCGCCTGTATAACCCTACGGCCATCAGCACAATTAAAAACAAAGCCACCGCGGTTGCGATGGATATATTCCGCTGGTTCTTACTTCTTTGGTCAGCCAGATCTACTTCTATTTGTTTTTGAGAAACCTCGTAATTGGTACGTAAATTGGCCATTTGCTGTACCGCTTCTATGTTTTGAACACTATCTCTGTAGGCAATATGAGCTTTATAGTGTTTATAGGAAATTACCAGTTCCCCTATTAATTCATAAAGTTCTGAAAGTTTTAGATTGGCATCAGCAATCTGTTCCTTTAAACCATATTGTTCCGCAAGTGTAAGACTTCTATGACCATAATTAATGGCCGTTTGGTGTTCCTTTTTCTCTACATAGATATCGGACATATAGGTAAGGTATACCGAAATTGGATAATAATCTTCCACTTCTTCTAATATATCAATGGCCTGATTCATAGAATATTCGGCTTCTTTATTATTGCCCAAAGCAGCAAATACCATTCCTGTATTGCCCAATGTATAGGCCATTCCTGATTTATACTTTAAATCTTTGTATAATTTCGCCGCTTCTTTATTATATAGTAGAGCCGAATCATATTTTTTGGAATAATAGTATGCGTCTCCGGCATTTAGCAAAGTGCCTGCCAAGGATAATCTATCATCTGTTAGTCTAAGTGTTTTAATGGCAGTATTGTAATAATTCATGGCATTATCCATGTCATTAGTTTCTGAATATATATTTGCGATTGAAGTATTTAATAATCCTATACGACTTAAATCTTCAATTTTTTCTGCATAGCTAATGCTCTCAATATAGGCTTCCAAAGCGGCCGGAAAATTCCCTTGTAATCGTTCAGCATTTCCTTTTTGGAGATACCCATTTATTATTAACGTATCTATAGAGGCATTAATGGCTAAGGAAATGAGTCTCTCCGCAAACTCTTTCATAATAATAGGATCCGTCTCCTCTTCCGCAATAATATTAAGCCGGTATAGGTATAAGGAATCAATAGTATTTTCGGACTTTAACAATTGTTTTACACTATCGGAAATACCCTGATTCTGGCCTACAATAAGATTAAGGAATAACAAAAAAAAGCCTATCATAAAATAGGCTTTTCGATAAATAACAATATATATCAAGGGCTCTAAGCTTTCATACGAATTTTAGGATCCTGCTGATAGGTTTCATCTGGATGTCCTGTCACAGTATAAAAAAGGGTATACTCTTTTGTCTCTTTTTTAGGTAATGATCCGACAATTCCGGTAAAATTATTGCTGTGTTTGTCAGGGTTGGTGCTGAATAAGTTGACATCCTCAGTAATACTAGTTAGCGTGAGATTTTCAGCTCCTACAAATTGTACTGTCTGGCCTTTCACAACATCTGTAGTGAATTCCGCGTCTCCACTCCCGCCAATTGGTATTGTTAATACTCCATCCGAAAGACCGGGTGGATGTGGCGTAGCTGTAGTTGCAGATACAGTTATGGTAATTTTGGGTGGTTTATTTCCTCCGCTCATAATTTTGGTTATTTATGGTTAGTAAATGAAACTGTAAGATACTATTTTTCTATCAACAAAATTAGGTTAGTTGCTATTTTTACTATGAAATAAAATCCAGGCCTTATCCAAGAAATCTTACGTATTTTCACAAGCAACTGTTGTATTCTTTTGTGGGTATCAAAAACTACGTCATCGGTAATTTAGTTTTAATTATAATTAATAACTACCAAGTCTAAATGTCAGGCGCGGCATATTCGAAATAGAGTCTATTTCCGATATCTCGCTCCGGTTTGTGTTTGTACCCCAGAAACCGATACCATGATATTCGATCAGTATCATCCACTTCGGCGTATTGGCTAATACTACACCCCTTAAATTGTGTAGCCAGTTCCTTGGCGATTTTGCGCATGTCAAAACTTATCTGCATTCCATATTTTTCCATATGTTTACTGGAGACAAAGAAGGTTGCATATTTCTTATCCCCAACTTTGTACCCACCAACAATGGCCAGAGGTTCATCGTCCGGCGTTTTCCATATTTTGGAATACCCACCCTCTTGCGTCAATTTAAGACGACCCTTAATAAACTGCAGCGTTTCCCGCCGTTCATTATCATCCGCAAGTTTCCACTCCCACTGCAATTTCTCCCATGGATTTTCGAGAATATACATTATGTCAGTCGAGCTTATTTCCTTGTGTTGTTCAGACATCCTGAAGTATTTTTTCTAAAATAAAACTACAGACAATTTAGTGTTCTTTTTTCGTAGCACCTAAAAAATGACGCCACATTGTGCCCTACTTTCTAAACCTTGACAAAAGCAAGATTTTCTTCTTGGTGTTGATAAAGAATACTCCGGTTAAAAGGATAAAGGCCGCAACTATAGATTGAGTGGTTATGGGCTCGTTTAGAAAATAGCTCCCCAGAAACATTGCTACCAAAGGGTTTACATAGGTATTGGTTGCCACTTTTTCCGGAGATACGGTCTTTAATAAAAAATTAAAAGACGTAAATGCCACGATACTTCCAAAGACAATAAGTAGAATCATAGCCCAATTGGTTTGTGTGGACCATGAGGTGGGTGAACTCCAGGATTCACCAAACAACAAACTAAATATACCCAGCATTATTCCTCCACTTAACATTTGATAACCGGTATTTACAAAAAAGTTCCTATGAAAGTCGGCCCGCCCCACAAAGAGACTGCCATAGGCCCAAGCCAACATTGCAGAAAAAATCATGGCGATACCTATAAAGGCATTTTCTTGCTGTAGAATAGTCTTCTGGTTGATTAAAAGGTACATGCCAATGATTCCTAAAATAATACCTATAAAGGAATTGCTTTGTATTTTTTTACCTTGTAAAATCCACATCATCAGAAGGATGATTAAGGGTTGTGCAGAGATTTCTAATGCAGCAAAATTACTGTCCACATATTTAAGGGCCCACACCACTACCCCGTTTCCAAAGCTTAAAAACAAAAACCCTGCTAGAATACTATTCCCTAATTGTTTTCGGGTAATTCGCAGGTTTTTACCTAATGCTGCTGCTATTCCAAAAATAAGGAGTCCTGCAATTGTAAACCTTACCCCTGCCAACATTAGGGGCGGCAATTCTGCCACGGCAATTTTATTGAGTAAATAAGTAGAACCCCAAATCACATAGATAGCAAAAAAGGCACCTATAATAAGCGGTATATTTTGTTTTGATTCCATAGCACTACTAGAGAGGCACAATATTAGGATATTCGGCCTGATCTTTAAAGAATTAATCTAAAATACTGAAGCTAATTGGATTTTAGTTCCCACCAAGGGTATTATCAGGCCTTACATTTTTACATTGTAAGTTTCTCCTATTTGAGAATTCATCCAATTAATTTCCAAATCATTAGCTTTTATAAATATTGCTGTAAGTTTTTTTTGAAGTAATCAGCGCTGTCGGTAATGCTTTGCATAGAGTTATGGGCAAAGTTTCCACCCTGTTCTATGAAGTAATATTCCAAACCTTTTTGGGAAGTGTCATTTAATATCTCTGGATAGTTAATAGAACCATTTCCTAATTCGGTATAATCTCTGCTAACCTTATCCATGTCTTTTATATGCCACATAACAAAACGCATAGGATCTTTTGCTATTATTTGTGCAGGAGTTTCTTTGGCTGAATGCATGACCCAATAAAAGTCCAATTGCAGTTTTACAAGGCTTGGGTCTGTTTCTTGTGTGATGATATTATAACCTATTTCACCATCATGCTCTATAAATTCAAAACCATGATTGTGATAGGCAAAACCAAGTCCGGCCGATACCACTCTTTCTCCGACAAGGTTTAGTTTTTCCGACACTAATTTAAATGCTTCGATAGTTCGAAATTCGGGCGCCAACCACGGCCAGGTAATATAAGACTGTTCTAAAGTTTTAGCGCCGATGATGCATTGATCTGTATATTGCATTAGGCTATCTTCAGATTGACTAAGAAAATCAGAAAAGTTATAATGACCTGTTGAAGTTGTTAGTTGATGATCCTCTAAAATGTTTTTAAAAGTATCTGCCTTATAACCATAAAAATAATTCTCTTTTGGGTTATATCCATATGTCTCCAGATCTTGATATCCTAAATCATGCACTCTTTGCAAGCTGCCTATAGGATCTTTTTCCATGGCATCTCTGATCGTAAAGAGCTGTAAACCCATTTTGAACTTTGGTGGTAATTTCATTGAAAGGGCAGATAAGGGAAGGCTAGCTGCTGCAAGTAAGGCTGAGGTGTCTTTAATAAAATTTCTTCGTCCATATCTACTTCCTTTCATAAAAAATGCCTTAAAATATATCTACTTAAAAGAACGATCAAGATAGGCTAAAAACTTATCTCAAAACCTTTTCTGCAATGATTTCTTTACAAATACAGTCTGGTTCTCAGGGAATGAATCGGGTAAAATTCTTTTTAAACAACTAAAGATCCTCTTTCTCTGAGGCAAGTTTCATTGGTTTAATTTCACCTACATATCTTATGGGAAAACGAGAGGAACTTGTAATAGTCATAGAGGCTTTGAGGTTAGGAAATATTTGGGCATTAATTTTAAAATTTTCTACGTCCCTATTAAAACTCAATTTTAAATCGTATCGCTTATTTTTCTCATTCCATTTGAGATTGAAATCCTTGGGAACTCCTTTAAATTTTATAGAACTATCCGATTGCCCATAACCGCCGGACATTTGTCGTTCTCCAAAGTATGGTAAATAGACATCTATGCTATCTCCCATAATTCTAAAATAATTAATATTCCCAATAAGGTTTATTTGCCCGGGAGCACTACCCGGTGCAAATAAACCTGCCATAGCTACTTGATTCATGGCCGCTGTCATCTGCGGATATGCCCAATCGGCAATAATTTCAAATGATTGTTTCGCTATTAAAGCATCTAACTTTTCACTAGTATAATCCCTTTCTGTGGTGTTAGAAGTACTACCACAACTCCAAAGCAAGAGACTTAATAAAATGAGTGAAAAATAATTTTTTGAATTTGTAAACATGATTTCTAAACTTAGTTTCTGCTTTATTCTTAATTTACAACCATATTTTTTTAAATAATAAAATATTATCTTAAAATGTCCAATGCCATACCTTTTAATACAAGCAATACTATACAACTTTATAAGATGTATAAGCCATATGGGGTATTGAGTCAACTTTCTTCCAACGATGAAAAACAGATTAGAACAAAGAGGTTTATTAGGGATCTCTTTGAATTCCCCGAAGGAACAATGCCCATAGGGAGATTGGATGAAAAATCGGAAGGTTTACTATTGTTCACCAATGATGGGAAACTTAGTGATTATATTAATAGAGGAGGAATTCAGAAAGAGTATTACGCCCAATTGGACGGTGATATTGATGAAGAGGCCATTGAAATGTTGAAAAAAGGAGTTGAAATAGGTTTAGGGGGAACTAAATATCGTACGAAAGCTACTTATGTTAAGAGACTTTTGTTTGAACCCAAGCTGGAAGAACCTGATCCAAAGCTTAGGCTTGGTCGCCATAGAGCAAATAGTTGGATTTCAATTTGTTTAGACGAAGGAAAATTTAGGCAAATTCGAAAAATGACCGCTGCTGTGGGTTATCCCACAATACGTCTAATAAGAGTACGCATTGGCGAAATAAGACTTGCTAATCTTCTTCCTGGTGAAGTGAACAAGATTAATGTCTAAAGTCAATAATCGATTTACTTCTTTTTAAGAAGTGTAGTTTTTCTTTCTTCTTCATAATTACGGTTCATGCTCCAACCGTAACCCATATGAAAATGCAGTGTCCGTTTTATATATTTCATGTCTAGTGTTCTCATGACAATTGATTGATGATTGATATATATATAGACGGTTAGTTTTTGAAATTGTTACACAGATAAAGAAATATACTCATGTAAAAAAGGAACTAAACCTTTCTAGAACCCTTTATTAATGTTGCCTTTGAATATATCTGGAGGGTAATATTCCAAAAGTGTTTTCAAAACATTTGGTAAAATAACTACGACTTTTAAAACCGGATTGTCTGGCAATTTCACTAATGTTTCCACCTTTTTGATAAAGCTTCTTAATTGCTTTTTTTAGTCGAAATTCCCGAAAAAGTGAATTGGGGGTCTTTCCCGTGATTCTTTTAATTTTTTTATAAAATCCGGATGGGCTATAACCTACTTCTCCAGGAATTAGATTCATTGAAAACTCGGATAAGCTCCAGGAATCATTTAAAAAATTCATGACTCTTTTGAGAAAAAACTCATCTTTGGTTGATAGTACTCGTATCTGCTCGGTATCGATCTCAGCATTTATACTTTCCATTTCAAAATGTGACTTCACCTCTTTGGAAATGACAATAGTATCTGGAATCCATTCGCACATATAGTAAGCGGTATTGCCCACTGTAGGTTTTCGCAGGATATTATCAAAATCTGAATTGGTACAGCTGATACCTATCTGCAACTTTCTGAAACTACCGTCATATTTTGTGGTAATATATTTAAAATCAGATTGTATTTTTAATGCACACCATATGGCATTGCTCGCAGAATCAAATATGAGTAAGTAAGTATTATTGTCTTTATAGACAATATCTGCCTCATAGCTGTGTAAGGTCTTGGCTAAATTATTATGAAATTTTTGAGTAAAAATACTAAACTGCTTAGACTCCAGCCGATCTAAATAGCTGCTGGTTTCCAGCATCATCATAAAGTGGCGCTTGGGATTTAAGCTAATCATTTCCTATATGATTTATGGCTGACTTTGGAACCTAAAACTACATACTTTTTATTTAGGTATATATTCCAATCACCCTTATACTATATCATACAAGATAATGATTTTTAATGAGTTATAATACTCTGTATTTAACTAAAATAAAATATAAAGAACTATAACTAATCTAAGCCATCCTAAGTAAGGAAGTGAAATTAAAAAATATAGAGCTCTTTTAGGCAGCTATATTTTCTTTACCCTTACGGCATTTAATCCTTTTTTTCCTCTTTCCAATTCAAAAGACACCTTGTCATTTTCGACTATCTCATCAATAAGGCCACTGACATGGGTAAAGTACTTTTCATTGTTTTCCGTGTCAATGATAAACCCAAAACCTTTGGAGCTATCAAAAAAGGAAACTTTCCCTTTTCTTACCGGATCAACTTCTTCGTAGTCCCCTTCTTCTTTTTTGGGTATTCCCAAAATAATATCTTCCGCTTCAATTTCTACTTTTAAAGACGGGTCCGGCGGAGTATCAGTTAAATTTCCATTATGATCAACATAGGCAAATTCTATTCCTCCTCCTTTTTCTTTGGAAGCTGCTTTACGTGCAACTTTCTTTTTTTGTTTTTCTTCTCGCTTCTTTAAACGTTTTTTTTCTTTTTCTCCCTTACTATAGGTTTGCTGTGATCTTGCCATGCAGTTCTTTATTTGTTTTAAATTGAGTTTAAAAGGAGATTGGCTTAGAAATCGCTTCTGAATCTATTATTTTGGATATATTATTCCTGAGAAGGACAGAGCGGTTAATACTAGAGGTCGTTCGTCATCATCTTAAACTTCTGCTAAGATACTATTTGAATTTTAATTTTTAGAATTATTGAAGTGAAACCTACGGCTGAATATAAAAAAAAGCATGATTTATTAACTATTTGACTGTAGATAGCTAGGAACATCTCTTAATTCATAAAGCAATAGAACAGATTTATATGAATTATGTACATTTAAGGAGATAAAATAGAATTAAGTAACAATATTGATTGCACATGGCTGGTTTGACAATTCCTAGATTTATTTATTTTCTATCTTTTATATTCTTAAGCTTAGTCGTTTCATGTAAACCTAGTTCAGAGAAATCGAAAGAGGAAACGAAAGTCATTGTTAATGTTGAGGATACAGGGTTTGAAGCTATTTTTGATGGTAAAACTTTAGAAAATTGGCAGGGTGATGATGCCTATTGGCGCGTAGAAAATGGTGTATTAGTAGGTGAGGTAACAATAGATAAGCCATTAATAAACAACACCTTTCTCATTTTTAAAGATCGTGAGCTGTCCGACTTTGAGTTAAAATTAGATTTTAAAATAGAAACGGCCGGTAATAGTGGTATCAATTATAGAAGTGAAGAGGTAGATTCTATACCTTATGCGCTAAGAGGTTATCAAGCTGATATTGATGGTAAAAAAAAATATACCGGTCAGAATTACGAAGAACGCAAGCGCACTACCCTTGCCTATCGAGGTGAAAACACCATTGTAGAAGCTCAGCCCAATTACACTTCCACTTCTTCTTTGGGTGATAATATAAAGAATAATGCCTGGCAAAGTAGAAATATAGTTAGTTCTCTGGGAGACGAGGAACTCTTGAGAGATAAAATTAATTCAGAAGAATGGAATTCTTGTCACCTTATTATTAAGGGTAATCGGCTTCAGCACTATATAAATGGTATTCTTATGAGTGAAGTAGAAGATCAGGATAGTATCAATTTTAGAAAGATGGGATTATTAGGGTTACAACTTCATGTAGGTCCACCCATGAAAGTTTTTTATAAAAATATTCGTCTGAAAAACCTATAAAACAGTATGAAGCCTCTAGTTCAAATTTCTTTAGATCTAACAAATATTGAAGAAGCACTTTCTACCGCAGAGATGGCTATAAGGGCCGGAGTAGACTGGTTAGAGGCTGGCACTCCTTTGCTATTAGCTGAGGGGTTGCATGGCGTAAAGCAATTGCGTGATGCCTTTCCCGGAATTCCCATTGTTGCAGATCTTAAAACCATGGATGGAGGTTATTTAGAAACTGAAATGATGGCAAAGGCAGGAGCCACGCATGTGGTGGTTATGGCCAAGGCACATGAGGAGACCATCAGAATGGTTGTTAAAGCCGGTGAGGAATTTGGAGTTAAGGTAATGGGCGATAATCTTGCCTGTGATAATATGATAGCCGGAGCACAAATGTTAGAGTCTTTGGGATGTGATTTTGTAATTCATCATATTGGCTATGACGAACGGCGAGGCATAGCCGCAAGAGGACTTAGAATGCCTAGTCCGCTGGATCAGCTAAGAGAAGTAGTTGAAAGTGTCGAAATACCGGTGCAAGCTGTTGGGGGATTGAGTCTGGAACAAGCGATAAAATGCCCTGAATACGGAGCTCCTATAGTTGTTTTAGGAGCGCCTTTAACCATAGATGCAGATGCCTTTAAAACAGCCTCAGGCAACCTGGAGGCTTCTTTAAAACTGATCTGTGATAAAATACACGCCTACGGCAATATAGAATAAACCTTCAGTACAAAATAGAATGAAATGAAGAATAGCGCTGTTGTAAATTATGCTCCCGAAAAAGGTTCTGTAGAAATACGCGAATTAGAGAAACCTATTATCGGTAAAAACGATGTACTACTACAAGTAGAAAATGTGGGGGTTTGTGGAAGCGATCTTCATCAGTGGACCTCCGATCATAGCTGGCCGGTTAACTATCCCGTTGTTTTAGGACATGAATTTGGAGGAAATATTGTAGAATTAGGAAAAGATGTAACGGGCTGGAAAGAAGGAGATGCTGTTGTTAGTGAAACTGCAGCCATAATTAATGAAATGAGTCCTTTAAGTCGACAAGGTCTTTATAATTTGGATCCTGATCGAAAGGGGTTTGGGTACGGTGTTAACGGGGCCATGACTAAATATGTCAGGGTACCTGCCAGATGCCTTCATCTTATCCCTAAAAACTTAGGTTTTGAAGAAGCCTGCTTAACAGAACCTTGTTCTGTAGCTTACAATGCTGTAGTTATGAATTCAAATATAAAGCCAGGGGACAGGGTCTTAGTATTGGGTCCGGGGACAATCGGTATCTTATGTGCGGCTATGGCTAAATTATGTGGCGCTAATGTTGCCATAGTAGGCCTTGAAAAGGATGCCACAAGAATGGAAATTGCTAAGAAATATGGTTGCACAACAATTTATAATGATGCTACTTCTTGGGCAGAGGAGCAAGATGGTTTGGGGGTAGATTGTGTGATTGATGCAGCTGGTGTAAGTGAAACCCTCAGCTTGGCATTAAAATGGGTTAGGCCTAATGGGCATATTACTAAAGTGGGTTGGGGACCTAAACCTTTTAACGCAAGTCTGGATCCTTTGGTTCAAAAAAATGTAAGCTTAAAAGGAAGTTTTAGTCATAATTGGCCCATTTGGGAAAAGGTTCTGTCCCTATTAGCCTCTGGTCAACTGGATGTTAAGCCCATTATCGGAGGGGTTTGGGAATTAGAAGATTGGCATACAGCTTTTGAGGCAATGCATTCTGGAGAAGTAGTAAAAAGTGTATTAAAACCTAAATAATAGAAAAGCATGCGTTTAAAGGATAAAGTTGTTTTAGTTACGGGTGGTTATACCGGAATAGGCAAGGCCATTGCCCTTAAATGTTTAAATGAAGGGGCAAAAGTTTGTATTAATGGCTTAAGAGAAGAAAAAGGCTTGCAGTTAATCAATGAATTTGGAGAAGATAGATTACACCATATTACCGCCGATATTACCAAGGAAAATAATCCGGAGCTTCTAATACAAGCCACCCTAAAAAAGTTTGGAGAATTACATTGCGTGGTAAACAATGCCGCGATGATTGTATCTTCAAATATAGAAAATACTACTTTGGATTTTATGCGGAAGATGTTGGCCATTAATACTATAGCACCCTTTGCTATTATTCAGGCCGCACTACCCTATTTAAAAGTTAGTAAGGGCTGTATTTTAAATATTGGTTCTATTAACTCTTGGAGTGGAGAACCTAATTTACTGGCGTATAGTATTTCCAAAGGGGCGCTGATGACCCTTAGCAGAAATTTAGGAGACAGTCTTTTTCGAGATTATGGGGTACGAGTTAATCAGATTAATCCGGGGTGGGTTTTAACAGAAAATGAAAAAATTAATCAACAACAACAGGGCATGCCAGATGATTGGTATACCAAACTACCCGAAATGTTTGCTCCCTCTAAGCGTATAATTAAGCCTGAAGAAATAGCAGCAGGAGCCGTATACTTACTTTCTGATGAGTGCGGTCCAATAAGCGGACAAGTTTTAGAATTAGAACAGTTTCCTATGATTGGCAGGAATGTTCCTAAAAACTTCAATAAGAACAGTTAGGAATAAAACTAAACTTTATATTACCACTATGCCCAAACTTGCTGTTTTCCCAAAAGCTTTTATGCAATCACTGTGTAAAGATGGTTCTATGCGTCTTAGTCAATGGATCGATTTAGCCGCTCCTCTAGAAGTTTCGGGCCTAGAATGGTATGCTGGTTTTCTGGAAATGGAAGACGAGTCCAATTGGCAAAGCTTGCGAAAACAAACGGAAGACACTGGAAAGACCATTCCAATGCTATGTTGTTCTCCAGATTTTACGCATGCTGACGCTCTTTTTAGAAAAGATCAGGTTCAGAAACAGAAGCACTGGATTCATATGGCTGCCGAGCTTGGAGCCTCCTATTGTCGGGTATTATCGGGTCAGAAGAGACCGGGGATTACAATAGATGAAGGGATTGAGTACGCCAAAAACTGCATTGAAGCTTGTTTGCCTTATGCAGAGAAAAGGGGAATTACTTTAATTATTGAAAACCATTACAAAGATGATTTTTGGGAGTATCCGGAATTTGCTCAGAAAATGGCTGTTTTCTCTAAACTGGTAAATCAAATTAAGCACCCTAACTTTGGGGTTAATTATGATCCCAGTAATACTTTCTTAGCCGCAGAAGATCCGATTGAACTTTTAGAACTGGTTTCTAAACGTGTTGTAACCATGCATGCAAGTGATAGATATCTTTTAGAAGGAACAATAGAAGATCTTCGAAAAGAAGAATCTGGGATTCTGGGCTATGCCAAAAGGCTTAGTCATGGGGAGATTGGGAAAGGACTTAATGATTATGATGCTATTTTTTCCATTCTAAAAAAAGAAGGTTTTGATGGTTGGATAAGTATAGAAGACGGTGTTGATGGCATGGATCAACTCCAAAGAAGTGTTGCTTTCTTACGAAAGAAAATTAAAAAGTATTGGACTGATTTTAAATAAGTTAAAATATCTTATCTATACCTTTAATAGGGTGTTAGAAAGAATTAATAACGGATATCCCTAGCGAAGGTTCTTTGAATAGTAAGGGTAGCCTAAACGGAACCTCCTCAAGAGCAATGGTCTCGGTAATCAAGCTAGATAAATTGATTTCCTTTTCTTTGATAAATTGGAACATCTCTGTATAGGCGTGTGCCTGCATCCCGTGACTCCCCAGTATTTCTAATTCATTCGCTATTACTGTCGACATAGGGATGGCCGGATGGGCTTCTTCTCCGGTCATAAGACCAATTTGTATATGTTTTCCTCTTTTTCTGAGACAGTTAATGGAATTTAGACAAGTGGTGGCACTTCCTAAAGCATCTAATGAAACATCAACACCTCCCTTGCTGTAGTCCTTAATGGCCTCAACCGTATTTGTTTTCATAGTATTAATAGCGTAATCTGCTCCAAGTTCCTTAGCCATCTCACATTTGGCATCTGTAATATCTAAGGCAATTATTTTAGCACCTATTCCTTTTGCAATTTGTATAGCAGACAATCCTACCCCTCCACAGCCGTGAATAGCAATAAATTGTCCTTTTTTAAGCTGACCCTGATGCCTCACTCCTCTATAGGCTGTAATAAATCGGCAACCTAAGGAGGCAGCTTCTTCAAAACTCATATAATCGGGCAATGCCACTAGATTAATATCGGCATAATCTATTCGGACAAATTCGGCAAAGGAACCCCAGGCAGTAAAGCCTGGTTGAAATTGATTATCGCAGACTTGTTGATTTCCGGAATAACAATAGTCACATTTTCCACAACCCCCAACAAAAGGAACAGTAACCCTATCTCCTATTTTCCATTTGTTAACTAATTCTCCTTTAGAAACAATAGTACCTGCCAGTTCATGACCTGGAACGTGAGGCAGTACTATATCGGTATCATGACCCATCCATCCATGCCAATCACTAAGGCATAAGCCTGTAGCCTTAACTTCAATAACCACAGCTTCCGGACCAGGTTGAGGATCCTTTACCCTTTCAATTGTTAATGGACCTTGATATTCATTATAAATTACTGCTTTCATTATAAAAGTTTTAAAAACAGAATACTGTAAAAATTAAAGGTAACTAAATCACTCTCAAATATGCACATAAAAAAAGCAGGATAAGATTATCCTGCTTTCTGGGTTTAACACCACGTTCCTTATGGCATAGGAACCAAATCAAAAACTAAACTTTGAATCCCGCCATTTTATACTTAATAGTATTGATTATTTTTTTATCGTAATCAAAACTATTGGTCATAGCATTTATGGGGGAACCACTATGAATTCATATGTTGGTTTTGGAAGAAAATCTTCTTCACCCTACAAATTTCTGTATTATTAATGAAAGTTAAAGACTTTTCTGACATTTTTCGATATAATGCAGAGTGGTAATATTGGTTGATATATTTTTTAAAACACTTTATATCAGCTTATTAAATTGTACTTTGTCGTTTAACAACACTTTTTTGGTCAAAAAAAAAGAGCACCAATTTGGCGCTCTTTTATGGTTGGAAGTTGGTATTTACTATAATATTTACTTGGAATCCAGGATCTTTGTGCTGTAATAAGCGCTAGATCTTATAATTTTTCCATCTTTATCAAAATCATGCAGGTATAGAATAGGTAAATTGAATTTTTCACCGTCTGATTTTCGGGTCAATCTGGCGGTCCACCAGGATTGCACTACTCTTCCGTCTCTAATGTCGTATTCCAAATAATCCGGATAGCCTTGCACATCAAAAGTGACATCATAAGTCTCCCAAATTCCCTTATTTCTCTCTTTTATCTGATCTAGTGTCATGCTCTCATTGGCTGTTTCCAAGGTCATAAACCGTGCATCGTCTGCGAAATAACTGTAAGCTGTGTCAAAATCCTTATTCTCAAAGGCGCTAATAACTTTTCTTACCGTATTGATATTTTCATGGTGATTATATAATGTCCCATTTTTTCTGTCGGCAAGACTGTTGCCAATTTCGCTATAAACTCGCTCGTCATAATAGTTAATCATGGTCTTTATTTTATTATCCTCATCCATAGCAATTAATCTGTGGAAAGGCATATCTAATTTAACGCCCGTGTTTTTATGCATACCTTTTACAGTATTCCAAGTTTGTACCCAAACCTGCCCATCTTTATATTCAATAGCATCAGGATATGCTTGCCCTGTTGGCTCTAAGGATAAATACATAGTCTCTTCCTGCCAAAAAGCAACATCTTCTATCATTTCTTCTTTAGAAGTTACGCCGCTATCAGCCCTTCCGTTAGATCCATTGTATGCCTTAAAATCTTCCGATAAATAGCTAGCAACCTTATCAGCATCACCAGCAATAAAGGCCGCAAACATTTCATTTACCACCGTAATAGCGGGGTGTTCGTCAAAAACTTTCCCGTTGTTTTTTTTCTGAGAATAACCTATTGCTACCACTAATAGTAGCATAGAAATCATAATTTTTTTCATGTTAGTGTTTTATTAAGTTAATGGTTTCAAAGAAACCATTTCTTATTTTTATAACAACTTTTGTGGGACGAGTATACCTTAAAATTGTCCGAACATACAATATTTCTGTGCGAACGCGTATCGAGTATTTATTTCTAGTATATTTTTATATCGTAATATAGGTTTTGATTGGGCTATATAATCAACTTTATGCTTATCTTTTGCTCTGACTTAGCTAATTGAACTAATGAGTATCGAGAAAACATCCGGAAAAAAGTTTGGAACTTTTGCAGGAGTATTTACACCTACAATCCTTACCATTTTAGGAGTTATCATGTATTTGCGGATGGGTTGGGTAGTTGGTAATGCCGGACTCTTAGGCACTTGGTTGATTGTAATTATTTCTTTTATGATTACCCTTACTACCGCCCTTTCAATGTCGGCCATAACCACAAATATTAGAATTGGCGCCGGAGGTGCCTATGCTATCATCTCTCAATCGCTTGGTTTGGAAGTGGGAGGCAGTTTAGGGATCCCTCGATTTGTTTCCCAAGGTTTAGCAGTGACCATGTATATTTTTGGTTTTAGAGAGGGCTGGTTGTTTATATTTCCTTCTCATGATCCATTTTTAATAGATATTCTGGTTTTTAGTGTATTGATTACAATAGCCTATATAAGTGCTGATCTTGCCATAAAAACACAATTCCTTATTATGGGGATTATCATTTTATCTTTAATATCCATTGTTATAGCGGCTTACAATGGTTCCATGACTATTCCAACAGAAGAGGCGGTCAAATGGGGTAATTTTGAAGGTTCCCCTGAGAACAATTTTAGTGGCTCTGATTTTTGGATTGTATTCGCTGTTTTTTTTCCTGCTTCTACTGGTATTATGGCCGGGGCCAATATGTCGGGAGAACTAAAAAATCCAAAAAGGAACATTCCTCTGGGCACACTTTGGGCCATTGGAATTAGTTTTATTATTTATATGGTTTTGGCTTTTTGGTTGGCACGTTCTGCTTCAGAAGTTGAATTAATATCTAATTATAATATCATAATCGAAAAGGCTTATTATGGCCCTCTAATAATTGCAGGTATTTTAGGGGCCACTTTTTCCTCTGCCCTAGCTTCTTTAGTAGGATCATCTAGGATATTATTTGCCATGGGGCAGCATAGAGTGCTGCCATATAGTAATTTTATAGAAGGTGAGAGTGCAAATGGGCAACCGAGGAATGCAATGATCGTTACTGGGATCATGATTTTTGTCACCATGCTTCTAAGGGATTTAAATGCGGTAGCCCCACTGGTAACTTTATTTTTTCTTATCACCTATGCCATGATCAATATTGTAGTGATCATTGAACAAAACCTGGGTTTAATAAGTTATCGACCTGTTTTTAAAGTAAAAAAATGGATCCCCTGGGTAGGACTTTCTTCTTCTGTTTTTGCTATGTTTATTATTAACCCCACTATAAGTCTTTTAACAATTAGCATTGTTTTTATAGTATATTGGTTCCTTTCACGTCAGCATATTGAAACGCCCTTTGAGGATGTTAGATCGGGTTTGTTTGTTTCTTTCGCAGAATGGGCCGCAAAACATACCTGGGGAATGAAAAGTATGCAGCAACGCGCATGGAAGCCTAACCTCATGGTGCCCATTAGAGATCTCACGGGAGCAAAGGGAAATTTCCAGTTTTTAAAAAATATAGCGAAACCGAAAGGCTCTATTAAACTTTTGGGGATTGAACCCCTAGGTAGTGAAACGCTTTTAAGTGAACAATTAGCTTCTATGTCCGAAGCCTTCAGACTAAAAGGGGTATTTTCATCGTGGACCGTTATCAATACAGATAATTTTTCCTTAGGAGTTAATTATAGCAATCAGGCCTTGAGAGGAGCATTTTTTAGGCCAAACATTGTGTTTTTAAATTTACAAGACCACGATGATTATGAAACTGAAATAAGACCGGTTATTAGGGAGTGCATACGATTAGAGATTGGGGCATTGCTCTATGCTTCTCATCCCACTGCTCTCTTGGGTGAACGCAATATGATTAATGTTTGGGTAAGTGATAGAAAACATAACTGGACGCTGGGTTGGGATTTTGGCAATTTGGATCTATCAACGCTAATTGCCTATAAATTAAAGAAAAATTGGAAGGCCAATATTCGTTTAATAATGGTTTTAAGTGATGAAGGGGAAAGAAAAAAGGCTATAGAATTTCTTAATTCTCTGATCAACCTTGCGCGTTTACCTGATACCCTTATCGAAGTTAAAGTAGGCTCTTTCAAACAAGTTATTTTGGAAGCCCCTTCGGCAGATCTTAATATTTTTGGGATGGACGATAAATTGGACTTTGAATTTGTACAGGAGATAAGGACAAAAGTAAAAGGTTCTTGTTTGTTCGTAAAAGATTCTGGTCATGAAAGTATTCTTGCTTAGCTTCTCTCTTGTTCTTATTTTTTATCATCTATTTCAATAAGATCATAACCCTGCTTAATTCCTTTCTCTATTGCCGGTACTCCTCTAACCATCCATGAAGGTTTTGGAGAGCCTTTTAAATAGTGGTCAAAGAACTGAGCCAATCTAATATTAAAATCTTTGCGGTTCTGAAGTTTTAAAGGCCAATGGGGTTCATCATTATAATTTATGAACCAGGAAGGTTTCCCCAAGCGTCTCAGACTAACAAAAAATTCGATTCCCTGATACCAGGGTACATGTCCATCGGCATCATTATGCATTATTAATAAGGGAGTATTAATCTTGTCGATATTGAAAATCGGAGAATTTTCTATATACCGCATGGGATATTCCCATGGGGTCCCTCCTATCCTGCTTTGTGTATGTTCGTATTGGAATTGTCTACTTAAGCCTGTCCACCATCGGATTCCTCCATAAGCACTGATCATATTTGGTACAGGGGCACCAGCTTCTGCAGCCTTGAAGATATCCGTTTTGGTAACCAGATGTGCTATTTGATATCCACCCCAACTATGACCTTGAACACCAATATGATCTTTATCTACAAATCCCTTTTCTATAAGAGAAGTTACACCAGGAATAACACAGTTATAGGCACTCTCTCCTGGGTAGCCGGTTCGATAGTATATATCCGGATTAAAAATTAAATATCCTCTACTGGCATAAAAACTGTAATTTATTGTAGAACGACCAGGATTTGGGGCTCTGTGGTAGTTAAGCCTATCTGAACTTTTCTCATAAAAATTAACAATCATTGGATACTTCTTGTTCGGGTTAAAGTTCTCTGGTTTAACTAATAAACCGGTAAGTTCTAAACCATCTAGTGAAGTCCAATTTACTAATTCAATTGTACCCCAATTATATTCATTTTGTTGAGGATTTGCATTAGAAATTTTTATTGACTTTTTGAAGTTAGGGGTACTTAAATGCAGGTCGGGAAATTCCTTAAAAGACTCGCGGGTATAGATTAGATTATCATCCAAAAGCGCTTTTAAGGGTTTTCTATATCTAAAGTTACCCGCTAGGAGTACTTCTGATTTCTTTTTACTTGGATTATAGTTGGCGTACCCACCACTTTTGTCATCTTCTTTGAAGATACTCAATAACCAATTTTCAGTTGGATCTAAATATTCTTTTTCCTTGTCCAATGCCAGATATCTATACACTGTTTTTTCTTCACGCCCATTCGTTAATCTTTCTGATACCCCTGTGTCTGGATTAAATTTCCAAAGATCATATCGATCATAAATAATAATCGCCTTATCGTCTTTTAACCAACCAGCCAAGCCATATTCATCGGGCGGACTGGGAGAATCGTGTAATTCATCAAAAAATGGTTTTTCTTGTGTCAGGTATATTTTATTATCAGTTTCGATATTATAAGCAAACCATGCTAGCTCACTTTCATCAAATCCATAAACATAAGAACCATTTGGACTGAGGTTTATTTTCCCTGAGACCTCCTGAAAAATTTCTTTAGTGATTCCATTATTGATATCAATAAGCGCATAATTTCTAAATTTCCGGTTGGTCCATTGACTTTGCAAATCATAAGGTTCTGAGGTGTTTAGAAGCGCCATAGACGCATTTCCTTTATTTCCAAGTTCTACATTAGGATATTTAGAAGAAGCTAACGGTCTTACTAGATTTGGTTCTTGAAGATGTAAAACGGCTTTAAAGGACTGAATGCTGTCCTTTTTCAATGCCATCTCTTGCACGGTATAAAGCCTTGGCTCATTATAGGTCCAAACTTCAACATTTACGATCTCCTCTTCTGTTAGTAAAGTGTCTTTTTCAATTTGAGGCTTGGCAAAGCCAAAATATAGTTTTGATTCATCTTCAGAAAACATAAGATCTGAATATATAGAGGGATGATATGCTAGAGAAGTTGCATTTATATCAACCATCTTTTTAGCGATGGGTTGGCCATTTTTCCATAAATAAAGGGAATTAGGCCGCTGTTGCACCTTTGTAGTATCTTCGTCTACCACAAAGCCCAAAGCCTGCCCTGATTCGCTGAAAGTAAGGGGACCATACTTCGCTTTTTGAGCGGTATGTACCTTCCATAATTTGGCTTTTTCAAAATCGAGCACGTGTAAATCACTATTAGAGTTCTTTTCTGATCCCGATGATGCAAAAGCTAAAAATTTACCATTTTTGGCAAAGGTATAATCCGTTACAAATTTAAAAGTGTCTTTTTGAGCTGTTTCAATATCCATTACCAATAAATGGTAACCATTTTTTTTGCTTACTTTTTTCTTTTCTTTATGGCTAGTTGAATTGCTGTCCTGTTTTTGTAAATTCTTTGAAGCGTCTACCTGATAAGCAAGATAACCCGACCATTTTTCAGGTATTTTATAAGATTTGATATTTCCAAATTTACGGACCTCCTTAGTTGTAAGATTCAATATTCCCAGACTATCCTTTGGTAGATCTTCTTTTTTAATTTTCTGTCTCTTTAAGGCTAAAATACTGTCGTGCCAGGCCTTTATACTAAATACAGCATATTGAGAATCAAAAGTAAATTGACCCTTAGAAGCTCTTAAGTATTCAAAAATTGGCTTGGCTTTAGAATCTTTTATTTTTAGATGATGATCTTTTTCTCCTTTTTCGAGGGAATACATTATAAATTGTCCGTTTGGAGATATAGAAGGACTATCTATGGTATTCCAAACTTCAAAATCCGAATGATCTAAAATATTCTTTTGGGAAAAGATCTGAAATGAAATAAACGAAAAAAGGAATATGAAAACTAATTTCATGGGGTACTTTTAAAATTAAAGGCTAAAAATAAGAAAAATTCTATTTTGGAATCAGTTTCCTCAGCAAAAGGAAAAGTCCTTTGAACTTCTATTCAAAAGAATTTTATTTTTATTTTATGCCAAAAGGAATTTATATCTTTAAACTTAAATTGAAGGCATAGCTTGAGCCTTTAAAAAATGAAAGTTCATGATTTGCGAAAAAGAGATAAAGGATCTAGAAGTTTACTTTAAACCTTATCGAAGCAATATAGTAGGTATAGACCAAACCTTTGTTTCACCCTATGGTTTAAAGAAAATAATTTATGCAGATTGGATAGCCAGTGGTCGACTTTATAAACCAATAGAGGACAAAATATCTAAGGATATAGGTCCTTTTGTGGCTAATACACATACAGAAACATCCGTTACAGGTTCTGCAATGACCTTGGCTTACATTAATGCCCGTTCTCTAATAAAGAAACATGTTAATGCTCATGAAGAAGACGTGCTAATAAATGTTGGTACCGGAATGACAGGTGCCATTAATAAGTTTCAACGTATTTTAGGGTTAAAACTTTCAGAGAATTTAAAAGAACATACGCTGGTGCCAGAGGCTACCAAACCTGTAGTTTTTATTAGCCATATGGAGCATCATTCCAACCAAACTTCATGGTTAGAAACAATTTCGAAAGTAATCGTAATCCCCAGTAATGAAAAGGGTCTTATATGCTTAGATAGTTTTCAGAAGTTATTGGAGGAATATGAAGATGTTCCAATAAAAATTGCTTCAGTCACGGCATGTTCCAATGTAACCGGTATTATCACTGAGTATCAAGAAGTGGCTAAATTGATACACAAGTATAAAGGACTTTGTTTTGTAGATTTTGCTTGTTCTGCTCCATATGTAGATATAGATATGCACCCTAAGGATTCAGAAGCCTATTTGGACGCAATCTTCTTCTCCCCACATAAATTCCTTGGAGGACCTGGCGCCTCAGGAGTTCTGATTTTCAATAAAAAGTTATATAAAAACATGATTCCCGACAACCCTGGCGGAGGCACGGTTACTTATACCAATCCCTGGGGAGACCATGACTTTGTTGATGATATAGAAACAAGAGAAGACGGCGGAACCCCTGGTTTTTTACAAACTATTAAAACGGCATTGGCAATACAATTAAAAGAGAAGATGGGTACGCCTCAAATACAAGAGCAGGAGCATATCCTTATCCAACGGTTGTTTGATAAACTTCTAACGCTTCCCAATCTTCACATTTTGGCTGAGGAACATCAAGATCGCCTAGGGGTATTCTCTTTCTATATTGATAATGCCCATTATAATTTAATCGTAAAATTATTAAATGATCGTTTCGGAATTCAGACAAGAGGCGGCTGTTCATGTGCCGGCACATATGGTCATTATTTGCTTAATGTTGATGTAAGTACCTCTAAAGCTATTGAACAAAAAATCCTGGAAGGCTGTCTTTTGGAAAGACCCGGATGGGTGCGTTTATCGGTTCATCCTACTATGACCCTAAAAGAGATTGATTTTATTTGCAAAGCTATTACTGAAGTAGCCGCTAAACATAAAATCTGGGAGGCTGATTATTCATACGATGCGGTTAAAAATGAATTTATCCACAAAGAGAAAGTTCCCGCAGAGATTGAAATTATTGAGGATTGGTTTACTTTATAAAAATTGAGCAGAAAAATTTAAAACCTTCCTGCTCAATTGATAATAACCTTCTTTATCTAAAATAAAAGATAAAGATCATGAATTGATTTGCTTATACTAGTTCCTTTTCTTTTTTGTTTTGTAGGTCTACATACTTTTCAATCAATTCAGGGACTTTTTCAAAAGCGGCAGCTAAACCATGTGATTTACCAGCTTCAAGGAAAGAAATCTGATCTTTGTGAGTGACAAGAAATCCAATAGGTTCAATACCTACTCCTGCTCCGGCTCCAATTCCCTGTCCTTTTTTTGCTTTAGATTCCATTCCTTCTCCGCCTCCTGAACCAAAGCCCATTCCTACTTTGATCACAGGAACACATTTAAATTCACCTAATTGAAATTGTTCTCCAACAACTGTTTCAGTGTTTGCTTCCGTTTTGATAAACTCTGTGATTTTTCCTAAGAATTCTTCAAAATGTAATTCCATAATTCAATCTTTTATAATTAATAAATCCTTTTAAAAAATATATTGGTCTGCTATAAATGGATAGTATAAGGTTTGTTTGTCCTAAAAAATTTACATTTATCGGTATGCCCCAAGATCGTAAAAGTGGGGTTATGGAAGAGAGCTGAGCATTTTTAACGTAGCTTCCTGTATCTATTTCAATCCATAATGCGTTCACTTTTATCTCTTTGACTAAGCTTCTGATAAGAGCTAATTTTGGCATCTTAAATGATCTGGATTTTTTTTTACCTAAAGCTTTACTCTTTCTGCCAACTTTATCATGCTTCAGAGGATAAATAGCCCCATGTACTAGAGGTGTTTTCCATAGAAAATAGAATAAATATTTAGGATGGGTTTTTAATTCTACCTGGACTAATCCCTTTATTTTAAGGATATAGTTATTAGTATAGGTGTTAAATTCAAGCTCTATAGGGATTAACAATAAATAAACTAAAATCAATAATAAGAACACTAAAAAAATCACCCAAAACATCTCAATAATTTTAAGCAAAGAAAGGATGTCACTTCTAGAGTTCCAATGACATAGATCAGTAGCAGGTCAATGAATGTAACTACCTCCGTTTATGTCGATTGTTGTTCCGGTAGCATGATCTAATTTGCCAGAACAAAGAAGGCTAATAAGAGGAGCTATATCTTCGGGGGTAGTTAGCTCATTTAATGCTAATTCACTTAAAAGCTTTTCTGCACCGTAAGTATTGATAAATTCTTCGGCCATTGCGGTTTTTGTAAAACCAGGGGCAATAACAAAGGCTTTGATGTTTTTCTTTCCAAAAGAACGTGCAACTGTTCTGGCAAGGGAGGTGAGTCCTCCTTTAGAAGCTGCATATGCAAGATAAGATGCTGTTTCACCTCTAAAAGCAGCCCTACTTCCCATGTAAATGAGTCGTCCTTGTCCTTGTTTCTCAAAATGTTCCAAGGCTATTTTGGTAATGAGTCCAATTGCATTAAGATTTATATCCAAGGTTTTTTTCCATACCTCATACCAGTCGTCCAGGCTAGCTTCAATGGGATGAGGAATAAATACCCCTGCATTTAATATTATGGTATCCAGTCTTTTATAATGCTTCAGGCTATCTTCCATAAGTTGTATTATCTGTTCTTTACTTCCCAAATCTGCCTGAAATCCCTTGCAATTGCCGTGCATGGCTGTCATATTATTCACAACTTCCTTGCCTGTATTATAATGAAGACCCACATTGGCGTTTTCATTTATAAGATTTTTTGCAATCGCCAAACCAATTCCTTTAGAGGCCCCAGTTACTAGAATATTCTGATTTTTTAGACTCATTGTTTGTTTTACTAATAGGCTATTAATTTACTAAAAATAAAAGGGTTAATTAGATCAATTTTTTATTTGGATAGTGATTTAAATCAATTGAAAAATTAGTTAAAGAGTCATTAAATATAATAATCCAAGTATCGCACATAAAAGCTTAAAAAGCTTCTATTAAGGCTAGTAGAAAAGAAAAATGGCCTTATTTTTACCCATCATTAAAATCTTGTCAATTTGAAACCAACACATATTCTATTTAACTATTTAAAGGAGCTGGGGATGTCAGATTTCTGGGCTACACATTTAAATGCAATAGGCCTTTTAATAGCTTTACTTGTCTTAGTCTTCATCATAGATAGGATTCTACAAAAAGTTATTAATGTCCTGGGATCCAAAATTGCTAAAAAAACGGTAACTCAATTAGATGATTTGGCCTTATCCAATAAATTATATAAGTATTTAGCCCATATTATTCCTTTATATATTGCTATTAAGGCCTTACCTATTGTTTTTGCAGACTTAGATGGCTGGGGTAGTCTTGCCTTTAAAATTGGAAAAATACTGGTTGTACTTTTGTTTATAAAAATTCTAAGAAATGGTTTAAGAACTATTCGAGAATATCTTAAGACCAAGCCACGATATATGGATAAACCGATTGATAGTTATATCCAAGTGGTAATGATAATTGGTTGGTGCTTAGGGATAATCTCCATTTTTGCCATCATTACTGAAACCACCGTATGGACATTTTTTACGGCTTTAGGAGCAGCCTCTGCTGTAATTCTCCTGATTTTTAAGGATTCAATATTAGGGTTTGTTGCCAGTATTCAGATTACTTTGAATGATATGGTTCGTATTGGGGATTGGATAACTATGGAGAAATATGGTGCAGATGGGAATGTTATTGAAATTACATTGGCGACTGTAAAAATTCAAAATTTTGATAAGACCATTACAACAGTTCCTACTTACGCTTTATTATCTGATTCTTTTATGAACTGGAGGGGAATGACAGATTCGGGTGGTAGACGAATTAAAAGATCTTTATTCATAAAACAAACTGCGATAAAATTTTTAAAAAAGGAAGAAATTGAGAACTTAAAAAAAATCAGCCTTTTATCCGATTATTTAGAAAATCAGACTAAAAAGATAGATACTTATAACGATCAAAAAAATATTGATAAAACATTAGCTATCAATGGACGTAATTTATCTAATATTGGGGTATTTAGAAAGTATATTCAATTATACCTGGAAAATCATTCGGCTTTAAATAAGGAAATGATTCTGATGACCAGGCAACTACAACCAACGACTCAAGGTATTCCTATAGAGGTTTATGTTTTTAGTGCAGATAAACGTTGGGAAAATTATGAATCTATCATGGCTGATATTTTTGATCACCTGCTTTCCTCAGTCACATATTTTGGTTTGGAGGTATTTGAATTACCCTCTCATTTAAAATTAGAGAACTAAGTCTTTTTTAGGGTACAACTCTCTATAAATCATTAATCCCTTTGTATAATTCTTTATATCTTGAATAGTAAAAGAAAAAACTATGAGAAAGTATGTAATTTTTTTTTACATATTATTACTAGGATTTTGGGCGAATGCACAAAAATATTCCATTGATATTGTAACGGAGGATCTTCCTAATAGGCTCGCTTTTTATGCCCTAAATAAGAATGAGAAGGATCTAGATGTTCTATTGACTATAAAGGGTAGCAATTTTCGACAAAGCACCGGAAGACCTAGATATATAAGAGTTCCTGCGACTTCAAAGGTTCTTATGAAAACAATTGTTTTGATGAGAGGAAAGAAACCTTCCTATAGTGTTGAGATCAAAATAAACGATAGTT